>NZ_BBWQ01000017.1 GCF_001463885.1 Aureimonas altamirensis | reverse complement strand
CGAGTGCGCCACCCGCCTGCGCCGCGTCGTCGTAATGCTGGCCGTAATCTTCCGCCGTGTCCGGTTCGTAAGCCGCCTCGTCATGGGCGGCGCCGGCATCGTTTTGGGTGAAGGCGATATCGTAATCGGAGAAGGCGGCAGGGGATGCGCCCTGGGCAGGCGAAGCGCCCGCCCCCATGGCTGCCATCTCGCTGGCGATCAGCCTGTCGAAATCGTCCAGCACCGGGGCTGGCTCGGGCTGCTGCGCATAGGCCGAAACATGCGAGGCGGGAACGAAAGACGCGGTCTCTGCCGGGGAAGCATCGCGCGGGTGGGCCGGCTCGCTGAGGTTGAACAGGGCCGCATCCATCTCACGCGGCTGCTGCGCACCTGCGGCACGCTGCACCGGGGCGCGGTCGACAACGGCGCGCGGCTCGGCCGGCGCGTCGCCGGATGCCTGCGGGGTCGCCCGACTGATGAAGCGAGAAACTGGCGGTTCCCTCACGCTGACTCCTACCATGCCCTGGTGGGAAGAGGAGCCACGCTCATGGCAGGTCAGGGTGGCGGCACAAGCCGGCACACTTACTGGCCTTGCCCTTGATGCGGGGTCCCATCCCGGCCCGCCTGCCTGTGGCAAGCGGAACTTCCGCTAACAATACAACGCGCTAGGGGATGATCTTGGTGAAAACATGATGGCTCGTCAGCGCATTTCCCGTGGTGCGGATGCGCCGACCAGCGCAAGCCCACGGCCGATGACGAGCGCAACAGCCTGTACAAGCCCGAGACGCGCTGTGGTCAATATCGGATCGTCAGACCTAACAAAGCGTAAATCCGGCTGATCCTTGCCGCGATTATACTGGCTGTGGAACGTCTGCGCGACATCGTACAGGTAGAATGCGACGCGATGCGGCTCCTTGGCTTCCGCAGCCTGCCGAACAAGGCGCGGAAACTCGGCCAGCTTGCGGATCAGCGCCAGCTCGCTGTCGTCGGACAGGCGCGAGATGGTCTCGGCATCCAGCGACGAGAAGTTGATATCCGAGATTCCCTCCGCTTCGGCCTGCCGCATGATGGAGGCCGTCCGCGCATAGGCATACTGCACATAGAATACGGGATTCTCGCGCGATTGCTCGGTCACCTTCTGGAAGTCGAAGTCCAGCGGCGCGTCGCTTTTGCGGAACAGCATCATGAAGCGCACGGGATCGCGCCCAACCTCGGCCACCACGTCGGCCAGGGTCACGAAATCGCCGGCGCGCTTCGACATGCGGACGGGCTCGCCGTTGCGGAACAGCTTGACGAGCTGGCACAGCACCACATCCAGCTTCGCGGTGCCGCCTGAGACGGCACGGGCGACCGCTTCCAGACGCTTGACGTAGCCGCCATGGTCGGCGCCCAGCACATAGACCATCTCGTTGAAACCGCGCGCGAACTTGTCGGCGAAGTAGGCGACGTCGGCCGCGAAATAGGTGTAGCTGCCGTCCGACTTGACCAGCGGACGATCCATGTCGTCCCCAACCTCGGTCGAGCGGAACAGGGTCTGCTCGCGGTCTTCCCAGTCTTCCGGCGTCTGCCCCTTCGGCGGCGGCAGCGTACCCTGGTAGACGAAGCCCCGTTCGCGCAGGGCCTCGATGGCGGCGGCGATGCGCCCGCCATTGTCCGCATGCAGCGTACGCTCTGAAAAGAACACGTCATGCTCTATGCCGAGCAGCTTCAAATCATCGCGGATCGTCAGCATCATCGCGTCGATCGAATAGTCCGATACGATGGGCAGCCATTCGGCTTCGGGCATGTCGAGAAGCGTGCGCTGGTAGCGGATCGCCAGCGCCACGCCTACGGCCTTCAGATAATCGCCCGGGTAAAGCCCTGCCGGAATTTCCCCGATGCTCTCGCCCAGCGCCTCGCGGTAGCGCAGATAGGCCGACCGCGCCAGCACGCCGATCTGCGCACCCGCGTCGTTGATATAATATTCCTTGATCACCTCGTCGCCGGCGAAGGCGCCGATATTGGCGATGGCGTCGCCCACCACCGCACCACGGCAATGGCCGACATGCAGGGGGCCGGTCGGGTTGGCGGACACATACTCCACGTTCACGCGGCGCCCCGTCGGCGCCCCGCGCCCGTAATCCTCGCCGAGTGCCAGAAGCTGCCCGAGATGGCGGTGCCAGTAGGCCGGCGTCAGGCGCAGATTGATGAAGCCGGGGCCGGCAACTTCGGCGGCCACCACATCGGCATCCGGGCGCAGTTGCGCGGCCAGCTCCTCGGCCAGCTCGCGCGGCTTGCGCCCCAGCGGCTTGGCCAGCACCATCGCGGCGTTCGTCGCCAGATCGCCATGGCTCGGATCGCGCGGGGGCTCTACCGTGACGCGCGCCAGCTCCGCTTGCGACAGCTCTGCGGATGCGTTGACGGAGGCGACGGCACTGCGCACCCGCGCCTCGAAATCGGTAAAGACGTTCATGACGTTCCCAGCCTGTTCAGACCGGCGCGCCTATCGTAAATCGACGGTTTCGTCAAACAGACGGCGGTATTCCGCAAGCGCGTAGGTGTCGGTCATTCCGGCAAGATAATCGGCAACGGTTCGGGCGCCGGTGCCGTGCACGGCGGCATCCTCGCCGGCCCATCCCTTCCCCATCTCGTACGGCGCGGCCAGATAGGCCGCGAACAGCCGTTCGACCACGCCTTCGGCACGCCGCATGACGCGCATCACCGTTTCATCGCGATAGACCCTGCGAAACAGGAAACGCCGCGTCTCATCGACGGCCTGCCGCATGCCCTCGGAAAAGGCCACGATTTCGCGTGCATTGTCCCGCACGTCGTCGGGCGAGGCGATCTTGTCCTGGCTCAGGCGCAACACCGTCTCGGACAGGACGTCCTCCACCATGCGCGTGATATGCCGCCGCATGATCTCGTGGCCCATCCGCGCCGCTGAAAGATCCGGCCAGGCCTGCCGCACCTCGGCAAGGATTGAGCCGGCCAGCGGCAGCTCTTCCAGGTCATCAAGGGAAATCAGGCCGGCCCGCAACCCATCGTCCAGATCGTGGGTGTTGTAGGCGATATCGTCCGAGATGGCGGCGGCCTGCGCCTCCAGGCTGGCGAAACGGCCAAGATCCAGCGGAAAGACCGCGTCGAACTGCAGGATGGGCGGCGCAACCGGCCCGGCCCCGGAGTGCGGTCCGGTCAGCGGGCCATTATGCTTGACCAGCCCCTCGAGCGTCTCGAATGTCAGGTTGAGCCCGTCGAAGGCCGCATAATGGCGCTCCAGCGCGGTCACGATCCGCAATGTCTGCGCATTGTGGTCGAATCCGCCTTCCCCGGCCATGCACCGGTCCAACGCCCGTTCCCCGGCATGGCCGAACGGCGTGTGCCCGAAATCATGCGCAAGAGCCAGCGCCTCGGTCAGGTCCTCATCCAGCCGCAGCGCACGGGCCAGTGCCCGGGCGATCTGCGAAACCTCGATCGTATGCGTCAGGCGGGTGCGGAAATGGTCTCCCTCGTGCGAGACGAACACCTGCGTCTTGTGCTTGAGGCGGCGGAACGCGGTGGAATGCACGATACGGTCGCGATCGCGCTGAAACGGCGTGCGCGTCGGGCTGGCGGCCTCTGCGACAAGGCGCCCGCGAGAGCTGGCCGCGTGCGTGGCGAAGGACGCCAGCGGCTCGCGTCCGAACCCGTGCCCAAGATGCTGCGCCATCGGTTCCCCTTCGGTTGCGGTGCATACGCCACCGGCGCGCCGTTGACCCGGCGCTGGGCCGTCCATACTTTAGGAGCGTTGTTCCAACAAGAAGAGGCCGGGGCAGATTCCCCGGATACGGCCATGAGCGACGGCACCACGGTTCAGGTTTCGGACGCCGCCATCAAGCGCATTTCCAACATCCTCAGATCCGCCGGCGGCGCCAACGCGCTGCGCATATCGGTCGAGGGCGGCGGCTGCTCGGGTTTTTCGTACAAGTACGATCTGACCGAAGCGGGCGAGCCGGACGATCTGGTGATCGAGCGGGATGGCGCTCGCGTTTTGATCGACCAGATATCCCTTCCCTATTTGGAAGGCTCGGTCGTGGATTTCGTGGACGATCTGATGGGGCAATCCTTCCAGATCCGCAATCCGAACGCCGTTGCATCCTGCGGCTGCGGAACGAGCTTTTCCATATGACGCTTGTCGCGACGTGGAACATCAACGGCGTCAAGGCCCGGATCGACGCGCTCCTGGCGTGGCTAGGCGAGCGCAAGCCCGACATCGCCTGCCTGCAGGAGATCAAGAGCGTCGACGAAGGGTTTCCCCGCAAGGAGATCGAGGCGCTCGGCTACCACGTCGAGACCCACGGGCAGAAGGGGTTCAACGGCGTTGCGCTCCTGTCGCGTCAGGCGCCACTCGAAATAGGCGTCGAACGCGGCCTGCCCGGCAATGACGACGATGTGCAGTCGCGCTTCATCGAAGGGCTGTTTCCCCTGTCGAACGGGGACCGCATCCGGGTTTCCTGCCTCTATCTGCCGAATGGCAACCCGATGGGTACGGAAAAGTTCGACTACAAGCTGGCCTGGATGCACCGGCTCGAGGCGCATGCCGCGCGGCGGCTGGAGGAGGAAATCCCCTTCGTGATGGCCGGAGACTACAACATCATCCCGGAGCCGAAAGACGCCAAAAATCCGGCTGCATGGGTGGATGACGCCCTCTTCCAGCCGGAAAGCCGGGCTGCCTACCGCCGCCTCCTCAACCTCGGCATGACCGATGCCGTCCGCGCCACGACCGATCGGAAGGAGGTTTTCACCTTCTGGGATTATCAGGCCGGCGCCTGGCAGAAAAACAACGGCATCCGGATCGACCATCTGCTTCTGTCGCCGGAAGCGGCATCGCGGCTGCGCTCGGTGGGAATCGATGCGCATGTGCGCGGATGGGAAAAGCCCTCCGACCACGTCCCCGTGGTGGCGGAGTTTCACTGACGAGGCGTTACGGAAGGTCGATCAACGGGCCTTCGGATTGCGAGTAGGCCAGCGCGGTGCGCCGTTCGTCTTCGCTGCTGAGCGAGAACGCCTCTTCCTGCAAAGGCTGGATCCAGTTGCGCTCGTCCGGGGCCGCGTCGCGCAAGGCGCGCGTCAGCATGGCAAGGCCGCGCACCGGCTCTGGCCGGACGGCAATGGCCTTGCCGTCGAAGATGAGATAGCCAAGCAACGCCTCGGCCCTCGGAAAGCCCTTGTGCGAAGCCAGCTTGAGCCACCGTGCCGCCTGGCGCGGATTGGCCTTGCCGCCCTCGCCCGCCAACAGCATCCGGCCAAGCTCGAACTGCGCGCGCGCATCGCCGAAATAGGAAGCGGCATGGCTGTACAGGGCACGCGCCTGCGCCGCATCCTCGTGCACCGGCGTGCCGGGTATGCCCTTGCGGAAATACTCGGCCAGCGCGATCACCGCGCTGGACACATAGGCGGCGTCGGTAGACCCGGAGGTTTCATCGTCCTGGTCGCGGACGATCCGCTCGAACATCTGGAAGGCCTGGTAATCATCCTCGGGTACGCCGTCGCCGTCGGCATACATCTGCCCGAGTTTCCAGCGGGCACCCGGATGCCCCTGATCGGCCGCGAAGCGAAGAACCTCGAGGGCTTCCACCTTTTCGCCGCGCTTATACGCGTTGAAGCCGAGGGCGAAGACCTCTCCCGGCGACATGCCGATGATCTCGTCGAATGGTGTGTCCTGCGCGTTGGCGGGAATCGGGGCGGCGGCGCTGGCGGACAGCACCATCAAGCAACCCACTACCCGTCCCAGGACATGCCTCACCGCGGTGCTCCACCCGTTCCATCGATGCCGGCAGCAGGTTCCATCACGGACGCTTCAAACTGCCGTATCGGCCCTTGAAGTGATGTCCGTTTATGGCAGCAGCGCGGCATTGCCAGTGTGTCGATCTATAGCCGATGCTGTTTTGCAATGGTGTTGCCGACGCACAACAAGGGCGCGGTTGGCCCCGAGATGGAAAACGGAACGTTACGAGCGTAAGCGCTTGCACAAAGCAAAAAGGATGCGCCGGCAAAACCGACACATCCTTTACAAAGCAACGATTTACTGCAGTGCTCAGAAGTTCAGCTTGAACGAAGCGGAGGCGGCGTAGACCCAGTCGTTGTCGACCTCGGCGTTGAAGATGGCGCCCCGGTCCACCGACTGCGATCCATCGGTCCAGTAGCCGACGAGGCCACCCACGCGGATTTCGCCGAAGTTCTGCTTGAACGACACGCCGCCTGACACCGTGTAGAGGTCGGTATAGGTGGTTTCAGCACCGGTCGAGACGCCGCTGTCGTAGCCGAGCATGACGGCCGCCGAAATCTCTTCGTTGAAGGCGCGGCCCAGGCCAATCTGGAAGGAGTAACCATCGTCCCAGTAATAGGGGCTGTTGTTTTCGCGGGCGCCGAGTGCTGACTGGTACGTCACCAGAACGTCGCGATTGGTGCTCCAATCCGTCCAGCGGAAATTGGCCAGAAGAAGCGTATCCTCGGCAATGCCCGTCTGGAAGTTCACGTAAAGGCTTTGCGGGCTGATGACATCGTTCAGGAAGGCAACGCCGGCCGGCAGCGTAGGCAGAACCGCTTCCGGCACGATGCCGAGCGTTGCGCCCGATGCGCTGATGATGCGTCCCGGGCCCGTAATGGTGGCGAAGCCCGTGCCGTCCGGGCTCGAATGCGTCACTTCGGAGCGATAGAGAATCTGCGCGCGAAGGGCGATTTCCGGCTTCTCGTAGGCCAGGCCGATGCGATAGCCGGGTTCGTAATCGCCGCGCGCATCGACGGAAAGCGAAACGGGAATCACCAGCGCCGCGGTTGCCGGCAGCGCCGGGTTGACGGCTGCGGCCGGCACGGCCGCGCTTCCGAGGCTGGTGCCCTGAAAATTGAAGTCTTCGAAAAAGACACCACCGAGAAGGCTGAAGCGGCCCATATCGGCATCGTAGCTGGCGCGGCAGGTGACGCCCCATTCGTTCGAATCGAACTCGAGGCTCTGAACGCGTGATCCCGTTGCGGGGTCTACCGGCTGGGCGCCTCCCGGGAGGCTCGAGTAGTTCGCCTCGGCCGCGAAGCTTTCGATATAGGTTCCGGCGCAGGCGAAGGGCCCGTTGCCGAACTTGATGGCGGGGCTGGGCAGCCGGTAGGTGCCGGTATACTGGCCGTAATCGCCGGACACGCCCTCGATGGACGAGAAGCCGCGTTCAGGGCTGACATAGGTCATGCCGAAGCGTGCGGAGAACATCCCCGGCTCGTACAGGATATCCGTATCGGCGATACCCCGCTGGAAGCCCGCCGCCGAAGCAGCGCCCGATCCAGCCGCCACGAACA
Source organism: Aureimonas altamirensis (assembly GCF_001463885.1). GTDB lineage: Bacteria > Pseudomonadota > Alphaproteobacteria > Rhizobiales > Rhizobiaceae > Aureimonas > Aureimonas altamirensis. The sequence goes on along the minus strand of NZ_BBWQ01000017.1, from coordinate 52,346 downwards.
TCGCTGCCGACGCCAGAAGCCCACCCAGTCTACCCATGTCGCATTCCCCCCGTAGGTGCCGCCAGCCCGGCACTCTTTCATGCGACGGTATGATGTCACGCAGAATTTGCAACAGTGCCCGGCAGGCCTGGGCAACCCTAGGTAACTAAATTCAAATAAGAGACTTCGAGACTAACTTATTGAACCGTTTAAAAAATAAAGGCGGATGGCCATTGCCATCCGCCTGTAATTGTCTTCCGTATACGGAAGAGTTGGCGCTCCATGTTGCTGGGAAACAACAGAATTAGCCGATGCTGTGCGCCGCCTGTGCCAGCGCATCGCGCTCCTGCTCGTAGGCCGCGCGCTTCTCACGCTCCTGCTCGACCACCTCTTCAGGCGCATTGGCCACAAAACGCTCGTTCTGGAGCTTCTTGTCTATGCGCGAGATTTCGTCTTCCAGCTTGGCGATGGCCTTGGCCAGTCGTGCCTTTTCCACGGCAATGTCGATGATGCCTTCCAGCGGCAGCGCATAGGTGACGCCGGCGCTGACGATCTGGGCCGAATTATCGGGCGATTGCGCCGCATTCTCGATATCGAACAGCCGCGCCAGCCGGCGCAACGATGCCTCGTGGCGCACAAGCTTTTCGCACGTTGCCTCATCCGCACCGAGGGCCAGCAGGCGGATTTCGGCGCCGGGCGGCACATTCATCTGGGCCCGCACCGAGCGGATTTCCGTCACGAGGTCGATCAGCCAGTTGATGTCGGCGGCAGATGTCTCGTCTGCAAACGCGTCCCTTGGCCACTCCGACAGGCACAGCATGGCCGGCCGGCCCCCCTCCTTCGGTGCGGTGACCGACCAGAGCTCTTCCGTCAGGAAGGGCATGAACGGGTGCAGCAGCGCATAGATCCTGTCCAGCACATAGCCCGTGACGAGCCGCGTTTCCTGCTGGGCCCGCGGGTCATTGGCCATGAAGACTGGCTTGGCCAGTTCCAGATACCAGTCGCAATAGGTGTTCCAGACAAACCGGTACAGCGCCCCGGATGCATCGTTGAACCGATAGGCGGCCAGCGCCTCGTCGACGCTCGACACGGTGCGCGCAAGCTCGGTCAGGACCCACCGGTTCAGCGGAAGCTGGACATCGTCCGCGGACAAGGCCTTGCCGTGCACCGCCCCGTTCATTTCGGCAAAGCGCGTGGCGTTCCAGAGCTTGGTGCCGAAATTGCGGTAGCCGGCAATGCGCTGCGGGTCCAGTTTCACATCGCGCCCCTGGGCGGCCATGATGGCCAGCGTGAAGCGCAGCGCGTCGGCCCCGTATTCGTCGATCAGCTCGAGCGGATCGATGACGTTGCCCTTGGACTTCGACATCTTGGCGCCGGTCTTGTCGCGCACCAGCGCGTGCACGTAGACGGTGTCGAAGGGCTCCTTGTCCATGAAATGGAGACCCATCATCATCATCCGGGCAACCCAGAAGAAGATGATGTCGAAGCCGGTGATCAGGTCGCTGGTCGGGTAATAAGTGGCAACCTCTTTCGTCTCGTCCGGCCAGCCCAGCGTCGAAAACGGCCAGAGTGCGGAAGAGAACCACGTGTCGAGCACATCCTCGTCACGCGTCAGAAGCTGCTGGATGCCATCCGGATCGTCGGCCATCGCGCGCGCTTGCGAATCCGTCAGGGTGCCATTCACCACATAATGGGCCAGTGCCGTGGCGAAGGCCTCTTCTTCCTCTTCGGCGACGAAGATTTCCCCGTCCGGGCCGTACCATGCCGGGATCTGGTGTCCCCACCACAATTGCCGAGAGATGCACCATGGCTGGATGTTTTCCATCCAGTCGAAATAGGTCTTCTCCCAGTTGCGGGGCACGAATTTCGTGCGTTCGGCGCGCACGCTGGCAATCGCCGGCTCTGCCAGCGTCACCGCATCCACGTACCACTGGTCCGTCAGATAAGGCTCGATCGGCACCCCGCCACGGTCGCCGTGCGGCACCATGTGGACATGGTCGTCCACCTTGGCGAGGTAGCCTTCCTCTTCCAGCCAATCCACAAGCAGCTTGCGGGCCGTGAAGCGGTCGAGCCCCTCGAACATGCCGATGGCCCGCTCGCCGTCTTCGGCGTAGAGCCCTTCCAGGAATTCGGCGTTGTCGCGCAGCGATATTGTGCCATCCGGAGCCAGGATGTTGATTGCACGCAGATTGTTGCGGCGGCCCACCTCGAAGTCGTTGAAGTCGTGCGCGGGGGTGATCTTCACCGCACCGGAGCCAGCTTCCGGATCGGCATAATCGTCGGCCACCACCGGGATCAGGCGCCCGACCAGCGGTATACGCACCTTGCGCCCGACCAGGTCCTCATAGCGCTGGTCTTCCGGATTGACGGCCACTCCGCTGTCGCCCAGCATGGTCTCGGGCCGGGTCGTCGCGACCACCACGAAGCTTGAAGGGTCGGACACGTCGTAGGACTGCCCGTCGACAGGGTAGCGGATATGCCAGAGATGGCCGTGGATCTCGCGCTGCTCGACCTCGAGGTCCGAGATGGCCGTCCGCAGCTTCGGATCCCAGTTGACCAGCCGCTTGTCCTTGTAGATCAGGTTTTCGCGGTACAGTTGCACGAAGACCTTGCGGACGGCCCGCGACAGGCCCTCATCCATGGTGAATCGCTCGCGGGACCAGTCGCACGAAGCGCCAAGCCGGCGAAGCTGGCCAAGAATGGACCCGCCCGACTCGGCCTTCCATTCCCAAACCTTGTCGATAAAGGCCTGCCGGCCGATCTCGCGCCGTCCCGGCTCGCCACGGGCGGCCATCTGACGCTCCACCACCATCTGCGTGGCGATGCCCGCATGGTCCAGGCCGGGCTGCCAAAGCACGTTCGCCCCCAGCATGCGCTTGTGCCGGACAAGAATGTCCTGCAGCGTGTTGTTGAGGGCATGGCCGATATGCAGCGAGCCCGTCACATTCGGCGGCGGAATGACGATCGAATAGGCTTCCGCGCCCGGACGCGCCCCGGCGCCGGCGCGCGACGCACCCGCCTCGTCCCACAGATTTGCGATACGGGGCTCAACCTGAGCGGCGTCGTATGTCTTCTCGATCATGATGCGGGTCCGTTGCGGCCAGACTTGGTCGGCCATCGGTTACAGGCAAGCTTTCGGCCCTGTCAACGGAAACGGCCACGCGGCGGCGCGTCGGTGCGCGAAGGCCCGGCCGGAATCAACGCCCGCGGGTAACGGCGCGCCTTATTTCCTCGCGTACGATCTCCTGCACGGTACGCGCCAGGTTTTCTTCCAGCCATTGCTGCATCATCGGTCGCAGCATCTCCTGCGCCATCTCTTCCAGCGAGCGCAGTTCACCGGCACGGATCGCCTCCGTCAGCTCGGCAAAGGACGCATTGATGGCAGCTTCCGAATCTTCCGAGATCAGCGGTTCGGCATTGACGAGCGCATCGTCGAACCTTTGATCGTGCAGGATCGCGTCCCGATACTCGCGCATCCGGGGCTCGTCGTTGTTGGCTGCGTAAGCAGGCATGGCGGGCTCTTCCGGCTCCGCGACATAGGCCGGCTGCATGTCGCCACCATCGTCGGCCCACGCATCTGCTACGGGTTCGGCTTCCGGCACCTGTTCGGCTACGGGCTCTTCCGCGTACCATTGATCGTCGGGGGCGAGATCATAGGCGACGGACCCCTCATAGGATGGCCGCAGCGTGTAGGCTGCCTCGCTATGCTCGTTCCAGTTGGCTGCGCCAGCAGTCGTGCCTGCCGCGACATCCGCATGAACCGGCTCGGCGCTCCGCGCCGAAATCCGCTCGCTGTCGCTGCTTTCGATGATCTGCCTGATGGACGCCAGTATCTCGTCCATCGACGGCTCGGCTGCGCCGTTTGCCCTACGCATCCCGCAATCCCCGATATCGCCTCGCGAAGGCCGCGAGAATCATTGGGTAGAGCGTAACCGACAAGCCGCCTTACATGAATCCCCCTCAAGGTTGTCGGTTAAACCTTGAGGGGATTTTTCAACACTTTCTTCAGATGTCAGCGGCCGTCGGGCGTCTTCATGCCATGCCACTTGTTCTGCACGGCCTGGTAGTGAACTTCCGGATCGTAGGTCTGGACGTTCAGCGCCAGCTGTGTTGCCGACAGGCGGCCCACGGCAGACAGCAGCTCATACGAGCGCACGATGACGTCGCGCTGCGCACCGGCCAGCAGGATCTGGGCGCTGATGACATCGGCCTGCGCGTCGAGCACGTCCAGCGTCGTGCGCTGGCCCACCGTCCGCTCTTCCTGGACGCCGTTCAGCGCCAGACGCGCCGCCGCCACCTGCGCCCGATAACCGGTCACGTTGGCTTCCGCCGCCTGGATGAGCGCCCAGGCGGATGCCACCGCCGCGCGCACCTGATCGCGGATGCTGTCCACCTCGATACGGCGCTGCCCGAGGACTTCCTTGGCTTGCCGCACCTGCGAGGCAACAAGGCCGCCCTGATACAGGGGAATCGTCAGCGTAGCGCCCACGCTGGCGGAGAGTTCGTTGCTGGAGCCGACATCGATATCGACGCCCGGCAGCCCGGTTGCGGCGGCCGGCGAGGTCGAGGAATAGCTGTTGTCGACCGAAGCGCCCACGCTTACCTGAGGCAGGGCACGGCCTTCACGCGACTTCACCTCGTAGGCGGCGGAGTCGACCGCAAAGAGGGCGGCCGCAATGGCGGGGTGCTCGGCCTGCGAGATCGACAGCGCGCTTGCAATGCTTTGCGGCTCAAGCTGCGACGGCGGGCGCGTGCCGGGCGACAGGTCGCCGGCCGGATCGCCGATCACCTGCAGGTACACGGCCTCGCTGGAGGCGACCTGCGCGAGCGCGCTGTTCAGAAGCGCGGTTGCCAGGGCCTCTTCCGACTCGGCCTGCGCCACGTCGGTGCGTGTACCCTCGCCCACGTCGAAGCGGGCATTGGCGGCGCGCACCTGCTCGCGAAGGAAGGCCAGGTTCTGGCGGCGAAGCTCGGCGATCTGGCGATCCCGGATCACGTCCATATAGGCCGTGACGGTATCGAGAAGCGTATTCTGCACGGTATTGGCAAGATCGGCCTGCCCGGCGCGCACGGCGGCCTGGGTAGACTGGATGTTGTTCGGCGTCTGGAAGCCGTCGAACAGAACCTGGTTCAGCTCGATGCCGCTGCTCAGCACGCCGCCGCGACCGTTGATCCGCGGCAGGCCGTCGCCACGCGTCGTTCGGCTGCGCGTCGCCGAGGCGCTGGCGCCCAGCGAAAGCGTAGGCCGCAAGCCGGCGCGTGCCTGGGGCACGTTTTCGTCGGTGGCGCGCAGGGCCGCACGAGACGCATTCAACGATTGATTGTTGGAGTAGGCTTTGGCGAGAACTTCGCGCAGGGTATCGGCACTGGCGACTCCCATGCCGGCAACTAGAAGGCCCAGCGACATCGCCGACGTGAGGAAGAAACTCTTCCGCATTGAAATACCCCGCTTCGCGGAAGCGTACCGGACGCTCCCAAATTTACTCGCACACGACGACAACCGCCGCGCCACGCCCCTCAGCATTAAAGAAATGCACTTTGCGTTAACCGGACGCCAGTGCGAACCCAATTGCAATTCACCTTTTGGGCTGCAGGTGTGACCGATGGATAACAGTTATGCGCCATCCGGTCGGCAGCCCGGATCGACACTACCGCGAATTGCTTGCCTAAAACACGAATTGCGGTTTGGCCGCAAATCCGGGCAGTGGCCGAAGGCTGCAATTAAAAGCGAAACGGCTGGAGACGAGCCCGTCCTCCTTGGAGTAGAGCCGCGCCGCGGCCGCGTTGCCGCGCCCTTCCACGACCACGAGGCGCCCACGCTCCCGCAGCTGGTCGAAGAAGACGGGCGGAACCGCATCGACCGCCCCTTCGAAAAGGATCACGTCGAAGGGGCCTTCCTTGGCGTATCCCTCGTTCAGCGGCCCGGTGACGACGACCGACGACAGGGTGTTCGTCCCGGTCAGGTTTTGGGTTGCGGCATCCGCAAGCGCGGCGTCTTCCTCGAGCGCCACGACCGAACCGGCGATTTCGGCAAGCACGGCGGCCGAATAGCCGAGACCGCACCCGACATCGAGAACGACATCCGTGGGCTGGATCCGGGCCAGCTGCAGCAGCCGGGAGAACGGCGCCGCTTCCATCAGGTAGCGCCCCCCTCCGAGCGAGATCTCGTCGCCGATATAGGCGAAGACCCGCTTGTCTTCGGGGACGAAGCGCTCGCGCGGTACGGTCAGCATCGCGCGCAGGACCGCGTGGTCCGTCACGTCCGAGGTGCGGACCTGATTGTCCACCATCTTGATACGCGCCTCTGAGAAATCCATGCCGGCGGTCTCCTGCAATCCGATATGCAGGCTTCCATAAATCCGCTGGCCCCGGGGTGCAAGCGAGCGCCTCCCGGCGCGCTGAATTTACCCCATCACTTTGCCGGGCCGGATCGGGCCGATCGGCTTGCACCTGCGCAAGGCGGGCACCATGTTCACAGCCTGCCGCAAATGCACGATGCGACGCGTAGCGGGCGGCGACCCGAATCTTCGGAATGCATGAAAATAAGGAGAAGTGGCTCCCCGGGCCGGATTCGAACCAGCGACCAATCGATTAACAGTCGATTGCTCTACCGCTGAGCTACCGGGGAATGCTCTGGCTCTGCCTGAGCGAGGGTGCCTATAGCAAACCCCTCGCCGTCTTGCCAAGCACCCTATCGCAAAAAATCTCGCTGTCCGTCACGCCTGCTCCCTAGAAGTTGCCATGATTAGCCGCTTATAGGAATTGGTGGGGCGCACGCTCTTTTGTTGAAAGATTGATCACCGGACATGGACACGGAAAAGCGAAAAGGCGGCAGCTATGTCAGGCTGCGCGGCAATGCGATCGAAGTTTTCGGTCGCAGCGTACGCCTGCCCGCTTCACGTCCCGCGCGCGTCGCCACGGGCGCGGCTTTCGTGACGGGGGGCATCTTCAGCTTCCTGCCTGTCCTCGGCATCTGGATGCTGCCTGTTGGCTTGCTGATCCTTTCGGTCGATTTCGCTTCGGTACGCCGCTGGCGACGCCGCACGACGGTGCGCTGGGGACGGCGCAAGGGTCGCCCGCAGCGAATCATCGGTCGGCTTCCGCATATCGAACCGACGGGCAAGGGACGCGGACATTAGCTTGCCGGCCTGAACGGCAATTTCCCTGCGAAAGCCCCTTGCGCATCCCCCCTCGTGCCAGTCGGTACAGCGCCGTTGGGGCCTCGGGGCGGAGTGGTTACGCAAAGGACTGCAACGCCTCTAACACCCTAATCAAAGCAATCGGCATTCTGAAAAGCACGCCAGAAATCGTCCGGAACAGGCATTTTTCGGCCGTTGAGTATCCGGGGTTTTCAGGCATTTCCAGAATGAAATTTCGGATGGACTCGGCGAGGACGCGCACGCATCCTTTGCTTGACAGGTTTGCGATAGGCAACTGCCGATTCAGGGGCCCCGCTCCGCCCGATAGACCATTTAATGTCCCAGTTTTACTGGCGCCATTACCCGGCCGACAACAGTGCGCTAGGCGGCGGGATCGGAGCATTCATCCGGTAGCTATGAAAAGAGTTACTGCCTGGCCTAGTTTGCGCGAGCACAACAGACGCACCGGTGATCCAGCGGAGTTCGTGATCCGTCCCTGTGTCATGTAGCGGGTAGTGTCTAGGATCAGACAGTTCTACAATGTCTGCTTTCGACCCCATGTGAGACATCCCAGCGCTTGGAATTCTTCCCCAAAAGCCGACATGGTGCTATTGTTTGATTCTGGTGTTGCCCACGCCGCCCCCCTCCGCTGGGAAAGTAAATATCATGCAGGGCGAGTAATAAACCCAGCCAAGTTCCGGCCGAAAGCAAAAGGAGGGATTGCTGACAAGGCTCGCACTGGAAGGGTATTATGAAGCTCTCAGCACCAATCTATCATCTCAAGCGCACGGCAAAACAGCTCGCCCGTAGCCAGGGAGTTGATCTCAATGTCGCCCTTGACCGAGTTGCTGCGGCAGAAGGTTTCAGTAGTTGGAGCCTGCTTGCAGCTAAGCATACGTCAAGTTCGTCTGCGGCCAAGCTGTATGCAGGCCTGAAACATGGCGAAGTGATGCTTATTGGAGCACGTCCGGGACAAGGAAAGACTCTGCTTGCCTTGGAAATCGTGGCTGAGGCCCTGAAGGACGGCAAACAGGGCATGTTCTTTACACTCGAGTATACCGAAGCGGAAGTTTATGCGCGTTTCGCATTAATAGGCTTTGATGCCAGACAGTATGGAGACGCTTTCAGACTCGACTGTTCAGACTATATTTGTGCGGACTACATCATTGCCAAGGCGGAGTCAGCTCGGCCTGGAACGGTGATCGCAGTCGACTATTTGCAATTGATGGATCAGAAACGAACACACCCACAACTGTCCGAACAGATGGTAGCTCTGAGGACCTTTGCGGATGACCGAGAATTGGTGTTTCTCATGATCTCTCAGATTGCCCGCACATATGATCCTGTCGCGAAGCGCGTTCCTGATTTAACGGACGTCAGATTGCCCAATCCTGTCGACATGGCTGTGTTCACCAAGACGCACTTCATTGGCGATCATCCATCGGCATCCGAAGGGGCTCATTAGTCCGCTCGCTCTGCCGCAGGCCATACGGCCTGCGGTTTCGATGTCGGCATTTGTGGGTCACTAGACGAAAGCCACCAGTCCGTATTCCACCCCATAGCTGATCTGATCCGGAACAATTTTCACTGAATTGGCATCGTTCACACCGAAGGGTCCACCGTTAGATCCTGAGCGCCCGACCATATTTTACCGGGACTTAGTCGTTGTAGCGGTTGCCGCCCCCAGCAAACCGCGCACCCTGCGGCCAACGCATCTGATAAGTGCCGCGAGACCTCGTCCCTTATCGGAACACCCGCACGTCAATGTTGTTGGCAGGTCATCCACAAGGAGCCTGCCAATGATCCGGTCGACCCGCTTCAAGCACGGCCACCCCAACTATATGCTGGAATGCGAAGAGGCAGTGTAGTTCGCCTTAAACGAGGTCGGGGATTTTGCCGATGCCAACGGCTGGGCGCCGGATGCAGTAGATGCGGCCATGCTTAGCCTAGCCGAGAATCGTTACGGGCGAGCGAAGCGAACGACGGATCGAAACGGCCATGCGAATGCTGCGGCGAGATTCCTAGCCCTCTTCCCTACGACCATCCTCCCTGTCGCCGTGAGCGACGATCATCAACGCGTCGTCCGGCAACGGTCGCTGCAGCGCCTTCGCCTCCTCCCAAGGCGCACGCATCCACACGTCCATTTCCTCGAAAGTCGTCAGTATGACGGGCATCGCCTTTGGATGGATCGGCCCGACGACCGCGTTCGGCTCGCATGTGAGGAAGCCGTAGAGGTCGGCATTTACCTCGCCCTCTTTCACCTTTCGCGTGCTGGTCCAGTTCGTCCAGATACCGGCGAAGACGCATAGCGGCCGATCTGCCGACAAGGCGAACCACACAGGCACCTTTTTGCCGTCGATCGTGTCGTATTCGGAAAAGCTGGTCAGCGGCACCAGGCAGCGGTTTGCGGGCCCAAGCCACCGGCGCCAATGCGGGCTTGCTGTGTTCCTGATGTTCGTGACGCCGCTATCCACTTTACGGCCCTTCAGGACGAACTGCGGCGACGGCATGCCCCAGCGCATGAGCGTCAACTCCCGCTCGCCGTCAGCGCCGGTGCGGACGACCGGCGCCGGATAGTCCGGAAATATTCCAGGCATCGGAGGCAGGTTACCGGTGCGGTCGTGCAGCGATCGCGTAAGCCCGACAATGGCCGATTGCCCTTTGGTCAGCGAGTAGAGATTGCACATGCACCGGGCTCCGATCCGCAGTGGCCCAGCTTACCGCCTACTTCCGACGGGGAAAGTTAATTCGCCCCATAGGCACGGCGGCCACCACTCGCAAAACAATGCCCGAACGGCTTTTCAGAATGGCGCAAGGAACGGCTTTTCAGAATGAGATTTGCCCCCCTTGCGCAAACCCATGGGAGCCAGTAGGTACAGCGCCGTTGGGGCCTCGTGGCGGAGTGGTTACGCAGAGGACTGCAAATCCTTGCACGCCGGTTCGATTCCGGCCGAGGCCTCCATCCAAAATCACCACAAGATCAAACTTCTACGCATGGTGTTCTGCGCCGTGATCGGGTGGATATGCGGCACCGGATCCACAACCGGAAATGGCTTTTTCTCTGCGGTTCCCAAAGCTTGCGCATTTCCACGTGGTACGCGCCCCCATGGAATCGGTGCCGAGCGCGGTTGGCCAGCACAGTGAAATCATCGCGGTGGAGCGGGAATCAGCCGGGGAAACCTGAGCGGATTATCAGGTAGCTTCCGCTGCGGGTGCCAGCCATCCGGACAGGTTCTCCGTGATGATCGTCGACAAGGCGCGGATATGGGCGTCGTCGTCGTTAAGGCACGGAATGTAGGTGAACTGCGTTCCGCCGGCATGCAGGAAGGCTTCGCGGATTTCGCCGTTGATCTCTTCCAGCGTCTCGATGCAATCCGCGCTGAAGGCTGGCGAAGCCACCGCGATATGGCGGATACCCCGCTTGGCCAGTTCCGCCACATGCTCGACCGTATAGGGCTTGAGCCATTCCTCCGGGCCGAACACCGACTGGAACGTCGTATCAATGCTGTCGGCCGCCCAACCCAGGCGTTCGCGCAGCAGCCGCGTCGTCTTCTGGCATTGGCAATGATACGGGTCGCCCTGCATCAGATAGCGCTTCGGCATTCCATGATAGGAAGCGACGAGCTTTTCAGGCCGGCTATCCGCCTGCGCGTAGGCGCGCTCGACCGATTGCGCCAGCGCCTCGACGTAGAGCGGATGCTCGAAATAGGCGTCGACCACCCGTGCGGTCGGCTGCCGAAACTGCTTCATCAGAGCGCGGAAGAACTGGTCGTTGGCGGTGGCGACGGTTGCGCCCGCATATTGCGGGTACAGCGGAAAATAGAGGATGCGCGTGCACCCCTCTTCCACCATCCGCGATACCACCGATTCCACCGACGGATTGCCGTAACGCATGCAGAAATCCACGATCACGGCATCGCCGTATCGTGCGGCCAGCGTCTCGCGCAGTCTGTCCGTCTGCCGGCGCGTGATGGTCAGCAGCGGACTTTCGTTCAGGCTTTCGTTCCAGATCGACTTGTAGTTGGCGCCGGAACTGAACGGCCGCTTCGCCAGGATCACCGTCTGCAGGATCGGCTGCCATTTCCAGCGCGGGTAGTCGATCACGCGCCTGTCGGACAGAAACTCGTTCAGATAGCGGCGCATGGACCAGTAGTCGTAGCCATCGGGCGTCCCCAGATTGGCCACCAGGATGCCGACGCGCGCCGGCGGCACCCTTGGATGCCCGGCGGGCATCGACGATGTTCGGGTGGTCGAGGTCAATTCGTCCATGTACGCCGGTCCAGTCATGCTACGGGCCATCGATGCCTTTTAGAATGGCTGGATATATGGCGAGGCGGCCATAGCCGCAACTCGCCGAATGGGCCGCGTCAGAACCTGACGCGCAGCCCTGCCGTGCCGGACACCTCTATACTGTCGCCGAAATCGCCAAGATCGCTGGCAACGCCCACCTGGCCGTACACCGACCAGGCATCGTCCGACCAATTGTAGGTAGCGCCGAGTGCGCCGCCCAGCCACGTATCGCCGGTGCTGGAGTCGAGTGGAATACCGCCGACCTCAATCCTTGTGCCATCCAGGAATTCCTGGCGCACATCGACGAGGCCGTAGGTCTGCAGGCGGCGCGTATCGCCACTTGCGGATTGCCAGGTCGTCTCGTGATCCAGCGAAACGCCCAGGCGGCCGACAAGGCTGTCGCCGCGCAGCAGCCGGACACCGGCACCCATGCCATCGGTGAAGTCGTCGAAATCGACACTGCTGTAGATCAACTGAGCCTGCGGTGCCACCGACCACTCATAAGCGATGTCAAAGCTGCGCCCCACTTCCACGCTGGCCGACCAGCCGAAGCCGTCATTGCCGTCGGCCTCGACCATGTTGAGCGTGTCGGACCAGATATCCGTCTGGTACCAGGTGCCCTGCACCTGCCCGTCCACGTAGAAGCCGTTCTGGGCGTAATAGGTTAGCGAGGCGCCGACGCCCGACCCTGTCGTATCGATGGTGCCGGACCCGGCAAAGGAGTCCACATCGGCAGAGCCGCGTCCATGATGCAGCCAGACGCCGCCTACGAGAACGTCGCCGCCCGCTGCCTCATAGACCGGAAAGTCCACTCCGGCCTGGATACGCCAGAGGGAGCCGTCGGACTGCCAGCCACTTGCCGACCGGTCCGGCGTGATGTCGAACCCGCGGCCTTCGATACGCCCCCAGACGGCCCGCCCGTCGACCAGATCCTGCGGCGGCGTGTTGGATAGCGCCCCCTTCTGGAATGGCTTCGGATCGGCCGTGCCCGACCATATCCGGTTGCCGACGCGCTGGCGCAGCGTGGGCAGGCGGTTCATGTCGAGCAGCAGCGAGGGATAGGCCTCGTACAACGGCACGCCTGGTTGATAAAGCGGATCGGTGGCCGGGTCAGAACCGATGGGATCGGTCGGAAAGCCGGGCCTGTCCGGATCGGTCGGCGTACCGGGCACCGACGGATTCGTCGGATCGACGGGCGTCGTCGGATCGGTCGGGTCGGTCGGATCGACGGGGGTTGTCGGATCGGTCGGGTCCGGCGGCGCATCCTTGGCGATCGACCGTAAGTACCAGTTGCCGTTCGTCGGGTTGCTGACGCTCCCCTTGTACAGCGAGTAGGAATAGGCCCCGGCGATGATCGCGCTGCGGTTGTTCTGGTCGGTGTAATAGCCATCCAGCACGAAATTGGCGTTCGACGCGCCATCGACCTGGATAAGAAGGATGCCTTCGTTCGTCGGGGCTCCGATACCGGAGCGATCGTTGACGACCAGGGTCGAGTCGCCGCTGCTGTTTCCACGGATGATGAGCCGGTCGGTTACGGACGAGTCGTCGCCCAGAACCGTATCCATCTCCACCCAATTGCCCTGCCCCACATAATCGCCGTTGATCGTGAGTGTGCCGAACGCGCCATTGCCACCCGGCCTGATGGAGCCTGCAGCAATAACATTCTGGACGGTTCCGATGCCTTCCAGCTCGGAGCCCGACGCAATGTTCAGCGTGCCGCCGAGAATGCCGTCCACCTGGATGACCTTGTCGTGCACGTTGGCAACGGTTTCGACCACGCCATTGAACGCCGAACTGTCGCCGGAGAAGATCGTCCGTCCGGATTCCAGACTGACGACGGCATTCGGCCCGCCGACAAGTCCGGCGCCGAAATCATAGGCTGGATCGTCATGGTTGAAGACCAGGCGGGCAGAACCGGCGCCGAAGTCGATCGTCGGTGCGTTGACGACGCCAGGCGCAACCGGCGCGCTGCCGGCCGGCGCGCCAATGACGAGCGTGCCGCTGGAGCCCGCATTGCGGCCGATCACGATCGGGCCGGTGGAGGTCAACGTGCTACCCGGCCCTACGATGACCGTGCCGATATTGTTCGGCCCGATCTCCACGCCGGGATAGGACTCGATCCCTCCCACGATATAGTCCGGCGGGCTGTCGACGACCAAAGATTGTGCCGCAGCATGATACCCGGAAATGAGAACGAGGCTGGACGACGCCAGAACCATCTGGCGAAAACGACGCAACTGAAACATTCTAATAAACTTCTATATAGTTAAAACAATGGCCTGAACGACTTGCCCTGAAACTGAGCATCTGGCCGCAAACTACAGCGCGTCCGGCGAAGGGAAAGCGCTTCGAAAGTCTCATTCCTCCCCCAAAAGAGGGCCACCGCATGAAGACTTTCGCGCCATGAATCGACCTCGGCGTTCTGCCAATCGGCCGAAATCGGGAGGCAAGGTAGAAGAGGTTCGAGACAACCAATCCTAGATAGTCAACGGTATTGACTTCTGGTGGATCGACGCCGAAACGCAGGCCAGGCGTGGAACAATTGATCTATCGTCTGGTTTGGTATCGGTACGCGCTGGCTGCAGGCATACCGGTCTGGATGGTTCTCACAGGCAGAGCGTCTGGCACTGTCATCTGGTTTGGGGAGTGCCGCTTGAGCGAAGAACCGCTTCATACGATCTGCTACATCAGCACCCTGCTCGAGGAGATCTCCGAGCAGGATGCGAAGCGGCTTGCATCGAAATTCTCGGCCATGAACACGCGGGTTGGCATCACGGGCTGCATGGGCATACGCCGGCTCGAGGTGATGCAGGTTCTGGAAGGCCCGCGTGACGTCGTCCAGGGGCTGTTCCAACGCATCCAAGTGGATTCCCGACATGTCGGGATCACGTTGATGGTCAGTACGGACGTGTCACGCCGCCGCTTTGCCGAGTGGGGAATGATCGAGCTGCCGTATGGTGCGGTTGTCGAGGTCGCGGATCAGGTCCGCGGCATTCACGGCCGGTAGGCGCTTGAGCGATCTGCGGCAGCATCTCTGCTGCAGACGCGAAAAAGGGGCCGCGTGGCAGCCCCTTCCATTATCGTCCGGCATTCTGACAGAGTCAGGCGCTCTGGATGTTCTCGGCAGAGCTTTTGCCGTTCCGCTGATCCGTGACGACATCGAAGCTGATCTTCTGACCGTCGACCAGGCTGCTCATTCCGCTGCGTTCCACGGCGGAAGCGTGCACGAATACGTCGGCGCCGCCATTGTCCTGCTCGATGAAGCCGAAGCCCTTGGTGGTGTTGAAAAACTTAACCGTTCCAGTAGCCATGATGAATTCCTTTCAACCGGCGTTATATGCCAGCGCCCGGCCGGAAGCCGTCGCCATGCTGCTCGAAATTGAAGAGGAGAGTGCGAAAGCGCCGAAGCGCGGAAACATCATTCGTAACAAGATCGATGCCGCTTATATAAGCCATGCCGGGCTATTTGGCAAACTCATGCGGCCGATGGAAGCGTCCCATGCACAGCAACAGGATGCCGCCGGGGCTGTAACCCAACGGCTACGGCGCTCTCGGCGACGGATGCAATCTCAATAAGTTGGCCAGGCCGATAGTTCGCGCTCAAAGCGCTGCGCATGTGCGCCAAGGCTCACCGCAGCAAGGATAGGTAGCTGGTCCCGGCACAGATCATGATGAATGCGACGACCGCCAGAGAGCGTCGCCAATCGCGGCCTCGCTTGCGGGCAGCGATCATACGGGGGACAGCTTCTTTACCCGCTGCTCCGCATCACGCGCGAGACGCAGCGCCTTGAGGCGCGCGGATTTTTCCTTCGTCTCCGTCGTGGCTGACGGGACGGCAAGTGAGCTTGCCCCTGCCGAGCTTACGATCGGCATGAACAGCCTTTCAGCGAGCAAACGCTGGTGGGAAGTATTTTTCATGAAAACTTTCAGGCCGGGCGTGTGATCTGATCGCGCAACTGCGCGGAAAACCCGGAGGCAGCGGTAGCCGCCTACCATTATATGGGGTCGCCGCGTGCTTTTGGCAATCATCAGGCTTTACACGTAGCTTCGATTGTCCATCGCAGGCTCGATCCTACGGTGGGCGCATACGTCACACCCGGTAGATCGGAACGACGCCCTCCACGCTGTGTTGGTTTTCTTTCACAGGAGGAACAGCCATGTTCATGCGTGTCGATAGACTGCAAGCGGAATTGCCTGCTCCGAAGCGAGCAGACCCCAACGCCGCCGCAGCGCTGCAGGAACTGCTGGGCGGCAAGTACGGCGAGATGTCGACGCTCGGAAACTACATGTTCCAGAGCTTCAATTTTCGTTCCAAGGACAAGCTCAAGCCATTCTACTCGTTGGTGGCCTCCATCACCGCCGAAGAGCTGGGGCACGTGGAGCTGGTATCCAACGGCGTTGCGATGCTTGCCAACGGCCCCGACAAGCCGGATGCGGATGCTGGCGACGGGGGCGACATTTCCGGGGCGCCCTTCGAGGACATGAAGGATATGCGCAACGCGGCCGCGTTCCTGTCCGGCGCCGGCGGAGCAATGCCGGTCAACTCGAACGGCATTTCCTGGAACAACGATTTCGTCACGACGACCGGGAACGTGATCGTCGATCTACTGCATAACTTCCACCTGGAATGCGGCGCCCGCCTCCATAAGCTGCGGGTCTATGAGACGCTAACCGATCCCACGGGACGTGAGGTTTGCGGATATCTGCTGGTTCGCGGCTCCGTGCACGCCCATGCTTACGCACTGGCCTTGAAGAAGGTAACGGGCGTCGATCTCGACAAATTCCTGCCCACGCCGAACATCCCGCTGTCCAAGATCCCGGAATGCCAGAAATATCTGGACGAAGGATCACACCGCCGCCTCTACACGTTCAGCCCGGACGACTATCGCGAGATGGCCGGCATATGGGGCAATGGCGAAGTCGCGTTGCCCGACGACCCGGCCGGTGAGCTGGAGGTTGTCGAAGGTCATCCGGAAGGCGGAAAGATCGCGCAACTCGTCGGCGTGCCGTCCGCATTCACCCCGGACTATGCCCCCGAGGAAATGTTCGAAATCGCACAGAAGCTCTACAAGGCTTCCCGGTAAAAGGAGACGCTCGAATGGGCACGAATCTGAAGGCTGAGTTTGAAACGCGACGCAACGCGGAAATGGCCGTCGAGCGTCTGGTGCAGGAGTATGAGGTCGAGCGGACATCGATCTTCATCTCCCCGGTCGGCGATAATAATTCCGCCGGTGAGGAACTGGCCGGCAGCGATGCGAAGGGCGGCCAGCCGAGCACGGATGAGCGTTACGATCAGGCGCTCGATGGCATGATTGCCGTTTCAGTCGATATCGATGACGATACCAAGGCTGAGGCGATCCGCTCTGCGTTCGCAGAGTTCGATGGTCACGCGGTCAACGGAGGTTAGCCAGGGTGAACTCGTTGCTATCGATCGGAGCGAACATCCTGATGCTTGCTCTGGAGTCGCAGCAGGCTGCCAATCTGCGGTTGTGCCGCCTCGGACTGGGAGGCGCAGCCGCCATCGATGAAGCGACACTTATGGTATCGGAAAAGGTGCAGGCCTTCGGCGCGGCCTACGCGTCGCTGATAGAAGGCCAGCCCGCCGACAGCGTGATCGGCGACTATCGAGCCGTGGTGCAAGCCAATATACGGCGGCTGACAGAGAGCTAACCTCCGCCACGGCGTTCGGGACGAAGGTCTACTACCAAGCCAAGTAGCGATCTGCCCTTCGATCGGGAGTGCGCATCGGTACCCTGGTTCGGCGACTGCCCATGCGCGATGGCTCGCGCATGGGCAGTCCACGTTTCAAATACGCCAATTCGCCAATCGACTAACTGCCGTTACTTTGCCACGACCTCGTCAGCCCACCCTCGACAACCGCAGGCTTGAGGTTCGGGAACAGCGACAAGCCGGAAGCGACAGCCTCATCCGGGTTCTCATGAATGAAGACGAGCGCCTCGGACTCCAATGGGGGGAGTCTCAGGACGAAGGCAAAAGTTGCCGAATATGATCAGCAAAGTACGCATCCAGGGCGATCAGGACGTGACGCGTTCAAACATCAATGGGTGATCATTGCGATAGGCGACTTGGCCAATCTGCTTGTATCCTAGAGACGCGCAAACACGCAGTGAGCCAATATTCTCAGGATGGATGATGCAGACTGACCGCTCCATAGCGTGCGTGTTGGTCATCCAGCGATGGATGGTCTCAGCAGCCTCTTTTGCGTAACCTTGTCCATGAGCCTTGGCATCGATCATCCATGCTGCTTCGGGGAACGCATCGAAGGATTCACCAAACCCTCGGCAAAAGTGCGCTAGACCAATCTCACCAACAAAAGTGCCGTCGACCTTGCTCCGCACAGTGAAGACGCCGTAGCCGTAGACAGCCCAATGGCCAATTCGCTGCAGCAGCTTCCGCCAAACGTCCTCGCGACTTAGCAAGGTGCCCCCGGTATACCGCGCCATTACCTCGTTCCGATGCATGGCATAGCTGTTTTCGAAATCGCTAAGGGCGGGCGTGAGTAGGCTCAGGCGTTCGGTTTCAATCATGTCTAAATCGGACGCATTTGTTCTAGTCGAAGAGGTCGATCGCATGTCGCATGCATGTCGCATAGATTTGCCGAGCCTCACCGCAAACCACTGGAAACGCTCGATTGCCAGTTGCAACATGGTGCAACATGAAACCGTTGTAATACGCAGTCTAAGTAGTTGAATTCGTTGGCGACCCCGGCAGGATTCGAACCTGCGACCATCGGCTTAGAAGGCCGGTGCTCTATCCACTGAGCTACGGGGCCGGGGAAGCGGCAAAGGCCGCCTCGGTCAATGCGTCCAGGGCTGGACCCGGTCGTACTTGAAGTTGTCGGAATAGGACACGCGCGAGCGCGCGATGCGCGGCGTATCCTCGACCTCGTAGGCGATCCCGTTGCGCTCGGCGTATTCCACGGCCTGTTCGCGCGTGTCGAAGGTCAGGCGCACCTGCTGCCGCATATCGCCGCTGGAGGTGTACCCCATCAGCGGCTCCACCACCTTGGGCTTCGCCGGCTCGAAATCGAGGATCCAGACCCGGGTGCGCGCCTTGCCGGACTGCATGGCGTTACGCGCTGGACGATAGATACGGGCAACCATGGCGGCATCCTTCTTGTCGCTGACCGATCGGCGATTGGATGCCATGGTCGGAGCGGCAGGATTCGAACCTGCGACCCTCTGGTCCCAAACCAGATGCGCTACCAGACTGCGCTACGCTCCGCTCAAGGCCCGCACGCCGGAGGGCCTTGGGCTTACTAGCTTTGCCGGTGCGGCTTGGCAAGCCTTCGTCTGCACGCAAGCTGCACCCGAACCCTGTTTCTGCTACGCGCTGCGCCTATCTGGTCGAAAACCAGCCGCCGAACTGCCATCGGAAAGGGAATCGCTTGCGCCATATCGGACCCCAATTGCGTCAGGTCTGGCACGATGTCCGCCGCGCGCCCTCCCGCAGCCATCCCCCCATCTTCTCCGTCCCGCTGGTCTGCATCGCAGGCATCGGCGCGGCCCTGGCGATCGCCAGCTTTCCGGTCGACAGGCGCATCAGCCTGGCCATGCTCGATGAGCCGGCAGGCAGCCTCGCCTTTCTGCGCATCGCCACCGATATCGGCCTGGTGCGCTGGTACATCTGGCCGATGCTGGGGGTAATCATCGCGCTGACCGCGGTGGATTGGCGGCGGCTGGAAACGTCCGGGCGCCTGCGTCTGGCCCGCACCTACGCCTATGCCTGCCACCTGTTTGGTGCCGTCGCCCTTGCCGGTATCGTCACCAACATACTCAAGGTCGCCTTCGGCCGGGCACGACCGGCTCTTCTGGAAGACTATGGCAGCTTCGCCTTCCGGCTGGCGCGGTTTGGAGACCAGTTCGCCAGCTTCCCGTCCGGCCATTCCACCACCATGGGCGCCGTAACCGCCACCTTCATGGTGCTGGCGCCGCAGGTGCGCCTGCCGATCTTCATTGTCGGCTTCTGCCTGGCGCTCAGCCGTATCGTGGTGCGGGCGCATTTCCCAAGCGACGTGCTTGCCGGCTTTACCATCGGCTTCGTCACCTCCGTGGTCATCGCCCGCTTCATGGCCGGGCGCGGATTGGGCTACAGCTTCGCTGCCGGCGGCACCGGGCTGCGCGGCCTTCTGCCGGTGCCGCGCTGACGATCAGGCAACGCGATGCCCGGCGCGAAAGGCCGTAACGAAGGCCGGCGCGGCTTCGGCAACGGCGGCAAGGGAGTAGCCGCCCTCCTGCACGATGACGCTCGGCAGGGCCAACCCGGCAAGCAGGACGCCCAATGTCTCGTAAACCGCTGTCGTCACCGTGAGGCGCGATAGCGGATCGTCCCGGTGCGCGTCCCAGCCGGCTGAAATCACCAGCGCCTGCGCGCCAAAGGCCGAAACCGCGTCGGCGAGCCGCTCGACCGCGTCCGCATAGACATCGTCGCCGCTGCCCGGCGCCAGCGGTAGATTGAGGTTGCACCCCCTGCCCGCCCCGGCTCCGCGTTCGTCCGCATAGCCGAAATAATGCGGGTAATAGTTGCTTGGGTCCGTGTGGGTGGATGCGAAGAAGACGTCGTCCCGATGATAGAAGATCGCCTGCGTGCCATCGCCGTGATGGGTATCGAAATCGAGGATGGCGACCCGCTCGAACCGCTTGCGCAACTCCTGCGCGGCAATCGCCGCATTGTTGAGGAAGCAGAAGCCGGAGGCCCGGTCGGCATAGGCATGGTGGCCGGGCGGACGGCACAGGGCGTAGGCGGCCGGCTCTCCGGTCATAACGGCCCGCGCAGCCGCCACGGCACTGTCGGCAGAATGCAGGGCCGCATCGAAGGTATCGGCCATCATGGCGCAGGACAGATCGCCGATATACCACCCGGTTCGGCCGAGGATGCCTTTGGTGCGAGGCTCCGGACGTGGCTCCAGCCCGACGCTGGCGGTGCCGTAGGGGTGGACATTCGGCAAGACTTCCGGCCCCGCATTCGGAAGGCTGCGGAACTCGTCATAGGCCGAGGCGAGGAAGTCGACATAGTGGCCGGCATGGACGGCGAGGATCGGCTCCAGACCTGCGCTTTCGGGCGCCGCCGCCACAAGCCCGCATCCTTCCAGGCTCTGCCGCATCACTGCCGGCCGCTCCGGGCGTTCCAGCGGTTCGACGATCTTTCCGTGGACGAGATATTGTGTCGGGCGATGGCGCGATTGCGCGTCGTGGAAAAAAAGCTTCAAGGCGAAGGTCCCGAGTGAAACAGGTGCGCAGGGATAACCGTTAGCCGGGCACGGAAATAGCCCGCTTCCGGCGGAACCCGAGGGTTCCACAGACGTTTCCTCGACGCAATCAGCGGGAGGAACCAATGATCAGACGGCTGGCCCCGAAAATCGACATCCGCAATGTGGATGGTCGGTACAATCTGCGTTGGGGAATCTACCACCTGGACGGGCTGACCTTCGAGGAATCGGAGATCGCCCTCGATCAGATCAATGCCCGCACCTTCGATCCGACACGATGGAAAAGCTGCCGCAGCCGCATCAGCTTCGCACGCGAAGAAAAGCCGGCAAGAGGCCTTGGCGGCCACGCTGCCTGACGCATCTACGCCAAGCGACCATTCGCGTAACGGAGACATGATATGAGCGGTTTGGAATCCATTCGTGAGCATATGGAAGTCATTGGTGCCGATGGCGTCCATGTGGGCAAGGTCGATCGCGTCGAAGGCGATCGCATCAAACTGACCCGGGACGACAATCCGGAAGGTCACAAAGGCCACCACCACTACATTTCGGTTGGGCTTGTCGCGGATGTCGAAGGCGACAAGGTACGCCTGTCCGCAAACAGCGATGTCGCGGTGACCTTCGAGGAAGAGGAAAGCGGCAAGGGCGTCTGACCCGCTGTTTTCAGTCAGACATTTTTGAGGGGCTGTCGCGCAGTGCGACAGCCCCTTCTGATTCCATCGGGCGCTGACCCCTCACCTGTTGGCGTAGGCCTGCGGCCCTTATGGGTGAACCCATTCACCCCTAGAGCCAAGAGACCCGTGGCACCGCCACCGCTAGCTTTGGGGACATGCGCATCTTCTCCGACTCGCAAATTCAGGCGCTGCGCCATCTGGAGCAATCGCCCATCCTCGTGTCCCGCAACGATCAGCGTTGGCATGGCCTGCCGCATGGCATTCGCACGCTGCGTACGCTGGAGCAGTTGGCACATGCCGGTTTCTGCCGGTCGTCCTATGACCAATCCCGTCAGGCCATCACCTTCACCATCACCCGTGCCGGCCGGCAGGCTGTATCGGCCTTGGACGAGCAGCAGGATGTGCGGCAAACGCGCGGCGGCGAAACAGCCCGTTAACCGCCCCTCGGCCAGTATGGCGGCCTCACATCAGCGGGGCCGACCGACATGAACGACGCCGTCAGGAAACTTGCCCAGTCCATGCTGGATGCGGAACGGGAAAAGCGCGCCTGGAACGCCGGCCGCTTCGCCTTTCGGGACCGCGGCGAGATTGCCATCAACCCCAATCCTCCCGGCTCCCATGAGCACGGCTTGTGGGCCGACGGTTTCGCCTATGAGCGCAAGCGCGGCGCACCCCGGACGCATGCGGCCAATGCGCCGGAAATGACGCCGGCTTCCGTCTGAGGTCAGGCCCCCGGCCGCCCCGCCACCGGCAAAGCGCGTTCGAAGAACTCCACGGAGTTCAGAAAACGGACAAGATCCTTGCCCGCGTGGAGCCGCGCTGCCAAGCGTCCGACACGGGCTCCGTGACGAACGGGCCGACGCAGGCTTGCAAGCACATCGAGCGTGTCGGCCGGGGCACCGTCGCGGTAAACATCGAAGGCCTTCTGGGCGGTCGAGGGGTTCATGGCCAGCGCAACGATCTGCGTGAACAGCAGCATCGTATCGCGCGCCTGCGCCGAAGCCATCGACATGACGGCCTCCGGCTCTTCCTCGAAGTCGAAAAACAGCACCTGCCCATCCGCCAGCCCCATATCGCGCGGATGCGGCCGTCCGTGGCACACACCTGCCGCATGCGCCTGCGACAAGGCATGCGCCGCAAGGACAAGAAGATCGTCGTGCCGGTCGGCGTGCCCGGCTGCCCGCAGCGCATCCATGCGCGCCATCAGCGTCTTGCCGGCATCCGCCACCGCAAGCTTTGTGTCGGATAGTCTTTCCATATCGGGGACGCCGATCCCGGAGCGCGCGAATGCGCTTTGCTTGCGCAACTCGCGGTCGACCAGCCCAGCCGCGTCGACCGACGGCGAAGGACGCAGAAGCTCCATCCGGATGAACGCGGAAACGAGGCGGTGGACACGCTGCCCCAGCCGTACGGTCTCGTAGCTGAAATCCTTGATCCAGACGTCGATCCCGCCGCGGCGGGCCTGGATAAGGCGCTGGCCGGCCGTGCCCGCCGGTCCGCCCCGGCGCGTTGTGTTGGACGCATTCTGAAAAGCCACAGCCATCCCCTGGCAATCGTTCCGGGAATGGCTGAGAACTCTATCTCAGGTTGCGTTTCGTCAAGAGCGGATGACGCTTTTATGTCGGCCGTGTGACGGCTTTACCAGAGCTTCGTGCCCTTGGGCTCGGGCCAGTCGTCGTCCTTGTCCGGATCTTCGTCCGCATCGTCCCCGGTGGCCTCGGGGTCTTTTTCGTCCTCGTCCTCTTCCGGCATATCCTGGCCGATCAGCGAAGGATCGTTCGGACGGCCGCTGAAGCGGTTGTCCAGGCGGCGGACGGCATTGGTCAGGACGTCGACCCGCCCCTCCTGCCCTGCGTCGTGCGCGGCGTCATCGGGAAGTTCATGTTCAGCTTCGGATTTCTTGTCAGCCATGTCGGCCTCCTTTTCGACATCCCAGAAATTCGCAGGCTGTCGTCAAGGTTCCCGGCTGTCGACCCTCAACTGCGCCGGCGGCAGGGCCAGTTCCAGTCGCGCTGCTTGCCGGTGTCGATGTGGATGGCGGCCGTGTGACAATAGGTGCCGACGCCGCCGCGAGTTGGCAGCGAGCGCACATAGCGGGCAACCTCGACACCGCTGACGCCCGGAATATGGAAATCGGCAGCCTTGCACGCCATGTGCATCGAAGCCTTGGCGCCGCCGACGCGGCGGTTATGCGGCGGAGATCGGTAACCGGAGGTTATGACGACCTTCTTGCCGAACCGGCTTTCGACCTGCCGGATCATGCGCACGAGATCGCTTCCGAAGCAGCTGGTATTCACATCCTCGCGGGCGACCATAAGTCCGCTTGGAGCCAGCCGGGCCATGCCGCCCAAAGAGGCGATCTGATATTCGCCGCCGATATCGTCCAGAAAATCTTCGCTGTCGACCGACGCACGCTTGCCGATCTTGAACAGGGACGATGCGTCCACTCCCGGAAGCTCGGCGCTGGGCGAAGCCTTGCCCATGCCATCGGTATGCGTCACCACCACGCGGGCAGCGACAGCCTCCGCCACGGCTTCCGGTTTCGGCTGCTCGCTTTCGGCGCGCTGGGAAAGCGCGGCAAACAGCGACGTATCGGCCTGCCGGTTGGGCTGCGCCGGCGGCGAGTAGGCCGCAAGTGCCCCCTCGGCCGGCCGCCCGGACACGCTCGACGATGCCTGCGTCAGCAGTGCGTTCTCTTCGTTGGCCGCAGCCTGGGCCGCCGAGGCAACGGCGGGCTCCGCCGGCTGGCCGGCGGCCGACTGTTCCTTGTCCTCCTGCCCTTCCGGCTGGAGCTCGGCCGTTTCGACGGCGGGTTCGGCCGGGGCCGAAGCAGGCGTATTGAAGCCGAAGGCGGACGTATCGTCGATGGCGGACATGCAACCGGAAAGTGCGGGAAAGGCGATGACGCCCATAAGGACGACGCCGTTGCGCAGGGCCGACCGAAGGCCCGAAGTGCTATGTCCGATCAAGATCCGTTCCACCCTCTCGCATGCCTGCCAACCCAAAGGCAGAGCATGCATTAACGGCACGGCGTGACGCCGCTCCTGTCCCCGCGCAGCGCCGGCCTGGGCCGGCTGCCGCGCTGTATGCCATGAGCATTCGGGCCAAATTCCGACCCGATCAACCGGAAGTTAACCCATAACGCTTGCGCGAAACAATAGCGTTACCAGACACCGGTGTTCTGCATCGAGGCCCAGGGCTCTGCCGGGGCCTTCGCTTCGCCCTTCTGCAGAAGTTCGATCGAGATACCCTCGGGCGACCGGACAAAGGCCATATGCCCATCGCGCGGGGGGCGGTTGATGGTGATCCCGGCCTGCTGCAATCTGGCGCAGGTGGCGTAGATGTCGTCCACCTCGTAGGCCAGATGCCCGAAATTGCGCCCGCCGGAATACTCTTCCGGATCCCAGTTGTAAGTCAGCTCGACCAGCGGCGCCTTGTTCTGGCGGGCGGCCTCCAAATCGTCGGACGCAGCTAGGAAAACCAGGGTGAACCGCCCTTTTTCGTTCTCGATCCGCCGCACCTCGGTCAGACCGAGGGCGCCTTCGTAGAACTCGAGCGCCCGATCGATATCGCTGACCCGGACCATCGTATGAAGATAGCGCATGATACCCACTTCTCTTTATGCGTTGAAGGTTCGCCGCCACAAGTAGAGCGTCTGCCGCCGTGCGGCAAAGATGGACTGCATCGCACGTGGCCAAACCATACGCCAGGCTTTCGGCGCGCTGGATGTTGGCGCCTGTACACCTTGCCTTGCCACAAATCGCCGATATGTGCGCAGGGATCAGGCACAAGGCGGGCGCGCTGACAAAACGGCTTGGCGCGTGGCCGCATTCATGCTTGATTCGGCTTGGACAGGATCGGCGGACCTTTGTGATGACAGAACGCGCATCTTCTACCGAACGGGAGCTGCGACCGGAGGCGGGTGGCGTGGACAGCATCGTCGTATCCGGCCACATCAAGTGGTTCGATATCGCAAAGGGCTTCGGGTTCATCGTGCCAGACGATGGGTCGGGCGACATTTTGCTGCATGTGACGTGTCTTCGGCGTGACGGGTATACGACAGTCAGCGAGGGGGCGGGCATCGTCTGCGAGGTCCAGCAGGGCGAGCGTGGGCTGCAGGCCTTCCGCATCCTGTCCATGGACCAGTCCACCGCCGTGCACCCGTCGCAGATGCCGCCCGCGCGCACCCGGCTGAAGGTGGAGCCGACCAGCGATCTGGAACTGGCCACCGTCAAATGGTTCAACCGCACCAAGGGCTATGGCTTTCTGTCGCGCGGAGCGGGCACGGAAGACATTTTCATTCACATGGAAACGCTGCGCCGCTATGGCATGACCGAACTGCGCCCCGGACAGGAAGTGTTCGTACGCTTCGGCAATGGGGCCAAGGGCCTGATGGCAGCCGAAATCCGGCCGGCCTCGGGGGCGGGCAACAGGGTAGAGCATTGATGTCATCCATTACCGAAGGGCGCCGTAACCGGCTGATCGCCGGCGCCTTCATTCTTGTTCTTGCGATCGTCTCCTATTTCGTCTTCACCTCCGGCTCCATCGGGTCCACGGCGACACTTCTTACCAGCAGCGGCGCGCATCGCATCTCCGTCGAGATCGCCGACACGCCGGAAAGCCGGGCAACCGGGCTGATGAACCGCAACAGCATGGACGAAGACCACGGCATGCTCTTCGACTTCGGAGAGTCGCGCGATGTGTCCATGTGGATGAAGAACACGCTCATTCCCCTCGACATGATCTTCATCCGGCAGGACGGCACCGTTGCCCGGATCGCCCGCCATGCGACGCCGCTGTCGCTGACGCCTATCCCCTCCGGTGAGCCGGTCCGCTACGTACTGGAGTTGAACGGCGGTGCAGCTGCCGGATACGGCGTCGAACCGGGCGATCGCGTGCACCATCCGCTGGTTGGAAACGGGGCCAAATAAGTTTTGGGGGCGGGTTGCGTCGGAAAACGACTCACCCTATACACCCTCGTGCCGCGCCCATCGTCTAGCGGTTAGGACGGCGCCCTTTCACGGCGCAAACAGGGGTTCGATTCCCCTTGGGCGTACCATCTTCCCATTTTTTCAAAGTGCAGTTTGCAACCCGCGATTAAAGTCGCAGGTGTTTCACCGACAGTCCCATCCCTGATGGTTTCCGGTGGCGTCGGACGTCGCCACCGTCTGCGTCGGCCCGGCCTTGCCGGGGCCTGTTCAAGCCTGCCGCGTCAGGCGCCGGGCCTGCCAGCGCGGATACAGGATGCCCACCGTCAGGCCGCACAGCACCAGTGCGGCCGATCCCAGCTTCCACGCCGGTAGCGCCTCGCCCAGGAACAGGTAGGAAGCGCCCATGCCGAAGACGGGCACCAGCAGCGCCAGGGGTGTCACCGTCGCCGCTGGGTAACGCCCCAGCAGGAAAGCCCACGCGCCGTAGCCGAACATCGTATTGCCGACGCTCTGCCAAAGCACGGCCGCCCATGTGTAAGCATCCGCATTGGCAAGCCCGGCGCGGATGGCGGGCCAGCCCTCCAGCATCAGGCTGAGTGCAGCGAGCGGCGGGATGGCAAAGAGGCTAGACCAGACGACATAGGGGAGCATGTCGGTGACCCCGCTGCGCTTGGAGACGATGTTGCCGCCTGCCCAGCACATCGCGGCCACCAGCACGAGGCACAGGCCGAGCACGCTCGTATCGCCATCCGTATGGAGCGCGATGATAACGATGCCGCTGGCGGCAAGCAGCAGCGCCGCCCACTGAAAGCCGCGAACCTTCTCGCCCGTCAGCGCGATGGCAAGCCCGATGGTGAAGAAGACCTGGCACTGGATGACGAGCGAGGCCAGCCCCGGCGAAATGTGCCCACGCATGGCCACGAACAGGATGCCGAACTGGCCTGCCCCGATCAGGATGCCGTAAGCCGCCAGATTGCCGATCGAGGTTCGGGGACGCGGCATGAAGAAGACCAGCGGAAACGCCGCCAGCAAAAAGCGAAGCGTCGCGAACAGCAGCGGCGGCAGGTGGTCCAGCCCGATGCGAATGATGACGAAGTTCGTTCCCCACACCGCGACGACGCAGAGGGCCAGGAACAGGTGCCGCAGGGGCATGGACGATGCGCTCATGCAAAGCGGTTTACGCCCGAACCTTAACCAAAGCCAAGCAATTCTAACGTGTGTCGAAACAGGCTGTTAAGCTCGATGCCCTACCCTGCCGGCATGATAAGAGTTGCCAAGCAGTATCTGTTGCTCGCGCTTGTCCTGCCGCTGGCTGCATGCGCCTCCGCACCCACCAACACGGCCAATAGCTGTGCGATCTTCCAGCAGAAGGACGGCCTCTTCAACAATTGGGAGCGCGCCGCCGAGCGTACCCAGAAGGAGTTCGGCGTGCCCGTGCCGATCCTGATGGCGACGATCCAGGCCGAGTCCAACTTCGAGGCACGCGCCCGTCCTCAGCGCACCAAGCTTCTGGGATTCATTCCCTGGAAGCGCAAGTCGACGGCCTATGGCTATGCGCAAGCGCTTGACGGTACGTGGGAAGAGTACAAGCGCCGCACCGGCCGCAGCATGGCCCGCCGCAACGATTTTTCCGACGCGATCCATTTCGTCGGCTGGTATCACTACACCAGTCACCAGCGGAACGGCATCAGCCGCACCGACCCGTACAATCTTTATCTTGCCTATTACTCCGGGCATGCGGGCTATGCGCGCGGAAGCTGGCGCAGCAACAGCGCCATACAGGGCGCCGCGCGCCGTACAGCCACGATGGCCAACCGGTACGAAGCGCAATTGCGCAATTGCCGATAGCCGGTTTCCGGTCCATATCGGACGGCATGAAGCTCAAGATCCTCATCAAGGTCGCCGCATGGGGCGCGCTCGCCTTCATCGCCTTCGTGACGCTCAGTCCCATCTCGATGCGGCCGGTTTCCTCCGCGCCGGTCAATATCGAGCGGCTCGGCGCCTATCTGGTTCTGGGCGCCCTGTTCGGCGCGGCGTACCCGAAGCGCATTCCGCTGGTGCTGGGCCTGCTGGTGGCCGGATCCGTGGGGCTGGAGCTCGCGCAAAACCTCGTTCCCGGCCGTCATGGCCGGGTGGACGATGCTCTTTTCAAGGCGGCGGGAGCTTGCCTTGGCGCGCTGGCGGGTGGTGCGATCGCCCGCATCCGTGCGTTGCGCCTTACATAAAGGCGAGGATCAGCGTCAGGCCGAAGCCGGTGATGAACACTGTTCCGATTGCGCCCAGCGCCAATGGGCGAATGCCCTTTGCACACAGTTTGCCGATATCCGTTTCCAGCCCCATAGCCGCAAGCGCCGCGGCCAGCAGGAAGCTCGTGGCCGTGACGATGCCGGATTGAAGGTTGGCCGGTACGCTGACGACGCTGTTAACCAGCATCATCGCGATGAAGCCGAAGACGAACCAGGGAACGGGCACGCCGGGGCCATCTTGCGGCCCACTGCGGGCGCGGCGCATCTGCATGAAGCCAAGAGCCAGGATAAGCGGCGCCAGCAACATGACGCGGCTGAGCTTGGCAACCGTGCCGAACTGGCCCGCAACCTCGCCGCCCTGAAAGGCCGCCGCCACGACCTGCGCCACTTCGTGGATGGTTGCACCGGCCCACAGGCCGTACAGGTTCGGGGCCAGGTCCAGCATCGGCGCCAACACCGGCAGTAGCAGCATGGCAATGGAGCCGAACACCGTCACGCAGGCGATAGCGTAGGCCACATCCTCTTCATGGGCGCGCGTCACCGTATTTGTGGCGATCACCGCCGACGCGCCACATATGGAAGTGCCGGCCGCGATCAGTTCGGCCAGCTTGCGCTCCACGCCAAGGGCGCGCCCCGCAGTCTTGATGAAGACGAAGCTGCAGACAAGCGTCGCGACGATGATGGCAAAGCCCGTCGGGCCGATTTCCATCACCTGCCAGATGGTAAGCTGCATGCCAAGCAGCACGATAGCGAAGCGTAAGACCCGCCGCAGCGAAAAGGCGATACCCGGCCTGGCGATGGCGATGGGGCCCGCCATGTTGCGGATTGTCATGCCGAGCACGATGGCGACGATCAGTGGGCTCAACGCCGCAATTCCCGACAGGTGCTGAACCATCAGGGCAACAAGCGCGATGCCTAACGTCAGCCCAATTCCCGGCAGGATCGACAGCGAAAACCGCAGGACGCCATTTTGCCGGATAGTGGGCAGTACGAGTGCTGTTTTGCGCGCATCTGCGATATGGCGGTCGATTGTCATCGTCGCATGGTCCGATCATGGAAAATCCATCCAAATCTGATCTCGCGCTATCGACAAATCCAACGGATAATTATTCTCGTTTCGATCGATTCTATCGATGGGTTATTGCATGACGCTGGAACAGCTCCGTATCTTTCTGGCCGTTGCGCATAGTCAGCACATGACGCGCGCGGCCGCTGCCCTCAACCTGACGCAGTCTGCCGTCAGCGCCTCGGTGGCGGCGCTCGAGGCGCGTTACGCCGTCCGTTTCTTCGACCGGGTCGGCCGGCGCATAGAGCTTACCGATGCCGGCCGGCATTTCGTGGACGAGGCGCGGGCGATCCTGGCGCGGGTGGAAACGGCCGAGCTTTCACTGGCCGACTGGAGCGATCAGGTGATGGGCCGGGTGCGCATCCATGCCAGCCAGACGGTGGCCAGCTACTGGCTGCCGCCGCATCTGGTGCGTCTGCGGACGCTGTATCCGCGCGTGCAGGTGGAACTGACGGTCGGCAACACCACGCAGGCTGCTCACGCCCTTATGCAGGGCGAGGCGGATATCGGCGTGGTGGAGGGCCTCGTGGACGAGCCCGCCTTGATGGCAACCAAGGTTGCGGACGACGAATTGTGCCTTGTGGTGGGCATCGGGCACCCCTGGGCCGGGCTGCACCGTGTCGATGTGCGGCGCTATGGCGAGACCGACTGGGTGCTGCGTGAACCGGGCTCCGGCACGCGTGCCCGCTTCGAGGAACATCTTGCCAGCCACGAAATAGCCCTCCAGGGGCTGCGCGTCATGCTGGAAGAACCCTCCAACGAATCCATCCTCGCCGCCGTGATGAGCAGCGATGCGGCCAGCGTGCTGTCGGGCCGGGCTATCGAGCTTGCCGTTGCGGCCGGCCGCGTGCGCGCCATCGCCATCCCGCATATGGGCCGGGCGTTCACCGCTCTTCTTCACCGCCAGCGACACCACACAAGGGCCACGCGAAGCCTCATGGAGCTGCTGGTGGCGCGCTAGAGCGGATGGATCGCTTCGTGGCGTGATGCGTTGAGCCTCCAGTCGGCGTATGGCGGGGAACAGGCTTTTGCGGAACTATCGGGGCGGCCGGACGGCAGCGAATTGGGCGGGCATCGCGGCGGGTATCGCCTCGATTGCGTCGATCGGGGCAATCGCGTGGACGGTCGGTCAGGATGTGCGCGCCGCCGACCGGCAGACACGAACGCCGAAAAACCACGACCCGCTGAAAGATCCGCATGGCCGGCAGGTGACCCGGCCGCAGCAGATACCGGCCAAGGGGTGGAAGGATATCCTGTGGCGGACCGTCCAGGAGTTCATGAACGATCGGCTGATGCTGGTTGCCGCCGGGGTGACCTTCTACGCCCTGCTGGCGATCTTTCCGGCGATAACGGCGCTCGTCTCGATCTACGGCCTGTTCACCGATACGGCGGCGCTCAACTCCCAGATGCAGGTCCTTTACGATCTCCTGCCCGCCGGCGCGGTCGAGATCGTCGGCGAGCAGATGGAGCGCGTTGCCAGCAAGGGCGCAAGCCAGCTTGGTTTCGGCCTCATCTTCGGTCTCGGCATCGCGCTGTGGAGCGCCAATGCCGGCATGAAGACGCTCTTCGATGCGATGAACATCGTCTATGAAGAGGAAGAGAAGCGAAGCTTCGTCATGCTGACGCTGATCACGCTCGGCTTCACCCTGGCCACGATCCTGTTCCTGATCCTCGCACTCTCAGGCGTGATCCTGCTGCCGATCGTCCTGGACTTCCTGCGCCTCGGCCCGGTCGAAGGATGGCTGCTTCTGCTGCGCTGGCCCATCCTGCTGGCCATCGTGGCAGGCGGGCTGTCGATCATCTACCGGTTCGGGCCCAGCCGGGTCCGCGCCCGCTGGCGCTGGGTCTCCTGGGGCGCCGTGGTTGCGGCGGTGCTGTGGGTGGCGTTCTCCATCGCGTTCTCCTGGTATGCGCAGAACTTCGGCTCCTATGACGAAACCTACGGCTCGCTCGGTGCCGCCATCGGCTTCATGACATGGATGTGGGTATCGGCCATGGTGGTGCTGCTGGGCGCGGAGCTGAACGCCGAGATGGAGCATCAGACCGCAGCTGATACAACCAGAAAGCCTGCCAAGCCCATGGGCATGCGCGGCGCGCGGATGGCCGATACGCTGGGCGAACAGGCTTGAGGTGCGCTGCCGTCGGTAAAGTTGACACGGCAATTCACGAATACTAGAGCCTGCCGGTAGACATTACGGTGGCTGTCCCATGCTCAGACGTTTCTTCGCCTATTATGCTCCCTGGAAGGGGCTTTTCGCCGTCGATTTCGGATGCGCGGTGCTGGCGGGGCTTCTGGAACTCGGCTTCCCTATCGCGGTCAAGGTCTTCGTGGACGACCTTCTCCCGCGTGGCGAATGGGGGCTGGTTCTGCTGGCGACGGCGGGCCTTCTGGTGCTCTATGCGGTCAACACCGGGTTGATGGCCGTCGTCACCTATTTTGGGCACATGCTGGGCATCAACATCGAAACGGAGATGCGGGCGCGCGCCTTCGACCATCTTCAGAAACTGTCCTTCGGCTACTTCGACAACAACAAGACCGGCCATCTGGTGGCCCGCCTGACCAAGGACCTGGAAGAGATCGGCGAGATCGCCCATCACGGGCCCGAGGATCTCTTCATCGCCATCATGACCTTCATCGGCGCCTTCCTGCTGATGCTGTACATCCATCCGCCGCTGGCGATGATCACCGCCGTCATCGTGCCCTTCGGCACCTGGCTGACCGCGCGCTACGGCGCGCGCATGGCCGATACGTGGCGCGCCATCTACCGGAGCGTCGGCGATTTCAACGCCCGGATCGAAGAGAATGTCGGCGGCATCCGCGTGGTGAAATCGTTCACCAACGAAGAGCACGAGCGCAATCTCTTCCGCGAAGACAACATGCGCTATCGGGCCCGCAAGCTGGATGCCTATCGCATCATGGCGGCCAGCCAGTCGCTCAATTACATGTCGATGCGCCTGACGCAGATCATCGTGATGGTGGCGGGAACCTGGTTCGTCGTCCAGGGCGGACTGACCATCGGCGGCTTCGTCAGCTTCCTGCTGCTGGTCAACGTCTTCTTCCGGCCCGTGGAAAAGATCGCCGCCGTTCTGGAAACCTACCCCAAGGGCATCGCAGGCTTTCGCCGCTATCTCGACTTCATGGATACGCGGCCCGATATCGTCGATAGGCCGGATGCGCAGGAGTTGCAGGGCATCACCGGCGCGGTGCGCTTCAACGACGTGCACTTTGCCTACGTGGCCGGGCAGCCTGTGCTGAACGGCATCGATCTGGCTGTCCAGCCCGGCGAGACTGTGGCTTTCGTCGGCCCCTCCGGAGCCGGCAAGACGACCATCTGCTCTCTGGTGCCGCGCTTCTACGATGTCACGGGCGGCTCCATCACCATCGACGGTATCGATATCCGCGATATCTCGATGGCTTCGCTGCGCCAGCATATCGGCGTGGTGCAACAGGATGTGTTCCTGTTCGGCGGCAGCGTACGCGAAAACATCGCCTACGGACGGCTCGACGCGACCGAGGAAGACATCATCGAGGCGGTGCGCCGCGCCAATCTGACGGAAACCGTCGCCGCGCTGCCTGAGGGCCTGGACACCA
The DNA here is from genome assembly GCF_001463885.1 of Aureimonas altamirensis. Classification (GTDB taxonomy): domain Bacteria; phylum Pseudomonadota; class Alphaproteobacteria; order Rhizobiales; family Rhizobiaceae; genus Aureimonas; species Aureimonas altamirensis. The sequence goes on along the minus strand of NZ_BBWQ01000017.1, from coordinate 19,200 downwards.
TCGTCGGCGAACGCGGGGTCAAGCTGTCGGGCGGGCAGAAGCAGCGCCTGTCCATCGCCCGCATGTTCCTGAAAGATCCGGAGATCCTCATTCTCGACGAGGCCACATCGGCGCTCGACACCGAAACCGAACGCGCGATCCAGGGCGCCTTGGCCGAGCTGTCGCGCGGGCGGACCTCGCTCGTCATCGCGCATCGCCTGTCCACGATCCGCCATGCCGACCGCATCGTCGTCATCGACATGGGCCGCATCGTGGAACAGGGCAGCCACGATGCCCTGGTGGCGAGTGGCGGACACTATGCGCGCCTGAGCGCCGCGCAGGATGCCCTGCCCCCATTCATGCAGGTTGCCGAATAGGCAGCGGCCAACCCGCAACAGCACCGCCGAATTCGTCCGGGCCGCAATTCCACGGTCCGCAGTGCCATGGTTAACTGAAACCGGTGGTTGCGTTTACTCGGGGGCGTTGATGATTCGGCATGGCGGCACCGGGGCCTATCGCGTCGTCCTGCTTGGCACCACCATGTTGGTCGCCCTGCCGGCCTATGGCCAGTCCGCGCCCCCGTTCGACATGTCCGGAGACGCCGGAGCCGCTCCGTTCGCCATCACCGACAGCGATCTCGTCGTCTATTCGGGCACGCAGAGCGCCGGCGAGGACAGCATCACGCGGAACACCGGGCAGGCTGTGGAGTTTCGCGATTCCTCCACGGCCGGCAATGCGGGCATCATCACCAATTCCGGCGGCGCAGCGCGCTTTCTAGATGCCAGCAACGCCGGCACCGCCCGCCTGACGAACAATGGCGAAACCGCCTTTGCCGGTGCCGCAAGCGCCGCCGACGCCGACATCGTCAACAACGGTTCAGGCCAACTGACCTTCGATGGCGATGCCACCGGCGGCAACGCGCGGATCGGCAACAGCGGGTTTGCCGCCTTCCGGGGCAATGCCAGCGCCGGCAACGCCAGCATCACCAACAATCAGAGCGGGCGCATCGAGTTTTCCGCCAATGCCGATGCCGGCTCCAACCTCTTGTCCAACAGCGGAACGGTGAGCTTTTCGGGGGCAAGCTCGGCCGGTACGCGCTTCATCGCCAACAATATCGGCGGATCGGTCACCTTTACCGACAGCGCCACGGCGGCCGGCGCCGATATCGGCAACAGCGGCACCCTCGCCTTCGGGGGCCAGTCCAGCCTTTCCGACGGCACCATCGTCAACAATGCGGGCGGCGCGGTACGCTTTCTGGGCTCGGCCTCGGCAGCCGGCGGCGAGATCGCCAATGCGGGCACACTCGATTTCGTCGATAGCGCGGATGCCGGCACCGCGATCATCCTGACGCAGACGGGCGGGCGCACGATTTTTTCCGGCAATGCATCCGGTGGACTGGCCGAGATGCGGCTTGACGATGGCGCAGTCGTCGACATTTCCGGGCTGGTCAACGGCGGCACCAGCGTCGGCTCGCTGCTCGGAACCGGGCAGGTATTGCTGGGTGCAAACCGGCTGACCGTCGGCGGCAACGGCCTCGACACCACGGTCGGCGGCCTTGCGGATGGCGGTGTCGCCGGGGGTACAGGCGCCTCGCTGCAGAAGGTCGGGCCGGGCACGCTGCGGCTTCAGGGCACCAACAGCTATACAGGCGCAACCATCGTCAGCGCCGGCGTGTTGCAGGCGGCCAATGCAGGCGCCTTCGCGCCCGTGTCGGCCGTCACCGTGGCGTCCGGCGCTCTTTTCGATATCGCAGGCTTCGACCAGACGATCGGCTCCCTGGCCGGCAACGGCACGGTCGACCTTGCCGCCAATACGCTGACCCTCGGTGGCAACGACACCTCAACCGAGTTTTCCGGCAGCTTTACCGGCGCCGGTGGCTTCGACAAGGTCGGCGCCGGCACGTTCCGCCTGTCCGGCGACAGCTCCATCTTCGGTGCCTCGCGCGTCAGCGCCGGCACGCTCCAGGTGGATGGTACCCTGGCGCTCTCACCGCTCGCCGTCGGCGCGGGCGCAACCCTTTCGGGCACCGGCACGGCGGGGCCGACTTTCGTTGAGCCCGGGGGCGCAGTCTCACCGGGTCCGGGCATCGGCACGCTGACGATCGCCGGCAATCTCGGGCTTTCGGCCGGCTCCATCTACCGCGTCGACAATGGCGGGGGCGCTACCGATGCCATCGCCGCAACGGGCGTAGCCACCATCGACGGCGCAACCCTTTCCCTCACCCAGACGGGGCTATACGTGCCGGGCGCCGCCGCCACCATCCTGACCGCAGAGGGTGGCGTTGCCGGAACATTCGGCCAGGTGGTGGAGGATTACGCCTTCCTTACCCCCGTGCTTGCCTATGGCCCGGGCGCGGTCACCCTGGGCCTGTCGCGCAACGACGTGGCCTTTGCCGATATCGGAGAGACGTTCAATCAGCGCAATGCGGGTGCAGGCCTGGACAGCGCTCCGCCCGCCAATCTTGCCCAGCGGGCTGTCCTGTCCGGCAATGCAGACAATGCGCGTGCCGCCTTCGACCAGTTGTCCGGCGAAATGCACGCCTCGATGCGCTCCACGCTGATCGCCACCAGCAGGCAGCTCGAGCGCGCCATGCTGGACCGGGGCCGCGCGCCGGCCATCGTCCAGCCGGGCCCGGAGGCCGTCTTCGTCTCGCGTCCCGCCGGTTGGGCGCGTGCCTACGGGGCACGCGGCACGCAGGATGGCGACGGCAATGCGGCCGAGGCGACGCGCGACGTTTCGGGTGTCATGGGCGGTGTCGACGCAACGGTGGGCGACACGTTCCGGCTCGGCTTTGCCGCAGCCTATGGCCAGGGCTCCGTCGATGTGGACCAACGCGCCTCCAGCGCCGACGTCGACAGCCTTCTGGTCGGCCTTTACGGCGGCGGCGCCTTCGGCAATGTCGGCCTCAGCGCCGGTGTCTCCTATGGCTGGCACCAGATCGACGCGACAAGGAGCGTAAGCTTCCCCTTCTTTGCCGAAACGCTTGCGTCCGATTACGACGCCAGCAGCGCCAGCGCCTTCGTCGAGGCGAGCTATCTGGTCCAGGCCGGACGGTGGCGCCTGGAGCCGTTCGCCGGCCTTTCGCATGTGATGGTCGAGACGGATCGGTTCACGGAAAGTGGTGGCGACGCCGCCCTTTCGGCGGAAAAATCGCGCGATCAGGTTACGTTCACCTCGCTCGGGCTGCGTGCCGGCGTGCCCATATCCCTCGGCTATGCCCTGCCCGGCGAAGTCCACGCCCGGGCGGCGTGGAACCATGCCTTCGGCGATACGACCCCGCAGACGCGGTTGTCGTTCCTCGGAGGGCTGCCGTTTACGACTGAGGGCGTGGGGCTGGCCGAGGATACGGTCTCCATCGAGGCCGGGCTGCGCCTGTTCCTGTCCAATCAACTCGCATTCGGGCTGACGTACCAGGGCGCGTTCGGTGACGGCGAAAGCGTGCATGGCGGGCTAATCAACGTCGCCTACAGATTTTAACCGCGCTTGAACCGCGGTAACGGCCTCACGCGGCTTGCTATTCGTTAAGTATGGCAACCCTAATGGTTCTTCGTGCAACTTTCTCGAAGGCCCCGACATGGTCCCGCCAATCTCCGGTCGCATTCCGCCCTACCGCCAATTGTGCCAGGAATTCCATAGTCGCATCGTCAACGGCAGATGGCCGCGTGGCCGCCTCCTGAAATCCGATGGGCTCATTGCCGAAGAATTCGGCGTCAGCGTCGCGACGGTCCGGCGCGCCTTCGATATCCTCGAACGCCTCCACATCATCGAGCGAGTGCGCGGGCACCGCAAAATCGTTAGCCTGGACACGGCCCGCCGGGCGGCTGTCCTGACCAATGTGGTGGATCTGAATGGAGCGCCGGTCGCGGGCGATATCGAGATCCGATCGGTGGAAGCGCTGCCGCAATCGAAGCTGCGGGTGGGCCGCGTGCGCTTCTATCGCGGCCGCCCCTTCGCAATCGAATGCGCCGAGATTGCCGCCACGGCAGACCAGCCCAGCCTGGAAGATCTGGCCGTGTCGGCCAGCAACGCCGTGTTCGACGGTCGCATTGCGGTCACGAAACAGGAGTATGCCGCTGTGGTGGAACCGTGTACGCACGCGGTCGAGCTGTTTGCGCTGAAGCCCTCTGCCTCGGTCCTCGAAATACGGCGCACGCTGTTCGATCTGGACGAGCAGCCACTGGAAAGCAGCATCGCGCATTGCGTGCTGGGCACCGATCTTCGCTACCGCACCGCCGAACCAAATCGAGTTCTGTAAATTATTTTACAATGCTCTATTACGGCGCGCACTGAAATCCGTGCTTTGGCGGACACACCAAACCTACCCCTTTCGCACTAGGCTTTAGCTGACGCCCCCATTCGGTGGCGCAGTCGGCAAACGGTCGGAGGCAATGGAATGGTGGCAAGGCGCGTCGTAATATCGCTCGTCGGTTTGGTGGTTATCCAGGCTTCGACGGCCTGGGCGCAAACCAGCACGGCCAATCTGAACGTCTCTCTGACCATCGAAGGGGAATGCACCATCGGCGGCGGCACGCTCGCCTTTCCGACCTCCGGTGTCCTGACCAGCAATGTTGATGCCCAGTCCACCCTTACCGTGCAATGCACCGCCGGAACGCCGTACACGATAGAGCTGAATGCCGGCACCGGCACTGGCGCCACGCCGGCCGCCCGCCTTCTGACGGGGGACGCCGGCGCAACGGTGCCCTACGGCATCTACACCGATGCGGCACGCTCGGTGATCTGGGGCAATGCGGTCGAGGGCTCTCCACTGGCCGGAACGGGCACCGGCGCAGTCGACAGCATCCCCGTTTACGGGCGCGTACCGGCACAGGCCAGCGCACCTGCCGCCGGAACCTACACCGACGTCGTCACCGCAACGATCATCTACTGACGCACCGCAGAGGGAGGAGTGCCGCCGATGACGAACATGTTTGCCCTTGCGGCGATGGCCGCCGCCCTGTCGGTTTCCCTTCCGGCCCAGGCAGGCTCCATCCGCGTTTCGCCGACCAAGGTGGAGATGGCAGGCAACACGGCCTCCATGCTGCGCGTGCGGAACGAGGAGAAGACGCCCGTGACGGTGCAGGTCCGCGTGTTCCGCTCGATCCCGGCGGGAGATGGGTTCCGGCTGGAAGAGACGCGCGATGTGGTGGCGAGCCCTCCCATGACCACATTGCGGCCGGGCGCGGAAAACATCGTCCGCATCGTCCATGTCGGCGGATCGACCGCCGGCGGGCAGCAATCCTATCGCCTGCTCGTGGACGAGGTGCCGGACAGGCGCAGGATGAAACCAGGAACGGTCGCCGTGGTGGTGCGGCACTCCATTCCCGTGACATTCAGCGATTAGACGGGCCGGCCTGTGGCGTTTGTGTCCCGGGCTTCCATCAGGCGAGTGGCCGTATGGCTGCTATGCGTAGCCTTTGCGGTTGCGGTACCGACAGAAACCCACGCGCGCGATCTCTATCTGGAGGTGTTCGTCAACGGCGTCGGCACCGGCCTGGTGGCCGCCTTCCGCGAAGGCGCCGATAAGACGCTTTTGGGCGAGGCCAAAGAACTGGCAGGCGTCGGCATTGCCACCGAGGGTTATTCAACCGACGCCGATGGCTTCGTCGCCTTGTCCGGTCTTCGGGGTGTCTCCTATCGCTACGATGAAGAGAGCCAGTCCGTTCATTTCGAGGCGGTGGACGAAGCCCGGGCCGCCTTCGACCTCGACGCGTCCGGGGCGGCCAGTGCGGAGGCATCGATACCGCCGGCCGGCGACCCGATCTTCGGCGCGCTGGTCAATTATTCACTCCTTGCCGGCGCCGGTGGCGGCAGCCCATCCGACATGTTCGCCTTCGAGGGCGTGTCGGGGCTGTTCCAGCCGCGGGTGTTCGGCCCGCTCGGCATCGTATCCGGCGGGCTGGTCACACAGACCAACGACGGCCTTTACGGAACGCGCCGGCTGGACACGACGTGGAGCTATACCGACCCAGGCACGATGCGGACCTATGCGGCCGGTGACATCATCACCGGCGGCCTCTCCTGGACGCGCCCCGTCCGGTTGGGAGGGGTGCAGATGAAGCGCGATTTCAGCCTGCGGCCGGATCTCGTGACCTTTCCGGTGCCGACGATTTCCGGCAGCGCGGCTGTGCCGTCCACGGTGGATCTTTTCGTGGACAATGCGAGGCGCTTTTCCGGCGAGGTCCCGGCCGGTCCCTTCCAGATCACCAATCTGCCCGTCGTCACCGGTCAGGGCAGCGCGCGGCTGGTGGTGCGCGACGTGCAGGGACAAGAGGTGGTCAGCGAATCCGCTTTCTTCGCCTCTCCCCAGCTACTGGCGGAAGGCCTGATCGATTACGCGCTGGAAGCAGGCTTCGCCCGGCGCTTCTACGCGATCCGCTCCTTCGACTACGACGACCGCTTCATGGGGTCGGCGACACTGCGCTACGGATTGACCGACGGTCTGACTGTGGAGACGCATGTCGAAGGGGGTGACGGGCTGGTAAACGGCGGGGCCGGGCTGGTTGCCGCTGCCGGTTCATACGGCGTCGTTTCTCTGGCCGGGGCGGCAAGCGACAGCGGCGGAGATACCGGCTTTCTGGTGGCCGGCGGGTTCGAGTTCGACATCGGCGCCGTCCGCCTGTCCGGCCGCAGCCAGCGCAGCTTCGGCGATTATGACGACATCGCTTCCGTAACGGCCGACCCGGAATGGGACTATGTCGACGATCTGATCTTTCCGGAAAGCCTGTCGCGCCCGGCACGTGCCATCGACCAGCTATCCCTCGCCTTTCCGTCACCCTTCGACGACAGCATTCTGAGCCTCAACTATACGCGGCTGGAGACCGCTTACGGGCAGGAAACCGAAATCGTCGGCGGCTCTTATTCGCGGCAGGTTTTCGGCAAGGCGAACCTTTTCGCAACCGGCTTCAAGGCCGTCAACGACGACGCCTTCGGTCTGTTCGCGGGCCTGACCTTCGCGCTCGGCGACCGGGTCAACGTCACTACCGGCCTGTCCGCATCCGAGGACGGCGTCATCGCGACCGTCGATGCCGCGCGCCCCGAAAGCTGGGATACGGGCGATTACGGGTGGCGGCTGCGGATGGGCGAAGGTCGACATACCGTGCGCGATGCTTCGGCCAGCTACCGTGCCGCACAGGCGCGCGTGTCTGCCTCGCTGTCGCAGTTCGACGACCGCTACGACGCCACGCTGCAGGCAGAGGGTGCGGTCGTTGCAAGCGATGGCGGGGTCTATTTCACCAACCGTATAGACGATGCCTTTGCCGTCGTGGATGCGGGCGCGCCGGGCATCGCCGTCAGCCATGAGAACCGGCCGGTCGGACGCACGGGGCGCAACGGCAGGATTATCCTTCCGAACATGCGCGCCAACGAACGCAATACCGTGTCCATCGACCCCATGATGCTGCCCATCGACGCCGTGGTGGAGGCGACGCGGCTGGAAGCGTCGGCAAAGCGCGGCAGCGGTGTGCGTATCGATTTCGGATCACGGCTTGCCTCCCAGTCTGCGTTGGTCGAGTTCGTCCATGTGGATGGCGGCATCAGCGAACCTGTCCCCGTAGGAACGCTCGTGACCGTCAACGATGCTCCGGAAGCCGTCCTTGCCGGCTACGACGGCAGCGCCTTCGTCGATGGGTTGTCGGCGCGCAACGAGGCGCTGCTGGAGTTTCCGGATGGGCGGCGCTGCCGCGCGTGGTTCGTCTTCGCGCCGCGACCGGGCGAGCAGGTGAACCTTGGACGGATTTCATGCGAGCCACTCACTGAGGAGGATGGGTAATGCGCATCGCCCTTGCCTTTTGTGCCCTGTTGTTTCTGTCGGTCCCCGCCAGTGCGCAGCTTCGATGCGACATGACGGTCTCTTCTATCGATTTCGGCTCGATAGATCCGCTGCGCACGACATCTGCCACGGCCATCGGAACGGTCTCGGTCAATTGCGGCCTTCTCGGCGTCTTCTGCCCCAGCATAGGCTTCGGATCCGGCGGCGCGGCGTCGTCGCCCCGGCGAAGGCTGAACGGGCCGAACGGCGCGTTCCTGGAATTCGACCTGTTCCGCGATGCAGCCTATTCCGTGCCCTACGGTTCACGCGATAATCCGGCGCTCGGCCCGCCGCTTGCCATCAGCCTTCTGAACTATTCCGCGCCGGTCTATGCAAGATTGTATCGCGGCGCGTCCATACCGCAGCCCGGCCTTTACACGGCGAATTTCACAGGCGCGGATGCCTATGCGGATTATGGTTTGACCGCATTGCTGAGCTGCGGTCTGCTCACCTCCCGCGCCACAACGTCCTTCAGCGTGCGCGCGGTGGTGGAGTCCCAATGTACCGTGGGCGCGGCATCGCTGAACTTCGGAACGACGGGCCTGATCCGCCAGCCGATCGATGCGACGACCAACCTTTCGGTGCAATGCACACCGGGCACGCCCTACCGGATCACGCTTGGCGGTGGCCAATCCTCTGCGGCCGATCCGACGCAGCGCCGCATGCGCGCCGCCAACGGAAGGGAGGTGACATACGGCCTCTACCGCGATCCCGCGCGCAGCCAGGGCTGGGGCAACACCAGCGCCACACTTCTGTCCGGGACCGGAACCGGCTCCGGCCAAACCGTGCCGATCTATGGGCGCGTGCCACAGCAGGCCACGCCGCCGCCGGCGGTCTATACCGATATCGTGCTGATCACCATCGAGTATTGAGAAGCGTCAGGTAGGTGCGGTCACGGGGGCTCAGGAGGCGGCGGAAAGCACCGCTGCGATGCCGTGCACACCGCTGACGAGCGCAATGCAGGCGAAGACGGCAAGCGAAGCCGCACGGTGATGCCGTGCGCCGTAGGCGCGGAAGAGGCGGTTGCCGGCATGGGTGCCGAAGATCATCAGCGGCAGCCCGGCCGCCGCGGTCAGCGCGAGTTCCGGCGTCCACCAGCCGCCGAGGATCGTGGGCGTCAGCGCAAGCGCCGCAGTGACCGTAAAGAAGACGACCAAAGATACGCGCGCCACCTGCGCACTGACGGGAGCGGCAAGGTAAAAGGCCACGACAGGCGGGCCGGGCATGGCGGCAAGCCCGTTGAACAGGCCCGCCAGAGCGCCGACCGCCACGGTTGCGCCGCGCCCCGGCAGGTTGACGAAGCTGCGCCCCGCCGCCAGAAGGCCAACCGCGCTCAGGCATACGGCGGAGATCAGAAGCTGCGCCATCCCGGATGAAACGCCCATCAGGGCCGCCATGCCGACGGGCGTTCCGGCCAGCGCGCCCAGCATCAGCCAACGCAGGGTGGGCCAATGGGCCATCTGGCGGCCGGCTCGCAGATCCGAGGCTCCGCCCAGAAATTGCAGGGCCAGCGCAATCAGCACCGCCCCGGCGGGTTCGATCACCAGTCCCATCAGCGGCACGGCTGCCAGCCCGAAGCCGAAGCCGGTAAATCCACGCAGCACGGCCGACAGGAAGATGATCCCGCTCATCGACAGGATGGTTGCGAGTTCGGGCACGGACAAAGACCCTGGGGACGCTGGCTCCGAACCGGAGACGAAAAGGGTTGAAACGGTGCCGGGGTGATGCCACCGCGTACCGCCTCACGCAATTGGTTTTAGGGGCTTCTTAGTCATAATCTGCCAGACATCGTGCATCGTCGCCTGCATTCAGCCAAATCGAGTCCATCCATGTTCCACCCCCGTCTGACCCGCAGCCTGCGCCGGGTTGCCCTTATCGCTTCCCTGGCCCTTGCGCTGGCGGCCTGCCGCAGCGGCGACGTGCTGACGGTCAGCAGCCCGCCCCCCGCCACGATGCCGACCACCGGCGTCATGGCGGCCGTGCAGGAGCGCGGCCAGTCCGAGCTGGTGCTCGACGCCTCCACAGGACGCATCCTGTACCAGGAAAACGCCAACGAGTTGCGCTATCCCGCCTCGCTGACCAAACTGATGACCCTGTATCTGCTGTTCGAGGCCGTCGAAAGCGGAAGGCTTACCCTCGAAAGCCCGTTGACCGTATCGGCCGAGGCTGCCTCGCGCCCACCGGCAAAGCTCGGCCTTCCGGTCGGCACGTCGATCACCGTGCGCGAGGCGGCAACCGCGCTGGCGGTGCGCTCGGCCAACGACGTGGCCGTGGTGGTGGCCGAGGGCGTCGCCGGGTCCGAGGAAGCGTTTGCCCGCCAGATGAACGCGCGGGCGCGCGCCATCGGCATGTCACGCACGCATTTCGTCAACGCGTCGGGCCTGCCGGACGAGGGCCAGATTTCCACCGCCCGCGATATGGCGCTGCTGGCGCTTCAGTTGCGCACGCGCTTTCCGGCGTACCAGAACTTTTTCACCCTCAAGGAATTCCGCTTCAACGGGCGCCGCTACGAAGCCACCAACAAGCTTCTCGGCAAGGTGCCGGGCGTCGATGGCCTGAAGACCGGCTACATCCGCGCATCGGGGTTCCATCTGGTGGCCACCGCGCAGCGTGGCAACAAGCGGCTGATTGCCGTGGTCATGGGTGGCGAGACCGGCAGGGCCCGCGATGCGCGTGCCGAACAGCTTCTGGAAACCTGGTTCTAGGGTCTGACGTCAAACCGAAACTCCAAGATACGGGCCTGGAAAGCATGGTTGCGACTTTCATTACCGGCGCGGGCGGCGGCCTTGGCCGCAAACTCATCGCCGCTCTGCTGGCGGACCCCGCATGCACCCGCATCGTGGCCGCCGACCTGACCCCGCCCGCCGACCTTGCGGATGGGCGGATCGAGATGGTCGCCGGCAGCCTTCTCGACGCCGAAGGCGAATGGGTCCGGGCGATGGCGGGCTGCGACACCGTTGTCCATTTTGCCGCACAGAACCCGCATACGGACGCAAGCTGGGCGGATGCCACGGCCTCCTTCGATATGACGATGGCGGTCTTCGACCGCGCCGCCAACCATGGCGTGTCGCGGGTGGTGTTCGCATCGTCCAACCATGTGATGGGCGGCTACAAGGATGCGCCGCTGGCGCAGGGCGAGCCGGGTTTCCTGACGGCGGACCTGCCGCCGGCGCCCGGCACGCGCTGGGACACGGGCACGCAGTGGATGGACTCCACCGCCTATGCCACCGCCAAGCTGATGGGCGAACGCGCCCTTCATGCGCTTGTGGCGCGGACGCCCGGCATGACGGGCATCAATATCCGCATCGGCTGGGCGCAGCCGGGCGAAAACCTGCCGCAGACCATCAATGTGTCGGGCGACGCGGCCTTCGTGTCATCCTCCGAGCCCGCAGATGCGGACGGGCGGCGCGACCTTGCCTGGTACCGCGGCATGTGGCTGTCGAACCGGGACTTCGCCCAGTTGTTCACCGCCGCCATCGCCGCATCCGCCGAGGGCTGGCCCGCCCGCTGCGTGACGATCAACGGCGTATCGGGCAATCGCGGCACAGCCTGGGATCTTACCGAAGCCGACCGGCTGATCGGCTACCGGCCGAAGGACGATCTCTACGCCGCCCTCGGCCTGTAGCCTGCTTTCAAATTGTCGCGGCGATCCGCTCAGGCGGCAAGCGCCGCCTCGACCGCGTCGATGGCGGCTTGCGCCTTGTCCCCGTCGGGGCCACCGGCCTGCGCCATATCCGGACGGCCGCCGCCGCCCTTGCCGCCCACCGCTGCCGATGCCACCCGCACCAGATCAACGGCGCTGAAGCGCGCGGAGACATCGTCCGTCACCCCGATGACGATGCTGGCCTTGCCTTCGGCAACGCTGACCACCGCCGCGACGCCCGAGCCGAGCCCCTGCTTCATCCCGTCGACGATGCCCTTCAGATCCTTGGCCGGAACGCCCTCCAGCACACGGCCCAGGAAGGACACCCCGTTGATCTCCTTCGGCGCGGCGGGCGCGGCGGCGCCGTCACCGGCCAATGCCAGCTTGCGCCGGGCATCCGCCAATTCGCGCTCCAGCTTGCGGCGCTCGTCGACCAGGGCTTCCACCCTGTCCGCAACCTCGGCCGGCCCCACTTTGAGCGCCGAGGCAATGCGGCGCACGCGTGCATCCTGCTCCTGCAGATAGGCGCGGGCAGCATCGCCCGTCAGCGCCTCGAGCCGCCTGACGCCGGCGCCGACCGCCGACTCTGACAGCACGTGAACAAGGCCGATATCGCCGGTCGCGCCGACATGGGTTCCGCCGCACAGCTCGATCGAGAAGATCTTGCCCTGCTTTGCGCCCTCTTCGGCGGTGCCCATGGATACGACGCGCACTTCGTCGCCGTATTTTTCGCCGAAGAGCGCCATCGCACCCATTTCGATGGCATCGTCCACGGCCATCAGCCGCGTCTCGACCGGGGCGTTCTGCCGCACGATGGCATTGGCCATCCGCTCCACCTCGGCCAGCTCATTCGGCTCCAGCGGTTTGGGGTGCGAAAAATCGAATCGCAGACGGTCGGGCGACACCAGCGAGCCCTTCTGGGCGACATGGCTGCCCAGGATCTCGCGCAGGCCCTCATGCAGCAGATGCGTCGCCGAATGGTTGGCGCGGATACCGCCCCGTCGACGATGATCGACCTCCAACTCCAGCGCCACGCCGGGCTTCAGCGTACCGGAGGCAACCTTGCCGCGATGCACGAAGAGCCCATTGGCAACCTTCTGCGTATCGGCGACGTCGAAGCGCACCCCCTCGCCCTTCATGACGCCGGTATCGCCCACCTGGCCGCCGGACTCACCGTAGAACGGGGTCTGGTTCAGGATGACGGACACCTCGTCGCCCTCGGACGCGGAGTCCACTTCCTTGCCGTCCTTTACCAGGGCCAGCACCTGCGCCTCGGCGCTTTCGGTGTCGTACCCCAGAAACTCGGTGGCCCCGAGCCGCTCGCGCAGCCCGAAATAGATGCCCTCGTCGGAAACCTCGCCGGAGCCGGCCCAGCTTGCGCGGGCCTCGGCCTTCTGGCGGGCCATCGCGTCTTCGAAGCCGGCGAGGTCGACATTGATGCTACGCGCGCGCAGGGCATCCTGCGTCAGGTCCAGCGGGAAACCATAGGTGTCGTACAGCTTGAACGCCGTCTCGCCATCCAGCATGTCGCCCGCGCCGAGCGACAGGGTCGCGTCGTTCAGAAGGGCCAGGCCGCGATCGAGCGTGGCAAGAAAGCGCTTTTCCTCGAGCTTCAGCGTCTCGGAGATCAGCGCCTCCGCCCGGACCAGTTCGGGGTAGGCGCGGCCCATCTCGGCCACCAGCGTCGGCAGCAGCTTGTAGATGACCGGCTCGCGCGCACCCAGAAGTTTTGCGTGGCGCATCGCCCGCCGCATGATGCGGCGCAGGACGTAACCCCGGCCCTCATTGGACGGAAGCACGCCATCGGCGATCAGGAAGGACGTGGCGCGCAGATGGTCGGCGATGACCCGGTGGCTGGCAAGCTGCTCGCCACTGGCGGGCGCGCCGATGATGTCGGCGCTGGCGCGTATCAACTGGCGGAACAGGTCGATGTCGTAATTGTTGTGCACACCCTGCAGGACGGCGGCGACGCGCTCCAGCCCCATGCCGGTATCGATGGACGGCCGTGGCAGATCGACCCGCTGGCCACCGGCCATCTGCTCGAACTGCATGAAGACGAGGTTCCAGATCTCGATGAAGCGGTCGCCGTCTTCTTCCGGGCTGCCCGGAGGGCCGCCCCAGACGCTCGGCCCGTGGTCGTAAAATATCTCGGAACAGGGGCCGCAGGGGCCGGTATCGCCCATGGCCCAGAAATTGTCGCTCGTGGCGATGCGGATGATACGCTCTTCCGGCAGGCCGGCGATGCGCTTCCAGTAGTCGGCTGCCGCATCGTCGGTATGGTAGACGGTGACGAGCAGCTTGTCCTTGGCCAGCCCGAACTCGCGCGTGATCAGGTTCCACGCCAGTTCAATGGCATTTTCCTTGAAATAATCGCCGAACGAGAAATTCCCGAGCATCTCGAAAAAGGTGTGATGCCGCGCCGTGTAGCCGACATTGTCGAGATCGTTGTGCTTGCCCCCGGCGCGTACGCACTTCTGCGACGTCACGGCACGGTCGTAGGGCCGCTTTTCCAGCCCGGTGAACACGTTCTTGAACTGCACCATGCCGGCATTGGTGAACATCAATGTCGGATCGTTGCGGGGAACGAGCGGCGATGAGGCAACCTGTTCGTGGCCATTCTTCCCGAAGTAATCGAGGAAGGTGGACCGGATTTCATTAACGCCGTTCATTCCCAGAACCCCTGACAGGCAATCTTCATTCGCAGGAACCGATACAGGAAGTCGCGCTTTTGGCTCAACCTAAATCGAAGGCACCCGCGAAATCGAATGCCTGCCGGGGAAACGACTATTCTTCGTCGCCTTCACCGTCGGCTTCGAGAAGCTTTTCGGCAATCAGGCCCGAATTCTGTCGGATGGCGCTTTCGATCTCGGCCGCCACGGCCGGATTGTCGCGCAGGAAGGACTTGGCGTTTTCGCGTCCCTGCCCCAGCCGCTGGCTGTTGTAGGAGAACCAGGCGCCCGATTTGTCGACGATGCCGGACTTGACCCCGAGATCGACCAGCTCGCCCATCTTGGAGACGCCCTCGCCATACATGATGTCGAACTCGACCTGCTTGAACGGAGGCGCAAGCTTGTTCTTCACCACCTTGACGCGGGTCTGGTTGCCGGTGACCTCGTCCCGCTCCTTGATGGCGCCCGTACGGCGAATATCCAGGCGCACCGAGGCATAGAACTTCAGCGCGTTGCCGCCGGTCGTGGTTTCGGGCGATCCGTAGACAACGCCGATCTTCATGCGGATCTGGTTGATGAAGATGACCATGCATTTCGATTTGGAGATCGATCCGGTCAACTTGCGAAGGGCCTGGCTCATCAACCGGGCCTGGAGGCCGGGCAGCGCGTCGCCCATTTCGCCCTCGATTTCGGCACGCGGCGTCAGTGCCGCAACGGAATCGACAACCAGAACGTCGATCGCGCCCGACCGCACCAGCGTATCGGTGATCTCGAGCGCCTGCTCGCCCGTATCGGGCTGCGAGATCAGCAGTTCGTCCAGGTTGACGCCCAGCTTGCGCGCATAGACCGGGTCGAGCGCATGCTCGGCATCGACGAAGGCGCAGATGCCGCCGCCCTTCTGGGCCTCGGCGATGGTATGGAGCGCAAGCGTGGTCTTGCCCGAGCTTTCCGGACCGTAGATCTCGACGATGCGGCCCTTCGGCAGGCCGCCGATGCCGAGCGCGATGTCGAGCCCGAGAGAGCCGGTGGACACGGTATCGATATCGAGCTTCTCGGTTGCCCCGAGCCGCATGATGGAGCCTTTGCCGAAGGCCCTTTCGATCTGCGAAAGAGCGGCGTCGAGCGCCTTGTTCTTGTCCACGGAAGTATCCTCAACGAGACGAAGTGAATTCTGTGCCATCGGCATGGTCCTTATTTCACGCGGCGTGGGGACACGCAACGCTTCCGCAGGGACCCTTCATGTACCCTTTTTGTTCCCTTTATTCAAGGGATATTCTTGTTTTGTTCTGGTCAAGACGCGCGATTCGCTGCGACAGCTCGACTCTCTATTCGTCTAATATTTCCTTAACGGCCACCGCCAGCTCGCGCAGCGAGAACGGCTTGGCCAGGAAGCCGAATCGGGCGCCTTCGGGCAGGTTCTTGGCGAAGGCGTCTTCGGCATAGCCCGACACGAAGATGAACTTCAGCTCCGGGCGTTCCTTGCGCATCTCGCGCAGAAGGGTCGGCCCATCCATTTCCGGCATCATCACGTCCGAGACGACCAGGTCCACCCGGCCGCCGAGCTCTTCCATGATGGCCAGCGCCTCGACGCCCGACGACGCCTCGTGCACGTCGTAGCCGCGCATCTTCAGGGCGCGGACATTGCCGGCGCGGACATGGTCCTCGTCTTCGACCAGAAGGATCGTCGCCGTACCCGACAGGTCGAGCTTGCCGGCGGGCACGGCCGCCGCCGCAAGCGTTTCCGGTGCCGAATGGGCAACTTCCGCCGGCACGTGGCGCGGCAGGAATATACGGAAGGTCGTGCCTTCTCCGGGCCTGGAGTCGACATAGATGAAGCCGCCGGACTGCTTGATGATGCCGTAGACCATGGACAGGCCGAGCCCGGTGCCCTTGCCGATTTCCTTGGTGGTGAAGAACGGCTCGAAAATGCGCTCCGCCACCTCCGCCGGCATGCCCGATCCCGTGTCGGATACCTCGACCAGAACGTAATCGCCGAATGTCAGCTCGGGGTAGTTGAAGGCCGCCGTCTCGGCTGCCGGCACGTTGCGCGTGGCGATGTCGATCCGCCCGCCTTCCGGCATGGCGTCGCGTGCGTTCTGCACGAGGTTGGTCACCACCTGCTCGAACTGGCCGATATCGGCCATGACCGGCCACAGATCGCGCGCGTGATGGCGCTCCAGCTTGACGAGGTCGCCCGAAATGCGACGCAGCAGAAGATGCATGTCCGCCACCACGTCGGTGAGGTTCAGCATCTTGGGCCGCATGGTCTGCCGCCGCGAATAGGCAAGCAATTGCCGGACAAGAGACGCCGCCCGGTTGGCGCTCTGCTTGATCAGCAAGAGGTCCTGGAAGGAGGGATCGCCGGTCCGGTGGTTGAGCAGCAGGAAATCCACCGATGCGGTGATGATCGTCAGTACGTTGTTGAAATCGTGCGCGATGCCGCCGGCGAGATTGCCGATGGCCTGCATCTTCTGCGCCTTGGCGAACTGCTCTTCCAAAGCGCGCTGGTCGGTAAAGTCGATGCCGTAGACCAGCGCGGCCTCCGAGCTGTCGTCCGCGACGTCGCCGACGGCGCTGAAATACAGGCGCACGGAACGCGCCGGATCGCCGGCAATCTCCACGTCGAGCGACGGGATGCCAGCCTGCCCCCGCGCCGCCGCGTCGATGGCGCCGCGCATCGCTTCGCGGCCCTCGTCGCGCAGGGCACCCTCCAGCGTGGCCGTGCCTTCTGCCACCTTGGCACCGAAGAGGCGTGAAAAGGCCGCGTTGGCCCGCGTGACATGGCCACTGGAATCCAGCGAGGCGATGGCCATGGGCGAGGTGTGGAAGAAGCGGTTGAAGCGCATCTCCAGCTTTTCCAGCGTATCGCCCGCGCCGGCCACCTGCCCCGAACGGTTCAGGACGACGGTGCGCATATGCCCCAGCCGCTCGTCGGCGGTGGCTGTCGCCTGCCGCATCAGCCGCACCGGAAGCCGCTGTCCGGAGCGCGTCACCAGATCCACGTCCAGGACATGGATTCGATTCGGCTCCGATTCGCCGGTCGCGGACAGGAAGGCACGGCCTTCCTCGCCCACCAGTTCCGGCACCGTCACGCTGCCGGGATCGAAGGTGGCAAGATCGAAGCCGAGCCAGCCGGCCAGCGTCGCATTGAGATAGACGATCGACCCGTCGCGCGCCGACGAGAAGAAACCGACCGGCGCATGATCGAGATAGTCGATGGCGTTCTGCAGCTCCTGGAAGAAGCCTTCCTGCTCCGCCCGCTCGTCGCTGATATCGGCGACCTGCCATACGTTCAGGCTTCGGCCGCCGCTGTCCATCGGGCGCACCCCGACGCGGTACCAGCCTGCGCCCGCGCCGCCGGAAAGCCGGCGCGACAGGCGAAACTCTTCCTGCGCCTCGCGCCCGTCGCGTGCCGCGTTGGCCAGCCGGTAGACCGCCTCGGATGCCTCCCCCTCGCGCGACAGGAGCTGCTCCAGCGTCCGCGCGCCCGCAAGCCCTTCGATGCCGACCGTTTGCGCATAGGCGCGGTTGGCGTAGACGATCCGGCCCTTGCGATCCGTCATCAGGGTGCCGGTCGGCAGGACATCCAGGAAATCGCGGCCCAGGCCCGCATCCGAAAGCCTGTTCGACACCTGAAGGAAGCCGAGCGCCAGCGCAAAACAGGACAGGATGCCGAAGACCGCCAGAAGCCCGAAAATACCGAGAACGGCGATTCCGCCCGAGACGTGTCCGGCGATCGCCAGCGCGGCCGCCACCACCAGCATGAAGGCGGACAGCGCCAGAAGGCGCCACACACCCGAATGCGCGGCGCTGCGATCCACCAGCGGCTTGCGGTTGGCCATGCGCGTGTCAGCCGTCATATCGGATGGAAACCAAGTCGCTTCGAGCCCCGCTCGTGTAGAAGATATCGTTCAGCACATTTGCGCATTATACGGCATGAAACTGTCGCAGCCCTTGAAGCCGCGACGTTTTCGGCACATGAACCTATCCAACGGAACGGGGTTGTCCATAGCGGCGCCCGCACGTATCCGACATGACGTAACGGTCATCGCATGCGGACGGCAAGCCGTGGCGGGGCAAACGACCAGGGAGACTGGCAAAATGTACGAGCGACTCGTAAACGCTCTCGGCGGTGAAGGCATCGCCACGGTGGTGCTGGCCATCATCGTCATCGCCGTGCTTGTGATCCTCGGCTATCTGCTGCTCGCTTTGGTCCGCGGCGTCACATCCGGCGGCCGTCTGGGCGCAGGCCGCAGCGCCGCGCCGCGCGTGGCCGTGCTGGACATCGTGCCGGTGGACCAGAAGCGTCAGCTCGTGCTGCTCCGCCGCGACGAAGTCGAGCATCTGGTGCTGATCGGCGGCCAGAACGACCTTGTGGTCGAGGCTGGCATAAGCCGCATGCCGGCGCGCCGGCGAGTCGAACCGTCCTTCGCCGAGACGCCGGCGCAACCGCGCGCCGAGGCGGCTCCGGTGGTGGCTTCCGCCCCGGCCGCGCGCCCGGTCGAGACCCCGCAGCCCGTACGCAGCGAGCCGCGCCCGACGACGGCACAGACATCCGCTCAGGCACCCGCTCAGGCGCCAGGGCAGACACCCGCTCAGTTGCCCGCTCAGGCACGGCCTGCCGCGCCGGACGTCTCCAGCCCCCTGCCGCCGCGCCGGACCGAGCCGTCGCTTGCGCCTGCCCGGCCACAGCCGCCCGCAGCGCCGCGCCCGCAGCCGGCACAGCCCGCGCAGCCGCGGTCGATGGCAACGCCCACCCTGCCGCAGCGCCCTTCCGCACACCCCATCGAAGCGGCCGAAGGCCCCCGCGCCCAGCAGCCCGCGCCTGCCGTCACCGTCGCTTCCGGATCGCCGGCGGCGACCGAGGTTTCCACGGTGCGGAGCAGCGGCGCGTCGCCGCTGCCGGGCCGCCCTTCTGGGTCCCAGGCCGCCCCGGCAAAGCCGGAGCCGTCCGCCTTGCCAGCCGCCCAGCCGGCACAGGCACCGGCGGCAAAGTCCGAGGGCTCCATGGGGCCATTGCAGGTCAAAAGCTTCGCCACCAGCGTGCAGACGCATCGCAGTGACAAGGCAGCCGCATTCCCGCCGCTGGGTGCCGCGGCGGG
>NZ_BBWQ01000016.1 GCF_001463885.1 Aureimonas altamirensis | reverse complement strand
CCCGCCGCTGGGTGCCGCGGCGGGCGCCGCCTCCACGGCGGCGGCAGCCAAACCCGCCGCCCCGGCAGCCCCGGCCGCTCCGGAGGCCAAGTCTGTGACGGCGGTCGAATCTGCCAAAGATGACACGGCGGCCAAGGGCGATATCGACCAGTTGCTGATGGCGGAGCTGTCGAAGGAAAAGATCGACACGCCCCCCGCTGCGGTCGCCCACGACGCGCCTTTGGAGCCGGCCGAGCCTGCCGCCAAGCCGGAGCCTTCGACGAAGCCCGCGCAGGACAGGCCGGCGATGATGAGCCTGGAAGAAGAGATGGACGCGCTCCTGCGCGACTTCACGCTGGACCCGCCCGAAAAGCGCTGAGGGGCTCGCGCAACTCCAGCGCGATACCACCAGCTAGACGACAAAGGGGCCGGCAATGCCGGCCCCTTTGTCGTTTCAGGTTCGGGAGATGCAGACCCGGCTATTCGTCCCGGTACACTTTCTCGCGCCGTTCATGGCGCTCCTGTGCCTCCAGCGACAGCGTCGCGATGGGACGCGCATCCAGCCTCTTCAGGCTGATGGGCTCGCCCGTCTCTTCGCAATAGCCGTATGTGCCGTCTTCGATCCGCTGCAGAGCCGCATCGATCTTGGCGATCAGCTTTCTCTGGCGGTCGCGCGCGCGCAATTCGATAGCCCTGTCCGTTTCCGAGGAGGCCCTGTCGGCCGCATCGGCAAGGTTTGGATTTTCGGTTGCCAGCGCTTCGAGCGTTTCACGGGATTCGCGGAGGATCTCGCTCTTCCAGGCGAGTAGCTTCTTCCGGAAATAATCCCGCTGACGGTCGTTCATGAAAGGCTCCTCCTCCCGAAGATCGCCTCCGATGTGCAGAGTTTCGCTCATCTCGCTTCCTCTCTAACCGTCGAGGCGCTGCTTATAACTTTGGAAACTTGTAGCTACAAGGTGCAAATAGGTTGCATGTCCAAGTCAAGTAGCTGCCATAAATACAGGCAAATGCTGGCCTTTTTGTAATCTGGGAGGCGCAGGGGGCGATGGTGGCGTCAGGCGGATTGCCGCGCCCCCGAAAAATGGCATGATGGCGTCATGTCGACCGATCCATTCTCACGCCTTTATTGTCTCAGACACTTTCATGCGGCAAGGCCGCTTCCCGGCCAGCGCGATTTCGACAGGCCGCTGGATGCCCGTGGACAGGCACAGGCCCAGGAGATCGCCTCAAAAATAATCAGTGGCGCGATCCGATTTTCCACAGTTTTCGTGTCGCCATCGGTGCGCACGATGGAGACCGCGGCCCGGATCGGCATTGCGGCGGACGATCCGCGAATCGTCATCTCTCCCAATTTGTACGAGGCCCCGGCCGAGGCCTATTTCGATCTTCTGCGCGGCGGCGTGCCCGACGGCAGCCTGATCGTCGGCCACAATCCCGGCATGGAGGAGTTCATCTTCGCGCTATGCCCGAATGCCGGCAGACATGCGGAGTTGCAGGCGCGCGGTTTGGCTACCGGCGGTTTTGCCGGCATCGATGTCCCTGAGGGACAGGATACGTTTGCGGCAGGTTCGGGCCAGCTCACCTCGCTGTTCATGCCGCCGCGTCCGTGACAGGGCGCCAGGAATACCTATCTTGTGCCCGAGATGAATTTTCACCGCCATTCGAGGTCCGATGCCCAACCTGATGGATGAGGCGCTTTACGCCATCGACAATCTGACGGACCGGGCAACCGAACTGTTCCACCCCACGCTGCGGCTGGGAGTTGCCGGGCTGTCCCGTGCCGGCAAGACGGTCTTCATCACCGCGCTGGTCCACAATCTGCTGCATGCCGGCCGCCTGCCGGTGTTTTCGGCGCAGGCGGAAGGGCGCATCGGCCGCACCTACCTGGAGGAGCAGCCCGACGATGCCGTTCCGCGGTTCCAGTACGAGGATCATGTGCGCACGATGGTGGAAGAGCGGCTTTGGCCGCAATCCACCCGGGCCATTTCCGAATTGCGTCTGACGATCGAGTATCAATCGGCATCGGGCTGGTCGCGTCTTTTCTCGGCCGGCAAGCTCTCGCTCGACATTGTCGACTACCCCGGCGAATGGCTTCTCGACCTGCCTTTGCTCGACAAGGATTTCGCCAGCTTCTCGGCCGAATCCCTGGCGCGTGCGCGCCTGCCCTCGCGGGCCGAGATGGCAGCACCCTTCCTTGCGCTGGTCGATGCGCTCGATCCGATGGCGCCGGCGCAGGAGATGGAAAGCCAGCGGCTGAGCATGGCCTTCACCGAGTATCTGCGCCGCTGCCGCGAAGACGGCACCGCCCTGTCGACACTGCCGCCCGGCCGCTTCCTCATGCCGGGTGATCTGGAAGGGTCGCCGGCGTTGACCTTCGCGCCGCTGGTGCTGCCGGCCGACGGCGCGCCCGCGCCCAAAAACAGCTTTGCCGCCGTCCACGCGCGCCGGTACGAAGCCTATAAGAGCGTCGTGGTGAAGCCCTTCTTCCGCGATCATTTTGCAAGGCTGGACCGGCAGATCATTTTGATCGACGCGCTGCAGGCCATCAACGCCGGCCCGGAAGCGGTACAGGATCTCGAAACGGCGCTGGCGGACATCCTCTCCTGCTTCCGCCCCGGGCGGGCAAGCTGGCTGGGCGGGTTGCTGACCCGGCGGATCGACAGGCTTCTGGTTGCCGCCACCAAGGCCGATCATCTGCACCGCGAAAGTCACAAGCGGCTGGAGGCCATCGTGCGCCGTATCGTGGCCTCGGCCGTGGAGCGCGCGAGGTTTTCGGGTGCGGAGTCGGAGGTCGTTGCCATGGCGGCGGTGCGCGCCACACGCGAAGCGACCGTCGAGGATGGCGGCGAGCGCCTGCCGGTCATCGTGGGAACGCCTCTTGCGGGCGAAAGGATCGGCGGGGAAATCTTCGACGGCCACACGGAAACGGCGATCTTTCCGGGCGATCTCCCGCGTGATCCCAACCGTCTGTTCGATCAGGGCGGGAGGGCGGACCCGTTGAACTTCGTGCGCTTTCGCCCACCCCGTCTGGAACGTGACGACAGGGGCCTGACCTTGTCGCTGCCGCATATCAGGCTGGACCGCGCAATGCAGTTCCTGATCGGAGATCGCCTCGCATGAGCGATGATCGCCCCCGCAGCCCGCGCAGTTTCGCGCACCCGGCAGCTCCACAACCCGTCTTGGAGCCGGCCGGGCGCAGCCCGCGCGGTTTCCGCGACCTGGCTTCTGTCACCATCGAGCCCGACGAGGCGTTGGAGCAGGAAGCTTTGGACGCGCTCGACGCAGCGCCGGCCGTGATGCGGCCACGCCGCCGTCGCCTGACCTTCGGCAAGGTGTTCATGGCGGGGCTTGGGATGGTCGTATCGCTGGCCACCGGGCTGGCGCTCGACAGCCTGATCCGCGACTTCTTCGCAAGGGCGGAATGGCTTGGATACGTTGCGGCCGGAGCCTCCGCCCTCTTGGTGCTCGGCGCGGTGGGCGTCGCCATTCGGGAGCTTCATGCCATATCGCGGTTGCGCCTAGTGGAGCGCGAGCGGCGCGATGCGCAACAGGCATTCGACGACAATGACGAAGCGGCAGCGATCAGGGTAACCGAGCGGCTGACCTCCATGCTGGGCGCCCATGCCGATACCTATGCCGGGCGGCAACGGCTGGCCGAGTGGAAAGACGAGATCATCGACGGCCGCGACAGGATCGCACTGGCCGAGCGCGAATTGCTGGCGCCGCTGGATGCGCGCGCCCGCGCCCTGCTTCTGGCTTCCGCCAAGCGTGTGTCGGTGGTTACCGCCGTCAGCCCGCGGGCCATCGTTGACCTTGCCTTCGTATTCTTCGAAACGGTCCGCCTGATCCGGCGCATGTCCGAGCTTTATGGCGCACGGCCCGGCACGCTGGGCCTGATCCGGCTGACGCGCGACGTGCTTGCGCATCTGGCCGTCACCGGCACGATCGCGCTCGGTGACGGACTGGTGCAGCAGGTTCTGGGCCAGGGCCTTGCCCAGAGGCTGTCGGCCAAGCTGGGTGAAGGCGTGGTCAATGGCCTTCTGACGGCACGGGTGGGCCTGTCGGCCATGGATATCTGCCGCCCGATGCCCTTCATGAGCGTGGAGCGGCCGGGCGTCGGCGCAATACTGCGCGCGCTTGCCGCATCAACGGACACCGCGCCGGAAAGGAAGGGTTAACCCTTACCGGAGATTATCGCGTCAGATAACTTGCATCGAGGGTTCACCATGTTCCGCACCGCCATCGCCGGGGTTTCGCTAGCCGTTGCATTGACGGCGGGCATGGGCGGCGCCTTCGCCGGCTCTTCCAAGGGTTTCATGGAAACGATCGGAGGGCGGTGGGTTGGCCCGGGCGAGATCGTCGCCGGCAAGTACAAGGGCACGCGGTTCACTTGCGATCTTGCGGGCGGCACCGAAAAGGCGCCTTCCGCCATGCAGCTCGATGGTAGCTGCCGCGTCGGCCTGTTCTCGCAGAAGATGTCGGCCCGCGTCACGCATGACGGGCGCACCTACAAGGGCGCGTTCCTGGACGGCGCCAAGGGTGCCGGCCTCGATATCGTGTCCGGTGTCATCGAGGGCGACCGGATGGTGTTCGGCCTCGACCGCAAGCAGCTAAACGGAGCGATGGTGGCCCGGCTGGACGATGGCGACGCGCTGAACGTCACGATCTCCGTCAAGGTGGACGGCGAACTCGTCCCCGTGATCGGCATGGTCCTGAAACGCGACGGCGCCGTGCGCCAGACCGCCCTGCAGGATTAAGCGGGCCAGAGGGGCGATTTCAGGATCGTCGCCTACCAACGCAAGAAACCAAAACGCGACAACGACTTTCCCTTCGATATTGATGAATGTATATATCATTCATATGATTCGAGTGGAGAGGGTCGTTTTGCGTTCGTTTTTATGCTCGGTGTTCCTCTTGCAGGCCCTTGTGACGGCTGCGACCGCGAATAATGAGGAAGATGCGGCGAAGATTCCTGACGAGAGCGAATTTGCGTTGATCCAATCGTGTCTCGACCAAACAACAGACAAGCGGCTTCCGAAGACAGCTCACTGTATCGGCATCGTCACCGATCGTTGTTATAAAATGGATCTGCCTATCCTCCCTATTCAATGCAGTGACCGAGAATTGACCGCTTGGGAGCATTTGATGAACGAGTATTTCGGCTCCCTCATATCGTACAATAAAGAACGTCCTGATCTGGTTGTCTCACTTCTGGATGCCCACAAATCTTGGACGGAGATTAAATCAAAAGACTGTGATTACTATGCCGGACGATGGCTTGACGGCAGTATCGCACAAAGAGATGCGAGTTTTATTTGCAGCCGAGATGCTTATGCAATTCGCGCTCTAACGTACTATTATCTTTCATATTCTCTAAATGATATCACTGGGAACTGAATAAATGGCCGCGGTAAGCGATAATATAGCGTGGCGCCGCTACAAGCGGTGCCACCACTCGCCATCGTCGCTGACGGGCTCGATACCCGAGACATCCAGTTGCGCCAGCCAATGGCGAACGGTCCGGCCTTCGATCATCAGGTCCGGCGCAAGTTCCGCCAGCGGCATCAGTACGAAGGCGCGCTCGCGGATGCGTGGATGCGGCAACGTCAATGTGGGTGTCTCGATGCTGGACTGCCCATAGGCAAGCACATCGATATCGATGGTGCGCGGCCCCCATCGCTCCACCCGCACACGCTTCAACCGCGCCTCTAGTTGAAGCGCCAGGTCGAGCAAAGATTGTGGTTCAAGACTGACATCCAAGTCTGCGCAGGCGTTGAGAAATTCCGGCTGATCCAGCCTCCCCCATGGGGGCGTGCGGTAAAGGCGCGATGCCCTTGTAACGCTGACCCCCTGTGTCCGGTCGAGCAGGCGAAGGGCCTCTGCCATCGACGCCGCAGGGTCACCCATATTGCCGCCAAGGCCGATCTGAGCCCGGGTCATGCGGCCGCCGCCCCGGCAGCCAGGACAGCATCCACGACGCGCAGCGCATCGCGGTTCGCCTGCACCGCGTGCACACGGAAAATGCGCGCGCCCCGCTCGCGGAGGATAACGCTGGTGGCCGCCGTGGCGATGTCGGCCTCCGGGTCTTCGCGGCCGATCGCGCCCCGTACGAACCGCTTGCGGGACGTGCCCACCAGCAAGGGAAGGCCCAGCGCCGCAAGTTCGCTCAAGCGCGCCATCAGCGCCATGTTTTCGTCGCGCTCCTTGGCGAAGCCAAACCCCGGGTCCCACACCAGGTGGCTACGCTCCACCCCCGCCGCCGTGACGATCTCGATGGAGCGATTGTAGAAAAAGAACTGATCCTCGATCACGTCGGGCAGCTTTTCGCGCTCGCGTCCCGTATGCATGAGGCACATGCCGGCCCCTGTCCGGGCCGCGACATGGGCGATATCCGGCTGCTTCTGGGCGCCGAACACGTCGTTGATGATGTGCGCGCCGGCGGCAACCGCCCGCTCTGCCGTTTGCGCGCGGTAGGTATCGACAGAGACGAGGCAGTCGCTGGCGCGCACCAACGCCTCGATCACGGGCAGGATACGCGCCTGCTCTTGCTCCGGCGTCACGGGCGTTGCGCCCGGCCGGGTGGATTCCCCACCGATGTCGATAATGTCCGCGCCCTGCTCCACCATCTGCAGTGCCGCATCGACCGCCGGTTCGACATCTCCGCCAAAACGTCCGCCATCCGAAAAACTGTCCGGCGTAACGTTGAGAATACCCATGATGCGGGCAGGCCCCGAAAGGTCGAGCGAGCGCCCGTGCGCAACATGCCAGACAGGTTTTTCCAGAGGCAGAACCGTCATTTTTCGTCACCCCCCATTAACGATCCCGGTAATCTGATCGCCCATTTGGACCCCGGCGCTTCGTAACCAGGGTTCGATGCGCTAACTTTTGCGCGTGATGCAGCAAGCCACGTCAGGAGTCGATACGTGAAGACAGCATTCGGACTCCTGATAGCGGCGCCGCTTGCCCTCGGCGCCCTGCCCGCCACCGCCGCCGACATTCGTGTGCATACCACGTATTTCACAATCACCGGCAGCACGCTCGAGCAGTTGGATGCCGCGCTGGCGCGCCACGGTCCGCTGTCCGGCGGCGGCGATGCCGGCCACCCCGGCGCAACCTCCGTTACGTTCGATGGCCACGTCACCTACGTGCCGACGGACACGGGCTGCCGGCTGGGCGATGCCCGTTTCATGCTGGATGCCGAGGTGATCCTTCCGCGCTGGAAGAAGCCGCGAAAGCCGGATCCGGAGACGGTGATGATCTGGGAGACGCTGGAACGCGACGTGAAACGCCATGAAGAGCGGCACGCCGAGATTGCCGTCACCTATGTCAAGCGCATGGAGATGGCCGTGCGCAACCTCGGCACCCGCCGCACTTGCAAGCAGCTCGAAGATGCGGTTGCGGCGACGACGCAGCGTTATCTTGCCAAGCATGAAAGCGAACAGCGGGCCTTTGACCGGCAGGAAGCGCGCGAAATGGATTTCAGGTTGAAACGGCAGTTGCGCGACCGCCTGCGCGCCGGATCGGACTGAACGCCCGGCGCCTCAACCCTGGCGGGTTGGAACGTGCAGAACCAGACCCGCGAGCTCCGGCGCGATCCGGATCTGGCACGACAACCGGGAATTGGGCCGGACGTCGTAGGCAAAATCCAGCATGTCCTCTTCCATAACTTCGGGGCCTGGAAGCGAACCGACGAAAGCCGCGTCGACATAGACATGGCACGTCGCACAGGCGCATGCGCCGCCGCAATCGGCATCGATGCCGGGAATGTCGTGGCGAATGGCCGCCTGCATGGCGCTGGCGCCGTCGGCAGCCTCGACGGGATAGCGCGTACCGTCAGGGGAAACGAAGGTGATCTCGGTCATGGCATGGGTTTGGACCGGCGCTTGCGCCGGTGTCAACGGCCCTTTGCGCGGTGGATCAATCCAGCGATTTCAGAAAGTGTGCCGTCGTTGCAAGTTCGTCCATGAATATGGCGTAGGCTGCGGCGTACCTGTCGTCGCCGGCGAGGCAAAGTTCGGCCGCGCTTTCGGCAACGGCGAAGGCGCCGACATGGCGCCCGGCGCCCCGGATCGCGCAGGCCATCTGACGCACCTCGTCGCGCGTGGCATGCGGCGCACGCTGGATGATCAACGCAACCTGAGAGCGCAGAAGCGCAAGCACGTCACGCTCGATCTGCCTGTCGCCGCCTGTCTTCTGCGACAGGAAGACAAGATCGACCGGACGCGTCCGCGATGGACGCGGCTCCGTCGGCAAGACCGGCACGGTTGGGGAACGTTTCAGGGCAGTGGCACTACGCGTCATGGTTCTACTTCCTCGACGGCGACCCGATGAGGCAGCATGCGCCACCCCCTTGTAATTTTTGGTAAATCGCCTTTGACTTCATCCTGCCGTGTCAAAACGGACCGATTTGCGGCCGGATCCCCCCTGGGGGTGCTGACTTGGCGGAATGGTAAACAAGGCGGTAACGGCTAACGCATTGACGCATAAGGCGAGAGGGCCCGGATCGGTGGCTTTTGGCGAGCGGCGTTAACCTTATGTTCAGACTTTGGGCAGCCCGGCCGCTTTTGCGGTTCCCAACGATGGGGGCGCTCTCTACCATAGACTCGCGGTATTGCCCTTTTTTCGCGCGCTTCGTGATGAAAGGGACCGTTTCGTACATCGAGCCGGGAGGCCGATGGGCGGATGTGAATTCACAAAGCAAGGCGGCGCAGTATGTCGAAGATCAAAACGGTCGAGCTTTCCGACGAAGCGATGATCGAGCTGGAACTCGAGCAAGCGTTCCGTGATGCCGATTTCTCCGACGAAGCCCCCGCTCCGCGTGGATCAGTCGGCAGTGCTGCCGCTGCCGCCGATGCGGACGATGGCGATTTCGACTTCGTCTTCGATGAATTCGACCGCAACATAAAGGAGGCCGCCTCGGCCTTCTCCGAACACCAGCCGGAGGCGCAGGCCGAGGCCTCCTCCGTCGCCGCCGACGAAGCGCCCGGCGTGTTCGACGAGGAACTGGCCGAATTCGACTGGGAGTCCGACATAGAGCCGGTTGCCGCCAGCCGGCCGGACGCACCGGACACCATCACCGATCAGGACGGGCTCTTGGATGTCGGCGCACCCGCCTATGTCGCCGGAACGGCCGCTGCGGCCGGCGCCGCCGCCGGAGCCGCGCGCCACCGCCCGGAGCCCTCGCGTCCGCGTGTGGAAACCCCGCCATACCAGCAGAATGCGGCCAATGACGAGCGGCGCTCCGCGCCCGTCATGGCCGATGGAATGATCAATCGCCGCTCCTCCAGCCGCCCGGTTCTGCTGGGTGGCCTCGGCGGCATCGCCTGGCTTGGCCTTGCCAGCGTTTCGGCCTTCGGGCTGTTCGGCGGCCAGGGCCTGACCGGCCAGAACGCCTTGAACGCCTCGGCTGCATTCATTGCCGGCGGGGTACTGCCGGCCTTCATGATCTTCGGCTTCGGCGTCATGGTCCGTCGCATGCAGGATCTGCGACTGATGAGCCGCTCCCTTGCGGAAGTGGCCCTGCGCCTTGGCGATACGGCCCAGCAGCGGCAGGCCGATTTTGCCACGCCTGCCACCGTGCTGCCGGCCGATCAGATCGCCGCGCTGGAGCGGCGCATTGCCGACGAGGTCGCCGCGCTGGAACGCACCTTCGCCGACAATGAGGTGCGCGTTCGCGGGCTGGTCGGGGAGTTGAGCTCTGAACGCGATGCCATGCTGAACCATGCCGAACAGGTGCGCGCGCTGCTGATCGGCTCGCATCAGCGCCTGTCCAACGACGTCGAAGGCGCGTCCGAGCACGCCGCTGAGCGCATCGAGGCCGCCGCGCAAAGCTTCACCGCCCTTCTGGACGATCGCACCAACGAGATTTCCCGCCGCTATGAAGACCAGGGTCGCCAGCTTGCCGACTTCTTCACAGAGCAGAGCCAGTCCACGCAATCGGCGCTGAATGCGACGGGCGAGGAACTGGCGCGGCGGATCGCCTCCACCGCCGATGAGGCCGGCTCGCGCCTGCAGCAGGCCACCGAAGCCGTGAACCGCCTGATCGAGGAACGGTCGGGCGAGCTGGAGCGGCGTGCTGAAGAGCTGACGCGCGGCGCCACCGAGCTGAGCGACAGGGTCCACAACGCGATCACCAGTGCCAACGAGCGGATCGGAGAGGCGCTGCGTGTCGGGTCCGAAAGCTGGACGGTGGACAACACCCTCTTCCTGTCCTCGCTGGAAGCGCTGCTTGCAGAGAAAGCAGATCAGATCAGCGCCGAGGAAGCAGGCTTCACTGCCCGCATTACCAGCTCCATGGAAGAGCGCCTCGGCGTCCTCAACCATGAGGTCGATCGCTTCCTGGCCATGGTCGACGACCGTTTCGACGAAAAGATGCTCCGCACCTCTCTCCTGCTGGAGGGCAAGGGCGAGGACATCCTCGAGCGGTTCGAGCAGCGCCTCGTCCATCTGGAAGCCGTACTCGACCGACAGGGCCAACCCCTTGTGGAGTCTCTCGGCCAGCATGTCGGCGCGATCGAAAGCTCCATCGAGCGGATGGACGCTTCGCTTGCCGGCGGCGCGGAGCGCATCGGCCGCTCCGTCACCGAGGAAAGCGAAAAGCTGGGCCGCGCCTTTGCCGATGGCCAGGCCAGCTTCGCGGCGCGCGCTTCGGACGCCTTGTCGCGCGCCGAGGCCGTGTTCGAGAAGCGGTCGGGCGAAATCCAGGCTCTGTTCGACGAGCGCACCGGCCAGTTCGATATGCTGGCGGTGGAGCGCATCAGCGACATCGAAACCTCCCTGGCCTTCGCACAGCAGACGCTGTCCTCCGCCATGGAAGAGCGCAGCGCAGCGGTGACGACATCCATCGAAACCGGCACCGAAAAACTGTCCGAGCTGCTGGCCAGCCTGGACGCGCGGATGCTGGACGATTTCGACGACCGGTCGCGCCAGCTTGCCGGCCGGATCGGCGAGCGGGTGGAGCTTATCACAGCCACGCTTTCGGAACGCGTCTCGGGCCTCGACACCTCGCTTGCCACCGCGCGCGAGACGATGGTCTCGACGCTCGACCAGCACAGCAACGCATTGACCGGCGCCATCGACCGCAATGTCGACCGCCTGGCCATGCTGCTGGAAGATGTCGACGGTCGCCTGATGCGCGGCTTCGAGGGCAAGACGGAAGTGCTTGCCGACAAGATCGGGGAGCGCTCGCGCGAGATCATCAACCTGGTCGAGGAAAACCGCGAACTTCTGGAAAGCGGGCTGGAGCAGCGCATCGGCCTCATCGCCTCGCTGCTGGACGAGCGCCGCAACGCCATCACCCTCTTCATCGAGGAAGGCGCCAAATCCCTCGCCGCCTCGCTCGACGGCGAAGCGACGCGCCTCTACGAGAACATGGATACCCGTGCCCGCGCCATCTCGGACGAGATCGCACGCAGCATGTCCGGTGGCGAGGAAGCACTGGAAACGGCCGGGCGCCGCATCATCGAAACCCTCGAGAAGCAGAGCCACGCCATCGACATCGACGCCATCCGCCGGCTCGAGGCGGCTTTGGTGCGCTCCGAGGATGACAGGCAGGCCCTGTCCGACAAGTTGGCAGAACATGCGGTCCGCCTGGAAGCCGGCTTCGACGGCATGTTCGACGGTGTCGTTGCGGAACTCGGCGCCAAGGTGGAGCTCCTGCGCGATACGGTGGAAGCCTCCCGCCAAAGCCTGCTTGCTGATATCGACCGCTCGGCCGGCTCGCTGGCCCGCGACCTGGAGGACGGCAACCGCAATTTCGCGGCCGGCGTCGAAAGCTCGGCGGCACAGGCCGTGGGCGATATCGAGACGGCCTTGCAAACGCTCATGTCCGGGATCGAGGCCCGTACGGCGCAGCTTCGCAGCGCCGGCGGCGATCTGAAGGGCGGCTTCATGCAGGGGCTGGATGAGCGGCTCTCCGCCATCCGCAGCCTGTTCGACGGCTCCAACTCCAGCTTCTTCGCCGATCTGGACGAAAAGGCCTCGCTGTTGTCGACAGAGCTGTCGCGCAACAATGCCGATATCGCACAGACGCTCGACGAGCGTGTCGCCGAACTGCGCGCCGCCTTCTCGGAAGCGGACGAGCGGCTGGGCAAGGCGCTGGAAAACCGCCAGCGCGAGTTCGAGACGGTCCTTGCCGCCGGCACGGACAACATCAACAGCTTCTTCGAGGAGCGGACAGCCTCCATGTCGGAGACGCTGGATCGCGGCCTTGCCAATGTGGAAAAGACGCTCACCGGCCGCACGACGCAGATTGCCGAGGCCGTGCGCGACTCCATCCTGGGCGCGACCGGCCAGATGATCCGCGATGCTTCCGCCGCCCGCGGCGAGCTGGACGAGCAGGCAAGCCGCTTCACCACAAGCGTCGAACAACTCGGCGCCGCGCTGGCCGCCTCGAGCGAGGAAGCCCATTCCCGCCTGTCCGGCGAGCTGGAGCGCCTTGCTGCCGAAGTGGAAGCAGCCACCGGACGCCTGCGCACGACGGCCGAGGAAACACGCCAGAGCCTTACCGGAGACAATCAGCAGTTCGTCACGCATCTGGCCGGCGCTTCGCTTGCCATGCGCACGGAGGCCGAAAGCGCCCGCGAGAAGCTTGCCTCGATGGCCGGCGAATTCGTCCAGAGCCTCGACTCCCTGGCCGGGCAGTTCCGCGTCGAAACCGAAAGCGCTCGCGGCCAGCTCGCCGAGGAAGCCGGGGCACTGGCCGAAACCATCCGCTCCGCAGGGGCGATGCTGACGGATGTCGGAGGCGCCTCGCGCGACTCGCTTTCGCAAAATGCGCGCCAGATGGCGCAGGGCGTGGAAGAAGCCGCCCGCATGCTCAACCAGAAGGTCGAGGCGATCCGCCGCGATCTGGCCGAGCAGTCCGTCGATATGACGGGCGACATGGACAAGGTGGCCGAGCGCGTCCGCGCCATCGCCGCCGAGGCCCGCGAGACGCTGGGCGACGGCGCGTCGAAGATGCTGGACGGCATTGCCGACGCCATGGAAACCATGGATGGGCGTGCGCAAACGCTGCGCAACGACCTTGACGAGCGCACCCGGGACTTCGCCACCTTCATGGACGGTCTTGCCGCATCCATCGGCCAGGAGATCGGCAAGGTGGGCGGCACGCTGCGCGGCGAAGCCGAGGAAACCTCGCGCTTCATTTCCACAAAGCTGGTCGACGACGCGCGCCAGGCACACGAAATCCTGCTCAGCAACACGGGCGACATCTCAACCGCGCTGGCCGGTGTCTCGACCGCCATCCGGCTCGAGGCGGACCGTGCGCGCGATCAGGTCTTCGACGCCACCAGCGCCTTTGCCGAAGAACTGACCCGCAGGGTGGAGGCCAACGAGACGGCGCTTGCCGGCCGTGCGGCCGACCTTGGCGCGGCCTTCGCCGAGCGTGTCCAGGAACTGGAAGAGATGCTCGGGCGTCGCAACGCCGAAATTGCCCGCCTGCTCGACGAGGAAGCACGGCCCCTGCTCGACCGTCTTTCGGAAGATGGCAACAGCCTGGCGGCCTCCATCGGCGAAAGCGCCCGCAGCGCGGCCGAGCGCCTGCAGCAGGAAAACGCCGCCCTTCTGGCTTCCTTCACACGGCACGCCCACAAGCTGGTCGAGGAAATCTCCTCGTCCTCCTCGCAGGTTGCCGGCGAACTCGAGCGCCGCACGCAGGATGCCGCCGGCGTCGTCACCGATGCCCAGGAAAACCTGGTGCTCGAGGTTGGCCAGTTGATCCAGCGCATCGGCAATGTCAGCGGCATGCTGGGCAAGCTGGTCGGCGAGGCCACCGGCGAATTGTCGGCCGTGGAGAAGACCTTTACCGAAACCGCCGATCGCTTCACCAGCGGCACCGACAAGGCGGTGTCGGTGATCGAGAATTCCAGCAGCCGTTTCGACGACAACATCCAGAAGCTGGATGTCCTGTCGACGGAATCCGCCGGACGCGTGGAAGCCATCGCAGGCCGCCTCGCGGAGCAGAGCGACGTTCTGCAGGAAGCCGCCCGGCTTCTGGAGCAGTTGCAGACCGGCGTGGACCATTCTCTGCAGGAAAAGCGCGAAGGCCTGGAAGCCCTCGCCAAGGGCCTGTCGGAACGCTCGGGCGAGATTGCCGAGACGGTGCGCGGCCTGGAAGAGATCGTCAGCCGCCGCATAGAGGCGACGCAGCGCAACTCCGCCACCGCCGTGGACAAGGTGCGCGAGGCGCTGGCCAGTGCGCTGGACGACGCTAACCGCCGCTTCATGCAGGCCACCGAAGAGATGCGGCATACCGCATCCGGCCTCAAGGAAGAGCTGGACTCGACCCGGCAGGAACTCAAGCGCGGCGTTTTCGAACTGCCCGAGGAAGCCAAGCAGAGCACGCAGGCCATGCGCCGCGCGGTCTCCGACCAGATCCGCGCGCTCAAGGAACTGGGAGAGATCGTCTCGCAATCGGGCCGCGCGCTGGATGTACGTCCCGCCCGCGCACCGCAGCAGGCAGCACAGCCGCAGCGTGAGGCCGTGGCGGCTCCGCGTCAGCAGCCGGTTGCCGAACCGCGCGTGCAGGCCCGTGCACAGGAAGAGCAGCAGGAGCGCCGCGCCGTCGGCTCGTTCCAGGCAGAGGGCAATCTTGCACGCGACATGCGTGGCACGGTAGAGCCCGTACGCCCTGTGGAGAGTGCCTATCCTGCCCGTCCGGCCGCACCGGCCGCCGGCGCCGCGAAGGGCCGTAGCTGGGTGTCCGATCTGATCCGCCGTGCCTCCGCCGAGGAAGAGGCCGCTGCGGCAGCCCAGTCGGACGAGCTAGAATCTGCGCTGACCGCCGCCTTCGAAGCCGACCAGCCGGAACAGGCTGCGCCGGCGGCGCGCAACCCCGCCCATGTCGTCGAATCCTTGAACTCACTCTCGGTCGAGATCGTCAGGGCTATCGACCATGACGCCTCGGTCGAGCTTTGGGACAAGTATCGCCGTGGCGAGAAGAACGCCTTCACGCGCCGCCTCTACACGATGAAGGGCCAGGAAACCTTCGACGAGATCCGCCGCAAGTACCATCGCGAGCAGGAGTTCCGTCATGCGGTGGATCGCTATATCGGCGATTTCGAATCGATGATGAACGACCTGCGCAAGCGCGAGCCGGATGGCCAGCGGGTGCGTGAATACCTGACGTCGGATACGGGCAAGGTCTACACCATGCTGGCCCACGCCTCCGGCCGCTTCGGCCAGAACTGAGGCCACTGCGCATGAAAAAGGCCCCCGCCAGAGAATGGCGGGGGCCTTTTTTCGTATCGGCTACTTTTGCAGCAGTCGCCTAGCGTTTCACACCGTTCAGCTCGGCCACGATATCGGCAAGGAACGGTACGAAGTCGTCGCCGCGCCCGATGGCCTCCGCCGTGGCGTAGGAGTTTTTCACCGCGCTGGACACATGGCTTGCGACGCCGCTCTCGTTGGCCAGCGACACCAGGTAACGCGTATCCTTGTGCGCGTTGCGCAGGGTGAATTTGTGGGCCTCGCGGTCGCCCCCGACAACGTATTTCATGAAGGTCTGGTAGAAGCCGCAATCCATGCGTCCGCCACTGATGACCTCATGAAAGGTCTGCGCCGAGACACCGGATTTCGCCCCGATGGCCAGCGCCTCTGCGTAGAGTGCGGCGTAGCCCAGCGAAACGAAATTGTTGAGCAGCTTCATCGTATGGCCCGAAGCGACATCGCCCGTGCGTACGATGCGGCCGGACCAGCAATCGACGATCGGGCGGATATGCTCGAACGTCTCGTCATCCGCCCCCACCATGGAATCCAGCGTACCGGCCCAGGCCTCGACCGGCGTGCGGCTGAGCGGAGCATCGGCGAAGCGAAGGCCGGCAGCCACCGCCAAGGCGGCGATGCGGCGCGTGGACACGGGGTTGGAGGTGGACGAGTCGATGATCGTCGTGCCGGGGCGTGCATGGGCCAGAATGCCGTCATCGCCCAGGACCGTATCCTCGACCTGCGGCGAGCCCGGCAGGCACAGCACGATCACGTCGCACTGCCGCGCAAGATCGGCCACGGAGCCGGCTTCGCGCGCACCGCGCGCGACAAGATCCTCGATCGCCTCGCGCTTGCGGTTGGCCAGGCCGACGAGCGGGTAGCCGCGCTCCACAATGTTCTTGGCCATGCCATGGCCCATGTAGCCAAGGCCGATAAAGCCGATCGTCTGGTTCTTGTCGTCTGTCGTCATTCCGTTTCCTCCCTCAAAATGACGCTTTCCGTTCAGGCGACCCGCGCGAACCACCCCACGATTTCTGCCGAGATCCGCTCGAAGGCGCCGTTCAGACCCGCGATCAGCGCCGCATTGCCCTGGCCGGCAATGGGCTCGGCCACCGTGAAGACGCGGGTGGAGCGCACCGAGCCCGTCTTGTCATCGAGCGCGGTGACGGCGATGGCGATCTTGGCGACGGGCTGCCCGGTCTCGTAGGATATTTCGAAATTCCGGATATTCGTGACGACCTGGTAGTCGATGGCCAGGCCCTGGCCCGGCACGCCCACGGCGCTGAAGCGGCCGGAATTCTGGAAGGCCTGGACGAGGCGAAGCTGCACCAGGCGCGGCAGCCTGTCGCTCCACTGGCTCTGGCCGAGATACTCGACCGTCAATGGCGCCGGCATGACCACGATCCGCTCGCTGTCCAGCGTGCCTGTCGTGGTCGGCTCGGGAACGAGGATCTGCGAGCGCTGGACACGCGCCGAGCCGCCGACCCCGGCGGGCGCCGAAAGGTCGAAGGTCTGCGGCGGCGGTGAAAGCGACGCGCAGCCGGCCAACGTCGCGGCAAGCGCCGCCGGAAGCAGCGATCTGGCAAAAAGCGTCATCGTCCGTGTCTCCCCAATCGTCATCGGCGGTTCCGCCCGTCGAACTCACGCACCTGCCCCGACCCACTCCCGCC
>NZ_BBWQ01000015.1 GCF_001463885.1 Aureimonas altamirensis | reverse complement strand
TCACGCACCTGCCCCGACCCACTCCCGCCATAGATGATGCGGCTGGGGTTGTTGGCGAGGTTGGTAATTGCCCTCTCGATCCGTGTGATGGCGCCCGAAGCGTCACGCACGAGCGTGCGCACGTCGTTGAGGCCCTGGCCCGAGAAGCTTTGCAGGTTGGCCGCGATGGGCCCGATATTGGCGCGGACGATATCCGCCGTCTGGCGGATCGATTGCAGCGTGGCGCGCGCCTCGGCCGTCAGGCCCTGCCCGTCCGGGCTGTTTACGATGCCGTTCACCGAATTCAGGATCGTCTGCACCTGCTGAGATGCGGTGCGCAGGTTTTCCGTCACGTCCTGCGTGTTGGAGATGATGTTGTCGATATCTTCCCGGCGGTTGCCGATATCGCGTGCGACACCGCCGACGGCATCGGCGGCGCTGGCGATATTGGCCGTTGCCGCCGTAATGTCGTTGAAGGCCTGCGACACATCGTCGGCATCGATGCCGGCGATGAGTTCGTCGATCTGCGCGCGGGTGCCGTTGATACCGTTAAGCGCCGTATTCAGCGACGACAGCACCGTCTGCGTGCCGCCGAAGATCGAGCTGAGCGCCCCGGACTGTGCGTTGAGCGCATCGGCGAAGCCGCGGGCACCGTCGACCGTGGCGCGAACCTGCGCCGGATCGATCGAGGTGATCAGTTGCTCGGCCGATTCCAGCGTCGTGTCCAGGCGGCCGGCGACGCTTTGCGCCTGCGTGGAGATCGGCCCCAGCGAAGCCATGAACTGCTCCACCGAAGGCATGTTGTTGCTGATCGTCTCGCCCACGGCGCCGAAGCTGCGGGCTGCCGTCGATACGCTTTCGATGGCGGCGGAGAAGTTGCCCGTCTGCTCGCGCACGGACTGGGTGATCGCCGCGACGTTCTCGATAGAGGCGTTGACGGATTCGACGTTGAGCGCGGTGATGAATTCGGATGCCCTGTCAATCAGGTCGGGAAGGCGCAATGCAACGGCATTGGCGCTTTCCGACAGGCGGCCGAGGCTGGCGACGAAATCCGGTATCTGGTCTGCGTTTGCGGCCAGGCTGGCGGTGAACTCTTCCACATGCTCGGAGGTGGAGGCGATGTTGCCCGCCGTGGTGCGGACAGCCGGCCCGATCTCCTGCACGAGGGATTCGAACTCGCCGAGAATGTTGTTGGCGCGCTCGGAGATGTCGCGCGCCGTCGCCAGAATGTCCGTCACATCGGAGGCATTGGCCCGGATTACCGGGGTGACACCTTCGCGCATGGCAGATTCGATGATGTTGCGGTCGTTGACGTTACCGCCGCTCAGGCCGACGAAGCTGACACCGGTCAGGCCCTGCGAGCCCAGCGAGGCTGTGGTGGATGTGGTGATGGGCGTGGTGCGGTCCACCTGCGTCGTCGCGATGACAACGCGCGGGTTGTTCGGATCGATCCGCAGGTTAGTGACCACACCGACGGCCAGGCCGTTGAACAGAACCTGGCTGCCGACGGAAAGGCCGGACACCGAACCGTCGATGCGTACCAGAAGCGGGACGCGCCGGTTGGAATCCGAAATATTCGCCGACCAGTAGATGAAGCCGAAGCTCAGCGCCAGGATCAGCAGGGTGAAGACACCGACCAGAATGTAGTTTGCGCGGTTTTCCATGGGTCTTAAGCTTCTCCGTCCGCCGGGCCGGGCCGGCCCGCTTCCGTCTTCTCAGCCGGTTCGTCCTCGTCCGTCACGATGCTTCGGGCGCGCTTGCCATGGAAGTAGCTGCGCACCCAGGGGTCATCATTGTCCAGCATGGTCTGCAGGTTCCCCTCTACCAGAACCTTCTTCTTGCCGAGCACCGCGATACGGTCGCAGGCCTGGAAAAGGCTGTCGAGGTCGTGCGTCACCATGTAGACGGTCAGGCCCAGCGTATCGCGCAGGGTCATGATGAGTTCGTCGAATTCGGCCGCGCCGATCGGGTCGAGGCCGGAGGTCGGCTCGTCGAGGAAGACGATGTCCGGGTCCAGCGCAAGTGCGCGCGCCAGGGCGGCGCGCTTTATCATGCCGCCCGAAAGCTCCGAGGGGTATTTATCGGCGGCGTCGGCCGCCAGGCCGACAAGATCGATCTTCAGCCGGGCCAGCTCTTCCATCATCTTCGGCGACATGTCGAGATACTCGCGCATGGGCACCTGGATGTTCTCCAGCACCGTCAGCGAGGAAAACAGCGCGCCCTGCTGAAAGAGGACGCCCCAGCGCTGCTCGACCGACAGGCGCTCGGCGTCGCTGGCGCGCTCATAGTCGATGCCGAACACCTCGATGGTGCCGGCCTGCTTGGCGTTGAGGCCAAGGATGGTGCGCAGCAGAACCGACTTGCCGGTGCCGGATGCACCGACGAAGCCGAGGATCTCCCCCCGCCGGACATCCATCGACAAACCTTCCAGGATCGTCTTGGAGCCGAAGCGCACGGTGACGTCCCGGCAGGTGATGATCACCTCCGGCTCGCCGGCCTTGTGGCCGGCCCGCGTCTCGCTTGGGTGGGAAAGGTCAGTATCCGATTGCGGCATAGAAGATCGCGAACATGGCATCCATCAGGATGACGAGGAAGATGGATTTGACGACCGAAGCGGTCACGTGAAGGCCCAGGCTTTCGGCGCTGCCGCCGACCTTGAGCCCCTCCGATGCGGCGACGACGCCGATCACCATGGCCATGAAGGGCGCTTTTATGAGGCCGGCGAAGATGGTGGCCACGTCGATGGCGCCGCGCAGGCGCATCAGGAAGGCTTCCGGCGTGATGCCCGAGTAGAAGAACGTCACCACCATGGCGCCCAGTATGCCGGTAAGGTCGGCGACGACGGCCAGAAGGGGAAGTACGATGACGAGGGCCACCAGGCGCGGAAAGACAAGAACCCCGATGGGATTGAGGCCGATCACCTGCAGGGCGTCGACCTCTTCGCGCATTTTCATCGAGCCGATTTCGGCGGTGATGGCGCTGCCCGAACGGCCGGCGATCATGATCGCCGTCAGCAGAACGCCGATCTCGCGGAGCTGCAGGATGCCGACAAGATCCACCACGAAGATCTCGGCGCCGAAATAGCGCAACTGGAACGCGCCCTGCTGGGCGATGACGCCACCGATCAGGAAGCTCATCAGCGCGATGATCGGCAGGGCGCGCACACCCATGTGGTCCATCTGGGAAACGATGGCGGCCGGTCGAAACTGCGTCTTGCCGGTCAGCCGCCGGCCGGCGCCGTACAGGGACGCGCCGAGGATGTTGAGGCCGTCGACGAATTCGCCGGCCGTACCGACCACCCAGCGACCGAGACCTTCGAGCCCGTTGAGCACGAAATTGCCGCGTTTCTTGTCAGGGGTGGGCCGCTCCATGTCGAGCGAGCGGCGCACCGCCTCGAACAGCGCGCCATTGCCTTGCCGAAGGCCGTCGACATTGACGTCGACCCCCTTTTCGGCAAAACCGCGCTCCAGTTTTTCGATCAGAAGTGCGCCCGCAGTATCCATGCGGTTGATGCGTTCGCACTTTAGCGTGATGGACTTGCCGAGATCGGACTCGAGCGTCTTGTGGACGGCATCTTCGACAGGGCCGACCGTGCGGGCGATCCAGTCGCCGGACAGACTCACGGCAACGCCGCCCTCCGCCTTCTCGGCGGAGATTTCCGGCTTGCTTATGCTGCGCTGATCGGTCTCTTCGTCCAACATGCCGTCGCGGAAAATCCTGCCATGAGCTATTTGCTTCACCTGCCGGGAAGCGGCGCCCGCAGGGCAGCGCATACCGATTCTTCGTCATCGTGACGCTACCTAAAGCAATAGGGCTTGTCACCGAAGCTTCAATCACACCGATTTCAATCCGCAGAGGTTTTCATGGCGCGTCGTCTTTCGGTCACAGTAGAGCGATTCCCGCTGGCTGCAGCCTTCACCATTTCGCGCGGCTCCAAGACGGAAGCCGTCGTGGTGGTGGCAACCATATCCGACGAGTTCGGCACGGGCCGCGGCGAATGCGTGCCCTATGCGCGCTACGGCGAAACGCCGGAATCGGTCGTGGAAGCCATGGAAACGGTCCGCGACGCGATCGAGGCCGGCATGTCGCGGCGCACGCTCTCGACGCGGCTACCGGCCGGCGCCGCGCGCAACGCGCTCGATTGCGCGCTGTGGGATCTGGAAGCCAAATCCACCGGCACGCTGGTCGAGGAAGCGATCTGCCGCCTGCCGGCGCGCCCCCTGGAAACGGCCTATACGATTTCCCTGGACACGCCCTCGGCCATGGCGGCGGCGGCGGCGCGCGTCTCGCATCGCAGCCTCTTGAAGATCAAGGTGGGTGGCGAGGGCGATGCCGACCGCATGCGCGCGGTGCGCAGCGCCGCACGCAACGCCCGCCTGATCATCGATGCAAACGAAGGATGGACCGAAGAAACGGTGCGCCAGAACCTTCTGGTTGCCGCATCCATCGGCGCCACGGTGGTGGAACAGCCCATGCCGGCCGGAGCCGACGAGATCCTGGCGCGCATCCCGCACCCGGTGCCTGTCTGCGCCGACGAATCCGTGCATTCCACGATCGACCTCCAGGGCATCTGCGGCCGCTACGACTACGTCAACGTCAAGCTCGACAAGACCGGCGGGCTTACCGAGGGCGTCGCCTTCGTGCGGGAAGCGCGGCGTCTGGGCTTCGGCGTCATGGTGGGCTGCATGGTGGGCACGTCGCTTGCCATGGCGCCGGCCGTGCTGCTGGCCCAGACGGCCGATCTGGTCGATCTGGACGGCCCGCTCCTTCTGGCGCGCGACAGGCCGAACGGGCTGGTCTACGGCCCTTCCCTGGTTTCGCCGCCCGATCGCACCTTATGGGGATAAGGCTTCCGTGTGTCCGCGCAAGGGTTCTCAGGCCGCGCGATCCGCTTTAAGGCAGATGGCATTTGGATCATGAACAAGGTGGCGGCTATGGAAGCCTCGGGTAAGTCTCGTCTGACGGCAGAACAGGAAGCCGAGATCGCCGCGCTGCGTGACCAACGCGCAGAAACGGCACGGCCCGTTGCACCCGGGCTCGAAGAGATTCTCTACAAGCCCCTGCCCGTTCTGGATCACGGCTTCGTGCGCGTCATCGACTATATGGGCACCGACGACGCCGTCGTGCAGGCGGCGCGCGTGTCCTATGGCCGGGGCACCAAGCGCGTGCAGGAAGATCGCGGCCTTATCAATTACCTGCTGCGCCACTGGCATACGACGCCGTTCGAGATGGCCGAGATCAAGCTGCATGTGAAGCTGCCTATCTTCGTCGCCCGGCAGTGGATCCGCCATCGCATGGCCAGCGTGAACGAATATTCGGCGCGCTACTCGGTGCTGGACCGAGAGTTCTACATTCCGGAGCCGAACCATCTGGCAGCCCAGTCGGCATCCAACCGGCAGGGTCGCGGCGACATCCTCGAAGGTGCCGAGGCAGAGGAAGTCCTGAACCTTCTGCGCAACGATTCAATGCAGGCCTACGACCATTATGCCCTGATGCTGAACGAGGGCGACGGCGACGCCCGGCGCGAGGACAGACAGGGTCTTGCCCGCGAGCTGGCGCGCATGAACCTGCCGCTGAACTTCTACACGCAGTGGTATTGGAAAGCCGACCTGCATAATTTCATGGGCTTCCTGCGCCTGCGGGCCGATCCGCATGCGCAGTACGAAATCCGCGCCTATGCCGACGTCATGATCGACATTCTGAAGCGCTGGGTGCCGGTGACGCACGAGGCCTTCCTGGAGCATCGCATGGGCGCCGCCCAGCTTTCAGCCACAGCGGTCAAGGCCATACGGCGCATGATCGACGGCGAGTCCGTCACCGCCGAGACGAGCGGCCTGACGAAGCGCGAATGGGTCGAACTCTGCGCCGTCCTGGAGCGGGATGCCTAAGGCGGGCCCCTTTTCATTTGCCGCGCATATCCCTATATTCACGGCGTCGGGCTTGACCCGACTATGGCGATAAACTGCCGATGAAATAAACCATTCGGACCCGGGGGCGGTACCCGGCGCCTCCACCTGAGCCCCTTCCTGTCGGAGGGGTTGAGGCGGGGGCGAAATAGGATCGACGAGGGTGTAAAGATCGGACTTTTGCTCGGCATGGTACCACCGTCATCGGGCTGTTAAAATAGTTGCCAACGACAACTATGCGGAAGCACGTCTCGCCGCTTAACGCGGTGCGATAGCTTCATTCAAGCCCTGGGGGTTCGCACCCTCAGGCGGGGCCCGGAGGCGCCTGGCAACAGAAGCCTCCACTTCCATCCCTTGCCACCATCGCGCTCATTCCTTCGCTTGCACCCGCGACAGGACTTTCATGCGCTGCAAACTCCGGCTATGAAACGACTGTCCAGGCTGCGGGCACCACCCCGGCCATGAAAATCAGCCCGTTTGGTCGGGCATGTCGGTTCGAACACAGGTGGCCAATGGGTCAGGATCTTATCCGCTATGACATTCTGGCGCAGGACGCGCTACGCGGCGTGATCCGGAAGGTTCTATCCGAAGTCGTGAAGACGGGTCTTCCAGGCGAGCACCATTTCTTCATCACGTTCCTGACTTCGGCGCCGGGCGTGCGAATCTCGTCGCGCCTCCGCGAAAAGTATCCGGAGCTGATGACGATCGTGATCCAGCACCAGTACTGGGACCTGTCGGTAACCGATACCGCATTCGAGATCGGTCTTTCCTTCTCCGACATCCCGGAAAGGCTGCTGATCCCGTTCAGCGCCATTCGGGGCTTCTACGATCCGGCCGTCAATTTCGAGCTGGAATTCGACGTGCGCGAGGTGGAAGCGGCCAACGGCCAGCCCGAGGCAGCCGGGTCGGAGGCACCCCTTGCCTCCGTGACCGAAGTGCCGCTGCGCCGTCCCGCTGCCGAACCGGCGCGCGCCAAGGCCGATGCCGAAACGTCCGAGAACGAGGCAACCGGCGACGCCGAAGCCGAAACCGACGACGGCAACAAGCCCTCCGCCGATGTCGTTTCACTGGATGCATTCCGTAAGAAACCCTGACGAGCACTGTGCCATGGCCGAAATCGTCAACCTGCGACAGGCCCGCAAACGCATCGCGCGCGAAAAGGCCGAGAAGGCATCCGCGGAGAACCGCGTAACCTTCGGTATGTCGCGCAAGGACAAGGCGAAGGCCGGCAGCGAGCGCGAAAAGATATTGAAAGAGCTGGATGGCGCCCGGCTGCAAAAGCCCGGGCCTGACGAATGATCGTCAAGCGGTCCCTGTCCATTCGGGGGCATCGCACATCCATCAGCCTGGAAGACGCCTTCTGGGCGCTGCTCCGCGAGATGGCAGAGCGCCGCAACCTGCCATTGGCGCGGCTTGTCGCCGACATCGATACGGCGCGCGACCCGGAACAGAACCTGTCGTCCAGCCTGCGCCTCGCGGTGCTGGACTATGCCCTGGACAAGGGCCGCGAGCGGGCTTGAAACACCCTCATAACA
This sequence comes from Aureimonas altamirensis, assembly GCF_001463885.1. GTDB lineage: Bacteria > Pseudomonadota > Alphaproteobacteria > Rhizobiales > Rhizobiaceae > Aureimonas > Aureimonas altamirensis. The sequence continues at coordinate 241,953 of NZ_BBWQ01000015.1, read as the reverse complement.
TTCGGTCTCAGCGAAGGCTGGGGTCGACGCCCGGCAGGTCGGACAGCGGTGGCTGCCCGGGCGTCAGCTCGTACTCGAATGGCGGCGGCACCTCTCCCGGAGCGCGAGGCGATGGCGGCGGCACGCGCAGATCCGGCAATGGCAGCAGCGGTGCGTCGGTTGTGCCCCGCGCCTCCTCTGCCGCGCGGGCGGCTTCCTCTTGCCGCGCACGCGCTTCTTCTTGCCGCGCAAGCGCTTCCTCGGCCCGCCGGCTTTCCGCTTCGGCCGCGGCGGCTTGTGCACGTTCGGCGCGCTCGCGCGCCAGATCGTTGAAGTAGCGGGCCTCGCGGCGCAGACGCAGCGTCTCCTGCAGATCGTCACGCAAGGCTTGCAGGCGTGCCTGTTCGGCACGGTAGGCGCGTATCGACAGATAGCTCGTCAAAGGGTCTGCGCCTGCAAGGCTGAACGCCGCACTGCCCGGCCAGCCGGCGACATAGGAAACCGAAGGAGCCGTGTCCTCGATCACCTCCTCATCGGCCGGCACATAGAAGATCGTGGCCCGGGCCTCTCCGCGCCGCGAGACGAGGCTGAACGTGCCCTCACCGGACAGGCGCGCGCCGGGCGCCTCCGCCGTAACGGGGCCAAGCCGTATGGAGCCGAGCGCAATGTCCACGGATGCATCCAGCCGGTCGGCCTGAAACGGCTGCGACGGCAAGTTGCCCAGCAGCAGCGAGACCTGTTCGGACGTCGCCTCGAACCCTTGCCCGTCCGCCGCATCGAGAACCGCACCGAGGGGCGGAACGGAAACGCCGGCAAGCACGGCATCCATGATGCTCACCGAGCCGTCGCCATCTGCCGAGGCGAACAGTTCGGACCAGGATTGCCCGGCAGCCTCCGCCATTAGGCGGCCCGTAGCCTTGCCCCGCAGCGGCGCGATGGCAGGATCGAGCGAAACCCCATCCACCGCAAGGTCCATCTGCGCGCGCGCGAACCCGCCATTATTGGCAAGGCTTGCGCGCCCGGTCAGCGATCCATCGCCCATCGTGGCATCCAGCCCGTCGACGGCCAGGCCCTCCGGACTGCCCTTCAAGCCAAACCGGGCATCACGCAGAACCGCCCCGTCGAAAAGGTCGATATGCGGCACGGTCATCGCCAGATCGAATGGCGGCAATTGCGCCGTGAAGGAGCCGGCAAAGACCGTGTCCGGCCAGCCGTCCGCACCGTCGACCGCGTCCGGCGCAACACCCAGGACCGTGGTGGCCAGCCAGGGCAGCGCTATCGCCCCGATGGTGGCGGCCCCAGTCACCGGGCCACTGCCGCTGCGCGTCAGCTCTGCTGCATCGACTGCCGTATCGGCGATGGAGCCGGATAGATCTTCCACGGTCCAGCCATCGGGACGCCAGGAAACCCGCATCGCGCCATCGGCGGGCAGCCGGTCGATGCCCTGCCCCGCGGCAATGCCGAGAGCGGACATCCAAACGCCAAGGTCGTCGGCCTGCAGGCTGGCCGCTGCATCGGCCTCTGCCAGGCTGTCGGCGCCCCAACTGGTCGTGCCCTCTACCGTCAGGTCGAGGCCGGGTGCATGGACACCGAGGGTCGTGGCGACGCTGTCCGCCGGGCCGGTCATGCGAGCGCGGATTTCCAGCGGCGCGGCAACGCCAAGGTCGATCCCCGCGGCACCCAGCTGGTTCAGCATCTCGACCGGGCGGTCGCTTGCCAGCAACAGCGAAACGTCGGTCGGCCAATCGGCCCGCGCTTCCTCGATCGAGGCCGGAAGCGCCACGCTGGCGGTTACTTCGCTGGCGCCGGCCGTGCCGTTGAACGTCAGGGCCAGCCTGTCGTCTTCGGCGCCGGGGGCCACACGCCCACTGCCCGTCACCGGCCCGGACCGCGCAAGCACGTCGGCAATGGCATCGCCCAGGCGCGGCGCGACCATGGGTCGGTAGCTGCGGACGATGGCTGCCAACTGCGCCGGATCGCTCAGATCCACCTCATAGGCAAGGTCGGGAACGAGACCGCTGTCCGGCCTGCCGACGGTGCCCCGGGCCTCCAGGTTTCCGCCGGCAAAGCCGCCAAGCGACAGATTGCGCAGGTCGAGCACGTTGCCGGCATAGGTAAGGTCCACCTCGCCCGTCTCGGCCGCCAAATCGAACAGTTGCAACGGCCCGGCCGCGAGCCGCAGATCGATGCTGTCGACGCCGGAGGCGAACACGTCTTCACCGGCAAGCAATTCCGCAAAAGCGAAGAAATTATCCAGTTTCACCGCATCGCCGGCCAGATCGGCAGAGACGGCAACCCCGTCGCCGGCCGTGGCGCGTTCGAGGCGTCCGCGCAGGCTTTGCCCGGCAACGTCGGCTTCCAGATTGTCGAATACCTGCCGCGTCGGCGAAAGCTGGACGTCGGCGGAAAAACCCGCCCGCTGGATCTGCGCCAGGCTCTGCCCGCCCGAGCCGCCAAGCCAGGCCACCAGCCCCGCCGGTTGCCGCGAGGCGAACAGAAGCGGGCCCCGGAAGGCCAAGGTATCGCCGACGGTGACCAGCCCGGAGGCCTCGACCAAGGTGCGTCCGGGCAGTTCCGCGTTCAGGCGGCGCAGCGCCCAGCCATCCGTGCTGGGCGAAGCCGTCACGGACAGGCCGCGCACGGTCGTATCGCCGATGGTGAAGACCGGAAGGTTCAACTCCAGCTCTCCGGCCACCGGCAAAACCGGCACGGCCTGGAGCGTGCGCCGCACCGCCTCCACCCGGTCGGCGAGCGTCAGCCCACCGGATTTTTCCAGCGTGTCCTGCGTCAGCCGGTCGATATCGATCTGCTCGCCGGCCAGCTTCAGGCTGAAATGCGGAATGGGGCCAGAGGCAAGCGTGCCGTCACCGGTCAGCACATAAGGGGCTTCGCCGCCGCCCACTTCCACCCGGATCTTCTGGAAGGCCGCACCGCCATTCTGCGTCGCGACATCGGCCGTCGCCCGAACAACCGGCATGTCGGCGACGGGCTCCAACCCTTGAGCCGGAGAGGCGATCTCGACCGCCCCGGCAAAATCGGCAACGCCGTCGCCAAGCTCAGTCGCGCCATCCAGCGTAAACGAGCTTGCAAGCCGCTGCGACAGGATGGCGATCCGGAAAGGCCAGTGGCCGCTATCTTCTATGGTGCCCGAGCTGAGGGTGAATTCCAGCCGCTCGCCCCGGTTGGTCAGCGTTCCGCCGCCCCGGAAGGGGCCGCGCAGCGTGCGCGCCGAAAAGCTTGCGTCGATATCGCCGAATTCGCGCCGCTGGCCGTTGCTGCCGTTGTTGAGGCTCAACGTGCCATCCGTGATGACGACGTTTTCCAGAACGACGTTGGCCCCGCCGGCGCCAAGCCCCCCGGCCAGGCGCGGCGGCCGCGAGCCCGCTCCGTAGGGTACGGTCAGATGCGGGCGCCCCAGCTCCATCTGGAAAATGCGGATTTCGCCGGAAAGATAGGGCGCCAGTTCCGCATCCATCCGGAAGCTGTCGAGCGTCATCGACGCTTCGCCGTGCCCCGGCTCGCCCACCGTCACATCGGTGAATGTCAGGCTGGGAAACGGCAGCAGGCGTGCATGGGCCTCGCCCCGAACCTCCACCTTCTGGCCGATCAGGCGGCTGGCCTCCGCCTCGAAGGAGGTGCGCCACGACGTCCAGTCGATGAAGAGCGGCGCGACGAGGGCCGCGATCAGCAGCGCGACGACGAGGCCGCCTATGGCGATGAACAGTCGCACCCCTTGCAGCCTCCTTCCCTGTTGGCCTTGCCGGCAAAAGGCAGATAGGCCACGAGAATGCGACATTGTCGAGGGTCGCCAAGGGGCTTTCCCCGTGTTCTCACCTAGTGTTGGCGGCAAATTTCATTAGATATGGTGCGATGACCGATTCCTCAGACAATCCGGGCACGCCGCCCGCATCACCCAAGGCGGGGATCGCCGCGCGGGCTCTGGCCGGCATGCGTCCGCGCGCGCCCGCCGCGCAGGAAGCGGCCTATATGGCCGGGCTCAATCCCGAGCAGCGCGCGGCCGTGGAAACCACCGAAGGCCCCGTTCTGGTGCTGGCCGGTGCCGGAACCGGCAAGACGCGCGTTCTGACGACGCGCATCGCCCATATCCTGGCGACGGGGCGCGCCTACCCCTCGCAGATTCTGGCCGTGACCTTCACCAACAAGGCCGCGCGCGAAATGAAGACGCGCATTGGCATGCTTGTCGGTGAAGAGGTCGAAGGCATGCCATGGCTGGGCACCTTCCACTCCATCGGCGTGCGCATCCTGCGCCGCCACGCCGAGCTTGTGGGCCTGAAACCCAATTTCACCATCCTCGACACGGACGATCAGGTCCGGCTGATCAAGCAGCTCATCCAGGCCGAAAACCTCGATGACAAGCGTTGGCCGGCGCGCACCTTCGCCAACCTCATGGATGGCTGGAAGAACAAGGCGCTGACGCCCGACCGCATCCCAGAGGGGGACGCCCGCGCCTTCGGCGACGGCAAGGGGCGCCTGCTCTACCAGGCCTATCAGGAACGGCTCCGCCAGTTGAATGCGGCAGATTTCGGCGATCTGCTGATGCATCCGATCGAGATCTTCAAGAACAATCCCAGCGTGCTCGACGAGTATCACCGGCGCTTCCGCTACATCCTCGTCGACGAGTATCAGGATACCAACGTTGCCCAGTATCTGTGGCTGCGCCTTCTGGCGCAGCGCACCGGGCAGGACGGCGCGCGCAACGTGTGCTGCGTGGGCGACGACGATCAGTCCATCTATGGCTGGCGCGGCGCCGAAGTGGACAACATCCTGCGCTTCGAGAAGGATTTTCCGGGCGCGGTCGTCATCCGGCTGGAGCGCAATTACCGCTCGACCGCCCATATTCTTGGCGCGGCCGGACACCTGATCGCCCATAACGAGGACAGGCTCGGCAAAACCCTGTTCACCGAGCGGGCCGACCCGGAAGACGAGCTCGTCAGCGTCAACGCCGCCTGGGATTCGGAAGAGGAAGCGCGCGCCGTCGGCGAGGAAGTCGAGCAGTTGCAGCGCAAGGGCCATGCGCTGAACGACATGGCGATCCTTGTGCGCGCCTCGTTCCAGATGCGCGAGTTCGAAGACAGGTTCGTGACGCTGGGCGTCAATTACCGCGTGATCGGCGGCCCGCGCTTCTACGAGCGGCTCGAAATCCGCGATGCGCTGGCCTATTTCCGTGCAACCGTGCAGCCGGCCGACGACCTTGCCTTCGAGCGCATCGTCAATACGCCGAAGCGCGGCCTTGGCGAGGCCGCGATCCGGCTGATCCACGAATATGCGCGCGCCAAGAGGGTGCCGCTTCTTGCCGCCGCCGCGGAGCTGGTCGAAGGCGACGAGTTGAAGCCGCGCCCGCGCGCCGCACTGGCCGAAGTTGTTGCGAATTTCCATCGCTGGCGCGACCTCGTGCCCTCCATGCGCCACACCGATTTGGCCGAGATGATTCTGGACGAGTCCGGTTATACCGCCATGTGGCAGAACGACCGGTCGGCGGAAGCGCCCGGACGCCTGGAAAACCTGAAAGAACTGATCCGCTCCATGGACGACTATGAAAGCCTTCCGGGCTTTCTCGAGCATATCGCGCTCGTCATGGATTCCGAGCAGAACGAGCAGATGGACGCCATCTCTATCATGACGCTGCATTCGGCCAAGGGGCTGGAATTCGAAACGGTGTTCCTGCCCGGCTGGGAGGAAGGCTTGTTCCCGCACCAGCGCGCGCTGGACGAGGGCGGGCGCTCGGGCCTCGAGGAAGAACGCCGCCTGGCCTATGTCGGCCTCACACGCGGCAAGAAACGCGTGAAGATATGGTTCGTCTCCAACCGGCGTATCCACGGCCTGTGGCAGAGCACCATCCCGTCCCGCTTTCTCGACGAGTTGCCGGAAGAGCATGTCGAGGTCATCGAGGCGCCCTCCACCTATGGCGGCTACGGTGCCAGCCGATGGGACCAGTCCAGCTTTTCGACGACGAGCTACCAGACGCCGGGCTGGCGGCGCGCACAGGCGGCGGGCGGTGCGGGCGGTTACTCCGGCGGACGCGGCGGTGGCATCGCCTATGCCGACAAGGGCCCCACCAGCGCCCGGGACCGCGCCGCCGCGCAGGCCGACCGTTACATCAACCGCGACGGTACCGTGCGTGACGAAGAAACGCCCGGCTTTGCCGGCCGCCTGACGGAGGCCCATTCCATGCGTCCGTCGCGGGGCTCCAACCAGCCGCCACGCAAGGGCGCGGGCCTGTACTCGTCGGCGCGGGACGGTGGCCCCCGGGAGATTTCGGGAGAGCTGGTAGCCAAATCGGTTGCCGAGGTGGCAAGCGCCTTTTCGACGGGCGACCGGGTCTTCCACATGAAGTTCGGCAACGGCACGGTCGCCTCGGTCGAAGGCAACAAGCTGACCATCGATTTCGACAAGGCCGGCCAGAAACGGGTGCTGGACGGCTTCGTTCAACCGGTCTGACGCAGGCGCCGCCCGCGTCAGTCGACGATGATCGTACCGCGCAGATAAAGAACGGCTTCCCCGCCGATGATGACGGCATCGTCGTCGAGCTGGCAGGTGAGGCTGCCGCCCCGCTTCGACAACTGGCGCGCGGTCAAACTCGTCTTGCCCAGTCGTTCGGCCCAGAACGGGGTAAGGGCGCAATGCGTGGAGCCGGTGACGGAATCTTCGTCGATCCCGAAGCGCGGCGCGAAATAGCGCGAAACAAAGTCCACGCTATCGCCCTTCGCCGTCACCAGAAGGCTGCGCGCATCCAGTGCGGCGATGGCGCGGATATCCGGTCGCATAGCCATCAGGGCGCCTTCGTCGGCAACAACCGCCAGCACCATATCGTCGCCATCCACCGGCACGAAACGCGTTTCCAGAACCGGAATGCCGAGTACCGGGGCGATCTCGGCCGGATCGCCGCCGGGCACCACCGTGCGACGTGGCAGACGCATGGAATATCCCGTCTCCGACCTATCCACCTGCAGCGTACCCGACTTGCGGGTATGAAACCGGAAGGGCGGAGACAGTCCGATCTCGTCCGCCAGCACAAGCGCGCTGGCAAGCGTTGCATGGCCGCACAGGGGAACTTCGGACGTCGGTGTAAACCAGCGGAGCTCATACCCATCCTGCGCCGCGGCAACCAGGAAGGCCGTCTCGGCAAGGTTGTTTTCGGCCGCGATCGCCGTCAGGACGGCATCGGGCAGCCATGTGTCCAGAAGGACGACAGCCGCCGGATTGCCGGCGAAGCGGGTTTTCGTGAAGGCGTCCACCTGAAACATCCGCAACTGCGCCATGACGTCGTTTCCTTCCCTGCCTTTACACTGCCTATCGTCTTTCGGACCGCAATCCGGTAAGCACTTCGCATCGCAACATAGGCCGTGATCGCCGTGTCCACCACAGTCGGCATCAGCCGTATCCTGACCATTCTGATGGCGTTGACCTGCGGGGTCCTCGCCGCCAACCTCTATTATGCGCAGCCCGTGCTGTCACTGATCGGCGCCGATTTCGCCATGCCGCCCGCGCTCGAAAGCGGCGTGGTCACGGCATCGCAGCTCGGCTACGCGCTCGGCCTCATCCTGCTCGTGCCGCTCGGCGACGTGGTGGAGAACCGAAAGCTCATCCTGACGACGATGGGTTTCTGTGTCCTCGGCTGCCTCGGCCTGCTGGCGGCCGGGTCCTTGCCGACCCTATTCCTGTCCATGGCGGTCGTCGGCGTCACGGCCTGTGCCGCCCAGATGATCGTGCCGCTGGCTGCGCATCTGGCTCCGCCAGAGCGGCGCGGCGCCGTCGTCGGCAACGTCATGGCCGGCCTGCTCGGCGGCATCCTGCTGGCGCGGCCCGTTTCCAGCCTTGCCGCCGAATATCTCGGATGGCGCGGGGTGTTTCTGGTGTCCGCCGGTTTGATGCTGGCCCTCGCGGCCCTGTGTGCCATGGCGCTGCCGCGCCGCGTGCCGCCGGCACGCCAGCCCTACCCCGCGCTCATCCGGTCTCTCGGGCATCTGTTCCGCAGCCAACCGGTGCTGCGAAGGCGCGCCCTGTATCATGCGGCGATGTTCGCATCCTTCGCGATCTTCTGGACGGGCGCGCCCATCGTCCTGATGAGCCCGCCTTACAATTACAGCGGCCACGCCGTGGCGCTGTTCACCCTCAGCGGCGTATTCGGCGTGTGTGCCGCACCGGTCGCCGGCCGCCTCGCCGACCGGGGATATATCCGCACCGGCACCATCGCGGCCATGTCGCTGGCCGTCGCCGCGCTGCTGGCAGCCTCGGTGGCCGGCGGCTCAATGGCGCTGTTCATCCTGGCGGGCATTCTCGTCGATCTTGGCGTGCAGGCCAATCTGGTCATCGGCCAGCGCGAAATCTTCGCACTCGACGATAGTATCCGGAGCCGGCTGAACGCCGTCTACATGGCGATCTTCTTTCTGGGGGGCGCTGTCGGGTCGGCGCTGACCAGCCCGGTGCTGGAAGCCTTCGGGTGGACGGCCGTCGCCCTGATGGGAGCGGCCTTTCCTGCAACGGCGCTGGCCTTCGTGTTGACGGAAAAACGCAGCCGCTGACCGGCAAAGGTCAGCGCCTTGCGGCCGCTGCCACCTCCCACTTGTCCAGAAAGGCTTCGATGGGCAGTTCCTGCATGTCGGGGATCGCCTCGAACAGCCGTTCCGGCGGCCAGTTCCACCAGCCGAGCGCCTCGATACGGGCCGCTATCGCCGGCGGAAAGCGCGGCCGCAGCACCTTGGCCGGCACGCCCGCCACGATCGTGTAGGCGGCCACATCGCGCGTCACGACGGCATTGGCGCCGATGACCGCTCCATTGCCGATCGTCACACCCGGCATGATGACGGCGCCGTGCCCGATCCACACATCGTGCCCCACAGTGACGGCGCGGCTGCGCCGCCGCTCGCGGAACGCGCTGTCAACGGGCAGGAAGCGGAAATATTCGTTGGGGCGATAGGTGATCTTGTGGGTCGTCAGGCGCTCCATCGGATGGTCGAGCGCATTGATACGCACGTTTGCGGCAATGGAGGTGAAGCGCCCGATGCGGGCATAGATCGCCTCGCCGCCGCGCTCGAAATAGCTGAAATCTCCAAGCTCGGTTTCGCGCAGCACGCAGCGCGGGCCAACCTCGCAATAGCGCCCGATGGTGCATTGCTTCACCTCGGCGCTGCCGTGAATCCGTGCCGCCTCCGAGCGGAAGCGGATATCCGCCGCATCCCATTCCGTTTTCGTCATGCCCGCCTTCCCGTCCGCGCTGGCTTCATGTATCGCGATGGACAAGATTGGAGAAGCGTCATGTCCCAGGATCCCCAAAGGCCCCGTCCACGCCGTATGGCCGCCCTGCGCATGGGCCTCTGGGTTCTTGTCGGCCTCGTCGCCGCCCTGCTGGTGATCGTCTGGGCGGTCGGCATACGCCAGTTTTCCACCGCCGAGCAGGCAGCGGAACCTTATGGCGCACCCTTCCAGCTTGTCGACCAGGACGGACAGCCCGTTACGGAAAGCATCCTGAAGGGCAGCGCCACCGCCGTCTTCTTCGGCTTCACGCACTGCCCGGACGTCTGCCCCACCACGCTGTACGAGCTGGCGGGCTATCAGCGCCAGTTGGCCGACGAAGGCAAGGATCTGAACGTCGTCTTCGTGACGGTCGACCCGGAGCGCGACACGCCGGAAGTGCTGAAGCGCTACGTGGAATCGATGGACGCCGACATTACCGGCATCACCGGCGACCCGGCCGCCGTAAACGCGATGCTGGACGGCTGGGGAATCCACCATGCCAAGGTCGAAAGCGGCAGCACCTACACGATGGACCACACGGCCAGCGTCATCATGCTTGGCACGGAAGGCCAGTTCGTGGGCACCATCGCCTATCAGGAAAACCCTGAAACGGCGCTGCAGAAGCTGGACCGCCTGACGACCCTTTGACGATCTTACCCCGGAGCGGCGCTTGAGCCAGTTACGATATTTCGCGCGTGGCCCGCGTGCGGCCGTGGAAGCGGCCTATGCCCGGCTGGACGCCGCCTTCGAGGCGTTCGGCGCCCCGGTCTCCATCTTCGAGGCCGACGAAGACGAACAGATCTTCGAAGTGTCCATCTACTTCGAGGAGGCGCCGGCCCAGGCGGCCGACATCCTCGCTCTGTTCGAGCCCCTGTCGCCAGAGACGGAGCATATCGACGCTTCCATCGACTGGATGCAAAGCGTGCTGGCCGACCTCAAGCCGGTGCGGGCCGGCCGCTTTCTGGTGCATGGCGCGCATGACCGCGCCCGTGTCGGGGCCAATGATATCGGCATCCTGATCGAGGCGGGGCAGGCTTTCGGAACGGGCCATCACGGCACCACGGCAGGATGCCTGACGATGATCGGCGATATCCTGCGCCGCAAGGCGCCGCGCAACGCGCTGGACCTCGGAACCGGCAGCGCCGTGCTGGCCATCGCGGTGGCGCGTCTTGCGCGCATTCCCGTGCTGGCAACGGACATCGACCCCGTGGCCGTGGATGTGGCGCGCGGCAATGTCCGCGCAAACGGCGTTGCGGCGCGTGTGCGAACCGAAGTTGCGATCGGGTTCAACGGCCCGGCCTTTGCCGATGGAGCGCGCTTCGACCTGATCGTCGCCAATATCCTGGCCGGCCCGCTGATGCGCCTGGCTCCCTCCATGGAGCGGCGGCTGGAGCGCGGCGGCGATATCATCCTGTCCGGCATTCTGGCGCGGCAGCGCCAGGCGGTGCTGGCCGCCTATCGCGACCAGGCGCTCTATCACCGGCGCACGATCCGCATGGGCGATTGGGTGACGCTGCACCTCAGCCGCTGAAACGAAAAACGCCGCATCGCACAGGGCGACGCGGCGCTGAATGGATTGGCGAATTGCCGAAGCCCGTGAGGGCTAGTGCCTTTCGGGCGCGGCGACCTCGAAGAAGGAGCCGCGGCGACCCAGAAGACTGACCATCTCGTCCATCTGGAGGCCACGTCCGCCGGCTACCTGAAGACGAGACGGGATCCGGCGACCTTCTGCGCTTGCGATCCGGCGCGACGTGAAGACGAGGCGCGGAGAAACGGGCGTGGGGCGGTAGGTTTGGGTCGTCAACATGTCTGAAGCCTCTGCGGAAAGGTCTTCGTAACCTCTCATGCACCCTATATGCGTCATCGCGCCGGATTGAGCTATATCCCCCGTTGCATAGGTCCGTTTCGCAAACCGCAAGGCGATTCTCGCGTCGTCTTCATCAATTGTTCATAAGTCTCGAAAGGCCATAAGCGGTGTTCCAGTCCTTCGAAGAGAGCGCAAGCTCGGCCGCCAGCGCCAACCGCCTCGAACTTCTCCGTGCGGAGCTGGCCCATCTTGGTGTCGACGGCTTCATCGTACCGCGCGCCGACGAGCATCAGGGCGAATACATTCCGGATGCCGCGGCACGCCTTGCATGGCTGACGGGCTTCTCGGGCTCGGCGGGTTACGCCGTCGTGCTGCCCGATTCGGCGACATTGTTCGTGGATGGCCGATACACGACGCAGGCGCGCGACCAGGTGGACCCCGCAGTCATGCAGACCGCCAGCTCCATCGATACGCCGCTGGCCAAATATCTGTCCGGTGTCGCGGCCGGAATGACCATCGGCTTCGACCCGTGGCTGCATACGCAGGCCGAGGCTGCGGCGCTGCGCAAGGCCGCCGAGGAAACCGGCTTCAAGCTGGTGCCCCTGCCGCACAATCCCATCGATCGCATCTGGCAGGACCGGCCGTTGTCGCCGAAAGGCAAGGTCGTGCAGCACCCCGAAACGCTCGCCGGTCGCAGCGCAGCCGCCAAGCTGGACGAGATGGGAGAAACCATGCGCGCGGCCGGCGGTACGGCGGCCGTGCTGACGGACCCGTCTTCGATTGCCTGGGTGTTCAACATCCGTGGCCAGGACGTGCCGCACACGCCGCTGCCCCTTTCCTTCGCAATCCTGAAAAGCGACGGCAGGCCAACCCTGTTCATCGATCCGGATAAGCTCGACGGCGCGGTGAAGGATTATCTTTCCGCCCTCGCCGATCTTGCCGCACCCGATGCCTTCGACGCGGCGTTGCGGGGTTTCAGGGCTGGCGAACGGGTTCTCGTGGACCCCGCCCTGGCCGCCGAGCGCATCGTCGAGCTGATCGAGGAAGGCGGCGCGACCGTCGTGCTGAAGCCCGATCCGGCCCGCCTGCCACGTGCGCGCAAGAACGACATCGAGATTGCCGGCAACCGCGCCGCGCATCTGCGGGACGGCGCCGCGATGGTGCGCTTCCTGCATTGGCTCGACCTTCAGCCCGGCGGCACGATCACCGAGATCGATGCGGCGCGGCGCCTGGAAGCGTTTCGCGCCGAGACGTCGGCAAGCGATGGCATGCCGCTGCTGGACATCTCCTTCGACAGCATCGCCGGCGCCGGGCCCAATGCCGCCCTGCCGCATTACCGCGTCAATACGCGGTCCAACCGGACCCTCGGCGACGGCGAACTGTTCCTGATCGATTCCGGGGCGCAGTACCGCGACGGAACCACCGACATCACCCGTACCGTCGCCATCGGCTCGGTCGATGCGGAACGCCGTCGCAAGTTTACGCTGGTGCTGAAGGGCATGATCGCCATTTCGACGATCCGCTTTCCGGTCGGCACGCGGGGCATGGACCTCGACCCGCTGGCCCGGGTAGCCCTTTGGAAGGCCGGTTGCGACTATGCGCATGGCACGGGGCACGGTATCGGCTCGTACCTCGCCGTCCACGAGGGGCCGCAATCCATATCCCGGCGCGGCGCGACGGTGCTCGAAAGCGGAATGATCCTGTCGAACGAGCCGGGCTATTACCGGGAGGGACATTTCGGCATCCGGATCGAGAATCTCATTCTCGTAACGCCGCCGGCCGAAATCGATGGCGGGGACATGCCCATGCATGGCTTCGAGACGCTGACCTTCGTCCCGATAGACCGCCGGCTCGTCATGGCCGAACTGCTGCACGAGCATGAGCGGGCATGGCTCGACAATTATCACACCGAGGTGCGTGGCAGGCTGGCTCCGCTGCTGCCGGACGAGGCCGACCGCGCATGGCTGGCCGCCTCGACGGCGCCGCTGGGTAGCTGACGCAAAAAGGCCCGCCATCCTGTCCGGACGGCGGGCCCTTTATCATTTGCACCGGGTGCTAGCGGCACATGCGGCGCGGCCCGTTATAGGGCTGGAACGTTCCGCTGCCGGGATCGAAGCTCCGGTAGCGCTGCGAGCAGTATTGATACCATTCGCGCGTCCAGGGCTGCGGCGCGTAAGAGTAACCCGGCTCCACATAACGCCGTGGCGCCGGCTCTACGTAGCGCGGCTGGTTGGCGCTGGCGATCGCCGCTCCGACGCCCAGCCCGACGATGCCACCGATGATGGCAGCGCCGGCGGCGTTGCCCCGGTCGCGGCGATAGTAGCGCGGGCCACGATCCCAGCGACGCGAGTCGCGCCAATCGCGGCGTCCGTAATAACCGCCGCCTCCGCGATAGCCGCCCCTGTCCCAATGACGGTGCCGCCAGGGATCGGCCTTGGCTTGCGTTGCACCGAACAGGCTGGCAACCACGTTGCCCATCGCGCCGTTGACGTTTTGCGGCACGGCCACGCTGGCCGGCAGCATCGCCATGGCCATCGCGACGATCAAAGCTTTTCCACTCAACTTCTTAACCAATGACATGGCGTGTCTCCTTGGAGATCCTTCGCCCCTATTAACCATCCGTCACCTGAATGGCCGCTGAATGCGGACACCGGCCCCGGCAAGAGGCACCGACGCAGATCTCGAAGATGGTTAACGCGTCGGCGGCCAAATGGATCTCGGCTAGCGATAAATTGATCGCCGCGCCCAAGGAACTTCCTGCCCGCCCCTTCAAGTGAAGGGCCGCTCGATCCTATATCGCTGCAAGCAGTTACAAGAATCGGAGGCCGCAGCATGGCTGCACTGCACAAATATCGTTTCGGGGCCCTGCTCGCGATCTTCACGCTCGTCTTTTCCGTCGTGGCGGTGGACTACGCAGAGGCAAGGCGCGGCGGAAGCTTCGGCAGCCGTGGGGCGCGGACGTTCCAGTCGGCGCCCGCCACCAACACGGCGCCCTCGGCCGCACCCGTGCAGCGCTCGATCACGCCGGGCACAGCGGCGCAGCCCAATGCCGGCCGCGCGGCAACCGGCGCTGCCGCCGGTGCCGCGGCCAACCGGGGCCTCTTTGGCAGCCCGCTGATGCGTGGCCTGATGCTGGGTGGCCTCTTCGGCCTTCTGATGGGCGCCGGTTTCGGCGGCCTTGGCGGTTTCATGGCGCTTCTGGTCCAGATCGCACTGATCGCCGGCGTCATCTGGCTGGCGATGCGCCTGTTCCGCTCGCGCCCGCAGACAGCAGCGGCCGGCAACCAGCGCGCCGCCGGAATGAACTATCAGGGGCAGCAGCCGGCTTCCGGCGGCGGGCAGGATTTCCGCCACCTCGGTGCGGGCCTCGGCGGCGGCGCAGCCACAGGCACAGCGACTGGCGCGGCGTCCGCGCCGGCCCGCAACGGCAACCCGGACGAGCTCGGCATCACCCCGGACGATCTCGGCATTTTCGAGCAGCGCCTGTACCAACTGCAGGACGCCTTCGGACGTGAAGACTATGCCGCGATCCGCGAGATCACGTCGCCGGAGATCATGTCCTACCTGTCGGAAGAGCTGTCGCAGAACGCCACGCGCGGCGTGAAAAGCGACGTGCGCGACGTCAAGCTTCTGCAGGGCGACATCGCCGAAAGCTGGAAGGAAGGCTCGCGCGAGTTCGCCACTGTGGCGATGCGCTACTCGATGATCCAGGTTCTGCGGGACAGGCAGAGCGGCAAGATCGTCGAGGGCTCGGACAGCGAGCCGGTCGAATCGACGGAAGTCTGGACGTTCCTGCGCGATCACCACGACGAGTGGAAGTTGACCGCGATCCAGGAAGCCTGAGGCTTATCCCGAAGTGCTAAGTTTGGGCCGGTCGCCAGCGACCGGCCCTTTTTTATACCCCGGCGAACCGCGCAACGATCACGATGGCTGTCCCGATGGCGACGGTGGACAGAAGCGACAGGCGAATGGCCAGTACACCGCACAGGACAAGCACACAGCGCTCCAGCCAGCCGCCATCCACGAAGGCCGGCACGACGATGGTGGGCAGCACGGCAGCAGGAACGGCGTTCAGCACCGCGTCGAGGCGCGGCGATATGCGGCCCATCCGCTGCAGTACGAGATAGCCGCCGACGCGGGTTGCGTAGGTGGTCACCGCCGCCAGCACCACCAGAAGCCAGATCTCGCTCATGCGGGGTCTCCCGGCAGGGGCCGGACCGCCGCCACGATCAGGCCTGCCAGCCCGCCCAGCGTCACGTGCCAGGGCGCGCCGATCGTCATGTAGACAAGGGCGGACACGGCGAAGCTTGCTCCGGCCACCGGAAAGAACCCATCGCGCTTCTGGAAGGCCATGGTCTGCGCCAGGAAGTAGACCGGCAGCACGAAGTCCAGCGCAAAGACACGGGGATCGTCGATCAACCCGCCAAAGACGACGCCAATGGCGGTGGACAATTGCCACACCACGTAAAGCACCAGCGCGTAGCCGAAGTAATAGGTCTTCGTCAGGCGGCCGCCGAGCGCCCGGCCCTCGGCCGCGGCATAGGAGGGGTCGACCAGGAAGAAGAAGCCGATCGTCTTCTGGAGCGGGGTGAAGGCGCCCAGATGCCGCCCGATCGACGCCGAGTAGAGCACATGCCGAAAATTGAGGATGAACATCGACAGGACCACCGCCCAGAGCGGTGATTCGATCGCCAGCAGTTGCAGCGCCACAAGCTGTGCGGCCCCGGCATAGACGAAGGCCGACATGCCGATGGCCTCGGCCACGGTGAAGCCGCCATCCATCGCCAGCGTGCCGTACAGCGCGCCGAAGGGCAGCATGGGCACCAGCACGGGCGCCACGTCGCGCACGGCGGCGCGCAGTTCGCGGGTGTCGAGCATATCCGTCAGCGCCCGACGAGGGTGAACCAGCCGTCCTCGTCGATGACCTCGATGCCGAGTTCCGTCGCCTTCTTCAGCTTGGAACCGGCACCCGGCCCCGCCACGACGAGATCGGTCTTCTTCGAGACGGATTCCACCGCCTTGGCTCCGAGCTCGTCCGCCATCGCCTTCGCCTCCTCCCGCGACATGCGCTCCAGCGAACCGGTGAAGACGATCGTCTTTCCGGCAACCGGAGAGCTCACCGAGGCCGCCGGCCGCGCCTCGTCCTGCGGGTGCACGCCAGCCGCCAGCAGCGCATCGATGGCATCCCTGTTATGCGCTTCGTGGAAAAATTCCACCACGGCGCCGGCGACGATGGAGCCGATGCCCTCGACGCCGTTCAACTCCTGCCAGGCCTCGTTACCGGCATCCTTGCGGTCGTCGGGCACGATGGCGGCCTCGGCCGCCGCCCGGAAGGCGCTGAAACTGCCATAATGGCGGGCAAAGCGGCGGGCGTTGGTTTCCCCGACATGCCGGATGCCGAGCGCGTAGAGAAAGCGCGGCAAGGGCGGGTTGCGCCGCTGATCGATGGCCTCGAACAGGTTTTGCACCGAGCGTGCGCCGAATCCGTCGAAATTCTCCAGACGGGTCAGCGACTTTTCCTGCCGCCTTTCCAGCGTGAAGATATCGGCCGGAGAGCGTATCCAAAGGGCAGGATCGTCCAGCCCATGGAAGAACTCCACCTGCCTGTCGCCAAGCCCTTCGATATCCATGGCGCTGCGCGACACGAAGTGGCGGATGCGCTCTACCGCCTGCGCCGGGCAGATCAGGCCGCCGGTACAGCGTGTTACCACTTCGCCTTCTTCGCGCACGGCATGGCTGCCGCAGGTTGGACAGCGATCCGGAAAGACGAAGGGGGCGGAGTCGGCGGGACGCTTCTCCAGCACCACGTCCAGCACCTGCGGGATCACGTCGCCGGCCCGCTGCACCACCACCGTATCGCCGACGCGGATATCGCGCCCTTCGCGCAGGGTCTGCCCGCCCTGCCCCGTACCCTTGATGTAATCCGCATTGTGCAGCGTGGCATTGGAAACGACGACACCGCCCACGGTAACCGGGTCCAGCTTGGCAACCGGTGTCAGCGCGCCCGTGCGCCCGACCTGAATGTCGATGGCGCGCAGCACCGTCATCGCCTTTTCGGCCGCGAACTTGTGGGCGATGGCCCAGCGCGGGAAACGGGATACGAAACCCAGCCGCTTCTGCAGCGCAAGGTCGTCGACCTTGTAGACCACGCCGTCGATATCGTAGCCCAGCGCGGCGCGCTGCTCTTCGATGGCATGGTACTGCCCGATCAGCCCGTCGACGCTGTCGAAGCGTTTCATCAGCGGGTTGGTCGGAAAGCCCATGCGGCCGATGGAGGCGACAACTTCGGTCTGCGTATCGCCGGGCACGGCGCTGCATTCGCCCCAGGCATAGGCAAAGAACCGCAGGGGACGGGCTTTGGTGATGGACGGGTCGAGCTGCCGCAGAGAGCCGGCAGCCGCATTGCGCGGATTGGCGAACAGGGGAAGCCCCGCTTCCGCGCGCCCTTCATTGAGCCGGGCGAAATCCGCGTGGCTCATATAGACCTCGCCGCGCACTTCCAGAATATCCGGAACCTTGCCCTTCAGCTTTACCGGGATATCATCCACGGTGCGTGCGTTGGCAGTCACGTCTTCGCCGACGCTGCCGTCGCCGCGCGTTGCCGCGCTGACCAGTACGCCGCCTTCGTAGCGCAGCGACAAGGAGAGACCGTCGATCTTCGGTTCGGCGGTGATGGCCAGCGGCGCATCGTCGTTAAGCTTCAGGAAGCGGCGCGCGCGTCTTGCGAAATCGGCGACGTCTTCGTCGGAAAAGGCGTTGTCGAGAGACAGCATTGGCACCGAATGGGTGATCTTGCCGAATTTCTCGGACACCTGTGCGCCGACCGTTTCGGATGGCGTATCCGCGCGCTTCAACTCCGGGTATCGCGCCTCGATTGCCAGGTTGCGTCGGCGCAAGGCGTCGTAATCCGCGTCGGATACCTGCGGGCTGTCCTTCAGATAGTAAAGCTGGTCGTGATGCCGGATTTCACCGGCCAGCGCGGCGAGTTCCTCTGCCGCCTCCTCCAGCGTCAGGTTTTCCACCGGCTTGTCCCGCAGCATCACCGCCCCCGCTTCCTTCGCCCATCAATTGCGCGGCAGCAGCGCGCGCAGCCTCGGTGATGCGCTCGCCAGCCAGCATGCGGGCTATTTCCTCCCGCCGCGCATCCATGTCCATTTCCGCAACGCGAGTCGACACGCGTTCCTCTCCGGATTTGGAAATCAACAGATGCGTGTCGGCCCGCGCCGCGACCTGCGGCGCATGGGTAACGGACAGAACCTGCACCCCTTGGGCCAGGCGGGCAAGCCTGCGGCCGATGGCATCGGCAACGGCGCCGCCGACACCCGTGTCGATCTCGTCGAACACCAGTGTCGGTGCGGAGCCCCTATCGGCCAAGGCCACCTTGAGCGCCAGCAGAAAGCGCGACAACTCGCCCCCGGACGCCACCTTCATCATCGGTCCCGCGCGCGAGCCGGGGTTGGTGCGCACCCAGAACTCCACCGTATCGAAGCCGAAGGGCGACGGCGTCTGCGTGTCGGTGCCGATTTCCACGATGAAGGCGGCCCGCTCCAGCTTCAGATCCGGCAGCTCGGCCATTACGGCGCGCTCCAGCTCGGCCGCAACCGCCGTCCGCCGCTCCGAAAGGTCCGATGCAAGGCCGCGATAGGCGTCCAGCGCTTGCTCTGCTTCCTGCTCCAGTGCGGCCAGCCGCTCTTCCCCGGCGTCGAGCTCGGCCAGCTCTGCGGTCATGCGCGCGCACAAAGCGGGCAGTTCGTCCACCGGCACGGAATGCTTGCGGCCGGCGGCGCGCAGCGCAAACAGCCGCTCCTCGGTGGCTTCCAGCGCACGCGGATCGAACTCGATCCGGCGCAGGGCCTCTTCCAGTGCGGTCTGCGCATCGGAGAGCTGATCCAGCGCGACATCCAGCCGTTCGATGGCGCTGTCCAGAAGGCCCGGCAGCTCGTCGCGACGCCGATCCAGCCGCCGCAGCAGGCTGGCCAGCCCCGGAATGGGCGATCCCGCACCGGACAGCTCTTCATTGGCTTCGTTGACGTCGCCGGCGATCTTCTCGGAGCGCATCATCGTCTGCCGCCGCTCGGCAAGGATGTCTTCCTCGCCCGTTTCGACGGCCAGGTCGGACAGCTCCTCGACTGCGGCGCGCAGGTAATCCGCTTCGCGCGCGGCCGCGTCGATGCGCTCGCGCTGGTGGCGTATGGCTGCCTGCGCGCTGCGCCACGCCTCGAAGGCGGCGGCAACGGATTCGGCTTTGGACGTCAGGCCACCGAAGGCATCCAGCAAAAGGCGATGCGCACCGGTATCCACCAGCGCGCGGTCGTCATGCTGGCCATGGATCTCGACCAATGTCTCGCCAAACGCCCGCATCAGGGCCACGCTGGATGGGCGATCGTTGACGAACACCCGCGTGCGGCCGTCCGCGTTCTGCACCCGGCGCAGAATGATGTCGCCATCGTCGTCCAGCCCATTGCTGGTCAGCAGAAGCCGGGCGGCATGGCCTGCCGGCACGTCGAAGACGGCCGTCACCTCGCCCTGCTGGGCGCCGTGCCTGACGAGAGAGCCATCGCCGCGCCCGCCGAGGGCCAGCGAGAGGGCATCGAGAAGAATGGATTTTCCGGCGCCGGTCTCACCCGTGAGGACGGACAGGCCGCCCGCAAGGGAGAGATCCAGCTTTTCGATCAGGACGATGTCACGGATCGCGAGGTGTACGAGCATCTATCGCGCCACGCCCGCCGAACCGTCAGCCCTGTGGCGCGGCCGGAGGCTGTGCGCCGCCGCCGACAAGCCGGCGCGATGCGTTGCTGAACCAGGAGCCGGCGCCAGCCGCCTGCGGGGCAAGCCCGTCGCGCTGCAGCAGGGCATAGGCATCCTTGTACCATTCGGATTCGGGGAAGTTCTGCCCCAGCACGGACGCCGCGGCCTGCGCCTCGGGGCGGATGCCCATGGCCAGGTTTGCCTCAACCAGGCGGTAGAGAGCCTCTTCCACGTGGCGCGTCTGGCTGTAGTTGTCGACGACGTTCTTGAAGCGGTTCACCGCGCCGATGTAGTTGCGCCGCTCCAGGTAATAGCGGCCGACCTGCATTTCCTTGCCGGCAAGCTGGTCGCGCGCCTGGCGCAACTTGGTGCGCGCATCTTCGGCATATTCGGAATTGGGGTAGCGGTCCACCACCTCCTGCATGGCCAGCGCCGCGCGTGCGGTATCCGTCTGGTCGCGGGTGACCTCGGGCATCTGGCGGAAGTAGGAAAGGCCGATAATGTACTGGGCGTAGGCCGCTTCCTCGGAACCGGGGTAAAGCGACAGATAGCGCCGCGCCGAGGACACCGCCTCGTCGTAGTCGCCGTTGCGGTAGGAGGTGAAGGCGCGCATCACCAGCGCCTTGCGTGCCCACTCCGAATAGGGGTGCTGGCGGTCGATCGCCTCGAACTTGGCGGCAGCTTCGCCAAGGCGCCCGGCTTCCAGATTGGCAAGCCCCTGATTGTAGAGGACGTCGGCCGGCTCGGTCTGCGAAGCGAGGGCCAGCGCGTCGATGTCGTTGTCCTTGCCGGACATGCAGCCGGCGAGGCCGGAGACGGCGCCCGCCAGTAGAACGACGGCAAGCGGCCGTACGATGCTGGACCGGCCGATTGTGGGCAAGAATTGGCGCATTAGAACGTTCCCCTGCTGCATCCCCGGCGGCGGATCGCCCGCCCTGACGCCCTTCTACTTGCAGCGAAGGGAGCCGACAATGTTTCAAGGCCGTTCAACGCGCCTTTTTTGAGGCGGCCCCCATAGCCATCCACGACGGGACTAGATTTTCTGGGCTTCGAAAGCCGGCACGGCGACGGCCACGGCGGGCTCCGCACGGGTGCGGCCACCCGAGCGCACGGGCACCTCGACGATCTCGAACGCCGCCGGATCGGACAGAAGTGCCTGCAGCGCCATGGCGTTGAGGCGATGGCCACCGCGATACGACCGGTAGCACCCAAGGATACGGGCACCGGCAAGGGCCTGGTCGCCGATCGCGTCAAGCGTCTTGTGACGCACGAACTCGTCCACGTAACGCAGTCCACCGGGATTGATGACCTTGTCGTCGTCGCCGATGACGACCGAATTCTCGAGCGAGGATCCGAGCGCATGGCCGGACGCCCACAGGCGCTCGACATCCTTCATGAAGCCGAAGGTGCGCGCGCGGGAAATCTCGTCGCGGAACAGCGAGGGGGTGAGATCGCCGGCAAAGCTCTGACGCCCGATAGCGCCGGAAGCAAAGTCGATATCGATTTCGAATCGCGTGCCGTCATGCGGCCGATACTCGCCAAAGGCACCGCCCATTTCGACGCGAACCGGCTTCAACACGCGGATATGACGCCGCGCAGCCAGCTGCGACACGAGGCCCGCCTCGTCGATGGCTTCCACGAAGGCCGTCGAGCAGCCGTCCATGATGGGGATTTCGCCGCCATCCATCTCGACGATGACATTGTCGACGTCCATCGCGTACAGCGCGGCCATGAGATGCTCGATCGTGGCGACGTGCGGTCCGCCCGGCTCTCCGACCACAGTTGCGAGGTCGGTGGAGGAGACGTTGGCCGAAACGGCTGCGATCTCGCGCACCCGCCCTGCCCCGTTGCCGAGATGGAAAACGATGCCGGTGTTCGCGTCGGCCGGATGAAGCGTCATCTCAACGGCCGAACCGGAATGAACGCCGACACCGCGAAAGCCGATGCTGGCTCCAATCGTTTGCTGCTGCTTCGCCACACTCGTATCCTTGAAATCGCCCATGGTCCGCCAATGGCATGCATTCGATGAAAAGCATGTCGGGCTGTGGCCCGGGCGCCGGCCGCCATATACGCGCAGCCGAAACCGATTTTGTTGCTGGGAAACTAGGAGTTACGGCCTTTCGGGCCAAATCACGCTTCTTTTCCCCATGTTACCGGCGACAAGCTTAACCGAGTGTAAAATCCAGTCTTTTCATAACCTTAATAGAAAGGGCCCGCCCCTTTCGAGGCGGACCCGGTCATCTCATGCGACTATTTTGTGAAGACTGCTGAAAAAGCTCAGCTCGATTGACGGCGCAGGAAGGCCGGAATCTCCAGTTGTTCGTCTTCCGACTGCGGCCGCACCTGGCTGACGGGGCGTGCCGCCGAGTCTGCCGCAACGCGCCGCGGCGCATAGGGGCTGTGCTCGGGCTGCTGGCGACGCTCGCCGTGATGAGGCTCCACTTCTTCCACCTCGCGGCGGGAAAGGCCGCTGGTCAGCTTGCGGATGAGGCCGAGTGCACCACGCTCTTCTGCGCCGTCGTCGTGGCCGCTGCGACGGTCCATCTCCGACTGCACGACCGGCGGGAACTCGTCCACACGGGGCATGCGGGTCTGCTGCTGGACAGCCTGTCGTGCCGGAGCCGGCGGGGCGACTTCCGAGATTTCCTCGGTCAGCATGCGGCTGAAATCGTCATCCAGGTCGAAGCTGGAGGCAGCAGGCTGCGGCGCCGGCGTCGCCGGCTGCTGGTAGGCCGGAGCCTCCTGCGTCGGACGGGCGGCCGGGGCTGCCGCAGCGGCCTGGCGGGCGACGGCCGCCGGACGCGTCTCGGGCTGGCGGTCGAAGGCTTCGGCTGCCGTCTTGTCGATGCCGGTCGCCACGACCGACACGCGGATGACGCCTTCCAGGCTTTCGTCGAAGGTGGCGCCCAGGATGATGTTGGCGTCCTGGTCGACTTCTTCGCGGATGCGGGTTGCCGCCTCGTCCACCTCGAAGAGGGTCAGGTCACGGCCACCGGTGATGGAGATGAGCAGGCCCTTGGCGCCCTTCATGGACGTTTCGTCCAGCAGCGGGTTGGCTATGGCCGCCTCGGCTGCGGCCATGGCACGGCCTTCGCCGGAGGCTTCGCCGGTGCCCATCATGGCCTTGCCCATCTCGCGCATGACGGAGCGTACGTCCGCGAAGTCGAGATTGATGAGGCCTTCCTTGACCATCAGGTCGGTGATGCAGGCAACGCCCGAGTAGAGCACCTGGTCGGCCATGCCGAAGGCATCGGCGAAGGTGGTCTTGTCGTTGGCGATGCGGAACAGGTTCTGGTTCGGAATGACGATCAGCGTATCGACGTTCTTCTGCAGCTCCTCGATGCCCAGCTCGGCGATCCGCAGGCGGCGCTGGCCTTCGAAGTGGAACGGCTTGGTCACGACGCCGACGGTCAGGATACCCTTTTCACGCGCGGCGCGGGCCACCACGGGTGCGGCGCCGGTGCCGGTGCCGCCGCCCATGCCGGCCGTCACGAAGCACATGTGCGAGCCGAGCAGGTGATCGCAGATCTCGTCCAGCGATTCCTCGGCGGCGGCGCGACCGACTTCCGGCTGCGAGCCCGCGCCAAGTCCCTCGGTGACGGCGACGCCCATCTGGATCACGCGCTCGGCGCGTGACGAGCGCAGTGCCTGCGCATCGGTGTTGGCGATGACGAACTCGACGCCTTCGAGGCCGGCGTTGATCATGTTGTTGACGGCATTGCAGCCGCCGCCGCCAACGCCGAACACGGTGATGCGGGGCTTGAGTTCCGTGATGTCCGGCTTCTGCAGGTTGATGCTCATGTCAAAGGTTTCCTTTTCGCAGTTGGCCGCCTCGGCGCGCGCCTCAGTTCGTTTCAAAGTTTTGCCAGTGCGTATGAGTGCACCGTACAATCGGTGGCCCGCCTGAAACTTGCGGACCGGTTATGCGGACCTCAAAAACTGCGCCGGAGCCAGGAGCCGATCCGACCGACCCGCGTGGTTTCGTCGAAGGCGAAATCCAGCGGAGACGATTCGGCGACATATTCCTGCCAGGCAATCTGGGGGTAGATCAGCAGCCCGACCGACGTTGCGAAGATCGGGCTCTTGTTGGTCGTGCTCAGGCCGGCAACCCCGACGGGGCGCCCCAACCGCACGTTGCGTTGCAAGATGTCGTGGGCCGCGCCGGCCATGCCCGCAAGCTGGCTGGCGCCGCCGGTCAGAACGACGCGCTTGCCGATGACGTGGCCAAGGCCGGAGCTGGCCATGCGGTCGCGGATCAGTTCCAGCGTCTCTTCCACGCGGGGACGAACGATGCGCGCGATAAGAGAGCGCGAGACATGCACCTCGCCCTCGCCGTCATCCTCGGCCAGCGGCTCCACCGTGACCGGCTCGCCATCGTCCATCAACTGGGTCAGCGCGTTGCCGTGCATGACCTTCAGCCGCTCGGCCTGCTCTGGGCGGATCGACAGGCCGCGCGCCAGATCCATGGTGATATGCTGGCCGCCCATGGCAATGGCGTCGGCATAGGCGAAATGCCCGTTCTGGAAGATGGAGATGGTGGTGGTGCCGGCGCCCATGTCGATGCAGGCCGAGCCCATCCGCGCTTCATCCTCGACCAGGGTGGCAAGGCCCGACGCATAGGGAGCGGCCACGAAGGCCTCGACCACCAGATGCGCGCGGTTGATCGCGGCCTCCAGGTTGCGCAGGGGCGTTTCTTCCGCCGTCAGCACATGCAGCTCGGCGCCCAGCATCTCGCCCATCATGCCGATGGGATCGTCCAGCCCACCCTCGCCATCGAGCGAAAGATCGAAGGGTACGGAGTGCAGGGCGACGCGGCCCTGCGACATCTGCGTGCGCGCCGCCTGGTTGAGGACGCGGCGCAGGTCGGCCGGGCTGACCTCGGCGCCGGCCACGGTTAGCTCCGCCTTGCCGCGCAGGCTCTTGAGCCGGCCCGCCGTGACCGACACGATCAGGCTTTCGATGGTCAGGCCGGCCTGGCGCTCCGCCGTATCGACGCAGGCGCGGATGGACTGCTCCGCCGCTGCGATGTCCACCACCACGCCGGACTTGATCCCGCGCGACCGCTGATGCCCGATGCCGATGACCTCGGCCACATGCGTACGGTTTGGCAGAACCTCGCTTTCGGGGCGCGGACGCAACCGCGCGATGAGGCAGGTAACCTTCGACGATCCCACGTCGAGGATGGAGAACAGATGCGTCCGCCGCTGCGAAAGCTTTTCGATGCGCGGCAGCGCACCCTTTCCGCCCAAAAACAGGCTCATGCCGGATTCCCCCTCTTGGCCTGGCGTGCGAGCTTTGCTCGCTCGGCGGCCGCGTCGTCGCGCCGCTGTTTCGCCTCCGGCGTAAGCTTGATGGTGATGCGGTCGGGAAGACGCATGTCGACCGCCGCGATATCGCGGGCGAGAAGCCCGTAGCTGCGGTCCATGCGCACCACTTCGGCGGCGGCTTCCACTGGGTTCTCTTCCGGCAGACGGACGGTGACGCCGTTGTCGAGTCGAAGGTCCCAACGCCGCTCGCCGATGCGGACATAGGCGCGGATGCGAGGCTTCAGTTCGGGCACCAGCTCGATCTGGTCCAGAAGGTCGGCCGCGGCGGTATCCGCACCGACGCCGACGACCAGCGGCAACTCGGTGTAGCGCGTCGTTGCAAACGGCACGATCGGCACGCCATGGCGATCGATGATCGTCAGGTCCTGCCCGCGCTGCCAGATGGCAAAGGGCTGCTTCTCGACCACCTCGACCAGCAATTGGCCGGGATACACCTTGGAAATGGATGCCGTCTCGATCCACGGCATCGCTTCCAGCGCGATACGGGCCGCATCGACGTTGAGCGCCGGCAGCGTCTGTGCGCCGACGCCGTACACGGTCTGCAATATGTCGATCTGCGACGTCTCGGAAGCGCCGGTCACATCCACCCTGTCGATGGCGAAGCCGACGGGCTCGGCCAGGGTGTCGATAACCTTGGTCGTGTGTCCGCCACTGGACATGCCGTAAAGCGCGCTGGAGCCGAGGACGACGGTGGCCAGAACCGAGAAGCTCGGCAGCGGCAATGCCTGCAGGCGGCGCGCATAGCCGGAAACCCGGCGCAGCGCGATCTGGACGCGCATCGCCAACCGGCCGGCGGGCCGCATGTCGGAATGGTCGTGGCGCTGTCTTACCGGCGGCATGACGCGTCCCTCACCATCCAGTCGAGCAGCTTTCCGAACTCCAGGCCGCGGGCGCGGGCGATATCGGGCACCAGCGACGTCGGCGTCATGCCGGGCTGGGTATTGACCTCAAGCCACACGACTTCGCCGGCCGCACCGTTGCGGTCGTCGTAACGGAAGTCGGATCGCGAAACGCCCCGGCAGCCGACGGCGCGGTGCGCGGCAAGGGAAAATTCGGCCACCGTCGCGGTGATCTCGTCCGGCAGCTCGGCCGGCACGATGTGGGAAGAGCCGCCCGGCGCATATTTGGCGTCGAAATCGTAGAAGGCATGGTCGTTGGAGACGATCTCGCAGACGCCGAGAACCTCGTCGCCCATGACGGCGCAGGTCAGCTCGCGGCCCGGCACATAGCGCTCCACCATCACCATATCGCCGAAGGTCCACTCCACCGCCGACAGTTGCTGCGGCGGATGGGCCTCGCCCTCGCGTACGATGACGACACCGAAGCTGGAGCCTTCCGCCACAGGCTTCACCACATAGGGCGTGGGCATCGCATGCTGCCTGGCGATCTCCATTCGATCGACAAGGATGGACTCCGCCACGTTGACGCCGAAGCCGGCCACGACCGCCTTCGCCTTCTCCTTGTTCATCGCAAGGGCCGAGGCCAGGACGCCCGAATGGGTATAGGGAATTTCCAGATATTCGAGGATGCCCTGTATGGTGCCGTCCTCGCCGAACGGGCCGTGCAGCGCGTTGAAGGCGACGTCAGGACGCAGCTCGGACAGGACGGAAGCGACATCGCGCCCGACATCGATGCGCGTGACACGGTAGCCCTCTGCCTCGAGGGCATCGGCACATGCCTTGCCAGAGGAAAGGCTGACGGGTCTTTCACTGGAAAGGCCGCCCATCAGAACCGCCACGTGCCGCTGCATCGACTCCGCACTCCATCAACAGAAGGTTACGCACCCCCATTCATGCTGTGCGGATGGTTAAGCGGTGGTTAACCCGGCGCGGCGCTGGCAATAAAATCGTAAGCCAATTTCTTAAGAGGCCCGGTCACGTGCTTCGTTCACGGCTTGAACGGGGCCACGTCCTGCCCCGGCCGGAACCGGCCGACGCGCTGGATTTCCCATTCCAGGAGGATGCCCGACGTCTCGAACACCCGGCGGCGCACCGTTTCTCCCAGAAGCTCCAGATCGTGGGCCGTTGCCGAGCCGGTATTGATCATGAAGTTGCAGTGCATCTCGGACATCTGCGCATCGCCGATCCGCAGCCCCCGGCATCCGGCGCGGTCGATCTCTTTCCAGGCCGAGGTGCCCGGCGGGTTCTTGAAGGTGGAGCCGCCCGTCTTTTCCCGTACGGGCTGGGTCGTCTCGCGGTGGTGCTGGACGGCGTCCATCGCGGCGCGGATGGATTCGGCCCCGTCCGACGGACCCGCCAAAAGGGCCGATGTGAAGATCAGCCCATCATCCGCGCCGGAATGCCGGTAGCGGAACGCCATGTCGCCGGAAGTCAGCTCAACCAGCCGTCCCTGTCTGTCGACGGCGGTGGCCGACACGAACCGCTCGGATGTCTCGACGCCGTTTGCCCCCGCATTCATCCGCAAGGCGCCGCCGATAGAGCCGGGTATGCCGTGCAGAAAGTGAAAGCCGCCGAGCCCCAGGTCCAGCGCAACGGCGGCGACCCGCTTGTCGGATGCGCCGGCACCGGCGCGCAGCCGGCCATCGCCCGCAGCCTCGACCTGCCCGAAGCCCTTCGGGGGCAGGCGGATGACGATCCCTTCGATGCCGCCATCACGAACCATGAGGTTGGAGCCGATGCCGACCACGGTGACCGGGATGTCCAATGGGACAACACCCAGAAATTGCGCCAGATCCTCTTCGTCGGCGGGCTGGAACAAGAGTTCCGCCGGACCGCCCGTGCGGAACCACGTCACCTTTTCCATGGCTGCGTCGGGCGTCAGCCGGCCGGCAAGCGGCGGCAGGCGCAGGCGCTCCGCGAGGCCGGTTGCGTCCATCAGGCGGGTTCCGACGCCAGTGCCTCGAGTTCCTTCGGCAGCGCATAGGCCCATTGGGTGACGGAGCCGGCGCCGAGGCACACGACCATATCGCCCGGTGTCGCGATGCTGGCCACAAGCGGCGCCAACTCGGCCGGACCGCCGATCAACCGCGCGTCTCGGTGGCCACCGAGTTTCAGCGTATCGAGCAGCGCGCGCGAATCCACACCGGGGATCGGCTCCTCGCCCGCGGCATAGACCGGCGCCAGGATGACCGTATCCGCATCGTTGAAGCATGCGGCGAAATCGTCGAACAGGCTTTGCAGCCGGGAAAAACGATGCGGCTGCATGACCGCGATCACCCGCCCCTTGGCGGCCGAGCGCGCGGCCGACAGCACGGCGCGGATCTCGACCGGATGGTGCCCGTAATCGTCGAACACCTCGATGCCGTTGGCCGTACCGGTATGGGTGAAGCGGCGCTTGACGCCGCCGAACTGCCCTAGGCCCTTGCGGATATCCGCCTCCGACATGCCGATGCGATGCGCCGTCACGATGGCGGCGGTGGCGTTGGACACGTTGTGCCGCCCTGGCATCGGCAGCACCAGATCGCGCATTTCGATCGCCTCGCCGGTGATGCGGTCGCGTATGGCGACATCGAAGGTCGAGCGTGCGCCGGAGGCCCGCACATTATGGAAACGCGCATCCGCCTGCAGGTTTTCGCCATAGGTGATGACGCGCCGGTCTTCGATCTGGGCCACCAGCTTCTGAACTTCCGGATGGTCGAGGCACATGACGGCAAAGCCGTAGAAGGGCACGTTCTCGACGAAGGCGCGGAAAGCCTCCCGAACCTTGTCGAAGGTGCCGTAATGGTCGAGATGCTCGGGGTCGATATTGGTGACGACGGCCACGTCTGCGGGCAGCTTCAGGAATGTGCCGTCCGATTCGTCGGCCTCCACCACCATCCAGTCGCCGCCGCCCATGCGGGCATTGGTGCCATAGGCATTGATGATGCCGCCGTTGACCACGGTCGGGTCCAGCCCGCCGGCATCCAGCAGCGTCGCCACCAGCGATGTCGTCGTCGTCTTGCCATGCGTACCGCCGATGGCGATGGCCTGGCGGAAACGCATCAGCTCGGCCAGCATTTCGGCGCGGCGCACAATGGGCAACAGCCGCTCGCGCGCGGCGGCCAATTCGGGGTTGTCGCGGCGGATCGCCGTCGACACGACCACCACTTCCGCCTGGCCAAGATTGGCTGCGTCGTGGCCGACATGCACCGTAACGCCCTTGGCGCGCAGGCGCTGCACATTGGCATTTTCGCTCTGGTCCGATCCCTGCACCGTATAGCCGAGATTGACCAGCACCTCGGCGATGCCACTCATGCCGATGCCGCCAATGCCGATGAAATGCACCGGGCCGATATTGCGCGGCATCTTCATGGGAATTTCCTTTCCAAGCATTCGATCTATGACCGGGCCGTTCGGGGCGGCATAGCTTCTACGAGATCGGCGAGCAACTCCGCCGCATTGGGAATGCCGGTTGCGCGTGCCGCCTCGGCCATGCGGGCAGCCTCGTCCGGTGCATCGGCCAGTTGCGCCAGGATCGTGGCCAGCCGCTCGCCCGTCAGGTCGGCCTGCCGCGCGACGATGGTGCCGCCCTGCGCCTCCAGCCGGGCCGCGTTGGCGGCCTGGTCATGGTCGAGCGCATAGGGATAGGGCACCAGGATGGACGGTCGGCCGATGACGGCCAGTTCCGAAACGGTGGACGCACCGGAGCGGCTGATGACGAGGTGGGCGGCGGCCAACCGGTCGGCCATGTCGGAGAAGAAGGGCGAAACCTCTGCCGGGATGCCGGCGTCGGCATAATAGGTCCGCACGCGCGCTTCGTCGTCGGTGCGTGCCTGCTGCGTCACGCGCAGGCGCTCGCGCACCGAAGGCTCCAGAAGCGAGATCGCCTCCGGCAGAACCTGCGAGAAAAACGCCGCCCCCTGGCTTCCGCCGAACACGACAAGGTTGAACGCCTCTCCGGAAGCGCTTGGACGATATGGTGTTTTTGCCGCTTCCAGCACCGCCGGTCGCACCGGGTTGCCGGTCACCACGATCTTGTCTCGCAGCTCCGCCGCCGCCTTGTCCTGCGGGATACCGGCGGCGATGCGGCCCACGCGGCGCGCCAGGAAGCGGTTGGCGCGGCCCATCACGGCGTTCTGCTCGTGGATCATGCTGGGCCAGCCGGCCTGCGTTGCCGAAAGCACGGGCGGAACGGACGGATATCCGCCAAAGCCGATCGTTACATCAGGCTTGAGGCGGCGCAGCAGGGCGCTTGCGGTGCGCAGGCCCGTCCACAGCTTCAGGAGAGAGCGCGCGACCGCTACGGGATTGCGCGATCCGAATGTGGCAGAAGGTACGATATGCGTTTCCGCTGCCGGAAAGCCGCCGGAAAACCGTCCGGCCCGCTCATCCGTGGCCAGATGGACCTCGTGCCCGCGCCGCGCCAGTTCGTGCGCCAGCGCCTCTGCGGGGAAGAGATGGCCGCCGGTTCCGCCGGCGGCCAGAAGGATGCGTTTTGTCATGGACGAGCCTGTCTTCAGCGCGGCTGCAACGTGCCGCCGAGAGCCAGCGTGCGCGTCATCAGCCTGTCGATCTGCGACGAGTTTTCGGCGCGCTTGCGCGTCAGCGCCAGAACGAAGCCGGCCGAGATGGCGACGGCCAGCATGGACGAGCCGCCATAAGAGATGAAAGGCAGCGTCATGCCCTTGGCGGGCATCAATTGCAGGTTCACCGCCATATTGATGATCGACTGCATGCCGAACAGCATGACGAGGCCGGATATGGCCAGCCTGGCAAAGGTGTCGCGCTGCTGGAAGGCCACCTGCAGGCCACGCATGACGACGAAGCAGAACACCGCTGCCAGAAGCATGCAAGTGATGATGCCGAACTCTTCCGCGATGACGGAAAAGGCGAAGTCGGTGTGGCTGTCGGGCAGGATGCGCTTGACGGTACCCTCGCCCGGGCCCTGCCCAAGCCAGCCGCCGCGCATGATCGCCTCGCGCGCGGTGTCGGTCTGGAAGGTGTCGCCCTCGCCCGTCAAAAAGCGGTCGATACGGCTGGCGACGTGCGGAAAGGCGACATAGGCGCCAAAGAAGCCCACCCCGCCGATGCCGCCCAGCACCATGATCCAAAGCCATGGCATGCCCGCCATGAAGAACAGGCCGCCCCACGCGCCCGCCGTCAGGATGGTCTGGCCAAGGTCCGGTTGCGCCACCAGCAGCGCCGCCACCACGATCAGCAGCATCAGGGACAGAAGATTGCCAGGCACGTCGGGCCGACGCGCACGCTCGGCAAACAGCCAGGCGCAGACGATCACGAAGGCCGGCTTCATGAACTCGGACGGCTGGACGCTGAACGGGCCGAACGACATCCATCGCCGGGCACCCTTGACTTCCATGCCGAAGAACAGCGCCAGCACCATCGTCACCAGCGCCGCGCACAGCATGATCAGCGACATGCGGCGGATGCCGTGCGGCGTCAGAAGCGAGGTGGCCAGCATCACCGCGATCGAGGGAAACAGGAACAGCGCATGGCGCTTGACGAAGTGGAACGGCTCAAGCCCGATCCGTTCCGCAACCGGAGGGCTGGCCGCGAAGGACAGCATCATGCCGCCCAGCATCAGAATCAGGAAGGCGGCCAGAAGCCAGCGGTCGATAGACCACCACCAATCGGCAATCAGGCCTTTTTTCGCGCGGCTCACGGCCATGCCACACCCCCTTTTGTCGTGTCAGATGGGCCTGAAACCCGGCAATGCGGAAACCGCATCGCGAAAGGCCGCGCCACGAACCTCGAAATTGCGGAACTGATCGAAACTCGCACAGGCCGGAGACAGAAGAACGACTTCCTCCCCGCCCGTGCCCGACGCATCACGCGCGGCGCTTGCCACCGCTTGCTCCAGAGTACCGGATATTTCGTAAGGAATTCGTTTACCAAGAGTGGCCGCAAAGGCCGGCGCCGCCTCGCCGATCAGGTAGGCCTTGGCCACATGATCGAAGAGCGGCTCCAGCGGAGCGATGCCGCCCTCTTTGGGCAGTCCGCCGGCGATCCAGTGGATCCTGTCGAAGCTGGCAAGCGCCGGTGCTGCGGCATCGGCGTTGGTGGCCTTCGAATCGTTGATGAAGAGCACCTGCCCGACATGGCCTACCTGTTCCATGCGGTGGGCAAGCCCCGGAAACACGGCAAGCCCGGCGTCGATCTCCGCGTCCGAAAGCCCGGTTGCCGAGAGCGCGGCGATGGCGGCGGCGGCGTTCTGCCCGTTGTGGCGGCCGCGCAGCGAGCCGATGCCGGCAATGCGAAAGCGCCCGGCTTCCGCGCCGCCGACCCGGCGCACGACATCCGTTCCATCGAAGCCGTAGCCATTGGCCGGCAGCTCCTGCCGGGAAATGCGCAGCACATCGTGTCCGGCGGCCTCCAGCCTGTCGGCGATGGCGGCGCAATAGGGATCGTCGATGCCGATGACGGCGGTCTGCGCGCCGGCCACCAGCCGTTCCTTGATGGCGGCGTAGTTTTCCATCGTCCCGTGCCTGTCCAGATGGTCGGGCGACAGGTTGATGAGGATGCCGACGGTGGGCCGCAGCGACGGGGCAAGGTCGATCTGGTACGACGAGCACTCCACCACATAGCAGGGGTCGCCTTCCGGCGGGGCGAGCGTCAGCACCGGCACGCCGATATTGCCCCCAAGCTGCGCATTGCGGCCGCTGGCTGCGATGCAGTGGGCGATCAGCGCCGTGGTGGTGGACTTGCCATTGGTGCCGGTGATGG
Source organism: Aureimonas altamirensis (assembly GCF_001463885.1). GTDB lineage: Bacteria > Pseudomonadota > Alphaproteobacteria > Rhizobiales > Rhizobiaceae > Aureimonas > Aureimonas altamirensis. Next base: position 209,218 of record NZ_BBWQ01000015.1, on the reverse strand, counting down.
CGATGAAGGGCGCGTCGGGGGCCCTTTCCGCCCGCTCGCGCGAGAATATCTCCACGTCGCCGATGATCTCGACGCCGGCCTGACGGGCAAGCTCGGCGCTCCAGTGCGGGCGCGGATGCGTCAGCGGCACGCCCGGCGCCAGAACCAGCGCGTCGATGGCGCTCCAGTCCAGATCGTGCAGGTCGCCGACCGGAAGGCCGGCCGCGGCGGCAGCGGCCACCGCCGCCGGATTGTCGTCGAAGGCGGTCAGCAGCGCGCCGCCCTCGGCCAGCGCGCGCGCCGTGGCGTTGCCGGAGCCGCCGAGGCCGAACAGGGCGATGGAGCGATCCTTGAAGGTGCGTGCCGCGATCATGCCCGCCTCACCGCAGCTTGAGCGTGGACAGGCCGACGAAGGCCAGCATGAAGGCGATGATCCAGAACCGCACCACCACCTGGCTTTCCGTCCAGCCGAGCTTTTCGAAGTGGTGGTGGATCGGCGCCATCAGGAAAACCCGCTTGCCCGTCAGCTTGAAGCTGGCCACCTGGATGATGACCGATAGCGCCTCGATGACGAACAGGCCGCCGATGATGGCAAGCACCAGCTCGTGCTTGGTGGCGACGGCGACGGCGCCGGTCAGCCCGCCGAGGGCCAGCGACCCCGTATCGCCCATGAAGATGGCAGCCGGCGGCGCGTTGAACCAGAGGAAGCCGAGCCCGGCACCCAGCACCGCGCCGCACAGCACGGCCAGCTCGCCCGTGCCGAGCACGAAGTGGATCTGCAGATAGTTGGCAAAGTTCACGTTGCCGGCGAGATAGGCGATCAGGCCCAGCGCGGCGGCGGCGATCATGATCGGCACGATGGCCAGCCCGTCCAGCCCGTCGGTCAGGTTGACGGCGTTGCCGGCCCCCACCATCACGAAGGCGGCGAAGCCGACATAGAAGATGCCGAGATCCAGCAGGAACTGCTTGAAGAAGGGCACCGGAATGGACGTCGCCAGATCGTCGGAGCCGGCATAGACGATGATGGCCGAGGCGATGCCCGCGATCAGAAATTCCAGCGCCAGCCGGGCCTTGCCCGAAAAGCCCTTGTGGCTCTGCTTCGTCACCTTGAGGTAGTCGTCATAGAAGCCGATCGCCCCGAAGCCGACCGTCACCAGCAGCACCGCCCACACATAGAGATTGCGCAGGTCGGCCCAGATCAGCGTCGCCGCGATGACGCCGGACAGGATCATCAGCCCGCCCATGGTGGGGGTGCCGGCCTTCTTGAAATGCGTCTGCGGACCATCGGCGCGGATCGGCTGCCCCCGTCCCTGCCTGATGCGCAGCGTCGCGATGATCGACGGGCCGAACAGGAAGACCACGATGAACGAGGTGATCATCGCCGCACCGGTGCGAAAGGTGATGTAGCGGAACACGTTGAAGACCTGCGCGTCTTCCGCGAAATGGGCAAGGTATGTCAGCACGCTCAGGCCTCCGGCGCGGGCACGCGCGGCGCCGCTTCCTGTCTTGTCGAACTATCGGTCCGGGGCTCTACCATCGCGTCGACCAGCCTGGAAAGGCCAATGCCGTTCGATGCCTTGAACATCACCACGTCGCCGGGGCGCAGGTAAACGGCCAGCGCCCGCCCAAGCGCATCGAGGTCGGGCAGCCATTGCACGTCGGCCTGGCCGGCGATCGTATCCAGCAGCGGGCGGATCTCCGGCCCCGTCAGGAAGACCGCGTCCACCGCCGCCGCCAGCAATGGCTCTGCCAGCTCGGCGTGCAGCCGCGCGCTGTTGTCGCCCAGTTCCCGCATGTCGCCCAGCACCGCCACGCGCCGCCCGTCGCTGCGCGGCTCCGCCCCAGCCAGAACGGCGATCGCCGCGCGCATGGAGGCGGGATTGGCGTTGTAGCTTTCATCGATGACGCGGATGATGCCGCTGCCGGCCGGCACGTCGTGGCGCGCCCCGCGCCCCTTGCCCGTACGCCAGCCCGACAGCGCCTCCGCCGCCTTGGCGAGATCGGCCCCGACGAGGTCGACCGCGCCCAGCACGGCCAGCATGTTCTGCGCGATATGGCGCCCGGCGGAAGCGATGCGCACATCGACATTGGTGCCGTCGATCCGTGCTTCCATATTGGCTCCGTCATCCAGCTTCTGGAAGCGGATCAGGCGGAAATCGGCGGTGCCCGCCTCGCCGAAGCGGGCAATGCGCGTGACGCCCGCCGTCCGGGCCAGGTCTGCCAGATGCGGCCCATAGGGGTCGTCGGCATTGATGATGGCGCTGCCGCCCGGCACGACGCCCTCGAATATCTCGCCCTTGGCGTCGGCGATCTCTTCAAGGTCGCGGAAATGGCCAAGATGCGCCGGCGCAATCAGCGTTACGATGGCAACATGCGGCTGCACGAGCTTGACCAGCGGGCGGATTTCGCCCGGATGGTTCATGCCGATCTCGAAGACGGCATAGTCGGCATCCTGCGGCAGCCGCGCCAGCGACAGCGGCACGCCCCAATGATTGTTGAAGGAGGCGGCAGAGGCATGCACCGTGCCGCAGGCCCCCAGCGCGTGGCGCAGCGCTTCCTTCGTCGTCGTCTTTCCGACGCTGCCCGTCACGGCGATTATCTGTCCCGTTGCACGCATGCGCGCAACGGCGGCAAGCCGCTCCAGTGCCTTCAACACGTCGTCCACCACCAGCAGCGGGGTGGTCAGCCGCTGCAGGGCCGGCAGCTTGCGCTCCGAGACGACAAGCAGGCTCGCCCCGGCGGCGGCGGCGGCACTGAGAAAATCATGCCCGTCGAAGCGGTCGCCCTTGATGGCGAAGAAGGCTTCGCCCGGCCCGACGCTACGCGAATCGATGGAAATGCCCGTTACCGAGGGCGGCAGGCTGCCGATCGGGCGGCCACCCGTGGCCGCCAGCAGCGCCTCGCCTGTCCAGAGCGGCTCCGTCATCGGCTGTTCTCCGAAATAGCCCGCGCCACTTCCTCGTGGTCGCTGAAATGGTGGGTCGTTTCGCCAACGGTCTGCCCCACCTCGTGTCCCTTGCCGGCCACGACGACCGTATCGCCGGGCACGGCCAGGCGCACCGCTTCCACGATGGCGGCCCTGCGGTCGCCGATCTCGATGGCGCCCGGTGCGGCCGCCAGTATCTCGGCCCGTATGGCATCAGGATGTTCGGAGCGTGGATTATCGTCGGTGACGATGACCGTATCGGCCAGACGCGTGGCGATCTCGCCCATGATGGGGCGCTTCAGCCTGTCCCGGTCGCCGCCGCAGCCGAACACCACGATGACCTTGCCGGTGGTAAAGGGGCGCACCGACGACAGGACATTCTCCAGTGCCTCGGGCTTGTGCGCATAATCCACGAAGACCGGGATGCCGCCGGGCTTTGTGCCGGCAAGATCCAGTCTACCCGGCGCACCCTGGATATGCTCCAGCGCAGCCAGCGCCTTGCCGACAGGCGTCCCGGTGGCGATGGCCAGCCCTGCGGCCACAAGCGCATTCGACATCTGGAACTCGCCGGCCAGCGGCAGCACGACCCGGTGGATGGCGCCGCCGCCCTCGATCTCGGCGATCTGCCGTGCGCGCTCGAGTTCCAGCCGCTTCAGACGCAGAAGGTCTCCGCCGCGCCCCACCAGATGCACCGTCAGCCCTGCCTCGCGCGCGGCCCGCGCCGCCGGCTCGGAGAAGGCGTCGTCGGCAAAGATGACGGCCGGCGCGCTCTTGGGCAGCAGCGTATCGAAAAGCCGCATCTTGGAGCGGAAGTAATGCTCGACCGTGGGGTGGTAGTCCATGTGGTCGCGGCCGAGATTGCTGAAGCCGCCGGCGGCAAGCCGCACGCCATCCAGCCGACGCTGGGTCAGCCCATGGCTGGATGCTTCCATGGCTGCGTGGGTGACGCCTTCGTCGGCCAGTTCCGCCAGAAGCCGCGCCAGATCGACCGGATCGGGCGTCGTCAAGGTTCCGTATTCGTCGCGCGTCGGGCTGACGACCCCTGTGGTGCCGATGGATGCGGCGGCCTGCCCGCAGCGCGCCCAGATCTGCCTAATAAACGCGGCGATGGACGTCTTGCCGCTGGTGCCCGTGACGGCCACCAGCGTGCCGGGCTGCCGCTGGTAGAAGCGGGCCGCCATCACGGCCAGGGCATGGCGGGCATCGGCGGCCCGCAGCACCGGCAGCCCATCGGCCACATGGACATCGCCTTCCACCAGAACGGCGGCGGCCCCCTTGCGCCGCGCCTCCGCCACGAAGACAGATCCGTCGAGCCGGGTTCCGGACAGTGCGGCAAACAGGAAACCCGGCTCCACCTTGCGCGAATCGGCGGTCATGCCGGCCACCGGGATCGCCGCCGTTTCGGGCGCCATGTCGGCCAGACCGTCGGCCAGGTCAGATAGCTTCATGTCAGGCATATCGGGCGTTCTCTTCACTTATGCCGGGCTGCGACCAGCGGCTGCCGGCAAACGATTCGCCCGATAGCATAGAATCAGTAGCTCACCAGAAGCTGTCGTCCGCCGGTGCCGAAATCGGGACGAATATCCAGAAAGGCGGCGGCGCGGCGTATGATATTGGCCGTCGTGGGCGCGGCGTTCCAGCCGGCCGTGGCATAGGGCTCTCCGGCGGCACGCTGCGGCTCGTCGATCATGACGAAGACGACATAGCGCGGGCTCGCCATCGGAAAGGCGGCCATATAGGCGTTCAACCGCTTGTCCGTGCGATAGCGCCCAGCGATCATCTTTTCGGCCGTTCCGGTCTTGCCGCCGACGTCGAAGCCGTCCACGCGGGCGGACTTGCCGGAGCCCTGCTCCCCGTTCAGGCGGAACAGATAGCGCATTTCGTCGGATGTCCGGCCGCTGACCACCGGTACGCGGACGGCTTCCGCCTCCGCCCGGGAGCGGGCCAGAAATGTCGGCTGGACCAGATAGCCGCCATTCATCAGCGCGGCGCCGGCCGCGGCAGTCTGCAACGGGGTGGTGGCCACGCCATGCCCGAAGGAGGCTGTGATAGAATGGACGGCCTGCCATTGGCGCGGCTGCACGGGCGTCGCCGTTTCGGGCAATTCCGTCTGCAGACGCGACAGAAGCCCGATGCGCGACAGGAAGGCGCGATGCCCCTCCACACCCACGGCCTCGGCTTCGCGCGCGGCACCGATATTGGACGAGTACATGAAGATTTCGGGCACCGTCAGCGACCGCTTCTGCCCGCCCGTATCGGAAATGGTGAAGCCGTCGATGCGGATCGGCGCGCGGGCGTCGAACGTATCGTCCAGGTCTACCTTGCCGCTTTCCAGCGCCATCGCCGTGGTGAACGTCTTGAAGGTGGACCCCATCTCGTAGGTCGCAGCCGACATGCGGTTGACGCCGCTGCCGGCCGCGGCGCCGTCCGGGTTGTTGGGATCGTAGTCCGGCAGCGAGGCCATGGCGACGACCTCGCCCGTCTCGACGTCGAGGACGACGCCGCCGGCAGCCATTGCCTGATACTTCTTCATTGCGGAGGCGAGCTCGTCCCGCAGAACGTGCTGAACCCGCAGGTCGACCGACAGGCGCACCGGCTCCGGCTGGCCGGCTGCATCGATGCGGCGTCCGTTGCGGGCCTCCGCGTCGACGAATTTCTCCATGCCCGCGACGCCGCGATTGTCGGCATCGACATGGCCGACCACATGGGATGCCGTGCTGCCGCCCGGATAATAGCGCCGCTTTTCCGTGCGAAGGCCGATGCCGTCGAGACCGAGCTTCGAAACCGCCTGCGCCTCGGCCGGTGTGACGTTGCGCTTGATCCACGCGATGCCACCGCGCTGCGACAGCCGCTTGCGCACCGTTTCTCCGTCGAGGCCGGGCAATGCGGCGGCCAGGCGCTCGGTTGCGACATCCATGTCGCGTATGCGGCTTGGCTCGGCGAAGACCGACGCGCTGCGGATATCCGTTGCCAGCACCTCGCCGTTGCGATCCAGAAGGTTCGGACGCGCTGCCGGCTCCATCTGCCGCTGGGCCGACGCCTCGGCCTCCGGCATCGTGCCCCATGCCATCAGCCGCCCGCCGATCACCGCGTAGACGCCGCAGAATACGATCATGGCAATGGCGAGCCGCGACTTGTTCAACGGTGGCTCATCGCGAAGGCGGCGGCGCAGCTTCATCGAAGGACACCTCGCTGATTGGCGGCCAGGCCGCCCTCCAGGGCGCTCGGCTCCGGGGCAACCGGCACCGGCTCGGACGGCAGGTCTTCAGGGCCGACGATCTGCGTCGGCGAAATGGTCTTCAGGTTCAGGTCGTCGGCGAAGATGTCGGCCAGCCGCTGCAACCGGTAAGGCTGGTTGAGCAGGCTCCAGTCGGCCTCCAGCAGGGAGATGGTCTCGCGCTCCATGGCGATCTCGGCATCGACCTTGCGCAAACGCTCTTCGATGGATTCCGCTTCGTGCTTGACGCTGAACGTCCATGTGGCCGCGCACAGCATGATGGCGACGAGGATGATATCGAGCGTCTTCAGCATCAGCGTTGTGCTCCGGATTGCGGCAAAGCCGCCAGCGCAGGTAAATCGAAGAACCGGTAGGCATGCGGCCCCTGCCGCGCCGGAACGGAGGTACGCACCGCGGAACGAAGCTTGGCGGAGCGGGCGCGCGGGTTTTCCGCGATCTCTTCCGCCGTGCCGCCTTCAGCCTTGTTGCGCGTCGCGAATGTCGCATCCTCATGGCTAAGATCGGGTAAATGCCGTGACTGTGAAGCAGCTTGCGAGCGATCGCGCAGAAACCGCTTCACGATCCGGTCTTCCAGAGAATGGAATGTCACGACCACCAGCCGGCCGCCCGGCTTCAGAATGGCCTCGGCAGCCACCAGCGCATTCATCAACTCGCCCAGCTCGTCATTGACGTAGATGCGCAGCGCCTGAAACGTCCGGGTGGCCGGATCGATCTTGTCCTGCGGTCGGCGGCCCAGCACCTTGCCCACCAGCCCGGCCAGATCCGCCGTCGTCTCGAAGGGGCGCTCGGCGCGCCGTGCCTCGATGGCGCGGGCAATGCGACCGGCCTGGCGCTCCTCGCCCAGAAAGGACAGCACCCGGGCAAGATCACCCGGCTTGAGGCGGTTGACGACATCGGCGGCAGAAGGCCCGGCCGCTTCCATCCGCATGTCCAGGGGGCCGTCCTTCTGGAAAGAGAAGCCGCGCTCGGCCGTGTCGATCTGCATAGAAGAGACGCCGATATCCAGCACGACGCCGTCGACGGGCCCGTCGACATACTCGGCCATGCGAGAGAAGCGCCCTTCCACCAGGCGCAGCCGCGCGCCGAACTGTGCGCGCATGGCGCCGGCGTCGGCGATGGCAGTCGGGTCGCGGTCGATGCCGATAATCGTGGCACCGGCATCCAGAAGAGCCCGGCTGTAGCCGCCGGCCCCGAAGGTTCCGTCCACGATAATGTCGCCGGGCGCGGCAGCCACGGCCGCACGCACCTCGTTCAGCAATACGGGCAGATGGCGAAGCCCGCTCATTGCGCAGCCCCCGGCCGCATGGCCTGCAGGCGCTGCCGCGCCTCGGCGCGATGCGCCTCGAACCGCTCCGGCTCCCAGAGCTGGAAGAAGTCGTTGCGCCCCACGAAGACGACCTTGTCCGTAATCCCCGTATGGGCGCGAATGAAGTCCGTCACCGTGATCCGCCCCTCGGCATCGAATTTCAGAAACGCCCCGTCGCCGTAAGCGAAGAGCGACATGTCGGCGAAGGTCTCGCCAAAGGGGTCTTCCCGGGCCATCCGGGACTCGTAGCGCTCCAGAAGGTCCATGCCCCCGACGTCGATGGCGGGATGGGCAATGGATTGCAGCGCATAGAGATCGGAAAAGCCCTTCGCCGCCAGAACCTGGCGGAACATCGCCGGGACGGAGACCCGCCCCTTGGAGTCGATGTTGTTGACCGCGTTGGAGAGAAACCGGTTCATCAAGCGTCACACTTGCCTTTCCGACCGGTTGCATCTCATGCCACCCCCGCTTCAGCGAAAAATTCGACAAATCACACCCGACAGCGGCGCGTATGAACGCACCGCACCCCGCGCCGACTGCGCCCGAATGCCGAAATTTCGAACTGATGTTCGCCCGCCAAAGCAGGCACCCCGAATTGTCATTTGGTTTACCATGGGATCACGTGGGCGTCAATGGGAATTGCCCCCACGCCTCACCTCGCCGAACGGTGTCGGTCGACATGACAATCGGCATTACCGTAATTGAAACAGATGCTTACAACTGCCAATAGACAACGGGAGGGTGCAGAACGCACCTCGGTTGTCGCGCACCTGACTCTGTAAAAAACTGAAATAATTCATGCGCCTGGGGCTGGCGGCTGCAGCCATCCCATGGCCACCCATTTTAATGGGGCAGAAATTTTCGGAGCAGATCGGGGGCTTTGGGTCGAAGAGCCAGCCGGCCTGTAAGCCGGGTTCTGTGCACCGGCCTTGCAGCCGGGCGGCGACCATTCATCTGGGACGCGGCTCGCACCGCGCCTCAAGCAACCTACCCGAACGACGGACCCGGAGAAGGCTGGCGCAAGCGCCGTGTCGTTCCTATTCGGTTTTGCTTCCGGTGGGGTTTACCTTGCCACGCCTGTTGCCAGGCGCGCGGTGGGCTCTTACCCCACCCTTTCACCCTTACCGGCATGCCATGCGGCGCGCCGGCGGTTTGCTTTCTGTGGCACTTTCCCTGAGGTCACCCTCGCCGGGCGTTACCCGGCACCGTTTCTCCGTGAAGCCCGGACTTTCCTCTTCCGCGGCCTTTCGGCCCTTGCGGCAGCGGTCGCCCGGCCGGCTGGCGCGCGGAACCTGTGCCCACGCGCCGCCAATGTCAAGCGAGCTCGGCGCTCAGTAGCTTGCCATCTGCACCTGCACCTTGCGACAGTACTGGCGAGAGGTCGGGTTGGAGCGCTTCGCATAGTGGCCGGCATTGTATTTCAGGATCGTGCCGCACAGGGTGCCGCCGCCCTTTTCCTTGGCGCCCGCCAGATAGCGCATGCCGTAACGAAGGTTGGTGGCCGGATCGTACAATTGCTTGCGGGTGCCCTTGAAGCCCATGTCGCGGGCGGTGGCCAGCTTGATCTGCATCAGGCCGACCTCGCCCGCCGAGCCGGTCACGTCGGGCCGGTAATTGCTTTCGACGAAAATCACCGCATGGGCGAGCTCCAGTCGCACGCCGGCACGCTCGGCCTCGGTAGCGATCAGCTCGGCATAGGGCATGTCGGTGAAAGGGGTTTCCACGGTTCTTGTCGGCTCTCCGGTTTCCATCGGCGCTGTGGAGGTGGAAGAAGCGGTATCGGCACGAGCGGCTGGGATGAGGGCAAGCGACATCATCACGACCCCAGCCAGAAGGGGCAGTCTGTTCATCATCGTCCTGTCGATATCGCCGGCTGCAGAACACGCATTGATGCCGGCACACTGGTTGTTGCGGCGGCAAGAAACGCTGCGACGCCGAAGCGGCATCGGCGCCGCAAGCGACGCCAGTGCCGTTAGGGCGGTTTCTCGTCAGGAAAAGAAACGGCAATGTGTCGGTGCGTTCACGGAATGTTAACGCCCGTTACAATTACGGCGCAGGATGGGGCTTCGGCTTGATCGATAGACGCTGCGACAGAAGCCGGTGCATCGTGCCGACCGTGCTCGTATCGGCGATGCCGTCCAGCAGCGTCGGGCGATGATGGCGCTGGAAGGCCAATGTGGCCAGACGCGTTGCATCACCGTAGTTTCCGTCTGCCGCCATATCGAAACCATAGGCCGCCAGCATCGCCTGCCAGGCCGCGACGGGCTCGCCCTTGTCCCCGTGCGACAGGAAGCGCCCACCGGACACCGGAACCGGCTCCACGGTCATGCCGATACCGGCCGCCGAGAGTTGATCCCACGGAAACAATTCGCCGGGATCTTCCTTGCGGGACGGCGCGATATCGGAATGCGCCACCACGTTTACGGCAGGGATTGCCCATCTGACGACACAATCCCTGCACAATTCGATCAGGCGGGCGATCTGCACGGGCGGAAACGGCCTAAGGCCGTGATTATGGCCCGGATTGACGATCTCGATGCCGATGGACCTGGAATTGATGTCACGTTCGCCGCGCCAGAAGCTTTCCCCTGCGTGCCAGGCCCGGAGCGCTTCCGGCACCATCTGGACGATCTCGCCGTCCTCCATCACCAGATAATGGGCCGACACCTCACTCTGCGGGTCGGTCAGGCGCTCCAGGGGAGAATCGCCCGGCCGCATGCCGGTATAGTGCAGCACCAGCATATCGGGCTTGCGGATGCCGCCGCGACGCTCTCCATGGTTGGGGGATGGCACGACCCGGTCGACACTTGCGCTGTCGCTGCGAAAACTCACGTGGCCGGCACCCGCGAGATGCTATCCCAGGCGGCGTTGATCGCCTTCATCCGCTCTACCGCGATGGACATGAACTCCTGCGGCACTCCCCTTGCGGCCAGTCGGTCGGGATGGTTTTCGCGCACCAGCTCAAGGTAGCGACGGCGGATCACCGGCATCGGGTCGGTGGGAGAAACACCCAGCACGGCGTAGGAACTGCCCTCGCCTTCATGGACATGCAGCGCCTTGATGCGTGCGAACTCGGCTTCGCCGAGGCCGAAGATCTGGGCAACCCGCTCCAGAAACGCCAGCTCCCGCTCGTGCACGATCCCGTCGGAGCCGGCAATGAAGAAAAGCCCGTCGAGGATATCCGTCAGCATCGCGCATTCGCCATCGCAGGAATTGCTGCAGAGGCCGCGTAGCTTGGCTGCATAAAGCTCGAAGCCGGCCGTATCCTGCCGCGCAAGATCGTAGAGGCGAAAGACGTTGCGCTCTTCCTCGGCGGGAATTGCGAAGATGCGGCGAAATGCGGAAATCTCGTTCTGCGTGACGACGCCATCCGCCTTGGCCATCTTGGCGGCAAGGGCGATCATCGCAACGGAGAAGGCAACGCGGCGGCGTGTTTCCGCGTCGCGCTCGTACAGCGCGCGCAGCCTTTCGAAGATTGCCTCCAGTGCCTGCAGACCCTGAATGGCAACGTCCCGCATCAAGGCGCCGAGAGTGGACAGAATCGACATGCGGCAGTTTGCACCCTTACGCCGGACAGACCGGCTCGGAATCACGGCGCCCATCATAAACGGTTGGCGTCGTGGATTGAAACCTACCGAAGATAGCAAAGAGCCGGCAGCGATATCGCTGCCGGCCCAGTCAGGCGTACAAGCCGATTGTCTTACTGGTTGGTCGTCCCGGTGGAACCACCCATGGTTCCGCCCGTCGTGCCGCCTGTGGTGCCACCCGGGGCCGGCTCGGCAGCAGGCGGAGCCGTCGTGGCCGGCGGGGTGGTCGTCGTCGCGGGTGGCGTCGTACCGCCGGCAGGCGGTGCAGGCTGTTCAGCCGAATTGTTGTCGGAGCACGCTGCAAGGCCAAGCAGCGCAGCAGCGCCAAGAGCGATAAGGGGCTTCCTCATAATTTTCTTGTCCTGTTCAGTTCGTCCTTCAGCACCACAACAGTGCCAGACACGCAGGAGTTGCAGTTTCCCGATCAAAGCATGTTGCAGAATCTTACGAACGTGATCGCCTCGGCCGCAAATTCGGCTCAAGGCTGACGAAAGGCTGCTTGGCCATTTTCCAGGGATATCGGGCAGGATCGGGATACCGCATGAAACTGAACAGGCGCGTCATCGCGACAGGAATCCTGCTTCTGGCGGGCGCGCTCGGCATTACGGGGTGCCGCACGGCAAGCCTCGATCCGGTCGAGCTTGGCCTTACCCGCATCGCCGGAGAGCGGCCGGATCATTACCCCGTCCACGGTATCGACATTTCCAAGTATCAGGGCGATGTGGATTGGCGCGCAGCGCGGGCCGATGGCGTCGAGTTCGTCTATATAAAGGCCACCGAAGGCGGCGACCGCCTCGACGAGCGTTTCCACGAAAACTGGCGCGGCGCCCGCGATGCCGGCATTCCGCATGGCGCGTACCACTTCTTCTATTGGTGCCGGCCGGGCATCGAGCAGGCGCGGTGGTTCATCAAGAACGTGCCGCAGGACGCACTCTCCCTGCCGCCCGTCCTCGACGTGGAATGGACACCCCATTCCCCCACCTGCACCCGCAGGCCAGACAGGGCCGAAATGCAGCGCGAAATGAGCGCCTTCATGGATGCGCTGGAGCGCCATTACGGCATGCGCCCCATCATCTACGCACCGATCGACATTCATCGCGACCGGCTGGTGGGCACCTATCCCAACCACCGCTTTTGGCTGCGGGCCGTGGCAGACCACCCGGACAATGTCTACGAAGCGCGTGATTTCCACTTCTGGCAGTACACGGCAACGGGCACCGTGGCCGGTATCAAGGGCGACGTCGACCGGAACGCGTTTTCCGGATCGCGCCAGGAATGGCAAAGGTGGCTGGCGTCGCACACACGGCGATAAACCGCCCGTGCATTGCGATGGTCATCTTCAAACGGCCATGATCGCGGCGTTCAGCCCTGTCAATTCGATATGTCGGGAACCGGAATCATGAAAACCGTCAAGCGGCTCGGCGCCGCGCTTCTTCTTCTGGGGGCCAGCTCCTCGATCGCCATGGCGCAGGGCGCCGCATGCGGTGGCGATTTCGGCGCCTTCATGCAGGGTGTCCGCACTGAGGCCATCGGCCGTGGGCTTTCCCAGGCCGGCGTCGACAAGGCGCTGGCTTCGGTGCGGCAGGACCCCAAGGTCCTGCAGCGTGACCGCGCCCAGGGCGTGTTCCAGCAGGCGTGGCTTCAGTTTCAGGGCCGCATGGTGAACAAGAACCGTCTGGCCAACGGCAAGCAGCGTATGCAGAAATACGCATCCGTCTTCCGCGAGGTGGAAGCGCAGACCGGCGTTCCGGCCGCCGTAATCACAAGCTTCTGGGGCCTTGAGACCGATTACGGCGCCGTGCTGGGCGATTTCGACACGCTGAACGCACTGGCCACCCTGTCGCATGATTGCCGCCGGCCGGACCTGTTCCGCCCGCATCTGATGGGCGCGATCGCGCTGGTCGACCGCGGCTATCTGCAGCCATCCGAAATGCGCGGCGCCTGGGCGGGAGAGCTCGGCCAGACGCAGATGCTGCCCGAGGATTACCTGGCCTTCGGAACCGACGCCGACGGCAACGGCCGCATCAACCTTTTGACCGACGTGCCGGATGTGTTGATGACGACCGGCAAGTTCATCCAGCATCTGGGCTGGCAGCGTGGCCAACCCTGGCTGGAGGAAGTGCGTCTTCCCGCCGACTTCCCCTTCGACCGGGCCGCCCTCGTCGCCAAGGAGCCGCGCGGCAACTTCGCGGCACTCGGCGTCACCAAGGCCGACGGCACTCCGCTGGAGCGCGACAACGTCCCCGCTTCCATCGTGCTGCCGCAGGGGCGCGGCGGGCCGGCCTTCCTGGCCTTCCCCAATTTCGACGTGTACCTGACCTGGAACAACTCGCTCGTCTACGCCCTGACGGCCGGCTATTTCGGCACGCGCCTGGCGGGGGCGCCCGCCGTGCATGAGGGCAACCCGCAGCCGGGCCTGGACGGCGACCAGATGAAGCAGCTTCAGCAGCGGCTGGTTTCACGCGGATACGATGTCGGCAAGGTGGATGGCATCCTGGGCGCCAACACACGCGCCGCCGTACGGCAGGAGCAGATCCGGCTGGGCATGCCGGCCGATGGCTGGCCGACGCGCCAGTTGCTGTCCGCCCTCTAAACGAAGGGCTAGAGCGGCGGCCGGAACCGAAATCCGGTCGCCGCCTCTTTTTACTGCTGGTTGCAATGCCCACATCTGCAACGTCAAGTTGCTGATGGGAGCGCCAGATGGCCACTGTCGAATATATCCTGCCGGGTGAAGCCGTTCGTGGCATGAGCCGCGACGAAAAGCTGCGTCGTATCCGCCGTCTGGCGATGGTGGCGCGCGTCATGGACACGGCCTTGCGCCTGCCCGGCACCAATATTCGCTTCGGTGCGGATGCGCTGATGGGCATGGTGCCGATTTTCGGCGATGCCGCCGGCGCGCTTGTCGGCCTTTTGATCGTCAACGAGGCGCGGCAGCTTGGCGTGCCGAAGCGCAAGCTGATGACCATGCTGTACAATATCGGCGTGGACACCGCCTTCGGGGCGGTGCCCGTCGTGGGCGATGCCTTCGACGTCTACTACAAGGCGCATCGCCGCAACATCCAGATCATCCTCGATCATCATGGCCTGGAAGAGGGCGACACCCGCCGCTGACGCTCAGTCGGCCATCGTTTCAAGGCTGGCATAGCCTTCGGCGGCATCGCCGGCACCGAACGGTGTCGTCACATGGACGAACGTATCGGGATAGAAACCATTGAAGCGCGTGCGCAGCGACAGCGAGTACGCGCCGATGTGGCCAATCTCGATCCAGTCGCCGGTGTCCACCGTCTCGGGCAGCCAGAACGGGCGTGACAGGATATCGACACTGTCGCAGGTTGCGCCGCATACCTTGAAGGCGGCGATCTTGCCCGCATCGCCATGGCGACGCTTGCGCGCCGGATCGGGAATGAACCGCGCCGGCAGGGTGATCTTTCCCGTCCAGGAATCCGACAGCGAAGCCCAGATGCCATCGTTGATGTATAGCCTGCGCCCCTTGCGCAGCAGCACGCGCACGATCAGCGAAAAGGCCCTGGCAACGATGACCCTGCCCGGCTCGGCCACCAGCGGGACATTCGAAAAGCCCCATTCGTTCAGGTCGGCCCGCAGCCGCGCCATGATCTCCGGAAAGCCCGGCATGTCCGGCTTGCGCCTTTTGGGGTCGTATCCATACTCGGCCGGGAAGCCGCCGCCGACATCCAGCCCGGCCAAAGGCACATCGGCGCGGTTGCGCACCCAGTCGGCCGAGGCCAAAGCGCGCTCGTAGGTCTCCGGGTCTTCGATCTGCGAGCCGACATGGAAGCACAAGCCGGTCTTGAAGCCGATGCGGTGGCACCGTTGCAGCAGCTCCACCGCATGGGCGGGCGCGGCGCCGAACTTCTTGGACAGTTCGTAGGCGGCATGCCCCTTGGTCTGCAGCCGGACGAACAGGGTGATCGTTGCCGGGTCCATATCCAGCGCACGCACGACACGCAGGATCTTGGCGACCTCGTCTTCGTGGTCGAGAGACATGACCCGGATACCGTAGGTTTCCAGCGCCAGCCTGATATCCGACTGCGCCTTGATCGGGTGCATGTACAGCATGCCGGCATCGGGGGCGACGGCCCGCACCGCAGCGAACTCTCCCGGCGAGGCGACGTCGAACAAGGTTACCCCTGCCTTCGCCAACGTATCCAGAACCATGGGTTCGCCGTTGGTCTTTACCGCATAGGCTGTTTCGCCGGGAAACGCGTCCATGAAAGAGCTCGTATCCTGCGTCAGCACCTCTGGCCTAAAGCAGTATACGGGAACGTCCGGACGCAAGGTATGAACGGCCTCGATGGCTGTATCGAACTTCTGCAACGCGACCCTCTCTCATGCGAATCCAGACACCCTAGATGGTGCATACTGCGGCAGGATGAAGCCGATTGCGTGACGAAGCCGTGCTTTTGCACCGCAAAAGACGGGAGGCCGGCGATGTCGTTCACGGAAAAATATCGTCGGATATTATCGTTTTAAATTAGGCGATTGCGACATTTGCGCCCATGGATGCCGCCCTGCCGCAACGTTTTGCCCTTTACCGTCATTCAGGATTGATTAACACTGTAACACACCGTGAGAAGGGAGTTACATCCGATGGAAATCACGCGATCGCTCAACATAGCTATGATTGGGGCCGCATTCTTTTTTATCGGTGCGTTGGTCACCGGGGTCATCTCCTGATACCCCTTTCGGCTATTGCCGCTGCTCCTGATAATCGACGATAAGAAACCGGGGTCATGTACTGGCCCCGGTTTTTTAATGCCCGCTCATTGCCGATGACGCCTGCTCAGGCGGCGGCCTCACCCGGTGCCGGCACGGCATCCGACCTTGGGCGCATGCCCAGGATATGGCAGATCGAGTAGACGAGGTCGGCGCGGTTCATCGTATAGAAATGGAAATCGGAAATACCGCGCCGCGTCAGGTCGAGCACCTGTTCGGCGCATACGGCGGCTGCCACATGCGCCCGTGTCTGCGGATCGTTTTCCAGCCCCTCGAACCGCTCGGCCAACCAGATCGGAATGCTGGCGCCAATGGCGGAACAGAAGCGCTGTATCTTGGTGAAGTCGTGGATCGGGACGATGCCCGGTACGATCGGAACGTAGATGCCGGCGCGCCGCACGCGCTCGACGTAGCGCTCATAGGTGTCGTTGTCGAAGAAGAACTGCGTAATCGCCCGGCTGGCGCCATTGTCGACCTTGCGTTTCAACAGGTCGATGTCGGTTGCGAAATCCGGGCTTTCCGGGTGTTTTTCCGGGTAGGCGGAAACGGATATCTCGAAAGACGGGTCGATCGCCTTCAGGCCCGCCGTCAGCTCCGCCCCGTTGCGATAGCCATCCGGCCGGGCGACGAACGCGGTCCCTGCCCCCGCCTGGCTGTCCCCCCGCAGCGCCACGAAGTGGCGCACGCCCGTATCGCGGTACTGGCGGACGACGTCGTCCACCTCGCCCTTCGAGGCGTCGACGCAGGTCAGGTGGGCGGCCGGTGCAAGATCCGTCTCTTCCAGGATGCGCTTCACCGTCTGGTGGGTTCGCTCCCGCGTCGACCCTCCCGCACCGTAGGTAACCGAAACGAAGCTTGGCTCCAGTGGCGCAAGGCGCTGGATGGAAGACCAGAGCGTTTGTTCCATCGCCGGAGATTTCGGCGGAAAGAACTCGAAGGAGACACGGAGGTTCGACCGTTGGGCCGGTGACGTAGCGGACATGAGGTTCGTTCCTGTCATGCGTATCGAGCCGGCGGCGCCGCTTCGACCAGGTTGGAGCGGGCGGGTTTGCGGGCGGTGGATATGAGTACGGTGAGCTGCCCGCGCTCGCCGGGATGCAGCGCACGGACGTCGGTCGCCTCCAGGCCGGCCGCTTCGAAATAGCCGGCCAGCATCGTCTGGCTGAAGCCCAGCCGCGCATGGGCATGGTCTTCGCGCAGGAATTCGCAGTCATGGGCGTCGAAATCCACCACCACCAGGCGTCCGCCGGGGCGCAACGCCCGCGCCGCTTCCTGCAGCGCCGTGGCCGGCTCGTCCAGGAAGTGCAGCACGTGATGCAGGACGATCAGATCGTGGCTGAGCGGCTCGACCGGCAGATTGTAGGCGTCGCCCTGCCGGACAGAGACATGCGATAGGGACGCACCGTCCAGCTTGGCGCGGGCGATGGCCAGCATCTCGCGCGAGGCATCGACGCCGACGGCCTGGCGGGCACGCGGTCCGATGAGTTCGAGCATACGGCCGGTGCCGGTGCCGATATCCAGAAACCTGTCTATCGGATCGTCGCCGAGAACGTCCAGCAACGCGGCTTCCATCTGGGCATCGGGCACATGCAGGGCGCGGATACGGTCCCACTCGGCGGCGTTGTCGGCAAAGTAGGCCGCCGCCCTTTCCGCCCGCTGCGCACGCACCACGGCCAGCCTGTCCCTGTCGTGGGCCGGCGGGCCATCCGCCGCGCCCACCAGCGGCAGCATCCGCCGCACGAGCTCGGCACTGTCGTCTCCGCTCAGCCGGAAGTAAGCCCAGGCCCCCTCCTGGTAGCGTGCGACGACGCCCGCATCCACCATCAGCTTGAGATGGCGCGATATGCGGG
Source organism: Aureimonas altamirensis (assembly GCF_001463885.1). Classification (GTDB taxonomy): domain Bacteria; phylum Pseudomonadota; class Alphaproteobacteria; order Rhizobiales; family Rhizobiaceae; genus Aureimonas; species Aureimonas altamirensis. The sequence continues at coordinate 191,598 of NZ_BBWQ01000015.1, read as the reverse complement.
GCTGCGATTGCCCCAGGATCTTCACCAGATCGCTGACGGTCAGGTCGCCCTGCAGCAACAGAAGGGCAAGCCGCAGCCGGGTCGGCTCGGCGACCGCCTTCAGCATGTTGACCGTTTCGTCGAATGGCAGTGACGATGCCACGACATCTCCGTTGCATTATGATATAAGGAAATCCTTATATCTCCTGCCAGGAAGGTGCAAGTCTGTTTCGCACGGCCCTGCCCCCGTGCCATCATACGACCGACAGTCGACGGTGGGGACGGATATGGCGACGGAACGTCAACGGGCGATCGACAGAGCCATGCGGGCGACGACGCCGCGCATTCCCTTTCTGGATGCCGAAACGGTCCGCTCGGCCGCGCGCTCGCGGCACCTGCGCACCGTCGGGCCGGACCAGGCATTCTGGCTGGCGGCCATTGCCCATATCCGCCACAGCTACACCGATTACGACCAGCTTCGCGATGAGGGCTACGACCGCGATGCCGCTTTGTATTTCATACTGGACGACATCAACGACATTCTCGACCGCTGGGGCTCGACCCGCAGGCTGGACTCCTACCCGGAGGCGGAGCCCGACGACGGCGCAGGCGCGCCGCCCGGCTGATCACTCGGCGCGCGACGGTGCCCGGCGGCTTTCCGGCTTGAAGGTGATGACCCGGTAGACATACAGGACCACGATCGACAGGACGATGAGGTTGGAAACCGGGCCGACATATTCGTCGATCAGCTCGTAGCTCTGCCCCAGGAGATATCCCGACAGCGCCAGGAACGAGGTCCAGATCAGGCTGCCGATGGTGGAGAACAGCAGGAAGGCCGGCAGCGGCATTTCCGCAAGGCCCGCCGGAATGGAGATCAGCGTGCGGACGGTGGGCACCAGGCGGCCGAGAAACACGGCGAGGTAACCGTATTTGCGAAACCAGCGGTCGGCAGCGCGGACATCGGACGGCGCCAGGGTCATCCAGCGGCCGAAGCGCTCCGACAGGCGGATGATGCGCTGCTCGCCGAAGAAATAGCCGAGATAGTACCAGGGCATGATGCCGAGCACCGTGCCGATCGTGCCGGCCAGGATGACCGTGTAGATGGACATCTGCCCCTGGGCGGCCTGGTAGCCTGCCAGCGGCATGATGATTTCCGAGGGTATGGGCGGAAAGATGTTCTCGAGGAACATGAGCAGTCCGATACCGAAGGCCCCGTAATTTTCCATCAGGCTTTTGACGAACTCGTCCACGGATCATCCTCGCTTCGCGTTTTCCGAAGGCTCTGCCTGTAGTGCAATGCGGCACCAGTTTAAACTGCCTTGCGGCGCCCGAAAGGCGAGATCGCCATTCGGCAATGGAAAAGGGCCGACCGGATCATGACCGGCCGGCCCTTTCAGATTGCGCATATGAGTTGCGGGAACGCCGGTTATTCGGCGGGAATCACGCTCTCGCTGTCGATGATGTCGAGAAGCGCCTTCTCGAAGTTGCGGGTATGCGCGACAGGGTCCCAGGCCGGACGGGCCAGAAGCTTCTTGCGCATGCCCTTCTTGAGGTTCAGCAGTTGCTTGCGGTTCTTTGTTTTGGCGACGGCCACCGCCACATAGGCATCTTCATTGGCGGCCACCCAATCTTCCAGGCCGGCGGCGCGGACGAAGCTGGCTCCCATCCGCGACACGAACTGGTGGCCCTCCAACGTGATGACGGGCACGCCCATCCACAGGGCCTGCATGGTGGTGGTGCCTCCGTTGTACGGATGCGGATCCAGAACCACGTCGATGTCGGCGTAAGCGGCCATCATGTCCGGCATGGCCACCGGGGGCAGGAAGGTCAGCCGTGAAAGGTCGGTTCCCAGTTCTTCGAAGCGCTGCTGGAACAGGGCGACGGCCTGCTTGTCGCCAAAGCTCGGCGCCCGGATGATCATGCGGGAGTTAGGTACGGCCTCCAGCACGCGGGCATACAGCGCCAGCGTCTTGCGGCTGAATTTCGCCGCGTTGTTGACGGCGCCGAACGTAAGCTGCCGGGTTTCCATTTCGGCGTTGAAGGTAGGAAGCGGGTATTCTTCCTCCGGCGCGTAGCAGAAGACCGTTCCGGGCAAACGCGCGATCTTCTCAGAGTAGAATTCCTCGGCGCCCTCGGGCGTGACGACGCCGTCGCTGATCAGCCAGTCCATGTTGGGCAGGCCCGTTGTGCCGGGATAGCCGAGATAATTGACCTGATAGGGCGCGGCCCGGCGTGCAAGCATGGCGCCGCGGGAATGGGCGGTATGACCCAGAAGATCGACCAGTATGTCGATCTGATCCTGCTCGATCCGGGCGGCAAGCTGGGTGTCGGACCAGGCCTCGACCTCGAGCCAGTGTTCGGCGCGCTCGCGCGCCAGGCGTGTCTGGTCGTCGAAGAGCCCGCCGCACGCATAGACGAAGCATTCGAACTTTTCACGGTCGAGCTCGCGCAGGATCGGCTGCATGAAGATGTTGACCGGATGCTGGTAATGAAGGTCGGCGGCAATGAAGCCAAGGCGGATGCGACGCCCCTTCAACGGCTTCCTGCGCAGCGACGACCGGTCGCGGGCATGGGCGGCAAGCGGCTCGAAAAGCCATTTGTGCAGATCGAGAATGCCCTTCGCGTCGTATGTGTCGCAATAGAGCGACGTCATCGCGACGCGCGAGCATTCGCGTCCACCCGTGTGATTGGCCTTCGCCTCTTCGATGAGAATGTTGACGGCGGCTTCGGCATCGCCCCGGCGGATATCCATGTTGGCACGGATACCGGCGGATTCGGCGTTGGGACCGAAGGCGTCGACCTTGTCCAGCAGTTGCTCGGCTTCGGTGATGTTCCAGCACTCGGCAAGATGCTTGGCAAGCGCCAGCAGCGAATGCGGGCTTGCGGGGTTGAGCTCGGCGCTGCGGCGCAGGACGTCGCCCGCCTCGACCCATAGATTATGCGCGTAGGATACCTGGGCAAGGCGCTGCAAGGTTGCCTCGACCGTCGAGGCCGATGCCGCGCCGAAGGCCTTGTAGGCGCGCTCCTTCTCGCCCATCAGCATCAGCGCGTTGCCGCGATCGAGCTGCCACTCGCACAATTCGTTGACATCGGCGCCGGCGTCGGCGGCGATGCGGATGCCCACCTCAAGCGAGGCGAGCGCGCGCTCAGGCATCTTCTGCTCGATCCGGTATCGGGCCATCATCCGGTGCACCATGGCAACCGTTTGCATGGATGTCGTACGTGCCGCATCCAGCGCCTTGGCGAGCGTTTCGTCGGCGGCGTCGAAATGCCCGAACTCTTCCTGAAGGCGCGCCAGGGAGACGAACGCCTCGTGCCGGTTCGGCGCCAGCCCCGCCGCGCGCCGATAGGCCGCTTCCGCGTCGTCGAACAGGCCGAGGCGGCGGCAGGCGTGGCCGCTTTCCAGCCAGGCGGTGTAGCTTGACGGGTTGATCATGAGCACACGCGCGAAAGCGTCGCGCGCAGCGGCCCAGTTTCCAAGATTGGCATGGCAGCGGGCTGCCTGGATGCCAGCCGGCTCGAGTTGCTCGTCCAGGACGAGCGCTGCTTCGAACCCTTCGAGGGCGACGGCCCAGCGACCCTCCCTGAAGGCCGCATTGGCGCCGTTGAAGCGTGCCGCGATTTCCTGTCCGGCTTCTGAAGTCTGCGACATAATGATTATCGTACCGTCACATTAAACATACGATGCAGGTTACATTATTCATGACTTCGCTGTCCTGCTACCTACGGTTGCATTCTGTCCGATATCGAAACCGTGCTTCTATTGAACGTCGGCTTCGCGGCGTGCTCCGGCCCGCGCCATTGCGAACATGGCGTCCTCGACGGCGCGCGTATGCCGAACCACGTTCCACGCCTCGTGCCCGATCAGCCTGGAACGCAGGTTCCGTCGCAGGTCCGCAAGGCGGGTGCGGTCGTTTGCCAGGCTCTCCGCCACGGCCAGATATCCGGCGTCGTCAGTTGCGACGAGGTCGGAGAGGCCGGCCGCCGACAAAAAGCTTGCCCCCATTCGGGCGGCGAAGCCCTCCCCCATCATGGTGACCACCGGCACGCCCATCCACAACGCCTGATGCGTCGTCGTGCCACCGCAATAGGGTACCGAATCCAGCACTATGTCGATGTCGGCAAAGGCAGCCATCATCTCCGGCAGCGGCAGCGGCGGATGAAAATCGACCCGGCCGAGATCGGCCCCGGCCGCCCGCAGGCCGGCCCGGAAATGCTCGATCGCCGCATCATCGACGAAGCTTGGTGCACGGAGCGAAAGCCGCGACTGCGGAACCGCCGATAGCACGCCCGCGTAGCATCTAAGGGTCCGCGCATTGAGTTTCGGCGCGTTGTTGATCGAGCCGAACACGATCGGCCCCGCACGCTCGCCTGCGGCAAGCGGCGGAAAATCGGTCTCCGGCGCAAAGCAGAAGACGGTGCCAGGCAGACGGAACACCCGCTCGGTATAAAGGTGATCCAGCTCCGGGGGCGTCACGATGCTGTCGCCGAGGATCCAGTCGACATTGGGCAGGCCTGTGGTGCCGGGATAGCCGAGATACATCGCCTGCACCGGGGCGGCGCGCCTGGCCAGCACCGGCGCGCGGTTTGTGCTCGTGTGGCCGACAAGGTCGATCAGAAGGTCCAGGCCGTCCCTGTCCATCTGGACGGCCAGCCGTTCGTCCGACCATTCGGCCACTTCGTGCCAATGCTCCACACGCTGGCGCGCCAGATGGGTCTGGTCGTCGTAGCCCGTACTGCAATGGTAGAAGAAGACCTCGATCCGGCTTCGGTCGAGTTCCCGTAGAACCGGTTGCATGAACATGTTGACCGGGTGAAAGCGCTTCATGTCGGCGCCGAGCATGCCCACCCTCAGCCGCCTGCCCTCCAGGGGCGGACGGACGAACGAGCCGGCCTGTCGCGCGCCGCTTCCCATCGTGGCAAACAGCATCCTGTGGGTGTCGCGGATTTCGGCTGCCGACAGGCGGTCGCTGTAAAGGCTCGTCATCGCGATGCTTGCCGGCACCTCCGCGTGGCCGACGAGGCCGGTGTTCAGGGCCGAATAGGCATTGAACGCAGCATCGGCGTTGCCGCTTCGCCAGTGCATCGCCGCCTTGGTGATGCCGATCTCGGCCAGCATCGGCTGATTGCCGGCAACCCGGTAGAGGTGCTCCGCGCGATCCAGGATCGCCTGGGCCTCCGCCACCTTCCACCGCGTGGACAGGATTTTGCCGAGGTTGAAGGCCGCATTGGCGCTGTCTGGGTGCAGAAGCCAGGCACGGCGGAACACCTCCTCCGCCTCTTCCATCATGCCATGCTGGTACGACACGTCGCCAAGGCGGGCCAGGACATCCTCGGCAGTGGCGGCCGAAGAGGCCGAAAACGCCCTCCACGCCTCTTCGGTACGACCCAGCATAAGCAGCGCTTCGGCCTGCCGGATCAGCCAACGGCAGATCTCGTTTTCGTCCTGCCGAATCGTCGTGGCATGGTGAAGGCCCATGTTCGATGCTTCGAGCGCCCCGGTGCCGTCGCGGCGCGCCAGGCGGCGTATGGCGATGAGGCGAAGCACCTCCGACAGCGCCGCCGCGCCCTGGCGGCCGGCCTGGGCCACGGCCCCGCGCAGCACGGCGGGCCCCTCGCCGTCCTGCATGTCCTCGAGCAGCAGGCCCAGTTCCAGCATCGGCTCGAACTTGTAGGTCGCGGCAGCGCCGGCGTTGCGGAAATCGGTCAGCGCATCCTGCTGCCGGCCGCAGGCCGCATACACCCGGCCGCGCTCCATCAACGCCGTATAGTGCCGGGGCGCGTCGGCCAGAAGCTCCGAAAGGATGGCGATGGCCGAAGTCGCGTCCCCGACCCGCATGAAGCAGCGGCACGCGGATATGGCCGCAGACTCAAGGCGTCGGTTGCTTCGGAAGGATCGTTCGTACAGGCGCGCCGCGGCGCGCCAGTCGCCGGCCCGGGCCGCCGCATCCGCCGCGACCGCAAGATGTCCGGGGTCGTCGGCGAAACCGGCGACCGGGCTAAGGTTGGACTGGCTGGACAGGGACATCGTCCTTCATGATGAATATGATTTCATATGAAGGGATGCGATATTTCATGCGACGTCAAGCCGGTGTGCGAGACGCTGCTTCAGCGCCGCGCGCAGAGGTTGCGGGGCCCGGTCCTCTCGGCCGGGCCCCGATGCATCAGCGGGTGAGCCGCTTGTAGGTCGGGCGCTTGGGATTGACGGAATCCGGCCCGAGACGGCGGATCTTGTCTTTCTCGTAATCCTCGAAGTTGCCTTCGAACCATTCGACGTGGCTGTCGTCCTCGAAAGCCAGGATATGCGTGGCGAGCCTGTCCAGGAACATGCGGTCGTGGCTGATGACCACGGCGCAGCCGGCATATTCCTCCAGGGCATCCTCAAGCGCGGCCAGCGTTTCGGTGTCGAGGTCGTTGGTCGGCTCGTCGAGCAGGATCACGTTGGCCCCGGACTTCAGCATCTTGGCCAGGTGCACGCGGTTGCGCTGACCGCCCGAAAGCGTGCCCACCTTCTGCTGCTGGTCCGGACCCTTGAAGTTGAAGTTGCCGACATAGGCGCGCGAGTTCATCTCGTACTTGCCGAGCTTCATGATATCGACGCCGCCGGTGATTTCTTCCCAGACGTTCTTGGAGGCGTCCAGATCGTCGCGGCTCTGGTCGACATAGCCGATATCGACGGTCTCGCCGATGGAGATCTCGCCCGAGTCCGGCTTCTCCTTGCCGGTCAGCATGCGGAACAGCGTGGTCTTGCCTGCACCGTTGGGGCCGATGATGCCGACGATGCCGCCTGGCGGCAGCTTGAACGTCAGGTTCTCGATCAGGACGCGGTCGCCGTAGCTCTTGGTGAGGTTTTCGACCTCGATCACACGGTTGCCCAGCCGCTCGCCGGTCGGAATGACGATCTTGCCGTCCGCCGGCTTGCGGTTCTCTGCCAGCTCGACCAACTCGTGGTAGGCACGGATACGCGCCTTCGACTTGGTCTGCCGGGCCTTGGCGCCCTGCAGCATCCATTCGCGTTCCCGCGACAGGGCCCGCATGCGGCTGTCGGACTCGCGGCCCTCCTGCTCCATGCGCTTCGACTTCTTCTCAAGATAGGTCGAGTAGTTGCCTTCGTAGGGCACGCCGCGGCCGCGATCGAGCTCCAGGATCCAGCCCGTGACATTGTCGAGGAAGTAGCGATCGTGGGTAATCATCAGCACGGCGCCTTCGTATTCGCGAAGGTGCTTTTCGAGCCAGGATATGGTCTCGGCGTCGAGATGGTTGGTCGGCTCGTCCAGCAGCAGGATGTCGGGCTTCGACAGAAGCAGCTTGCACAGCGCCACGCGGCGCTTTTCGCCGCCCGACAAAGCGGCGACGTTGGCCTCTCCCGGGGGGCAACGGAGCGCGTCCATCGCCATCTCGACCTGGTTTTCCAGGTCCCACAGGTTCTGGCTGTCGATGACGTCCTGAAGCTTGGCGCCCTCTTCCGCCGTCTCGTCGGAATAGTCCATCATCAACTCGTTGTACCGGTCGAGGATGGCCTTCTTGTCGGCAACGCCTTCCATGACGTTCTCGAAGACGGTCTTCGTCTCGTCCAGCTTCGGCTCCTGCGCGAGGTAGCCGACCGTGGCTCCCTCGGCGGCCCACGCCTCGCCGGTAAACTCGGTGTCCGTGCCCGCCATGATCTTCAACAGGGTGGACTTACCCGCGCCGTTCGGACCGAGAATGCCGATCTTGGCGTTCGGGTAGAAGGACAGGTTGATGTTCTCGAGGACCTTCTTGTTGCCATAGGCCTTCGAAAGGTCGGACATGTGATAGATGAACTGACGAGCCATGGGCCGTTCCGGAATCCTGAAAATCGGTTCGTTGGGTTGCGCCCTATATGGAGGAGGCCGCGGCGGATTGCAAAAGCTGCGTGTCGGGCGCTACACGAGGCCCATGATGCACGACAGATCGAAGCGGAATGGTTGAATGATACGTCACATCGTCTTCTTCAGTGCCCGGGACAAGGCCGATATACCGGCCATCGTGTCCGGCTTGAGCAAACTTGGAGACATCCCCCATTCCCGCCATTTCGAGGTACGCCTGAACGGCAAGGTCGATCCGATGGGCAATGATGTGGACGTCATCGTCTATGCCGAGTTCGACGATGCAGAGGCCCTCGCCGCCTACAAGGCCGACCCGATCTACGCCGAATCAACCCGGACGGTGCGCCCCATGCGCGAGCTTCGATACTCGGCCGATTACGAAGTCTGACCTCTTCAGTCGCGTTGCGGGCCGGGCGCGTCCACTTCGCCGCCGCGGCAGCCGGGCGGCTGGCGCTCGCCCTGCGCGATCAACCGCTCCAGCGGTTCATCGGACAACGGCCCCAGCGCTATCCGCAACTCGCTGATAAGCCTGCGGCCGCCCACCTCGTTGCAGTCCACCAGCACACGCTGCCCCGCCCCCTTCCCGAACGCCTCGTCGAACGTGTCGCGGATCAGCGCGGATGAAAGTTCGTCGCCGATCGCACCGGCAAACAGGCGTCTGACCGCAGACGCGTTGAGCGCGTCGATCAGCCGGACGGCCTCGATGAAATAGGCGTCGGCGGCCATGCCCGAGCATGTCCCGTGCTTGGCCCACTGGTGCCGGTCGAGGCCCGACTGAACCCCCGGCATGACGCGCGCCAGCTCGCTTTCGGTCCGGCTTGCGACAGGCGTCGCCGGCAGGTCGCGCCAGCGTGTTTCCGCCATCCTTTCGGCCGCCTCGTGCGACAGGTCGCAATAGGCCCGCCCATCGGCGGTCTGCGGCCACAGGCCATGCAGCGCAAACCGGCTGAACGAGCGGCCGGCGCGGCACTCCCGCGCATTCGGCTGCTCTTCGCAGAAGGCGGATGGCCAGCTTGCCGCAAGCACGTAGCCGCCGACCGCGGCCGCCTGTTGGGCGGTGTCGCCGACCCGTCCGCAGCCATAGGCAACCCAACGGCGTTCCGGCTCGGCGCCCGGGATACGGATCAGGTAATGGCTGCCCGGTGTCGCGTTGCGCCCGAGAAGTTCGTAGCTTTGTCCGGACACCACCCGGACATTGCCCGGATTGTCGTCCGGTGTCCGAATGGACGGGGGCGCGGAGCACGTGGCCTCCGCCCGAAAGCTGCCGGTCATCGGCTGCTGCGCCGACGCGCCGGCAAGCGCGATTATCCAGATGGCGATGGCAAGTCCTGTGATACGCATGGCGCAGATCATAGGCGAGCGCGCCGGCCGCCGCCATACCCAGGGAGGGGCGATGTTCGACAGGATCGAAACGACGACGAGCCCGGGCGGCGCGCATCTGGCAATCCGAAGCCAGGAAGCGTCCGGCCACCCGCGCGGCATCCTTCTGATACAGCACGGGCTTGCCGAGCACTCCGGTCGATATGGCCGGTTTGCGGCAGAGCTGGCGGCGCTTGGCTTCCATGTCGTCGCGCACGATCACCGCGGCCACGGCGCCACCAGGGCGCCGGATGCGCCGCCGCGCCGCTTCGCCGCGCAGGATGGCGCGGCCTGCGTCGTCGCCGATAGCGCGTTTGTCGGACAATGGGCGCGCGCGCGTTTCGGGCCGTTGCCGCAAATCGTCTTTGGCCACTCTATGGGTGGCCTGGTCGCGGCCAATCTGGCGGCACGCCACGGCACCGCCTTTGCAGGCGTCGCGATCTGGAACAGCGATCTTGTCGACGATCTGCGCCTTGCCGCCGGACGCCTCCTGTTGAAGGTGGAAAGGGCCCTCAAGGGCTCCGACACGGCCAGCATGGCCTTCCGTCGCGCGACATTCGATGTCTGGAGGCGATCGGTTCCGAACAGGCGGACGGATTTCGACTGGCTGACGCACGATCCGGCAGCCGTGGACGCCTATTGCGCCGACCCGCTCTGCGGCTGGACACCGACGAACTCCATGGCCGTCGATATTCTGGACCTGATCCGCAACGGCTGTGCGCCATCTGCGCTATCCGCCTGGCCCAGACAAATGCCGGTTCATCTTTTGGGTGGCTCGGCCGACCCGGCAACGAGGGGCGGCCAGGCGCTCGCCGCCTTCACCGACAGGATCAGGCGTTCGGGCTGCTGCAATGCGACCCTGTCGATCATCGAGGGCGCACGACACGAGACGCTGAACGAAACCGGGCCCTACCGTGACCCGGCCATGGTTTGCTTCTTATCCTGGCTCGACACCACCATCGACGCCGAGCCAGGCCGATAAGCCGTCACACGCTGGCGGCGTAGATCAGGTCGTCGCCGAGATGGCATACGGCGTAACGCAGTTCCAGCGGCGTGTTCTCGTAAGAGTAGATGACCCGCTCCAGCATCAGGACGGGGGTGCCGGCGGAAATCTTGAGCCGCTTGGCATCGTCCGCGCTGGCCTTGCCCGAAGACACGCGCTCGCGCTTGCGGGTGGCAAGGCCGGTTGCCGTCCATCCGACTTCGGCGAGGGCTAGCAGCTTGTCTTCCGAAAGTGCCTTCTTGCCCTGCTCGTAGCGCATGTACACGATCTCGGCCAGAACGGGCTTTCCCTCATAGCTGCGCACGCGACGGAAGCGCAGCACGCTGCTTTGTTCCGGAACCTCGAGCGCCTTGGCCACCTCGCCATCGACCTTGACGATCTCCGGCTCCGAAACATCGCTGGCGAAGAGAATGCGTTCTCCCTCGGCCGTCACGACATTGCAGAACTTGGATTGCATGCTCTCCGAGCTGAGGTCGGCGACGATGGTTCCGCGGCCCTGCTGGCGCTCCAGCACGGCATAGTCGGCCAGCACATCGAATGCCTTGCGCACGGTGCCGATGCTGATACCAAGAGAACGCGCTATGTCGGACTCGTTTTCGATAATCTGCCCCGGCACCCACTGGCGCGACACGATCCGCGAGATAAACTCATCCGCCACCTGCTGGTACAGCGGCTTGACGTTGAATTGCTTAAGTGCGGGCATCGCTCATTTCCCTGCCAATACGTGGTGAATTCGACCAAGGATATACATATAGGTTAGAAAATCAACGTCTAATTGTATGCTGACAATAGTCATAGCTATGGGTTTTTGGCCGTCGGCGTAGCCCCACGCGTGTGCCGCCGTGGCCGCGTCAAGGCGACGCAGAGTCTAAAACCAACCTGAATTTTATCCTGCTTGCTATTGTGGCGTATGCGTTTTCCGCAACCACTGCGCCAGGCGCGCCTCCGGGCTTGCCGCCCGCAGCACGTCCGTCACCACCGCCGCGCAATCCGCGCCATTGTCGAATACCGCATCGGCGCGCTCTACCGTCAGGCCGCCGATGGCTACCAGTGGTAGTTCCCCGATGGCATCCTTCCATTCGCGCAGGCGCCGGGGCGTCTGCGGGTCCCACTTCATGGCCTTCAGGATCGTCGGCCAGATCGGGCCCAGCGCCACGTAATCCGGGCGCACGGCCAGCGCCGTATCGAGTTCGGCCCGGTCATGGGTGGAAAGGCCGAGTCGCATGCCGGCCCGCCGGATCGCCGGTATGTCTGCCTCGGCCAGATCCTCCTGGCCAAGGTGGACGAAGTCGCAGCCTTCATCCATCGCGATCCGCCAATAATCGTTGATGACGAGTGTTGTCCCGTAGCGGGCACAGATATCCCGCGCGCGGCGCACCTCGGCCCGCAAGGCCTGCTCTTCCATGTCCTTGATGCGAAGCTGAACGAGCTCGAGCCCGTGCGGCGCCAGACGCTCGCACCAGTCGGCGCTGTCGACGATCAGATAGAAACGGGGCAACCGGATCATGAAAAAGCCCTTCCCAGAACCGGTGTCGACGGCACCCCGATGTCCTGCGGCTCCATTGCCCCGGCGTCGAATGCCAGGCGCCCGGCCTCGACAGCCATGGCAAAGGCCCGCGCCATCGCGGCCGGCTGCCGTGCGCGTGCAACGGCAGAATTGAGGAGGACGCCGTCATAGCCGATCTCCATTGCCTGCGCCGCATGGGAAGGGACGCCCAGCCCGGCATCCACGATCAGGCAATGGTCGGGAAAATGTGCGCGCAGGCTGCGCAGGCCGTGCAGATTGTTCAGCCCGAGGCCGGAGCCGATCGGCGCGCCCCACGGCATCAGCACCTCGCAGCCGGCAGCGGCGAGCTTGTCGCAGACACCCAAATCCTCGGTTGTATAGGGCAGCACCTTGAAGCCCTCCGAAATCAGGATCCGCGCGGCCTCCACCAGCCCGAACACGTCGGGCTGCAATGTCTGCGCATCGGCGATCACCTCCAGCTTGACGAGATCGGTGGCAAAAACCTCGCGCGCCATCTGCGCAGTGGTGACGGCTTCGCGCACACCGAAGCACCCTGCCGTATTGGGCAAAACGGGAAACCCCGCCTCCCGCACCAGGGCCCAGAAGGCCGCGCCCGCCTTGCCGCCGGCAGCCTCGCGCCGAAGGCTCACCGTTACCATCGCCGGTTGTGCGGCGTCGAGCGCCTCCACCATGACCGCAGGCGAAGGATAGGCGGCGGTGCCCAACATCATCCGGGATTGAAAGTCGGTTCCGTAGATGCGCATGGTTTTCAGCCTCCCTGCATCGGAGAAACGATCTCGACCGCGTCATTCTCGCTCAGCCGGGTATGGCGGCGCGCCGCGCGCGGTACGAAATCCTGATTGAGGGCCGTGGCCACCAGGGCCTCGTCATGCCCGAGTTCCAGCAACAGGCCGGCGATGTCCGACGCGGTGCTTTCCTTCATTTCTCCGTTGACGATCAGTCTCATGCGGCAATCCCTTCCTGCAGCGCCATGCGCACCGCCTGCCCCGCAAGGTCCGGGGCAAGCAAAAACCCATGGCGATAGGCGCCGGCCAGCGCCAGAACCGGCCCGTTCCTTACGATCTTCGGCATGTTGTCGGCAAAGGCCGGCCGCAGGCCGGACCGGGCCTCCAGCAGCTCGGCATCGGCGAAGGCCGGATGCAGAGCGTAGGCGGTGTTCATCAACTCGACGGCAGAGCGCAGGGTGATGCCGCGCCTGTCTTCGCTTTCGATCATGCTGGCCCCCACCATGAACCGGCCCTCGCCATGCGGCACGACATAGACGGGCCAGCGCGGATGCAATATCCGCACCGGTCTCGACAGCGAAACATCGGGGCAGCGCAACAGAAGCATCTCGCCGCGCACGCAGCGCAGTCCGGGCGCGTCGGCCCGCGCGCCCCGGCAATCCAGCACCATGCCGCCAATTTGCCGAGGGTCGGCCACCGTGCCGAACTCCATCGACGCCCCATGCCGGCGGAGCCCGGATCGCAGCTCCGTCAATGCCGCTCTTGGCTGCAAATGGGCTTCATCCGCAAAAAACAGCGCGCTCTGGAACCGGCCCTCCAGGGCCGGCTCCAGAACAGCGATTGCCTCGGCATCCAGCGTATCATGCGTCGTGGTGCGGGCTGCAAAGCGCCGCAACTCGGCAGCGCCGCGCCCCGGATCGACAACCAGCGTGCCGTTCCGCGATACACAGCCTGCATGGCTGTCCCACCAGTCGATCGCCTTCAGCCCCGGCGCGACGATGGCGGCGGATGCCGACTCCGCCTCGCAATGGGGTGCAAGCATACCGCCGGCCAGCCAGGAGGCCGCATCGCCGCCCAGATCGGGCGTCGCCTCGACAAGGCGTACATCGAAGCCCGCCTCGGCAAAACTGGTTGCGGCAACGAGGCCGCAGACGCCGGCGCCGACGATGGTGACGATGCTCACTCGGCGGCCTCTTCCGGCCGCGCTTCGACGTAGAGGTCGCCGCCGTCCCGATAGCGCTCCGCCATTGCGGCCATGCCGGCAGCGCGCGCCTCGGCCTTGATGTCGTGGCTGATGCGCATGGAGCAGAATTTCGGCCCGCACATGGAGCAGAAATGGGCCAGCTTGTGCGCCTCCTTCGGCAGCGTCTCATCGTGGTAGGCGCGTGCCGTTTCCGGGTCGAGCGACAGGTTGAACTGATCCTCCCACCGAAATTCGAAGCGCGCGCGCGACAGGGCATCGTCGCGCAGGCGCGCCGCCGGATGCCCCTTGGCAAGGTCGGCCGCGTGGGCTGCGATCTTGTAGGTGATCACGCCAACCTTGACGTCGTCGCGGTCCGGCAGGCCGAGATGCTCCTTCGGCGTCACGTAGCAAAGCATGGCGGTGCCGAACCAGCCGATCATCGCCGCACCGATGCCGGAGGTGATGTGGTCGTATCCGGGCGCGATGTCGGTGACGAGCGGTCCAAGCGTATAGAAGGGCGCCTCGCCGCAGGTGGCCATCTGCTTGTCGACGTTCTCCTTTATCTTGTGCATGGGCACGTGGCCCGGCCCTTCGATCATGACCTGGCAGTCGCGCGCCCAGGCGATCTGCGTCAGCTCGCCCAGCGTATCCAGCTCGGCGAACTGGGCAGCGTCGTTGGCGTCGGCGATCGAGCCGGGCCGAAGCCCGTCACCGAGCGAGAACGACACGTCGTAGGCGCGGCAGATTTCGCAGATTTCCTCGAAATGCTCGTAGAGGAAGCTTTCGCGGTGATGATGCAGGCACCACTTCGCCATGATGGACCCGCCGCGCGAGACGATGCCCGTCACGCGGTCGACGGTCAGCGGAATATGCTGCAGCCTGACACCGGCATGGACGGTGAAATAGTCCACGCCCTGCTCCGCCTGCTCGATCAGCGTATCGCGGTAAACCTCCCAGGTGAGGTTTTCGGCGATCCCGTCCACCTTTTCCAAAGCCTGGTACAGCGGCACGGTGCCGATGGGCACGGGTGCGTTGCGGATGATCCATTCGCGGATGTTGTGGATATTGCGGCCAGTGGACAGGTCCATCACCGTATCGGCGCCCCAGCGGATGGCCCACACCATCTTCTCGACTTCCTCCGCCATCGAGGAGGTCACGGCCGAATTGCCGATATTGGCGTTGATCTTCACCAGGAAGTTGCGGCCGATGGCCATCGGCTCCAATTCGGGGTGATTGATGTTGGCGGGAATGATCGCCCGTCCGGATGCCACCTCGTCGCGCACCCATTCCGGCGTGATGAAATCGGGGATCGTCGCGCTGAAGGGGTTGCCGTCCCGCGCCAGGGCGGTCCGCATGCGTTCCCGGCCGAGGTTTTCCCGTATCGCGACGAATTCCATCTCCGGCGTCACGATACCCTGGCGCGCAAGCGCAAGCTGCGTCACCGCCTTGCCGGGCAAGGCGCGATACGGCCGATGCGTGAGCGGAAAGACGGGTGTCGCCTTGGCAGCGGAAACGAAGCCGTTATCCTCGGGCTTCACATGCCGCCCATCATACTGCTCGACGCGGCCCTCCAGCCCGCGCCAGCCGTGGCGAAGCCGCGGCAGGCCGGCCGAGATATCCGTGGTGACCGACGGGTCGGTATAGGGGCCCGACGCGTCGTAGACGGTGACGGGCGGCTCGTTCGCCGTCGGATGAACGGCGATCTGCCGCAGCGGCACGCGGATTTCGGGGTTCAGCGTGCCGGGCCGATGAACTTTGGTCGATGCTGGCAACGGCCCGCATGTGACGGTGGGGGTGATGGCATCCATGTGAATCTCCCTATTGGAGATCCAGCCGTGGGCAGTGATCGAAAGGGGCCGCCCGGCGCGGGCGCACGCCGGTCCATCGGCCGGAGGCCGGATGTACGGCGACACGATGCACGGAAGAGCGGCTCACTCCATCCCTACGCCAGTGTCAACTGGATCAGGTTCGTAGGGTCGCCGCGCGCTGACGTCGGCCTCTCAGTTCCTTGCCGGAACTCCCCTTGGACGCGCACAGGCTAACCATTGGGCCGGTCAAGTCAAGGCGCCTGCACGCCGATCCAGGCGGCGGCGGGCCGGATGCGTCAGCCTTCCCGGCCTGCCCGCCATGGCGGCATGCCAAGGCAGATCACGATCAGGATGCCGTTGATAGCGACCACGCCCAGCAGGAAGTAGGGTATCGCCGCCAGCCCCATATTGTCTGCGATGATGCCGGCCACGGCCGGCGTTACGATACCGCCCAGCATGGCGGCGGACACCTGGAAGCCGATTGCGTGCGGCGCCGCCAGCCCCAGCATCCGGGGGGTGCGGTGCATCAGCAGCGGAAAGATCGGCGCCAGCATGAACCCTGCGATCACCAGGCCGGCCGGCCCGAGACCGGCGGGGTCCACGGCAAAAAGCACGTAGCCGACGAAGGCGCCCAGGACCGCCATCCGCAGCAGCCTTTCGGCGCCGATCCTTTCGGCCAGCGCACCCAGTATGATGCGGCCCGCAAACAGGGCCAGCCAGAAGGCGCCTGCCCAGAACCCGGCCATCTCGATGGAGTAGCCGCGCGATTCCGTCAGGATCGCGTAGGTCCATTGCCCAAGCGATATCTCTGCCCCCACATAGGTGAAGAAGGCGAAGACCTGCAGCCAGACAAGGCCGATCCGCATCGCCTGCCCTGCCGAGATGCTGGCTTCGTCAGCGGCGGCGTCATGGCCGACGGCCGTGCCCCAGACGCCGCGCGTCACCACGAAAAGCGTTGCGAGCGCCAGCATCACCAGGGCCAGCGCACCATAGCCGAACCGCCAGGATGCAAGGCCCACGGCTGCCGTCATCGCAAAGGGGCCGAGCCCGGCCCCCAGGCCGAAGGCGGCATGAAGCCAGTTCATGTGCCGCGCCGAGAGGCGGCTGGCGGCATAGGCGTTGAGGCCCGAATCGATGGCGCCGCCGCCGAAGCCGACCAGCAGGCCGAAGGCCAGGAAGGCGGGCCAGCCGGGCGCCAGGGCAAACCCGGCAAGGCCGATGCCGGTGATGGTGGTGGCCAGCGCCAGCAGGCGTCCGACGCCCATTGCCGCCAGAAACCGGCCCGCGAAGCTGCTGGCGACCAGAAATCCAGCGCCGATGAAGGCGAGCGCCACGCCGAACTGCGACTGCGGCAGCGCGAAAGCATCGCGCAAGGAAGGCCACGCCACGCCGAAGGCTGCATCCGGAAGGCCGATGGAAACGAAGCCGAGATACAGAAGAAGCAGCATGAACATGCCGACGGCCGGCGCCTTTACCGACACCTGTTCGCGACCATCCATTCCCTGCCCTCCCGCTTGTGGATGTCGCTCCAGTGTCAGCAAGCGGGGCGCCATTCAAGCCGACGCGCAATTACTTATGGTTTCAGCCTGAAATGTCTGGGCGGTAACGCCTGAGGGGCAGCGGGAACTGTTTCCATCCTGCCGCGCGATGTTCTAGTTTGCGCCCACCGATCGACTGGGAGGGCATCGATGAACGGCGAACTACTCTGGCAACCCACGCCCGAGCGCGCGGCCAGGACCGCGATGGCGGATTTTAGGCGCTTCATCGCAGAACGGACAAACCAGGTCTTCGGCGATACCGCCGCGCTGCACCGCTGGTCCGTGGACCAGCCGGACGCCTTCTGGAACGCGATCTGGGACTATTTCGACGTGATCGGCCACAAGGGCGAAACCATCCTTGCCGATGGCACGCAGATGCCCGGCGCGCGCTTCTTTCCGGAAGCGCGGCTGAACTTTGCGGAAAACCTTCTGGCGCGGCGCGGCCAGGGCGATGAGGATGCGCTCGTCTTCATCGCCGAGGACAAGGCCGCCGACCGCTGGAGCTGGTCCAGGCTCGTGTCCGAGGTATCGCGGCTCCAGCAGGCCTTTGCGGCATCCGGGGTCGAGCCGGGCGACAGGGTTGCCGCCTACCTGCCGAACATGCCCATCGCCATCGCGGCGATGCTGGCCGCAACATCCCTCGGTGCGGTCTGGTGCTCCGCCTCGCCCGATTTCGGACCGCGCGGCGTTCTGGACCGGTTCGGACAGATCGAGCCCAAACTTCTCATAACGGTCGATGCCTACTGGTATGCCGGCAAGAAGAACCCGCTCGGTGATCGCCTGGCTGAGATCGTGGCCGCGCTGCCGAGCGTCGGCAAGGTTGTCGTGGCGGATCTGTGCGGCGATGCCGCGACCGTGGCCGCAAACCTGCCCAACGGCACCACCCTGGAAGCCTATATCGCGCCGTTCGAGGCGGGTGAGCCGACATTTAAGCGGCTGCCCTTCGACCACCCCGTCTATATCCTCTTTTCGTCCGGCACGACCGGCGTGCCCAAATGCATCGTCCATCGTGCCGGCGGCGTGCTGCTGCAGCATCTGAAGGAGCATGCGCTGCATGCCGATGTGCGTGCCGGCGACAGGCTGTTCTATTTTACCACGCTTGGCTGGATGATGTGGAACTGGCTTGCCTCTGGCCTTGCCACCGGCGCGACTTTGCTGCTTTACGACGGCTCGCCCTTCCACCCGGGCCCGGCGGTGCTGTTCGACTACGCCGAAAAGGAGCGCATGACGCATTTCGGCACCTCGGCAAAATATATCGACGCCGTCAAGAAGGCCGGCCTGACCCCGCACCAGACGCACGACCTGACCAGCCTGCGCGCCATGATGTCCACCGGCTCGCCGCTGGTCGCCGAAAGCTTCGACTTCGTCTATCGCTCCATAGGCCCGGACCTGCATCTGGCCTCCATCTCCGGGGGCACCGATATCGTCTCCTGTTTCGTGCTGGGGGATCCGACGCAGCCCGTCCGGCGCGGCGAGATACAGGGGCCCGGTCTTGGCCTGTCGGTCGAGGTGTGGACCGAGGACGGAAAGCGGGCGCCGACCGGCGAGAAGGGCGAGCTCGTCTGCACGAAGCCCTTTACCGCAATGCCGCTGCAGTTCTGGAACGACCCCGGCGACGTCAAGTATCGCGGCGCCTATTTCGAGCGCTTCGAGGGCGTCTGGTGCCACGGAGATTTCGCGGAGCTGACGGAGAGTGGCGGTTTCATCATCCATGGCCGCTCGGATGCCACGCTGAACCCGGGCGGCGTCCGCATCGGCACGGCCGAGATATACGCGCAGGTCGAGAAGATACCCGACATCATGGAGTGCATCGCCATCGGCCAGGATTTCGACGGCGACGTGCGCGTGGTCCTCTTTGTCCGGATGCGCGACGGTGCCGCCTTCACGCCCGAGATCGAAAAGCGCATTCGCCAGGAAGTCCGCAGCGGCGCCTCTCCCCGGCACGTGCCGGCCCGCATCGTGCCGGTGGCGGATATCCCGCGAACCAGGAGCGGCAAGATCGTGGAACTGGCGGTGCGCGACATCGTGCATGGGCGGCCGGTGCGCAATCAGGAGGCGCTGGCCAACCCCGAGGCTCTGGACCTGTTCCGCGACATACCGGAACTGGCAAGCTGAGCGGACGCCGGGCGCGGCGAAAGGCGGCGATGTCGCATTTATACAAATGGCAAGCCGCTTTCATCATCGCCGCATGGGATGCAACGATGCCATGCTCGGCACACAGGAACGGGTACGGCTGACATGCAGAGATTTTCCGGCTTCAATATTTTCGCCAAGGGCCTGTCGGGCAACAAAGGCTGGGGGCAGCAATGGCGCTCCCCGCAGCCGAAGGCAGAATACGATGCCGTCGTCGTCGGCGGCGGCGGCCACGGGCTGGCTTGCGCCTATTACCTGGCGAAAGAGCATGGGATCACCAATGTCGCCGTCCTGGAAAAGGGCTGGATCGGCGGCGGCAACACCGGCCGCAACACTACCATCATCCGCTCCAACTACCTGTTCGAGGAATCGGCAGCGCTCTACGACCACGCATTGAAACTGTGGGAGGGCCTGTCGCAGGACCTGAACTACAATGTGATGTATTCGGCGCGCGGCGTGCTGATGCTGGCCCATAACATTCACGACATCCAGGTCTTCAAGCGGCATGTGCATGCCAACAGGCTGGCCGGCGTGGACAATGAGTGGCTCGATCCGCAGCAGTGCAAGGATTATTGCCCGCCGCTCAACATCGATGCCTCGACCATGCGTTATCCGGTGCTGGGCGGCGCGCTGCAGCGACGCGGCGGTACCGCGCGGCACGACGCCGTCGCCTGGGGGTATGCCCGCGCGGCTTCGGCACGCGGCGTCGACATTATCCAGAATTGTGAAGTCACCGGCATCACGCGTGGGCCGGACGGCAGCGTGACGGGGCTTCAGACCACGCGCGGCGCAATCCGCACGCGGCGCATCGGGGTATCCACCGCCGGCAACTCGTCGGTGCTGATGGCCATGGCCGGCGTGCGCATGCCGCTGGAAAGCTTCCCGCTGCAGGCGCTGGTGTCGGAGCCGGTGAAGCCGGACTTCCCCTGTGTCGTCATGTCCAACACCATCCATGCCTATATCAGCCAGTCGGACAAGGGCGAGATGGTGATCGGCGCCGGCACGGATGCCTATACCTCCTATACGCAGCGCGGCGGACTGCACATCGCCAACCATACGCTGGACGCCATCTGCGAACTCTTCCCGCAGTATCGCCGGCTGCGGATGCTGCGCAACTGGGGCGGCATCGTCGACGTGACGCCGGACCGCTCCCCCATCATCGCGAAGACACCGGTGCCCGGGCTGACCGTCAATTGCGGCTGGGGCACGGGCGGCTTCAAGGCGACGCCGGGCGCCGGGCACCTGATGGCGTATACGATGGCGCGCGGCGAGCCGCACCCGATCAACGCGCCCTTCACCATCGAGCGCTTCCGCGACGGACACCTTATCGACGAGGCCGCCGCGGCGGCCGTGGCGCACTGACAGGACGGGCCCCATGCTTCTCATAAACTGCCCCTATTGCGGCCCGCGCCCGGAACTCGAATTCCGCCATGCCGGCGAAGCGCATATCGCCCGACCGGCCCTGCCCTCCGCCACGTCCACGGACGAATGGGGAGACTATCTCTACCAGCGCAGCAACGAGCGCGGGCTGCACGCCGAGCGCTGGCGCCATATCCACGGCTGCGGACGCTTCTTCAACGCCTTGCGTGACACGCAGACAGACTTCTTCACCGCTACATACAAGACCGGCGAGCCCAGGCCCGACCGGCCTTCGGGCGACGGAGGCGATGGCCGATGAGCACGTTTCGCACCCCGCTTGGCGGCCGCATCGACCGGGACAAGCCCGTTTCCTTCTCGTTCGACGGCAAGCCCCTGTCCGGCTTTGCGGGCGATACGCTGGCCTCGGCGCTGATCGCCTCCGGCACGCATCTCGTGGGCCGCTCGTTCAAGTATCATCGCCCGCGCGGCATCCTGACCGCCGGCAGCGAAGAGCCGAACGCCCTTGTCGGCGTCGGCCGGGACGAGACCCGCTACACGCCCAACCTGCGCGCAACGCAGGTCGAGCTGTACGAGGGCCTGAAGGCCGAAAGCCAGAACCGCTGGCCATCCCTGGAATGGGATGTGGGAGAGGTCAACGACGCGCTCGGGCGGTTCTTCGCGGCGGGCTTCTACTACAAGACATTCATGTGGCCGCGTGCCGCCTGGGACAAGCTGTACGAGCCCATCATCCGCAAGGCGGCGGGGCTTGGACGCGTGGCGCGGGCGCCCGACGCGGACCGCTACGCGCAACGCTACGCCCATTGCGACGTGCTTGTGGTGGGTGCCGGCCCCGCCGGGCTGGCGGCGGCGCTGGCCGCCGCCGAACAGGGCAAGCGCGTGATCCTGTGCGACGAGCAGGCCGAACTCGGCGGCAGCCTTCTGCATGAAAACGCCGCCGTCATCGACGGCATGGCCGCCGATGAATGGCTGGCGGAATCGCTGCGCGAACTGTCGGGGCGCGGCAACGTCACGCTTCTGCCGCGCACGACAGCCTTCGGCTTCTACCCGCACAATTTCGTCGGCCTGAACGAGCGGGTGAGCGACCATCTGGCAAACCCCACGCCCAACCAGCCACGCGAGCGCCTGTGGCAAGTGCGCGCCGGCCAGGTGATCTTCGCCACCGGCAGCATCGAGCGTCCGCTGACCTTCCCCGAAAACGACCGGCCCGGCATCATGATGGCCGAGGCCGCAAGGCTTTACCTCAACCGCTACGGAGCCATCCCCGGCGAGACGGCCACCGTCTTCGCCGCCAATGACAGCGCCTACCGCGCGGCATGGGACCTGAAGCAGGCCGGCGTGGAGATTGCGGCCGTTGCCGATCTGCGCGTCAATCCGACCGGCCCGTGGGTGGAGCGTATCCGCGCGGCCGGCATTCCGGTCTATGCGGAAACGGCCATCGTCGGCACGCGCGGCCGGCTGCGCCTCGGCAGCGCCATCCTTGGCCGCGTCGGCTGGCGAAGCGGAGAGACGGTGCCCTGCGATACGCTGATCATGTCGGCCGGCTTCACCCCCACGGTATCGCTGTTCTCGCAGACGCGCGGCAAGCTGAAATGGAGCGAGGCGCTGGGCGCCTACCTGCCCGCCCATTCCGTCGAGGGGGAAAGCTCCGTCGGCGCGTGCCGCGGCACCTTCGGCCTTGCAGCCGCCCTTGCCGAAGGCTGGGCCGCTGGTGGCGGCACGGGGCGCGAGTTTTCCGTCGAGGCCGACCCGGTGGGCGAGGACGGCTTCCGGGGCGCGACGCCGCATCGGCGCAAGCCGTCTTCCGTCAAGGCCTTCGTGGACTTCCAGAACGACGTGACGTCCAAGGATATCAAGCTGGCCACGCAGGAAGGCTTCCACTCGATCGAGCATGTGAAGCGCTACACCACGACGGGCATGGCGACCGACCAGGGCCGCCTGTCCAACATCAACGCGCTGGCCATCGTGGCCGACGAGCTGAAGCGGCCGGAACCAGCCATCGGCCTCACCACCTTCCGTCCGCCCTATACGCCCACGACATTCGGCAGCTTCGCAGGACAGTCGCGCGGATCGCTGTTCGATCCCGTCCGCCACACGCCGATCCACGATTGGGCGGCAGAGCATGGCGCCGTCTTCGAGGATGTCGGCATCTGGAAGCGGGCGCATTACTTTCCCCATGCCGGAGAGGACATGCATGCGGCCGTCGCGCGCGAATGCCGCGCCGTCCGAAGCAAGGTGGGCCTGTTCGATGCGTCCACCCTCGGCAAGATCGAGGTCGTCGGTCCGGACGCCGCCGAATTCGTCAACCGCATGTACACCAACCCCTTCGCCAAGCTCGCCACCGGGCAGTTGCGCTATGGCGTGATGCTGCGCGAAGACGGTTTCGTCATGGATGACGGCGTTATCGCCCGCATGGCGGAAGACAGGTTCCACGTCACCACGACGACGGGGGGCGCCCCCCGCGTGCTGCATGTGATGGAAGATTACCTGCAGACCGAATGGCCCGATCTCGATGTCTGGCTGACCTCGATCACCGAGCAATGGGCCACCATCGCGGTTCAGGGCCCGGATGCGCGCAAGGTGCTGGAGCCGCTGGTGGAAGGCATCGACATATCGCTCGCTGCGATGCCGCACATGAGCTGGCGCGAAGGCAAGGTGGCGGGTATCCCCGCGCGGCTGTGGCGCGTTTCCTTTACCGGCGAGCTCGGTTTCGAGATCAACGTGCCGGCCGGCTATGGCCGGGTGGTCTGGGAAGCGGTCCATGCGGCGGGAGAGCCATTCGGTATCACGCCCTACGGCACCGAAACGATGCACGTGCTGCGGGCCGAGAAGGGCTACATCATCGTCGGACAGGAGACGGACGGCACGGCCGTTCCAGACGACGTCAACCTTGGCTGGGCCGTCGCCAAGAAGAAGGAAGACTTCGTCGGCATGCGGTCGCTGATGCGGCCGGCGCTCCAGGCCACCGACCGCAAGCAGCTTGTCGGCCTTGTGACCGACGATCCGAAGGTGGTGCTGGAGGAAGGCGCGCAACTCGTCGAGCATGCCGGCGATCCGGCCGCGCCGGCGCGCATACCCGCCCTCGGCCATGTCACCTCGTCCTACCCGTCGGCCAGCATGGGCCGTTCCATCGCGCTGGCTCTGGTCAAGGGCGGGCGCGCCCGCCTGGGCCAGCGGCTGGACGTGCCGATGCCCTCCGGACGCATCGGCGTCACCATCGTGGACCCCGTCTTCTACGACGCAGCCAATGAGCGACTGAATGTCTGAGTCCCGTTTGCACAACCCGCTCGACGCGCTCGCCGCGACCAGCCGCCGCTCTCCTGCCGTGGCGCTGGACCTCGTCCAGGCGCGGGCGCGTTTCAGCTTCCGGGCGCGCAACGCCGCCGCCGTGGACGCCGCCGGCGCGGCCTTCGGCGTTGCCCTGCCCCGCCAGGCCTGCCGCTTCGAGGAGGCGGACGGCAAGCGCGCTCTGTGGCTTGGGCCGGACGAATGGCTGCTCGTCATGCCGATGGCGGACGGAACGCGCCATCTGGAGGTGCTGGAAAAGGCGCTTGCCGGCACGCCCTCTTCGCTGGTGGATGTCAGCCATCGCTCGCTGGCCTTCACGGTGGCCGGACCGCAGGCCGCGGCGATCCTCAATTCCGGCTGCCCGCTCGATCTGTCATCGGAGGCGTTTCCGGTCGGCATGTGTACGCGCACGGTGCTGGCGAAGACCGAGATAATTCTGCTACGCACCGCGGAAGACCGCTTCCTGGTGGATGTCTGGCGCTCCTTTGCGCCCTACGCCTGGTCGTGGCTGGAAGAAGCGCGGCGCGAGTTCGTCTGATCGTTCCGCGCCGACAAATTCCCGGATTGCTCGAGGTCGGTGCGCAATGGTGTCTCTGTTCGAACTCTTCAAAGTCGGCATCGGCCCGTCCTCGTCGCACACGGTCGGGCCGATGCGGGCCGCCGCGCAGTTCGTGGAGCGGCTCGGCGAACGGCAGGGGCATGGCGAAACGGCCCGGATCGAAGTCGTGCTCTATGGCTCCCTCGCCTGGACGGGGCGCGGCCACGGAACGGCGGAGGCCGTCCTGCTGGGCTTGTGCGGCCAGCATCCGGAAAGCATCGACCCGGACGCGGTCCATGGGCTGGTGGCCGCGATCCGCGATAAAAGGCGGCTTGCCCTGCCCGGTGGCGCCACCATCGAATTCGACGAGGAAAGAGACCTTCTCTTCGATTTCGTCACGGAAGCGCCGGTCCATCCCAACACGCTGAGCTTCGCCGCTTTCGATGCAAACGGCGGCCGGATCGCCGAAGAACGATGGTGCTCCATCGGCGGGGGCTTCGTGGTGCCGGAAGCCGAGGTGGGCCTGGTATCCGAAGAAGCGGCGCAGGTGCCCTTCGGCTTTTCCAGCGGCCGCATCCTTCTGGATGTCGGCCGTCGCACCGGCCTGTCCATCTCCGAGATCGTTCGCGCCAACGAACATGCCCTGCGCGACCCAAAGGCCGTTTCAGCCCATCTGGCCCGTATCGTGGACGTCATGATGGCCTGCATCGACAGGGGGCTTGCCACCGATGGCGAGTTGCCCGGAGGCCTGTTCGTGCGGCGGCGCGCAAGGGCGCTGAAAGCCAAGCTGGAGGCCGACCATCTGCGCAATGCCCGCCACCCGCACGAGATCATGGATTGGGTGAGCCTCTATGCCATCGCCGTCAACGAGGAGAATGCCTCGGGAGGGCGCGTCGTGACCGCGCCCACCAACGGCGCGGCCGGCGTGGTGCCGGCCGTCCTGCGCTATTACCGCGATCATTGTGCCGGCGCCTCGCATGCCGGCATGGAAACCTTCCTGCTGACGGCGACGGCGGTGGGCGCGCTCTTCAAGCAGAACGCCTCGATCTCCGGCGCGGAAGTCGGTTGCCAGGGCGAAGTGGGTGTCGCCTGCTCCATGGCGGCGGCCGGGCTGGCCGCCGCGCTGGGCGCGACGAACGAGCAGATCGAGAACGCGGCCGAGATCGGCATGGAGCATCATCTGGGCATGACCTGCGACCCGATCGGCGGCCTGGTGCAGGTGCCCTGCATCGAGCGCAACGCCTTCGGGGCCGTAGCCGCCGTGCAGGCCGCCTCGCTGGCCATGCGGGGCGACGGGCAGCACATCGTATCGCTGGACAAGGTCATCGTGACCATGCGCGAGACCGGCCGCGACATGGCGTCGAAGTACAAGGAAACCTCGCAGGGCGGCCTGGCCGTCAACCATCCGGAATGCTGACGGACACCCCATCCCGGCACATCCATTTTGCCTAAGTTTAGGGCATGTCGCGAAAGCGCCAATATTCGTCGCTTGCAGTAAAGTAACCGGATAAGAATGGCTCCAGATTGAGCCGATCCGCCGGGCGCTTTCTGGAGGCGAAGCCCATGCTAGACCGCATCGACACATCCCTTGCCGCCCTTATCGCCCGACGCGTTCCGGGCTACTCGCTGGAAGCGCCCTTCTACACCAGTGAAGAGGTGTTCGCGGCGGACATGGAGGCCGTGTTCGAAACGACATGGCTCTTCGTCGGGGTAGAGCCCGACGTGCCGGAGCCCGGCGACGTGATGACGGTCGATATCGGCCGCAACTCCATACTGATCGTGCGCGACGACGACATGAATGTCCGCGCCTACCACAATGTCTGCCGCCATCGCGGCGCCCGGCTCGTGCTGGAAGAGAAGGCGACGGTCGGAAACCTCGTCTGCCGCTACCATTCCTGGACGTACAATCTGGATGGCGACCTTATCCATGCCGAGCATATGGGCGAGGGCTTCGACCGCTCCTGCCATGGCCTGAAGCCGGTTCATATCCGCTCGCTCGAGGGGCTGATCTTCATCTGCCTCGCCGACGAGCCGCCGGCCGACTTCGACGCCATGGCCGACGTGATGGGTCCCTATCTCGCCCCGCACAATCTGCGCGATACGCGGATCGCCTACCAGCACGACTTGATCGAACCGGGCAACTGGAAGTTGACGATGGAGAACAACCGCGAGTGCTATCACTGCGGGGCGAACCATCCGGAGCTGACGGTCCCGCTTTTCGCCTACGGCTTCGGTTTCGCGCCGGAAGAGCTCGACGAGGTGGAGCGCGCCCAGGCCGAACGCTATGGCTGCATGGTCAATGACAGCCACGGCGAATGGGAAGCGGCGGGCGTGCCCTCCGCCTGCGTCGAGCATCTGGACGACATGGTGACGGGCTATCGCACCGAGCGCCTGCCACTGGACGGCGCGGGCGAAAGCCACACGATGGACACCAAGGCGGCATGCCGCAAGCGCCTCGGCACCATGCCGAGCGACAAGATGGGCGCGCTGCATTTCTGGACGCAGCCCAATAGCTGGCACCATTTCATGGGCGATCACGCGGTGGTCTTTTCCGTCATCCCGCTGGATGCCCATCGCTCGCTTCTGCGCACCAAATGGCTGGTGCACAAGGATGCCGTCGAGGGGGTGGACTACGATCTGGACAACCTCATCGGGGTCTGGATGGCGACCAACCAGCAGGATTCCGACCTGGTCGGCTATTGCCAGCAGGGCGCGATGTCGGCCGCCTACCAGCCCGGCCCCTACTCCCCGCATACCGAGATGCTCGTGGAGAAGTTCTGCAACTGGTACATCCAGCGCATGAAGGCCCATTTCACGCCGGGCCGCGCCGGCGTCGATGCGCCCCGCGCGGCTTGAGACGGGAAGGGCCTTGAGTTGAGCGCCATGGATACCGCCCCCCTGCCAGCCCCCACCGGCTATTACGAGTGGGACCCCAACGAGGACGACGTCCTCATCTGCCGCGCCGTGCGGGCCGAGACGCACGATGTGAAGACCTTCGTCTTCGCGCCGCGCAAGGGCCGGCATTTCACCTACAGGCCGGGCCAGTTCCTGACGTTCGAGTTCGAGATCGATGGCGAGACGATCTATCGCTGCTACACGATCTCGTCGTCGCCGACCCGGCCGGATACGGTATCCATCACCGTCAAGCGCGTATCCGGCGGCCCCGTCTCCAACTGGCTGCACGACCATTTCCGGCCCGGCATGATGGTGCGGGCAACCGGCCCGATGGGCGAATTCTCCTGGGCCGAGGCGCCCTCCCAGCCGAAATATCTTCTCCTGTCCGGCGGCAGCGGCGTCACGCCGATGATGTCGATGGCGCGCAGCGCCTACGACCTTGCCGAAATCCGCGATACGCTTTTCGTCCATGCCGCCCGCTCGCCGGCCGACATCATCTACCGCGACGAGCTGGATTTCATGTCGCGGCGCAACCGCTCCATCCGCGTCGCCCATATCTGTGAAGAGGACAGCCCCCACGAAGCGTGGAGCGGCCTGCGTGGCCGCCTGACGCGCCCGATGCTGGAGGCGGTCGCGCCCGACTTCATGGAGCGCATCGTCTTCGTCTGCGGCCCCGCACCCTTCATGACCGCCGTCCGGGAGATGCTGAAGACGGTGGGCTTCGACATGACCCGCCACTTCGAAGAGAGCTTCAACTTCGAGGAGTTGCCGACGCAGGACAGGGAGGCGGTGGAGGAAGCCGCCGAGGAGCTGTCGAGCCAGGTGGCCACCTACCGGGTGGAATTTGCCAAGACGCGCCGTGTCGTCGAATGCCCGGAAAACCTGACGATCCTGGATGCGGCGCGCCGCGCCGGCATGCGCCTGCCATCGAGCTGCGCCAAGGGCCTGTGCGGAACCTGCAAGTCGAAGAAGCTGTCCGGCGAAGTCGAGATGACGCATCAGGGCGGCATCCGCCAGCGCGAGATCGACCAGGGCATGGTCCTGATCTGCTGCTCCAGGCCGCGCTCCGACGTCGTCATAGACCGGTAGGGGATATCGCATGGGAGCCCCGCCCGATATCGCGTCACTCACCAGCTTCGGCTTTTTGACGTTGCCGAACTATTCGATGATCGCCGCCAGCTCGGCCATCGAGGCCTGCCGTATCGCCAATTACGTGGCGGGCGGCGAAATCTATCGCTGGCAGGTCCTGAGCCTGTCGGGCGAGCCGGTGGAAGCGTCCAACGGCCTGTCGCTGGCGCGCACCGGTGCGCTTTCGGGGCCATTCCGCCCGGACATCCTCTTCGTTTGCGGGGGCGTCGATATCCGCTCGGCGGTCGACCGCCGGACGCTGGAGGAGCTGCGCCGCATGGCGCGGCGCGGCCAGCCGCTGGGGGCCTTGTGCACCGGCAGCTTCGCTTTGGCGGAAGCCGGCGTGATGGACGGTTATCGCTGCGCCATCCATTGGGAAAACCTGTCGGCCATCCGCGAGGAATTCGCCGAGGTCGAATTCGTGGAAGATATCTTCGTCATAGACGGTGACCGCTTCACCTGCACCGGCGGCACCGCCCCGATGGACATGATGGCGGCGCTGGTGGAAGCGCGGCTGGGGCGCGGCGTCAAGCAGCGGCTGGCGGAACAGTTCATCCTGGAAAGGTTGCGCGGCGAAGGCGAAAGCCAGCAGCCCCCGGTGGCGCGCCACGGCCCGGCCCATCCCGCGCTCGATTACGCCGCCATGCTGATGCGGCGCACGATGGATGCGCCGCTTGCCGTCACCGCCATCGCGGCGCGCGTCAACCTGTCGTCGCGTCAGTTGGAGCGGCTGTTCCGCCAGCATACCGGCGTCGGCCCGGCGGAATACTATCTGTCGCTCCGCCTGTCCCATGCACGCGATCTGCTGCGTCAGTCCGACATGAGCGTCACGGCGGTCGGCATCGCCTGCGGCTTCGTTTCGCCGGCCCATTTTTCGGCGGCCTACCGGCGGCGCTTCGGCCATGCGCCGCGCAGCGAAAGGGCCCTGCCCCCGCAGCCCGACAAGCGGGCGCGACCTGCCCCGGGGGCGGCGCGCCCAACCGAGGATATCCTGTCATGATCGCCAATGCCGACGCGCTCCTGAAGCCGCTGACGATCAAGGGCCTCACCATCCGCAACCGGGTCATGTCGACCAGCCATGCGCCCGGTTACGGCAAGGACGGCAAGCCGCAGGAGCGGTACCAGCTCTACCACGAGGAAAAGGCCAAGGGCGGCATCGGCCTGACGATGTTCGGCGGCTCTTCCTCGGTTGCCATCGACAGCCCGGCAACGCCCTGGGCGCAGGTGTCCGTGGCGGATGACAGCGTCATCCCGTTTTTCCAGGAGTTTTCCGACCGCATCCACCGGCACGGCGCCAAGCTGATGATCCAGCTTACCCATATGGGACGGCGGACCAAATCCGATACCGACAACTGGATGCCCACCATCGCGCCGTCCATCCGCCGCGAACCGGCGTCGCGCTCCGTGCCGAAGGAAATGGAGCAGGAGGATATCGACCGCGTGGTGCATGCCTTTGCCCAGGCGGCGCGCCGCTGCCGCGAGGGCGGGCTGGACGGCTGCGAGATTTCGGCGGCGCATGGGCATCTGGTGGACCAGTTCTGGAGCCCCTCCTCCAACCAGCGCACCGACGCCTATGGCGGCAGCCTGGAAAACCGGATGCGCTTCGGCATCGAGGTTCTGGAAGCGATGCGCATGGCGGCGGGCGACGATTTCGTCATCGGCATCCGCATGTCCGGCGACGAGATGGTCGGCGACGGCCTGTCGCAGGACGACCTGACGGCGATTGCGGCGGAGTACGCGCGGCGCGGGCTGGTGGACTTCCTGAACATCATCGGCGGGCAGGCACGCGACCATATCGCCCATGCCGTATCCCTGCCGAACATGAGCTTTCCCGTTGCGCCCTTCCTGTACCTGCCGAGCGCCATCAAGCGCGAGGTGGACATACCGGTCTTCCACGCCCAGCGCGTCACCGATCTTGCCAGCGCGGCCCGCGCCGTCGCCGAGGGCCATGTCGACATGGTGGCCATGACGCGCGCCCATATTGCCGACCCCCATTTGGTCCGGAAGCTGCAGGAGGGCCGTGCCGACGATATCCGCCAATGCGTCGGGGCCGGCTACTGCATAGACCGCATCTATGTCGGCGGCGACGCCCTCTGCATCCAGAACGCCGCCACCGGGCGCGAGGCAACCATGCCGCACGACGTGGCACCCGGCACGACGCGCAAGAAGGCCGTGGTGATCGGCGGCGGCCCGGCCGGGCTGGAGGCTGCCCGTGTGCTGGCGCTGCGCGGCCACTCCGTCGTCCTGTTCGAGAAGCAGGCTTCCACCGGCGGGCAGATCTCCATTGCCGCCAAGGCCACGTGGCGGGAGGCCCTGTCCGGCATTTCGCGCTGGCTGAATGCCCAGGTGGTGAAGCTGGGCGTCGATATGCGGCTGGGACAGGAAGCAACGGAAGAGGCGGTGCTGGCGGAAAAACCCGACATCGTCATCGTGGCCACCGGCGGCAGGCCCAACCATGGCCATGCCAAGGGCGCCGACAGCTTCGCCGTGTCCACCTGGGATGTCCTGACCGGAGCGGTGGAGCCGACCGGCTCGGTCCTCGTCTATGACGAGCAGGGCCAGCACAATGCGTCCTCGACCGCCGAGCATCTGGCCAAGCGCGGCTGCCTGGTGGAAATCGCCAC
Organism: Aureimonas altamirensis; assembly: GCF_001463885.1. Taxonomy (GTDB): domain Bacteria; phylum Pseudomonadota; class Alphaproteobacteria; order Rhizobiales; family Rhizobiaceae; genus Aureimonas; species Aureimonas altamirensis. Next base: position 160,645 of record NZ_BBWQ01000015.1, on the reverse strand, counting down.
GCATGACCGGATGGTGGGCGAGGAAATCGGCACGACCAACCAGCCGATCCATCTTCGCGAGCTGTACAAGCTCGGCGTGGTGATGTCGCCCAACATGGAGCTGATCGAAATCTATCCAGAGGGCAACCGCCTGGTTGCGGCCTTGCGCAACACCTATACCGACACCGAGGAAGAGCGCGTCGTGGACCGGGTCGTGGTCGACTATGGCAGCCTGCCGATGGACCAGCTCTATTTCGGCCTGAAGGAAAAATCCCGCAACCACGGCCAGACCGACCAGGAGGCGCTTGTGGCCGGGCGGCCGCAGCCGGGCGACGGCGAAGGGTTCGCGCTCTATCGCATCGGCGATGCCGTGGCGGGCCGCAACATCCACGCGGCCATCTACGACGCGCTGCGCCTCTGCAAGGATATCTGACCATGGGCCGGGGGTACGCAGAATGACCTCCGCCCTGGGCATCGCCGTCATCGCCATGCTGGTCGTCGCCGCGCTGCGCCTTGCCCCGCGCATCGCCATATGGCGCCGGGGGGCACCGGCAGCGGTGGCGTGGGCTTCCGGCCTTGCGGCGATGCCGCGCCGCTATCTGCACGATGTTCATGCCGTGGTCGCACGCGACCCCTTCACCGCGCGGATGCACGCGCTGGTGGCGGGCGGGTTGCTTGCCGGTTCCGCCCTCGGTCTCATCGGCCTGGCGACGCCGCTGGGGACACTGCCGGCGTTCGGCTGGCTGACCGCCCTCGTCTTCGCGGCGATGCTGGCAGGTGCGGTCATGGTGGGCCTGCGCCGCCGTCCGCCCACGCCGAAGCGCCTGTCCAGGGGGGCGTTCCAGCTATTGCCTGTTCTGCTGCTGGCCTATGCGGCAGGTGGCGCCATGGCCGCACTGCCGCTGTCCCCGGCAGTCAACCTGTTCGGTTTTGCGCTGGCGCTGGCCGGCGGGCTCGGCCTTGCCTACCAGACAGGCGCGGGCCCGATGCGGCATGCCGTTGCCGGTGCGCTGCACCTGGCCGCCCATCCAAGGCCGGGGCGTTTCGACGGCGGGCTGTCCACCGCTCTCCAGGCAGTGGATCTTGCCGATGCCAAGCTCGGCATCGAAACGCCGGCCGATCTGCCGTGGAACCGGCTCTTGTCCTTCGATGCCTGCATCCAGTGCGGCCGGTGCGAAACGGCCTGCCCGGCCTTTGCGGCGGGCCAGCCGTTGAACCCGAAGCGCTTTATCCAGGATCTGGCCGCGGCGTCGACGCCGGGCGGCGACCCGTCCTACGCCGGCAGCCCCTACCCCAATGCCCGCCCCGTTGCCGGTATCAGCGGCATGCACGCGCCCATCATCGGCGCGGAGGGTCTGGTCCACCCGGATACGCTGTGGTCCTGCACGACATGCCGCGCCTGCGTGGAAGAATGCCCGATGATGATCGAGCATGTCGACGCCATCGTCGGCCTGCGGCGTTTCCAGACGCTGGAACTGGGCACCGTGCCCCCCAAGGCAGAGGAAAGCCTGGCCCGCCTGCGCACCGACGACGAAATCGGCGGAAGGCCGCTGGCGGCGCGGGGCGATTTTGCCGGCGGGCTCGCCCTGCCCCTCATGGCCGAAAGGAAACAGGCGCACATCCTGCTGTGGCTCGGCGAAGGCGCCTACGACCTGCGCTATCAGCGCACTCTGCGTGCGCTCGTGCGTCTGATGCATCGTGCGGGCGTGGATTTCGCCGTGCTCGGCGCGGAAGAGCGCGACTGCGGCGACACGGCGCGCCGGCTGGGCGACGAGGCCACCTTTCAGCGGCTGGCGCTCCTGAACATCGCGACCCTGTCGCGCTATCGGTTCGGCCGTATCCTGACGGCAGACCCCCATGCGCTGCATGTCCTGCGCAACGAGTACCCCGCCTTCGGCGGGCATTACGACGTCGTCCATCACACCGCCTTCCTGGACGAGTTGGCGGAAGGCGGCGCCTTGTCCCTGTCCGACCTGTCCGGGCAGGCCGTTACCTACCACGACCCCTGCTATCTCGGCCGTTACAACGGCGAGGTGGAGGCACCGCGCCGGCTTCTTTCGCGGATCGGCATCGAAGTGAAGGAAATGACCCGGCACGGACGCCGCTCCATGTGCTGCGGCGGCGGCGGCGGCGCGCCGCTGGCGGATGTGGAAGGAGACCGCCGCATACCCGATATCCGCATGGAGCAGGCCCGCGATACGGGCGCGGCGGTGGTGGCCGTGGCCTGCCCGCAATGCACGGCCATGCTGGAAGGCGTCGTCGGCGACCGGCCCGACGTTCTGGACATCGCGGAACTGGTGTTGCGCGCGGCGGAGCGCGCCGAAAACCGCATTCCGGTGCTTGCATGAAGCGGGAGCGGAAAGACCCGAGACTGGAGCTTGCACGGCAACTGGTGCCCGGCACAACGCGGCCGCGCTACGACAGGCGCGGCGGCGAGGCGACCGCGCGACGACGGGTAGATCCGAGGGCCGAGAAGATCGCCCAGATGGTGGCCGCCGCGCCGCGGCTGCGGCTGGATCGCGGCCAGCACGCCGGCCTTGTATCGGTTATGCCGCAAGCCGGCGCAGTGGACCCGGGCGCTGAGCGTATCGTGACGATCGAAAATCCCGATTTCTGGGTGCTCGTTTTCGCCGACCCCGGCGATGGACGGCTGTCGCCTGTCGACCGCCAGGTGCTGGGTGCGGCGCGGCAACTGGCCGGCGCAGGCGGCGGCGTCGCTCTGGCGGTCGAGGGGTCGCCCACCGACGCCGGCGTTGCGGGCGCGGACAGGGTGATCACGCTCGCACGGACCGCCCACCCGGAAGACAGGGCGCGGCTGGCGCTTGCCCTCATCGACGCCGTCCGGCCCCGTCATGTGCTGGCGGCCGAGACCGGCGATGGCGGTGACCTTGCCCGCCGCATCGCCGCCGAACGGCAGCAGGCCTTGTTTGCCGGCGTCGAGCAGATATCGGCGCGCGGTGTTGTCCGCGCTCTGCCCGGGCGCGGGCTCGATCAAGTGGCCGAAGCTGCGCCGATCATGACGATCGCGCCCGAGATGATCCTGCCGCACGGCGCCGACCGCCGCGAGGCGCGTCCGATGGCGATCAGCGATCTTCCTGATGGCCGGCAGATGGCAGAGGTGATCCGTCCGCAGGCAGGCTCGCTGCCGCTGGGCGAGGCCGGCTTCGTGGTTTCGGCCGGCAACGGAGTTCATGATTTCGACCTGTTCCGGCAGGTCGCTTCCTTGCTGGGCGGAACGCCGGGCGCAAGCCGCGTCGTCTGCGATGCCGGCCTCATGCCACGCACGGCACAGGTGGGCGCATCCGGAACCGTCCTTGCGGCAGACTGCTATCTTGCGCTCGGTATCGCAGGCGCGCCCCAGCATCTTCAAGGCATCGCCGGTTGCGAGCATGTCGTGGCGGTGAACACCGATCTGCACGCGGCCATGATAGAGCGGGCCGGCCTTGCCATCGTGGCCGATGCGCAGCCCGTGATGGAGGCGCTGAAGCGCCTGCTGGAAGCGGAGCGGCAGCCATGAAGGCGCTGGTACTGCTATCTGCCGGGCACAGCCCAACAACCGGCAACCCCGCTCCCCCAACGGCAGAGCTCTGCGCCATACGACTTGCGTCCGATCTGGGTGCGGAAACCACCGGGCTTCATGCCGGCCCGCACGCCGATGCCGTGCGACCGGCTCTCGGCCATGGCTTGAGTACAATCCGGCATCTGATGGTGCCGGCGCAGGCGGATGTCCTGCCCGTTCTTGCAGACGAGATTTCGCGCATCGGCCCCGATCTCGTGCTGGCGGGCAACCGCGCCACGGGCGGCGGCGACACGGGTCTACTGCCCTATCTTCTGGCCAGGGCGCTGGACTGGCCGATCCTGTCCGATGCGGTGCGCCTGTCCCCGGCAGGCGACGGGGAACTGGTCGTCGAGCAGGCGCTGCCCAAGGGACTGCGGCGCAGGCTGCACCAGCGGTTTCCGCTGTTGGTGACCGTACACCCGACGGCGCCCGCCGCCTTGCCCTACGCGTTCGGTCCGGCACGGCGCGGACACATCGACACGGTGGTTGCCACGCCTGGTTTCACCGAAACGGATGTCGACGGGGAGATGCGGCCGCACCGGCCCAGAGCCCGCATCATGCGCGGCGCGGTCAGCGGCGGCAGCGCAGCCGACCGCCTCAAGGCCGCGACGGCGTCCGCCGCCGGCGGCGGAGACTTGATGGTGGAACCCGATCCGGAAACCGCCGCACGCGCCATACTGGTCCATCTTCGCAAGATCGGCGTGTTGCCGGACTAGATGAATTCTATGCGGCAGAGGGGGCCTCCGCGTAGGCGGATGCCTCGCCGGCAACCAGATGCCCGCCCCCGACATCGTGGAGGACAAGGCGCTGTGGCGCATCGCCCGGCTTGCGCACCGCACTCGGGATGTCTCCGGACTGACGTGGAAAGGCGCTGCGACGGCGGGCCGGGTCCGGCACGGGCACGGCCTCCATCAGCCGGCGCGTATAGGCATGGCGCGGATTGCCGAACACCTGCGCGGCGGTGCCCATCTCCACGATCTGGCCGAGATACATGACGGCCACGCGGTCGGACATATTCTCCACCACGGCCATGTCGTGGCTGATGAACAGATAGGCGATGCCGAATTCGCCTTGCAGCTCCCGCAACAGCTCCAGCACCCGCTTCTGGACGGAGACATCCAGCGCCGAGACGCTTTCATCCGCGATGATGAGCTTCGGCCTCAGCGCCAGCGCCCGTGCGATGCAGATGCGTTGGCGCTGCCCGCCCGAGAACTGGTGCGGATAGCGGCGCATTCCATCGGTGGAAAGCCCGACGCGTTCGAAGAGGGTGGCGACACGGTCACGGCGCTCTTGCGGCTTGCCGATACCGTGGATGGCCAGGGGCTCGGCCACCAGATCGCCCACCGTCATGCGGGGATCGAGTGAAGCGAACGGGTCCTGGAACACCATCTGGACATCGCGCCGCAGCGCCTTGCGCTCTGCGACCGACAGGCCTTCCGCCGGCCGACCGTCAACGGATATCCGGCCGCAATAAGGAACCAGCCCGGCAATCGCCTTCGCGGTCGTCGACTTTCCGCAACCGCTTTCCCCGACGAGGCTCAGCGTCGAGCGTTCCGGAATGTCGAAGGAAACGCCGGCGACGGCATGCACCTCCGCCACGGTGCGGCCCAGCATGCCGCCTTTTATGGGAAAACGCACCGTAAGGTCGCGGATTTGCGCAACGGGCTGGCCGCCCTGCACGGCCAGGCGGGCGCTGCCATCGCCCATGCGCGGGACGGCCGCCAGAAGCTCCCGCGTATAGGGCGTCGAAGGGCTTGCGAAGAGCGGGCCGACATTGCCGCTTTCCACGGCCCTGCCTTGCCGCATCACAACCACCCTGTCGGCCATTTCCGCAACCACGCCCATATCGTGCGTGATCAGGATGACGGAGGTGCCCCGCGCCTCCTGGATCTCCTTCAAAAGGCCCAGCACCTGCGCCTGTATGGTGACATCCAGCGCCGTCGTCGGCTCGTCGGCGATCAGGACGTCCGGCTCCAGCGCCAGGGCCATCGCGATCATCACGCGCTGGCGCATGCCACCGGACAATTCATGTGGATACTGGTTCAGCCGCCGTGCGGCTTCCGGCATGCGCACGGCCTCGAGCGCTTCCAGTGCCAGCTTTCGCGCATCTCCAGCGCCGACGTCGCGATGCGCCTCGATCGCCTCCGATAGCTGGCGGCCGATCGACAGCACCGGGTTCAGCGAGGTCATCGGCTCCTGGAAGATCATGGCGATGCGATCGCCCCGGATGCGCCGCATGGCCCTGTCGGGCAGCCGCGTGATGTCCTCTCCGCCAAGGCGGATATGGCCGCTCGCCACGACGGGGCCGGGTTGCGGCAAAAGCCCCATGATGGCCAGCGACGTCAGCGATTTACCGGAGCCGGACTCGCCGGCGATGCACAGCGTCTCGCCGCGGTGCAGGTCGAAGCTCAGCCCTTCGACCAGCATGCGCGATCCGACCCTGATGCCGAGGCCGTCGACGGAGAGGATGGGGTCTCCCGTCACTCGAACACGACACGCGGAAAGTAGAACGAGACCACCCAGTTGGGCATGTCCACGATCTCGGAGATGCGCAGATCGCCGCAGGTGGACACCAGCATATAGGCATCCACCGGGTTCATGCCGTAGCGCGCAGCCAGAAGCTCGACCATGTCGGCAACGGCCTGACGCGCTCCCGTCATCAGGTCGGGGCCGACGCCTGTCGTCACCTCGTAGCCCTTGGCGTCCAGATGCCGCGTCACCGGGCCGGAGGTGGTGAAGCGCGGCATTGCAAGGTTGGCGCCCTTGACGAGATCCAGCGTCAGCACCGCATTCATCGGGCTTTCGATGGCCGTTCCGCAAACCTCGCCGTCGCCCTGGGCGGCATGGGTATCGCCGACGGAAAACAGCGCGCCTGCAACCTCGACCGGCAGATACAACACCGTGCCGGCGGACAGGTCGCGGATGTCCAGATTGCCGCCAACGCGGCGCGGCGGCACCACGGAGTGGTGCCCCGGTTCCGCAAGCGCATTGCCGATCGTGCCGGCAAAGGGCTTCAGCGGCACGCGCCCATGCGCGCCGAACGCCGCGGGCTCCATGGACTGGGCGTCGTAGCGCCAGATCGTCAGCGCCGGCTCGGTGAACTGGTCGGCCAGAAGGCCGAAGCCCGGAATATTCGCCGTCCAGCCGAAACCGGATGGCTTGAACCCCTCGATCGTCACCTTCACCGCATCGCCCGGCTCGGCCCCATCGATGTAGATGGGGCCGGATACGGGGTTGATCTTGCCGAAATCGAGCGTCGTCACGTCTTCGACGGTGGAGTCGGGCGTCAACTGCCCGGCCGAACTGTCCCGGCACTCGAACTCGATGGTCGCCCCCGGCGCCACGCGGAGCGCCGGTTCGATTGTGTTGTCCCAGCCGAAATGATGCTGGCGACCGTGGATCGTATAGTCGCAGGCCTTGCACATGCTAATTCGTCTCGACGTAACGGTAGTTCATCGGCGTGTTCACCGGGTCGATGTACAGCGCGTCGTCGCCGCCCATGCGGGCCGAGCGCATCGTGTAGCGCTTCTCGTTGAAAACAGGCACCCAGGGCGCATCCGCCATGACGCCCTCATAGACCTCGCCCCAGGCCTTGGCGCGCTCCTCGGCCTTGGCGGGGTCCACCATGGCGTCGGCGGCGGCGGCCTTTTCGTCCAGTGCCTCGTTGCAGTATTTGGCCCAGTTCCAGCCGCCTTCGAGCGCCCCGGCACAGCCGAGGATCGGACCATAGAAATTGGACGGATCGGGGAAATCGGCGATCCAGGCCATGCCGCCAGACCAGATCATCGGCGCGCCTTCGGCAGAGCCGCCGGCCGCGATCACGTTGGCCTGTGCAAGGCTCTGGATGGAAGCCTTGATGCCGATGGCGGCAAGATCCTGCTGGATGGCCTGCGCGATGCGCGGCTGCGGATCGACATTGGCCACGAACAGCTCGGTCTCGAAGCCATCCGGGTGGCCGGCCTCTGCCAGCAGCGCCTTTGCCGCCTCGACATCGTATTTGTAGCCTTCATACCCCTCGACATATCCGGGCATGGTCGGCGGCAGCGGCTGGTTGGCGGGCGTGGCGCGGCCATTGATGATCTGCACGATGCGATCCTTGTTGATCGCCATGTTGACGGCCTGCCGCACCTTGAGATCGTCGAAAGGCGCAGCCTTGGTGTTCATCGTGATGTAGCCGGTGTGTAGCTGCACGCCCTCCACCACCTGGGCGGCCTGCTCGGGATTGTCCATCACCTCGCGGAACTTGGCCGGCGGAATACCGTCGCCCGGTACGTCCACCTCGCCGTTCTGGACCCGCAGCAGGGAAACGACCGGCTCCTGCCCGATCTCAAAAGCGATCTCGTCCAGTTTCGGCGCGCCTTCGCGGTAGTAATCCGTGTTCTTCTGCAGAACCAGTTTCTGGCCGAGTGTCCATTCGGCAAGCTTGAAGGCGCCGGTGCCCACCGGGTTGCGGCCGAAATCGGCGCCGGACTTTTCCACTTCCTCCTTCGGTACGATAAAGGAGAAGTTCAGCGCCATGACGGACAGGAACGTCGCGTCCGGGCGCGACAACGTCACCTGAACGGTCTTCGGATCGAGGATCTCGACACCCGAAAGCGACGTCGCCTCGCCGGCCTGCATGGCATCGAAACCGTCGATGGAGGCAAGGAAGCCGGCGCCGGGAGACTGGGTAGCCGGGTTCACCGTACGCTCGAAGGAGTACTTCACATCGTCGGCCGTCATTTCGCGGCCATTGTGGAATTTGACGCCATCCCGCAGCTTGAAGGTGAAGACCTTGCCATCGGGCGAGATTTCATAGGACTCGGCAAGGCCGGGGCGCAGCGTGGCGGTGCCCGGCTCGTAATCCATCAGCCCGTCGAAGATCGCCTTGATCATCGAGAAGTTCTGCCAGTCGTAGCCGATGGCAGGGTCCAGCGTGGCGATATCGTCCTTGTAGGTGACGGTGATGGAGCCGCCATCCTGTGCGACCGCGGCAGAGGGGGCCGTCAGCAGCGCGGCGGAGATTGCAAGCGCCGCGGCGCCGGCCTTGAGGAAAGAAAGCATGGGTGAATCTTCCTTGTTACTGGAGCTTGATGCGAGGGTCGACAAAGGGTGAGACAAGATCGGCCAACAGATTGCCGAGCACGATGGCGAGCGCCGAAACCAGCGTCACGCCCATGATGATGGGCAGGTCGACGCGCTGGATGGCCTGCCAGGCCAGTTGGCCGATACCCGGCCAGCCGAAGACGCTTTCCACCACGACGATGCCGCTCATGAACAGGCCGATATCGATGCCGATCATCGCGATCACCGGCAGGATGGCGTTCGGCATGGCGTGCCGGGCAAGGATGGTGAAGCGGCGCAGCCCCTTGGCGCGCGCGGTGCGGATGTAGTCCTGCCGCAGCACGTCCACCATGGAAGAGCGCATCATGCGCGCATACCAGCCCGCGCCGAGAATGCCCAGCGTGACGGCCGGCAGCACGAGATGCGAAAAGGTGCCGTAGCCTCCGATGGGGAACCAGCCCAGCCGCACCGCAAAGACATAAAGCAGCAGAAGACCGACCACGAATTGCGGCGCCGACACGGTGACGAAGGACGTGACCATCAACGCATGGTCGCTGGCCTTGCCGCGCCGCACGGCGGCCAGGATGCCCATCGTCACGCCGAGCGCGATTTCGCATGCGATGGCCGCCACCATCAGCAAAAGGCTGGCCGGCAGGCGCGCCAGGATAAGGTCGGACACCTGCGAGCGTTGCAGATACGAGCGGCCGAGATCGCCCTGCACCAGATTGCCGAGATAGCGCAGATACTGCACCGGAAAGGGCTGATCGAGGCCGAGCTGGGCACGGATGTTGGCAACCTGCTGGGCAGAGGCGGTCCGCCCGGCGATCTGCCGTGCCGGGTCGGCCGGCAACAGGTACAGAAGCGCGAAGGTGATCAGGCTGACGCCGAGCAGGATAAGAACCGATTGGCCCAGCCTGCGGGCAAGATAGGGTGCCATCAGTCGCGCCCCTGTTCGGTTGGGTCGAGAGCGTCGCGCAGCGCGTCTCCGACAAGGTTGAAGGCCAGCGCAACCAGAAGGATCGCTCCGCCGGGGAAGAACACCAGCCAGGGAGCCGCCTGGAAATAGGTCTGGTTCTCGAAGATGATGTTGCCCCAGGAGGCGTCCGGCGGCTGTACCCCGACGCCGAGGAACGACAATGTCGCCTCCAGCAGCACCGTGGTGGAGATGCCGAGCGTGCCGTAGACGATGACCGTCGAGGTCAGATGCGGCAGGATATGGCGGAACAGGATGCGCGCCGACCCGGCCCCCAGCGTCTTTTCGGCCTGGATAAACTCGCGCTCGGCCAGCGAGCGCGTCTCCGAATAGACGACGCGCGCAACCTGCACCCAGTTCACCAATGCGATCACCAGCGCCACGATCCACAGGCTGGGCCGCAATACGGCGGCAAGGCAGATGGCCAGCAGCAGCGCCGGAAACGCCATCATCAAATCGGTGAAGCGCATCAGAAGCGTGCCGACGATGCCGCGATAATACCCCGCGACGACGCCGACCAGCGTGCCGATCGTCAGCGCGGCGCCATTGGCGACGATGCCGATCAACAGCGACGTGCGCGCGCCGTAGAGCAGACGCGACAACAGATCGCGGCCGAGCAGGTCCGTGCCCAGCCAATAGGTTTGCGACGGCGGCAGCGGCGCGCCCTCGATGGTGAGGCCATCGAAGAACTGCTCGTTGGGGTCGAAGGGGGCGATATACGGGGCAAGCAAAGCGGCGCCCACCACCAGAAGGATCACCAGTAGCCCCAGCACCGCCAGCTTGCGGCGGAACAGACGGCGCAGGACCCCCTCGCCGCCCACCGGCGCCGAGGGCGGTATGGTCGCCTCAGGCCCGATAAGGACGCTCATCAGAGGCCTCCTTGATGGTGCGATCCTTCAGCTCGATCACGCGGTGGGCGGCAAGTTCCATCGTCACCTGCCAGCTCATCGCCAGCGCCCGCAATTGCGCATAGGCCTGCTCTTCGCCGATGCCCGCCGCCGCAAGCGCAACGACGGCGCGCACGATGACCTGTCGTTCGGATACGCGCTCGCGCAGGCAGTCTATTTCCCGCTCCAGCCGCCGGCGCTCGTCGAAGGCGCGCCGGGCGATCAGCAGCGCGGCATAGACACCGGCATTGCCGACCGGCTTCACAAGCTGCGCGTCGGCGCGCTGCGACAAACCCCATTCGATGCGGCCCGGTGCTTCCGAGCCGATCAGCGCAACCAGCGGCATTGGCGCTTCGCCGGGCTTCCAGGGAAACTGCTCGTCGAAGCCGTGGTCCACGTCGAAAAACAGGAAGTCCGCGCCGGTCGCCGATGGCGGCAGGTCGGGCCAGGCATGCTCGACATTCAGGCCGATGGCGGCAAGCTGGCGGGTCAGGCCCTCCACCGCCGCATGCGGCCGGTGCAGGACGACGGCACAGGCGCCACCGAGGTTGATGCGCGGGCGCCGGGTCATCGCACCAGCCTCAATGCAGGTTGATACAGCGTGGCGGGGTCGTATCGCGACAGATAGGGGTCGGGCTCGACCGCGCCCGAACTGGTTTCCAGCATCTCGAAACGGGTGCCGGCGATCCGCCCGATCCTGGCCGGCAAGGCGCAATGCTGCGTCGGCATGTCGATGCGGATGGGGCCAAGCGCGGTCTGGTGCGTGCCCTTTGCCAGCGCCAGGCGCACTGCCGGCGGATCGTCCGTTCCGGCGGCCTCGATGGCGTCGGCCAGCACCGTTACGGCCGCATGGGCAGCCGCCTCGAAGGAAGAGCGCGGGCCGGCCCCACCGCGATACATGAAGGGCAGACAGGACAGATGGCCGTCGCCATGCGGCGCTATGGAGGGCAGTTCCTGCTCCGTCATGTTGCAGGACAGGATCGGCCGCAACTCGGGTGAAAAGCGCGCATCCTCCCGCCCCAAAGCCGCGTAGGCGGCATAGAAGGCATAGGAAGAGGCGCCGATGAGGTTGTTGAGGATGAAATCCGGCTCGCAGGCGCGGATTTCGGCGATCAGCCGCGCCACATCCGTATCGCCGAGCGGCAGATAGCGCTCTCCCTTCGGATGGCCGCCCGCATCGGCGACGAGGTCGCGCGCGATGCGGTTCATCTCCCATCCCCAGATGTAATTGGAGCCGACGAGAAACCCGTCCCGGCCGTAACGCGCGGCGACATGCCGGAACAGCGGCACCAGATGCTGGTTCGGCGCGGCGTTCATGTACACGACGTGGTCGTTGGCCTCGTAGCCCTCGTAGGGCGCCGGATACCAGAGAAGGCCATCATGCTTCTCCAGCATGGGGATGACTTCCTTGCGGCTCCAGGAGGTGATGCAACCGACGAGGTGTCGCACGCCGGACCGGTTCAACATGTCCACGCAAAGCGGGGCATAGGCATCGATGCGCCCTTCGGGGTCGGCCTCGACGGCGTCGAAGGCGATGCGGCGGGACGGATCGGCATTGACCGCCGCGATGGCGCCCAGCGCACCGTCGCGGCAGGCCTGCCCGAGGAGTTCGTAGGCACCGGAACTGGAAAACAGAACGCCAAGTTTGATGCGTGTCTTCAACGGTTGCGATCCGCCCATAAAAAAAGCCCTGCAGGGCCAGCGCGGAACGAAAATCCGTGCGGGACCAGTCAGGGCTTGCTTGCCATCCAGCGGTACGAGGCTGGTATCCGGGGCGATCCTGCTCCGGGCACAACCACGCGTCAAGATGGAATTTTGGGCAGGCTCAATTTGTTTGCATAGGGCGTCAAACGCCCTTGCGGTTTCCCCACATCAACACGTGGAGTTGCGGCAGTACGCAGGCCGAAAACCAGCCATCTTCCACAACGCGTGCGACAAGGTTACGCATCGCGGCCATCAGGCCATCGATGTCCGCCGCCGCGGCTTCATTGCCTATGGGGTTACCGGGCTGCAGAAAGACCGGCAGATGGGGATAGCGCGCGGACGCGGCGCGCGCATAGGCATAGTCGGCATCGTCGAACACCACCATCTTCAGGACCACGCGGGGCCCGTCGCCCGCCGCATGAAGGCAGGCATCGAACGCCGACCAGTCGGTGGCCATGCCGCTCGACGGCGGCTTGGGGCTGAGAACCAGCGTATCCAGTTGCCGGAACCAGTCCTTGGCAACAGAGCCCTGCGTTTCCAGTGCGAAGCCGTACCCCGCCGCGCGGCCAAGGGCGATCAGCGGCCCGAAAGGCTGGATCGCCGGGTTGCCCCCGGACAAGGAGACGGTCAACGGGCGACCGCCGGAAAGCTGGACGATCCGCGCAAAGATGGTCTCTGCCGTCATCGGCAGCCACTCATGCCGGTATTCGCTGTCCACCGCGTGCAACGTGTCGCACCAAGCGCAGCGATAATCGCAACCGCCGCTGCGCACGAACACCGTCGGCTGGCCGATCAGCGCGCCTTCGCCCTGTATGGTCGGCCCGAAAATCTCGCTGACGCGGATCATGCGCTCGGCACTCATGCGCGCGCCAGCGGGCGGTATTCGGCCCATGTCTTCGGTGTTTCGCTGACGCGGACCGCGCTTGTCTCGGGAAAGCGCTCGCTGCACCAATTGTAGAAATGCAGGGCCAGCGCTTCGGCGGTCGGGCTGTCGTGCCCCAGGACATCGTTGATGTGCCGATGGTCGAAGGTTTCGTCGACGTAACGCTTGAAGGCGGACAGGTCGCGATAGTCGCGCACGAAGCCGAAGGCGTTCAATTCCGACGCCTGAAGCTCGATCTCGACGATGTAATTATGGCCATGCAGCCGTGTGCAGGGGTGGTCCTCGGGCAGGCCGGCCAGCCGATGCGACGCCGAGAATTCGAACCGCTTGGTGATTTTGAACATCAGGCGCACCGCCTGGAGACGGCGTCGCGCCAGAAATCCGCATCGGCGTAGACGGTCGGATCGCTCACCCCCGCGATGTCGAAAGCCTCGCGCCGCTCCACACACGTTCCGCAGCGGCCGCAATGAACGTCGCCGCCCTTGTAACAGGACCAGGTCTGCGCGAAGGGCGTGCCGGCCTCTGCACCGGCGCGTACGATATCCGCCTTCGACCGTTCCACAAACGGCGCCAGCAGGCGCACCTGTGCGAAACCGTCAAGCGCCCGGGCCTGCATGGCGGCAAAGTTGTCGATGAAACCGGGCCGGCAATCGGGGTAGATGAAATGGTCGCCGCCATGAACGGCGATGGCGACGGCATCCATTTTCTGGGCGGCGGCCAGCCCGAAGGCGATGGTCAGCATGATGGCATTGCGGTTGGGTACGATGGTGGCCTTCATCGTATCCTCCGCGTAATGGCCGTCCGGCACATCCACGGCGTCGGTCAGGGCGGAACCGCTCAACACGGCGCCGATGGGCTGGATATCGATGAGGTGGAAGGGCTTCCCGAGCCGCTCCGCAGCCCGGCGCGCAAAATCGATTTCGCGCCGGTGCCGCTGGTTGTAGTCGAAGGTGACGATAGCGCCGAGGTTACCCTGTTCCGCCAGGACATAAGCCAGCGAAACAGAATCGAGTCCGCCAGAGCAGACGACGAGCGTGTTCATGTCGGTGTCCTTGTTTTGTCCGGGTAGGCTGCGACCGGTTGAAGGCCGCAGGCACTAACCGAACGGACACGGCATGTAAACGTCCGTTGCCGCCGAAACCTATCGAAGGAACTCGATCAGATCGGCGTTCAGGCGGTCCGGAACCGTAGCGAACAGGCCATGCGGCTCGCCGTCATACTCGATCAGCCGTGCGCCGGAAATCGCGCCCGCCGCTGCCCGGCCCGTCAGCTCGATCGGCACCGTATCGTCGCTCGTCCCATGGATCACCAGCGTCGGCACGGTGAAGGAGGCGAAGTCGGGGCGGAAATCGGTCCGGCTGAATGCATCGACGCAGTCGATGGTCGCTTTCGGGCTGGCCATGACGCCCAGCACGAAGGACCAGTCCAGGACGCCCTGGCTCACCGGCCGGCTGACCAGCCCGACACCGTAGAACTGCTTGGCGAAGCTCTGCAGGAAGGCGAAGCGGTCGGCGCGGATCTGGCTCTTCATGTCCTCGAAGACGCTGGCATCGACGCCATCGGGATTGGTGTCGTCCTTCAGGAGATAACCGGCCACCGAGGCGACCAGCACCGCCTTGCCGACACGCGATGCGCCATGGCGGCTGAGATAGCGGGCGATTTCGCCGCCGCCCATCGAGAAGCCGACCAGCGACACGTCGTTGAGGTCCAGCCCTTCCAGCACGGCCGCCAGATCGTCGGCGAAGGTATCGTAATCGTAGCCGGCGGACGGGTGGCCGGACTGGCCGAAGCCGCGGCGATCATAGGTGATCACGCGGAACCCCGATTCCAGCAAGGCAAGCACCTGGTATTCGAACATGTCGCCGGTCAGCGGCCAGCCGTGGATCAGAACCACCGGCCGCCCCTGCCCCATGTCCTTCACATGCAGGTTCGTGCCGTCTTTTGCCTCTATGAATGCCATGTATGAACTCCCTGTTGAGACACATCAACTGTCGATGGAAGATGACGTTCCGTCGCCAAATCGGGCAGGCGTTTGCCGCTGGCGTCTAGGAGTCCAGTTTGAGCTGCTGGCGCAGCGCGTCGATGCGCTTGGACGCCTCGGCCTTGTTGATGTCGGTATCGAATTGGTCCGGCGCATGCGCCTGCTCGGACAGCGTCTTGAGATAGGACGCCTGGGCGTCCGTCATCGGATCGTCGCCGGTCGTCCAGTCGGACGGGTCTTTTTCAAGGTTGGAATTGGGGCCGGGCTCGACCTTGGGATTGTCGTTGGCAGACATTGGGAAACTCCTTTGTTGTTCCCCTAATGTTCACCTGGCCAATTCCGTTCCCCATGCTGACGGTAGACAAGCACTCGCGACTTTCAGCCGGCTGCCATATCCGCCAGAAATTGCGCGCGTACCGCCTTGACGCCTTCGCTGTCGTCCTCATTCATCGTCTTCATCATCATGATCATCGCCGGACACAAATCCGGTGAATCCGGTTGCGGACTTGTCAGGGCGCCGAGCTGGGCCGTGGTCGCGCCGTGCGCAAGCATCAGGGCGATGATCTGCCTGAAATCCTCGTCGGTCGAATCGCGACGATAGGTCGGCATGCGCTTCGCACCTGCGATGGCACGGAAGAGCGACAGCGCCTGATCGTTGAAACTATCCATGATCGGCCCCTTCTGCACCCGAGCGGCAAGCGCCGATGGCCCCGCGGTTGCGAAGGCCGGGCATTTTTCCGGGTCGGCGCCCAACACAGCCTGGTATGTGCGGATTTGCGTATCGAGAAGGGCGGCCTGGTCCGCATCGCTGGCCAGCCTGACCATCGGAGCATATTTGTGCCGCAGCGCTTGCGTTACGGATGCAGACTGCTGCACAAGGTCGTCGATGGTCACGCCGGATGCCATCAGCTCGGTCATCTGCTGCATCATCGATGCGTAATCCTGAGGAAACTCCGTCTCCAGGAGATCGATGAACTCCGGGCTCTGATCCTTCAGCAACCGGCCGGCAATTTCAGGCGTCAGCAGCTGCCTTTGCAGAAGTCCGCCGATGTGGCCGCTGCCGACGACCGTTGCGGCCATGATAATCGGCATGATCGCAGCGTGGCGTACCGTCTTGAAGCCAAAACGGGCCATTGCCGCAACGATGACGCTGGCCAAGCCCGCAACCATCGCGCCGAATACCATACCGAGAAGCCAGTTCGGCGCGATCAGAATATAATATATCATATGACCCCCACATCTTTTGGATGTGGATTATCATGCGCAAGTGCAGATCGTCATCGGCTTTTCGTTGCGGACGCAACTTTTTCAGCGACTACCTCTGCGCCGTCTGCCAGTTTTCCGCGCGCTCGTATTCCACGTCCATGCGGGGCAGCATGGGGACGCCGCGTATATGGTCGGCAGCCTTTTCGGCCAGCATGATGGTCGGCGCGTTCAGATTGCCGGTGGTGATCGACGGCATGATGGACGAATCCACGATGCGCAGCCCATCCAGGCCGATGACCCGTGTCGTCTCGTCCACCACCGCCATCGGGTCGTCCACGCGGCCCATGCGGTTGCTGCAGGATGGATGATAGGCGCTTTCGACATGCTCCCGCACGAAAGCATCGATCTCGGCGTCGCTCTCGACATCCGCGCCGGGCGAAATCTCGCGGCCGCGATAGGGGTCGAATGCCGCCTGCGCGAAGATTTCGCGCGTCAGCCGCACACAGGCTCGCATCTCCACCCAGTCGTCCGGATGGCTCATGTAATTGAACAGGACCGATGGCTTGGCGGCAGGGTCGGCCGAGGCCAGCCGCACGGCCCCGCGCGATTTGGACCGCATCGGCCCGACATGCGCCTGGAACCCGTGCTCGGACGCCAGGCCCTTGCCGTCATAGGTGACGGCCAGCGGCAGGAAGTGAAACTGGATATCGGGATAGGCGACGCCCGGCCGCGAGCGGATGAAACCGCAGCTTTCGAAATGGTTGGTCGCGCCGAGACCGTTCTTCATCAGGAGCCACTGCGCGCCGATACGCCCCTTGGCAACCAGCCCCTGCGCCGAATAGAGCGTGATCGGCTCCCTTGAGGCGATCTGGAAGTAGAATTCCAGATGGTCCTGCAGGTTCTCGCCGACGCCGGGCCGGTCGGCCACAACCTCGATGCCGTGGCCGGCAAGCTCGGCCGCCGGGCCGACGCCCGACAGTTTCAACAGCTTCGGCGAATTGATCGACCCGGCCGACAGGATCACCTCCCGGTCGGCCCTCGCCACGTGGCTGGTGCCGTCGCGCCGCCATGAGACGCCGACGGCGCGCCGCCCTTCGAAGAGGATGCGCTCGACGAAGGCGTGGGTTTCGACCTTCAGGTTGGGGCGTGACATCGCCGGCTTCAGATAGGCGTTGGCGGTGGACCAGCGGCGGCCATTATGGACCGTCATGTCCATGCGCCCGAACCCCTCGAAGCGCGCGCCATTGTAATCGTCCGTCACCGGATAGCCGGCCTGCCGCCCTGCCTCCACGAAGGACGTGTAAAGCGGATTGGCCATGCGGCCGTAGCTGGTATGCAACGCGCCCTCGCCGCCGCGATAGGTGTCGCCGCCGTCTTCCCGCGCTTCCGCCCGGCGGAAATAGGGAAGGACATCGGCATAGGACCAGCCATCGGCGCCCTCGGCCTGCCAGCGGTCGAAATCCTGCGGGGCGCCGCGCACATAGACCATGCCGTTGATGGAGGAAGAGCCACCCAGCACCTTGCCGCGCGGCAGGTTCATCCGGCGCCCGCCCAGGCCGGGCTCGGGCTCGCTCTCGTAGCCCCAATTGTACTTGTCCATGTTCATCGGAATGGACAGCGCGCTCGGCATCTGAATCAGCACCGAGCGGTCCGAACCGCCGAACTCCAGCACCAGAACGCGCGTGGATGGATCTTCGCTCAGCCGCGCCGCCAGCACCGAGCCCGCAGAGCCCGCGCCGATGATGACGTAATCGAAATGTTCAACAGCCATGGCGCAGTCCTCAATAGGGCGACTCGACCGAACCGAGATTGACGTAGACGCTCTTCACGCGGGTATGCGCATCCAGCGCGGCGCGGCCGTTTTCCCGGCCGAGGCCCGAGCGCTTGACGCCGCCGAAGGGCAGTTCGATGGGCGTGATATTGTAGTGGTTGATCCACGTCGTGCCGGCGTCGAGCCGCGCGATAACGCGGTGCGCGCGGGCAATATCGCGCGAGAACACACCCGCCGCCAGCCCGAAATCGGTGTCGTTGGCCCGTGCGACCACCTCGTCCTCTTCGCGGAACGGAAGCACCGACATGACCGGACCGAAGATTTCGTCCCGCACGATGCGCATGTTGTCGCGGCAGGCATCGAAAACCGTGGGCGCCACGAAGGCCCCGGCCGCCAGCGCACCTTCCGTTACCCGGCTGCCGCCGGCAACCGCGCGGGCACCCTCGCGCCGGCCGATATCGATGTAGGACAGAACCTTCTGCATGTGCTGGTGCGAGATCAGCGCGCCGATCTGCGTGGCGGGGTCCAGCGGATCGCCGACCACCAGCCGCTCCGTCCGCTCTTTCAAGCGCTTCAGGAATTCGGCGTGCACGCCCTCCTGCACGAAGACGCGCGTTCCGTTGGAGCAGACCTCCCCGGCCGAATAGAAATTGGCCAGCATCGCCGCCGAAACCGCATCGTCCAGGCTGGCATCGTCGAAGATGACAAGCGGCGACTTGCCGCCGAGTTCCAGCGTGACCTGCTTCAGCGTGGCGGCCGCATCGGCCATGACCTTCTTGCCGGTGCCGACCTCGCCCGTCAGCGAAATCTTGGCGATCTCCGGATGACGCGTCAGAAGGCGCCCCGTCGACCCGTCTCCCTGCAGCACGTTGAAGACGCCGTCCGGCAAGCCGGCCTCGGTGAGGATCTCGGCAAGCCGCACCGCTGTCGTGGGCGTCAGCTCTGCCGGCTTGAAGATCATCGCATTGCCGGCCGCCAGCGCGGGCGCCGCCTTCCAGCAGGCGATCTGCATGGGATAGTTCCACGCGCCGATACCGGCGACGATGCCCAGCGGCTCGCGCCGCGTGTAACCGAAGGCCGTGGGGCCGAGATCGACATGCTCGCCGGCGAGGCCGGCGGCCAGCCCGGCAAAATACTCCAGGCAGTCGGCGCCGGAGGCAATGTCGACGGCGCGCGTTTCCTGTACGGGCTTGCCGGTATCCAGTGTCTCCAGTTCGGCCAGTTCGTCATTGCGCTCGCGCAGCAGGGCGACCGCGCGGTTCAGCACGCGGCCGCGCTCGGCCCCCGTCATGGCGCCCCATACGGCCTGGCCCTTGCGGGCAGCGGATACGGCGGCGTCCACCTCGTCCGCGCCGGCAATGGCCACCTCGGCAATGGCCTCGCCGGTGGCCGGATTGATGTTGGCGAAGCTGCGCCCGCGTCCGGAGCGCACCGAGCGCCCGCCGATATGGCTGGATACGAGCGGCAGGCTTTCGCCGATATGCGGCCGTGACAGCTCCGCCTGCGGAGCCGCCGGGCGCGCCGCCGCGATCTCGCGGTCGACGAAGTCGCTGGCCATGCGGCGCGCGGCCTCGCTATCGGTTTCCATCGTCTGCGACAGGGTGGAGCGGAGCCACAGGCCGTCGATGACCGCCGCGATGGACAGCGCCACACGCTCGGCATCCTCGCCGGATACGAGCTTGCGCAGATCGTGACGCAGATTGGACAGCATGCGCTGCTGATAGATGCGCTGCACCCGGCGCAGCTTGGCCGAATGCAGGACCTGGCCCCAGAAGGCAAGCCAGACGCTGCCGGTACGCTGGTCGAACTCTTCCGGCGCAAGATTGGCATCGATGACGGCCTGGATACGCTCCCGCGGGGAGCCGGCATCGCGCAGGCGGATCAAAACGGCATCGGACACGCGGTTGGCCAGATGGCGCAACGTCGCCTCGAGCAGGCCGTCCTTGTCGCCGAAATAATGCGAGACGAGGCTGGGGGCAAAGCCTGCGCGCCCTGCAATCTCCGACAGGCTCGCGGCAGCAAACCCGACGGCCGCCAGCGCGTCCACCGTGGCCTCTATCAGTTGGCGACGGCGCTCTTCCTCGACGCCGGAGCGCGCTGCGTTCAATGCTCTGCTCATGACAACTCCTTGCTGGGAGCCAGAATAGCAGGCGTTGAACGATCATTCAACAAAACTAACCCACCACCGCCGGAGGCGGGTTATGTCCGCTGTTTGCCTAACTTTGGGCAGCTAGGACTGCTGAATGGTTGTTCAGGCAGTTGACAGATAGCAGGATCGTGACAGAGTTGGCGCAGACAGGCATGCACTCTGCCGACGGATCGGACATAAGGGTCGACACGTCGTCATACCAAGTGATCCGAAGGAGAGACAATGGATTTCCGAACGCGTCGTCGCACCCCTGCCCTTCTGGCGGCCCTGGCCCTTGCAGCCATTCCGGCAGCGGCGCTGGCCGCCGAGCCGGACTCCTGCCGCACGGTGCGCCTGGCCGATGTCGGCTGGACGGATATCACCGCCACGACGGCCACCGCCTCGGTCGTTCTGGACGGGCTCGGCTACGAGCCGCAGACCAGCATCCTGGCCCTGCCCGTCACCTTCACCTCGCTTGCCAACGGCAATATTGATGTCTTCCTGGGCAACTGGATGCCCACCATGGAAGCCGATATCGGGCCCTATCGCGACAAGGGCGAGATCGAGGTGATCCGCACCAACCTCGAAGGCGCAAAATATACGCTGGCAGTGCCCCGCTATCTGTACGACGCCGGCCTGAAAAACTTTGCCGATATCGCCAAGTTCCGCGAGCAGTTGAACAATCGCATCTACGGCATCGAGCCCGGAAACGACGGCAACCGGCTGATCCTCGACATGATCCAGAAGGATACGTTCGGGCTTTCGGGCTTCGAGCTTGTGGAATCGTCCGAGCAGGGCATGCTGTCTCAGGTATCGCGCCAGACGCGGGGCGAGCAGCCGATCGTCTTCCTCGGCTGGGAGCCGCACCCGATGAACTCGAATTTCGAGCTCGCCTATCTGGAGGGCGGCGACGACGTCTTCGGCCCCAATTTCGGCGGCGCGACGGTGGATACCAACACGCGAAAGGGCCTTGTGGAAGCCTGCCCGAACCTCGGCCAGTTCCTGAAGAACCTGGAGTTCACGTTGCCGCTCGAAAACGAGATCATGGGCGCCATCCTGGACGACAGCAAGGAGCCCGAGCAGGCGGCGCGCGAGTGGCTGGCCGCCCATCCGGACACGCTTGGCCCATGGCTTGAGGGCGTAACCACCTTCTCCGGCGAGCCGGCACTGGAAGCGGTCAAGGCCAAGCTCGGCTCGTAATCAACGGCAGGTCGACAGGAATGTGACCATGCCGAAATTCCAGACGGTGGCGGCAAGCGCCAGCGCCGTCAGGACCGCACCGACGGCCATGAGCGTCGATGCGGTCCGGGCCGTCCAGAGGCGATATTGCAGAAGCAACATCGCCGCCAGCGGCACCAGGGATGCAAGCCACGCTCCCACCAGAACGGCCCGCTGCAGCGACGTGCCCGCAAAGGGCCTCGCGTCCCACCCATAGGCGCAGCCCACCGACAACAGCGCGTAGAGCGCCAGGAAGACCGCCCCCCACCAGGCGAAGCCGCCCGCCAGCATCCAGAAAACAGCGCGCGCGTTGCGTTCGGGCCCGGTCATGGCAGCGGCACCTTTTCCACCAGCATGGGTATGACGGCGAGCAGAATGCTCGACAGGATGGCGATCAGCAGGGTGAAATCCTGCCACAGCCTCGCGATGGTGATCGGTGCGGCGCGGGACGCCGATACCAGGCCCGAGCGCCCCCGCAAAAACGCGGCGGCGCAAAGCAACCCGCCCACGAAGGCCTGCATCAGCCCATAGCAGACAAGCGCCAGGTTGGCGGCCGCGTAGGCATGGGCGAACGGATCGGGCAGATGATAGCGGATCAGCGCCGCCAGGATGGCGATCATCGCCAGATTGCCTCCGAAGCCGACCGCCAGCCAAAGCTGGCGCGTGTCGCGCTTGTCCCGGTTTGCCGCAGCCGCCATGCGCACCGCCACCATGGACACGCCGGCCGACACGATGACGAAGGCGACGAGCCCGAACCCGCTGTTCATCAGTTGCGGTGGCGGCCAGCCGGGCGCGACCAGCCACAGGAAGAGCGCACCGAAGGCCAGCGAGGAAAACAGCGAAAGATTTGCGATCAGCGTTGCGCCCATCGCCCACACGCTGGGCGGATCGGCGGTTTCGCCGGCCGTCAGCGCGGTCTGTCCCCGTCCGATGGGCAGCCGGCCGTAATCCACGCGGGCACCCTGCCCGCGCGTCCATAGCATCAGGACGGCAATCGTTGCGACGAAGGCCAGAGGCGTAAGCCAGTAGAAGCCGAACAGCAGCGACAGGAAGATGGTGGAGGTGACGAGCGCGCTCCACAGCGGCAGGAATGTCGGCCGCGGCAGGATGATGATGCTCTTGATCGCCCCGGTCACGGGGTGGATGCCCAGCGTTTCCTGCCAGCCATTGCGGGCAAAGCCCAGATATCCCTCGCCGCGCGCCAGCTCCGCCCCGAGTTGCGGCGTCAGCGGATCCCGGCTGTCCACATGCGGAAGCGATGCGAAGGCATAGGATGGCGGCGGCACCGGCGTTGCCCATTCCAGCGTGGTCGCGCGCCAGGGGTTGCGCCGCGTGCGCCGGCCGAAGCCGACCTGCGTGACGACATCCACCAGAAACAGCGCAAAGCCCATCGTCATGATGAAGCCGCCGATGGAGGACAAAAGGTTCAACGCCGTCCAGCCAACCACATCCGGATAGGTGTCGACGCGCCTCGGCATGCCCCGAAGGCCCGTCAGGTGCATCAGGAAGAAGGTCAGGTTGAAACCGGTGAAGATCAGCCAGAACGCCGCCTTGCCGAGCCCGAAGGATGTGGTGCGCCCCGTCACGTGCGGCAGCCAGTAATAAACGGCCGCAAGCATGGGAAACACGAACCCGCCCACCAGCACGTAATGCAGATGCGCCACCACGAAATGGGTGTCATGGACCTGCCAGTCGAAGGGCACCACCGCCACCATGACGCCGGTGAGACCGCCGCAGACGAACACGACGAAGAAGCCGAACAGATACAGCATGGGCAGCGAGAATTGCGGCCTGCCCGATAACAGGGTCGCAAGCCAGGCGAATATCTGCACCGCCGTCGGCACCGCCACCAGCGCGCTCGCCGCCGAAAAGAAGGCCAGCGCCAGATGCGGAATGCCCACGGCGAACATGTGGTGGACCCACAGGCCGAACGACAGGAAGCCCACCGCCACCACGGCAACCACGATCCAGCTATAGCCGACCATCGGCCGGCGAGCGAGCGCCGGCAGCATGGTCGATATCGCACCGGCCGCCGGCAGGAAGATTATGTAGACCTCCGGATGGCCGAACAGCCAGAACAGATGCTGCCACAGGAGAGAGTCGCCGCCGCGCGTCGGGTCGAAGAACGGGATATCGAAGGCGCGCTCCACCTCCAGCATGATCGAGCCGAGGATCAGCGGCGGAAAGCCGACCAGCATCATGCCGGCGGTGACGAGCAGATACCAGCCGAGCAGCGGCATCTTCACCAGCGACATGCCCGGCGCGCGCATGGTGAGGATGCTGACGGTGATCTCAACTGCGGCTGCGACGGCCGAAATCTCCACGAAGGTGATGCCGAGCAGCCAGACATCGGCGTTGATGCCGGGCGAGTAGACGCCGGAAGACAGCGGCGTATACATGAACCAGCCCGTATCGGGCGCAACGCCGGCCAGCATCGCCACGATAAGGATGGAGCCGCCGAACACGTAGCACCAGAAGCCATAGGCGCCGAGGCGCGGAAAGGCCAGGTCCCGCGCACCGAGGATCTTGGGCAGCATGTAGATCGCGAAGCCCTCGAACATCGGTATGGCAAACAGGAACATCATCACCGTGCCGTGCATGGTGAAAATCTGCCCGTAGATCTCCGGCCCGACAAAGCCGCTTCCGGGCGTTGCAAGCTGCGCGCGGATGATCATCGACAGGACGCCGCCGATCCCGAAGAAGATAAACGCCGCCACCATGAAGCGCCGGCCGATGATGGTGTGGTTGACGGCTGCCAGGCGGCCCCAGCCATGCTGCGTCCGCCAGATGGCATGCAGCGCCTTGTGAAGCTGGATGGGGCTGCCGGCAATCGGCGCCTGCGATGCGGCCCGCACGATGTCTTCCCGTTCGGCGCTCATCGGGCGGCCTCCCCGGCAAAGGCGGCGAAGTCGTCTGGCGCCAGGGCCTCGATGGTGAATGTCATTCCGGCGTGTCCGATGCCGCAATATTCGGCGCAGACGCCGCTGAAACGGCCCGGCCTGTCCGCTTCGATACGCAATGTGTTGCGGTGGCCCGGGATCGCGTCGAGCTTGCCTGCCAGTCGCGGCACCCAGAAGCTGTGGATCACGTCCTGCGATACGATCTCGACATCCACCGGCCGCCCGGCCGGAATGGTTGCAAGGTCGATCGTCTCGGCAAGCTCCGGCCGGTCGGGATAGCTGAAGCGCCATTGCCAGCGCTCGCCCCGCGCCTCGACGCGCCACACGTCCGGCGCGGGGTGCGCCAAAAGGCGCTCGCCGGCGATCAGGGCGTAGATCATCAGCGCCGTCAGCACCGTCATCGGCATCACCAGGCCGCCCCACAGGATGAAACGCGTGTGCCCGGCCTGCGCCCAGGCGGCGTCGCTGCCCCGGAACGCATAGGCGAAGAGACCGAGCACCAGTGCCATCAGCACCGTCGCCCCGGCCAGCATGACCCACCAGATGGTCGCGATGGTACCGGCCACCGGCCCTGCGGGATCGAGCGTCGACAACGGTCCGGCGCAGCCGGCCAGCGCCATGAGCGCGCCAAGGCTCCCCAAGCGCATGATGCGGCCTATGTTCAGGCCATCAGACGAAGGAGCCCGCGCATGTCCGACGAAACCAAAGCCGAAAACCCGGTCATTGCGGATATCAAGAAGTACGATCTGCAATCGGCCATCGCGGTGGCGGGCCACCCTCTGCATGCGATGAGCGTTCATTTCCCCATTGCCCTGGTGATCGGCACGCTGGTCCTCGATCTTCTCTACTGGTTCTTCGCCGACCCGTTCTTTCTGCGGGCCGGCACATGGGCGGCCGGAGCCGCCTTCCTGACGGGCGTCGGCGCGGGCATCGTCGGAACGGCGGAGCTGATCCTGGTGAAGGGCATCCGCATCCGCGCGGCAAGCTGGTCGCATGCCGTGGCGGCCATGACGCTGCTGTCCATCGCCGGCACCAATTGGGGCCTGCGCCTCGTCAACCCGGATGCGGTCCTGCCGCTGGGCCTTTTCCTGTCGGTGGTCGGCGCGGCGGTCACGGGCGTTGCCGGATGGTACGGAGGCAAGCTGATCTTCGATCATGGCGTCGGCATCCTCATATCCGACGACCACTGATCGAGGCCCAGCAGCTCGGCGAGGCCGCCCGGCCGCATCAGCCATTCCGGCAGCGACAGGGCGGCCAGCGAGGGTTTCCACAACACGACCGTTAGAATGCACGTCACGATCAGCACGCCGATGACGACGATGGCGATCATCTTCCAGGCCGGCAGGTGGTTGCCCTCCTTGAAGATTTCGATGACCGCGGTGCCGACGCGGATGTGCAGCTTGGCCAGCATGCCCACCAGCACCAGCTTGATGGCGAACCACGCGGTGAACGTCTCCATGGCGAAGATGAGTGCCGTGCCGGTGCCGATGGCGATGAAGGCGGCCGGCGAGACGATGGACACGAAGACGAAGCGGGTCACCTTCTGCACGCGGAACAGAGACTCCCCCGTTGCGCCGATTTCGCGCCGCGCCAGCATGAAGGGCGCCGCCATCAGCCCGGAACACCAGATCGACAAAGCGATGATATGCGCGACCTTAAGCCATACCACCGTCACGGGCGGGCATCCGCTTCGTCGCGGCCAAGCACGCGGGCAACGATGATTAGCGCCGCCAAAAGGTAGGGCAAGGCGCCCGGCGCCCACATGATAAGCCCCGCCAGTTGCTGATCGGCCAGGGCCGTCATGCCGAAAGCCTCCGGCGGCAGAAAATGCGCGGCATAGAGGGGGCGCGGCGCAAAGGTGATCAGAGCGCCGAGAAGCCCCATCTGCATCATCGCCGCCAGCATCATCAGGCCGGCCTCGATGCCGGCATTGCGCGGCTCCAGCACGGCGGCCCAGAACAGGAATGCGCTGGCGATCAGGCTGAGTTGCATGAGCCAGTAAAGGCCGTCATCGGCCAGGGCCGCGGCATAGGGCATCGGCGCATGCCAGAACCACAGAAGCAGCGCATGCATCAGCAGCCAGAAGCCCGGATGCGACAGGCGCATGCGGCCACGCAGCGGATTGGCCAGCGCAAACAGCGGCGCGGCAACGGCCACCAGCAGAACGTGATGGGCCACCCGCGCCGAAAAAAGAGCGGCGCTGAGCGCACAGAGCGGCGATACGAAAGCCACCACCAGCACCACCCAGCCGGCAGCGAACAAAGGCACGGAGCCGGGATGGCCGCTGTACCGCCGCAGCCACAGGAACAGAACCGGCAACGCGGCCAGGCTTGCCAGCAGGGCCGGGTCCAGCGCCCAACGCGTCATAAGCTCGGCCGGAACGGGCGGTGTGCCGCAGAACGGTATCGAAATCGTCGTCTCCATACGGGCGGGTCCCTCGGTGCTGCTTTTGCGTCTCCCGCAGGGGCAACTAGAGCGGCAGCACCGTCCGTCGCCATGCAAGGCTGGAACAATTCGATAAAAAATCGGTGGGGTTCTAGCGGTTAGATGGCTTTTAGGCGCTATTTGAACGTGAGGATTAGTTGACTTTTCCATTCATGATTTCATAACACCGGCAACGAGGTTACCGGGGCTCTTGCGGCCCGACCACTCCAGACCCATCGAAGGATGCGGGATCATGATCGAACGAATCCGCGCAGGCGCTCTCGCCCTGTCCCTCACCCTGGCCGCAGGCACGGCATTCGCCCAGCAGGACGGCACTCCGACGCCTCCCGCCGCGCCGCAGGCTCCGGCATCCGTCGAGACTGCACCCGCCCAGCCGGCGCAGCCCGTGCAGCCCGTGCAGCAGGCACAACCCGTACAGCAGGCGCCGGCACCAGCCGCCACGGCGCCGCAGGCAGGCGAGGCACCCGTGGCCGCCGAGCCCGCCACCCCCGGCGAGACGCCGTCGGCCGCCACCCCTGCAACGACGGTTTCCCCAGCCCCCGCTGCTGCGGCGACGCCGCTGGAGCCGGTGGCAGAGCAGAATCCCGCGCTGCCGCACGATTTGTCGCCCTGGGGCATGTTCATGGCGGCCGACTGGGTGGTGAAGGGCGTGATGATCGGCCTGGCCTTCGCCTCTCTCGTCACCTGGACCATCTGGCTGGCCAAGGCGCTGGAGCTGCGTCTGGCCACGCGCCGCGCCCGACGCTGCGTACGCCAGATCGAGGCCGCACCCGAACTTGCCAGCCTGGAGGCCGGCCGCTCGGGCGCGCTGCGGCGCGGCCCGGTTGCCGCCATCCTGCAGACGGCGCAGGACGAGCTTGCCCGCTCCGGCGGCCTGCCCGCCGACGGCGTCAAGGAGCGCGTTGCCATCGCCGTCTCGCGGATCGAGGCCCGTGCCGGGCGCTCCATGACCAAGGGTACGGGCGTCCTCGCCACGATCGGCGCGACGGCCCCGTTCGTCGGCCTGTTCGGCACGGTCTGGGGTATCATGAACTCGTTCATCGGCATCAGCCAGGCCAACACCACCAACCTGGCGGTCGTCGCGCCGGGTATCGCCGAGGCGCTTCTGGCAACGGCCATCGGCCTTGTGGCCGCCATCCCGGCCGTCATCATCTATAACAGCTTCGCGCGGTCCACCGCGGGCTACCGCGCGCTTCTGGCCGACGGGTCGGCAGCGGTCATGCAGCATCTGTCGCGCGGGCTGGACCGGCGCGACGCCGCTGTGACGCCCAGCCGGTTCCACGCGGCGGCGGAGTAAGCTGGATGGGCGTGAACCTGAAGGAATCGGGCGGCGACGACATCGGCGAGATGGCCGAGATCAACGTGACGCCTTTCATCGACGTCATGCTGGTGCTTCTGATCATCTTCATGGTGGCCGCACCCTTGTCCACGGTCGACGTGCCCGTCGACCTGCCGGTATCGAATGCCCGTCCGGCGGACAGGCCGGATGAGCCGGTCTACCTGACCGTGCAGGACGATCTTCGGCTCGTTCTGGGCGAAGCGGAACTGGAGCGGACCGATCTGCAGGCCCGGCTGGACGCACGCACGGAAGGCAACCGCGAGCAGCGCATCTTCCTGCGCGCGGACGGCGCCGTGGCCTATGGCGACCTCATGGAAGTGATGAACGCGCTGCGCGCCGCGGGCTATCTGAAAATCGCCCTTGTGGGGCTGGAAGATACAAACGCTGCAGCCGGCGCTGGAGAGCCCGCCCCGCAATGACCGGCAAAGGCCCTTACGCACGTTCGCTCGAAAGCCATGGGCGCCTGTCGGCGCTGCGCTGGGGCGTCGCCGGCGCCGTCGTGCTTGTGCTCCATTCCTCTGCTGCATGGTACGGCCTTGTCCGGACGCCGGCGGCAGCGCCGCCGCCCGGTGCCCCGGAAGCCGCGGTGCTGATCGATCTTGCGCCGCCGGCGGCCTCGCAGGCATCGGCGGCCGTCGAAGGCGATGTCGAGGAACAGCCGAACGAAGCCGAACCCCTGCCCGAGCCACCGGAACCGACGCCCCCCGAGCCGGTGGAAGAGCCGCAGCCCGAGCCGGAACCGGTTCCCGAACCAGAGCCTGAACCAGAGCCGGAGCCGGAACCCGAGCCTGAGCCGGAACCGGAACCCGAGCCAGAACCGGAGCCGGAAGTCGTTCCGCCTGAATTGCCGGAAATGGAAACCCAGTCGGACGCGATCCTGAACGCGCCACGGCCGACGGCCCGCCCGACGCCGCCACCTCCGGTGCGGCAGGCACAGCGAGAGCGTCCGCGCCAGGAAACCCGCCGCGAGACCCGGCGCGAGCAGCCGCAACGTCAGCAGCGGCGGCCGGCTGCCTCGGAGGCGTCTGCCGCCTCGCAGGGGCAGCGGAACCGCGAAGCCAGCCAGGGCTCACGCGCCTCGTCGGTGTCGCCGGCACGGTGGCAATCGCAGGTCCAGGCACGTCTGAACCGCTTCAAGCGGACACCGCCGGGCGGCGGCCGTGGCACGGTTGCCATTGCCTTCAGCATGGATGGCGGTGGCCGGTTGACGGGTGCCCGGGTGTCCCGCTCGGCGGGCAACCCGGTGCTGGATCAGGCTGCATTGCAACTGGTGCGCCGCGCCAGCCCCTTCCCGGCGCCGCCGGGCGGCAATCCGGTATCCCTGACCGTGCCCATTCGCTTCGACTGACGGCAAAACGTCCGCCGCCGTTTCCGGCGGCGGGCGTACGCTTG
Organism: Aureimonas altamirensis; assembly: GCF_001463885.1. Taxonomy (GTDB): domain Bacteria; phylum Pseudomonadota; class Alphaproteobacteria; order Rhizobiales; family Rhizobiaceae; genus Aureimonas; species Aureimonas altamirensis. Next base: position 131,237 of record NZ_BBWQ01000015.1, on the reverse strand, counting down.
TAACGCCTTAACGGTTCAAAGCGGCTTCAGGCCGGCTTCGATCTCGGCCCGGCGTCCTTCCAGGAAGGGCGGCAGCGACAGGCTTTCGCCGAGCGTTTCCATGGGCTCGTCCGTTGCAAAGCCTGGCCCGTCCGTCGCGATCTCGAACAGGATGCCGTTCGGCTCGCGGAAGTAGAGGCTCTTGAAGTAGAACCTGTCCACCGGCCCGCTTTGCGGCAGGCGCAGATGCGCCAGACGCTGCGTCCATGCATCGTAATCCCCGTCCGGAATGCGGAAGGCAACGTGATGCACGCTGCCGGCTCCCGGCCGTGCCGCGGAGAGGTTCGGTTCCACGGCGACGTGCAGTTCCGCTGCCGGGCCGCCGTCGCCCATCTCGAACACAAGCGTCTGCGCGCCGTCGATGCCCTCGTATTCGCGCACCTTGCGCATGCCGAGAACCTCCTTGACCACCAGCTCCGTCCGGCTTGCATCCGGAACGCTCATGGTGATGGGGCCAAGGCCGCGGATCTGGAACTCGGCCGGCACCGTGGACGCATCCCACGGCGTGGACGAGCCTGCTCCGCCATCGTCGACAAGCGACAGCCTCTGGCCCTCGGGGTCTTCGAAGTCGATCGTCGACCGGCCGTCGCGCAGGACGATGCCGCCATTGGCGACGCCCTCCTCGGCAAAACGGGCGACCCAGTATTCGAGCGCCTTCTGCCCTGCGACGCGCAGCCCGGTGCGGTTGATGGAGTGGGTGCCGCGCCGCTCCCGCTCGACCGGCCAGTCGAAGAAAGTGATGTCGGTTCCGGGGTTTGCCTCGCCGTCCGCATAAAACAGATGATAGGCGCTGACATCGTCCTGGTTGACCGTCTTCTTCACCAGCCGCAGACCGAGAACCCGCGTGAAGAAATCGTGGTTGCCGCTGGCATCGGCCGTAACGGCGGTCAGATGATGAATTCCGGTAAGTTGCATAAGTCTGCCCTCCGATTCTGGCGGCCAATACCGCGCTGTCTTCGTTGGATGGCATATGGCCCCGGCGGCGGGCCCTTCACATTGTTCACCTTTTCAACACACTGTTCAACGGAGCTGATCAATCGCGACGGAAACGGGGTTCGCGCTTCTCGATATAGGCGGCCATTCCCTCTTTCTGGTCCTCCAGCGCGAACATCGCGTGGAAAAGGCGGCGCTCGAAACGCATCCCTTCCGAAAGCGATACCTCGTCGGCGCGGTGCACCGTCTCCTTCAGCATCATGGTCACCAAGCGCGACCGCTCGGCGATTTCGGCAGCCATGGCGATGGCCTCCGCCTCGAGGTCGGCAGCGGGAAAGACGCGGGCCACCAGGCCGCTGCGTTCGGCCTCGGCAGCGTCCATCATGCGTCCGGTAAGGCACAGCTCCATCGCCTTGCTGCGGCCGACAAGCCGCGTCAGCCGCTGCGTGCCGCCCATGCCGGGCATGACCCCCAAGCGGATTTCCGGCTGGCCGAAGCGGGCCTTGTCGCCGGCAAGGATGATGTCGCACATCATCGCCAGTTCGCAGCCACCGCCCAGCGCATAGCCGTTGACCGCCGCTATGGTGGGAATGCGTATCGCGGTGAAGCGGTCCCAGGTTGCAAACCAGTTTTCGCGGATCATGTCGCGAAACTCGGCCGGCTGCATTTCCTTGATGTCGGCGCCGGCGGCAAAGGCCTTGTCCGAGCCGGTGACGACGATGCAGCCGATATCCGGATCGCGGTCGAAGCCTTCGGCGGCTTCGGCGATCTCTTCGGCGACCGCGCGGTTCAACGCGTTCAACGCCTGCGGCCTGTCGAGGCGGATGATGGCCACGCGGCCCTGTGTCTCTGTCCTGATGGTGGCCATCTTGAATCTTTCCGTCTGCAGTCAGTGGGCCCCGCGCAGGGCCGCGGGCAACTGGGCCGGGCCGAGGTCGGGTAAAAAGTCCGGGTCCGCGACGCCGGGTACGGGGTCGAGGCCATCGGCTTCAAGCGCATTGTCCAGCCCGTTGGAGGCCCATTTCGGGTTGCGGTCCTTGTCGATCACCGCGGCGCGAACGCCCTCGAGATAGTCGGGGCTGGCCAGGCAGCGGCACGCGGCATGGAATTCGTTGACCAGGCATTCCGCAAGGTCGCCCGCCTGCCGGGCCCGGCGCAACAGCTCCATCGTCGCCAGCAGGCTGCGCGGCGAGCGCCTGTGTAGTGTGTCCAGCGTCCGCGACGCGAAATTCGTGCTGCGATTGCCGAGCGCCTCGATAATGTCCGGAACGGCATCGTGCCGGAACGCGCGCGAGATTGCGGCCTCATGCTCGGCGAACAGGCCGGGCTCCGGCCGGGTGGCGAAGCGCCCGATGGCTTCGTGCAGGCCATCCTCGCCATGGACGAGCGCCTGCCGCAGGGCGGGCAGGCTTTCGGCCGGCACATGCACATCGGCAAGCCCGGCATGGATCACGTCCGCCGCGCCGAACGTATCGCCCGTCAGGGCCAGGTAGCGTCCCGTTTCGCCGGAAGAGCGCGCCAGAAGAAAGGTGGAGCCGACATCCGGCACGAAGCCGATGCCGACTTCGGGCATGGCGAAGCGCGTCGCATCGGTGACGATGCGGTGCCGGACATGGATGCCAAGCCCCGCGCCGCCGCCCATGACAATGGCATCCATCAGCGCCACGACCGGCTTTGCCGACCGCGCCAGGGCCAGCACCAGCGCATATTCGCGCCGCCAGAATTCTTCCGCCTGCCCATCGCCGGAGCGCGCGCTGGCCGCGACGAAACGGATGTCGCCGCCCGCGCAGAACGCGCGCCCGCCGGCACCCTCCAGCAGCACCAGCTCCACCTCGATGTCGGTTTCGAAGGTGGCGAGCGCCCGCAGCGCCGCATCGACCATCTCGATGTTGAGCGCGTTCAGCGCGGCCGGGCGATTGAGCCTGATAATGCCGGCCCGCCCCTCGACAAAAGCGATAACGGGCGCTTGGTCGTCTTTTCCGGTCATCGACACTCCTCCCCTGTTTCGATCTCCGGACGGCAGGATTAGAGCCGGATGACTACGCTTTTTCAACAGTGGGGAGGGAGCGCCCTGGCCGGGCGTCGCGATTTTGCCGCATAAGCCCCACAGAAAAGTTACCCGTGGTCAGAGAATGTGCGACTGAATTCATCTGTGGTAAAGGAAACCTTTACGACCTCGCCCTACCCTGGAGCCTCGCTGACGATCTGATCCCGACCGGAGGAGACCTATGCTGGGAATCGCACCATCGAGAAGAGGCTTCATCAAGACCGCGCTCTTGTCCATGACGCTGCTGGCCGGCACCGGCGTGCCAGCCCTTGCGGACGCCGGGTTTCAACGCTGGATCGCCAACTTCGAGAAGACGGCCACTTCCAACGGCATCAGCCGGCAAACCTATCGCGCCGTGTTCGCCGGCGTGACCGAACCCGACCATGACGTGATCCGCTCGGCGCGCTTCCAGCCCGAGTTCCGCGACAATGCGTGGGACTACATGGATAATCGCGTCAACGAGGAGACGGTCGCCGACGGCCGTCGCCTGGCGCAGCAGCACAAGCGCCTTCTGGACGTGATCGAGCAGCGCTTCGGTGTCAGCCGCTACATCGTCCTGGCCATCTGGTCGATGGAATCCAGCTACGGCAAGGCGCTGGAAAAGCCCGGCTCGCTGAAGCACGTGCCGCAGGCGCTGGCCACTCTTGCCTATCTGGACGAGCGGCGGGCCGGCTTTGCCCGCCAGCAATTGATCGGCGCGCTGAAGATCGTGCAGGCGGGGCATGTGTCCCCGAAGGGGCTTACGGGCTCTTGGGCCGGGGCGATGGGGCATACCCAGTTCATCCCCACCAGTTACCTTGCCTACGCCGTCGACATGGATGGCGACGGGCACCCCAATATCTGGACATCGGTACCCGACGCGCTCGGCACCGCAGCCAACCTTCTGTCGAAGAACGGCTGGCGCACCGGGCGCACCTGGGGATACGAGGTGGCGGCCCCGCGCGGCACGAACCTTGCGGGGCTTGAGCGCGCCAACAAGACGCTGGCGCAATGGCAGCAGCTTGGCTTCCGCCGCGTCAACGGGCAGCCCTTTGCTGCACCGTCCGATAACGCCAACCTGCTCATGCCGGGCGGGCCCAATGGCCCGATCTTCCTGATGACGCGCAATTTCTTCGTCATCAAGCGCTACAACAATGCCGACCGCTACGCCCTCGCGGTGGGCCATCTGGCCGATCGCATCGCCGGCGGCGGCGAGTTCGCCCAGAGCTGGCCGCGCGGCTATACGCCGCTCAGCGTCGCCGAGCGGTACGAGTTGCAGCAGCGCCTGTCGCAGCACGGCTTCTACGATGGCGTGATCGACGGCAAGATCGGCTCCGGATCGCGCGGCGCCATCAGCGCCTATCAGCGCCAGCGCGGCGTGGCGGAAGACGGCAACGCGTCACGCGCGCTGCTGGACCTGTTGCGGAGGCACTGAGGCATGCGGCGCGCCAAGCCGGCCGGGCTGAAGACCGGGCTGTCCATGGCGCTCGCCGCTGCCGTTCTCGTGACCGGCGTGGGGTTGCCCGCGCCGGCCGCCGCGCAAGAGCAACGCCCCCGCAACATACTGGAAATGCTGTTCGGCACGCCGCGGCAGGCAGAGCCTCCCCGGACGATCCGGCGCCAGCAGGCCCCACGAAAGCAGACGCGCCAGCGGCGGCCGGCCCAGCCCTCGCGCAGCCAGGCCAGCCGCCCGGTTGCGCCGGCGCCGGTTGCGGTGGCCAAGGCCGAGGATGCGCGCCGTATCCTCGTGGTCGGGGATTTCATGGCCGCCTCGCTGGCACGCGGTCTGGCCGACACCTTTGCCGACGATCCGAACGCCCTGGTGATCGGCAAGGCCAATGGCTCGTCCGGCTTGGTGCGTGACGACTTCTACGACTGGAACGAGCAGCTTCCCAAGCTGATCGAGGGTGAGAAACCCCAGCTTATCGTCCTTATGCTGGGCGGCAACGACAGGCAGGCGATAAGAAGGCCGGAAGGCTCCATCCCCGTCCGCACGCAGGCGTGGACCGACGAATACGAAAAGCGCGCCGCAGCGCTGGCCGAGCTCGTCGCCGGGGAAGACATCCCCTTCATCTGGATCGGCCAACCCTCGTATCAGTCCGACAGGATGGCCGAGGACATGGTCTACCTGAACGGCATCTACCAGAAAGCCGCAACCGCGGCCGGCGGCGAGTTCGTCGATGTCTGGGGCGGGTTCACCGATGCCGGCGGCTCGTATATCTCGTCCGGGCCGGACGTGGAAGGGCAGCAACGCCGGCTGCGCAATTCCGACGGCATCACCATGACACCGGCCGGCGCGGCAAAGCTGGCCTTCTTCGTGGAAAAGCCGGTTCAGCGCATTCTCGGCCTGGCCGACCCGGCATTGGCGCCCACCGCCGGCGATACGCCCGGCCTTCTCGAAGCAGCACCGAAGGTGGACCCGGCCAACGCCACGCGCGTTGCGCCCGTATCCTTCGGCGACCCGGCCTTCGACGGCGCCGACGGCCTGCTGGCCGCACCGGCCCAGCAGCCGGGCCCCAGCGAAACGCCCTCCCCGCGTGAGAGGCTGGTGCGTTCCGGGGTCGCGTCCGAGCCTGGCGCCGGCCGCGCCGACAGCTTTGCCTGGCCGCGCGACGGTGGTTAGGTAGCGGCTGCCGCGATGCGCGGATATCGAGCCGGCCCACAGAGGAACCGGGCTTTGTTGCCGCGCATTCGGGTTGAGACGATCCATTCGCAAGGAACCGATGATGCTACGACAGACTCTTACGCCCGCCGCGATCGCACTGATGCTGACGACGGGCGCAATGGCTCAGTTTACCGGCCCATCCGATGTCGCACAGGCACAAAGCCGCGAATATCCCCCGACCACGGTTCGAGAGATCAAAGCCGACCCGAAGGACGATTTGAAGGCAACCCTGGAGGGGCGTATCCTGCGCAAGGTTGCGGACGAGGAGTATCTGTTCAGCGACGACACCGACGAAATCCGCGTCGAGATCGACGATGACGACTTCCCGCGCCAGCCCGTGTCGGAAACGACGCGCGTCCGGCTGGAAGGCGAAGTCGACACCCACCGCTACAAGGAAGTCGATTTCGACGTCGACAGGATGACGATCCTACCGTAACGGGCAGCGGGGTGGCCACGGCCACCCCTTTTGCCGTCAGCGCGGCAGGGTCGTTGCGCCGGTCAGCGCAAGGTCGATCGCGCGTGCGGCCTGGCGCCCCTCGCGGATGGCCCACACGACAAGAGATTGCCCACGCCGCACGTCGCCCGCCGTGTAGAGCTTGTCGACGGAGGTGGTGTAGTCGCTGTCATTGGCCTTGACCGACACGTTGCCACGGCGGTCCGCCACGGTTTCGAGCCGATCTCCCATCTCGGCCAGCAAGCCCTTCGGGTCGGGGCCGGCAAAGCCGATGGCGATGAAGGCGAGGTCGGCGCGGATGACGAATTCCGTCCCCTCGACAGGACGCCGCTTCTCGTCAACCTGCGCACAGCGGACGCCGGTCAGCTGGCCGTCTTCGCCGACGAAATCCAGCGTCGCGATCTGGAATTCGCGCACCGCGCCTTCCGCCTGGCTGGACGAAACACGCATCTTGGTGGCCCAGTAGGGCCAGCTCGACAGCTTGTCTTCCTTTTGCGGCGGCATGGGCCGGATATCGAGCTGCGTCACCTTGACGGCGCCCTGCCGGAAGGCGGTGCCGACGCAGTCGGAAGCGGTGTCGCCGCCGCCCACCACCACGACATGCTTGCCGGCGGCCCATATTTCTGGCGCGTCCCACAAGTTGCTCGCGATGTTCTCACCGCCGACGCGGCGGTTCTGCTGCACCAGATAGGGCATGGCGTCGTAGATGCCGTTGAGCCCGTTGGAGGGGATGCCGGCCTCGCGCGGGCGCTCGGCGCCGCCGCAGTACAGGACGGCATCATAGGTGGCCAGAAGCTCTTCCAGCGGCTTGTCCTTGCCGATCCAGACGCCGCAATGGAAGGTGACGCCCTCGCCGCTCATCTGCTCGACACGACGGTCGATCCAGTGCTTCTCCATCTTGAAGTCGGGGATGCCGTAGCGCAGCAGGCCGCCCGGACGGGACTCGCGCTCGTAGACATCCACGGCATGGCCCGCACGGCCAAGCTGTTGCGCCGCCGCAAGCCCGGCCGGGCCGGACCCGATGACCGCAACGCGCTTGCCGGTCTGCGTCAAGGCCGGCTGAGGCTGGATCAACCCCAGTTTGTAGGCCTTGTCGGCCAGCGCCTGCTCGACCGTCTTGATGGCGACGGGCATGTCCTCAAGGTTGAGGGTGCAGGCCTCCTCGCACGGGGCCGGGCAGATGCGCCCGGTGAACTCCGGAAAATTGTTCGTGGAGTGCAGGTTGCGGATGGCCGTTTCCCAGTCACCCGAATAGACGAGATCGTTCCAGTCGGGGATTTGGTTGTGGATCGGGCAGCCGGTCGGCCCATGGCAGAACGGTATGCCGCAATCCATGCACCGCGCCGCCTGCTTGCCCACCTCCTCGTCGGACATGGGCAACGTAAACTCGCGGAAATGCCGGATGCGGTCCGACGCCGGCTGATACTTCGCCGTTTGCCGGTCGATCTCCAGAAAACCCGTAACCTTGCCCATGCCCTGCTCCGTCCAGTCTCAATCAGTTCAACAACGCCGGGTTATTCAGCCGCGACCGCCATGCGCATGCGCTCCATCTCCTGCAGCGCGCGGCGATATTCGACCGGCATGACCTTCACGAATTTCGGCCGGTGGCTTTCCCAGTTGGCCATCATCTCCTGGGCCCGCGACGAGCCGGTGTAGTGGAAATGATTGGAGATCAACTGGTACAGCCGCTCGTCGTCGTGGCCCGTCATGTCGGACGAGACGTTGACCCGCCCCTTGTGCTGCAGGTCGCCGCCATGGTGATGCAGCTTCTCGAGCAGGTCGTCCTCTTCGGGAACGGGCTCCAGGTCCACCATCGCCATGTTGCAGCGCTCGGCGAAATCACCGACCTCGTCGTAGACATAGGCGACGCCGCCGGACATGCCGGCCGCGAAGTTGCGCCCGGTCTGGCCGAGGATGACGACGACGCCGCCCGTCATGTACTCGCAGCCATGGTCGCCGACGCCTTCCACCACCGCGATGGCGCCGGAGTTGCGCACGGCGAAGCGCTCTCCGGCAACGCCGCGGAAGTAGCATTCGCCGGAAATCGCCCCGTAAAGCACCGTGTTGCCGATGATGATCGACTCTTCGGGCACGATGCGGGTGTTGGCGCGCGGCTTGACGATGATGCGCCCGCCGGAGAGCCCCTTGCCGACATAGTCGTTGCCGTCGCCGACCAGCTCGAAGGTCACGCCGCGCATCAGGAAGGCGCCGAAGCTCTGCCCGGCCGTGCCCGTCATCAGCACCTTGATCGTGTCGTCCGGCAGGCCCTTGAGGCCGTACTTCTTGGCCACCGCGCCCGACAGCATGGCCCCGGCCGAACGGTCGACGTTGGTGATGGGGGTTTCCACCACCACCGGCTGGCGCCGCGACAAAGCGGGCTCGGCCTCGGCGATCAGCTTGCGGTCGAGGATATCGGCGATCGGATGCTCCTGCCGGCGCGTCCACAGAAGCTCTTCACGCGGGGCGTCGGGCTTGAAGAAGACCTTGGAGAAGTCGAGTCCCTTGGCCTTCCAGTGGTCGATCATCGGCTTCTTGTCGAGCCGGTCCGATTGTCCGATCAGCTCCGAAACGGTGCGCACGCCCATCGCGGCCATGATCTCGCGCACTTCCTCGGCCACGTAGAAGAAGAAGTTGATGACATGCTCGGGCAGGCCCTTGAAGCGCTTGCGCAACACGGGGTCCTGCGTGGCGACGCCGACCGGACAGGTGTTCAGATGGCACTTGCGCATCATGATGCAGCCGGCGGCGATGAGCGGCCCGGTTGAAAAGCCGAACTCGTCGGCGCCCAGCAAGGCGCCGATGACGACGTCGCGGCCCGACCGCAGCCCGCCATCCACCTGCAGCGCAATGCGCGAACGCAGCCCGTTCAGCACCAGCGTCTGCTGGGTTTCGGCAAGGCCCATCTCCCAGGGGGAGCCGGCATGCTTGATCGAGGTCAGCGGGGAAGCGCCCGTGCCGCCATCGTAGCCCGATACGATGATGTGGTCGGCGCGCGCCTTGGCGACGCCCGCCGCAACGGTGCCGACGCCGACCTCGGACACGAGCTTGACCGATATGTCGGCTTCCGGATTGACGTTCTTGAGATCGTAGATCAGCTGGGCCAGATCCTCGATCGAATAGATGTCGTGGTGCGGCGGCGGCGAGATCAGGCCGACGCCCGGCGTGGAATGCCGCGTCTTGGCAATGGTCGCGTCCACCTTGTGGCCGGGCAACTGGCCGCCCTCGCCGGGCTTGGCGCCCTGCGCAACCTTGATCTGCAGCATGTCGGCATTGACGAGATAGTCGGTCGTCACGCCGAACCGGCCCGAGGCGATCTGCTTGATGGCCGAGCGCTCGGGGTTCATGCTGCCATCGGGCAGCGGCTGATAGCGATCCGGCTCTTCGCCGCCCTCGCCCGTGTTCGACTTGCCGCCGATACGGTTCATGGCGATGGCCAGCGTCGAATGCGCCTCGCGCGAGATGGAGCCGAAGCTCATCGCCCCGGTCGAAAAGCGCTTGACGATGTCCCTGGCCGGCTCGACCTCGTCCAGCGGCACCGGGTTGACGCCGGATTCTTCGGCCATGCGGATGCGGAACAGGCCGCGGATGGTGGAGTTGGCGACCGCACTCTGGTTCACCAGCGCGGCATATTCCTTGTACTTTTCCCAGCTTTCCAGCCGCACGGCATGCTGCAGCGTGGCAACCGCTTCCGGCGACCAGATATGTGCCTCGCCCCGCGTGCGGTAGGCATATTCGCCGCCCACTTCCAGCGAGCGCGCCAGCACCGGATCGGCCGAAAAGGCCAGCGCGTGGCGGACGGCCGTCTCGCGGGCGATCTCTTCCAGGCCGACGCCCTCGATGGTCGTGGCCGTGCCGGCGAAATAGCGATGCACGAACTCGGTCTTCAGGCCGATGGCATCGAAGATCTGCGCGCCGCAGTAGGACTGGTAGGTGGAGATGCCCATCTTGGACATCACCTTCAACATGCCCTTGCCGACCGACTTGATGAAGCGATTGACGATTTCCTTCTGGTCCACCTCGGGCGGGAAATCGCCGCGCGCATGCATGCCGAGCAGCGAGTCGAATGCCAGATACGGGTTGATCGCCTCTGCGCCGTAGCCGGCCAGGCAGGCGAAGTGATGCACTTCGCGCGGCTCGCCGGATTCGATCACCAGCCCGGCCGCGGTGCGCAGGCCCTTGCGGATGAGGTGGTGGTGCACGGCGGCGCAGGCCAGCAGCGCGGGAATGGGGATGCGGTCCGGGCCGACCTGCCGGTCGGACAGGATGATGATGTTGTAGCCGCCCACCACGGCCGCCTCGGCGCGCTCGCACAGGCGCTCCAGCGCGCCGGCCATGCCATCCGCGCCCTGGTCGGACGGGTAGGTCATGTCGAGCGTCTTGGTGTCGAACCGGTCTTCCGTATGGCCGATGTTGCGGATCTTCTCCAGATCGCCATTGGTCAGGATCGGCTGGCGCACCTCCAGCCGCTTGCGGCGCGACGTGCCCTCCAGATCGAAGATGTTGGGGCGCGGCCCGATGAAGGAGACGAGGCTCATCACCAGCTCTTCGCGGATCGGGTCGATCGGCGGGTTGGTGACCTGCGCGAAGTTCTGCTTGAAATAGGTATAGAGCAGCTTCGACTTCTCCGACATCGCCGAGATCGGCGTATCAGTGCCCATCGAGCCGATGGCCTCCTGACCGGTGGTCGCCATCGGCGCCATCAGGATGCGCGTGTCTTCCTGCGTGTAGCCGAACACCTGCTGGCGATCGAGCAGCGACACGTCGGAGCGCGAGGCGCGGGGCGCAACGGGCTTCTGGTCTTCCAGGATAAGCTGCGTCTGCTTCAGCCAGTCGCGATAGGGGTTGGCCGTGGCGATCTCGGACTTCACGTCCTCGTCCGACACGATCCGGCCCTTCTCCAGGTCGATCAGGAGCATGCGGCCGGGCTGCAGCCGCCACTTCTTGACGATGCGCTCTTCGGCAACTTCCAGTGTGCCGGCCTCGGATGCCAGGATGACGTAGTCATCGTCCGTGACGACGTAGCGCGCAGGGCGCAGGCCGTTACGGTCGAGCGTCGCGCCGATCTGCCGTCCATCGGTGAAGCACACGGCGGCCGGGCCGTCCCACGGCTCCATCAGCGCCGCGTGATACTCGTAGAAGGCCTTGCGTTCGGGCGACATCTGCTTGTTGCCGGCCCACGCCTCGGGAATGAGCATCATCATGGCATGGGCCAGCGAGTAGCCGCCCTGCGTCAGGAATTCGAGCGCGTTGTCGAAACAGGCGGTGTCGGACTGCCCCTCGTAGGAGATGGGCCACAACTTGGAGATATCGTTGCCGAACAGCTCCGAATCCACCGACGCCTGGCGCGCCGCCATCCAGTTGACGTTGCCGCGCAGCGTGTTGATCTCGCCATTGTGGGCAACCATCCGATAGGGATGCGCCAGCCGCCACGACGGGAAGGTGTTGGTGGAAAAACGCTGGTGCACCAGCGCGAGTGCGCTGGTGAAGCGCTCGTCGCGAAGGTCGGTGTAATAGGCGCCCACCTGGTAGGCCAGGAACATGCCCTTGTAGACGATGGTGCGCGAGGACAGCGACACGACATAGAAGTCGGTGTCGACGGCGTTCATCTCGTCATAGACGCGGTTGGACACGACCTTGCGGATGATGAAAAGCTTCCGCTCGAATTCGGCATCGCTGGCGCAGCTCGGCGAGCGGCGGATGAACACCTGCCGGTGCACCGGCTCGGTCGCGACGATCTCATCGGCCTTGGACAAAGATGAATTGTCCACCGGCACCTCGCGCCAGCCGATGACCTGCTGGCCCTCTTCGGCGGCGGCCTTCTCGAACACTTCCTTGAAATGCAGCCGGCGTGCCTCGTCCTGCGGCATGAAGACGAAGCCGACGCCGTAATGGCCGGGCTCGGGCAGGTCGACGCCCTGGGTCGCCATCTCGGCCTTGAAGAATTCGTGCGGAAGCTGAACGAGAATACCCGCACCGTCGCCGACCAGCGGGTCGGCACCCACCGCGCCGCGATGGGTGAGGTTTTCGAGGATCTTTAGACCCTTCTGGACCACATCGTGCGAGCGCTGGTTCTTCATGCTGGCAATGAAGCCGACGCCGCAGGCGTCGTGCTCGTTCGCCGGGTCGTAGAGGCCGGCTGCGCCGGGCAGGCCATAGCCTTCTCCGCGCGCCTTGCCGCTCAAGCTGGACGTCAATCTCTTCATGGCGTTCTCTCCCCTCGCCCGGCCGAGCGCCGCGCAAGCTTACATGACCGAGCGCCGCCAGATACGACAGCACCACTGACCTATCGCCCTTATTACAGGTTTCGATGCGGCTGACAATCTCTTACTTCAAACGGTTCAAAAATTAAAGATAAGTTCTAAAATAGCAATTAAATCGATTAGAGTACGCTTTACGCGGCGTATTGCGCGGAGTAATCACCACCCATGATATTTTCTTCCGACAATTGGTCCGGTGCACATCCGGCAATCTCCGCCTCTCTCGCGCGTCACGCGGAGGGTATGGCAGCCGCCTATGGCACCAGTACGCTCGATGCCGAGGTGGCCCGCCGCTTCGATGCGCTGTTCGAGCGCGAGGTCGCCGTTTTCTATGTCGGCACCGGTACGGCAGCCAACTCGCTGGCGCTATCGGCCTTCAATCGTCCGGGCGGCGTCGTGCTGTGCCACGGCGAAGCGCATATCATGGTCGACGAATGCGGCGCGCCCGAATTCTTCGCGCATGGCTCCCGGTTTGCGCCGGTTGCCGGCCCCGGCGGCATGATGGAGCCGGCTGCGCTCAGGCGAGCGCTGGCAGGCTTCGACCCTGCCTTCGTCCATGGCGGCAGGCCGGTTGCGGTATCGATCAGCCAGTCGGCGGAATCCGGTGCGCTCTATGCGCCCGCGACGGTGCAGGAAATCGCTTCCATCGCCCACGAGCACGGTCTGGCCGTTCATATGGATGGCGCGCGGTTTGCCAACGCCGTGGCGGCCCTCGGAATATCGCCGGCCGAAGCAAGCTGGAAGGCCGGCGTGGACGTGCTGTCTTTCGGCGGCACGAAGAATGGCTGCTGGTGCGCCGAGGCGATCGTGTTCTTCGACCGCGAGAAGGCAGCCGACTTCGCCTTCAACCACAAGCGCGCGGGGCAGTTGTTTTCCAAGTCGCGCTTCGTGTCCGCCCAGTTCGATGCCTATCTGGCCGACGGATTATGGCTGTCGTTGGCCGGCCATGCCAACGCCATGGCCGATGCCCTGCGCACGGGAATCGCGGCAGCAACCAATGCCCGTGCCGCCTGGCCGACTGCCGCAAACGAGGTGTTTGCGGTTCTGAAGCGCAGCGCCGCCGAGCGTGCGCGTGCGCAAGGCGCCCTGTTCTACGACTGGCATGTCGGCGGCGATACGCCCGTTGGCGAAGACGAGGTCCTGGTACGGCTGGTCGCGAGCTGGAGCACCACGCAAGAGGAAGTCGACAGCTTTATCCAGCTGGTCGGCTGACCCTTCGGAACCTCGCCCGGACATAATGGTTCTGCCTGATGGACACCATCTCATCAGGAGGTACTACAATGTCCAAGGATGCATTCGCCCAGGGCAAACTGGCCTTCGAGCACAATCTGCCCATGTCGTCCTGCGAGTTTCCGGTTGGATCCAGCCTGCGGGCAGACTGGATGTCCGGCTGGACGGAAGCCAGCAACCTTTCGCGCAAGACTGCGGCCAAGGCCGATCCCCATCCGGGAATGATGGGGGACGGAACCGAAGAGCAGAATTTGAACCAGAAGGGCAATCCCTCGGCCCGGATATCCGAGGGCGAGGTGCGTGACGCCTTCGGACGGCACTGACCCTTCCGCACCATAACAAAACGGCGGCCCATCGGGCCGCCGCTCCTGTATCTGAAGTCTCGTTTTCGCCTTAGGCGGCAGTCGCCTCAAGCGACTTCGCATTGGCGTTGCCGGCATTCGCGATCTCGATGCGACGGGGCTTCATCGCCTCGGGAATGACGCGTACGAGATCGATGTGGAGAAGCCCGTTCTTCAGCGTGGCACCCTTGACCTCGACATGCTCGGCAAGCTGGAAGCGGCGCTCGAAGGCACGCCCGGCAATGCCGCGATGGAGGAAGCGGTTCGCTTCACCTTCCGGCTCGCTCCGCTCGCCCTGAACGGTCAGCACATTCTCGCGCGACTCGATCGACAGCTCGCTGTCGTCGAAGCCTGCGACGGCCATCGTGATACGGTAGGCGTTGTCGCCCGTCCGCTCGATATTATAGGGCGGGTAGCTCTGGGAATTATCGACGCCGCCGGCATTGTCCAACATCTTGAACAGGCGGTCGAAGCCGACGGTAGAACGATACAGCGGTGCAAAATCGACGTTACGCATGGGTCTTGTCCTCTTGATCATAGAGCAACTTGCGTGATGGACGGATCGCGAGCCCCCGGATACGGCGGGCCCTTCCGGCCAGCGGCCCCATTCTGGCGACCGCATGATCGAGGTGGTTGCTGGCAAATCGCCTTTCAAGGGTTCGCGGCACGATTTTGCAATGAATGGCAGATGAACGCGCCCTTCCCATTCCGTTCAGGAGCATGGATGCAAAGTCGCCTCCGAAATGGAAATCCGGTCGCGGCGTCCCGTCCCTTCCGCCGCGGTCGTTCAGGCCGGAAACGTTCGTAGAGCGTTTCCGGCCTTTTTTCTGGAAACCCGGTCTTTCGTTATGGAAACGATGCGGAAACCAAATCCAGAGTAGTTCTTTACCCTGCCTTTCCAGCATAGATAGATGATGGACGATCGCCCGACATTCTTCGATACGCCCGGCAACCCGGCGCCCGACCGCCTCTCCGGCGGGTATGTCGCCACGCCGAACGGCCGTCGCCTGCGCTATGCCATTGCACGGCCGAAGGGGCCGTCTCGCGGAACCGTGCTGCTTCTGCCCGGCCGCAACGAATGCGCCGAGAAATATTTCGAGACGATGGGCGACCTGACCGCGCGCGCCTTCACCGTGCTGACGTTCGACTGGCGCGGACAAGGCGGCTCCGACCGCCTTCTGAAGAACCCGCAGAAGGGCCATGTCAGCCGGCTCGACCACTATTACGCCGATTTCGAAATCATCTTCCGCAATGTCGCGCTGCCCGACTGCCCGGGGCCCTACGTGATCCTTGCCCATTCGCTCGGCGCGCTGGTAGCGCTGCGCTACATGCCGCGCCTTGCCAACCGCATCGAGCGCATCGTCTGCTCGGCCCCCTTGATCGGGCTGCCGGCGCGCGGAAGCGCCATCGGCATGGTCGCGGCCGCCATGCGATGGACCGGCATGGGCCGGCTGTCCCTGCGCCGGCTGAAGCGCCTCGGCCCGGACTGGAACATCGCCACGAACCCGCTGACCAGCGACCCGGCCCGCTTCCAGCGCAATCGCGCCATGGTGGAGACGGCCCCGCATCTGAGCGTGAACGCGCTGACGGCAGGCTGGCTCCACGCCGCTTTCCGGGCAATGCGGCGGCTGGAGAATGCCGATTTCATCGCTGGGCTGCACGTTCCGACGCTGATCGTCACCGCCGGTGCCGACAGGGTGGTGGATACGGCCGCGGCGGAGCGTCTTGCCTGGCGCATGCGCTCCGGCCACCTTCTGTCGATCCCCCATGCGCGGCACGAGCTGCTCCAGGAGCGCGATGAGTTCCGCGCGCCCTTCCTGGCGGCCTTCGAAGGCTTCGTGGAAAGCTGCATGCCGATGCCCGACAGAAACGGCGTGCTGCCCGAACCCGCTGTCTGAGAGGTCAGCCGTTCAGCACGGCAAGCGCCGCGCTGTGCAGTTGCGGTGTCGCGGCCGCGATGACGTCGCCGCCATTCTCGGCCCGGCCGCCGTCGAAGGTGGTGACGATACCACCGGCCTGCTCAATGATGGGGATCAGGGCGACGATGTCGTAGGGCTGCAGGCCGGTCTCCACGCACAGGTCGATATGGCCGGCCGCCAGCATGGCGAAGGCATAGCAATCGAGCCCGTAGCGTGAAAGGCGGACCTTGTCTTCAAGCGCCCCGAACCGCTCTTTCATCCGGCTGTCGAACATGCGTGGATTGGTGGTGGTGAGCGTCGCGTTTTCCAGCGCGCCGACATCGCGCACATGCAGCGTCGCCTGGCCGGCGGGACCGTCCATGTAGGCGCCGTCGCCCACGGTCCAGAAGCGTTCGCCGATATAGGGCTGGCTCATGATGCCGGCCCGCGCCTTGCCGCCGACCGTCAACCCGACGAGCGTTCCCCAGACCGGCACGCCCGAAATAAAGGGGCGCGTGCCGTCGATGGGATCGATGACCCAAAGCGCGTCACCGTCGCCCTGCCGCCCGAACTCCTCCCCCAGGATGGCGTGGTCGGGAAATTCGGCTTCGATCAGCGCGGTGATCGCCCTTTCGGCCTGCCGGTCTGCCTCCGTCACCGGGTCGAACGCACCGGGCACCTTGTTGTCGACCGCCAGCTTCTGCCGGAAGCGCGGAAGCGTCTGGCCCGCCGCAGCGTCGGCGATACGGAACAGGAAGTCGGCGTCTGGCATGGTCATCATGATGGGCGGCCCCGAAGAGTGGTGAATGCTTCGCGCGTCAATAGTACGATTCTTGACAGATGTCGCATCGCATCATTATATTGCAACGCGACAAAGCGATTTGTCGGCGCCCTTTTCGGGCGTTTCCTCCCAAGACTTGGCCGCGCCACGCTTTCGCGTCGCGCGGTATTTTTTTGCCTATTCGGCTGCGGCCGGCCGCGACGCCTCGGCTGCGAGGTCGGCGGCGAAGGCTTCAACGAAACGGCGGAGATTGTCGTGCATGCGGGCGAAGCCGTTCGAGGGCACAAAGGCGGCCTCGTCGGCGTAAAGGCCCCGGCTGATCTCGATCTGGATGGCGTGGACGTTGTTGCGCGGCCTGCCGTAATGCTCGGTTATATAGCCGCCGGCATAGGGCTTGTTGCGCACGACGTCGTAGCCGAGGCTGCGCAGCTCTGTCATGGCCGCGGCAACGTAGCGCGCATCGGCGCTGGTGCCGAACCGGTCGCCGACAACCATGTCCGGCCGCCGGTTGCCGGGAAGCGGCCGCACCGAAGACGGCATGGAGTGACAATCCACCAGCACCGCCATGCCGAACCGCTGCACCGTCGCTTCCACGAGCTGCGCGAGCTGGCGATGGAAGGGAAAGTAAATGCGGTTTATGCGGCCGAGGCCCTCTGCGGCCGACAGGCGGCCATTATAGATTTCCTGGCGCTCTGCGACGATGCGCGGAATGGTGCCGAGCCCGCCCGCAACGCGTGGTGACACGGCGTTGACATGGGCCGGCAGCTCGCCGTCGAACATGGCCGGATCGAGCTCGTAGGGCTCGCGGTTGAGGTCCAGGTAGGCGCGCGGAAAGCGTGCCACCAGCAGCGGCGCGCCGATCTCGGGGACGAAGTCGAAGAGACGGTCGACGAACAGGTCTTCGGAGCGGCGGACGGCGTCGCCCTTCAACCGCGACAGGGCGATGAAGTCGGCGGGGTACGCCCTGCCGCTGTGCGGCGAGCAGAAGACCAGCGGCACGGTCTGGCGCGACGGCCCCAGAACCTCGAACGCCGGGCACGGCCCGGCCGAGGTTTCGAAGTAAGGCACGTCATTTCCCGCGATCGTCATACTCACCCACTGGCTTCGCACAGGCTACATCGTCTATCTAATGTCAGGTGCGGAGGCTATACAATCCGTCACCTGCCGGCCGATGGCCGGCCCAACGGGAAAAGGCAATGTCGAAGATTCTGCTGGCCGAAGACGACAACGACATGCGGCGTTTCCTCGCCAAGGCGCTGGAGAAGGCCGGGTACGAGGTAACGTCTTACGACAACGGCGCCAGCGCCTACGAGCGTCTGCGGGAAGAGCCGTTCTCCCTGCTACTGACCGACATCGTCATGCCGGAGATGGACGGGATCGAGCTGGCCCGCCGGGCCACGGAGCTGGATCCGGACCTGAAGGTGATGTTCATCACAGGCTTTGCAGCGGTGGCGTTGAACCCCGATTCCAAGGCTCCCAAGGACGCCAAGATCCTGTCCAAGCCGTTCCATCTTCGCGAGCTGGTTGAAGAGGTCGGCAAGCTGCTGCAGGACGCCGCATGATTTTTTATCCGGGGCCGAAAAGTGGCCTCGGAATCACTTGACCGGACGGCGGCCCTATGGTCTATGCCGCTCCATCGAATGGGCGTGTAGCTCAGCGGGAGAGCACTACGTTGACATCGTAGGGGTCACAGGTTCAATCCCTGTCACGCCCACCATTCGATCTCCTTCTTTATAAGCGCTTCCTTGTCATAGAATCATGTGATCGCCAGGTTCATCGAACCTGAAGCCTCTCAGGCGTTGCCTCAGGGGCTGTTTCTGCGTTGCTGCGCGTGGCAGCGCATTGCGTTTCGCATCGTCGGCAACAGCGGACGCACCTTTTCCTGCCGTGCGATCGTGGAAGACATCCTCGCCGCGATTGCGACAGCGCGCTGCAAGGGTGGCCTCCGATCGCCGTGCGCCTCTCCGCTAAAGTGTAACCGCTTGTAACGGGTGCCCGAAGTTTCACGGCGTTGCAGGACTGCCGGGTGCATTTGCGTACAATTCAAGACATGCGCGGCACAGAGGCGCGACAGTGGCCGTTTAGTTCATTCCCTCGAAACAAAGGCAAGTGTCCTTCCCGCCTGCAAAAGGAGGCCGGACACCTCTTCTTCGAGGCGACCCATGACATCGGCAGCCAGACGCCTGCGCGTCTTTCGATCCATCTTCAATGTTCGCCGCAGCGAGATTGGGCCGGTGCTCGTGGCAGCGCTGTTCTTCTTCTGCGTTCTGACGGCGCTGATGGTGCTGCGTCCGGCGCGCGACGCGCTGGGCATGGAACGCGGAATCGAAAGCATCCGCTGGCTTTTCCTCGGCACGGCACTCGTTACGCTTGCGGTCAACCCGATGTTCGGCTGGCTGGTTAGCCGTTTCAAACCCTTGCAGTTCATCGGGGCGACCTATGGCTTCTTCGTAGCGAGCCTGGTCGGCTTCTGGGCCCTGCTTACCTTTGCGCCCAGCGCCATTGGCCAGGGCAGCGGCCAGGTCTTCTATGTCTGGTTCAGCGTCTTCAACCTGTTCGCCACGATGGTGTTCTGGGCTCTGTTGGCCGACCGTTTCACGACCGATCAGGGCAAGCGCTTTTTCTCGGTGATTTCAGTCGGCGGTACCTTCGGCGCCATCTTCGGACCCTGGCTCACCTCGCAACTGGCCGCGCCGCTGGGCACGCCGAACCTGCTTCTGGTTGCCGGCGGCTTTCTGTTGATTGCCCTCGTGGCGGCCCGACAGCTTCTGCGCATGGCGCCGGACAGGAAAGACGTGCTCGCCAGCGGTGCCGCCCCGCGCATCGAGCGGAACGAGCATGTGGGCGGCAGTGCCTTCGCCGGCCTGTCGGCGGTGTTTCGGTCGCCGTATCTCAGCGGCATCGCCGTCTACATCATGCTGATGACGGTGATCACCAGCATCATCTACTTCACCCGCCTGCAAATGGTTGCCGCGGTTGCAGACGGTACCGATGCGCGCGCCGCCCTCTTCGGCAGTATCGACATGTGGACGCAGGTGGCGGTTCTGGGTCTGCAACTGACGCTGACCGGAAAGATCATCCAGCGCTTCGGACTGGGCGTGGCGCTGGCCATACTGCCCGTGGCAACCGCGCTCGGCTTCGTCGGACTGGCGATCTACGGCTCGTTCTCGGTGCTCATCCTGCTCGAGGCGACAAGCCGCGCAATCCAGCGGGGCATCACCCGCCCGGCGCGTGAAGCCCTGTTCACGGCGGTCAGCCGCGAAGACAAGTACAAGGCCAAGGCTTTCGTGGACACGTTCGTCTACCGCGCCGGCGACGTCGTCGGTGCGCAGACCGAAGGCGCCCTCGGCCGGATGGGGCTGGCCCTCGGCAGCCTTGTCGGCGTGGTCGTGCCCATGGCGATTGCCTGGGCGGCCCTTGGCCTGTGGCTGGGCCGCGCCCAGACGCGGCAGCCCGATGCCGAACCTTCCGCACTCCCCTTGCCGGTGCGCTGACCGCGCTGCGGCACCTTCCCCAACCCAGATCCAGAACCCAAGAGAAGGATGCATGAATGACACTGTTGAATCACAGGCATGACGCCGGCACCCCGACCCCCGGAAGCAAATGGCGCGTCGGCCTTGCGGCGCTCGGCATTCTGCTCGGCTCCGTATTGACCACCGGCAGCTCGCTTGCCGAGAACCGGCCCGATCCCGAGTGGAGCGCCGCCGACATCCCGTCGCAGGAAGGGCGCATCTTCGTCGTGACCGGCGGAACGAGCGGCATGGGGTACGAGGGCGCAAAGGCGCTGGCTGCCGCTGGCGCGCAAGTTATCATCGCGGCGCGCAACCCCCAGCGTGGGCAGGAGACGATCCAGCGCATCCAGGAAGAGGTTCCGGGTGCTCAGGTCCGGTTCGAGGCATTCGACCTTGCCGATCTCGCCTCGGTGCGGGCCCTTGGAGAGCGGCTCAATGCGACGCTGCCCCGCCTCGACGGATTGATCAACAACGCCGCGATCATGGCGCCGGCCGAACGCGGCACCTCGGCGGACGGCATGGAGATGCAGTTCGCCATCAATTACGCCGGCCACTTCGTGTTGACGGCCGAATTGCTGCCGCTGCTGCGCAATAGCGACGCCCCACGGGTCGTGACCATGTCCAGCGTGGCGGTGCACCGCGGCAGCATCAATTTCGACGATCTTCAATCGACGGCGTCCTACGACCCATATGCGGCCTATGCCCAATCCAAGATCGCCTGCCTGAAATTCGCGTTCGAATTACAGAGGCGCAGCAACGACGCCGGGTGGGGCATCCAGAGCATCGCCGCCCATCCCGGCATTGCGGTGACAGAACTGGTTGCGCGCGGTCCCGGCCTGGAAAGCCCGCAGGGACGCCAATGGGCCAGCAACCGCGCAAACTACCAGACAGCCGCACAGGGCGCCCTGCCTGCGCTGTACGCAGCCACCGCGCCCGAAGCGGAAGGCGGAGCCTATTACGGCCCGACCGGCGAAAATGAAATCAGCGGCCCGGTCGGTCTGGCGACCGTCCCCGCTGTGGCCAACGATGCCGAGGCCGCTGCTCGCCTCTGGACCATCACGGAAGCGCTCACCGGTACGCAGTTTCCCCTGTAACGCGAGAGCGTTCAGGCAAGCAGGGTCGGCCCTGCGCGTAACGCCTTAAGCTGAGCGTCGGCCCGGTGATCCCCTCACCGCGGCCGATGCTTCGCGTTCACAAGACGCAGCAAGCTGCGAATGGAAGCCGGACGGCCTTCCCCTCGAAATTCGAGTTCGACACACCATCTGCGGTGTCGAGGCCGCCGATGCCGATCGGCGACGCCAGGAAAGCGGTGCGAAACCCATGACCCGACATTTCTCGTTCGATAACAGCTATGCCCGGCTGGGCCCCAGCTTCCATCGCCGGACCCATCCGACCGTCGTCGAACAGCCGCAGCTTCTGTTGCTCAACCGCCCGCTTGCCGAAGAGCTGGGCCTCGACCCCGAAGCCCTTGCGACAGATGAAGGCGCACGCATCCTTGCCGGCAACGAGCTTCCCGAAGGCGCGGAACCACTTGCTGCAGCCTATGCGGGGCACCAGTTCGGCAATTTCGTTCCGCAACTCGGCGATGGGCGGGCCATCCTTCTTGGAGAGGTGGTCGACATCAATGGACACCGCCGCGACATCCAGTTGAAGGGCTCCGGCCCGACCCCCTTTTCGCGCAGCGGCGACGGACGCGCGGCCCTTGGCCCTGTCCTGCGCGAGTATCTCGTCAGCGAGGCAATGGCCGCCCTTCGCGTGCCGACGACCCGCGCCCTCGCGGCCGTCACCACCGGAGAGGCCGTGTACCGGGAGCAGGTCTTGCCGGGCGCGGTGCTGACGCGCGTTGCATCCAGCCATGTGCGCATCGGCACGTTCCAGTTCTTCGCGGCGCGTGGCGACCACGAGTCCGTTCGCCGCCTGGCCGACTACGTCATTGCCCGACACGACCCGGAGGCGGCAGACGCGGGGAACCCCTATCAGGCCCTTCTGCAAGGCGTCTGCAAGCGTCAGGCCCGGCTGGTGGCGCAGTGGATGCAGGTCGGTTTCGTGCATGGCGTCATGAACACCGACAACATGTCGATCTCCGGCGAGACGATCGACTACGGGCCCTGCGCATTCCTGGATGCCTACGACCCGGCCGCCGTCTTTTCATCCATCGATCGCAACGGGCGCTATGCCTTTGCCAACCAGCCGATGATCGCGAAATGGAACCTGGCGCGTCTTGCGGAATGCCTGCTGCCGCTCTTCGACACTGGCGGGGATGCGACCGTGGAAGAAGCCTACCGCATTCTGGATGGCTTCGCGGAGACGTTCAAAGCGGCCTATCTTGCAGGTTTCGGCGCAAAGCTGGGCCTGCACACGCAGCGCGAGGGCGACGCGGCCCTGATCGAGACGCTTCTGGAGCGGATGGCGCAGCAGAGGGCGGACTTCACCCTGACGTTCAGGCGGCTTGGCCGCGCCGCCGAAGACACCGACGCGATCGACGCTGTCGCCGCCCTGTTCGACGATCCCGGCGTCTTCGTCGACTGGGCGAATGGCTGGCGTGCGCGCCTTGATCAGGAGCCGACGGAGCCGGGAGCACGCCGGCGTGCGATGGACCGCGTCAATCCGGCGATCATACCGCGCAATCACCTCGTCGAAACCGTACTGGCCGCGGCCAGCGAAGGCGATCTCAAGCCGTTCGAGAAGCTGTTCAGCGTGTTGTCCGCGCCTTACGAGGCGAGCCCGGACTATGATGCTGCCCCGCCAACGCCCACACAGCCCTACCGGACTTTCTGTGGCACATAACGGCATTGGCCGCCTTGTCGAAGGCGGCCGCCGGGATAGACATTGCAGGTCAACGGTGGGCATGCCCGTGCGGGATCGGAGGGGCCAGACCGTTCATGCCGATCCGGCGCCGTGAGTTTCCTGCCGGCGGCGGCGGATACGGTAGACGGCAGCGGGTGGAATGTTGGCAAGGGTGCCGCCGATCCGTTCGGCCTCCAGGCCAAGGCGGTCCAACATGCTTTTGGGAACGGGGCAGCGCGGCCCGTAGGTGAACTGGTAAAGCGCGCCTTCGGGCTCCAGCCTCTCGAAGCATCCCTTCAGGATTGCCACCACCTGCCGCCTCGGCATGGACAGTAGCGGAAGCCCGCTGACGACCGCACCGAAGAGTCGGCCAGCGAACAGGTCGACGGTGCCAAGGTTTGCGGCGTCCATGCAACGAATCTGCGCGTGCGGAAAACGTTCGGCCAGCAACGCGCTGAACTCCGGGCCATACTCGATTAGGGCTATATCCGCCTGGCGCACGCCATTGGCGATCATCGCCCGGGTGAAAGAGCCCGTCCCGGGGCCAAGTTCGACAACCGGGCCGGTACTGCCGGAAAGCTCGGCGGTCATCAGACGCGACAAAGCGCGTCCGGATGGGGCAACTGCCGCAACCCGAAGGGGCGCCCGCAGCCAGGCGGCCAGAAAGCGCCCGGCGTCGCGCACCGGCCTCATGTCCGGCAACATGGCCAAAGCGCGACCTGCGGCATCCGTAAACAGGCCGGACGCCCTGCGAAGGGTTAGCCTCGTCGCCACCAGGCCGAAGGCGTTGAGAGCGGCTATGCCCGCGAACAGCGAGTTGATCGGCTCCATGGCTCAGGCAACCATCAGGGCGTTGTCGGCGTAGTGCGGCGCTTCGGCATAGCGCAGATCGGCAAGATCCTCCGAGATGTCCCAGAGCCTGCGCGCGACATTGGTGTCGAGCGCCTGGGGCGGGATCTTCGCCTCGGTCGGCAGGCCCCGCAGCTCGCCCATGCCGTTCGGCCCGTAATAGGCCCCCGGACGGGTATAGGCGGAGGTGGCCGCGTACAGCGTGGGAAGCGCGCCCTGCGCAACCGGCTGGAACAGGAACCACAGGTAAGAACGCGCAAGACCCTGCCAACTGGACCTGCCCGGAGCGTTCAACAGGAGATCGGTGCGCGAGACGCCGGGATGCGCGGCAACGCTGCGTATGCCCCAGCCGGCCTCGTCGCTGCGGCGCTGCAATTCGAGGGCGAACATCAGGCAGGCCAGCTTGGATTGCCCGTAGGCCTTCATCGGGCGGTAGAGCCGCTCCGACTGGAGATCCTCGAGGTCGATTTGCCCGGCGCGCGCAGCGACACTGGACAGGGTTACCACGCGCGGCGCATCGGACCTTCTGAGCAGCGGCAGGAGGCGGCAGGTCAGGGCGAAGTGGCCAAGATAATTGACGCCGAACTGCAGTTCCAGGCCATCGCCGGTCATCTGGCGCGTCGGGGGCGTCATCACACCGGCATTGTTGATCAGCACGTCGACGCGGTCGTACCGGTAGGCCATCCGCTTGCCGAAGGCTGCGATCGAGGCAAGGTCGGCAAGGTCGACCGCCTCGAAATGTACGGCTGCGCCCGGCGACACCTGGCCGATACGGGCGACGGCTGCCCTGCCCTTCGACGGATTGCGACCGGCCATGACAACCGTCGCTCCCGCCTTTGCGAAGGCAAGCGCATCTTCGAAGGCAAGCCCGCCGGTGCCTGTCACGACAATGGTGCGGCCGTGCTGCGAAGGCATGTTGCGTGTGTTCCAGTTCGCCATTTTCCTGTCCTTTCGGGTTGTTCGGCGGGACGGTCCCGCCGGTGAAGACGTTGGATAAGCACTCAGGCCGGGAGCATGCTGCGGGTGCGCTCGTCAGCGACTGCCCGCAACGCGGGCTCCCTCGGCGGGCTCAGCACCGCTGCCTCATGCGCCAGCTCGCCGTAGGAAAGGCGCTTGCCGCTGGCTTCATGGTGGACGAAGCCGTTGCGCGTCATCAGTTGCGAGGCCGGAAGGCCGAGCCGCTTCGCAGCCGCAGCCACCAGCATTTCACGTGCGGAGGCGCCGGCGACGCGCATGGGATGCCAAAGCGCCATCGCGGAGTAGGACGCCGCCGTCGATAGGAAGCCGAGCAGGCGAAGGGCGCGCCGTTCTACCCAGGCGGCCGGGCCGCCAGCTTCTGCGGGTCGGACCTGGAGGACGTTGATCCAGTTGACATAGGCGCCATGCCGCCTGGTCGGGACGACGACACTGATCCTGTCGTCGAAGGGGATGTCGAGTTCTTCGGCGACAAGCATGGCAAGGCCCGTATGGATGCCTTGCCCCGTCTCCGCCTGCGGCACCTGGATCACCACCCGGCCGTCCCGGTGAAGGGTCAGGAACGCGTTCAGCCTGGCGTTCTCGCCATCGACGAAACCGTCCAGCCCGTCGACGCCCACCGTGGCGAGGCGGCCGATGCCGCCCACGCCGGCCACCAAGGCAGCTCCGCCGATGGTCGTGCCCGTAACCAGAAAGCCGGGATGCGAAACCATGGCTATGCCTCCCCGTCGGTTCGCCGGGCTGCCGGCGCCCGGTCGATGGCACGTCGGATACGCTTGTATGTCCCCGATCGACAGATGTTGGTGGTGGCCAGGCCATTGACGGTAAGAGAAACCATGATGTCTCCGAAGCTGTCTCGAAGATCACCGTAGCGGGCCAAGGTCGCGTCGCTGTGCCGGGACTGTCCCCGCCTGTACCCGATTGTATCAGATCGGGCCGCGATGCTCTGGAGCGCCGCCCTGTCGATACAATCGGATACAGTTTAGTCCGCGCATTCGCGGCAGTGCGGTTATATAGAAGGAGCAGTTTGAAGCGCTCGAGGCCCCATATGGAGCGGGTACCCCACATCGCCGTAGTCGACGATCATCGCGACATCCGCGATCTCGTCAGCCGATACCTGCAGCAGCAGGGTTACCGGGTGTCGACGGCCGAGAACGGCGTCGCGCTGCGCCGCCTGTTCGAACGCGGAGCGCCGGACCTCGTCGTACTCGATATCATGATGCCGGGCGAGGACGGGTTGACGCTCTGCCGCGAGCTGAGGACAGGTTCGGGCTCGGGCATACCGATCATCTTCCTGACCGCCCGCGCGGACGAGACCGACCGTGTGATCGGCCTGGAGCTCGGCGCCGACGATTACCTCGTCAAGCCGTTCTCGTCTCGTGAGTTGCTTGCGCGGATCAAGGCCGTGCTGCGCCGGGCCAACAGTCTGCCGACGCAGCGCGCGGACCGCCGCTCCGGCGTCATGCGCTTCGACCGCTGGTTGCTCGACTTCCGCCGCCGCGAATTGCAGGGCGACGATGGGGTCGGCGTTCCACTGTCGACGGCAGAGTTCCGGCTGCTCAAGGTTTTCGTCGAGCATCCGGGCATGGTGCTCACGCGCGACCAGCTCATGGACATGACGGTTGGGCGCGAGGCCGAGCCTTTCGACCGCTCCATCGACAACCAGGTCAGCCGCTTGCGCCGCAAGGTAGAGACCGACCCGAAGAACCCGATCATCATCCAGACCCATAGAGGGGGCGGATACAGTTTCACGCCGGAGGTCGTCAACGCGTGAACAGGATTCGCATCTTCTGGCAGAAGAGCATGTCGGCGCAGCTTCTGGCCTCGATGCTGGTAGCGTTGTTCGTCTCCCAGTTCATCGGCCTTTGCATTTCCTGGGAAAAGTTCCGGTCCGACCTGCGCGGCTCCGCGCGCGTGGAACTTGCCAGCCGCTCGGAGGCGGTCGCGCGCCTTATCCAGACTGCCCCTGCCGGGTTGGAGGACGAGATCGCGCGCGTCAACAGCACCGATTACACCCGCTTCTGGGTCACCCCGGGCGGAACTCCGGCTCTCGGACCCTGGGTGGAAGATGCGTTCCATCTGTTCCAGACGCCCCTCCGCGACCTTCTGAACGGCTCGGTCGCCGGAAACGTGGCTGCCGACCTTCCGCAGACGACGATGATTCCGGAAGGGGCCGATCCGTCCATGTTCGCCGATGGCGCGCGCCTGACCACATTGGACAGGAACGCAACCAGCCTGCCGCCGGGCGCAGCCTCCCTGGATTTCGCCGGGGGCAGCGGCGCCGGCATCAGCGTTCCGCTGGAAAATGGCGGCGCCCTCAATGTCGCCTACTACAAGGCCATGCCGACGATCTGGGCGACGCATCTTCCTTTCTCGCTCGGGCTTACGGCGATCCTCGTGTCGATCGTCGCGCTCATGATGGCGCGCAGTATCGCCAGCCCGTTGCGGCATCTTACGAGGGCCGCGGAAACCCTTGGCCGCGGCGAGGCCGTGACGCCGCTGAGGCCATGCGGCACGGATGATATCCGCCGGACGGCGGAAGCGTTCAACCTGATGCAGGAACGCCTTCACCGCTTCGTCACGGACCGGACGAACATGCTTGGCGCCATCGGCCACGACCTGCGCACTCCCCTGACGACGCTTCGCCTGCGCGCCGAGTTGGTGGACGATCCGGACCTGCAGGAGCGCATGCTCGACACGATTGGCGAGATGGAAGCCATGACCGAGGCGGCGCTGTCACTGGCACGGCAGGAAAACACGGTGGAGGAAACCCGCACCATCGACCTGTCCGCGCTTGTCGAAAGCGTCTGTGAGGATCTGGCCGATCTCGGGCAGGACGTTCGCTTCATATCGTCCGGGCGGATCAATTACCGTTGCCGGCCGGATGGCCTGCGGCGGACGATCCGCAACCTCGTGCAGAACGCCGTTCGCTACGCCGGCCATGCGGAAGTAAGACTGACAAGCACCGGCTCGGCGGTCGAGATCGTGGTGGACGACCACGGTCCGGGCATTCCGCTCGACAAGGCTGAAGAGGTGTTTGCGCCCTTCTATCGGCTGGAGGAATCGCGCTCGCGCGAAACCGGCGGCATCGGCCTCGGCCTGTCGATCGCCAGGGCCATCGCCCGCCAGCATGGCGGCGATATTGTCTTGTCCTCGTCCAACCCCGGCTTGCGCGCCACGGTCGTCCTTCCCGTCTGACCCCTCGGTCGCGGCACGCGCACAGGATCGGACGATTTACTTGCAGGTTGCCAGCCACCTATAGTCCGGCGCGAACCTGCAGGGGCACCGTGATGCTGACAGTGGATGCGTTGGATCACCTGGTATTGAACGATCGGGACGTAGAGGCCTCGGCTGCCTGGTATCAACGCGTGCTGGGCATGCGGCGGGTCGATGCAAAGGCTGCCGACGGAAACACGCGAACCAGCATGATGTTCGGCCTCAACAAGATCAATCTACGCCCAATCGCCACCAGCCAGGAACTCTGGTTCACCGGTTTGGAGCCTTGTGCCGGAAGCGACGATCTCTGCTTCCTGACGCAGCTTCGCCCTGACGATGTCGCCTCGCATTTCAGGGACTGTGGTGTGGAGATTATCGTGGGCCCGACGACCAGAAGCGGAGCTTTCGGAGAAATCTGCTCGGTCTATGTGCGCGATCCTGACGGCAACCTCATCGAGGTGTCGTCCTACAGTTCGGAGCCTTCTGCGTAGAGGGCGCCGTCACAGCGATCACGACAAGGAAAACCCGGAGCGGCATGCATGCCGAACTCCGGGTCATAGTCCTGGTGCAGTAAGGAACAGCTCGATTGGAAGAGCACCCTGCCCTGCGCCTGCAAGATCGATCCGCAGTCTATGCGGATCATGCACCCTGCCTTAGAAGACGAAGATCATCAGAAGAATGATGATCGGAATCGGGATACCGATGAGCCAAAGAAGGCCGCCTTTTAGCATGATGCAACTCCAAGTTTGTGCGTTGCAGCTATAACCGTCACCCAGGCTGATAGTTCCAAAAATCCTTTTCTGAGCCACCCACCAATGGTTATGACGATACTGGCGGCGTCATTGGTAAGCGACTGCAGGGCCGCCAGATCGCTGACCAAGTTGTCGATCCGACCGGTCGGCGTCCGCCGTGTTCAAACCTTGTCGAAACGGGAAGTGGCATTAGCATACTTCCGGTGCGCCGGGTGCGGGATCAGTTGACGCGCGGCATCGTCCACATCCTGGCACTGCCCCAGGTGACGCAGATGATCCGGAAGGTCAGCAGCGACGTTGCGTTCTGCGGATGACGGGGCGGCTCGCAGGGTTCACCGCAAGCCACAGTAAAGAGGAAACCAAGCATGCCCAAGGGATCCGACCTGTTCGTCGCTGCACTGGAGAACGAAGGCGTCGACCGCATCTT
The DNA here is from genome assembly GCF_001463885.1 of Aureimonas altamirensis. Classification (GTDB taxonomy): domain Bacteria; phylum Pseudomonadota; class Alphaproteobacteria; order Rhizobiales; family Rhizobiaceae; genus Aureimonas; species Aureimonas altamirensis. The sequence continues at coordinate 102,095 of NZ_BBWQ01000015.1, read as the reverse complement.
CGGCGTACCGGGAGAGGAAAACCTCGACGTCCTGGAATCGCTGCGGAACTCGCGCATCCAACTGGTGCTGACGCGCCATGAGCAGGCCGCCGCCTTCATGGCGGCGACGCATGGGCGGCTCACGGGCAGGCCCGGCGTCTGTCTTGCAACGCTCGGCCCCGGCGCACTGAATTTCTCGACCGGCGCCGCATACGCCCATCTGGGTGCAATGCCGATGATCCTGATCACCGGCCAGAAGCCCGTGATGAGCGCCAAGCAGGCGCGGTTCCAGATCGTCGATATCGTCGGCTCGATGAAGCCGCTCACCAAGATGACCCGTCAGATCGTCAGCGCGGCGAGCATTCCCGCCATCGTGCGGGACGCGTTCCGCGTGGCCACCGAAGAGCGACCCGGCCCCGTGCATCTGGAGCTTCCGGAAGATGTGGCCGTCACGGATGTCGACAGCGTTCCGCTGATCCCGCCGCACGAGCTGGTCCTGCCTGTCGCGCGGGCCAGCGTGCTGGATGCGGCGGCCGCGACCATCCTTGCGGCGCGGCGTCCGCTGGTGATGATCGGCGCCGCAGGCAACCGGCCCTCGCTCGTCGATGCGTTGTCCGATTTCGTCGCACGCACCCGCCTGCCCTTCTTCAACACCCAGATGGGCAAGGGCGCGGTGACGGGCGGCTCGAACCTCTATATGGGCACGGCCGCGCTGTCCGAAGGCGATTATGTACACGAGGCGATCGAGCGCGCCGACCTGATCGTCGCCATCGGCCACGATACGGTGGAGAAGCCGCCCTTCCTGATGAAGAGCGCCGGCGGGCCGAAGGTCGTCCATATCGGCTATCAGTCCGCGACAGTGGAGCAGGTCTATCACCCCGATATCGAGGTGATCGGCGATATCGCGGCCACCGTGACGGCGCTCGGCGAACGCCTCGAAGGCCGGCTGCCGCCGGACGACGGCATGCTCGATCTGCGCAAGACCATTCTTGCCCGCATCAACGACCGCGCCGAGGAAGATCGTTTTCCGATCACGCCGCAGCGCATCGTCCATGACGTGCGCGCGGTGATGCCGGAAGATGGCATCGTCTGCCTCGACAACGGCATGTACAAGATCTGGTTCGCGCGGAACTACCGCACCCATGTCGCCAACACGCTGCTGCTCGACAACGCCCTCGCCACCATGGGGGCCGGCCTGCCATCCGCGATGATGGCGGCCATGCTTCATCCTGGTCGCCGCGTGATGGCGGTCTGCGGCGACGGCGGCTTCATGATGAACTCGCAGGAACTCGAGACGGCGGTGCGGCTTCGGCTCAACCTTGTGGTCGTCATTCTCAACGACAGCGCCTACGGCATGATCCGCTGGAAACAGGCGATCGACGGCTTCCCCGATTTCGGAATGAGCTTCGGCAATCCGGACTTCGTACGCTATGCCGAAGCGTACGGCGCCAAGGGGTCGCGCGTTGGTGCGGCGCAGGAACTTGTGCCGACCCTCGAAGCGGCATTTGCCGGGGGCGGCGTGCATCTTGTCGACGTGCCGATCGACTATTCCGAAAATACCCGCGTGCTGGTGGACGAATTGCGCAACCGCGTTCCGGACATCGAACTGACCTGAGGCGCGCGCGACGCCTTCAGCGCCTGGACGAATGGATGCGTCCGTTCGCCAGCGCGATCTGGAGTTCGCTGCCGCCATCCGTCACCAGATGGTCGATGTCTTCGAGCCGGCAGACCGAGACGCGGCTTTCCACGCCGACCTTGCCCGACTGGCACAGCAGCATCACCTTGCGAGCCTGTCGGATCATGCTGCGCGCCACATCGGCCTCGTGCATTTCGTAATAGGTCACGCCGCGCCCCGAATGCAGGCCCACGGGTGAAATGACGGCGAAATCCACGAGATAGCGCCCGATCTCCAGAACCGTCGTTTCGCCGTATGTCGCGGGCACCGCGATATGCGGACGGCCGCCGAGAAGCAGGATGTCGCAACCCGGCCCCCTTTCGGCAAGCCGCGCAATATCGAGCGAATTGGTGATGATGTTGACGTCGCCGCGTCGGATGATCTGCGTGGCGAAGGCCAGGGTCGTGGTACCGGCATCGACGTACAGCGTAGCACCGCGCGGGATGATCTCGCACGCGACCTCCCCGATGGCGCGCTTCTCTTCGGCGTGCGCATGCAGGCGTTCGGCAAAGACGCGCTCCGGCTCCACGGTGCGTTCCGGCGCCACGGCCCCTCCATGCACCCGCCTCAAAACCCCTTCCTGCTCCAGCTCGGCAAGGTCGCGCCGGACCGTCTCTCGCGAAACGTCCAGAACGCCGGCCAAACGCTGGGTAGAGACGCGCTTTTCTTCGCTCAGGAGTTCCAGAATCTTCGAATGGCGCTCATGCGGCCACATCAACCCGCCCTCACTCACGCAGACGCTCCCTTGCTGACGCACAAATAGACGCACGTCGCATGTGCAATTTCCACCCCCGACACCGGCACTTCTGCACATGCGTTGTTCACTGCGCTTTTTTTATCCGTATCTTATGTTTTCGTGTGGATTCACTACCGAAGGTGTGCATACTTATCCCAACCGAGAGCAGAAAACCACACATTGCCACTCGGCGACATTCTTAGGACATGCCCCGTGCCGGCACCGGGACGGGATGGACCGAGCGGCCGCGCATGCGTGCGCCGCATCGCTCGCGATCGTCGTTCGTCTTGTTGTCAGGGGACTATCAATGACCAGTTTCGTCACTCGCAGACGCATTCTTCAGGGTGGGGCCGCGCTTGCAGGAATGGCCGGCTTTGCGCAGATCGATCCCGGCTTCTTCTTTTCGTCGGCTTTCGCCCAGGAGGCGCAGCCGATGGTGTTCCTTTCGGCGGAAAACATCACCGGCAACTGGGACCCGACGGCGCACACGACGCTGTCCCAGAAGAACATCGAGGGCTTCGTCATGGGCTTCCTGACGCGCACCCCGATGACTCTGGAAGACCCGGGCGCGGTCGTCTACGAACTTGCCACCTCCATCGAGCTGCTCGATCCGCATCGCCTGCAGATCAAGCTGCGCGATGACGTGCAGTTTCATGACGGCAAGCCCTTCCTGGCAGAGGATGTAAAGGCGACGTTCGAGTACGGATCGCAGCCGGACCGCCCGGCCCAGTGGTATCCGGGCCCAACCGAAACGCTGACCATCGAAACCCCGGACGAGCACACGGTGATCGTCGATACGAGCAAGGGTGGCTATCCGGCCCACCTCTTCATGTTCCTGGCGTCCTTCCTACCGATGATGTCGGCCAAGGACATTGCCGGAGGGCCCGGCGGCCCGCTGTCGCAGCGGCTCAACGGTACCGGCCCGTTCCGCTTCGTGGAGCAGCGCGGCAACGATACCGTGCTCGAGGCCTTCGACGGCTACTTCAAGGGCAAGCCGTCCGTCCCGTCGATCAACTTCACCTTCGTCGGCGATTCAACAACGCGCATGCTGTCGCTGATGAACGGCCAGGCCAACATCGTCGAGCGGCTGGAGCCGGAGCAGGTCGACACCGTGTCCGGCAATGCGGACATCGCGATCAACGAGGTCGTATCCGTCGAGAACAAGTATCTCTGGTTCCGCTGCTCGAAGCCGCCTTTCGACGACCTGCGCATCCGCATGGCGGCATGCCACTCCATCGACCGCGAGTTGATCCTGGAGCTTCTGGGTTCGGCCGGACATGCGTCGAGCAACTTCATCTCGCCGGTCAAGTTCGGCTACATAGAGCTCGAAAACTATCCCGCCTATGACCCCGAGCGCGCCCAGGCATTGCTGGCGGAAGCCGGCTTCCCCGGTGGCGAAGGCCTGCCGCCGCTGGAATACATCACCTCTGTCGGCTTCTATCCGAAGACGGTGGAATACGGCGAGGTCATCACGGCCATGCTGAACGAGCAGGGCTTCAACGTCAGCCTGACCGTCCTGGAACCCGCCGCCTGGAACGAGCGCCTGTACCACCGCCCCGGCGGCGGCCCGGGCCACATGGTGGATTGCGGCTGGTCGACAGGTTCGCCCGAGCCGGACCTGGTGCTGCGGACACACTTCCACTCTTCTTCGCACCGCATCACCGGTATCGAGGACGCGGAGATCGACGCCAGCCTCGACAAGGAGCGCAGCGCCTCGACGCTGGAAGAGCGGCAGGCCATCCTGCAGACCGAGACGATGCCGCTGCTGGCGCAGAAGATGCCGGCGCTCTCGCTGTTCACCTCGGTCATGATCCACGCGATGCGCAAGGAGCTCACCGGCCTCTACATCTACCCGGACGGCTCCATCGACGCCACGGGCAAGGCCGCCTGACCGACGCCCCGGCAGGCCCGCCGCCAGGATCGCGGCGGGCCTCGCACCGTTCCCGAACGCAAGACCGGAGCCTGTCACCCGATGTTCGTCCTCAGCTTCCTCGCACGTCGACTGACGCAAGGCGCGCTGATCATCTTCCTGGTGTCGCTGCTGATCTTCACGCTGCTGCGCGTCGTGCCCGGCGATCCGGTGCGCCTGATGGCGGGTGGCATGGCGCCGGAAGCCCTGATCGAGCAGATCGCGACCGAAATGGGCCTCCGCGACCCGATCATCGTACAGTTCGGCCGCTACATGGGCGGCGTCGTCCAGGGTGATCTCGGGCAATCCTTCGTGCGGCCGGCCAGTGGCGCGGCAACCGGCGGCGCCAGCTTCGGCGATACGACGCGCGGCGAGCGGGCCGACGTGATGACCCTCATCCTCGACGCCCTGCCGATGACGCTGCAACTGGCGGCCCTGGCGCTGGTGTTCGCGCTGATCTTCTCGTCCATCGTCGGGATCGCGGCGGGGTTGCGGCCCGGCGGCATCGCCGACAAGCTGGCCTTCGCCATCTCGTCGGTCTTCATCTCCATTCCCAACTTCTGGCTGGGCATCGTCCTGGCGCTCTTGTTCTCGGCGCATCTCGGCTGGTTGCCCGCCATCGGCTACCGCGGCTTCGCCTACACGATCCTGCCGGCCATCGTACTGGCGGTCGAACTGTCGCCGGTGCTGATCCGCACTCTGTCCAGCGCCGTCGCGGCGCAGATGAGCGCGTCCTATGTCAGCGTCGGCCATGTCCGGGGCCTGTCGCAACCCCGGATCGTCGCCCACCATGCCTTGCGCAATGCGGCCGTGCCGCTGCTCAACCTGCTGGGGGTCCAGTTTTCCTCCCTGCTCGGCGGCGTCATCATCGTCGAATATATCTTCGACTATCCGGGCCTCGGCCTTTTGACGATCAACGCCGTCCTGCAACGCGATTTCCCGCTGATCCAGGGAATAGCCATCGTCACCGCCGCGATCTTCGTGATCATCAACATTCTCGTCGATCTCGCCGCCACCACCATCGACCCGAGGCTCGAATACTGATGAGCGCCATCGACCCCACATTGACGGCTGGCATGGTACGCGCCGCCCCCGCCGGCCGTTCGGTAGCACGGCGCATCCTCGGCCGGGCCGCGCGCTCCACCGAGTTCCGCATCGGTTTCGCCGTCTTTCTGCTGCTCGTCCTTGCCGCAGCCTTGTATCCGGCCATCAGCGGGATCGACCCTACGGCAATGAACGTGCGGGCCCGCCTTCTGCCGCCGATCTTCCTGGGTGAAAAATGGAGCTGGGCCCACCCGCTCGGCACCGACCAGATCGGCCGCGACATGCTGGTCCGCAGCCTGGTCGGCCTGCGCTACTCGCTCCTGATCGGCGTGGCGTCCGTGGCCGTCACGCTTGCCATCGGCTGCACTCTCGGCACGCTGGCCGGATATTTCGGCGGGCGCTCCGACACCGTCATCATGCGGATCACGGATGCGCAGTTGGCCATCCCCATGATCATCCTGGCCATCGCCGTGCTCGGCGTTTCGCGTCCGACCATTCCGGCGATCGTTCTGGTCCTGGGTCTATCCAACTGGCCGGTCTATGCCCGCATCATGCGCTCCGTCGTCATGGCCGAGCGCGGGCAGGAATATGTCCGTGCGGCGCAGGTTTCGGGCGCCACGCATGCGCGCATCCTGCTGACGCTGCTCGTTCCGCTGCTGATCCCGCCGATCCTGTTCACCTCCGTACTGGACGTGGCGCGCATGATGATCTTCGAATCCATCCTGGGGTTCCTGGGTCTCGGCGTGCAGCCGCCGACGCCCACCTTCGGCAACATCATCGCCGATGGTCGCAAGTATCTGCTGAACGCATGGTGGATCGCCACGATGCCCGGCATCTTCCTGTGCCTCACCCTGACCAGCATCATCCTGATGGGATCCGCCTTCGAGCGCGCCCGCAACTCCATCCATGGAGGCGCCTGATGAAAGCGACAGTCCAACCCGTCCTGTCCGTGGAGGGTTTGTGCGTGGATGTGGCCATGCCCGGCCGCGAACATGCGATCCTTGAGAATGTCACCTTCACCGTCGCCCCGCGTGAGATCGTCGGCGTCGTCGGGGCCTCGGGCTCGGGCAAGACCGTCTTGTCCAAGGCCATCGTCAACTGGATCGACAGTCCGCTGCGTATCTCGTCCGGCAAGGTCGTTTTCAAGGGCCGCGATATACTGGCGCTATCCGGGGGCGACATGCGGCGACTGCGCCGCGACATCGCCTATGTCGGCGCCAACCCGATGGGCGCGCTGGACCCGACCCTGCCCGTCGGCGCCCAGATCGTCGAAAAGCTGCGCGCGGTTGCGCCTGAAATCTCGAAGAAGGATGCGCAGGACCGGGTGATCGAGCTTTTGGAAGCGGTGCGTATCCCCTCGGCGCGCTCGCGCTTCCACGATTATCCCTCGCAGTATTCGGGCGGCATGATGCAGCGCGCGCTGATCGTGGATGCCATGGTGGCAAACCCGACCTTGCTGGTTGCCGACAACGTCACCCAGCCGCTCGACGTCACCGTAGCGGCACAGGTGATCCGCCTGATGCGCGAATTGTCGGACACGTTCGATACCGCCGTGCTGTTCGTCTCGTCCTCCCTGCCCGTCGCGCGGGAAGCCGCCAGCCGCATCCTTGTCATGGACGAGGGTCGGCTCGTGGAAGAGCAGCCGAGCGAGGCTTTGGTGGCCGCGCCGCGCCATGCCTACACCCGCGAGCTTGTCGCGCAGATACCGGTGATCTGGGGCGCCGGCGCGCCGCGCCCTCCGGCCAGCGAGGCGAACACCCGACAGCCGGTCATCCGTCTCAACGACGTGTCGCAGACCTACGACGTGCGGCGGCGCGGCTCTTTCGGCAAGACGGATGCCCTGCGGGCCGTGCGCAACGTGACGTTCGACGTGCATCGCGGAGACAGCTTTGCCGTCGTGGGTGAATCGGGCTGCGGCAAGTCGACGCTGATGCGGCTCCTGAGCCGGCTGGAAAAGCCGTCCGGAGGCGAAATCCTGTGCGAAGGCGAGGATATCGCGCGGTTGTCCGGCAGTGCGCTTCTGGGCTTCCGCCGCAAGCTGCAGTTGGTGCTGCAGGACCCGTTCGGCTCTCTTCCGCCACGCACCTCGATCGGCGCGATGATCGAGGCGCCGTTGCGCGTGCATGGCTGGCGCGAGGCCGCCCGCATCCGCGACAAGGTGCGGCAGGTCATGGACGATGTCGGCCTGCCCGTATCCCTGTACGACGAGTTGCCCACCGGGCTGTCGGCCGGGCAACGGCAGCGCGTCAACGTGGCGCGCGCCATGGTACTGGACCCGGAAATCCTGCTGATGGACGAGACCTTGTCCTCGCTGGACCAGACGGAGCAGTTTCGCCTTCTTGCCCTGTTCGACAAGCTGCAGCGCGAACATTCGCTTACCTACATCTTCATTTCCCACGATCTCGGCATGGTCCGGAAGGCCTGCAACCGGATCGCGGTGATGTATCTTGGAGAGGTGGTCGAGCTGGCCGACAACGAGCGGCTCTTCTTCGATCCCGGGCACCCCTACACAAGAGCGCTTCTGTCGGCGATGCCGACCCTGGAGACGCGGCGCTACCGACCGGAAGACTGCCTGATGGAGGGCGAGCCGCCAAGCCCGATCGATCTTCCGCAAGGGTGCTCGTTCCGGTCCCGCTGCCCGCAGGCCTTCGCCCCATGCGCAAGCCAGAGCCCCCATCTGACCACCCGCAGCGACAGCGACTTCGCGGCGTGCCACCTGATCTCCGACCTTTTCCCGCAGGAACAGCCTCGCCGCCTTTCCGCCACCGCCTGACCTGCATTCCATATCGAGAACGGATCGTCCGATGCCAGACAGCCAGACCACACATTCCGCCCCCATCGACGCAGACCGGCTGCAGGCCATGATGGACGCCGTGGAGCCCTTCGGCGGCGGCGAAGGCGGAGCGATGACCCGCCTGACCCTGTCGCGCGAGGATGGCCTGGCCCGCGACTGGCTGGCGGCATGGTTTTCCGCCAACGGATTTGCGCCGAAGGTGGATGCGATCGGCAATCAGTTCGGCCTCCTCGACCTGGCAGGTCCGGATGCGCCGCTGGTCATGGTGGGTTCGCACATCGACAGCCAACCCAATGGCGGCCGTTTCGACGGAACGCTCGGCGTCCTGTCGGCCTGCGAGGCCATCCTTGCCGTCCGCGATGCGCTGGCGCAAAGCGGAAGCACCGCCGCCTGCAATTTCGCCGTGGCCAACTGGACCAACGAGGAGGGTGCGCGCTTCCAGCCCAGCCTTCTCGGCAGCAGCGTCTTTACCGGGGCCGCCGAGCTGGACTGGGCGCTCGACCGCCGCGACGGCAGCGGCATCACCGTGCGCGACGCCCTTGCCGACATCGGCTATGCGGGCACCGACACGGTCCGCGTGCCCGACGCGCTGGTAGAGCTTCATATCGAAGGCGGCCCCTTTCTGGACCGCGCGGGAGAGCGCTTCGGCGCCTTCACGCGGTTCTGGGGCGCCACCAAGTACCGGCTGGCCTTCATCGGCCGACAGGCCCATACCGGGCCGACGCCCATGGCCGAGCGCAAGGACGCGCTGCTGGCCGCAGCGCATGTCATCACCGGCCTCAAGACGCTGGCGGGCGAGCATGGGCTGGAACTGCATACATCGGTGGGCCGGCTGGAGGTCTATCCCAACTCACCCAACACCGTACCCGGCGAGGCGGTCCTGTTCATCGAGCTGCGCTCCGGCTCGCCCGAGGTGCTGGAAGCGGCCGAAGACAGCCTGAAATCCATGATCGACGATGCGGCAGAAGCGGTCGGCATTTCCTACGAGGTCCGCTCCATCGACAGGCGCGCCGCCGGCCGCATGGATGCCGGCCTGATCAGGCTGGCCGAGCGCGCGGCGCAGGCGCGCGGGACCGGCACGCGCCACCTCGACACGATCGGCGGCCATGATGCCGTCAGCCTTTCGGCCGTCTGCCCGGCCATCGTGCTGGCCGTGCCCAGCGTCGGCGGCGTGATCCACCATCCGACGGAATATACGCGGCCCGAAGACCAGGCTTTCGGCACGCAAATCCTGGCCGACATGCTGATGATCCTGGCCACCGAAGGCATGGCTGCCATCGCCTTGGAGGAAACCCCTGCATGAAGCCGCTCGGCGCACCGAAGGACGACCAGGAACGGTTGGCCGAGGAGGCCCTGTCGTCCGTACCGTTTCTGGATACGCGCGCGCTGCGCTACGAGCCGGCCGTGTCCGGTGCCGCGTCCCCCTCTTATCAGGGGGTCGAGTCGACGCTGTATCGCGTCACGCAGGCAGAGGGCGAACAGCCATCCCTGTTCCTGAAGGTGCATCAGGCCGAGTGCGCGGACCTGTTCGACCCGGCCATCGCCTTCCAGGCCGGGAAGGCGCTTGCGCAAATGGGCCTGACGCCCGAGCCGCTGCATCTGGCGGCGGATCAGGGGGCGATCCTGTTTCGCCTGCTGGGGCCGGAATGGCGGCCGCCTACGCTGGACAGGCTCGGGACACAGGCATGCCTGTCCGCCGTGGTCGAGGCGCTCCGCACCATCGCGGATGGCGCCCCCATGGGAAAACGCTGGACGGTGTTCGATGGCATAGAGGACATGCGAGCGCGTCTCGGTCCGGAAGCGGATACGCTTCCGGACGATGCCTGGTGGCTCTTCGACGGCGTTGCCGCCATCGCCGACGCGCTGGAGGCGGCGGGCACCGATATAAAGCCCGCGCATGGCGACCCGCATGCAACGAACATCATGCTGAGCCCGGACGGCGCGGTGCGCCTCGTGGATCTCGACATGGCGTGCGACACCGACCCGCATTATCAGCTGGCCGCGCTCCTCAACGAAGCGTGCCAGTTCGACAGCGAAATGCGGGTGGGCATCGAGATGTGGAACGGAGCGTGGAGCGAGGCTCTGTACAACCGCTGCCTCGCCTACGCGGCGGCCGACGACCTCTACTGGGGTCTGAGAGCTCTTCTGCTCGATCGCTTGTCGCCGCGCACATCGCTCGAGTTCCGCAAATATGCCGCCTGGCGTCTTTTGCGCTGCCGGATGCGCATCAACCGCCCCGGTTTCGAGGAAACGCTGAGGAGGCTTGGATGATCCCTGTGGGCCATGCCGCCACGGAGGCGGAACGCATGCTGGAAAGCGCGGTGGCCGAAGTTGCCCCGTGGCGCAACCGGACGATGCGCTACGCCCCGGTTACGGGCGGCATCAGCAACGTCAACTGGCGGGTCGCGGTGGATGGCGAGCCGCACGACTACTTCGTGAAGATTCCGGGCCGCGGCACGGAAATGTTCATCGACCGGGCAGCCGCCCGCGCGGCAAGCCGCCAGGCGGAGGCGATCGGCCTCGGCCCGCGCACCTATGACTATCTCGACCGACTTGGTGTCGAGATCGCGCAATTCGTGGAAGGGCGTCGTCCCTCCACCCACCGCGACTTCGCTGCGCCGGCGATGCGCGCCGAAGCGATGCGCGTCTACAGGCAGTTCCACGCGGCGCCGCTGCTGCCGCTTACCAAGACCGTCTTCGACATGATCGACGAACACGAGCGGCAGGCCGCCGACCTCGGCGCCCGCCTGCCGTCCGATCACGCATGGCTGAGCCGGCAGTACCGCATCGCGCGGCAGGCGCTGGAAGCCTCGGGCCTCGACCTCGTGCCCTGCTTCAACGACCCCATGCCCGGCAATTTCCTGATCGGCGATGACGGATCGATCCTTTTGATCGACTTCGAATATGCCTCCAACAACGACCGGATCTACGATCTCGCCATCTGGAGCAGCGAGATGTTCTTTCCCGAAAGCATCGAGCGGTCGCTGATCGAACTGTATTTCGGGCAGTGCACCGAGGCGCTCCATGCGCGGCTGGTGGTGCACAAGGCTCTGGCCGACATCAAGTGGTCGACCTGGGCGATGGTGCAGAACCGACTGTCGACGCTGGAATTCGACTTCTACAAATACGGCATCTGGAAGCACATGCGCGCGCGCTCCATCATGAGCGACCCGCGCTGGCCCCATTACCTGAAAGCACTATGATCCGATGAGCCTGCGACCGGCCCCCGCCCTCATGCCCCAGGGCACCCTCCTCTCCTTTGCGGAAAGCCTCGCCGATGCGGCGCGGCCCATCGCAATGACGCATTTCCGCACCCGTCTCGACGTAGAGTCCAAGGCCGACGACAGCCCCGTCACCATCGCCGACCGGGCAATCGAGGCGCGCCTGCGCGCCATGATCGAGCAACGTCACCCCAGCCACGGCATCTTTGGCGAGGAGACCGGAGCGACGCCGGGCGACGGTTCGCTGTGGGTGATCGACCCGATCGACGGCACCAAGAGCTTCGTGACGGGGCTTCCGCTGTTCGGGACCCTACTTGCGCATCTGCAGCACGGCGTGCCGGTTCTGGGCGTCGTGGATATCCCCGTCCTCGGCGAACGGTGGACGGCCGAGGCCGAGGGACCGGCATTGTTGAACGGCGTTCCGGTCCGCGTCAGCGACTGCCGCGCGCTGGCGTCGGCCCGCTTCATGACGACATCCCCGGAGGGGTTCCACGGCAAGGACGAGGCCGCATATCGCCGGTTGTCGGAGGCCGTCGGGCTGCGCCGTTTCGGCGGCGACTGCTATGCCTACGCGCTCCTGGCTTCGGGCCATTGCGACCTGATAGCCGAATGCGGATTGCAGCCCTATGATTACCTTGCGCTCGTGCCCGTCATCGAAGGCGCCGGCGGCGTGGTGACCGATTGGAACGGCGCCCCGCTGGGGCTGGATTCGGACGGACGCGTCCTTGCGGCGGCAACGCCCGAACTGCACGACGCGGCGATGGCCCTCCTGCGGGGCTGACGGTCGCGGAAAAGGAGAAGCATGGGTTACGCCACGACGATCGAGGGAACGCGTTTCGCCTTCGCCGATTTGCGCGACCTGTTGGCCAAGGCCACGCCGGAACGCTCCGGTGACCAGCTCGCGGGGCTCGCCGCGCAAGGCCCCGTGGAGCGCCTCGCCGCCCAGATGTGCCTTGCCGACCTGCCGCTCGACGCGTTCCTGCGGGAGGCCCTGATCGATGATGACGAGGTTTCCGACCTCATAGCCCGGCAGCACGATCCGGCGGCCTTCGCCCCCGTCGCCAGCCTCACGGTGGGCGAGTTTCGCGAATGGCTGCTCTCGCCCGCCGCCGATGCCGACGCGCTGGAAAGACTGACATGGGGCCTGACACCGGAAATGGTCGCGGCCGTGTCGAAGCTCTGCCGCCTGCAGGACCTTGTCGCCATCGCCGCCAAGCGCCGCGTCGTCACGCGGTTCCGCAGCACGATCGGCCTGCCGGGACGGCTGTCCACCCGCAACCAGCCGAACCATCCGCGCGACGCATCCGACGGCATCCTGGTTTCGGCGCTCGACGGCCTCCTGATGGGGTCGGGCGATGCGGTGATCGGCGTTAACCCGGCCACCGACACGCTGGAAGACTACATCCGCATCGTCGAGCTTCTGGAAACGCTGCGCCTGCGGCTGGCCATTCCGACGCAGAGCTGCTGCCTGGGCCACGTAACCGTCGCCATCGAGGCCATGGCGCGCGGCGCCCCCGTCGATCTCGTCTTCCAATCCATCGCGGGTTCGCAGAAGGCCAATTCCGGATTCGGCATCGATCTCGCCATCCTGCGGGAGGCCTTCGATGCCGGGCGGTCGCTTGGACGCTGCCCTGCCGACGGACAGTTCATGTACTTCGAAACCGGCCAGGGCGCCGCCCTGTCGGCCGACGCCAATTTCGGCATCGACCAGCAGACGATGGAAGCGCGCGCCTACGCGGTCGCGCGTGAATTCTCTCCGCTGCTCGTCAATACGGTCGTCGGGTTCATCGGCCCGGAATATCTTTACAATGGCAAGCAGATCGTGCGCGCCGGGCTCGAAGACCATTTCTGCGGCAAGCTGCTCGGCCTGCCGATGGGCGTCGACGTCTGCTACACCAACCATGCCGATGCCGACGGCGAGGATATGGACGTTCTCCTGACCATGCTGTGCGCCGCCAACGTGCATTTCGTGATCACCGTGCCCGGTGCGGACGACATCATGCTCAACTACCAGTCGCTGTCGCACCATGACGCCGTCTTTGCGCGGGAATGCCTGCACCGCCGCCCCGCCCCCGAATTCGAGGCGTGGTTGCTTGAGACCGGCATCGTCGATGGGCACGGCCGGCTGGCCGCCGACCCTGCGCTGATACCGCCGGCGCTGCGCGACGCCACCCGCATGATCGGCCTTGCCGCATGACCAGCGACCCTGAAGACGCACGCGCCGTTTCGCCGACCCGGCTGGACGAACTGCGCGACCGCACCGAGGCGCGCATCTCGCTTGGCGCCGTCGGCTCCGGCATCCCCACCCGAGCGGCCCTGCGCTTCAACCTCGATCATGCCCGCGCGCGCGAAGCCGTGTGGACCGGCATGGATGCAGCGGCCCTCCGCACGGCGCTGGGTCCGGCGGGCGAAAGCGCCATCGAGGTGTATTCGGAGGCATCCGACCGGGCGGAGTATCTGCGAAGACCCGACCTTGGACGCACCTTGTCGCAAGGTAGCCGCAACGCGCTCGGCGCGGCGGTCGGCACGGGCGGCTTCGACATTGCTTTCGTTGTCGCCGACGGGCTTTCGGCCACCGCCGTCGCGCTCAACGCCGCCCCGCTCGCCAAGGTGCTGGGCGACAAGGCGTCCGCCGCCGGCTGGACGGTTGCGCCCGTGGTGATCGCCCATCAGGCGCGCGTCGCGCTGGGTGACTGGATCTGCGCCGAACTCAAGGCGCGCTGCGTCGTCGTTCTGGTGGGAGAGCGGCCCGGTCTTTCGGCGGCCGACAGCCTCGGCGCCTACGTCACCTTCGATGCCCGGCCCGGTACGCCGGACTCCGCCCGCAACTGCGTCTCCAACATACGCAGCGGCGGCTTGCCCGTAGATGCCGCCGCAGCCCAGATCACCGGGCTTATCACCCTCATGATGGCGCAGAAAATCAGCGGTGTCCGGCTCAAGCGCCAGGACCTTCTGTCCGAGGCCGGACCGGGGTAACGCTTTCCCATTTAATACATAAAATCGATAGATTTTTCTTTTCCTTGGGTTCTCCAGCCGCCTAGCCTGTCTTCATGAACGAGGACGAAGAGGGCGACATGACGAAACCAAGGCTCGTGGCATTTGCCGGCTCCTACAACCGGCCATCCCGGACGGTTTCGCTGCTGCAGGAGATCGCGGACCGGGCGTCGGCAGCCTACGGCTTTTCCAGCACTGTCCGTGACCTCGGCGATGTCGGCCCCTCGCTCGGTGCGGCGCAGTGGCCCTCGCAACTCGACAGGCAGGCCGCAGATATCGTGGCAGAGGTGACGCAGGCCGATCTGCTGCTGATCGGATCGCCGACCTTCAAGGGCTCCTACCCTGGTCTCTTCAAGCACTTCATAGACCTGATCCAGCCCGAGGCATTGCGCGGCAAGCCGGTGCTGATCGCCGCAACCGGCGGCGGCGACCGGCATGCCCTGATGGTCGAGCACCAGTTGCGGCCGCTGTTCGGCTTCTTCATGGCGCATACGCTGCCCACCTCCGTTTACGCCTCCACTGCCGATTTTCTGGAATACCGCGTATCGGCCCCGGCCCTGTCGGCTCGCATCGACGAGGCGGTCGCCGATATCGGAGCCTTCTTTCCCCGTCTGGCGACCGCAATCGCCGCCGAATGACCGGCCGACCGCCGAGCCCCACCACCAAGCAGGCCCCACCAACAAGCAGGAAAGCTAACGCGATGAACTACCGCTCCCTCTGGGCACTCCTTGCAGTCGGGATGTCCGTTCTGCCGCTCCATCCTGCGCTGGCGCAGGATCTGAAGATCGGCGTCGTGCCCGGCGCCTATGGCGACAGCGTCGCCAAGGCGGCCGAAATCGCACGGGGCGAGAACATCGAGGTGGAGGTGATCGAGTTCACCGACTGGACGACGCCCAACGTCGCGCTGCAATCGGGCGATATCGATGTCAACTATTTCCAGCACAAGCCCTTTCTGGACAATGCCATCAAGGAGCGCGGCTACGATTTCGCCATTGCCGGCGTCGGGGCGCTGTCCAATATCGGCCTTTATTCCCTGCGCCACAAAAGCTTCGACGAAATTCCGGACGGCGGAACGGTCGCCATTCCCAACGACCCGGTCAACCAGGGTCGCGGCCTGCTGCTTCTGGAGCGCGCCGGGCTGATTACCCTGAAGGAAGGGGTCGGTTTCCTCGGCAGCCTCGACGACATCGTCGATAATCCGCGCAACCTCACCTTCAGCGAAGTGGAAGGGCCGCAGCTCGTGCGGGTGACGCCCGATGTCGACCTGTCGGTCGGCTACCCGCATTTCATCGTGGCATCGGGCACGTTCGACCCGTCGGCCGGGCTGATCTATTCCGGCATCGAGGATCGCCAGTTCGCCATCCGCTTCGTGACGCGCAGCGAGGATGTGGACCGCGCCGACATCAAGCGCTTCATCGAAATCTACCAGTCCTCGCCCGAGGTAGCGGACGTGATCGACACGGCCTTTGCCAAAGACCCGCAGCTCTACGTCCTGGCCTGGAAGAATTGAGGGAGCGGCGCTTGTCCATCCTGTTCGAGCCGCTGCAGCGGCACACGCTCGAAACGCTGCCCGGCCGAAAGGCGCCGGCCCGCCCGGCGGCGGTGGCGGCAAGCCTGCCGGCCGGCCAGGCGTCGCGTGCAGCCGGCTCGGTGCAACTGGCGGGCATCAGCAAAACCTATGCGTCCAGGACAGGCGATGTCGCCGCACTCGCCAATATCGATCTGACGGTGCGTCCCGGCTCGATCTGCGGGATCATCGGCCGCAGCGGGGCCGGCAAATCCAGCCTGATCCGCCTGATCAACCGGCTGGAGATGCCCAGCAGCGGACGCGTTCTCGTCAACGGCGCGGATATTTCCGGGCTCGACACCGAGGGGCTGGTCGGGCTGCGTCGGCGCATCGGCATGATCTTCCAGCATTTCAACCTTCTGTCCGCCAAGACGGTATGGGACAATGTCGCCCTGCCCCTTTCCGTCGCCGGCGTGCCGAAAGCGGACATCGGCCCGCGCGTCACGCAGGCGCTCGACCTCGTCGGCCTGTCCGAAAAGCACCGCGTCTATCCATCGCGCCTCTCCGGCGGGCAGAAGCAGCGCGTCGGCATTGCCCGCGCCATCGTCTCCAATCCGGAAATCCTGCTGTGCGACGAGGCCACCTCGGCGCTCGATCCGGAAACGACCCTGTCGATCCTGTCGCTGCTGAAGGACATCAACCGCCGCCTTGGCCTGACGATCATCCTGATCACGCACGAGATGAGCGTCATCCGCGAAATCTGCGACGACGTCGTGGTGCTGGAAAAGGGGCGTATCGTCGAAAACGGTCCGGTCTGGCAGGTCTTTGGCGACCCGCAGGCCGATGCCACGCGCGCCTTGTTGCAGCCGCTGACGCGCGACCTGCCCGAAGACATCGCCGCCCGGCTGCATGCGACACGCGCAGGCCCGGCCGACAGCGCACTTATCGCGCTGCATTACACCGGCGCGGACGGTACGCCGGACATCTCGGCCATCGCCGCCGCCCTGTCGGCGCCGGTTGCGCTTCTGCATGCGGCACTGGAGCGGACGCAGGGTCATACCCATGGCCGGCTGCTGCTGGCTGTATCCGGCGACGACCCGGCACCGCAAACCCTTGCCCGCCTGTCTCCAACCGCAAAGGTGATCGGCTATGTCCGCAACGATGCTTGAACGCCTGTGGAACGCCTTTCTGGACACCAGCCTGATGGTGGGCGTGTCGGCCGGGCTGGCCGTCCTGTTCGGCATTCCGCTGGCCGTGCTGCTGGTGGCGACGGCGCCGGGCGGCATCCGCCCCGCGCCGCGCCTCAACGCGGTCCTCGGCGCCATCGTCAACGGGTTCCGGGCAACGCCCTTCATCGTGTTGCTGGTCGCCCTCATTCCGTTGACCCGGCTTCTTGCCGGCACCACCATCGGTGTCTGGGCCGCCATCGTACCATTGTCGATCAGCGCCACGCCGTTTTTCGCGCGCATCGCGGAAGTCAGCATCCGTGGCATCGACCGCGGCCTGATCGAGGCAGCCGAGGCCATGGGCTGCCGGCGCCGGCATATCGTGCGCCATGTCCTACTGCCGGAGGCGCTGCCCGGCATCGTGGGCGGCTTTACCATCACCGTCGTGACGATGATCGGCGCGTCGGCCATGGCGGGCGCGGTGGGCGCCGGCGGCCTCGGCGACATGGCGATCCGCTACGGATACCAGCGCTTCGATACCACGGTGATGCTGGCCGTCATCGCCGTGCTGATCGCCATGGTGATGAGCGTGCAGTTTATCGGCGACCGCGCCGTACGCGCCTTGTCCGACCGTTGAGGCGAAGGAGATCCTCATGACGCAACCTCGCCCGGAGGCTCCGGTGCGCCCGCAGCGCATCGAAAGCCATTTGGAAGCCATCGAGGCGGCCCGCCGGCTTGCGGCGGGCTTTGCCGAAGGTGCGATCGAGCGGGATCGCGACCGGCGGCTCCCCTTCGAAGAGATCGCCGCCTATACGGCCAGCGGGCTTGGCACCCTGACGGTGCCGCGTGCGCATGGCGGGCCGGAACTTGGCCTCAGGACGCTGGTGGAAGTGTTCGAGATCATCTCCGCAGCGGATGCCTCGCTGGGGCAGATTCCGCAAAACCAGTTCGGTGTCGTCGCGCTGCTGCGCGATATCGGCACCCCGCAGCAGCAAAGCCGCTTCTTTGCCGACATCCTGGCCGGGCACCGGATCGGCAATGCCGGCCCGGAAAAAGGCCGCCGCGCCCTGACATACAACCAGACGAAGCTGCAACGCCTGGATGGACGGCTGGTGCTGACCGGCGAACGCTTCTACTCCACCGGCGCTATCTTCGCCCATTGGATACCCACCCGCGCCGCCGACGAAGAGGGCCGCCCCGTGCAGGTCTGGGTGCGCCACGACGCGCCCGGCGTGCGGGTGGAAGACGACTGGCGTTCCTTCGGCCAGCGCACCACCGCAAGCGGCACGGTGGTTTTCGACCGGGTCGCGGTCGAGCCGGCCGACATCATCCCCGTCTGGCAATTCGCCGAGCGTCCCGGGCTTGCCGGCCCGATCTCGCAACTGATCCAAGCCGCCATCGACAGCGGCATCGCCAAGGCCGCGCTGGACGATGCGGCCGACTTCGTCCGTACGCGGGCAAGGCCGTGGATGGATTCCGGACTGGAAAGCGCGCAGGACGATCCCACCATCATCCACAGCTTCGGCGCCCTCATTGCCGATTATCATGCCGCCCAGGCCGTGCTGTACGAGGCAGCCGCGACGCTCGACGCCATCGCCGCCCGCCCCGTAACGGCGGACAGCAGCGCCGCGGCATCGGTGGCGGTGGCGGAAGCCAAGATACTTACCACGGAAAGCGCGCTGGCCGCCGCCGAAACGCTGTTCGACCTTGCCGGTGCTGCCTCGACGCGGGCCGGCCATGCGCTGGACAGGCATTGGCGCAACGCCCGGGTGCACACGCTGCACGACCCTGTCCGCTGGAAATACCATCTGATCGGCAATCATCAATTGAACGGGGCGTTGCCGGCACGCCACCAATGGAATTGAACCATGTCGCTGGCGCATGAACAGACAGAGGCGACGCAGGCCATCGCCATCATCGCAAGCGACGCGGAAGCCATCGATGTGGCGACGCGGCTTTCCGAAGAATTCGCCGTCGGCGCCGTAGAGCGCGACAGGGACAGGCGCCTGCCCTGGCCAGAGCTGGACCGGATGAGCGAGGCCGGCCTCTTCGGCATCACGGTGCCGCGCGAATACGGCGGGGCGGCGGTTTCACCGGCGACGCTGGCCCGCGTGATCGCCATCCTGTCGCGCGGCGACGGCTCCATCGGCCAGATACCGCAAAACCACTTCTACGCGCTGGAGGTACTGCGTGTCGGCGGCACCCCGCAGCAGCAGGAAAGCCTCTACGCCAAGGCACTGGCCGGGCACCGCTTCGGCAACGCGCTGGCCGAGATCGGCAGGCGCGATTTCAAGCGCACCACGCGCCTGCGGCGCGAGGGCAGACGCGTGATCGTTTCCGGCCGCAAATTCTACTGCACCGGGGCGCTATACGCCCAGACCATCCCCACGCTTGCCGTCGCGCAGGAAAACGGACGCGACGTATCCTACCTGGTCTTTATTCCGCGCGTGGCACAGGGTGTCGATATCGTCGACGACTGGGATGGGTTCGGCCAGCGGGTCACCGGCAGCGGCACGGTCACCTTCGACGAGGTCACGGTGGACGAAGCGGCGGTTGTGCCCTTCCAGGCGTCGTTCGAGCGGGCGACGACCATCGGCCCCTTCGCGCAGTTGATGCACGCCGCGATAGACCTTGGCATCGGCGAAGCCGCCTATCGCGACATGCTGGACTTCATACGCAACCGGGCCCGCCCATGGTTGGACGCAAAGGTGGAGACGGCGGCCGACGACCCGCTGACGATCCACCGGGTGGGCGCGGTTCGCGTGGGGCTGAGGGCGGCAGAGGCGATGCTGGCGCGTGCCGGGCGCATCGTGGCCGAGGCACAGTCCGCCCCCGACGATGATTCCGTCGCCCGCGCGTCCATTGCGGTAGCCGAAGCGCGCATCCACTCGACGCGCGCCGGGCTGGACGCGGCAAACCGCCTGCTGGAGCTGGGTGGAACCTCGGCCAGCATGGAGGCCGACGACTTCGACCGCCACTGGCGAAACGTCCGCACCCATACGCTGCACGACCCGGTCCGCTGGAAATACCAGGCCGTCGGCCAATTCCACCTCAACAATCGGCGTCCACCCCGCCACGGCGCGCTCTGAAAGGCCATCATGCCCGGCACCAAGGAAATAAGGCTGAACGCCTTCGCGATGAACTGCGTCGGCCATATCAACCATGGGCTCTGGACGCATCCGCGCGACCGCTCCACGGATTATACCTCGCTGCAATACTGGACGGATCTGGCACAGACGCTGGAGCGGGGCCTGTTCGACGGCATTTTCCTGGCCGACATCGTCGGCGTCTATGACGTGTATGGCGGCAATGTCGACGTGACGTTGCGGGAATCGATCCAGCTCCCCGTCAACGACCCTCTCCTGCTGGTTCCGGCCATGGCGGCCGTAACCCGAAACCTCGGTTTCGGCGTCACGGTCAACGTCAATGTCGAGCATCCCTATACGTTCGCCCGCCGCCTTTCCACGCTGGACCATTTGACCGACGGCCGCATCGGCTGGAACATCGTGACCGGCTATCTCGACAGTGCGGCGCGCGCCGTCGGGCAGGATGCGCTGGCCGAGCACGACAGCCGCTACGACCGGGCCGAAGACTATCTGGCGCTGGCCCGCAAGCTATGGGAAACGAGCTGGGAAGACGGCGCCGTACGCCGCGATCGCGCCGGCCGCATCTATGCCGACCCGGCAAAGCTGCATCGCGTGCATCATGACGGGCCGTTCTATCGCTCGGAGGGATATCACCTGTCCGAGCCCTCGCCGCAGCGCACCCCGGTCATCTACCAGGCGGGTTCCTCGGGCCGCGGCCTTCGCTTTGCTGCGGCGGAGGCGGAGTGCGTCTTCATCGCCGCGTCCGACAAGGCGCGGGCGCGATCCCTGTCGCGGCAGCTCCGCGCCGCAGTAGCGGACGCCGGCCGGCATCCGGACGACGTCAAGATATTCGTCGGGATCAGCGTCGTTGCCGACGAAACGGAGGCGCTCGCGCGTGAGCGGCACGCGGACTACCTCGCCTATGCCAGCCCCGAGGCGGGACTGGCGCATTTTTCGGCCAGCACCGGGATCGACTTTTCCGGATACGAGCTCGACGAGCCCATCGCCTATGGCGGCTCGAACGCCATCCAATCGGCCACCAGCCTTGCCCGCGACAGGCAACTGACCAAGCGACAGCTTTTGTCCGAGCTTGCACTCGGCGGTCGCTACGCGACCATCGTAGGCGATGGCGGACAGGTGGCGGACGAGCTGGCCTCGTGGATCGACGAGGGCGAGATCGACGGCTTCAACCTGACCAGAACGGTGGTGCCCGAGAGTTTCGAAACCTTCGTGCAGCATGTGGTGCCGCAATTGCAGGAGCGTGGCCGCTACAAGACCGCCTATACGCCCGGCACGCTGCGCAACAAGCTGTTCGGCAAGGGTGACAGGCGGTCGGCCGCACTGTCCGCCACGGCCTTCGCATAGCGCGACACTTCGGGAAGCCCCATCAGCTCGCCGAAGGTTCCGCGCGCCAGCGGACCGCCGATCAGAAGATCCGGCTGGACGCGTCCGTCCGCCGCAATGGCCCGGCCCGACCGGTCGGTTTCGATACCGAGGCGCGTCGGATCCGGCCGCAGCAATCCGGCTGCCGCCAGGCGTGCGGGCAGCCCTTCGCCGGACAGGATGTCGCCATGCGACGGGCCGGTCGTATTGATGACGGCATCGAAGAGACCTGTCCGCATTTGGCTTTCGCCGCGCTGGCGGTAGCGCACCTCGAGCCCGTCGTCTGTCGCGGCGCTGGCAACCAGCCGCGCGGCGACATGGCGAAACGTCCCTGCCCGTTCGCGTTTGTCCAGCACGGCCTCCACCTGCGGCGCGATGCGAAAGCGATGCACATCCCAGAAGGCGCGCAGCCGCCGCACAAGCCGGATCCGCTCGGCGGGGGCCAGCGCTGTCCATAAATCCGGCCCGCTGTCGCGCACATGATCCATCACCCATTGCCAGGGCGCGCCGGCCTTGGCCGCACGGGAAATCTCCTGCCGGATGGCCGCAACCAGCGGCCCCGCACCCTGTGCCGCCGCCGCGCGGAAATCGGCCGTCCACGTGCCGGTTTGCACGCAATGCCCCCGGGAGCGCAGCCCGTTGCGCGACAGGCACAGGATCTCTCCGCGATGACCGCGCCCGTCCAGGGTTGCCACCATGTCGGCGGCCGTCAGACCCGATCCGACGATCAGGATGCGCGCATCGTCTGCAATGGAATCGAGCGCGCCCTCCGCATAGGGGTCTGCGACATAGGCCGGCGCGCCGGCAATGGCCGC
Source organism: Aureimonas altamirensis (assembly GCF_001463885.1). GTDB lineage: Bacteria > Pseudomonadota > Alphaproteobacteria > Rhizobiales > Rhizobiaceae > Aureimonas > Aureimonas altamirensis. The sequence continues at coordinate 79,786 of NZ_BBWQ01000015.1, read as the reverse complement.
CAGCGGCGTGGGCGTGCCGGGGCGCGGATGCGTTGCGGCAAGGATCAGCAGCTCCGCCCTGGCCGACGATCCGTCCGACAGCTTCACATCCCAGCCGTCGCGATCGCGGCTTGCCTGCACCGCCCATTGCCGCAGGTGCCGCACACGCCCGTCCGCCACGAAGGGGGCGAGCTGTTCCGCCACGTAGCGGCCGAAAATCCCGCGCTGCGGAAAGAGCGCGCCGGTTGCCGGCCAGCATGCGGCCGGGTCGTCCCGGCAGGCGGCGCCGGCATCCAGCCAATCCTGGAAATGGCCGGGCTCGTCGGGAAGCAGGCTCATCCGCGCGGCCGGCACGTTGATGCGGTGGGCGGGATCGGTGGCCGAGTAGGCCAACCCGCAACCCAGCCAAGCCCTCGGCTCCACGATCCGGATCGGCAGTCCTGCCAGATGGGGCATGCGGCACAGATGATAGGCGATGGCGGCTCCGCTGAAACCGCCGCCGACGATGATGACGCCGCGATGGCCGCCGCCCACGGTCAGGAGGCGCTCGCGCTGCGGGCGGCCGGCCGTTCGGAGCCGGCGATGGTCTCGCCGAAGGGCCCGGTGTTCACCGACTGGTCGCGCCCCGGTATGGCGTGGTCGAGCGGCAGCCTGGGCAAGACCAGTTCTCCGAATGTGTAGGCTTCTTCCAGATGAGGATAGCCGGACATGATGAACGTGTCGATGCCAAGCCGCCGGTAGGCGTCCATCCGCTCGGCTACCGTATCCGGGTCGCCCACCAGCGCCGTGCCCGCACCACCGCGCACCAGGCCCACCCCCGCCCAGAGATTCGGGCTCACTTCCAGCCGCGAGCGGTCACCCTTGTGCAGGGCGCTCATGCGGCTCTGACCGACCGAGTCCATCCGCGCAAAGATCTGCTGCGCCGAGGCGATGGTCGCATCGTCCAGCCGACTGATCAGCTCATCGGCGGCGGCCCAGGCCTTTTGCGTCGTATCGCGCACGATGACATGCAAGCGGATGCCGAAGGTCACCTCACGGCCGGCCTTCGCCGCCGCCTCGCGGACGGTGTCCACCTTGCGCTCCACCGCCTCCGGCGGCTCGCCCCAGGTCAGGTATTTATCGATCGTGCGGGAGGCCACGTCGATACCCGCGTCGGACGAGCCGCCGAAGTAGAGCGGAGGATGCGGTGTCTGGTGCGGCGGAAACAGAAGCCGCCCATCGGAAATGCGGAAATGCTTGCCCTCGTGCTCGACGGTCTCGCCGGACAGGACCGCCTTGTAGATATGCAGGAACTCTTCGGTGATCTCGTAGCGCTCGGCATGCGACTGGAAGATGCCGTCGCCGCCATTCTCGACCGGATCGCCACCGGTGACGACGTTGATCAGCAATCGCCCGCCGGAGAACCGGTCCAGCGTGGCCGTCATGCGGGCGGCCAAAGTGGGCGACTGCAGGCCCGGCCGCACGGCAACCAGAAAGCGCAGGCGCTCAGTCAGGGGCACCAGGGCCGACGCCGTCACCCAGCTATCCTCGCAGGAGCGGCCGGTGGGCAGGAGCACGCCGTAATAGCCCAGTTGGTCCGCCGCACGCGCAACCTGCGAAAGATAAGGAAGGTCGACCGCACGCCCGCCTTCCGACGTGCCGAGGTAGCGGCTGTCACCATGCGTCGGCAGGAACCATAGAACCTTGATGCGCTGGGGCTCGGCAGTCGACATGAACTCTCTTCCGAAAAATGGACGGTGCCGCCAGCCTAGCGGCTGGAACCCGGAGAGGACGAGGCAAGAATTACCGTTATTGTACATGAAAATAATAGACTATTTCTCGCCTTCACGTCGATGCGTGCCCCTTTCGACGCGCCTTTCCCCCATCGCCGTTCAAGGTAGCCTTGGCTTTTGACAAGCGCCGGCAATTGCGCCATGCCCTGCCACGCCGGCAGATATCAAAGGTGCGATGCCATGCGGCCCCAGAGTTCTGCGACGGAGGTCGCCAACCGCAGCAACCTCTTGCTGCTGATCCAGCTTCGCTGGATCGCCGTCGTCGGCCAGGTGTTCACCATCCTGTTCGTCCACTTCCGGCTCGGCATCGGCCTGCCCATGCAGGAGATGGGCTCGGTGCTGGCGCTCCTGGCGGCGGTCAACATCGCCAGCTTCCTGCGCTACCAGCGCAGCCCCGCCGTATCCAACCGCGAGTTGTTCTCGCAACTGTTGCTGGACGTGACGGCGCTCAGCGCCCAGCTCTATCTCAGCGGCGGGGCCCTCAACCCGTTCATCTCGCTGTTCCTGCTGCAGGTCATCATCGGCGCGGTGCTGCTGGCCGGCTCATACGCGTGGGCGCTCGTGGTGGTCGCCACCGGGTGCTTCGTCGCGCTGTCGGTCTTCTACCGGCCGATCGACATTCCCCATGACGGCGAGCTTGCCATCGCGAGCCTGCACGTGCAGGGGCTGTTCATCTGCTTCCTGCTGGTTGCGGTTTTGCTGACCTACCTGATCATCCGGATCAACGGCAACCTTGCGGCCCGCGATGCCCGCGTTGCAGAGCTGCGTCGGCAGGCTGTGGAGGAAGACCATATCGTGCGCATCGGCCTTCTGGCGTCCGGCGCCGCCCACGAGCTCGGCACACCGCTGGCGACGCTGTCGGTCATCATGAACGACTGGCGCCGGGCCGACGGCTTTGCCTCCGACCCAGGGTTGCTGGAAGAGCTGGAAGAGGCGGAAGCCCAGCTCGACCGGTGCAAGACCATCGTATCCAGCATCCTTACCTCGGCCGGGCAGACGCGCGGCGAAGGCACGGTGCGAACCACCGTCCGCACCTTCTTCGACGATCTGATCGCCGACTGGAGCCGCGTCGGGGCGGCAAGACGGCTGACCTATTTCAACGACTTCGCCCCCGACCAGCCGATGGTTTCCGACCTTGCGCTGCGCCAGGTGGTTTTCAACCTGCTCGACAATGCGCTCGAAGCGTCGCGCCGCACCATCACGGTTACCCTGCTGCGCGATGGAGACGACGTGCTGGCCACCGTTTCGGACGATGGGCCCGGTTTTTCGCCCGAGGTTCTGGAATCGCTCGGTCGACCCTATGTTTCCACCAAGGGGCGTCCGGGCGCCGGGCTTGGACTGTTCCTTGTCAGCAATGTCGTGCGCAAGCTGGGCGGAACGCTCGAAGCGCAGAATGCAGGCGATGGCGGCGGCACAACCGTCGTCCTCCGCCTGCCTTTGGCTTCCATCGCGAAAGGGCAGTAGACGTGTCCAAGGGTTCATTACTGATCGTCGAGGACGACATGGCGCTTGCAAAAGCGCTGAAGCGCTCCTTCGAGCGGCGCGAATACCAGGTCACGCATGTCGCGGACTACGATGCCATGGAGCATTTCCTGGCCGGCGCATCGCCGGATTTCGCGGTCGTCGATTTGAAGCTCGTCGGCCGATCGGGCCTCGATTGCGTCAAGCGCCTGCATGCGCACGACCCCGAAATGCGCATCGTGGTGCTGACGGGTTTTGCCAGCATCGCCACCGCCGTCGAGGCGGTAAAGCTCGGTGCAAGCCATTATCTGCCGAAGCCGGCCAACACCGACGACATCGAGCACGCCTTCGACCGCGACGAAGGCGATGCCAGCGTTGCCGTGGACGGACGTCCGACATCGCTGAAGAACCTGGAATGGGAACGCATCCACCAGACCCTGGTGGATGCCGATTTCAATATCTCGGAAACGGCGCGGCGCCTTGGCATGCATCGCCGCACGCTGGCACGCAAACTGGAAAAGCGGCAGGTTCGCTGACCTGCCGCAAGCCTGGCGGTCAGACGCCGTCCGGAGACGGCCCGGACATTTCGTTGGCGCGGCGGTTGCGGTTGAACCATAGGGCCACGAGCGTGCAGATCGCACCGGACATCAGATACAGTCCGATGGCGCCGACGCCGAACCGCGACGTCAGAAGCAGCGCGACGAGCGGCGCAAAGCCGGCGCCGATCAGCCATGACAGGTCGGATGTGATGGCCGAACCCGTATAGCGGTCGTAGTTGGTGAAGTTGGATGCGACCGCGCCGGCCGCCTGCCCGTGCGACAGGCCCAGCAAGGCGAATCCGATCAGGATGAAGGCCGTCTGGCCGGGATAGCCGGCGGCAAACAGGAATGGCGTCGCGACGCTGAAGACAGCGATGGCCGCGGCGCAGTAGCCAAGATGCTTGCGCCGGCCGATGCGGTCGGCGATCGAGCCGGACGCCATCACGCAGATGAGCGCGATGCCCGCGCCGGCGAGCTGCGTCAGCAAGAATTCGCCGATGGAACGGTTGGAATAGAGCTCGATGTAGGAGATCGGGAAAATCGTGACGAGGTGGAACAGCGCGAAGCTGGCCAGCGGCACGAAGGCGCCGACGATGACTTCCGTGCCCCGGCTTTCCACCAGCTTGGATACGCGTGTCGGCGCCAGATGCGTGCTCTCGTAGAGTTCCGCATATTCCGGCGTGGCGATCAGGCGCAGCTTGGCGAACAGCGCCACCACATTGATGGTGAAGGCGACGAAGAACGGATAGCGCCATCCCCAGCCCTGGAAGTCGCCCTCCGACAGGTTGAGATAGAAGAAGGCGAACAGGCCGCTGGCGATGATGAAGCCGATGGGCGCGCCAAGCTGCGGCATCATCGCATACCAGGCGCGATGGCGCTCCGGTGCGTTCAGCGCGAGAAGGGACGCAAGCCCGTCATAGGCGCCGCCGAGCGCAAAGCCCTGCCCCAGCCGGAACAGGATGAGCGCGGCGATCGCATATGCGCCGATCGTATTGTAACCCGGCAGGAAGGCGATGGCGGCGGTGGAGCCGCCCAGAAGGAACAGCGCGATGGTCAGCTTCGTGCTGCGCCCATGCTCTCGGTCGATCGCCATGAACACGATGGAGCCGATCGGACGGGCGATGAAGGCAAGGCTGAACACGGCGAAGGAATAGATCGTGCCCACCACCGGATCGGCAAAGGGAAACACGATGGCCGGAAACACGAGCACGCAGGCTATGCCGAAGACGAAGAAGTCAAACGCCTCGGACGAACGGCCGATGATGACGGCGAGCGCCATTTCGCCGGGCGACACGTGCGACCGGTGGTCATTACCCCCGGAAGCCTGCCGCGCATGACGTTCCGTCTGCGTCGATGAACCCGTCTGCGCGGTAGTCGAGCTCATGCACGAGCCTCCTTCAGATATTCCGGAATAGACGCTGGGCTGTATCGGTTCCGCAGACAGCCTATAATGCTTTCCATCACTGCCCAATAGTCGCACGCGCGCATCGAGGTCAAAGGGGTGTGGGGTGGACAAAACGTCCAATCCCTCACCAGCCGCCAAAGACTTACAGGCAGGCTACCAGACGCTCAGGCCGGGGACTCAAGATTTGCCTTCGAAACCGTTCCGCCTTCTTCTCCTGTTGCCGCTGCTGTTCCTCGGCGGCTGCAACATGATCGTCATGAACCCGGCCGGTGACGTCGCCTCGCGCCAGGCAAACCTGATCCTCTGGTCGACGGGCCTGATGCTGCTGATCATCATACCGGTGATCGTCTTCACGCTGTTCTTCGCATGGCGCTATCGCGCCAGCGCGAAGCGGCACGATTACGATCCGGACTGGAACCACTCCACCAAGCTCGAAGTCATCATCTGGACGGCGCCGCTTCTTATCATCATCGCGCTCGGCGCGATGACGTGGCTGTTCACCCATCTGCTCGATCCCTACCGTCCGCTCAGCCGCATCGGGCCGGATCGCCCGGTGACGGAAGAGACCCCGACGATCACCGTTCAGGTGGTCGCGCTCGACTGGAAATGGATGTTCATCTACCCCGAGCTCGGCATCGCGACCGTCAACCAGCTGGCGGCGCCGGTGGATACGCCGATCAACTTCCGGCTCACCTCCTCGTCCATCATGAACTCGTTCTACATCCCGGCGATGTCGGGCATGATCTACGCCATGCCGGGCATGCAGACGCAGCTTCACGCCGTCATCAACCAGGAGGGGACCTACCAGGGCATCGCCTCCAACTATTCCGGCTCCGGCTTCTCCAACATGCACTTTCAGTTCCTCGGCCTGTCGGACGGCGATTTCGACGCATGGGTGGAGCGGGTGCGCGCCGAGGGCCAGCCGCTGACGCGCGAGCGCTACATGGAAGTCGAGCAACCCAGCGAGCTCGAGCCGGTCCATTACTTCTCGGAGGTGGATCCCGGCCTGTTCCAGGCCGTCCTGAACATGTGCGTCGAACCCGGCCGCATGTGCGCCGACGAGATGATGCACATCGACATGCAGGGCGGCGGCGGCATCGACAGCCTCAGCAACATGGACCGGCTGATGTACGATGCCAACCGCATCCACGGCACGCAGCACGGCCATGGCTCGTCCGGCTATGCCGGTGCGGGGGCGGGCGCGGGCGATGGTGCGGAGGCGCCCGGCGCCACCTTCCCTGCCACCGACCGCCTGCCGCGCTCCGACGAAACGGAAAGCGGCGATACCGCACCTCATGAAGGCCCGCGCGGCGACAACCCGGACACGGGTACCGCCGCACCGGACCAGCTCAACTAAAAAGACCGCCGGGCCGGCGGCCCGTACCCGAACGCGCAAGGAACGAACCGAGCCATGGAATCCAATACGGGCCTTATGGAACTGATCTTCGGGCGTCTCAGCCTCGGAGCGATCCCCTATTACGACCCAATCCTGGTGACGACCTTCGCCGGCGTCGCCGTCCTTGGGCTGGCGCTGATATATGCCCTGACCAAATATCGTCTCTGGGGCTATCTGTGGAAAGAGTGGTTCACGTCGGTCGATCACAAGAAGATCGGCATCATGTACGTGATCCTGGCCATCGTGATGCTCTTGCGCGGCTTTTCGGATGCGCTGCTGATGCGCGCGCAGCAGGCCATGGCCTTCGGCGCCAATGAAGGCTTCCTGCCGCCGCACCATTACGACCAGATCTTCACCGCGCACGGCGTCATCATGATCTTCTTCGTCGCCATGCCGCTGGTGACGGGCCTGATGAACTACGTCATGCCGCTGCAGATCGGCGCGCGCGACGTCGCCTTTCCCTTCCTCAACAATCTGTCCTTCTGGCTGACGGCCGCCGGCGCCGCCCTGGTGATGGTGTCGCTGTTCGTCGGCGAGTTCGCCCGCACCGGCTGGCTGGCCTACCCGCCCTTGTCGGGGGCTGCCTACAGTCCCGGCGTCGGTGTGGATTACTACCTCTGGGCACTACAGATCGCGGGCATCGGCACGACCCTGTCCGGCATCAACCTCATCGTGACCATCGTCAAGATGCGCGCCAAGGGCATGGGCATGATGCAGATGCCCATCTTCACCTGGACGTCGCTGTGCACCAACGTGCTCATCGTCGCGTCCTTCCCGGTGCTGACCGTCGTCATCACGCTTCTGACGCTCGACCGCTATGTCGGCACGAACTTCTTCACGAACGATCTCGGCGGCAATCCGATGATGTACGTGAACCTCGTGTGGATCTGGGGCCACCCGGAAGTCTACATCCTTATCCTGCCGGTGTTCGGCATCTTCTCGGAAGTCGTGTCGACCTATTCCGGCAAGCGCCTCTTCGGCTACGTGTCGATGGTCTACGCCACGGTCGTCATCACCATTCTTTCCTACCTGGTGTGGCTGCACCACTTCTTCACCATGGGCGCCGGGGCGACGGTCAACTCGTTCTTCGGCATCACCACCATGATCATCTCGATCCCGACAGGGGCCAAGATATTCAACTGGCTGTTCACCATGTATCGGGGCCGCATCCGCTTCGACGTGCCGATGCTGTGGACAGTGGGCTTCATGGTCACCTTTACCGTGGGCGGCATGACGGGCGTGCTGCTGGCCGTTCCGCCGGCCGACTTCGTGCTGCACAACTCGCTGTTCCTGGTGGCGCACTTCCATAACGTCATCATCGGCGGCGTCGTCTTCGGCCTCTTTGCCGGTATCAACTACTGGTTCCCCAAGGCATTCGGTTTCCGGCTGGATCCGTTCTGGGGCAAGATGAGCTTCTGGTTCTGGCTGGCCGGCTACTGGTTTGCCTTCACCCCGCTCTACGTGCTGGGGCTGATGGGCGTTACCCGCCGCGTCAACCATTTCGACGATCCTTCGCTGCAGATATGGTTCGTCATCGCCGCCTTCGGCGCGGTGCTGATCGCCATCGGCATCGCCTCGTTCCTGGTGCAGATATATGTCAGCATCCGCAACCGCGAACAGCTCAAGGATGTGACGGGCGACCCGTGGGGCGGCCGCACGCTGGAGTGGGCGACGTCGTCGCCGCCGCCGGCCTACAACTTCGCCTTCGCCCCCGTCGTCTACGATCAGGATGCGTGGTGGGACATGAAGCGGCGCGGCCACCAGCGCCCGGCCAAGGGCTTCATGCCCATCCACATGCCGCGCAACACCGGCACGGGCATCATCCTGTCGGGTCTGGCCCTGGCCTTCGGCTTCGCGATGGTCTGGTACATCTGGTGGCTTGCAGCCGTCAGCTTCGCGGCGATCCTCGTCGTCGCCATCGCGCACACCTTCAACTACGACTGGGATTATTACATCCCCGTCGACACGGTGGCCGAGGAAGAAAACCGCCGCACCAAAGCCCTCGCAGCCGGAGCCTGACACGATGGTGAACGCACACACCGCCACCACCGCCAACGAGCCCGTCGATTTCTACGTCCTCGAGGACGAGCATCACGGCGAGTCCGACGGCGGCACGATGCTGGGCTTCTGGATCTACCTGATGAGCGACTGCCTCATCTTCGCGGTCCTGTTCGCCTGCTTCGGCGTCTACGGCCGGTCCTACGCGGCCGGCCCGTCCGGGGCCGACCTGTTCGACCTCAACCTCGTGGCCATTGCCACGACGATGCTGCTTCTGTCGTCCCTCACCTTCGGCATGGCCATGATCGCCATGCAGAATGCACGGCAGAAAGCGATGACGGCATGGCTTGCCGTCACGCTGGTTCTGGGTCTCGTCTTCCTGGGGCTGGAAATCTACGAGTTCCACCACCTGATCGAGATCGGCGCCGGCCCGCAGCGCAGCGCCTTCCTGTCGGCCTTCTTCACGCTGGTCGGCACGCACGGCCTGCACGTCCTGTTCGGCTGCATCTGGCTCACCGTCCTTCTGGTGCAGATCGGCCAGCGCGGCATCATCGCCGACAACCGCCGCCGCCTGATGTGCCTGTCCATGTTCTGGCACTTCCTCGACGTCGTCTGGATCGGCGTCTTCTCCTTCGTCTACCTGATAGGCTCCCTGTCATGAGCGACCGCAACCACTCCGCCCACGCCGCCGACGGCCATCACCACGATACCGCGGCACACGGCACGATCCGCGGCTACATGATCGGCTTCGGGCTCTCGGTCGTCCTGACCGCGATCCCGTTCCTGCTGGCCATGCGCGATTTCGGCATTACGCCGCAGATGACGGCTTTCCTCATCATGGGGTTCGCCGTCGTGCAGATCGTGGTCCACATGGTCTACTTCCTGCACATGAACTCGCATTCCGAAGGCGGCTGGAACATGCTGGCCCTCATATTCACCGTGGTCATCACGGTGATCATGCTGGCTGGCTCGCTGTGGGTCATGTACCACCTCAACACCAACATGATGCCGATGGGCGAGGTCAGCAACACGCCGTGACCCACCGTGCGCCACAGGCCGCAACGCCGTCCGCGCCCGTTGCCTCAAGGCGTCGAAGCGCCGTGGTGGCAGCCTGCGGCGCACTTCTGACGCTGGGCTTCGTTTCGCTCGGGGTCTGGCAGGTCGAACGGCTGTACTGGAAGCTCGACCTCATCGAGCGGGTCGACGCACGCATCCACGCCGCCCCCGCTGCCGCCCCCGGCACCGAGGGGCAAGCGCCCTTCGACGAGACCCGCGACGAGTATCGCCATGTCACGCTGCGCGGCGCTTTCCGGCACGGGCAGGAGACACTGGTGCAGGCCGTGACCGAACAGGGGCCGGGCTTCTGGGTGGTGACGCCCCTGTCTCTGGCATCGGGCGGAACGGTTCTCGTCAATCGCGGCTTCGTGCCCGGCGATCGACGTTCCCCGGACAGCCGCACCGAGGGCCAGCTCGACGGCACCGTCGACGTCACCGGCCTTGTCCGCCTGAGCGAGCCAGGTGGCGGCTTCCTGCGCAACAACGATCCGGCGGCCGAACGATGGTTTTCGCGCGATGTCGCGGCCATCGCCGCGGCGCGCGCCCTGCCGGATGCCCAACCCTATTTCGTCGATGCCGATGCGACGCCCAACCCTGGCGGGCTGCCGGTCGGCGGGCTGACCGTCGTTGCCTTCCGCAACTCGCATCTCGTCTATGCGCTCACCTGGTTCGGCCTTGCCGCGATCGTCGCCGGCGCAACGGCCTATGTCCTGCAGGACGACGCGCGCCGCCGTCGATCCGCCACCGGCCGGCAGACGGCGTCGACACCCCTTCCCTCATCGAACGGGAGCCACCCATGACCACGCGATCCAACCGCCTGCTGGCAATCGGCGGACTGGCGACCCTCATGGCTTTCCTGGTCGGCGTCCTCGCCTATACCGCCATCGCCCGGCCCAGCGGCAGGCCCGACGCGCCGTTCCAGCTTATGAGCACGCGCGGCGAAAGCGTAGACCAGACGATTTTCAAGGGACGTCCCTCGCTGGTCTATTTCGGCTATACGCACTGCCCGGAAGTGTGCCCGACGACGCTTTACGAGATGTCGGGATGGCTGCAGCAACTGGGTGCTGAAGGCGACCCGCTCCAGGCACTGTTCTTCACCATCGATCCGGAGCGCGACACATTGGAGGTCCTTGGGCCCTATGTCGGGGCGTTCTCGGACCGGATCACCGGCATCACCGGTGACAAGGCGGAAATCCGGAAGGTTCTGGACGCCTGGCTCGTCACGGCGAACGAAAACAGGGCGGGCGACGACTTCAGCATGAGCCATTCGATGTCGGTGTTCCTGGTGGGCGCGGACGGACGGCTTAAGGGAATGCTTCCCTATCAGGTCACGATGGACGACGCCGTCGCCCGCATTCGCGACCTGCTCCTGAAGGATGGTGCATCCGGCCGGGTGGCGGCAAGCGGCTGAAACTCCTTTCCTTCCGGTCCTGCCACTGTCGAAGGAAGGGCAAGACGACTGCGGCATCGCCTTCGCATTCATTTAGTTGATTTTGCAATCAATTAGAGGTATTGGTTTTGTCTTTCCGTCCGTCAGGCGGCTCGCGTGGTATTGGAGATTGATTCTGCATGACACCCGCTGACTTCAAGACATGGCGAGAGCGGTGCGGCCTTTCGCGGCGACGGGCCGCGCAGGCACTCGGGCTTTCGCTGCCATCCATCTACAATTACGAACTCGGGGTCCGACGGGAAAGCGGCAAGCCCGTGCGCATCCCGCACACCGTGGCGCTGGCCTGCACGGCCCTCGCACATGGGCTGCCCGCCTGGGACGAGACGCAGGGCAACGGCGTTCGCCGCGTTGCAGCACAAGCTTTCGTGGACGTGGAGGCGCGCAGGGTCTAACGTTCCCGGCGGTGTATAGGCCGGGCGGCGACAATAAGCGATGGGAGCCGCGAGCCGCCCGGTCCCATACCCACCGTCGTGGGAGGAATGCTTGCAAGCCAGTCGCAGCCAGCATGTTGCCTTGGTCGAAACGGCATTGGCCAGTGGCGGCGCCGCGCGTTCTGCGCTTGTCGCCTCCTGGCAGCGCTCCGTGACGCTTCATCGCCTGCATCCGGAACAGCATACGCCGCCGAAACAACTGTCCGAACCCGAGCTTGTCCGCATCCGCGAGCCGCTGCAACGGCTTATGTCCGTTGCCGGCGATACGCTGGACAGGCTCTATGCCGCCGTTGGCGGAATCGGCTGCTGCGTCCTTCTGGCCGATGCCAGCGGCATCCCCATCGAGCGGCGCGGCGCCGCGGCCGACGATGCCACCTTCCGCGATTGGGGATTGTGGACGGGAACCGTCTGGAGCGAGGAATCCGAAGGCACCAACGGCATCGGCACCTGCCTCGTGGAAGAGCGCGGCGTCACCATCCATCGCGACCAGCATTTCTTTTCGCGCAACACGCTGCTGAGCTGCACCACCGCCCCCGTCTTCGACCATGAGGGGCGGCTGGTGGCGGCGCTCGACGTTTCGTCCTGCCGCAAGGACCTGACGCTCGAGTTCGCGCAACTGATCGCGCTGTCGGTCAACGAGGCGGCCCGCCGAATCGAAAACGATAATTTCCGCAGCGTCTTTGCCGGAGAGCGCATCCTGTTGTCGCCGGCCACCGAACGCGGCCCCGGCGGCCTCGTTGCGGTGGACAGGCACGACCTGATCGTCGGGGCAACGCGCGGCGCGCGGCTGTCGCAGGACATGTCGGCGCTCGTGGACGGTCGGCCATTGCCGGCCGACAACATCTTCGGCGAAGCGGAAGACGATCTGGAATCCGCCGAGCGGGCGACCGTGCTGCGCGCCCTCGCCCGGAACGGCAACCAGGTTTCCGCCGCCGCGCGCAGCCTTGGCATCAGCCGCGCGACACTGCACCGGAAATTGAACAGGCTGAATATCGGCCGTCATCACTGACGGTTTGACGCCGGGCCTGTCGCAAAGCTGCGACAGGTGCCGGACGCGGTGCCCGCCCACCCGCCTGACAGGCGGCGGCGGGTCGGTTCAGATGGGCGTCTCGCCGCCGCAGGCGCGGCATCGCCTTTTTCGGGAGGAAAAAGATGAACAAGGTGGAATTCTACCGCACGCAGAAATCGCCCTACGCGGAGTCTTACGGCAACTTCATCGGCGGCAAGTTCGTCGAGCCCCGTTCAGGCCAGTATTTCGACGACACTTCGCCGGTCAACGGCCAGGTGCTGTGCCGCGTGGCACGCTCCAATGCCGACGATGTGGAAGCGGCGCTGGATGCCGCCCATGCCGCCAAGGAAGCATGGGGCCGCACCAGCCCGGCCGAGCGCGCATTGCTGCTCAACCGCATCGCCGACCGCATGGAAGAGAATCTGGATCTTCTGGCGCTGGCCGAGACCTGGGACAACGGCAAGCCCATCCGCGAAACGACGGCGGCCGACATTCCGCTGGCGATCGACCATTTCCGCTACTTTGCCAGCGCGGTGCGCGCGCAGGAGGGTGCACTCTCCGAAATCGACCACGACACCGTCGCCTACCATTTCCACGAGCCTCTCGGCGTCGTCGGGCAGATCATTCCGTGGAACTTCCCCATCCTGATGGCCTGCTGGAAGCTTGCTCCCGCGCTTGCCGCAGGCAATTGCGTGGTGCTGAAGCCGGCCGAGCAGACGCCGGCCTCCATCCTGCTGTGGGCGGACCTGATCGCCGACATCCTGCCGGAAGGCGTTCTCAATATCGTCAACGGTTTCGGGCTGGAAGCCGGCAAGCCGCTGGCCTCTTCGCCCCGGATCGCCAAGATCGCCTTCACCGGTGAAACCACCACCGGCCGCCTCATCATGCAATATGCCAGCCAGAACCTCATTCCGGTCACGTTGGAGCTGGGTGGCAAATCACCCAACATCTTCTTCCAGGATGTAACGGCAGAGGATGACGACTTCTTCGACAAGGCTATCGAAGGCTTCGTCATGTTCGCGCTCAATCAGGGCGAGGTGTGCACCTGCCCAAGCCGCGCGCTGATCCACGAATCCATCTACGACCGCTTCATGGAGCGCGCGCTGAAGCGCGTGGAAGCGATCACGCAGGGCGATCCGCTCGATCCGTCCACGATGATCGGGGCGCAGGCCTCCAGCGAGCAGCTCGAAAAGATCCTCTCCTACCTCGACATCGGCCGTCAGGAAGGCGCCGAGGTGCTGACGGGCGGCGCGCGCAACGAACTGCCGGGCGACCTGGCCGGCGGCTACTATGTCAAGCCGACCGTCTTCAAGGGTCACAACAAGATGCGCGTCTTCCAGGAGGAGATCTTCGGGCCGGTCGTGTCCGTCACAACCTTCAAGGACGATGAAGAGGCGCTGTCCATCGCCAACGACACGCTCTATGGCCTCGGCGCCGGTGTCTGGACCCGCGATGGAAACCGGGCCTACCGCTTCGGACGCGCCATCCAGGCCGGCCGCGTCTGGACCAATTGCTACCATGCCTACCCGGCCCATGCGGCCTTCGGCGGCTACAAGCAGTCCGGCATCGGGCGCGAGACCCACAAGATGATGCTCGATCACTACCAGCAGACGAAGAACCTTCTGGTATCCTACAGCCCGAAGAAGCTCGGCTTCTTTTGAGACATCATCGAGCGCCCGTCCCAGCGACGGGCGCTCGATCCCCCTCCGGAGGAAGAGCGATGGACAAGGTCACTGCAACGCCGGAAGCCCTTCAGCTTCTGGAAGAGATCGTCGCGGATCATGGCCCCGTCCTGTTCCACCAATCCGGCGGATGCTGCGACGGCTCGTCGCCCATGTGCTATCCGCAAGGCGACTTCATCATCGGCGACCGGGACGTGAAGCTGGGCGAGATCGGCGGCGCGCCCTTCTATATCAGCGCCTCGCAATACGAGGCGTGGAAGCATACCGACCTGTTGATCGACGTCGTGCCCGGTCGCGGTGGCATGTTCTCGCTCGACAATGGCCGGGAACGGCGTTTCCTGACCCGCTCTACGCTTTGTGCCGTCGACGGCTGATGCCGCTCAGGCGCTTTCCGCGATGCCGCGCCGCCAATAGGACATCGCCAGGTGCTGGTTGCGCTTGAGCGCGCGCCGCTTGCGGAACTCATGCCGGAGCGCCTTGTAGGCAACGAACTCGGTGCCGGAAAAGGCATAGAGGGAGCCCTGCCCACCGGGCCAATCCAACTCGGCGACGGCGCGCTGCAGGGCATCGCAAAGGCCTGCGGGGTTCATTCGATGCACCCATCGCACATCCACCCCCGCCGGTTTTTGCAGCGACATCTCGTCGTCACGCCCGCCAACCTCGATAAAGGCGTGGCCGCGCGCGCCGGCCGGCAGCCGCTCCAGCGCGCGGGCGATAGCCGGAAGGGCCGTCTCGTCGCCGGCAAGGCAGACATGATCCACCTCGGGCACTTCGCCGCCGCCCGGACCCATCATGCCGATCGGGTCGCCCAGCGCCGCACGCGACACCCAGTCGGTCATGCGGCCGGCCGGCTGGTGCATGACCACGTCGATATCGACTTCGCCGCGATCCGGCCGGACATGGCGCAGCGTATAGGTGCGCAGGGCCAGCCTGTCGGCACCCTGCGGCCAGATGGGCAGCGCGCCCGGGCCGGCATATGGCCAGACCGGGTTGCTGCTATCGGCGGGCAGCAGCAGCCGGACATGCCAGCCGCCGCGCGCAAAGCGGTGCAGATCCGGCCCTTCCAGCGTCAGCCGGCACAGGCGCGGCGTCAACCACAGGCGCGCGGTCAGGCGCATGGCCCGAAAGTGCGGCAAAACGGTCGACCCGGCGCCATCGCCCGTCCAGACAACGGAAGACCCGTCGGAACCCGGCCAGTTCTGGATATGGTAGGCGACGATCCCCTTGATGACGCCCAGATCGCCAGCATCGTCGGACATGGCCTCGACGGTCAGCGTCTCGGCTTCCTGGCGCAGCACGGCTACCGCCAGCCCCATCGCGAAGCGGCCGGCGCGCGCATCGAAGGCGTCCGGATACTGGCGCGCCATGTGACGGAAGAACCCTGCCCCGTCGGCAAGGCGCGTGACGGCCTTGGAGCGCAGGCTCACCGCTTCGTTGAACTTGTCCATGGCTCTCCACTATTTTGCCGCCGCAAGAGCGTCAAGCACGCGCCGTGCGCGGGCTCGACAACGCGCCGTGCATGTGATGGATGAAGGCCATGCGGTTCTTGATGCGGGTGCGGTAGCCTCATGCGATTTTCCGGATTGATGCTGGCGGCAGGCCTGGCCCTGGCCCTTGGCGGCAGCGCCTTATCGGCGCCGCGAACCGATGTCGTGATCGGAATGTCGATAGAGCCGGCGGGCCTCGACCCGACCATTTCCGCGCCCGTTTCCATCGGCCAGATCGTCTGGCAGAACGTGTTCCAGGGCCTGACGCGCATCGCCGAGGACGGCTCGGTGCAGCCGCAGCTCGCGCGCCGGTGGACGCTGTCGGACGATGGCCTGACCTACGAGTTCGAGTTGCAGAAGGGTGTGCGCTTCCATAACGGGGCCCCCTTCGATGCCGGCGTGGCCAAGTTTGCACTGGACCGCGCGCGCGGGCCAAACTCGGCCAATCCGCAGAAGCGGTTTTTCGCGGCCATCGACAGCGTGGAGGCGCCTGCTCCGGCCAAGCTCATCGTCCACCTGTCGCGTCCCTCGGGCAATCTCCCCTATTGGCTGGGGTGGCCGGCCAGCGTCATGGTGGAGCCGTCCAGCGCCGATACGAACCGGACCGCACCGGTGGGCACCGGCCCGTTCACCGTCGCCGAATGGAAGCCGGGCGACAGCGTGCGGCTGGCGCGGAGCGACGATTACTGGAACACGGCCCATACGCCGCAACTTTCGGCTGCCACCTTCCGCTTCATCAACGATCCGCAGGCGCAGGCAGCCGCGCTCAACTCCGGGCAGGTCGATGCCTTTCCGGAGTTCGCAGCACCAGAACTCTATGCGGCGCTGGAGGCGGACCCGGCCTTCGAAACGGTCGTCGGCAATACGGAGTTGAAGGTGGTGGCGGGCATGAACCTTCGCCGTCCGCCGCTGGATGACGTGCGCGTGCGCCGCGCCTTGATGATGGCCGTCGACAGGCAGGCCCTGGTGGACGGGGCATGGTCCGGCTACGGCACACCGATCGGAAGCCACTACACGCCGAACGATCCGGGCTTCAAGGATTTGACGGGCCATCTCGCTTACGACCCCGATGCGGCAAAAAATCTTTTGGTTGAGGCAGGTTACGGCAACGGGCTCAGCATCCGCATCAAGGTTCCGCAGATGCCCTATGCCGTGCGCTCGGCCGAAATTCTGCAGGCCTTTCTGGCCGAGATCGGCGTCAGCCTGGAGATCGTGCCGACCGAATTTCCGGCGGCCTGGGTATCGGATGTCCTGCAGAACCACGACTTCGACATGACCATCGTGGCGCATGCCGAACCGATGGATATCGATATCTTCGCGCGGCCCGACTATTATTTCGGCTATGCCAACCCGGCCTTCAACGACATCATTTCGCGCGCGGAGGCGGCCGGCGACAGCGCCGTCAGGGACAGTCTCTATGGCGAAGCGCAGGAGATGCTGGCCGACGATGTCCCGGCGCTCTTCCTGTTCGTGATGCCGAAGCTCGGTGTCTGGCGAAGCGGCCTCACCGGCTTCTGGCACGACGAGCCCATTCCCTCCAACGATTTGACGGATGTTCGCTGGAGCAGCGAGTGAGGCGCATGGGCCGCCCGGCCAGCGCCCTGGCGCGACGTGGCGCGACGCTGCTTCTGTCGCTGGTGGCGGTTGCCAGCCTGATCTTTCTGATGACGTCGGTCCTGCCGGGCGACCAGGCGGCCATCATGCTCGGCACATCGGCCTCGCCGGAAACCCTGGCCGCGCTGCGCGCCGAGCTGGGCCTCGATCAGCCGCTCTGGCTTCGCTACCTGCATTGGATAGGGGACGCGGCGCGGGGCGATTTCGGGCTTTCGGCAACCTACGGCGTTCCGGTCTCTCGCCTTCTGCTCGAGCGGCTGTCCGTCACGCTGCCGCTTGCCGGCCTGGCGATGCTGGCGGCAACCCTGCTGGCTCTGCCGCTTGCCATGGCGGCGGCGCGCCGTCGGCCGGCCGCCGAGGCTGCCGTCGCCCTTCTGGCGCAGGGCGGCATCGCCCTGCCCGGCTTCTTCATCGGCATCCTGCTCATTCTGGTCTTTCAAAGCGGGCCCTTGCCGACGGGCAGCTTTCCCGGATGGCAGGATGGGTTTGGGGCGTTGCCATATCTGATACTGCCGGCCATCGCCCTTGCCGTACCGCAGGCCGCGGTGCTGGCGCGCGTCGCGCGCGGCGCGTTGCAGGAGGCGCTGTCGCAGGATCATGTCCGCACGGCGCGTGCGAAAGGTTTGTCGGATGGGGCCATCATGCGCCGCCATGTGTTCGGCACGGCGCTGCCCGCCATCCTGACGCTTGCGGGCCTGCAGGTATCGTACCTCGTGGCCGGCGCCGTGCTGGTGGAAAACGTCTTCGTGCTGCCGGGGCTTGGACGCCTTGCCATACAGGCGCTGGCGCAACGGGATATCCCGGTGCTGCAGGGCTGTATCCTTCTGTTCGTCGGCATCGTCGTGCTGGTCAACTTCGCCGTCGAGACCGTCATCGCGGCCACCGACCCGAGGTCGCCTGCATGAGGCGCATCGCCGTCGGAACAGCGCTTCTGACCGTGACTGCGGCCATGGCTCTTCTGTCGTTCGTCTGGACGCCGGACCCGACGCCCCTGCGCCTGGACATTCCCGCCCGGCTGACGCCACCCGGCGCAACGGCGCTTCTCGGCACCGATCAACTCGGGCGCGACACGGCCTCCATGGTCATGATGGGGGCGGCGGGCTCCCTGTCCATCGCGCTGGCGGCCGTGGCGCTCGGCGGCCTCGCCGGCAGCGTCACGGGCCTTTTCGCAGCGCTTCGCGGCGGCGCCCTCGCCGGCCTGACCATGCGGATCATGGATATCCTGTTTGCCTTTCCGCCCGTTTTGTCGGCTCTGCTGCTGGCTTTCACGCTCGGGGCCGGGCCGCTCGGCGCGGTTGCCGCCATCGCGCTTTTCGTCACGCCGGTCTTTGCAAGGGTTTCCTATGCCGGGGCCGGACAGGTGCTGCGCAGCGATTTCGTACGGGCGGCGCGGGCGCTTGGCGCCAGCGACCGGCGGATTGCGGCAAGCCATGTGCTGCCCAATATCGGCGGTCTTCTGGCGGTTCAGCTATCGCTTCAATTCGGGCTCGCCATCCTGACGGAAGCCGGCCTCGGTTATCTCGGTCTTGGAACGCAGCCGCCCTCGCCATCGTGGGGCCGCATGCTGGCGGATTCGCAAAGCTACCTCGGCATTGCCCCATGGATGGCGCTGGCGCCGGGTGCGGCCATCGCCATGACGGTGCTGGGTGCGAATATTCTGGGCGATGGCCTTGCGGAAAGGCTGGACCCGCGCAGCAAGGCGCCAAGATAAGGACCGTTCGCAAAGGGCCGAAGAGAAAAGAATGTCGCGCTGGCGGTTTATCGTAAGGCAATTGACCAGCGGGCTCTGGTTCCGATCCCTGATCTTTTCCGCCATCGGCGTCATCGCTGCCCTCATGGCGGCGTGGCTCAGCCCCCTCATTCCATCGGAACTCGGCGGCCGCATCGGCGCCGACGCGGTGGACAATATCCTCGGCATCCTGGCGTCCAGCATGCTGGCGGTCACGACATTCTCGCTCAACATCATGGTGGGCGCCTATTCCTCGGCCACCACCAACGCCACGCCGCGCGCGACGCGCCTGCTGATGGCCGACCCGACCAGCCAGAACGTGCTGTCCACCTTTGTCGGCGTGTTCCTGTACTCCATCGTCGGCATCATCGCCCTGTCCACCGGCACCTATGGCGAGCAGGGCCGCGTCATCCTGTTCGGCGCAACCATCGCCGTCATCGTGGTCACCGTGTTTACCCTGCTGCGCTGGATCGACTACCTGTCGCGCATCGGCCGCGTGGGCGATACCGCGCAGCGCGTGGAGAAGGTGGCCCTCGATGTCGTCGAAGCCTATGCCAAGGATCCGTTCAGGGGCTGCCGAAACAGGCTGGACTTCCCTGCGGACGGCAACCGCCGCAAGCTCCGTTGCCGAACCATAGGATATATCCAGCACGTCGATTTTGCAGGCCTTCAGGCCCTTGCAGAGCGGCACGAATGCCGGATCGCACTTCTGTCCAACGTCGGCACCTTTTGCGATCCCTCGCGCCCCGTACTGGAAATCGCAGGTGACGGCGATTTGCCGGAGGATGCAGCAATCCTGCAGGCGCTGACGATCGGCGATCAACGCTCCTTCGACCAGGACCCGCGTTTTGCCGTCGCGGTGCTTGCCGAGATCGGCGCGCGGGCGCTATCGGCGGCGATCAACGATATCGGCACGGCCATCGATATTATCGGGCGGTCGCTGCGCGTCATGGCCGCCGCCGCGCAGCCGTCCGAGGCGTCGGAAATCCGCCATGACCGGGTCTATGTGGCGCGGATAGAGGCCGACGATCTGTTCGACGACATGTTCACCTCGTTCGGGCGTGATGGCGCGGCCGAGATCGAGGTGTCGGTGCGGCTGATGAAGGCGTTCGCCAGCCTGCACGATCTGGGTGGGCCGGACTTCCGCGCCGCATCGCGCCGCCATGCGCTGGAGCTGTTGGAGCGGTGCGAAAAGACATTGCAGATGGACAGCGAAAAGCGCGCGCTACGGCAGGTTTACGACAGCCGCTTCACCTGATGCATCACCTTAGGTACTGCGTGTCGGCCTCGTCGATCTCCTTGCGGATACGCGTCACGTTGAGGCTTTCGTCCGCCGCGCAATTTTCGTGCGTCAGAAGCTCGCCGGCCTTGACGGCCCGCGTCACGCGGGAGCCCTCGGCAAGCCCGAGCGGCAATGCCTTCGCGGCACGGCCGTCTACCCATGTCATGGCGTAGCCGCGATAATCTTCCATGCCGATGCGCTGCAGCGTCTGGCCGGGGGCCAGGTCGCGCTTGGCGATGGCGCCGCATTCGGCAACGGGGCGCGCCAGCGGAACCATGTCGGGCTTGCGATACATCACGGCCCGGGCAGCCGACAGCGGCGTTTCCAGGCTGGTCAGGTGAAAGGGCCGCGTCAGCGTGAAGCAGGGCCCGGGCCCGACCTTCAGGTCGGCCATGCGCTCGATGGCGCGCTCGTGCCTGGGCTTCACCACGCAGAAGACGCCCGGCGCGACGCCCTTGCCGATGGTGTAGTCGACGCAGCCGGGGCGGGACAGGATGCCACCATCCGCTTCGGTGCACAGGATTTGCGCCAGATTATCCAGCGTGGCGGCAGGGCCGTGCATTCCCGGCACGTCGGGCAGCAGCCCGGTGCAATTGGCGATGGCCGTCATCTCGACCATGGTCTTCGAGCCGTCGACGAATTCCACCAGAATACGGGGATTCATGTTGCGGGCGCGTGCCTCTTCCTCGAAGTCGGACGGCACGGCGTTGAAATCCAGCGCGTTGTTCTTGCCCTTGCCGGCAGCGATGACGTCCATCCCCAGCGCCTGCGCAAATGCGATCAGGTCCAGCGTCGCGGCGGGCTCGTCCCCGGCGGACCCCGTATAGACCACGCCGGCCTTGCGGGCTTCTTCCGCCAGATAGCGGCCGACCGTTATGTCGGCTTCCACGTTCAGCATCACGATATGCTTGCCGTTGCGGATGGATTCCAGCGCCAGCAGCGTGCCGATCTCGGGGCTGCCCGTGGCATCCACCACGACGTCGATGCGCCCGGCGCGGGTGAGTGCCGTAAGGTCGTCCGTCACCGCGATCCGCCCGGCCTCGATGGCGGCGTCTATGGCGGCGTCCGTATCGACGATGATTCCGTGGCCCTCGCTGTGGCCGGCCATGGCGATGGCCTCCATCGGCCGGGTCGGGCGGCTGGCGGCAATGGCGCCGATGCGGATGCCCCGCATCAAGGCCGCCTGAACGACGATGTCGGTGCCCATCTGGCCGGCTCCGGCAAGGCCGATCGTTATGGGGCCATGCCGCTCGGCGTGGGCCGCAAGCTCCGCAGCAAAGCCGATTGGGTCGATCAGGTTCATGGAAGGCCTTTCGATCTGGTCCCGGCGGCCGGGAGTTCGGGGTCTATAAGGCAATTGGCGGCGCTTGTGAAATCACCGCACCCTGTCGCCCCGGCCCTTGCCCGTGACCGTCTGGAGGATCAGGAGAAGATCGCTCCAGAAGCCGGACGCGCGCGCATAGGCGCCGTCGATGCGCGCCAGCCGCTCCGGCTCCGACATGTCGATGCCGCGCACCTGCGCCGGCCCGGTAATGCCGGGCCGCACGCGGAAGGCGCCTTCCCGCCGGCGCGCCTCTATCAGCACGGTCTGGACAGGCAGGCAGGGGCGCGGGCCAACGAAGCTCATGTCGCCCTTCAACACGTTCCATAGCTGCGGCAGCTCGTCGAGTTTCCAGGCGCGCAGGCGCACGCCAAGCCCCGTCACTGCCGCGCGCGGCGTTTCGTGCGAGGCCGCCGATACGGTGCCGGACGCCATGGTGCGCAGCTTGTAGCAGGTGAAGGGCTGCTCGTTCCGCCCAACGCGAACCTGCCGGAAAATGCCCGGTCCCGGCGTATCGCGGCGGATCATCGCCGCAAGCAGCAGGATCAGCCAGCCGAAGCATATGAGACCGAAAAAGCTCGCTGCTATGTCAAAAACACGTTTCATGGGACAAGCGAATTGCCGCAAAGCCACGAATTGGGCAAGGAAGAAACGACCGATCACGAATTGGAGTCGTTTCAAGCAGTCTCATGCGCATCCTCGTCACAGGCTCAACTGGGTTCATCGGTCGCCGCCTCGTTTCGCGCCTGCTCGACGAAGGGCACGCGGTGACGGTGCTCGTGCGCGAGGACGCGACAAGCCCGGACGAGCGGGCCGAGACGCTGGATTCCCCGCGCGACTTGTCGCGCATACGCCGGCACGAGAGATGGCCCCTCGGCCTCGACGCCATCGTGCATCTTGCCGCCCTCAACCCCGAGCGTGGCGACACCGCCATGGACGACGCGGTGGCGCTGGGGCAGGCCAATGCCGGTGGCACCGCCGCGCTGGCGCGGGTGGCAGCGGAAACCGGCGTGCGCCGATTCGTCTTCGCCAGCACGGCCAATATTCATTCCATGCAGGGCGACAAGCCCATCATCGAGGATGACAGGCCGCGCCCGGTCGACAATTACGCGGCCTCCAAGCTCGAGGCCGAGCGCCGCCTGCGCGCCGAGCTGGAAGACAGCGCCACCGAATATACGATCATGCGCCTGCCCGCCGTTTACGGACCCGGCGGAAAGGGCGCCATCGCCAAGCTGGAAAGGCTGGCCGCGACCCGGTTGCCCCTGCCCTTTCGCTCTGCCCGCAACCGGCGCAGCATCCTGGCCGTCGACAATGCGGTCGAGGCCATCATGGCGATGATCGTGCATCCGGCCGCTGCCGGCCGCACCTTCCTGGTTGCCGACGACGCCCCGACGACGCTGTCGGAGCTGGTCGCGGCCATGCGTGGTGCGCGGGGCCGGTCGCCCGGGCTGTTCGCCATGCCGGTGGGCCTGCTGCGCCTTGTCGCGCGGCTGGCCGGCAAGTCCGAGATCACCGACAGGCTCTTTGCCGAGTTCGTGGTGGACACGGCCAAGATCCGCCTGCGCACGGGCTGGCGGCCGCGCCTGTCCACGCATGAGGCGCTGACGCTCTACAACCGTGCCGACGACAGGGGCAATGGCGGATGAGTTCCCACAAGCCTATCGAACCCGGCAAGGTGCAGCGGCAGAAGCGGCTCGAGGAGCAGCTTCGCGACAATCTGAAGAAGCGCAAGGCGCAGGCCAAGGCGCGCCGGTCTCTGATGGACGAGCCGGATGACGCGCAGGACGAGGCCCGCCCAGAGGCGGATTGAGCCGTATTGGACAGAATGTCCAAGGCACCGTTCCGGGCATGGACTTGGCGCGCTCAGGACCTTAGAACCCTTCTTACGAAGGAGTTCCGGATGATCGATTATCAGAGCCACTTCAGGTCCGCCATCGAGGCGCTCCACGCCGAGAAGCGTTACCGCGTCTTCGCCGACCTCGAGCGGATCGCGGGCCGTTTCCCGCAGGCGATCTGGCGGCATGACGGCAAGGCAGAGGAAATCACCGTCTGGTGTTCCAACGACTATCTCGGCATGGGCCAGCACGATGCGGTCGTCACCGCCATGCGCGAGACAGCCGGCATCATGGGCACCGGCGCGGGCGGCACGCGCAATATCTCCGGCACCAACCACCCGCTCGTCGAGCTTGAGCAGGAGCTGGCAGACCTGCACGGCAAGGAGGCCGCGCTGGTCTTCACCTCCGGCTTCGTCTCCAACGAGGCGTCCATCTCCACCATCGCCCGCCTGCTGCCGGATTGCCTCATCCTGTCGGACGAGCTCAACCACGCCTCGATGATCGAGGGCGTGCGCAAGGCCGGCGGCAAGAAGCAGATATTCCGCCACAACGACGTGGCGCATCTGGAAGAGCTGTTGAAGGCGGCAGAACCCGGCCGCCCCAAGCTGATCGTGTTCGAGAGCGTCTACTCGATGGATGGCGACATCGCGCCCATCGCGCAAATCTGCGACCTCGCGGATCGCTACAACGCGATGACCTATATCGACGAGGTGCATGCGGTGGGCATGTACGGCGCGCGCGGCGGCGGCATCTCCGAGCGTGACGGTGTCGCGGCCCGCATCGACGTGATCGAGGGTACGCTGGCCAAGGCTTTCGGCGTCCTCGGCGGCTACATCACCGGCTCGCAACATCTGATCGACGCCGTGCGCTCCTATGCGCCGGGATTCATCTTCACCACCGCCCTGCCCCCCGCCCTCGCAGCGGCAGCGACGGCCTCCATCCGCCATCTGAAGCAATCGCAGGCCGAGCGGGACGGGCAACAGCGGCAGGCATCGCGCGCCAAGGCCGTTTTTGCTGCCGCGAACCTGCCGGTCATGCCGTCGGACACGCACATCGTGCCGGTGCTGGTGGGCGACCCCGACCTTTGCAAGCAAGCCAGCGACCATCTGCTGACGCGGCATGGCATCTATATCCAGCCGATCAACTACCCCACCGTGCCGCGTGGCACCGAACGCCTGCGCATCACGCCGACGCCGCTGCATGGCGACGCGCTGATCGATACGCTGCGCGATGCGCTGGTGGAAACCTGGATCTCGGTGGGCATTCCCTTTGCCGGCGACCGGCCCGCACAGGGCGAGGCAGACATGCCGGCAACACCACTGGTCGTATCCAAGGCAGGCGGATAAGCTGCCGCCGCAAATGCGGCATCGCCTGTCTGGATAGTTGAATGGAATCGGTTCTACCCGTACTTGTCCTGCTCGTCGCCGTCGCGATCAGCGGCACGATCACGCGGGCGCTGCCGCTACCCATACCGTTGCCGCTGGTCCAGATCGCGCTTGGCGCCACGATCTCGGCAAGCTTCGATTTCGGCATTATCCTGCAGCCCGAAATCTTCATGCTGCTGTTCCTGCCGCCGCTCTTGTTCCTGGACGGCTGGAGAATTCCCAAGGACGGCCTGTTCCACGACGCCAGAACCATTCTGGCGCTGGCCTTCGGCCTCGTCGTCTTCACCGTGGTCGGCCTTGGCTTCTTCCTGAACTGGCTTATCCCCTCCATGCCGCTGGCCGTGGCCTTTGCGCTGGCCGCGGTCGTCTCCCCGACCGACCCGGTCGCCGTGTCGGCCATCGCGTCGCGGACACCCATACCCACGCGGCTCATGCACATTCTGGAAGGCGAGTCGCTGCTCAACGATGCCTCCGGCCTCGTCTGCATGCGGTTCGCGGTCGTCGCCGCCGCAACGGGCACCTTTTCGCTGGCAGATGCTTTCGGCAGCCTTGTCTGGATGTCGGCCGGCGGGCTGGCGGTCGGCATCGTGCTCACCTACGCGATCACGCGGGCCAAGCGCTTCACCTCGCTGCGCTACGGCGAGGAAACGGGATCGCAAATCCTCATAAGCCTGCTGACGCCCTTCGGCGCCTATCTCCTGGCGGAGCATCTCGGATGCTCCGGCATTCTTGCCGCCGTGGGCGCCGGCATCAGCATGAGCTATGTCGAGCAGTGGGGCCAGGCGCTTGCCATGACGCGCGTTCGCCGCGCCTCCTTCTGGGATACGGTCCAGTTCGCCGCCAACGGCATGACCTTCGTGATCCTCGGAGAGCAGCTTCCGCGCATCGTCGATGGCGCCGCTGGAGTCGTCCGCGACACGGGCCACCACCAGCCGGCATGGCTGGCCATATACATCCTGGCGATGACCGTGGGTCTGGTGCTTCTTCGCTTCGTCTGGACCTGGACGGCGCTTCGCTTCACCATGTTTCGTGCGGCGCGGCGCGGCCATAGCGTGACGGCGCCCAACTGGCGCCTGGTGGTTGCCACGGCGCTGGCCGGCGTGCGCGGCTCCATCACGCTTGCCGGCGTCATGAGCCTGCCCTTGCTGCTGCCGGACGGCTCGCCGTTCCCTGCGCGCGATCTTGCCATCTTCCTTGCCGCCGGCGTCATCATCCTGTCGCTGGTGATTGCCAGCATCGGCCTGCCGACGGTGCTGTCCGGGCTGCATCTGCCGCCGGAACCGACCCACCGGAAAGAAGAAGACCGTGCGCGGCTGGCAGCCGCGCAGGCCGGCATGAAGGCGGTGGAGACGGCGCAATACCGCCTCAGCGGCAAAAGCGCAGACGAAGCCGACATCTATGCGGATGCGGCCGCCCATATCATGGACGTCTATCGCCTGCGCCTGCAGCGCGGCACCTCTACCGGCGAAGACGCGGAGGCGATGCGCAGGATGGAGGCGATCGAACGCGATCTGCGGCTGGCCGGCATCGAGGCCGAGCGCAACACTTTCTACCACCTGACGCGCACGCACCGCCTGCCGGAAGACATCATGCGCAAGCTGGTGCGCGAGCTCGACCTTCTGGAAACGCGCCTGCGCGGCGGCTGACGCGTTGTGCCGGCCGGTTCAGTGCTCGCGGCCCGTGGCTTCGGTATCGTGGGCGGCCGATGGCAAGGTCGCCTCGGACCGCACTGCATCGGCCAAGGTGGGGGCACGGCGTGGCAGGCGGCGCGCCAGAACGGGCACCAGCAGCACAATGCCGACGAAGCGCACGACATGGTGGGCGGCAACATAGGCGGGGTCGATGTCGAACTGGTAGGCCAGCACCGTCAGCGCCTCGAGCGCGCCGGGCGCATAGGCCAGCGACACGCGGCCGATGTCGAGCCCCAGGGCCCAGATCGCGGCAAGGCCCGACAGCGTCATGATCGACAGTCCGATGACGAACGCGCCGATCGAGGCCGGCAGAAGCTGCGGCAGCGCACCCCTGTCCTCGCGCTGCAGCCGGGAGCCAATCAACGCCCCCATGGCGACAAGACCCGGCGTCGCAATCAAAGGCGGCACGCCCACCGTCACCACGTCCACGCCATGCAGGACGGCGCTGCCGACGAGCGCACCGAGAATGAGACCCCCTGGCACACGGCTGCGGACGCCGGCCCACGCAGCGACCGCGCAGACGACCACCAGAAGCGGATATTGCCACACGGCATCGCCATGGGCGGCCATGGCGGGCACTCTCGATTCATCGCCTTCCAGCCATCCCAGCAGCGGCACCAGCACCGCGATCAGGAAAAAAAGCCGCACTGTCTGCAGCACCGTGATGCGCGTCATGTCGGCGCGCGTCTCGGACGCTGCCGCAAGCACGAAGGACAGCGCCCCCGGCAACGACGAGAAGAGGGCCGTTTCCCTGTCCCATCCGAAGGCGCGCTCCAGAAACAGCATGGTGACCAGCGCTACCACCACCACGCCCGCCATCTGGATCGCGAAGGATAGCGGCCAGAGGGCGAGCTGCTCGATGACCGCAGGGGTGACGCCGGACCCGGCCTGGATGCCAAGGATGAAAAAGGTGATGTCGCGCAGCCAGTTCGGCAGCGATGGCTTGAAGCCGCACAGCACGCTGGCCAGCGTTGCCAGCATGGAGCCCAGCAACCATCCTGCCGGCATTCCGGCCAGATGCGCGACCGCCCCTCCCGCCGCACCGAACAGGAGCGTCAGGGGCAGTCGGGCCGCTTCCGGCATTCCGGACGTCACGCCGCCTGCCGCACCCAACGGGCGATGCGGGCGGCGGCTTCCTCGACTTCGTCCAGGCGCCGGTTGAAGCAGGCGCGCATATAGGGTGCCGCGCTATTGCCGAAGGCGGCGCCCGGCGCCAGTCCGACGCCGGCCTCATCCACGATGCGGATGGCCGCGGCCCGCGCATCGCCGACGCCGTCTATGGCGAAGAAGGCATAGAACGCGCCGGCCGGCATGGTCAGCGCAACACGGTTGGTGGCGCGCAGCGTCTCGCAGAAGATGTCGCGTGCCGTCCGGGCGCGGGCGACCTGGCCTTCCACGAACGCCTCGCCCTCGCGCAGGGCCGCGATGGCGGCCCGCTGCATGAAGGGGGCGACGCCGGAATTGGAGTATTGGACAAGGTTCTCGATGACGTCGCCGAACTCGGCCGGCGCCTCGATCCAGCCCACCCGCCAGCCCGTCATCGCCCAGTTCTTGGAGAAGGAGTTGACGAAGAGGATCGCATCGTCCGGCTGCATCACGTCGTGGAAGGACGGCGCCCGGCCGCCCTGATAGAAGAAGCGCCCGTAGATTTCGTCGGCGATGATGAAGATGCCGGCCGCCCGCGCCATGTCCAGAATGGCGCGCAGCGTATCGAGATCGGCCGTCCAGCCCGTGGGGTTGTTGGGGCTGTTGACGAAGATCGCCTTTGTCCGTGGCCCGATCGCCGCCTTGAGGCGGTCGAGGTCCAGCGACCACATCCCGTCCCGCTCATCCAGGAGCACCTCGACGGCCCTGGAGCCGGAAAGATCGGCGGCGGCCGCGAAGTTGGGCCAAAGCGGACCGATATAGACGAGTTCGTCGCCGGGGCCGGCCACGAGATCGACGGCGATCTGGATGGCGTGCATGCCGGAGCCGGTGACGAAGAAGCGGTCGGCGGTCGGCTCGAATGCGTACAGGTTACCGACATAGTCGGCCAGCGCCTGCCGAAGCTCGGGCAGGCCCCGCTGCCAGGTGTAGAAGGTTTCGCCCGCATCCAGGCTGCGCCGGGCGGCATCCGCGATGAAGGATGGTGTGGCGAGGTCCCCTTCGCCGACCCAGAGCGGAATGAGCCCCTCGCGGCCGCGCGCATAATTGACCAGCGATACGATACCGCTCTCCGGCGCCGCCAGGGCGCTCGTGCTCAGCTTTTGAAGAAGTGTCATGTCCGATGCCCCGGGGCGCAGGATGCCGCTTGAGCGGCCCGATGGTTTGCCATGGGCAGTGCGCCAAACGAGGGTGTCCGTCAAGGGATTTGGATTAATTGCGCGCATGCCGTCAGCCCGGGCGGCAAGCACGCCGTGCCGGCGTCGGGAACCGGCATCCGGATGGCGGGGGGAGCCGCTCGGCTCCCCCAACGGTCGTGGATCAGAAGTCCGTACCCGGAATGCGGCCCGAGCCCGGCGTCGTGCCCGGCCGGTTCGGGTTGCCGGCGGCAAGGATGTCGCGGATCTCTTCGAGAAGCTTTTCGTCGCGCGGGACTTCGGCGGCCTCCGGCGGCTTTGCCTCTTCCTTGCGCTTCAGCCTGTTCATGCCCTTGACCACCATGAACAGCACGAAGGCGACGATCATGAAATTGATGAGCAGCGTCAGGAAGGCGCCATAGGCCAGCACGGGCCCCTGTTCGCGCGCCTGCGCAAGACCGGCCGCCGTAACGTTGCTGGACAGCGGAATGAAGAGGTTGGAAAAGTCTACGCCGCCACCCGTGAGCAAACCGACGAGCGGCATGATGATATCGGCGACGATGGAGTTGACGAGGCCCGAAAAGGCCGCACCGATGATGATACCGATGGCCAGATCGACCATGTTGCCCTTGAGGGCGAACTCCCGAAACTCCTTGAGCATGCGTACCCCTCTTCAGCCCCTGCACTACGCGACACGCCGATGTGATCGGCCGTTGAAGATGAGACAATGTTCTCCGATGCCGACGGATGCAACTCGAAATTGCGTCGCAATACGCTGCGCGGCCCTGCCGCAGCTTGCCAGCGCGCACCGCAATGGTTAAACGCAGCCGCTTTCGCGTGAGACGGCACGCCGGCGCCTCGATGGGCCGGGCGGCGCTTCCCCTGCGGCAGGAAAGGCTTTAGAACGTGCAGACTTGGCGTATGGCGCACGAGGACAAATGACGGGCCAATCGATCGTCATCAACCGGGCAATGTTCGATAAGGGGCTTGTTTCCGACGAGTTGGCGGAACTGAATGCCTCTATCGTCGCATTTCAGAAAACGCGTCCCAGCCCATGGGATTTCCCCGAGGAGGTCGTCCGTGAGGCGCGCCGCGAGGGGAAAGGCGTTTTCCCGCCTGTCGCCCCCGATCCGGATGCGATCACGCGCAGAGTTCGCGGCCGCGACGGCAACGACATTACGCTTCGAATCCTGATGCCGGCAGGCGGCAAGCCGCGCGGCACATACCTGCATATCCACGGCGGCGGCTGGGTATTCGGCGAAGCGGTCGAAAGCGATGCTGCCCTGCGGCGGCTGGCCGACGCGACGGGCCTTGCAACGGTGTCGGTGGATTACCGGCTGGCGCCCGAACATCCCTTTCCGGCCGCGCCCGACGATTGCGAGGATGCCGCCCTTGCCCTGGTGCGCGGCGAAATCGAGGGAGCGCCGACGGATTTTCTGGCGATCGGCGGCGAATCCGCCGGGGCGCATCTCAGCGTGCTGACGCTGCTGCGGCTTCGGGACGGGCATCGCCTGGTGCCGTTTTCCGCCGCCAACCTGAATGCCGGCTGCTACGACCTGTCGCTGACGCCCAGCGTGCGCAATGCCGGCACGGAACGGCTTGTCCTCAACACCGAGGACATCAAGGAATTCGTCATGCGTTTCGTGCCCGAGGCGTACAGCCTGCGCGATCCAGCGATATCGCCGCTTTATGCGGACCTGTCCGGGCTGCCGCCGGCGCTCTTCACCGTCGGCACACAGGACCTTCTTCTCGACGACTCGCTGTTCATGGCTGCACGCTGGATGGCCGCCGGCAACGTATCGGACCTTTCCGTCTGGACGGGCGGCTGCCATGTCTTCCAGGCATTCGGCCGGAAGGCCGGTGAAACCTCGATGAGTGAAATGTCGAAATTCATCGGCGGCATCGCCGATGTCGCGCTGGCCGGTTCGACCGCTGCCCGATGACGTCCCCTTGCATTTCGGACAACCGATGAACCGCAACGAACCCATCTATAAGCTCGTCCCGGCCCAGATCTGGGCACAGGCCGAGGAATCCGGCCGCTTCACGGGCCTGCCCGTCGACCTGCAGGACGGCTTCATCCATTTTTCGACCGGCTCCCAGCTACGCGAAACGGCGGAAAAGCACTTCAAGGGCCAGCGCGACCTGCTGTTGGTGGCTGTGGACCCGCGCCGGCTTGGAGCGGAACTGCGCTGGGAACCATCGCGCGGCGGCGCGCTTTTCCCTCATCTCTACGGCGACCTTGCCATGGACAGCGTGATCTTCGCCACCGAGATTGGGCTGTCCGAGGATGGTCGCCACGCATTTCCGGAGTCTATCCGATGAGCGTCGCCTATCGCTGGGCCAAACCATTGCTGTTCCGGCTGGACCCGGAGCAGGCCCATACATTGTCCATCCGCGCCCTGAAGACCGGGCTGCTGCCGCGCATCGAAGTGCCGACAGACCCGCGCCTGAAGGTTGAGCTGGCCGGGCTGTCCTTCCCCAACCCGCTGGGGCTGGCGGCAGGCTACGACAAGAACGGCGAAGTGCCCGACGCCATGTTGAAGATGGGGTTCGGCTTCATCGAGGTCGGCACCGTCACGCCGCAGCCGCAGGAAGGCAACCCGAAGCCACGCATCTTCCGCCTGCCCGAGGCCGGCGCCATCATCAACCGGCTGGGCTTCAACAATGACGGCCACGCCGAAGTTGCCGCCCGCCTGAAGAAGCGCGTGCGCAAGGCGGGTATCGTCGGCGTCAACATCGGCGCCAACAAGGACAGCGGCAATCGCATCGCCGACTATGTCGCCGGCGTTCACTGCTTTGCGCCGCTGGCCAGCTATCTGACCGTCAATATCTCGTCGCCCAACACGCCGGGCCTGCGCACGCTGCAGAAGGGCGACGAACTGGTCGAGCTGATGCACGCGGTGGCCGCAGCGCGCGACGGCGCGGCCGCGCTGGCCGCCGTGCCCCCCTGCCCGATCTTCCTGAAGGTGGCGCCCGACCTGTCCCTGCCGGAAATCGGCGCCATCGCCGACACGGTGCGCAAGTACAAGCTGGATGGCCTGATCGTGTCCAACACCACCCTGTCGCGCTACGGCGTGGAAGGGCGCGAACACGGCGAAGAATCCGGCGGCCTCTCGGGCCGGCCGTTGATCAGCCGGTCCAGCTTTGCGTTGGCGGCTTTCCGCAAGGCGCTCGGGCCGGACTTTCCGCTGATTGGCGCGGGCGGCGTGGAAAGCGCCCGCACCTGCCTGGCCAAGATGGAGGCCGGGGCAGATCTCGTGCAGTTCTACACCGCCCTCGTCTATGCCGGGCCTCGCCTGCCGCTGCGCATTCTCAACGGCCTCGTGCACTATCTCGACAAATCGCGCGCGCCGAACCTCAGGCGTATCCGCGATACGCGCGTGGATGAAATACTGGAGCGCGGGCCGCCACCCGCCGAACAGGTCGGCAACTGACGCCGCCATTCATCCACCATCCTGCCTATGATGCCCTTTTCGATACGGGGCACCGCTTCCCGATGTCGAAATTCTCCAGGATCGCGCAGATCCTGCGGGAGGACGGGGTCGTCGGGCCCGAGGGGTTCCACCCTGCCGCGCCGGCTCTGGAAAGCTGGCTGGAGCGCGCGCACGACCCGGGCTATGTGCAACGCATCGTCACCTGCACCACCACCCCGCAGGAAGACAAGGCCATCGGCTTCACCGTGGACGAGCGCGTCGCCAGGCGCTCTCTGCACGCCACCGGCGGCACGGTGATCGCGGCGCAGCTTGCGCTGGATGTCGGCCTTGCCTGCAATACGGCGGGCGGCAGCCACCATGCCTCCCGCAGCGGCGGAGCGGGGTTTTCCGTCTTCAACGATGTGGCCGTCGCCGCGGCCACCCTTCTGGCGGATGGTGACGTCGCCCACATCCTCGTCTTCGATTGCGATGTCCACCAGGGTGACGGAACCGCCCGCATCTTCGCGGATGATGACGCCGTCTTCACCCTGTCCATGCATGCGGCACGGAACTATCCTTACGAAAAGGCCGTCTCCGACCTCGATGTCCCCCTGCCGGACGGCATGGTGGATGCCGCCTATCTGGCGATGCTGCCGGCCCTTCTGGACGAAGCGTTGCGCCGCGCCCGCCCCGACATCGTCTTCTACAATGCCGGGGTGGACCCGCATGCCGACGACAGGCTTGGCCGCCTGGCCCTCAGCGACAATGGCCTTGCCGAACGCGACCGGCGCGTCATCGGTTTTTTCCGGCAGCGGAACATACCGGTGGTCGGCGTCATCGGCGGCGGTTACAGCCGCGACATCGACACCCTGGCACGCCGGCACACCATCCTGCACCGCGTGGCGCGCGAATTTAGCTGACGCTACTTGGCGGCCCGCAGCAGAAGAACGCCCATCAGCGTCACGAAGGACGAGGCGATGCGCCGCCAGTCCATCCGCTCGCGCAGGATGAAGGTGCCGATCAGGATTGCGAAGACGATGGAAATCTCGCGCAGGGCGGACACCATCGCGATAGGCGCCTGCGAGAAGGCCCACGTCACCAGCGCATAGGCGATAAAGGACACCGGCCCGCCGATCAGCAGCGCCCGCCGCCCGGTGGTGAAGCTGTTGCGGATGGCGGGCGGATGCCGCCAGCCGATATAGGCCGTCAGCAACACCGCGTTCAGCGTAGCGGATGCGCCATAGAAGGCGAAGCTGTTGCCGGCCAGGCGCGCGCCGATGCCGTCATTGACGGAATAGGTGGCGATGATGGCGCTGGTGGCCAGCGCCCAGAGCAGGCCGGCGCGCGTCAGCCGACGGCTGCCCCGGCCGGCAAAGACGAGGCTCATGACGCCGCAGGCGATGACCATGACCGAGGCCGTCTGCAGCGGCGTCAGCACCTCGCCGACCAGCAAGGTGCCGGCAATGGCCGTGATGACGGGCGCCGCGCCCCGCGCGATGGGATAGACCTGCGTAAAGTCCGCCGCGCGATAGGCATTGAGCAGGCAAACGAAGTAAAACGTGTGGATCAACGCGGACGAAGCGACATAGGGCCAGCTTTCCGCCGCTGGAAGGCCCGCGGCCAGAAGGCAGGCCACGGCCAGCGGCACACCGCCGACCGAGACACCGAGCGCGCCGGCATATTTGTCGCTTTGCGTCTTCAGGAGGGCATTCCACAGCGCATGAAGAAGCGCCGCGGCAATGACCGCCGTAAAGACGAGTGGCGTCATGAGCGCTTGCCCATCTTGGCAAGCCGCGAGATCAGGAAGATCGGCACCACGATCACCGCGCCGAGCAGGAAATAGTCGATGGCGCGGTTGAGCGAGCCGAAGACGGAATTCCAGAGATAGCGCCCGAAATCGACCACCCAGTCGACGAGTTCGACGGGCCGGATGTCGAACCAGCTCATCAGGATACCGACGAGCAGCGACAGGATCGCCAGCCGCACGATGACCGACAAAGGCGATCCACCCAGAAAATTGGAAACTGAACCCGGCATGGACACCCTCGTCTGTCTGTTCGGCCTCACTTATGCGTGCCTTGCGGCAGAGGCAAGGCGATCTACCGCGCGAAACCTTTCGTCATCATTGCAGCATCGCCTGCAACGTATCCAGCCGGTCGGCCTCGAAGGCAGGCTTGTCCCAGCGCAGGCGCGAGACGCGCGGAAAGCGCATGGCCACGCCGGAGCGATGGCGGGCCGACTTCTGCAGCCCCTCGAAGGCGACTTCGATGACGAGGCCATGGTCGGGCTCTGCCCGGACGGATCGTACCGGGCCGTAGCGCTCTATCGTATTGTCGCGGATGTATTTGTCGAGCCGGCGCAACTCCTCGTCGGTGAAGCCGAAATAGGCCTTGCCGACCGGCACCAGTTCCGGCGCATCCTCCGGCCCCGTCCAGACACCGAACGTGTAGTCCGAATAGTAGCTGGAGCGCTTGCCATGGCCACGCTGCGCATACATCAGCACGGCATCGATAAGATGGGGGTTCCGCTTCCACTTGAACCATGGCCCCTTCGGGCGCCCCGGCACGTAGGGCGAGGTGAGTTGCTTGAGCATCAGCCCCTCGATCACGCTGTGGGGCGGCTCTGCCCGCATCGCCGCCAACTCGCCCAGGCTGCTGTAGGCGACCTGGTGCGACAGGTCGAAGCGCGTCGGCTCCAGATGGACCAGGAACGCTTCCAGCCGGCGGCGCCGCTCGGTATAGGGCAGCGCCCGTATATCCTCCGCGCCATCCTGCAGAAGGTCGTAGGCACGCAGGAACACAGGATATTTGCGCATGACGGCGGCGGACACGGCCTTGCGGTTCAACCGTTGCTGGAGATCGGAAAAGCTCGCCGCAACGATACCGCCGCCTTCGACAGCCGGCTCGTCGGGCAAGGCCGCGCGCGCCACCAGAAGCTCGCCGTCCAGCGTGCCGTCATAGGTCATGTAATCGACAAGATCCGGAAACGAGCCGGAGATATCGTCGCCCGTGCGTGAATAGAGCCGTCTGACGCCGCCATCCACCGTGGCCTGCACGCGGATGCCGTCCCATTTCCACTCGGCGGCATAATCCTCTGGCTTGATACGGGCCTGGTCGCCATCCTCCAGCGGCTGCGACAGCATGACCGGGCGAAACGGCGCGCGGGCCGCCGATGCCGGCTTGTCCGCCCGCCCCTCCAGCCATGCGAACAGATCCTCGTAGGGCGGTGTCAGCCCGTGCCACAACTCCTCGATTTCGGCGACGTCGCGCGTTCCGAAATCGGCAAGCGCCTGCTTGGCCAGCCGCGAGGAAACGCCGATGCGCAACGAACCGGTGACAAGCTTCAGCAGGGCATATCGCCCCTGCGATTCCAGGACGTCCAGCCACGCTTCCACCAAGCGCGGGCCTTCCGCACGCGTGGCGCCGTCCAGCGCGTGGATCACCTCCGCCAGACCGGGTGGCGCAGGCAGCGGCCCCGAAGCACCCGCCGGCTCCCGCTCGGGCCATGCCAGGGCGATGGTTTCCGCCAGGTCGCCGACATAGTCGTAGGAATAGCCGAACAGCACCTCGTCCATCCGCTCGGCCATCAGCGCGCGCAGCATGGCGGGCTTGACGCTTCGTATGTCCAGCCCACCGGTGATGGCCGCCAGCGCATAGCCGCGCTCCGGGTCCGGCACGTGCCGGAAATAATCGACGAGGAGGCGCAGCTTGCCGTTACGCTGCGGTGTCAGGAGCAAACGGTCGAGAAGCTCGGCGAAACGCTCCATCCCGTCGCGGCCTTCAGGACGCGATCGCGGCGATGACGGGGCCGCGCGCGATGCGCTGAAGCTGCTCGGCCTGCCGGCGCTTCAGATGGTGGCGGGCAGTATAAGCGGCGTCCGCCTCCATGTTGGGCTGCATCACCACCCATTCCAGATAGTCGGTCGGCACGTTGCCGAGGGCGATGCCCTTGTGCTTGCCGAAGCGGAAACGCGCCAGCAGCGCCGGCTCCAGCGTAACGCGCTCCGCGCGCTCGATAAAGTCGTCGAGGCCCTGGCAGAACGGCAGGAGCTGCTCCGAAATCCGCCGCATCAGGATGGCCGTGCACAACGCATCGTACAAAGCGCGGTGCGGATGCAGCCCCTCGAGCTGGCCCTGCACTTCCGACAGATCGAGAGGCAGGTATTTCACCAGGGATTGCAAGCCGTGCGATCGCACGTCCGGAAAGGCGCGCAGGGCAAGCTTGTAGGTGCAGAACCAGCGTCCGGTGAAGCGCAGCCTGTCCCGGTCGAAGCTGGCACGCTGCGCGGCATAGGTTTCGACCCCTTGCGTAAAGGGTGCGGCGGCCTCGGCAAACGGCGGGGCGCCGACCAGCATCTCATCGGTGATTCGGTGCACGCGCCTTGCGTGCTCGGTGATGATGACGCCGCCCGGGTCTGCCAGGGTCTGCATGGGGTTGAAGATGCGGCCGGTGGCGAGGTCGAGGTCGACGGAGCCGATTTCGATGACGGCATCCTCGGCCACGCGTGCCTGACCGGCCGTCTCCGTATCGATCACCCGAACCACCGGGTTGCCCGGTTCGGCGAACAGCGACAGCGTCTTTTGCGAGGCGGGGAACAACTCTTCCATCGCCTCACAAAATGGGGAGATGCCGGCACGAAGGCAAGTAAAATCAGCCTCCTACGGTCAAGGCCCAGAAGAATGTCGGGTCTTCCTGCTGGAAGCCGCGCTGCTCGCTGGAGAAAACGTAGAGACGGCCGTTACCTGCTGTCGCCAGGCCGACCACATTGCCGAAATTGTCGTTGCCGGCATTGGCCGGGTTGGCCGAATCGTACTGCCGCTCTTCCTGGTCGGCCAGGAAGTTGCGGCCGATGACGGCGGAGAAGCCGTCGGTCAGCGGGCGCAGTTCGGCGCGCAGGCGTTCGCCCGTGGTCTTCTCCAGAAGCAGGCCGCCGCCTTCCAGCGCCGAAACGGTGCAGGTGTGGTTTCCAACCAGCTTGGCCGGCTCGTTCATGAAGCCGTAATAGTAGATCGAGCACGGCACCTTGCCCGGCATCGCGGAGCGCGGGGCCGCCAGGGTATCGGAGGGGGTTCCGGCCACCAGCTCGCTGAAAGACAGCGCAACATCGCGCACGCTGTCCACACCGGCGATGCCCGTGCCTTGGGGATGCTCGAGAATCGTCTGGGCGATCACCTGCGGAAGCCGCGTGACCTTGCGCTGGTCGCCCGCATCCAGCAGCGACAGGGTCGCCTCGCATTCTTCCGTGCATTGGCCGCCGAACGGCGCGACGACGCCGGCGCTCGTCCCCCGGTCGACACGCGCGGATTTGCCGGTTTCCTCGGCAAGGCCGGGCGCTTCGCTTGTGGCAAGGTCCAGCGGCGCGCTGACTTCTGCCGTCCGGGATTGCTTGTCGAAAACGCAGACCACCGAGCGCACATTGGCAGAGCCCTTTTCCATGCCCGTCATCAGTGCGTATCCGAAGGTTTCCGAGCCGAACGGGTCGATGACGATGGCCGGTGTTTCCACCAGTTCTTCGCCCTTCGTCAGGCACGTCTTGCGGACATCGGCACGGAATTCGTCCCATGCCTCCTCGCTTGCCGCCATCGCCGCCCCAGCGCTCAACACCGCACCGGCCAACGCGCCGGCCCAGACTGCGGTGCGGCGGCTGCGCCCGTAGAACCTGCAATTCATGTAACCAGTCCCCTCTCGTCACCTGCCCGACAGAAACCTTGGCCGGGATCGACGGTTCCAGTGTTGACCATGGGAGATGGGCAAAGTCTTGACCTTTCGGGCCGCGATCGATTTGGTGGCCTGGCAACTTACGTTTACGTCAATCGGGAGGAACGATGTCATTGCCGGCCAGCATGCAAGCGCTGAGGTTGCCCGTCATCGGCGCACCCCTGTTCATAATATCCAATCCGAAGCTGGTTCTGGCGCAGGTGACTTCCGGCATCGTCGGGGCGTTTCCGGCGCTGAATGCCCGGCCGGAATCGCTGCTGGACGACTGGCTGGACGAGATCGCCTCGGGAATCGCCACCCATGATGCAGCCAATCCCGACCGGCGCGCGGCCCCTTTCGCCGTCAACCAGATCGTCCACCGCTCCAATACACGGCTGGATCGCGATCTGGCCCTTTGCGTCAAGCACCGCGTGCCGATCGTCATCACGTCGCTCGGCGCGGTGGAAGAGGTGAATCAAGCCGTGCACGGCTATGGCGGCATCGTGCTGCATGACGTGATCAACGACCGCTTCGCGCACAAGGCCGTGGAAAAGGGCGCCGACGGCCTGATCGCGGTGGCGGCGGGCGCCGGCGGCCATGCCGGGCAGCTATCGCCCTTTGCGCTGGTGCAGGAGATCCGCCGCTGGTTCGACGGGCCTTTGTTCCTGTCCGGCGCCATCGCGACCGGCGGCGCGGTGCTGGCGGCGCAGGCCATGGGCGCGGACGGCGCCTATATCGGGTCTGCCTTCATCGCGACGGAAGAGGCCAACGCCTCCGACGCCTATCGGCAGGCCGTCGTCGACGCGCATGCCAGCGACATCGTCTATTCCAGTTACTTCACCGGCGTATCGGGCAATTATTTGCGGGCTTCCATCGAAGCGGCCGGAATGGACCCGGATAACCTGCCCGAGGCGGACAAGAGCAAGATGGATTTCGGCGCTGCCGCCGGCGGCGACAAGGCAAAGGCCTGGAAGGATATCTGGGGTGCGGGCCAGGGAGTCGGCGCGGTCGATGCGGTCGTGCCTGCGGCCCGGTTGGTGGACAGGCTTGCCGGCGAATACGAGGCGGCGCGCCGGCGGCTGGCGCTTTAGCACGGCCGAGGGGGCTGGTTTCGCAAAATAAGGCTTGAACGGCGCCCGGATGGGATGTATCAGGGCGCCGTTCCTACAGGAACCAGCCGCTTTAGCTCAGTTGGTAGAGCACATCATTCGTAATGATGGGGTCAGGTGTTCGAGTCACCTAAGCGGCACCACTCATCCCCTTCACATTGCTGTCGATGCCTGCACCTGGA
Source organism: Aureimonas altamirensis (assembly GCF_001463885.1). GTDB lineage: Bacteria > Pseudomonadota > Alphaproteobacteria > Rhizobiales > Rhizobiaceae > Aureimonas > Aureimonas altamirensis. The sequence goes on along the minus strand of NZ_BBWQ01000015.1, from coordinate 40,584 downwards.
GCGGCTGGGTTTCCACCTCCTGCGCTGCATTGCCGTCTGACGATGCCTCCCGAATGCCCACCTTGCCGATGGTCCGGCCCGCGAGGGACCGCACAGTGAAGACAAGGCCGCCGTCCTCGAACGTCTCGCCGACGCCCGGCAGATGGCCAAGCCGCGTCAGGACGTAGCCCGCCAGCGTGGAGTAGCGGTTGGCGTCGTCGACAAAGTCGCGATCGAGGATGCCGGAAAGCTGCCGGATGTCCATGAAGCCATCCACCTCCCAGGATCCATCGTCCTGCCGCAGGGCGACGGCGGGCGCTTCGTCGGTGTCCGGGAACTCGCCGGCGATGGCCTCGAGAACATCGGTGGGTGTCGCGATGCCGTCGAAAGATCCGTACTCGTCGACGATGATCGCCATCTGCACCGGAGAGGCGCGGAGCTGCTCCATGACGCGGAGGACATTGGTGCGCTCGTGGACCACTACGGGCTGGCGTGTCATGCGCGGCCAGTCGATCGGCCGACCGTCCGCCAGCGCCAGCAGCAGGTCCTTCACAAGCGCAACGCCGACGAACGCGTCGACCTGGCCACGCGCCAGGATCACGCGGCTGTGCGTCAGGGCTCGAATGTCTTCGGCAAGCTCTTCGGCGGTACCGTCCAGATCCAGCCACTCGACCTCGCCGCGTGGACTCATGATAGAGGCGACCGGGCGTCCACCCAGCCCCAGCACGCCGCGGATCATCTCCTTCTCCTCGGTCCGGAAGATCTCGCCGCCGGCGGTCTGTTCGGCGATGACGTCGATCGTCTCCGACAGCGCCGCATCGTCCGAGCGACCGCCAAGCAGCCGCAGGACCGCCTGCGAGGTGCGCTCGCGAAGATCGTTGGTGGTGACCACCTTCTCGCGGTTGCGGCGCGCGAACTGGTTGGCCGCCTCGATCAGCACCGAGAAGCCGATGGCCGCATAGAGATAGCCCTTCGGGATGTGGAAGCCGAAGCCCTCGACGACGAGCGAAAAGCCGATCATCAGCAGGAAGCCGAGACACAGGATAACCACGGTAGGATGCTTCGAGACGAAGGCCATCAGCGGCTTCGAGGCGAGCAGCATGACGGTTATCGCAACACAAACCGCGGTGATCATCACCCAGAGCTCGTCCACCATGCCGACGGCGGTGATGACGCTGTCCAGCGAGAAGACGGCGTCGAGCACGACGATCTGCGCGATAACCTGCCAGAAGACGGCGTGGACGACCTTGCCTTCCTTCGGCTTGTGCACGCCCTCCAGCCGCTCGTGCAACTCCATCGTGCCTTTGGCAAGCAGGAAGACACCGCCGAAGATCAGGATCAGGTCGCGTCCGGAGAACGCCCAGCCGGCCAGCGTGAACAGCGGCTGCGTCAGCGTCACGATCCAGGAGATCGAGAACAGAAGGATGATGCGCATCACGAGCGCCAGCGACAGGCCGATGACGCGCGCCTTGTTGCGTTGGTGGGCCGGCAGCTTGTCGGCGAGGATGGCGATGAAGACCAGATTGTCGATCCCGAGCACGACCTCGAGCACGATCAGCGTGGCAAGACCGATCCAGATTTGGGGATCAGCGAGGAATTCCATGGTGGTTGCGTCCTGAAAGTGGCGAAGGGCGATAAGAGGAAGTGGATGTCAGGCCGTCAGCGGTCGATGCCGGCGCGAATGCGGCGCGGCCGACGGCTGGTGAGGAAGCGCTTGCCGCCCCATACGGTGGCAACGAGCGTGATGGCGAGAGCGAGCGCGACGATGCCGAGGCCGCCCTCGCCTGCAACGGTTCCGACTTCGCCCGCGCCACGCGCTCCGAGATAGCCGGGCGCCAGCATCAGCGGCGCCCAGAGGACGGCCGAGGCGACGTTCGCCAACTGAAAGCGGGTCTGGCTCATGGCCATCATTCCGGCGACGAGCGGCACAGTAGAGCGGATCGGCCCCAGGAAGCGGCCCAGGAACACGGCGGCAAAACCATATCTGCGGAAAAACAGCCGCGTTCTGGCGATGGCGTGCCGGTATCGCCGCAGCGGCTTGCGGTACACGACACCCGGCCCCAGCCAGCGGCCGATTCCATAAGAAAGGATGTCTCCGAGAATCGCGCCGAGGATCGCGCCGCCCAGCACGGGAATGGGATCGACGACGCCCGCTCCGACCAAACCGCCGAGCAGGAGCATGATCGCCGTGGCGGGGATCAGCAGGCCGGCGAGTACGAGAGACTCACCCAGGCTGATCAGGGTGACGATGGGGAACGCCCAGGCCTGATGCGTGCGGATAAGGTCGCCGAGGTCGGCAAGAAAGGAGTCCATCGAAGTCCCTGTCATGATTCATGAAACCGGCCGGAACCAGTGGTTCGGGCCCCTCCGTGTCGCCTTGCAAGGCCGGGCACGAAGTGAAAAGGAAAGTGGAAGGATGCGCACAAGCAGCGCTCAAAGCGTCGTTCATGGGTCGCTCAGCGGAGCCCGGCCGCGATGCGTTCGCCCTCGTACTCCAACGCATCGCGGGTGACGCCGCGGCTCACCAGCGCATAGGCGACCTCGCCGACCTGCCAGTAGGCGGCCGTGGCGTTGCCTTCCACGAAGGCGCCGACCGGCAATCTGTCCACCGTGCCGGGGCGGGTAGCGAACAGAGAGACGTTGCCGAGCTCTGGCGAGCCGAGCGCCATTTCGAGGCTCGGCCCGAAGGTCGACGGAAAGACCTGCACGTCCAGCACCGTCCAGTCTTCCGGCAGGTCGGGCACGCGTATGGCGGTAGCCGAAAGGATTTCGACCGGGTCATAATCGGCGGTCTCGACCTGGGAAACCATGGCCGCACGGATCGCGCTGGTGCCGTGCGAGCGGATCGCGTCCGCGACGAAAGGCGGTGGCGGCGCAGAGGCAACGCTTTCCCGGATACCGAGCGCGTTGAATTCGGCATGTGCAATCCAGCCGATGCCGAGCATCAGTGCCAAGGCCGCAACACGCGAGAGACGGCGCAGGATGCCACGCCGCGCCATCGACCGCCCCAGCCAGGCGGCCTCCTTGTCCATGCGCGGGTCCGAGCGAAGCGGGACGGACGAGATCGCGATGCGAAGCTCGTCGCGGGTCCGCAGCTCGTCCATCATCTTTGCCGCCTCTTCCGGGCGGCCAGCCAGATAGGCCTCGACATCGATCCGCCGATCGACCGGAAGCTGGTCGTCGACATAGGCGGCAAGGTCGAAATCGGTGATCGGATCGACATCAGAGCGCATCGCGTCGTCCTCCGGCGGGGAACGGCAAGACCCGGACGTCGGACGGCCCGTCCTCCAGTTCGCGCAGGCGGGCGCGGCCCCGCGACAACCGGGAAACCAGCGTGCCCACCGGAATGGAAAGCGTCTCGGCCGCCTTTTCGTATGAAAGTCCCTCGACGGTAACCAGGTGCAACGCGGCGCGTTGCTCTTCCGGCAGGGTCAGGAAGGCGCGATGGACGTCCGCGAGCCGTGTCGACCCTTCCTGCCTTCCGCTCACCGAAGGTTCGATATGCAGGGCGATGGCCTCGTCGCGATGGCGTTCCGATCGCTTCCGGCGCGCCTGGTCGACGAAGCGATTGTGCAGGATCGACATCAGCCATGGCCGCAGACTGTGCCCGGATTTGAACTGGGCGCGCTGCTCGAAGGCACGCAGCAGGGTATCGTGGACGAGGTCTTCCGCCTCACCCACGTCGCGCGTCAAAGACAGCGCGTAGCGCCGCAGGGGGCCCAGCAGCCCGATGACATCGTTGTCGCGCTTATCCTTGCTCATGATCGGTATACGAACGGCAGCGTGTTTCCATCCCTTCGCCTTCCGATTCTTTTTCGAGCGCCGATCAGGTTCCGCCCCCGGTACGATGCCCGTTGCCGGGCGGGCGGCAGGCGGGACTGCGCACATTGACTATCGCGCCGTTCGTGACATTAACGCTACTCCTCGGGTGCCAAGGCGCGGAGTTGCGGCAGGCGGACGACATTTTCGCGGAAATTCTGCGAAAAGGGTTTTCTACTGTTCTTCACTCGCTACACGGAACGACGCCCACTGCGGGTACTGCCAGGCCGAGGAGCGGTTCAGACACGGCGACTGCCGTCGATGCTCCGACATCGCGCCTTGATTCTGGAAGGTATTGAAGACCCAATGTCAGACCAACTCTACAGTGCAGGACCAACCGAGCTGGAGCTGGCTCCAGAGCGCGTCAGCCGCCTGGCCGGCATGACCCTGGGTGACATCGTCCTGCGCCGCGTGATGTTTGGACTGATCCTCCTTCTGGCTGCGACGCTGGTCATCTTCCTCGGCACGCAGGTGCTTCCGGGCGACGTCGCCACGGCCATCCTCGGCCAGCAGGCAACGCCGGAAGCGGTGCAGAACATCCGCAACGCGCTGGGGCTCGATCAGCCGGCGATGCTGCGCTACCTCCAATGGCTGGGCGGCGCTCTGACCGGCGATCTCGGCACCAGCTACTCCAATGGCCAGCGCATCGCGGACGGACTGTTTCCAAGACTGGCCAACACGCTTTCGCTGGCGGCCATGGCCGCAGCGGTTGCCGTTCCCACTGCGATCATACTGGGGGTCATCTCCGTTCTCTACCGGGACCGTCTGTTGGACAAGGCGATCAACATCGTCACCCTCGGCGTCATCTCGCTTCCGGAATTCTTCGTCGGCTATCTGCTGATCACCTACGCCTCCGTCCAGTACGGCCTGGCGCCCAGCAGCGCCGTGGTCCATGACGGGATGTCCTTCGGCGAACGGCTTTGGACCATGGCCCTCCCCTGCGCAACCCTGGTCATGGCCGTGCTGGGCCACATGATGCGCATGACGCGCGCCGCGCTTCTCAACGTCATGGAAGCCCCCTTCATCGAGACGGCACAACTCAAGGGCCTTCCCGCCTGGCGGATCCTTTACCGGCATGCCTTGCCGGCAGCGCTCGGCCCCATCATCAGCGTGGTGACCCTGAACCTCGCCTATCTGGTCGTGGGCGTCGTGGTCGTGGAGGTCGTCTTCGTCTATCCGGGCCTTGGCCAGTACATGGTCGATCATGTCGCCAAGCGCGACATACCCGTCATCCAGGCCTGCGGGGCGGTGTTTGCCGCCATGTACATCTTCCTGAACGTGCTGGCGGACATCGCGATCACCCTGGCCAACCCCCGCCTCCGCTACAGGAGATGAGCATGCGCGCGCAGAGCCCCTTCACCATCGCAGCGGCCGTCATCCTGGCCGGCTTACTGGTCATCTCCATCTTCGCGGGCGTCATCGCGCCCTACGATCCGACGGCAGCCGTCGGCTCGGTCTGGGAGCCGCCATCGGACATGTACAGGCTGGGCACCGACAGCATCGGGCGGGATATGTTTTCCCGCATCGTGTGGGGTGCCCAGATCACCTTTCTCGTTGCCATCGCGGCAACGCTGCTGGCCTTCCTGATCGGCGGCACGCTCGGCTTCATAGCGGCGGTCCGGGGCGGATGGGTGGATCAGGTGCTGTCGCGTCTCAACGATCTGTTGATGGCGATCCCGACGCTCATTCTGGCACTCGTGGTGCTTGCGGTTCTGCCGAAGACGATCACGGTGCTGATCCTGGTGGTCGCGACATTGGAATCCACCCGCGTCTTCCGCGTCAGCCGTTCGATCGCGTCAGAGATCGCCGTCATGGATTTCGTGGAAGTGGCCCGTGCGCGCGGCGAAGGCTGGACCTACATCATCGTCCAGGAAATGCTGCCCAATGCGCTGTCCCCGCTTCTCGCGGAACTCGGACTGCGTTTCGCATTCTCGGTGCTTTTCCTTTCCTCCCTGTCGTTTCTCGGGCTCGGCATTCAGCCGCCGCTTGCCGACTGGGGCATGCTCGTCAAGGAAAACAAGGACGGCCTGATGTTCGGCATCGCCACCGCGCTCATCCCCGGGGCGGCCATCTCGCTTCTTGCCATTTCCGTCAACCTCGTCGTCGACGGGCTCATCAACCATACCTCGCGCCTGAAAAGGAGAAGCGCATGACGCCAGCTCCCCTCCTCAACGTGCGCGGCCTGACTCTTTCGGCCGGGCCGGACCGCGCCGGTGCCGCGACCATCGTCGACAACGTTTCCTTCAGCCTGGAACCGGGAAAGGTCATCGGCCTGATCGGGGAAAGCGGAGCCGGCAAGTCGACCCTGGGCCTGGCTTCGATCGGCCATCTGCGGAGCGGCATCCACCACGTCTCCGGCTCGGTCGAACTGCAGGGACAGGATCTTTACGCCCTGTCGCCGCGCGCCCTGCTCAAGCTGAAGGGCGACACGGTATCCTATGTCGCCCAGTCGGCGGCCGCCGCCTTCAGCCCCAACCACCGCTTGATCGACCAGGTCATAGAGGCGGCGGTATGGCATGGCACGTTGACGCGTCAGCAGGCGCTGGCCCGGGCAAAGGAGCTGTTCGCGCTTCTAACGCTTCCCGACCCCGAAAACTTCGGCAACAAATATCCCCATCAGGCCTCGGGCGGACAGTTGCAGCGGGCAATGACGGCCATGGCGCTGTGCAGCAATCCGGCGCTGGTCGTGTTCGACGAGCCGACGACCGCTTTGGACGTGACCACACAGATCGACGTTCTTCTGGCAATCAAGAACGCGATCAGGATCACCCGCACCGCGGCGGTCTACATCACGCACGATCTGGCCGTGGTTGCGCAGATCGCCGACAACATCATGGTGCTTCGGCACGGTAAGACCGTGGAATACGGCTCCACCGAGGACATCATCGAAAGGCCGCGTCAGGACTATACGCGCGCGCTCGTTTCGGTGCGGCGGCATCGGCACGATGCGTCCGACACCTCGGCCTCGAAACGCCTTGAGATTTCCGGAATCGCGGCAAGCTACGGCAAGATGCCTGTTCTCCACGATGTCAGCGTCTTCGTCGAAGAAGGGCGCACCTTGGCGATCGTGGGGGAGTCAGGCTCCGGCAAGTCTACCCTGGCGCGGGTGGCCATGGGCCTGATGGAGCCGACCAAGGGTCACATCGTTCTGGATGGCAGGCGTCTGCCGGCATCGGTGACGAAGCGCAACCGGGACGATCTGCGCCGGGTCCAGATCATAAACCAGATTCCCGATGTCGCCCTCAATCCGCGCCATACGATCGAGCGGATCATATCCAGACCCCTTAAGCTCTATTTCGGCATGCGCGCGGCCGAACGGCGCGCCCGTGTGCGCGACCTCCTCGCCGAGATCGAGCTGCCGGAATCGATTGCCCATCGCTTTCCGGCCGAGCTTTCGGGCGGCCAGAAGCAACGCGTGTGCATCGCGCGGGCCCTGGCCGCGCAGCCCGACGTCATCGTCTGCGACGAGCCCACCTCCGCACTCGATCCGCTCGTGGCCGATGGCGTTCTGAAACTGTTGCGCAAGCTGCAGGTAGAGCGCGGCGTCTCTTACCTTTTCATAACGCACGATCTGGAGACGGTGGAGGCGATCGCCGATTCCATCGCGGTGATGCGGGAAGGCCGGCTCATCCGGTTCGGAAGCAAGCAGGCCGTCCTGTCGCCCCCCTTCGACAGCTACACCGCGCAATTGCTGGAGTCGGTACCGAAGATGCAACGCGGCTGGCTCGAGACCGTGCGGCCGTCACCGGCCCTCGGCGCCGTGCCGGCATAGGATCAGTCCGGTACGGGTACGAACAGGCCGACCTTCAGCTCCTTCAGGACGACATTGGTGTGCATGCGCTTGATCTGGGGGTTCTCGGCCATGATATGGGCCGCGATGGCGTCATACTGCATGACATCTTCTGCGGTGATGATGGCGATCAGATCGAAAGTGCCCGTGACGTAATAGACCTGCTGGATATGGGCCTGCCGGTCGGCCCAGAGCCGGAATCTGGAGAGCGCATCATAGTTCTCCCGCTCGATTTCCATGCCGGTGATGAAGGTCATGAACTTGCCGATGGCCTTGCGGTCGACCACCGCAACCTCTGCGGCGATGATGCCCGCCTGCCGCATACGCTTGAGCCGGCGTTGAATGGCAGAAGGAGAAAGGCCGACCATGTCGGCAATCGCCTCGGCCTTGAGCTGGCAGTCCTTCTGAACGATCCTCAGGATCTCCCGATCGAATTTGTCCAGTTGCTCCGTCATCGGCATCTCCATGGCTTGTATTCGTCACGATAACGGCAAAGCATGCGGCCGTCCCGCATCGCGGTGCCATGTGCCGCGGATTCCCTCTCAAGGACACTGCCCGGCTCTGGCGGCCCCGAACGGTGTGGGCGCTTGCCGGAACCGCGAGCCGGTTTGCGTGCCGCCAACCCGCATGCCTGCCGCCGCGCAAAGGTTTTTTCTCCGTCACACGTGCCCAATTGGCCGAAGATCCTTCGTCTGCCTCGGCTAGGTTCGACGCGCAAACCTGCTTGAAGGGCAAGTCATGTCTGAACGATTATCCCGTGCCGCTGTGGTGCCTGGCTCCGATACGGGACAGGTTCGCCCCCTGCACGGGCAAACGCTGGCGCTCGATGGCGGGCTGACGGCCGATCCGTTCACCAGGGCAATCGCACCGAACATCTCGATGTCGGTGAACAACGTGCTGACGCCGGGCGACGGCGCCTTCTCCGCCGATGGCGTCGAAGACCTCGCGGATCTTCCATTTCTCTACGCACGATGGACCAATCCGACCGTACGCCAGCTCGAAAACCGCATGGCCGCTATCGAGGGAACGGAAGAATCCCTTGCCACGGCAACGGGCATCGCCGCCATTGCGGCGATATTCTTCACCTTCCTGAAAAGCGGCGACCACCTGATCGTCAGCGACGTCTGCTATGCCGGTGCCAACGAACTTGCGAGACGCATTCTTCCCGACTACGGCATCGAAGTGACAGCCGTCGACATGTCGGATCATGAGGCGGTCGCGGCGGCGTTTCGTCCCAATACCAGGGTCGTTCATTGTGAAACGCCCTGCAATCCGATCCTGCGCATCACCGACCTCGCCTTCGTCACCAGGCTCGCCCATGCACATGGCGCGCTCGTTTCCGTGGACTCCACCTTCGCGACGCCCGTCGCCACGCGTCCGGCCGAGTTCGGCGCCGATCTGGTCATGCACTCGCTGACGAAGTTCATCAACGGACACGGCGATGCGCTCGGCGGCGTGGTCTGTGGCAGCAAGCATCTGATTGCCCGGATTCGCGCCCGCGCGGGCGTCTATCTCGGCGCCTCGCTGTCGGCGCAGAATGCCTGGCTGATCATGCGCGGTATCGATTCCCTCTATCCCAGGATGAAGACCATCTCGGACAGCACGCTCATCGTCGCCCGGGCGCTCGCCTCGCATCCCGACGTGACACGCGTCATCTATCCCGGGCTGGAATCCCATCCGCAGCATGCGCTGGCCAAGCGGCAGATGGATGTGGGCGGCGGCATGATCTCCTTTCAGGTCCGCGATCCCCGCGCCACGGCGTTGCAGCTCTCGGACCGGCTGAAGGTCATTCATTACGCCTTCTCGCTCGGCCATCAGCGCAGCATCGTCGTGCTTCTCGACACGGAAGAGATGATGCAATCGACCTATCGGCTGGAGGGCAAACAGCGCGAGGCTTACCGCGCGTTCGCGGGGGACGGCATCTTTCGACTGTCGATCGGACTGGAAGCCCCGCAGGACCTGGTCGCCGACCTCGGCCAGGCACTCACCGGCCGATGACGCCAGCCTCGCCACGGCGATCATCCAGGGTTATGGGGATGTCCGCCACGGGCCGCATTCGATCGATGGACCACCAGCGCCCAGCGCGGACAAAACAGCATGGAGCATGCGATGACTGAAGTGACGATCCTCGACGGTGGCATGAGCCGCGAACTTCAACGGCTCGGCGCTCGGCTGCGCCAGCCCGAATGGTCGGCGCTGGCCCTGATCGAAAGCCCGGACATCGTCAGAAACGCGCATACGGCCTTCATCGACGCCGGCGCCGATGTCGTCACGACCAACAGTTACGCCCTTGTGCCGTTTCATATCGGCGAAGAAAGATTTCGCCGCGAGGGCGCGGAGCTGATCGCGCTGTCCGGCCGGCTTGCGCGCGAGGCCGCCGACGCTGCCGGCCGCAAGATCGTCGTTGCCGGCTCTCTCCCGCCGATCTTCGGCTCCTACGAGCCCGAACTGTTCAGGCAAGACGACGTGCAGGACTATCTATCCGTCCTCGTCGACAATCTCGATCCTTACGTCGATGTCTGGCTTGGAGAAACGCTCAGCCTGATCGCGGAAGGACGCGCCGTCAGCACCGCCGTCGCCGCCACCGGCAAACCGTTCTGGATCTCGTTCACCCTGTCCGATGGCCCCGGGGCCGAAGCGGAAGAGCCCACGCTGCGCTCCGGCGAGAGCGTGCGGGACGCGGCCGTCTGGGCGGTCGAGGCGGGTGCGGCAGCGCTTCTGTTCAATTGCAGCCGCCCGGAAGTGATGGGCTGTGCCGTAGCAACAGCCGCGAAAATCATTGCGGATGCCGGTTCGGCCATGAAGCTGGGCGTCTATGCCAACGCCTTCGAGGCCACCTCCGACGGCGCGGCAAACGAAACCCTGACGGAGTTGCGCACCGACCTCACCGACGATCGGTACAATCGCTTCGCCTGCGAATGGGCCGAGGCCGGCGCCACGATGATCGGCGGTTGCTGCGGCGTCGGCGCCCATCACATCCACAGCCTGCGCCAGGCGATGCGTTAATGACGTTCCCGGGCCGTGTTCGGGTGCCGAACACGGCTCAGCCTGTCAGCGTGGCCGTGTCAAAGTTGCGGGCTCGACAGGAAGCTGCAGGCGGCCAGCGTCAACCCGACGACCCCGTTGCGGATGGAGCGCTCGTCCGGCTGGTAGTCGGAATTATGCAGCTTGTCATCGCGGCCCGGCAGCCGCGATCCCACACCGAGCTGGAAGGTCGGTACGCGCTCGGAGATGAGCGCGAAGTCCTCGGCGCCCAGCGTCGCATCGCGCCTGCGTATAGCGCCCTGCCCGAAATGATCGGCAATCGCCTGCATGGTGCGCGTGGTGACCTTCTCATCATGAACCATCGCAGGCACGCCGCGCACCATGGTGAAATCGCAGCGGACATTCATGGACGTGGAGATACCGTCGCACTGCCTGCGAATGGCGTCTTCGATCAGATCGCGATTGGCGGGAAGCTGGGTTCTGACCGTGCCGATCAACCGCACCGTATCGGGAATGATGTTTTCGGCCATGCCGCCGCTGATGCCGCCGATCGTCAGCACCGCAGGGTGCATCGGGTCGACCTCGCGGGAAACGATCGTCTGAAGCTGCAGCACCAGCGTCGCCGCCGCGATGATCGGGTCGGCGGCCAGATGCGGGCGCGCCGCATGTCCGGACCGCCCTCGCACGAGGATGCTGAATTCGTCGGACGATCCGTTCGAGATACCGGGAATGTAGCTGAATGTCCCGACGTCCTCATCGGGCTGGTTGTGGAAGCCCAGGGCCACATCCACGCCATCGAGGACGCCATCCTCGATCATCGCCCTGGCGCCGCTTTCCGACGTTTCTTCCGCCGGCTGGAACATAAGCCGGACCGTGCCGTTCAGGCGCGGCGCCAGATCGCGCAGAAGGATGCCGACGCCGATCAGGGTGGCCGTGTGCAGATCGTGGCCGCAGGCGTGCATCTTGCCGTCGACCGTGCTGGCGAAGTCGAGGCCGGTCATCTCGTGGATGGGAAGCGCGTCCATATCCGCGCGCAGAAGCACGGTCGGGCCTGGCCGTCCGGTTTCGATGGTTCCCACTACACCCGTACGGCCGACGCCCGAGACGACGTCGATGCCGGCGGCCTTCAACTGGTCGGCCACCAGCGCGCTGGTCCGTATGGTGTCGAAGCCCGTTTCGGGATGCGCATGGATATCGCGCCGGATGGCCACCAGCTTCTCTTCGATCCGGCCGGCGGCGGTATCGATCTCGGGGCCAATATCGTTTGCAAGCATTGCCATGCCTCTCAGACGCATTTCCGGGGTGGCGGGCGCAGCGGGCCGCACCGGGCGGCCCGCCGGCGACATCAGCTTTCGAACCAGACCTTCTCGGACAGGCGATAGCCGCCCATGTCGCCGCCGCCCGGGATGCCCTTGATGCCCTGGATGCGGTCGGTGCTGGCATTCTGCTGGTCCACGAAAATCGGGATCAGCTCGCCGGCCTCCTGCGCCAGAATAACCTGCGCGTCGTGATAGATCGCCTTGCGCTTCGTCTCGTCCAGCTCGGCACGCGCGCTGATGATGAGCTGGTCGAAGGCCGGATTACTCCAGTAGGTTTCGTTCCAGGGTGCGCCGGTCTGCAGAATGAGCGACAGCATGGCATCCACGGTCGGACGGACAGACCAGTTCGACGCGCAGAAGGGCTTCTTCATCCACACCTCGTCCCAGTATCCATCGGAGGGAACGCGGTTGACGGTGATGTCGATGCCGGCGGCCGAAGCCGAATTGCGGAAAAGCTGCGCCGCGTCGACGGAGCCCGGAAACCCGTTATCGGAAACGGACAGCTCGATGGGCCCGCTGAAGCCCGCCTTCTGGATAAGGGACCGGGCTTTGTCGGGGTCGTAGCTGTTCTTCGGCACATCGGCGGAATAATAGGGGCTCCAATTCGGGATGGGCGTGTCGTTTCCGACAATGCCCGCGCCGCCATAGCCGTTCTTCAGGATAATCTCGCGATCGATGGCGTGCTTCATGGCCTGGCGCATGTCGACATTGTCGAATGGCGCCATGTCGCAACGCATCGGGAAGCAATACATCGTGTTGGCCGGCGTGCTGAAGACTTTCACGCCCGACATCGACGCAAGGCGGCCGGCCATCTTCGGATCGACGCGATTGATGATGTGAACCTGGCCACTCACCAATGCCGCCATGCGGGCGGTCGGATCGCTCATGGCCAGCGTTTCGCACGAGTCGACGAAACCGCGGTCCGGGTTCCAGTGGTTCTCGAACCGTTTGGTCAGCGCGCGGACACCCGGCTGGAATGTTTCGAGCGTATAGGCGCCCGTCCCGATACCCTTGGTGAAGTCGCCGCCGTCGGGGCCGATCCCGAGATGATAGTCGGTCAGCGTATAGGGGAAATCGGCATTGCCGCCCACCAGCGTGATCGTCACCTCCATCGGCCCGGTGGCCTTGATTTCGGTGATCGCCTCCAGGCTCCCCTTGGCGCCGGACTTGGAGTCCGGCCCGCGATGATGGTTGATGGAGTAGATCACATCGTTCGCGTCGAGTTCCTTGCCGTTGTGGAACTGCACGCCCTTGCGGATCTTGAAGCGCCATTCGGACCCGTCGGGGCGTGTCGGCTCCCAGGATTCGGCGAGCGAGGGCACGAGTTCGCTCGACTCGCCGATCTCCACCAGCGTGTTGAACAGTTGGAAGCCCACCGTATACATGTAGGACTCGGTGTAGAATGCCGGGTCGATGCTGTCGGAACTCGAGGCGGTATCGAGCCCGAAGACCAGGTGACCGCCCCGCTTGGGGGTCATCTCCTGCGCTCTCGCGCGTCCGCCCAAAGCGCCAACGGCAAGCATGCCGGCCGAGCCGAGAAGGAGCGCGCGTCGAGAAAGACCCAGCGCGTCGGTTAGGACATCATTCTTCATGTTTTTCCCCTTTCCATCGGTCCAGCAAGCGGTGTTGCAACTGTCAGCCTAGGGCGGCGCGCTGCCTGGTTACCGCATTGCACTACTGGTTAGCTGGGTTTTGACGCGATAACGATGCCGATTTTGACGTTTCCTGCATATTTCCTCAGGCCGCCGACGGATCGCGGCCAAAGCGTCAGGAAAACCGGCTCAACGACAAGTCCGAGGGGTCGACGATGGGCGTGCGTCCAAGCACGAGATCGGCCGTCAATCGCCCGCCGCCGAAGCTCAGGCCGAATCCATGGCCGGAATACCCGGTCGAGACCGTCAGGCCGGGCACGGCGGCAGCGTGGGAAATAACCGGAACCGCGTCGGGCAGCACATCGACGTAACCGGCCCAGCGATCCGTATAGCGCACCTGGTCATACCCCTCCATCACCCGGGACAGGGTTGGTCCGACCGCATCCACGATCGCCACCGGCGATGGATCGAGGACGCGCTCACGCTCGAACGGTGTCGCACCGCCCCGCCGCCACCACCGCTCGTAGCCGAGCTCGGTCAGCATCCGGCGTCCGAGCCTGAGCTTCATGTCCTTCCCCTGCTCGCGGATGACAGGCAGGAAATCGCGCAGGTAGCGGAAGCTGTCGGGCACGATGTCGGCGACGTAGCGCCCGCCATGCTCGATGGACAGGCGTCCGTCCGCGCAGCGGCGACTGGATAATCCCTCCACCCATATCGACGACTGATGGCCAGCCGGAAATGGCTGCGTCTTGGCCATGGATACCATCGCCTTGAGCTGCGGCAGGCGAATGCCGAGAGAGCGCAACAGCAGCGACGACCAGGCGCCGGCCGCCACGACCACGCGGCTGCAGGCGACGCTGCCGCGCTCGGTGACAACTGCGGACACGGCGCCGGCGCTGCGCTCGATGCCCTTTACGGCGCAGCCCTGCACGACCCGGACGCCCAGACTCTGGATATGTTCGGCAATTGCCGGGGCGGCAAGCTCGGGCTCTGCCCGCCCGTCGGATGGCGTGAACAGGCCAATGGGAAACTCCCTCTCCAGCCCGGGGGCGATCCTGCGCACTCCGTCGGCGCCGAGCACCTCGAAAGCAAGCCCGCATTCCCGTGCCCTCGCCATCCAGGGCGCGTAGGCCTGAAGTTCCGCATCGTTGCGGAAGCCATAGAGCGAGCCGCACACCGCAAAGCCCGTAGCATTGGACAGTTTCCGGCTGGTCTCTCCCCAGAGGCGGAGGCTTTCGATCGAAAGCGGAACCTCCCGCACATCGCGGCCCTGCTGGCGCACCCAGCCGGCATTGCGCCCGGATTGCTCGGCCCCGACGCGGCCCTTCTCGAAGACCACGCATGTTTGCCCGGCCTCGGCCAGGAACATGGCCGTCGTCAGTCCGATGAGCCCTCCTCCGATAATGACCACATCGGCCGACGCGGGGATGACACTGCTGCTGCTGACGTGTCGAACGGGAGGCACCATCGGTTCTGTTTCCGCAAGAGGTCTGGGTGGGATCGCATAAGGCGAGAGTCGTTAACAGGGCGCAATCATATCCTGCCGACCTCGTGCCGCTCGCCGACCCCGAACCGGGATAGCCTGTAAGGGGCGGGATCGACAGGCGGATCGTCGCCAATGACCATCCGCGACAGAAGCGAGGCCGCTCCCATGGACAAGCCGAAGCCATGGCCGGAAAATCCGGTTGCCACGAACAGGCCGGCAACCTGGTCGACCCGGTCGATGACGGGTACACCATCGGGCGTGGCATCGATGTAGCCTGCCCACCGCTCCAGGATGTCGGCCTTGGCGAAGACCGGCATTTCGCGAACGACGTCGCGGTGCAGCCGGTCGAGAATGGCATGGTCGGGAGCTGCCTTGAGTTCGCGCATGTCCTGTCCCATCGGACCGGGTGTAACGAGGGCGCGGCTCTGTCTGAAATCTTCGACAAAGCGCCCGTTGAGGCGGACATGAAGATCGTTCCACCCGGCACGCACGGCCGGCAGGAAGTCGCGGGCGTACCGAAAGGAATCCAGCCCCAGATCGGCGATGATCTTGCTGCCTTGGGTCACGGTGTAGCCGCCGTCCAGCCGCTTGCGCATGGAGATGCCGGGCGCCCAGACGCAAGGCGAAGGGCCGTCCACGCCCGATAATCGCATGGCGGAGATGCGCACCTTCAACTGCGGCAGCCGTATCCCCGCGCCTCGGAGCAGACGGCTCGACCAGACGCCGCCGGCAACGACAACGGCGCCGGCCCGGATGATGCCGCTTTCGGTCTGCACCCCATGGACGCGTCCAGCCTGCACATCGATCGCGTGGACGCAGCATTTCTGGACGATGTGGCCTCCAAGGTCCTGGATGCCCTCTGCCAGCGCAGGCGCCGCGATCTCGGGTTCTGCCTTGCCGTCGCTGGCCGTGTAGAGGCCATGCTTCCAACGACGTCCGAGAGACGGCGCCAGAGCCGCCACCGCATCGGACTGCAGCAATCGGGTATCGAGGTCGAAGCCTTTCGCAGCCTCGATCCACCCTGCGTAATGCGCGTGGTCTTCATCCGTATCGAGCAGATAGAGGCTGCCGCACTGGCGATAACCGACATCGCGCCCCAGTGCCTTCGAAAGCCCGCGCCACAGCCTGAGGCTTTCCACGGCCAGGGGCAGCTCCCGCAGGTCGCGACCCTGCTGTCGGACCCACCCATTGTTCTGGCTGGACTGCTCGCCGGCAACGAACCCTTTCTCAAGGACGGCCACATGCAGACCGCGCGTCGCCAGTAGGTAGCCGATCGCCGTTCCGACGATGCCGCCGCCCACGATGATCACGTCATACTGGTCCGAACGGTTCGGAGAGGACCGCACATCGGCCGGCGATGGCATCACATGCCGCCCTTGTATCGCTTCACTGAAATGGCCTGAGAAGAGAAACGGCCCGGCCTGAAGCTTGCAAGTTCCGGGCAGGTTTGGCCAAGGACCGTCTCCCGCGCGACGAGATCCCCGATGATCGGGGCAAGCGTCACGCCGCTGTGGGTAACTGCGATATAAAGACCGGGAAGATCGTCGATGGGGCCGACCGCACTCAGACCATCACCCGGGATCGGCCTTTCGGTGATGCGGACCGCCTCCACCGGAACGTGTCGCAGTTGCGGCAAGACCTCTCTTGCGCGCGCGATGACGGATTGCGCTGTCGGTCCGTCCGGATGCGGATCCAGCGTGTCGCGCGGCATTTCATCCAGCCTGTCGCGGCGCAGCAGCAGCCGGCCGGCGCCATCGGGGCGAATATCGATGTCCGGCCCGTGCAGAGGCCGCGATACCATCACCGGCGCCGGCCTCGTGAAGGCCAGGTAGCCAACATTTCGCACCAGGGGTAAGGTGAAGTCGGTGTCACGCAGCAGATCGTTGACGCTTGTCCCCAGACAGCCGATCACAATGTCCGCCTCGACATGGCGACCGTCGGCGCAGGTCACGCCGGAAACACGGCCCTGTCGCGCGGTCACGCCTGTCACTCTCGTCCCTGTCTGCAGGGATAGCCCATGCTGCCTGACCGCGCGATCGACCAGCCATCCACAGTAAACGACCGGGTCGACCCAGCCTTCCCCGGGAGAAAGGGCAATCAACGCATCGGCAAGCTCGTTCGCGTCGATGCCGGGCTCGAGCTCGATCGCCTCATCGACCGATATCTCCCGGATCGGGTAATCGAGGTCCTGGAGGTCGGCGATGCGCTGTGCAAGCGAATCGGCGTCGGTGCCCTTGCGCCACTCGATGCTGCCCGATCGGTGCATCCACGGCTCTCTGCCCAGCTCGGCCGCCAGCAGGCTGTAGCCTTCGATGCCCCGAACGTTGAGCGCGTGATAGTCCGCGGGTGGCTTGCCGTTAGAATTCGTCCAGGCAAAGCTGGCCGAGGACGCTCCGGAGCCGGGATACTCCTTGTCGATCAGTGTCACGGCCGCACCGGCCCGGGCCGCAAGATACGCAACCGATGACCCAACGATACCGGCGCCCAGAACGACCACTTTCATCAAACTGTCTCCATCATCCGCTTCACGCCGGCTGGCGGCACCACGATGGCACGATCATCCGGCAGAGTTTCGCAAATCAGCGGGGGCAACGCGCCTGAACTCCCTGAATTTCGGGGGTTTTCCGCGGCGCGCAAGCGGCAGGGGCTCAGCCCGCCACGAGCGCCCATGCCGCATAGGCCATTCCACCGGTGGCAGCGAGACCAAGGATCATCAGGAGGCCATCGCGCAGAGTGATTGCAAGGGCAAAGATGGAGATGACCAGCCCGGCCGTCGTTGCCATGAAGGGCAATATCTCAAGCGGCGGCATGGTCGCCGCCGTCAGAAAGCAGATCAGCGCCGCCCCACGCAGGGCGATGCTGCTTGTCGCGAAGCGAAGACGCGGGCGCACCACCCGGTCTATCCAACCGGCGGGCCGCCGCATGAAGCCCAACACCTTGTGGACGCGCTCGGTCGACAGCCGGGCATTGGCCAGGCGCTTCGGCAACCATGGCTCCCTTCGTCCGAGCGCAAGTTGCGCGGATAGCAACATGACGATGATACCAACCATGGTCGGCACCGTCGGGATGCCGGACAAGGGAGATACGGTTACAAGGGCAGGCAGCAGGATCATCGCGCCGAAGGCCCTGTCGCCGGCGATGTCTCCGATGACGCCCATCGACAGGCCGCCATCGGCCCTGTTGCGCTCTTCGACTGCGTCCAGAAGTTCGGTCAACGTTTGTATCTGGGCGTCAGCCATCGATGCTCCGGCCTGGAAAAAGGATCAAGAACCGCAACACATGGCCTTGGCGCCGCCTTCGGCAAGCTGCACGCGGGCGCCGGCAAACCCGTCCCGCGCCACCGCGCTGCAAAGCGCTTCCCATTCACAGCCGGCACAGGCGCCCCGGCTACGCCCGGAAGCGAAGGCAGTCCTCATATCCGAAAGCGTTGCCGGGTCGAGCGACAGTGTGTCACCAACCCCGATGGCAAGAATGCCGGCAATATCATGCAAGGCATCCGCGTCGCGCGCCGTCACCCCTGCCCGGCGGCAATGGGCATCCGGGTCGGTCAGCAACGGCGCGCAGATATCGTCCGGCCCATCGACGACCATGATCGCTTCGCCCATGGACAGACGCTGCGCGATCCTGTCGTAATTGCGGATGAAGGCATCCCCGTACCCCTTGCCCACATAGGTCAGGAGGCACAGGAGATGATGCGGCCGCAGATGGATCGTCATGCGGCCTTGCGCAAGCGGCGGTGGGCGATGACCACCAGAAGCGCGGCGCCCAGGCCCGACTTCAGCACCGCCCCGACCAGGAACGGCGTAACCCCGAGTGCAACCGCCTGCGTCGGACCGACAATGCCCGCCAGCCACACGCCGCCGAGCGCAAGACAGATAAGGTTTGCGGCCAGCATGCCGGCAAAGGCTCGCAATGGCTTGCGGCCGGCCCACCCATTTTCGGCAAGCCAGCCCATCATCCAGGCCATGATCGGGAAGGCCACGAGATAGCCCGCGGTCGGACCGGCAAAATGGTGGATGCCGCCGGCGCCATTGGCAAGGACGGGCAGTCCGGCCATCGCCTGCGCCAGCCACGCCATCACGGTGATCGCTCCCAGACGGCGTCCCAGAAGCGCACCAACCATGGTGACCGCCAGCGTCTGCATCGTCACCGGAACGGGCACCATCGGCACAGCGATATAGGATGACAGCGTCAAAGCGATGCTGCCCACCGCGACTGCGGCGACCTGCCTTGAAACCCGGCGCATACGGGTACCGGACAATACCGACACTGCAAGCTCAACCATGCGACACCTTTTATCTACAAAATTTGATTCTTGTCGCTATAATTTAGGTCCGGTTTTTCGATTTAGGCAACCGAGTTCTGTACTAGAGATTTTTTGTAGATTTTCATGGGAGCAGATTTGGCGCCTTGGCGCTCAAAGGCCGTTCAGTGGCACCTTGAGGTAGCGCCGGCCTTCGGGGTCGGCCGCCGGCAGCCGGCCGGCACGCATGTTGACCTGCAATGCCGGCAGAATGAGCCTTGGCATCGGCAGGGTCGAATCCCGTGCGGTGCGAAAGGCGATGAACTCCTCACGGGAGCGACCGCCACCGACATGGATGTTGGCGGCCCGCTCCTCTCCAACGGTGGTCTCCCACCCTATATCGCGACCGTTCGGCCCGTAATCATGGCACATGAACAGTCGCGTTTCGTCCGGCAGGGCAAGAATGCGCTGGATGGAATCGTAGAGTTGCCCGGCGTCACCGCCCGGAAAGTCGGCGCGTGCGGAACCGCCATCCGGCATGAAGAGCGTATCACCGACAAAGGCCGCATCGCCGACCCGGTGCGTCATGCAGGCCGGCGTATGCCCCGGCGTGTGCAAGGCCAAGGCATCGATCCGGCCTATGGTGTAGCGGTCGCCGTCGGAAAAAAGGACATCGAACTGGCTGCCGTCGCGCTGGAACTCGGTCCCCTCGTTGAAAATCTTGCCGAAAGTTTCCTGCACGGCCACGATATCCGCACCGATGGCCAACTTGCCACCGAGCTTTTCCTGGATGTACGGCGCGCCCGACAAATGGTCGGCATGCACATGGGTCTCGATCACCCACTCGACGGTCAGGCCATGTGCACGCACATGGTCGATCATCCGGTCGGCATGCTCGAACGCGATGCGGCCGGCTGCATAGTCGATATCCATGACCGCATCGAAGATGGCGCAGGCGCCAGTCTCCGGGTCTGCCACGACATAGGCGATCGTATGCGTCTGCGGGTCGAAGAAGCCGGTAACATCCGGCCGACCGTTCAATTCACTCATGGCGCTTCTCCTGAATCGGCCCTCGATCGTCCGGACCTCGAAATAATGGTAACATGCCAAAATCGGTAAACCGTCACAGGCTGTTGGCCTAAATCGCACGATCGATGAGGAGTTGAACGAAAGATGGCCCTAAAGATCGATCATATCGATGCCAGGATCATCATGGAGCTGCAGGAGGACGCCAGCCAGTCTCAGCGAGACCTGGCCGACAAGATCGGCCTTTCGCAGAATGCCTGCTGGCGGCGTATCAAGCAGTTGCAGGAAGACGGCGTTCTGAAAGGTCAGACGGCTCGGATCGACCGGGAACTGCTGGGGCGCGGGCTGGTCGTCTTTGCCATGATCCGCACGCGAAACCATTCCGCTGAATGGCTTAAGAAGTTTCGCTCACATGTCACATCGATTTCCGACATCACCGATTTCTACCGCATCGGCGGCGACTACGACTACATGTTGAAGATCGTCACGCGCGACATGAAAAGCTACGACGAGGTCTACCAGCGCCTTATCGAGAAACTCGACCTGGAAAACGTCACCTCGTATTTCACGATGGAAGCCATCCTGGAAAACCGCGCGATTCCCATCCGCTGACTGCATGTTGTCATTACCGTTCCATTTTTTTCTTTATGCGATCAAACCTTGCATACTTTCTGATCAGACCGGGTCAGATCGGTGAAAAATCGCCAGCGATGTCCATTATCGTTCATTCCAATCCTGGTGGGGCGGAGCATGGCGATGGGCATTCTTGCAGACTTCAGAAACGATCTGGCATCCGGTGACACCGTAGCGCGGTTGCGCGGCGGTCTTATCGGCAACGGCGCGCGTTTCGACGCCGGCTGCGGTCCGCAATCGCTTCTGTACGCCGATTACGTGGCGTCGGGGCGCGCCCTGCGTCAGGTGGAGGAGTTCGTCACCGAGAACGTCCTGCCCTGGTATGCCAACAGCCACACCGAAGCGTCCCACTGCGGGGGCACCATGACGCGGCTTCGGGAAGAGGCGCGCGGTGCGATCGCCGGGCTCGTGGGCGCCGGGGCCGATTGCCATGTCGTCTTCACCGGCTCCGGCGCGACAAACGGGATCAACCGGATCGTGCGACTTTTAGAGGTGGAAAGGCGGGTTGCCGGGGGCGACCGCGTCGTGGTTCTGTCGGGGCCTTACGAGCACCACTCCAACATTCTGCCGTGGCGCGAAAGCGGCGCACGCGTTGTGGAGATTGCCGAGGCAGAGTGTGGCGGCGTCGATCTTGCCAGCCTGGATGAGGCCCTCGAGGAGGCCGCGGGCGCAGACCTGATCATCGGCAGCTTTTCCGCCGCGTCCAACGTCACGGGCATCGTTACCGATGTCGACACCGTGACGCGCCGCCTCAAGGCGGCCGGGGCCCTCGCGATCTGGGATTATGCGGCCGGCGCCCCCTATCTGCCGATGGACATGGGGGATGGCGCTGCAGCAAAGGATGCGATCGTCTTGTCGCCGCACAAGTTTCCCGGCGGTCCGGGCGCATCCGGCATCATGGTGGTGCGCGACAGCATCGTGCGGCGCACGACGCCGACGCTGCCCGGAGGCGGCACGGTCGCTTTCGTCTCACCCTGGGGCCATGCCTACAGCGCCCGCGTCGAGGCGCGGGAAGAGGCTGGCACGCCCAATGTCGTCGGCGATATCCGCGCCGCGCTGGTGATGCTGGTCAAGGATGCCGTCGGCACCCACGCCATTCTGGAGCGAGAGGAAGCGCTGCGGCAGCGCGCCGTCGATCGCTGGACGCAGGTGCCCGGCATCCGCCTTCTCGGCCAAAAGCCCGGCATGACGGCATTGCCCATCTTTTCCTTCCAGGTCGTGGATCCACAGGGCACCCTCGTTCATCACCAGATGTTCACGCGGATGCTGAGCGACATGTGGGGCATACAGGTGCGCGGCGGCTGCGCCTGTGCCGGGCCCTATGCCCACCGCCTGCTCGGCCTGGACGACGCGGCATCGCAGGCGCTGTTCCTGCGGCTTGGAGCCGGACACGAACTCGAAAAGCCCGGCTGGGTGCGCTTGAACTTCAGCTATCTGCATTCTGATGCCGAGGCCGAACGCATCCTCGATGCCGTCGCCGAACTCGCCGACACGGCTGCACAGCTTGCAAGCCGCTACGTGGCAGACCCGCGCACGGCGCGCTTTCGGCCCGCGGCCTGAGGTATCACGGCGCGATCACGAAAACTCCATGGCCTTCATGCCGCCGCTGCGACTTCCTATCTGGACAGGCACTGCAACTTCGGGAGTCCCGGAAATGAGCATGAATGCTGAAGAGAAGCGCCTGATCGAAGGACTGTTCACCCGGCTCGGCACGGTCGAGCGCGAGGCTGCCCCGCGCGATGGCGAAGCGGAGGCTTTCATCCAGAAAAGGCTCTCCGACCAGCCGGCGGCGCCCTATTACATGGCGCAGACCATCATCGTGCAGGAGCAGGCGCTGGAAGCGGCGCAGGAGCGTATCCGCCAGCTCGAATCCCAACCGCAACAGGGAGGCGGCGGCCTGCTCGGCGGTCTATTCGGCGGTGGCCAGCGCGGCCAGAGAGCAGCCGAGCCCTCGCCGCAGCAGGGGCGCGTCGGCGGCGCGATGCCGGCCGGCACGCCATGGGGCGGCGGCGCATCCGGTGCACAGGCTCAGCCGGCCGCACGGCAGGGTGGCGGCTTCCTGGCCGGCGCCGCGCAAACGGCCGTCGGTGTCGCCGGCGGCATGATGCTCGGCTCCATGCTGGGTTCGATGTTCGGTGGGGCGGGTGACGCCATCGCGGGTGAAGTCGGCAATGCTGCCGACGGGCTGGCCGAGGATGTCGGGATGGACGGCTTCGACGACGGCGGCGGCTTCGACGGTTTCGACGACATCTGATGCGAAGGATCGGGCCCGGTGAAAACCGGGCCCAAATTTTTTAGGTCAGGAATCGCGCTCGCTCGCCAGGAACTTCTCGATGCGCCCCTTGTCACCTGCGCCCGTTACGAAATAGAGGATGACGATCGCGACCACGAGGCCACCGGCGATCAGCGGTGCGGTCCAGTCTCCTTCCGCAATACGCACGATCAGCAGGGCTGCACAGGACAGCGCGCCCAGCGCCGGCACGATGGCCGGCACCTCGAACCTGCCCGGCTTGTCGTCCGGCCGCCGCTTCAGAACGATCAGCGCGACGTTGACGATGGTGAAGACCATCAGCAGCAAGAGCACGGTCGAGGATGCCAGGGCCGCGATGTCGCCGAGCAACGACAACAGGATCACGATGGCCAGCAGCACGAAGATCGCGACATAGGGCGTGTGACGGGCCTTGTGGACGCGGCCGAGCGGCGCCGGCAGCAGGCCCTGCCGCGACATGCCGTATAAAAGGCGCGAGGCCATCACGTAGTTGACCAGCGCCGTATTGGCGACGGCGAAGATGGTGATGGCGGCGAACACCCCCACGGGAAACCACGGCGCGGCCCGCTCGACGACCAGCGTCAACGGCCCGGCAGCTTCGGCCAGTTCCTGCCAGGGCACCACCGATACCGCCGTTATGGATACCGCGATATAGATCAGCGTGGCGGCAAGGATCGCCAGGATGAAGGCCAGAGGCATGGTGCGCTCGGGGTTCTTCACCTCTTCCGATACATTCAGCATGTCTTCGAAGCCGATGAAGGAAAAGAAGGTCAGGACGGCGCCCTGCATCACCAGAAGCGCGACCGGGCCCTCTATCCCGCCCCCGCCATCGGAGGGCGGAAACTCAAGCAGATTGGCGTTGCCCCAATAGCTGACACCGACGGAAATCACGAGGATCAGACCGAAGGCCTCGACCAGCGTGCAGACGGCGTTGAGCCACAATGATTCCGAAATGCCGCGAAACAGGACGCCGGATAGCAGCACCAAGAAGCCGATGGCCAGTAGCCAGTGCGGCGCGCCGACGCCGAAGGTCTCGGCTATGTTCGCCGCGACGACATTGGACTGCGTGGCGATGGATGTCAGACCGGAGCAGACCACGGCCAGCCCTACGACATAGCTGACCATCGGTCGGCGGTAGGCCATCTGCGTCACGTAAGCCGCGCCGCCGGCACGGGGATAGCGCGAGGCGATGGAGGCATAGGAAAGCCCCGTCAGGAGTGCCGCCACCATCGAAACGAGAAAGGCAACCCAGACGGCGCTGCCCAGTTCGCCGGCCGCCTTGCCGATCAGCCCGTAAATGCCCGCCCCGAGCATACTGCCGAGGCCGAATAGTGTGATTTGCGTCAGGCCCGCCGCCCGCTTGAGCTTCGGTTCGCCTTGCGCTTCCTGAACCGCCATGCGGCTTCCCTCCCCCTACGCCAAGAACACGCGGGGGGAGCCTTCACGTCTTGCTCACACCGCCTTTATCGACATGATAGCCTGCGGCAATTGGTCAAGTCGCTCCAGTACATAATCGGCGCCCAGCGCTTCGGCCGGTATGGACGTGTAGCCACCGCGCAGGACCGCGACCGCCATGCCGGCCGCCTGCGCCGCTGCGACGTCGTTTTCGCTGTCGCCGACGAACATCGTATCGGAAGGCGCGACACCGAGCCTTTCGCACGCCAGCAGCAGAAGATCCGGCGCCGGTTTTTTCGCCGGGCCGGCGTCGCCGCCGACCACGATATCCATCGCATCGGACAGGCCGAAATGCGAAAGGATCGTCGCCGTCTCTGAGCCCGGCTTGTTGGTGACGACGCCAAGTCCGTAGCCCGCATCGTCCAGCTGACGCACGATGGAACTTGCGCCCGCGTTGAGGGTCGTCAGTTCGGTGGCGCGCGGCCCGTAGATGGCAAGGAAGCGCTCCACCACCTTGTCGCGGCTGGCCGGATCGATGGGCTTGTCGAGCGCCGCATAGGCACGCTCGATCAGCTTCGGCACACCCTGCCCGACAAAGCCTGTCACGGCCTCCAGGGTAAAGGGCGGCTCGCCGTAGCTGGCCAACGTATCGTTCAGCGCCGCATGGATATCGGGGACGGAGTCCACAAGCGTTCCGTCGAGATCGAACAGGATGGCCTTCGGCCAGGTCGGGCTATCGCTCATGCACTCTCCCTCATGCACTCTCCCTCATGCAGGCTGGATCATTGAGACGGTGATCCACTCGGCCGTCAATGCGGGCTTTGCCGCCCCCTCGACCTCCACGGTCGTCTCCCAGGTGGACTGGATCGTCACGGCCCTCTCGTTCAGGCCCTTGAGGCGGAAACAGCCCCGCACCCGCGCGCCACTGCGCACCGGCGAAACGAAGCGAACGCGCTCGAACCCGTAATTGACGCCGATGGTAGCCCCCTCGACAAAGGGCATGGCGCGATAGGCAAGTGTCGACAGCAGCGACAGCGACAGGAAGCCATGCGCTACCGTGCCGCCGAAAGGCCCCTCGGCCTTCGCACGTGCAGGATCGACATGGATGAACTGGTGATCGTGCGTCGCATCCGCGAACGTGTCGATCATCGCCTGGTCTACCGTCAGCCAGTCGGACACGAACGCGTCGCCGTCGACGTAGCCTCGATAGGTTTCCAGAGGCACCAGCCTTTGCCTGAGATCGGCCTCCGACACTTCGCTCATTCGGCAACCCTTCCGCCCGTCGTCCCGTTCGCGTCTTCCTATGCCCTGTCCAGGCCGCCGTTGCAAAGCATCGGGGGTGGGCAGCGCAGCATCGTGGCCCATATGTGCAGGCACCAGACGGAAATCCAAGGAAAGGCAGGGACGATCCATGTGCGGAATTTGCGGTGAAATTCGCTTCGATGGAAGGATGGCCTCCCCGGAGCGGATCGAACGCATGGGCAATTGCCTTGCGCGGCGCGGTCCCGACGGAGCGGGTCAGGTCGTGCGCGGCAATGTCGGCTTCGGCCACCGCCGCCTGAAGATCATCGACCTGTCGGAAAAGGCGCAGCAGCCGATGGTCGATGCCGATCTCGGCCTCACCCTCGCCTTCAATGGCTGCATCTACAATTATCCGGCCCTGCGGGCCGAACTCCTGGACATGGGGTACCGGTTCTTTTCGCACGGCGACACAGAGGTGATCGCCAAGGCCTACCACGCGTGGGGTCCGTCCTGCGTGGAGCGGTTCAAGGGCATGTTCGCGTTCGCCATCCACGAGCGGGATACCGGCCGCGTCATGCTGGCGCGCGACCGCTTCGGCATCAAGCCGCTTTACCTGTCGCAGACGCCGGAACGGCTGTACTTCGCCTCGTCCCTGCAGTCGATTTTGAGGACGGGCGATGTCGATACGTCGATCGACCGCGAGGCCCTGCACCATTACATGACGTTCCATGCCGTGGTGCCGGCACCGCTGACCATCATCAAGGGCGTGCGCAAGCTTCCGCCGGCGACCGTGCGCCTGATCGAGCCCGACGGCTCCTTCGAGGACACGGTCTACTGGAACCCCTCCTACGGCCCGCAGCCGGGCGACGAGGCGATGACCGCCGACGACTGGCGGGATGCGGTGCTGGAATCGCTGCGCACCGCCGTCGAGCGACGCATGGTCGCCGATGTTCCGGTTGGCGTGCTTTTGTCCGGCGGGGTCGACTCGTCGCTGATCGTCGGCCTTCTGGCCGAGGCCGGACAGACGGGCCTCAGCACCTTCTCCATCGGCTTCGAGGATGCCAATGGCGAGGTCGGCAACGAGTTCGAGTATTCCGACCTGATCGCCCGGCACTACGATACGAAGCATCACAAGATCTTCGTGCCGGGCTCGGAACTGATGGAGAACCTGCCGGGCGCCATCGCCGCCATGTCGGAGCCCATGGTCTCCTACGACAATATCGGCTTCTACCTCCTCTCGCGGGAAGTCTCGAAGCACATCAAGGTCGTGCAGTCGGGACAGGGCGCCGACGAAGTCTTCGGTGGCTACCACTGGTACCCACCCCTCGCCGGCGCCAACGATCCGCTCGCCTCCTATTCGAAGGCCTTCTTCGACCGCAGCGACGAAACCCTGCGCCGCCAGTTGTCACCGGAATGGCATGCCGGCAGCGATGTCAGCCTGGACTTCGTCCGCACCCATTTCGGGCTGCCGGGTGCCGACGATCCGGTCGACAAGGCGTTGCGCCTCGATAGCCGCATCATGCTGGTGGACGATCCCGTGAAGCGCGTCGACAACATGACGATGGCCTGGGGGCTGGAGGCCCGCGTGCCGTTCCTTGACCACGAGCTGGCGGAGCTGGCAGCTCGCATCCCCTCGGCGGAAAATTTGCGCCAGGGCGGCAAGGGCGTGCTCAAGGAGGCTGCGCGGCAGGTGATCCCCTCCGAGGTGATCGACCGCAAGAAGGGCTACTTTCCGGTTCCCCAGCTCAAATACATCCAGGGCCCCTATCTGGATATGGTCCGCGATACGCTCACCAGCGACAAGGCACGGCAACGCCAGCTATTCCGCAAGGATTACCTGGACGACCTCTTCGCCAACCCGACCGATCGGATCACGCCCCTGCGTGGATCGGAGCTCTGGCAGGTCGCGCTGCTTGAGCTGTGGCTGCAGAGCCAGGAGATCTGAGGCCGATGTCAGGCGACGACCACGGCAAGGCCGCAGCCGGTTACGAACGGCGTCTGAAGCGCATGCGCACATTCGCCAAGGAGCCGCATGCGGCGGCAGACGACACGGCGCAGCCCGACGCCTCGGTCGACTGCGGATGGGGCCGGCTGTTGTTCGGGCAAACCTTCGACGATCCGTCGGCACTGGTAAAGCGGCTGAACGAAGAAGGACCCGACCGGCGCGACATCGCTTTCTATGTCCGCGATCCGCACGTCCTGATTTCCTACGCGCCGCAGGAATTGTTCCTCGATCCGTCCCATACCTACCGGCTGGACCTCAGCACCTACCGGCCCAGTCGCCGGCGGCCGGCAGGCTTCCGCATCCGCCGCCTGGCGTCGGTGGCCGATGCGGCGGAGATCAACCGTATCTACCAAAGCCGGCGCATGGTGACTGTGGATCCGGACTTCTTCTGGCAGAACCGCGACAGCCGCGCGCTGACGTGGCTGGTGGCCGAAGACGAAACGACGCGGCAGATCGTCGGCACGGTAACCGGCGTCGACCACGCACGCGCCTTCGACGATCCGGAGAAAGGGTCGTCCCTCTGGTGTCTGGCCGTCGATCCGCAGGCCCAGCATCCTGCCATCGGCGAGGCGCTGGTGCGCCAGCTTGCCGAACACTTCCAGGCGCGCAGCTGCGCCTACATGGACCTGTCCGTGATGCACGACAACCAGCCCGCGATCGGGCTGTACGAGCGGTTGGGGTTCTATCGCGTCCCCTTCTTCGCGGTGAAGCTGCGAAACCAGATCAACGAACAGCTCTTCACGGGCGCGGGCGACGCCTTTGACGATCTCAATCCCTATGCCCGCATCATCGTCGACGAAGCCCGCAGGCGCGGCATATCGGTTGACGTGATCGACGCATCCGGCGGCTTTTTCCGGCTTACCTATGGGGGCAGAAGCGTCCGCTGCCGCGAGAGCCTGTCGGAACTGACATCGGCCGTCGCCATGTCCATCTGCGACGACAAGAGCGCCACCCGCCGCCTCGTGGAAGGAGCCGGTGTTGCCGTACCGGCGCAGATAACCGCGCCGGAGAGCGAGGAGGACCTCGCTTCCTTCATCGAGGCGCATGGCTCCATCGTCGTCAAGCCAGCCCGGGGCGAGCAAGGCCGCGGTATCGCGGTTGGCGTTGAGACGCTCGACCACGCCAAGGCCGCGATCCGGGATGCGCGTGAGCAATGTGAGCGGGTCCTTCTGGAATCCTGTTTCCAGGGAGACGATCTGCGACTTGTGGTCATCGATTTTCGCGTCGTGGCCGCGGCGATCAGGCGCCCGCCGGTGGTAGTCGGCGATGGGCGCCATTCCATCAGGGACCTCATCGAACGCCTGTCGCGCCGCCGCAGCGCCGCGACAGGCGGCGAAAGCCGCATCCCACAGGACGACGAGACGGAGCGTTCGGTGCGCAAGGCAGGTTTCGGCCTGGATGACGTCCTGCCCGAAGGCGTGGAGGTCAAGGTCCGCGGAACCGCCAACCTGCACACGGGCGGCACGATCCACGACGTGACCGGCATGGTGCATCCGCAACTGGTGGAGGCCGCCGTGGCCGCCACACGTGCGATCGACATACCGGTTTGCGGGGTCGACCTGATGGTCAAGGATCCGCGCCTGCCCGACTATGTGTTCATCGAAGCCAATGAGCGCCCCGGCCTTGCCAACCACGAGCCGCAACCCACGGCGGAGCGTTTCGTGGACCTGCTCTTCCCGCTGTCCATCCCCGCCTCCGTACGCAAGGCGCAGCAGCGCAAACGCAAAAGAGTCTAGATCCGTCTCGCAAGCGCCTCGTGAAATCAGCTATAGGCCGCATACAACGTAGCGGCGCAGGAGTTCATCGTGCCCCGGCTTTCGATCGACAGCCATTATCTGACCGACCAACTCAAGGCCCTTCTGCGTATACCGAGCCCGACGGGCTATACGGATACGATCGTGCGGCACGTAACGCACGAGTTGCAGCGCCTCGGCCTGCGCGTGGAGCTGACACGGCGCGGCGCCATTCGGGCATTGCGGCAGGGAAGCCGCCGCGCTTCGGCGCGCGCCATCGTCAGTCACGTCGATACGCTGGGTGCACAGGTGAAGGCGCTGAAGCCCAATGGCCGCCTCGAGCTTGTGCCGATCGGGCACTGGTCCGCGCGCTTCGCCGAAGGCGCCAGAGCCACCATCTTTGCCGATACGGGCTCCTATCGCGGCACGATCCTGCCGTTGAAGGCGTCCGGCCACACATTCAACGATGCCGTGGACAGCCATCCCGTCGGTTGGCCGCATGTGGAGCTGCGCGTCGACGCCCTGTCACGCGATGGCCGCGAACTGGCGCGACTGGGCATAGAGGTGGGCGATATCGTCGCGATCGATCCACAGCCCGAATTTCTGGACAATGGCTTCATCGTCTCGCGCCACCTCGACAACAAGGCCGGCGTGGCCATCATGCTCGCCGCAATAGAGGCGCTGGAGCGCGAGAAGACCGTGACGCCGGTGGACATCCACTGGCTGTTCACCATTGCCGAGGAGGTCGGGGTCGGCGCATCGTCCATCCTGACGCCGGATGTCGCCTCCATGGTGGCGGTGGACAATGGCACGACTGCACCGGGGCAGAACTCTTCGGAGTTCGGCGTCACCATCGCCATGGCCGACCAGACCGGACCGTTCGACTATCATCTGACCAAGAAGCTCGTCCGGCTCTGCCAGGACGAGGACATCCGGTACCAGAAGGACGTGTTCCGCTACTACCGCTCGGATTCCGCTTCGGCGGTGGAGGCCGGGCACGACGTCCGCACCGCGCTCGTCACGTTCGGCGTCGACGCCTCGCACGGGTGGGAGCGCATTCACATCCATGCCTTGCGCTCGCTGACGGAGCTCATCACCGCCTATGCCACCTCACCGGTGGAGATCGAGCGGGATCGCAACCTGCATGCGGGGCTTGAAGGGTTCACCCGTCAGCCGGCAGCAGAAGCCGCACAGGAACTGGCGGAAGATTCCGACCCGGGCAGCGAAGACCGCGACTGACGACAAGCTACTGGTAGCCAGCGGCTGGTGACGAATCAAAACTGGATAGGATAGAGGATTCATGCGCGCGGCGTCCTGCCCCGTGCAGCCGAAAGGGGGTGATGTTTGTGAAACTTCGGAAAGTGGTACTTCGGATCAGGGTGTTCGGTTGGCGCCTGACACTGGTCTGGAAGTAACCCAGAAGGGGCCGGCGCGAATGCCGGTCCCGACCGAAGCAGGGCAACATCACCCCCTTGGCATGAATATTATCACATCCGCGTGGACGTTCAAGAACGCTGTTGCGCTGCGTCGACGCCTCTCTGCGCCGCCTGTGCCGTGCTTTCTATGAAACAGCTACTGACAAATCAAAAATGGATAGGATAGAGGATTCGTGCGCGCGGCGTCTTGCCTGGTGCAGCCGAAAGGGGTGAAGTTTGTGAAACTTTGGAAAGTGGTACTTCGGATCAGGGTGTTCGGTTGGCGCCTGACACTGGTCTGGAAGTAACCCGAAAGGGGCCGGCGCGAATGCCGGTCCCGACCGAAGCCGGGCAACATCACCCCCTTGGCATGAATATTATCACATCCGCATGGACGTTCAAGACGCGGTAGGCCTGCGCGAACGATCCGCTGCGCCGCCAATGCGGCACCCTCCATGAATTGGCTGCTGACAAATCAAAACTTGATAGGATAGAGGATTGTCGCGCGCAGCATCCTGCCGCGTGCAGCCGAAAGGGGGTGATGTTTGTGAAACTTCGGAAGGTCGTACTTCGGATCAGGCTGTTTGGTTGGACCCTGACACTGGTCTGGAAGTAACACAGAAGGGGCCGGCGCGAATGCCGGTCCCGACCGAAGCCGGGCAACATCACCCCCTTGGCATGAATATTATCACATCCGCGTGGACGTTCAAGAACGCTGTTGAGCTGCGCCGACGCTCCTCTGCGCCGCCAATGCGGCACCTCCATGAATCGTCTACTGACAAACAGAAACTCGATAGGATAGAGGATTTTCGCTCGCGGCGTCCTGCCGCGTGCAGCCGAAAGGGGGTGATGTTTGTGAAACTTCGGAAGGCGGTACTTCGGATCACGTTGTTCGGTTGCAGCCTAACACTGGTCTGGAAGTAACCCAGAAGGGGCCGGCGCGAATGCCGGTCCCGACCGAAGCCGGGCAACATCACCCCCTTGGTATGAATATTATCACATCGGCGCGGACGTTCAAGAACATGCTCAGCCTGCGCCCACGATCCGCTGCGGATGGGTAAAGATTTCGAAGGCCTCGCCGCGCGCAACGGCTACCACGGTGATGCCGGCCATGTCCGCCTCGCGAAGCGCAAGCGCGCTCGGCACGGATATGGCGGCAATCAGGCCGCAACCCATCATCGCCGCCTTCTGCACCAGCTCGACGGAAAGTCGGCTGGTGATCGTCAGGAAACCGAGTGCCGGTTCCGCGCCCGAGGCCGCAAGATGGCCCGTGACCTTGTCCAGTGCATTGTGCCGGCCGACATCTTCGCGGATCACGATGCAGCCCATCCCCTGCCTGTGGAACGCCGCGGCATGCACCGCGCGGGTGCGGCGACCAAGGACCTGGCCTTCCGCCATCTCCTCCATCGCCTGGGAAATCTGCGCCGGCTCCACCGCCAGCGTATCGCGGGCCTTCGGCAGGGAAACGGTGGCGTATTCGAGCGATTCCACGCCGCACAGGCCGCAGCCGACCGGGCCCGTCATCTGGCGACGGCGCGCCACATAGGTCGCTGCCCGCTGCGGCACCAGCCAGAGACGGCAGTCGTAACCGCCATCGACCGACTCCATCTCAAGCCGCTCGACTTCGTCGATCGTGCGGACGATCCGCTCGTTCAGCGCCAGCCCCAGCGCCATATCCTCCAGGTCTGAGGGGGTCGCCATCATCACGGCGTGTGTCGTCCCGTTGATCGACACGGCGACGGCGGCCTCTTCCGGCACCGGCCTTTCGCTGGCGGCAAAGCGTCCGTCGCGCCAGGCCAGGGTAGCCGCCTTGACGTCCACACTCATTGCGGCACCTCACTTGGACATAAGTGTATCACAAAGTTATCACGCGGACGTGTTCAAACGCGCCGAAGCGCACTATGACCGTAAATGCGCAACCATCGCGCGAGTCACAATCTACATAGCGACAGGTGATGCGTTGAGCGAATCCTTCCTCGCGGCAGAGTTTGCCGCCCTTCTACAGGTCCTCTTCATCGATATCGTGCTGGCCGGCGACAATGCCGTCGTCGTGGGCATGGCAGCGGCAGGCGTCGACAAGTCGATCCGCAGCAAGGTGATTTTCTGGGGCATCGCCGGCGCCGTCGTCATGCGCATCCTGCTGGCGATCATTGCCGTCGAACTTCTGGCGGTCGTTGGCCTGACGCTTGCCGGCGGCATTCTGCTGCTTTGGGTCTGCTGGAAGATGTACCGCGAAATCCGGCAGGGCGGCCACGAGGAGATCGACGAGGAGGCCGCCGCCAGAATGCCGAAGAAGAGCTTCGGTCAGGCACTGCTGCAGATCATCGTCGCGGATATCTCCATGTCGCTGGACAATGTCCTGGCGGTCGCCGGCGCCGCGCGCGATCATATCGAAGTGCTTGTGGCAGGCCTGCTGATATCCGTCGTGCTGATGGGCGCCATGGCCACATTGATTGCCCGCCTTCTCAGCAAATATCGCTTCATCGCCTGGATCGGCCTGCTGATCATCCTGTTCGTTGCGCTCAAGATGATCTACGAGGGCACCGAGCAGGTTGCCTGCGCGGGCTTCCTCCCGGCCCTTTGCCTGGAGCATTGACCGTCCGGCACCCGGAACTGGCGAGGACAGGTATGACGAGCGAACTGGATTGCGTCGAAGATGCGGTGGCCGCGATCGCCGCGGGCGAGCTTGTGGTGGTGGTCGACGATACCGACCGAGAGAATGAAGGCGACCTGATCATGGCGGCGTCGAAGGCGACGCCCGAGAAGATGGCCTTCATGATCCGCCATACGAGCGGCATCCTGTGCGTGCCCATGACGGCGGACCGGGCCCAGCGCCTGAACCTGCCGCCGATGGTGGCCAACAATCTCGATCCGATGCGGACCGCCTTCACCGTGTCCGTCGACTACAAGGTCGGCATGACGACCGGCATCTCCTCGGAAGAACGCGCCAACACGGCCCGGGCCCTTGCCAACGACAATGTCTCGGCAAACGACTTTCTGCGCCCCGGCCATATGTTTCCGCTGATCTCGCGCGAGGGCGGCGTTTTGACCCGATCCGGCCACACGGAAGCCGGAACGGACCTTGCCAAGCTGGCTGGGCTGGAGCCGGCCGGCGTGCTCGCGGAAGTCGTCAACGACGACGGCACCGTCAAGCGCCTGCCCGAGCTCATTCCCTTCGCGCGGGAGCACGGGCTCAAGATCGTTTCCATCGAAGACCTGATCGCCTATCGCATACGCCGCGAAAGCTTCGTCACCTGTGTCAAGGAACAGGAGATGATGATCGGCGGCATGAAGGGGCGCGTGCGCATCTATGAGACGCCGTTCGACGACATGCAGCATGTCGTTGCCCTGTTCGGCGACGTCAAATACGCCGCCCACGTGCCGACGCGCATTCACCGCGAACAGCCGGTCAAGGATTTGTTCGGGCGTGTCCGTGGCAGCCGCACCTGGGTAGAGTCAGCCGTCGACGCCCTGCAGAAGCACCAGAACGGCATCCTGATGCTGCTGCGCACCTCGGAAGCCGACGATTACACGCCGGAAGAGCATGCCAGCCCCGCCGTTGAGGATGGTGAAAAGCATGGCAGCGCACGT
Source organism: Aureimonas altamirensis (assembly GCF_001463885.1). Lineage (GTDB taxonomy): Bacteria > Pseudomonadota > Alphaproteobacteria > Rhizobiales > Rhizobiaceae > Aureimonas > Aureimonas altamirensis. Next base: position 6,062 of record NZ_BBWQ01000015.1, on the reverse strand, counting down.
GCGCGGATGGCGCGCTGGCGCGAAATCGGCATTGGCGCGCAGATCCTCCGCGATCTTGGCGTGCGCTCCATCCGCATTCTGGCAACGCATGAACGGTCCTATGTCGGCCTCACCGGATTCGGCATCGACGTCGGCGGCACCATCCTGCTGGACGACTAGGGGCAGGACCTGAAGACCCTCAGCCGATAGGCTTCTGCCGCGTTTCAAGATCGACGGCGGCAGCGGCCAGCAGGGCGATGAACAGCAGCGCCGCGAAGAAGCCGACAGCGACCGGAAAACCGATGGCCACAAGCGGCGCAATGGCCGTCGGCGCCAGAAGGCCGCCCAGCCGCGCCATCGCGCCTGCCGTTCCCATGCCGGTCGCGCGGATGCTGGTTGGATAAAGCTCGGGCGTCCAGGCATAGAGCGCCCCCCAGGTGCCCAGCAGCGAGAAGCTCATCATCAGGATCGCACCCGTCACGATGACAGGCTCCAGGCTGATCGCGAAGACGAAACAGCCGATGCACGAAAGCAGCAGGAAGCCGATCAGCGTTTCACGCCGCCCCCATCGCTCCACGCCGTAGGCCGCCAACGCATAGCCCGGTATCTGGGCCAGGGCGACGACGATCAGGAAGCCATAGCCGCGCAGGAAACCGAGCCCCTCGCCTGCGAGCCGGCCCGGCAGCCAGGTGAACACGCCGTAATAGGCCGTCGACACCAGCAACCAGATTGCAAGGATGCAGGCGGTGCGGCGCATATAGGGGGCCGCGAAGATACCGACATGGCCGGCGGGTTGCGGATCGGGCAGCACCGGCTTGTCCAGCCTGGGGCGGCGGTTGACCTCCAGCACCTTGTCGAAGACGGCCTGCGCCTCCTGGGCGCGGCCATTGGAAAGAAGGTAGCGGGGAGATTCCGGTATCCATAGGCGAAGGCCGATACCGAGGATGGCGGGGATGGCTGTGGCAAGGAATATGATGCGCCAAGCCTCCGCCACGCCGTATGCGTGGGCGGCCCAGGCGACGATGGCGACGGCGACCGTGCCGACGGCCCAGAAGCCTTCCAGCATCACCAGCCACCGGCCACGGCTGCGCGCCGGCAGGAACTCGGCCATCATCGCGTAATCCACCGGCAGCGTGCCGCCGACAGCCAGACCGACGATGAAGCGCAGGATCAGCAGCACGGCGAAGTCCGGCGCGAATACGGAAGCCAGGCTGAACAGGGCGTCGAGCGCCACGGTGAACAGAAGGATGCGCCGGCGGCCATATTTATCGGCCAATCGGCCGAAGACATAGGCGCCGATCAGCATGCCGAAGAAGAAAGCGGTGCCGGTCTGCAGGGCTTGCGGTAGCGACAGGCCGAAGCTTGCGGCAATCGACGGCGCGGTGAACCCGACGGCGATGACCTGCATGGCGTCGGCCGCCCAGACGAGACCGAAAATCCCCAGGAGACGCCGTTGGAAGCGGCCCGTTCCGGCGCGCTCCAGGACCTCTTCGACTGCATAGCCCTGCCCGGCTGCCGTCACTGCCATGATTCGCCCCCGCTGTCGCCGCACATACTTATGACGCTGACACCGCGCGCTGAAAAGATGGATTACCCGGGCAGGCGGGTTCTCTCGGCGTGGCGAAGGCGCAGCCCCTCGGCACGCTCCTGTGTCAGGCGGTCGCGGCAATGCGGGCACGATACGCCCGCCTCGAAGCTCGGCGCTTGCGTTTCCTCGGGCGTCAGCGCCGCGCCGCATCCGAAACACTGCGTATACTGCGCCTCGGCCAGCCCCTGGCCAACGGCGACCCGCCCGTCGAAGACGTAGCAGTCTCCGTCCCACAGGCTGTCTTCGGCGGCCACATCCTCAAGGTATTGCAGGATACCGCCCTTGAGATGAAAGACTTCCTCGAAGCCCTCGGCCAGCATGTAGGCCGACGCCTTTTCGCAGCGGATGCCACCGGTGCAGAACATCGCCACCTTGCGATGCTTCGACGGATCCAGCTCGGTGGCGACGAAGCGCTTGAACTGCGTGAAGCTTTCGATCCCCGGGTCGACAGCGCCGCGAAACGTTCCGATGCGCGTTTCATAGGTATTACGCGTATCCACGACGACGACATCCGGATCCGAGATGACGGCGTTCCAATCGCGCGGGGCGACATAGGTGCCGACTCTCAGGGCCGGGTTTGCCTCGGGCGCCCGCATGGTGATGATCTCGGGTCGGATACGAACCTTCATCCGGCGGAAGGGCTTTTCCGAGCTCTGCGAAAACTTCACCTCCCCCTGGCGCACACCAAGCCGCGCATCCAGCAGGTCCACCACCCGCTCGATCGCATCCGGCGCGGCGGCGATGGTGCCGTTTATCCCTTCCGAGGCGATCAGCAGCGTACCGCATGCCCCCTCGCCAAGGCACATGTCCAGAAGCTCCCGGCGCAATGTCGGGAGGTCGTCGATCGTCACGAAACGATAGAGGGCTGCGATGCGATAGCTCATCACCGCCAACTGGCAAAATCGCGGCGGCTTGACAAGCATTTCCAAAAAGCGCGACCCCTTTTCGCGATGGCAGACGAACTCGATTTCCGGACGGACTTCAGGCCCGTCGTTGGCGCGGCCGAAGAAGTGGCTCCCGACATTCTCCGCATCGTGGCGCCCAATGCTGGCGCGATGACCTTTCGCGGCACCAATAGCTACGTGCTGGGGCGCGGCAGTGTCGTTGTGGTGGACCCCGGCCCGGACGATGGCGCGCACCTCGATGCCTTACTACGTGCCATCGGCAATCGCCCTGTCGAAGCGATCCTGATTACGCATACCCACCTCGATCACACGGCTCTTGCGCCAAGGCTGGCCGAACAGACGGGTGCCCCCATCTGGGCGGAAGGGCCGCATCGCCACGAGCGGGCCTTGGCCGCAGGCGAAGAGAACCGCCTGGATGCGGCTTCCGACAAGACACTGCCCATCGCCCGCACGATAGCCGACGGAGAGACGCTGCCTGTCGATGCGATGCGGATCGAAGCGGTGACAACACCCGGCCACGCAGCCAACCACCTGTCCTTCGCCCTGCCCGACCAAAGCGTGCTTCTGTCAGGCGATCATGTAATGGGGTGGGCGACATCGCTGGTGGCGCCGCCCGACGGCGCCATGGGACCCTATCTGGCCTCGCTGGAAAAACTGATGCACCGCCACGAGGCGCTCTATCTGCCCGGCCATGGCGATCGGATTCTCGATCCGCAGAAATTCCTGCGTGGCCTGCGCGCGCATCGCCTGATGCGCGAGCGGGCCATACTCGAGCGGTTGTCGGAGGGAGATACCAGCGTCGCGTCGATCGTCGCCTCCATCTATCGCAACATCGATCCAAGGCTTGTCGGCGCAGCCGCGCTGAACGTCCTGTCGCATCTGGAGTTTCTCGAGCAGAAGGGGCTTGCCCGTTCCAGCGGCCCGGTCGGGCCGAACGCCCGCTGGATGGCTACTCCTCCACAACCCCGCTCTGCGCCATCTCCATCGCACTCTCCAGCCGGTCCAGGAAAGCCGCGATAAAGCGACGGTTCTGGCCAAGATCGCGCGGCACGTCGCGCGATACGGAGCGCGCATCCACAAAGGTCGAACCGCCATCCTCCTGGATTCGGATGGTGATGTCGCTCGGCAGGCCAACCAAGGGCGCGGATGCAACGGCGTTGATTGTATAGTCCTGGGCATCGATTTCGGCGAAACGGTCGTAGGCGGCTGCGGAATCAACGGTCGAGCGCAATGTCGGCCTGGCAATGCGCACCGTGCCTTCGACGCCGAGATCGCCCGCGGCGGGCTGGGGCAAGGCCGATGATTCCACCGTATCGACCTGCCATCCAAGGTCGTCGGCAACCTGCCGGGCGGTGCTGTAGACTTCCCGCCCCGTGGCGGGAAATTCCCGCCCGAGCATCAGCGTGCTGCCGGCGGGTGCGGTCGACCCGTCCGCCACCATGCCGGCCGTGTAGGCGGAGTTTCCATCGGGGTTGTCGAATGCCAGCATCGCACCGACGGCGAACGGAATGCTGACGAGGAGACCAAGAAACAGGGCGGCAAGCGCGCGCCCTCCTCCCGGGCGGCCGGCAATCCAGACCATCGCGATGGCATGGATTGCCAGAACGAGGGCAAGTGCCAGAAGACCCGCGGCCAGCCCAATGACGCTGCCGAAATCATCCAGCCGCGTCAGGCCCATGCGGAACAGGAGAAAGCCCATGAACAGAAGGGCTCCGGCAAAGCCGGCGAGCGCGAATGCCCAGTCTGCCGTCCAGACCCGTTTGCGGATGTAATGCCCCGTCACCCCGGCTCAACTCCGTCCGCGTGCCTTGGGGGGCGCTGCCGTACGCAGGCCCCTTTGCAGCCGGATGGCCGCTTGGGCGGCCGCAACGCGCGCGATGGGCACGCGGAACGGAGAGCAGGACACGTAATCGAGGCCCACCTGCTCGAAGAAGCTGATGGAAGCCGGATCGCCGCCCTGTTCTCCGCAGACGCCGAGGGTTATGTCGGGCCGGGTGCGGCGCGCCTTCTCCACGCCCATGGCGATGAACTCGCCGACGCCTTCCGCATCGATCGATTGGAAGGGATCGCGCTCGATGATACCGGCGCGCTGATAGGTGCTCATGAAATTGGCCGCGTCATCGCGCGAGATGCCGTAAACGGTCTGCGTCAGATCGTTGGTGCCGAAGGAGAAGAAATCCGACACCTCGGCGATGGTGTCTGCCCGCATGACGGCGCGCGGCAGCTCGATCATCGCGCCGACATGGTAGGAAACACGCCGGCCTTTCTCGGCGGCGACCTCGTCCGCCACCTTGTCGATCCGCTGCTTGACGAAATCGAACTCGCGCCGCAGCCCCACCAGCGGCACCATGATTTCGGGCACCACGTCCTTGCCCTTGCGTCCACCGGCCTCGATGGCCGCCTCTATGATGGCACGCGTCTGCATCTCGGCGATCTCCGGATAGGAAATCGCCAGCCGGCAGCCGCGATGGCCGAGCATGGGGTTGAACTCCTGCAACTGCTCGATGCGCTGGCGCAGGGCGGCGGCCTCCAGCCCGAGGCTTTCCGCCAGTTCGGTGATCTCGGCTTCGCCCTTCGGCAGGAATTCGTGCAATGGGGGGTCGAGAAGGCGGATGGTGACGGGCAGGCCGGCCATGATCTCGAACAGCTCGACAAAGTCCGAGCGCTGCATCGGCAAGAGCTTCTCCAGCGCGCTCCGACGCCCCGCCTCATCGCCGGCAAGGATCATGTCGCGCATCACGTCGACGCGCTCGCCCTCGAAAAACATATGCTCGGTACGGCACAGGCCGATCCCCTCCGCCCCGAAGGCGCGTGCGGCGCGCGCCTCGATCGGGGTTTCGGCATTGGTCCGCACGCCCAGGCGGCGGGCGCGGTCGGCAAACTCCATGAGGGTGGCGAAATCGCCGGTCAGCGTCGGCCGTCGCAACCGGGCAGCACCACGGATAACCTCTCCGCTCGCACCGTCGATGGTGATCGCCTCGCCGGCGCGGATCACCACATTGCCGGCCGTCAGCGTCTGCGCTGCCAGGTCGATCCGAAGTGCTCCGGCGCCCGTGACGCAAGGCTTGCCGATGCCGCGCGCCACGACGGCGGCATGGCTGGTGGTTCCGCCACGGATGGTCAGCACGCCCTCGGCGACGTGCATGCCGTGCACATCTTCCGGCAGGGTTTCGTTGCGCACCAGGATGACGTTACGCCCCTCGCCCGTCAGGCGCACGGCCTCCTCGGAGTTCAGGACAACGATGCCGGTCGCCGCGCCGGGAGAGGCAGGCATGCCGCGTCCGACGACTTCCACCGCATCGCCATGCTCGATCGTCGGGTGCAGCAGCTCGTCCAGGGCCATCGGGTCGATGCGCAAGATCGCCTCGGGCTCGTCGATCAGGCCGTCGCGCACCATCTCCACCGCGACCCGGACGCCTTCGGCGACGGTTCGGCGGGCCGGACGCGACTGCAGGAGATACAGATCTCCATCACCCACCATGAAGTCGACTTCGCAGGCATCGGCCATATGGTGCTCGATACGCCGGACATAATCGGCGAGCGCCTCCACATCGGCGGGAAACGTTTCGCGGGCGCGCTCCGTACCAAGT
>NZ_BBWQ01000014.1 GCF_001463885.1 Aureimonas altamirensis | reverse complement strand
CTCCGTACCAAGTTGCACGATGTCGGCGCCCTTGCCGCCGATCTCGCCCGCGTCCTCGCGCCCGCCGATCCGGAACTCGCCTGTCAGCCGGCTCTTGCCGGTGGTCATGTCCCGCGAGAGAGCATGGCCGGTGCCGGACTTTTCGCCACGCTCGTTGAAAATCATGGCGTGCACCGTCACGGCGATGCCGGCATTTTCGGAGATGCCGTGGGCGGCGCGGAAGGTGCGCGCAACCGGGCTGCGCCAACTCTGGAAACTGGCTTCCACGACCCGCAGCAATTGCTCGAACGGCGTCTGAGGAAGCGCCTGCCCCAGTTCGGCATCGAGGAAGGCATGATAGCGTGCGATCAGCGTCCGCCATTCGGCCGGGCTGGAAGGCTCGGCGCCGCCGCCCCATCCTGCCCGCTCCCGCTCGGCATCGAAAATCTCCTCGAACTCTCCGGCGTCCGCACCGAAGACGAGCCCGGAAAAACTTTCGATGAACCGCCGGTACGCGCGGAAAGCGAAGGGCAGGTCTTCGAGTTCCAGTGCCAGCGTTTCGACCGTACGGTCGTTCAACCCGATATCGAGGACGGTATCGGCAAGACCGGGCATAACCGAACGCGCGCTCGGCCGTACCGCCATCAGCAGAGGGCGCATTTCACCGTCGAAGGTGCGGCCGGTGATGCCCTCGAGCCATTCGACGGCGCCAAGGATTTCGGCGCGCAGGGCAGCCGGCAGCTCGCCATGGGCGGATGCCGTCTCGCGCCACGCGACCGAGGAAATCGTGAAACCGGGAGGAACCGGCAGATCCAGCAACGCCAGCAGCGCAAGGTTGGCGCCCTTGTGCCCAAGCGATTCGGCAGGATCTGCCGTACGGTCGGCAGCGCCACGATTGAAGGTGAAGCATTTCCTGACCATGGCGCGCGGCTGCCGGCTCCTTTTAGCCTCCTAGCGGCTCTGTTCGATGACGGCGCCCATCTCTTCCGCGGTCATCGCGCCGGCATAACGGTTGCCGTTGATGAAAAAGGTCGGCGTGGCGTTGACCCCGAACTCGCTCTGTCCGCGTTGCTGCACGGCCATGACCTTCTTCTGAAGGTCGGCATCCTGCAGACAGGCGGTGAACTGCTCCTGCGACATGCCGGCCTGGCGCGCGATGGCCAGAAGCTCAACCGATGCGTTCTCGGCACCGGCCCATTGCCGCTGCTGGTCGAAGAGCACGTCGATCATCGCCGTGCGCCGCTCTTCCGGCACGCAGCGCGCCAGCATGAAGCCGGCCAGGGCCCGCGGATCGAACGGAAATTCCCGCACGATCAGTTTGGCGACGCCCGTGTCGAGATACTCGGTCTTGATTGTCGGATAGGCGTTGGCGTGGAAGTCGGCGCAATGGCTGCAAGTCAGCGAGGCGTATTCGACGATGGTGACGGGCGCATCGGGATTGCCGATCACGATGTCCGGCAGCTCACCCGGCCGCATCAGGGCTTCCGCATCCACCGTGCCCTGGGGCTGCGGTGCCGCCGTTTCCTGCGCGATCGCAGCGCCGCTATAGGCAGGCGCGCCCGCCATCAGCACCGCGCCGGCCAGAAGCATGGCCGAAAGCCTCTGCCTGGACTTGTTCGAAAACGACATGATCTCTTCCTTTGACGTCGTCACCCTTCGCATTCCAGCTATCCGATAAACTGCGCCACGAATAGGGCGTTGCGGCGCATTCGGGGTAACAGACCGGGGTCAGGGGTCCTGACGGCCGTTGTTGCGGCCCATCACGCATGCGCCGTAACGCGCCAGCGCCTTGCGAAGACGGTCGCTTTCGATCCGCGATACCGCCTCCTCGATCCGTTTTTGCTGGAGGCTGTCCGGCGCACGCCAGGCGGGCTTCCTGTCGGGAGCCGACACCGTAACCGCGCGCTGGACGATCCGCAGCGATCCGACCGCATGGTATCCGAAGTAGGCGTTCAGCCGCTGCACGAGCTCGCCGCTTTCGTGCTGGAGGCGCAGCACGAATGCCCCTTCGCATGCGACGATGAGGGTGGCCGGCCGGAAGGGTTCGTCTTCGTAACGCTGCGGCGGCCATTGCAGGCGCTCCGGCCGCGTCGCGCCGGCCAGCCGGGGACCGACGATCTCCGGCCATGCCGATAGCAGCCCGAGGCTCATGCCGGCCTTGCGCGCCAGGACAGGCTCGACCAGCGCGGCGGTCAGTTCGCCGACCTGCCTGGCCCATGTCCGGGGTGGCGGCCCGGCCGCCATGTCACGCCTGCCCGATCTTGGGCCGCAGATGGGCGCCGAGCTGCTTGCGGCGAAGATCGGTCAGGGTGACGCTCATAAAGCCGAAGATCACGGTAACCATCCATTCGTTCAGAAGCACGCCGTGGAAGGAACCATAACTGAAGACGAGCACCACGAAAACGACCGATGTCTCGCGCAGCATCGTACTGCTGGAGCGCACGAACACCGTTGCGATGAACACGACGAAAACGCCGAGAAGCAGGATCGTACCGATAAGCCCGCTGTTCAGCGCCTCGTCCACGACAAGGTTGTGCAGGTGCGTATACTGGCCGACCTGCGCCTCGTTTACCCCGGATCGGGCCGCGACCGTTTCCATCTTGTCGACATGGCCGATGCCGATCAGCGGGTTCTCGCGCCATATCTCGTAGGCCGAAGACCACATGGCCATGCGCACATCGACAGAGCCCGACGCAACGCCGGTCTGCTCGTAGCGGTCGATCTCCACCAGTGCCTGGTCCGCTCGTTGCATGACGATATCGGACATCGGCAGCAGTGCCGCCACGGCAACGCAGGCCCCCACGGCCAGCGCCACCATCGAGCGCTTGTCGCCGACGCCCACCACGCGCCGCCACACATGGACAAGGTCGATGATACCGAAGATCGGGTAGATGCCCCAGGTTGCTCTGGTCTGCGACAGCAGCGCCGGCACGAAGGAGAGATACAGCCACCAGCGACCATTGGGCAAAATGCGGGGCGGACGCTCCATCGGCAGGCGCGCGACAAGGCCGAATGCCGCGGCGATGAAGCCGAGTATCGCCTCGTTGCGGCCAAGGCCGACACGAACGCCGGTTGCCCAGAACTCGGCCGGAGTGGCGATGAGCAGCGCGACCACGCCGATACGGGCGCCGAGGATCATGGCATCCAGCGGGCGCTTGACGAAAAACAGGCCGAGCGGCAGGAACACGCAGGCCAGCTCGATGGCGGCGTAGGACAGCAGCCTGTTGCCGTCTACCCCCTCCCCGCGCAGCAGGCTAAGCCCGATAGACCAGACGACATAGGCCCCCAGCACGATGGTGAATGCCGGTGGCGCGAGGCGCCAACTGGACGGCCGGATGATGGCATGGACGACGCCCACCACCGCAATGAGGGCAAACAGGCCCTTGCCAACGGAAACAAGGACACCGATGAGCGCCATGGCGGCAGTCAGCAGCAACGGGTCGGTACGACGCCGCAGCAGCAGGAACCTCTGCACGCTCAACGTCCACCCCCGAATGCCGTGCGGATGCGCGACACGAAATCACCCGCCCGGAACCGCAGCGTCGGAAGCCTCTGCCATGGCTTCAGCCGAAAGGCCGAATAGCTTTGCCCTTCCATCGTGGTCCCCTCGTTGGTCAGTGGGTTGAGGCCCACGGCATTCGGCTCGACGTGCCGGACGCGGATATCTATCGCCCAGCCGCGCTCCATGGCCACGTCATAGGGCAGCGTCATGGGGCGCAGGCCCTGCAGCATGCGGGCGGCAGCCTTGCGGTTGAGCATGTAGGCCGCCGACCCGCCGGTGGGGCCGAACATGGCGCGTCCCATGCGGATGCCGCCGGACAGGGTACGATCCACTTTCAGGCGCGGCATGCGATAATTGACGAGCTTGACGAGATCCCAGTCGTCGACCGACGCGATATCCTCCACCACCCGGCGGAACGCGGCATCGGGCGCGGCATCATCCTCGAAAATGACTGCGATATCCGCATCGCTGGCCAGGAAGGCCTCGAAGGCGCGCAAATGGCTGGCGTAGCAGCCATATTCCCCCGGTTGCGGACGCTTGCCATGGTTGCGCAGGAAGCCAGGCACGTCCAGCAGGCGGAGCCGCTCCTCTTCGGAGGCGGCGCGGCCATCCACTGCCGGCACGCGGACCAGTTCGATGCCGGCGGAGGCGGCATCCGCCATGACCGCCGAGAGCCTGTCCTGCGACCGGTCGAGATTGATGACGTAGTGAATGATCCGCACGAAACCGGGCAACTTTGGCTGATGAGTCAGCTGTTCGGATGAACGCTTGCGTGTGCCCTGTCAAGCGGACGCCCCTTCGCAGCCATCGTACCGGGTGATTGCGGGGCCGGTTGTTTTGCCCTAGGCCCTGCATGAACGAGAGGCGGCCGGATGCAGCGACACGACATGGCGGGCGCAATCACCACCCGCCTTCTGGATTGGTATGACGTGCATGCGCGGCGGCTGCCGTGGCGGATCGGCCCCGGCGACAGGCGCGCCGGGATACGTCCCGATCCGTATCGCGTCTGGCTGTCCGAGATCATGCTGCAGCAGACCACGGTTGCCGCCGTCAAATCCTATTATGCCGACTTCCTGTCGCGCTGGCCCACCGTCGATGCGTTGGCCGCGGCCCGCGACGAAGAGGTCATGGCAGCATGGGCCGGCCTTGGCTACTATGCGCGGGCCAGAAACCTGCTTGCCTGTGCGCGGGCCGTCTCGGCGCATGGTGGGGCGTTTCCGGGCAGCGCCGCCGGCCTGCGGGATCTGCCGGGCATCGGCGACTATACCGCCGCCGCCATCGCCGCCATCGCCTACGACGAGCAGGTAGCCGTCGTCGATGGCAATGTGGAGCGGGTCGTCAGCCGGCTCGAACTCATCCAGACGCCGCTGCCGGCGGCCAAGCCGGCAATCCGGCTGGCGATGCAGGCATTGACGCCGCCGGACCGGCCAGGCGACTTTGCGCAGGCCATGATGGATCTGGGCGCCACGATCTGCACCCCGCGCCGGCCCGCCTGCACCATCTGCCCTGTGGTCGAGCCCTGCGCCGCCCGCGCAAGCGGAATCCAGGAGACCCTGCCCGTCAAGGCACCGAAGGCGGAAAAGCCCTTGCGGGTGGGCGCCGCCTTCGTGGCGGAACACCCCCGCCTCGGCGCCATCCTTTTGCGAAGGCGCGCTTCGACAGGTCTTCTTGCCGGCATGGAAGAGCCGCCGATGACGGGTTGGACGGCGCGGGTCGACGGCGTCACCGATATCACGGCCGCGCCGTTTGCCGCCGAGTGGACCCTGGCCGGAACGGTCGAACATACCTTCACCCATTTCCGGCTGAGACTTTCCGTCTGGCATGCGGAAACAGGCGCCGCAGCGCCCGACGGGATGTGGTGGCAGCCCTTCGATGGCCTCGGGGATCGGGCCCTTCCGACACTCATGCGCAAATGCATTGCGCGTGCACTCGACCCGGAACGCCCGGTCGCGAAACGATGAAGCCGGCTAGCCGTGGCCTTCAGGCGCCGCTACGCCGGGTGGTGCGGATCCAGTCGGTCACGTAGTCGGCCTCCGGCGTATCGCCTTTCGCCACGGCGCGAAACGCATCCAGATCCGCCGGAAGGCGGCAGGTTTCGCCTTCGCGGCTGCCGTGAAGCTTGAGGATGATTCCGTCCCTGCGGCTGACGTCGACGACCGTGCCGAGGAAATGCTCCACCCGGCACTCCGCCGCCTCGTCATGCGTGATCCCGACCAGAACGGTTGCGCCCCTCAGCCTTTCGGCCCGCGCTTCGTCCCATTGGCAAGCGATGCTGTCCATGTTGCGTCCTCCCACGCCATCGAGCTGGCTCGACGGTGCGGAGTTCTGCCACGGCAGAACCGGGACGCAAGAAACCGAGGATGGTTGCTGTGCCTTAGATGGTGCCCATGCGGGCGCGCACTTCCTTGCGCAGCTCGTCGATCGCCCGCAACTTGCCGCCTTCCCTGACATGCCAGAAAGTCCAGCCATTGCAGGCCTCGACGCCCTGCACCTGGGCGCCCACACGATGGATGGACGCGGCATGGGTGCCGGTGGCGATGGTGCCATCGGCGCGCACCAGCGCGCTGTAGCGCCCGCGCGCGTCGGTCAGCTCCGTTCCGGGCGTCAGAAGCCCGGCCTCAATCAGCGTCGTAAAGGGAATGCGCGGCTCGGCACGCTTGCCGGCGGTGATGCGGATGGACAGGCTGTCCAGCGGCTCCACCGCGTCGATGCGGGCGCGCGCGGCCTCGATGTAATCGTCCTCGCGCTCGATGCCCACGAAGTGGCGGCCGAGGCGCTTGGCGACGGCGCCGGTGGTGCCGGTGCCGAAGAACGGGTCCAGGATCGTGTCTCCCGGCCGGGTCGACGACAGGATCACGCGCGCCAGCAGCGCCTCGGGCTTCTGCGTCGGATGCACCTTGCGGCCGTCCTCTCCCTTCAGGCGCTCCGAACCGGAGCAGATCGGGAAATGCCAGTCCGAGCGCATCTGAAGATCGTCATTGGCGGCCTTCATCGCTTCGTAATTGAAGGTGTAGCCCTTGGCCTCCCGGTCGCGGGATGCCCAGATCATCGTCTCGTGCGCGTTCTGGAAGCGGCGTCCGCGAAAGTTCGGCATCGGGTTGGCCTTGCGCCATACGATGTCGTTGAGCATCCAGAACCCCAGATCCTGCATGATCGCGCCGACCCGGAAGATGTTGTGGTACGAGCCGATCACCCAGATCGTGCCGTTCGGCTTCAGCACGCGGCGCGCCGCCAGCAGCCATGCGCGTGTAAATGAATCGTAGGCCGAGAAGCTCTCGAACTGGTCCCACGCATCGTCGACCGCGTCCACCTTGGACTGGTCGGGCCGGGTCAGGTCTCCGCCCAGTTGCAGATTGTAGGGCGGATCGGCGAAGATGGCGTCGACCGATTTCTCGGGCAGCGCCTCGAGGCGGGAGATGCAGTCGCCCTTGATGATGGTGTCGCGCCATTCCAGATTGGTGGAAACAGGTTGCACTTTCGACGCAGGACGCGCATTCGACATCGGGACACCCACGGGTTCAACGCAAAACAAAACCGGGGTCATGGTTATCGAACGGGGTAAACAATCCATGAAGCGCCCGCTCGAATATTTATGAATGCGTCCCCGACGCGTTCGGCCGCATGCACATTGACAGGAGTTTTCAACGGGATGGCACTTTCGCTCATCATCTTCGACTGCGACGGCGTCCTCGTCGATTCAGAGATCGTCGCCGCACAGATCGAATCCGAGAAGCTGGCCGAGCTTGGCCTCGAGTTTTCACCGGAGGAGATTTCCGAGCGATTTGCCGGCCTGACGCTGACGCGGATCGCCGAGATCCTGACGGAAGAGACCGGGGTGCACTTCCCGGAGCGCTTCGTGGCGGATGTCGAACGGGAAAGCGATGTCCGGCTGGCAAAGGTTGCCACGATACCGGGCGTCCACGACATGCTGGACAAGCTCGACCTGCCCCGCTGCATCTGCTCCAATTCGATGATGAACCGGCTGCAGCTCATGCTGAAGCCGGCCGGCCTGTGGGACCGCTTCCGCCCCTATGTCTTCCCCTCGCGCGAGGTTGGAACCAAGCGGGGCAAGCCTGCACCGGACGTCTTCCTGTATGCCTGCAAGGAGTTCGACGTTGCCCCGCACGAGGCCATCGTCCTGGAAGATTCGGTCCATGGGGTGGCGGCTGCGGTGGCCGCAGGATGCCGCGTCGTCGGCTTCACCGGCGGCAAGCATACCCATCCCGGCCATGCGGACTCCCTTACCGAGGCAGGGGCAGAGACGGTCATCAGCCGCCTGTCCGATTTTCCCGCCACGGTCGAGGCCTTCGCCGAGTGGGAGCGCGTCTGAGCGCTCCCGCAGGTACGACTACTGATTCAGGCCGGCCTGCACTACCAGCCGGCCGCCTTCGGGCACGACGATGCCGCGGTCGACATAGGTGAATTGCGTCGGGCCGCCCGGGACAACGTTGGCGGCGACACTGCCGCTCTTGGAATAGAGCTCGCCGCCGGCGTTGCTGACCACGACCCGCAGCGGCACCGTGATCTGGCCGGCACGGGCCGCAGCCCCCGGCACGATGCGCCCGGCAACCCCGACATCCATATAGACCTGCCCGCCCTCGATGCGGCAGGAGCGCGTCACATCCGATACCGACACGACATATTCGTAGGCGGGCGCCGTGCCCTTTCGCAGGACGGCCCGCGCTTCCGGCACCTCGATGCGCGGACAGTCGCGCGGATCGGCCGCAGCCATCGGCGCGCTCTCCGGCCCACGGCCCGGCCCCTGCATGGTGCAGCCGGCCAGCACGGCCGCAAGGCCGACAGCCGCCAGCGCGATTTTTCCGGTAAATGCCGACATGCCGTTTCTCCACGCTTTAGCCGCGCCGCGTCGCGATTCGCTTCCGCGCCGTCATCGACAGCATCGATTCCACGTCACCGGCCCGCAATTCAAGTGAGCAGGGTTGGAACAGGCCCTCTCATTCGTGTTAGAGGAGTTCTCTTCGCGCGAATGCGTGCGGCGTCGGCCCGCCGGCGCCGGGATGCAGGATGGGAGTTATCGTGAGATACGTCAGTTCGCGGGGACAGGCCCCTCGCCTCGGTTTCGCAGATGTCCTCCTGGCCGGATTGGCCAGTGATGGCGGCTTGTATGTGCCGGAAACATGGCCAACCATTTCCGCCGCCACTGTCGAGGGCTTCGCCGGGAAGCCCTATGCCGACGTCGCATTCGCCGTGCTCAAACCTTTCGTCGGCGGCGAGATTTCCGATGCGGATCTGCGCCGCATGGTCGACGAGGCCTATGCCACGTTCCGCCATCCGGCGGTTGCGCCGCTCGTCCAGACCGACGCCGACACCTACGTGCTGGAGCTGTTCCACGGGCCGACGCTTGCGTTCAAAGACGTGGCGATGCAGCTCCTGGCACGCCTGATGGACCATGTCCTGACCGAGCGCGGCCAGCGCGCCACCATCGTCGGCGCCACCTCCGGCGATACCGGCGGGGCCGCCATCGCGGCCTTCGCACAGTCGGCCCGCACCGATATCTTCATCCTGTTTCCCAAGGGGCGCGTTTCGCCCGTGCAGCAGCGGCAGATGACGGGGCATGGCGCGGCCAATGTGCATGCCCTGGCCGTGGAGGGCACATTCGACGATTGTCAGGCCCTGGTGAAGTCGATGTTCAACGATGCCGCCTTCCGCCGCGATACGGCCTTGTCGGGCGTCAACTCCATCAACTGGGCGCGCATCATGGCCCAGATCGTCTACTATTTCACCGCGGCGGCAAGCCTTGGCGCACCGGCCCGCAAGATTTCCTTCACCGTGCCGACGGGCAATTTCGGCGATATCTTCGCCGGCTATGCCGCCAAGCGCATGGGCCTGCCCATCGACCGGCTGGTCATCGCCACCAACGCCAACGACATATTGGCGCGCACGCTGGCCGACGGCGTCTACGAGACGCTGGGTGTCCACCCGACGACGTCACCGTCGATGGACATCCAGGTGTCCTCCAACTTCGAGCGATTGCTGTTCGAGGCCAGCGGACGTGACGCGGCCCTCGTCACCCGGCTGATGCAGAGCCTGTCGCAATCCGGGCGCTTCACCCTGCCGGACGGCGTTCTTGCGGCGATCCGCGCCGAATTCGATGCCGGCCGCGCCGACGAAGCCGCCACGGCGGAAACGATCCGCACCGTCAACGACACGCGCGCCTATCTTCTGGATCCGCACACGGCGGTTGCCGTCTACGTCGCCGGTGCCACCCCGCATGACGGCGTCATGGTCGTTCTGGGCACCGCGCACCCCGCCAAGTTTCCCGATGCCGTGGAAGCCGCCAGCGGGATTCGCCCCGTCTTGCCGCCGACCCACGCAGACCTGATGGAAAGGCCCGAAGTGTTCACGGTTCTGGGTAATGACGCAGCCGCCATCAAGTCCTTCATCGCCGGGCACAGCCGCGCCGCCACCACCGGGGTCGCTGCATGAGCCGCCCCACCGTGGAGATCACCCGCCTGTCCAACGGGCTGACCATCGCGACAGACCACATGCCCAAGCTGGAAAGCGCGGCGCTGGGCATCTGGGTGAAGGCCGGCGCGCGCGACGAACGCGAAAACGAGCACGGCATCGCCCATCTGCTCGAGCACATGGCCTTCAAGGGCACATCGCAGCGCAGCGCACGGCAGATCGCGGAAGAGATCGAAGACGTCGGCGGCGAACTCAATGCCTCCACCAGCGTCGAGACGACCGCCTATTACGCCCGCGTCATGCGCGAGGACGTGCCCCTGGCGGTGGACATCCTGTGCGACATCCTGCTCGATTCCCGCTTCGACGAAGACGAGCTCATGCGTGAGAAGCACGTGATCCTCCAGGAGCTGGGCGCCGCAGAGGACACGCCGGACGACATCGTCTTCGACCATTTCCAGTCCGCCGCCTTTGCCGGGCAGATCGTGGGCCGCCCCATTCTCGGCACGCGCGCCAGCGTCACCGGTTTCTCCCGGAGCGACCTTCGCGCCTATCTGCGTCGCAACTACACGCCCGACCGCATCGTCGTCTCGGCCGCTGGTGCCGTCTCGCACAAGGATATGGTCGACCGCATTTCCGCTGCCTTCGGCGGGCTATCCGCGGGCACGCCGGACACCGGGGCCGGCGCGCCGGCAACCTATACGGGCGGCGATTTCCGCGAAGCGCGCGATCTTGCCGATGCGCAGATCGTTCTGGGCTTCGAGGGCCGCCCCTATTACGCCCGCGATTTCTATGCCTCGCAGGTGCTGTCGATCATCCTCGGGGGCGGCATGTCCTCGCGGCTGTTCCAGGAAATCCGCGAAAGCCGCGGCCTGTGCTATGCCGTCTCAGCCTTCCATTGGAGCTTTTCCGACAGCGGCATCTTCGGCGTCCACGCCGCGACCGGCGAAGAGGAACTGGCCGAGCTGGCGCCCGTCATCATCGACGAGCTGATGCGCGCCGCTTCCGGCATCACCGAAAAGGAAGTGAACCGGGCGCGCGCGCAAATGCGCTCCAGCCTTCTCATGAGCCAGGAGAGCCCGGCCTCGCGAGCGGCCCAGATTGCCCGGCAGCTCATGTTCAAGGGTTCGCCGATCGACAATACCGAGCTTCTCGACAGGCTGGCGGCCATCTCCGCCGAGCGCCTGGCCGATCTGGCCGGCCGCACCTTCCTCGGATCGCGGCCCACACTGGCGGCGATCGGGCCGGTCGGGCACCTGCCCTCGATCGAGGCGTTGAGCGAGCGGCTCGGCACCCCGGGGGGCGAAGTGCCCCGCCTGGTCTCGGCGCGTTGAGCGCGCGTCGTCACCGGACCTAAGCTGGGCATCGAGCGCAAGGAGCTGAAGCGGGTCGGTTATGGCGTTTCTCGACTGGCTTTCCCGTGTCACGGCCCCCCGGCTGGAGGGCGACGGCCTTGTGCTGCGCCTTCCCGAAATCCGCGACTATCCGGCCTGGGCACAGCTAAGAGAAGAAAGCCAAGGCTTTCTGGCGCCCTGGGAGCCGGCGTGGAGCGACGACGAACTGAGCCGGAATGCCTACCGGGAGCGGCTGTCTCGGTATCGGTGCGAGGCGCGCGAGCGCACAGCCTATAATTTCTTCGTCTTCGGAGATGGCGGCGCCACGCTTTACGGTGGACTTTCCCTTGGCCTGATCCGACGGGGCGTTGCCCAGTCGGGCACGCTCGGATACTGGATGGGAGAGCGCTACGCCGGGTGCGGCCATATGTCCGCCGCCGTGCGTCTGGTGAGCATTTATGCATTCGACGTCGAGGGCCTGCATCGGCTGGAAGCCGCGTGCCTGCCATCGAACGAAAGATCGAGCCGACTGCTCGAAAGGGCAGGTTTTCGGCAAGAGGGCTATTTGAGAAAATACCTGAAGATTGCTGGCGAATGGGAAGACCATAATCTTTACTCCCTGCTTGCCGAAGATTGGTCGCGTTCGCGGCGCATGGGTCGCAATGCCGACCGCCTTTGAGTCCTGTCTGCCGCTCGGCCGTGCGGCAGCACGCCGCCGTACAGGGATTGGAGATACCGCAATTGAGCCCTCGAGAGCCTTCGTTGTGATCGCCGGTCTTTTCGTCCGCCACGTCGCGCTGCGGCTGTTCGCTACCGTGCTTGCCCTGCTGGCCGTCATGGGCGTCGCCCAGGCGCTGGAGCCGGTCAGCATCGGCCGCGATACCGTTGCGGTAGACCTGATGCCGGCGGTGGAGCTGCATCGCGGCAGCGGCAACAATTTCCAGGTTTCCACCGTACCGGGCGTCGACGGCATCGTCCGCCGTATCGAGGTGGAATCCTCGTCGGCCAACCCGTCCGGCAACTGGGCCGTCTTCTCGCTTGCCAACAATGCCGACACGCAGATCGACCGGCTGGTGGTTGCGCCGCATTTCAAGCTGGCCGGCTCGGGCGTCGTATGGCCCGATCTCGGCTCTCGGCGCATTGCCGCAATCACCCCGTCGGAAGGCTTCGCGCTCGATCGGCAGGAAAGCTCCGAAGCGGACCTGTTCCTGGTGACGCTGGACCCCGGATCGGTCATCACCTTCGTTGCCGAACTCTCGTCGGACAGGCTGCCCGAAATCCGCCTGTGGGAGCCGAATGCCTACAAGGATACCGTCAACGCATTTACCCTCTATCGCGGCATCGTCCTCGGCATTGCGGGTCTGCTGGCGGTCTTCCTGACCATCCTGTTCGTGGTGAAGGGCTCTGCGGTCTTCCCGGCCACGGCGGCGCTGGCCTGGGCCGTTCTGGCCTATATCTGCATCGACTTCGACTTCTGGCAGAAGCTGGTGCCCATCCAGCCGGGGCAGGAGCGATTATGGCGCGCCGGTACGGAGGTGGCGATCGCCTTCACGCTGGTCGTCTTCCTCTATGCCTATCTGAACCTCAACCGATGGCACCGCGCGCTTTCGGCCTTTACGGTGATTTGGCTTTGCGGCCTCGGCGGCCTCGGCGTGCTCGCCGCCTTCGAGCCGGCCATCGCATCGGGCGTCGCCCGCATGTCCATGGTGGCCATCGCCGCCATCGGTGCGGTTCTGATCCTTGCGCTGGCGATCAAGGGCTACGACAGGGCCGTGATGCTGATTCCGACCTGGGCGCTCGTCTGCGGCTGGCTGGTCGCCGCCGCCATGACCGTGCAGGGGCGCATCGACAACGATATCGTGCAATCGGCCCTCGGCGGCGGACTGGTTCTGATCGTGCTGCTGTTCGGGTTCACCGTCATGCAGCACGCCTTTGCGGGCGGAACCGTCTCGGCAAGCCCCATATCGGACATGGAGCGCCGCTCGCTGGCGCTGTCGGGCACCGGCGACGCCATCTGGGATTGGGACGTCACGCGCGACCGCATCTATGTGGGCGCCGAGGCCGAAGAGGCGGCGGGCCTTCCCATCCGCACCATGAACGGGCCCGCGCGCGACTGGCTGCCCATTCTCCACCCCGACGACAGGGACAGGTTCAAGGCCACGCTGGACGCCATTATCGAGCATCGGCGCGGGCGCATCTCGCAGGATTTCCGCGTGCGTGGCGATGACGGCCATTACCACTGGATGAACCTGCATTCCCGCCCGGTCCTGGGCAGCGACGGCGAGGTGGTGCGCTGCGTCGGCACGCTGAAAGACGTCACCGGCCGCCGCAAATCCGAAGAGCGTCTGCTGCATGACGCGCTGCACGACCAGTTGACCGGGCTACCCAACCGCGAATTGCTGCTGGACCGGCTCGACGCCCTGGCCGCGCTGATCGGCGGCCAGATCGACATGCGGCCCACCGTCTTCGTCATCGACCTGGACGATTTCGGCCGCATCAACGAAGCCTATGGCGTCGTGACGGGCGACACCGTGCTGCTGACGGTCGCGCGGCGGTTGCGGCGTGTTTTGAAACCGCAGGATTCGCTCGCCCGGCTCGACGCCGACCGTTTCGCCATCATCCTCAACTCGCGGACCGATATCGCCGAGGTGGCTGCCTTTGCCGAGTTCCTGCGCGGCGTCATCCGCGCGCCGATCGGCTTTACCGATACGGAAATCGGGCTGACAGGCTCGATCGGACTGACGGGCTGGACCGAAGGGGCCGGCGCAGAAGAGCTGTTGAAGGAGGCCGAACTGGCCATGTACGAGGCCAAGCGCCTCGGCGGCGACCGAATCGAGCCATTCAGGCCATCCTTCAAGACGGTCGGCTCGGGCCGTTTCGAGCTGGAGGCCGATCTGCGCCGTGCCTTTGCCCGGCACGAGCTGCATGTCTACTTCCAGCCCGTTATCCGGGTAAAGGACGGCACCACCGCCGGCTTCGAAGCGCTGTTGCGCTGGGAGCATCCCAAGCGCGGTCTCGTGCCCCTCGCTGAGCTGGTCCCGGTTGCAGAGGCGAGCGGCCAGTTGGACGCGCTGTGCCAGCTTGTCCTGGACGAGGCGGCGCGCCGCCTGAGCGACTGGCAGCGCATCGCCGGCTATTCCAACCTGTTCGTCTGCGTCGACATTCTCAGCGGCCATCTGCTGCGGCAGGATCTCGTCAACGACGTCAACCTGGTGTTGAAGCGCTACAAGATCGCCCCGGAGACATTGCGCCTCGAAATGACGGAGGCCAGCGTGATGGCCAATCCGGAGCGGACGGCGCGCGTTCTGGAGCGCCTGCGCAAGATGGATGTCGGGCTGACGCTGGATGAGTTCGGCTCGGGCCGCTCGTCCCTGTCCGACCTCATGCGCTTCCAGTTCGACGCGGTGAAGATCGATCGCAGTTTCCTGCGCGGCGATCGGCGCGAAGAGCGCCTGATGATCTACCACTCCATCATCGCCATGGCGCACGATCTTGGCCTGACGGTAATTGCCGAAGGCGTCGAGAATACCGCCGACGCAGAGAAGATCCGCCAGTTCAAATGCGACTTCATCCAAAGCCGCATGCATTCTCCGGCCGTCTCGGCCGAAGAGGCGCGCCGCCGCCTGCAGGACCGGAACGGTCAGAAGAAGGTGATATCGAAGATTCGGCGCACCGCCTGACGGCAAGCGCCCGGACGGCGCTACCGCCGTTCAGGCGTGGCCGGCTTCGCTGGCCAGGAAGGTCGGGTCGATGCCCATGATGCCCAGCGCCTTCACATATCGGCTTTCAGGCCGGGTGCCGAAGACGATCTCGAAATCGGCCGGGCATGTGAGCCAGCCATTGGAGGCGATCTCGCTTTCGAGCTGGCCGGCCGACCAGCCCGCATAGCCCAGCACCATCATGGCCGACCGTGGGCCGATGCCGCTGGAGATGGCCTTCAATATATCCATCGTCGGCGTCAGGCAGATGCCGCCATCCACCGGCACGGTGGACTCGGAATCGTAGTCGTTGGAATGCAGCACGAAACCCCGGCCGCTCTCGACCGGGCCGCCAACCCCCACCAGGATGTCGCGCCCCTGCTCGGGCAGGCGGATCTCGTCCGGGCTGGATACGATATCCAGTTGCGCCATCAGGGCCGGGAAACTCATGGGCTGGGGCTTGTTGATGACGAAGCCCATGGCGCCATTGGCCGAATGTGCACACACATAGACGACGCTCTTTGCGAAGCGCTCATCCTGCATGCCGGGCATGGCAATCAGAAAGAACCCTTCCAATGAAGTGGTCTCGGATGTCGGGCCTGGGGCTTGCTTGCTTTCCATGCCGATGAAGATAATGAAGATGGCATGAAATTTCACCTGCCCACCGTGCTGCTTTTTACGCTGATCGCGATTTCGCATCCCTCGGTTGCGGCGGATGAAGGAAGCACCACCCAAGCGGACGGTGCAACGCTTCGTCTGCTGGCCATCGGCCCCGACAAGGACGGCATGGTTCGCGGTGCGCTGGCGGTGGATCTGAAGCCCGGCTGGAAAACCTACTGGATCGCGCCGGGCCAGGCCGGCCTTGCCCCTGTTCTCGATTTTTCGGCCAGCGACGGGCTCGACGGTGCGCCTGCCCTGCGGTTTCCGGTGCCGCATGTCACCGATGACGGGTTCTCCTCCTCGAACGTCTATTCCGAGCCCATGGCCATCGCCTTCACCGCGCAGGCCAGCAGCGGCGCCCCGAGGCTGGATCTTAAGCTGACGATCGGCCTGTGCGACGACATCTGCGTACCCGTCCAGGCGCGGCTGCGGCGCGATCTGGCAGAAAAGGCCACGCTCGGAGAGACGGCAGAGGTCCACGCGGCCGAGGCAGCATTGCCCGAGATCGCCACCGACCATCTGGAGTCGCGGATCGAGGGCAAGTCGCTTGTCGTCACCCTGCCGCCCGAAATCCCCTCGGGGCCGGTCGCCCTGTTTGCCGCCGGCCCTCCCGGCTGGGAGTTCGGGCAGGCAGAGGCGCCGTCCCCCACGGATGGGGCTGCCACCGTGGTGGCGCCGGTGCTGCGGGCTCCGAAGGATGCCAAAGACGGGATCGCGGTGGATCTGCTGCTTGCCGCCGGAGAGTATGCGCGGTTTCGCCCTGCCAACCCCGTTGCCATCGCACCGGATGCTGCGCTGCGCTAAGCGTATCGACATCGCGGCAAAGATGGATAAGTTCCCTAGCCTACCCCGCCGGCACCGTCCGGCCCAACAGGAATGCACATCATGACGATCAAGGTCGGCGATCATCTTCCGCAGGCGACGTTTCGCGTAAAGACCGAGGACGGGCCGAAGCCCGTTACGGTGGACGACGTCTTCAAGGGCAAAAAGGTCGTGCTGTTCGGCGTGCCGGGCGCGTTCACGCCGACATGCTCGATGAACCACCTGCCCGGCTATCTCGAACTGAATGACGAGATCAGGGCCAAGGGCGTCGATACGATCGCCGTCGTGGCGGTCAACGATCCCTTCGTGATGGGCGCATGGCAGCGCGCCACGGACGCCGGCGACCGCATCCTCTTTCTGGCGGACGGCAGCGCCGAATTCGCCAGGGCCGCCGGGCTGGATGTCGATCTTTCGGGCGCGGGCCTCGGCACACGCTCCAAGCGCTATTCGATGATCGTCGAGGACGGCGTCGTGAAGGCGCTGCACATCGAGGAAGCGCCCGGCCAGGCCGAAGCCTCCGCCGCCGGCGCCATTCTTGCCGAACTGTAGGCTTTAGACTGTCTGTGCGGGAACGGCGCGGCCCTTGAAGGGGGCCATGCCTTCCCGCGCAAGCTCGTCGGCGCGCTCGTTCAGCTCATGGCCGGCATGGCCCTTTACCCAATGGAAGCTTACGTCATGGCGCAGACGCTGGGCATCCAGCTCCTGCCATAGCTCGGCATTCTTGACCGGCTTCTTGTCGGCGGTTTTCCAGCCGTTGCGCTTCCACCCGTGTATCCATTTCGAGATTCCATCGCGCAGATACTGCGAGTCGGAATGCAGGTCGACGACCGAGGGACGGGTCAGCGCTTCCAGCGCCTTGATTGCGGCCATCAGCTCCATGCGATTGTTGGTCGTCGGCGTTTCGCCGCCTTTCAACTCCTTGCGCGCATCGCCGTAAAGCAGGATCGCGCCCCAGCCGCCGGGGCCCGGGTTACCGGAGCAGGCTCCATCGGTATAGATCTCGACCCGCTTGGTCATGACAGCATCGCATCCCTCATCAGGCCCAGTTCGGCCGGGCGCTTGACCTGCCGGTAGAACCTGTTCTTGCGCAGATATTCCTTCGGGTCCTTCTTGGTCACGAAGGACGTGTCGGGAATGTGTATCCAGTCGTAAAGGCGCGTCAGCAGAAAGCGCATGGCCGCCCCGCGCGTCAGCACGGGCAGCGCGGCGATCTCGGCGTCACCCAGCCGGCGCACGCCGTCATAGCCTTCCAGCAGAGCCTGCCCCTTGGTGACGTTGTAGGCGCCATCGGCCTCGAAGCACCACGCACCGAGGCATATGGCGATGTCGTAGGCCAACAGGTCGTTGCAGGCGAAATAGAAATCGATCAGCCCGGAAAGCTGCCCGTCCAGAAAGAAGACATTGTCGTTGAACAGGTCGGCGTGGATGACGCCGGATGGCAGGTCGCGCGGCCAGTTGGCTTCCAGGAATGCCAGCTCGGCTTCGATCTCGGCGGACAGGCCGGCCTGGACGGCCTCGACGCGCGCGCCGCACCCCGCAAAAAGCGGCCGCCATGCATCGACGGACAAAGCGTTGCGGCGCGCAAGCGAAAACCCGTCGCCCGCCTGGTGCATTCCCGCCAGGGCAGCTCCCACCTGCCGCGCATGGCTGACGGTCGGCCGGCGTGTCCACATGCCTTCCAGAAAGGTGAACAGGGCCGCCGGGCGGCCGGCCAGTTCTCCCAGTGCCTCGCCTTCGCGCGGCAGGACCGGCAATGGGCAGGACAGGCCCTTGGCGGCCAGATGCTCCATCAGGCCGATGAAGAACGGCAGGTCGTTGCGGTCGACCCGCTTTTCGTAGAGCGTCAGGATGAAGGTGCCGCCCTCGGCGCGCAGCAGGAAATTGGAGTTCTCGACGCCTTCGGCGATCCCCTTGTAGGACAGGAGACGGCCAAGGTCGTAGCGCTGCAGGAAGACGGCAAGCTCCGTTTCCGCGACTTCGGTATAGACGGCCATTCAGGCTGCTCGCCCGTCGCCCCGCCGGGGCACGCCATTGACGAATGCCATGTCCTCGGCCGTCAGCGGCACATCGCGAATGCTGCGCATGACGGGGAAGTTCTCGTCCTCGATCGCCGTCTGGACGAGCTCCAGCCGGACCTCGAATTGCGCGCGCAAGGCGTCGAGTATGCCGTCGGTCAGGACTTCCGGCGCAGAGGCGCCGGCCGACATTCCGAGCACCATGCCCCCTTGCAACTCATCCATCGGAACGTCCTGCATGCCCTGCACCAGCAGCCCGCGCGCAGAGCCCGCGCGTTCCGCCACCTCCACCAGCCGCCGCGAATTGGACGAGTTCGGCGCGCCGACGATGAGGAACAGGTCGGTATCTGGCGCCGCTGCCTTGACCGCATCCTGCCGGTTGGTGGTGGCATAGCAGATGGATTCCGAAGACGGCGCCTGCATGGACGGGAACTTGCGCTCCAGCGCCGCGACGATACCGGCCGTATCGTCCACCGACAGGGTGGTCTGCGTGACGTAACCGAGAGCCTCGGGGTCTGCCGGCTGGAAAGCCTCGACATCCTCTTCCGTCTCGATGAGCTGGACTGCACCCTCGGGCAACTGGCCCATCGTGCCGACCACCTCGGGGTGGCCGCGATGGCCGATCAGCAGCACCTGCCGGCCCAGCCGCACATGCCGCATCGCCTGCTTGTGAACCTTGGATACCAGCGGGCATGTGGCATCCAGATACAGCATCTCGCGGCGCTCGGCTTCCGCCGGAATGGATTTCGGCACACCATGGGCCGAGAAGACGACAGGTTGCCCGTCGTCGGGAATGGCGTCCAGTTCCTTGACGAAGACGGCCCCCATGCCGCGCAGCCCTTCGACCACGTATTTGTTGTGCACGATCTCGTGCCGCACATAGACCGGTGCGCCGTACTTCTTCAGCGCCAGCACCACGATCTGGATGGCACGGTCCACGCCCGCGCAGAAGCCGCGCGGCTCGCACAGGCGGATGGTCAGGGCAGGCTTCAGGGCCGGTTCCACTCTCGATATGTCCTCGCACTCACGCGGAAGGTCGTACCCCAGGGTACAAAGGAAAGCCACCGCCCCTGTCAAGGCGATGGATGATCTCGCGAACGCTTTGCACGAAACTGGGCCACCACCATGACCGTCAGCAGCACGGCGAGGCCCAGCCCGATGCCGTACCATGTCAGTGCATATTCCAGGTGGTTGTTGGGCATGGTCACAACGGTTTGTCCACCGATCGGGTAGCCGCCGGGTGCGGTGCCCTCGCCCGCATCGATGGTGAAGGGCAGCATGCGCGTGCCGTCCGGAAGGGCCAGCCCCTCGGTCATGGCCGGCACGTCCCGCCAGAAGAAAATATGTTGCGCGACATCGTTGTCGGGCATGAAAGCGCCGACAGGGTTGTCGACCACCCGGTTCCTGGCCAGCCCTTCCACCGTGACCGGCCCGGCAATCTGCCCCTCGGGCCGCGCGGACGGCTCCTTCAGCGCATAGGGAACGAAGCCCCGGTTGACGAAGACGGCCAGATCCTGCCCCGCCACGATCAGCGGCGTATAGACGTTCCAGCCGGCTTCCCCCTCGCGCGTTGCCAGGAAGTATCGCTCGCCCGTGTGATCGAAGGTGCCGGATACCCGAACGGGTCGATAATCGATATCGCCGGATGTTTCCTCGGCTGCGACGATGACGCCCAGATCTTCCGCCGGGCCGTGGATACGCCGCTCGATCGTGTCGATCAGAGCTTCCTTCCAGAACAGGCGCTCGACCTGCCAGCTACCCAGTCCGATCAGGATCGCAAGCGCCAGGAGGCCCAGCACCAACGCCGACCAGAAGCGCCGGGGCGACAGCCCGGCAGGCTCCTGCGGCGTTTCGGCGGCCGGCTCATACGTCATCGGTGCGATCGATCCTGCCTTCGGCAGCCTTGTGGCGATACTGCATGCCGACCATCAGGCTTTTGGCCACGCGCAGCAGCGGCAGCGTGATGATGGCGATCAGCGGAATCCACAACAGGAAGTGCACCCAGAAGGGCGGCGCGTAGGCGACCTCGACATAAAGGGCGAGGCCGGTGACGAGAAGGCCGATGATGAGCATTACGAAGAAGGCCGGGCCGTCGGCCTGATCGAGCGGGGTGAAATCGAGCCCGCAATCCTCGCACTTTTTATCCAGCCGCAGCACCCCGGCGTAAAGGCGGCCCGTTCCGCAGCGTGGACATCTGCCCGCCAGCGCGGCCTTGACCGGATCCACCGGCCCCTCTTTCCCTGTATGTGCCATGCGATCGCTTTCCGGAATCGAAAAAGGGGTGGCCGCGAGGCCACCCCTTGAAGGCAGGTCTCGAAACCTCAGCCGCCGTAGATCGGCGCACCCCAGCTTCCCCACACATAGATGGCGAAGAAGAGGAAAAGCCAGACCACGTCGACGAAATGCCAGTACCAGGCCGCCGCTTCGAAGCCGAAGTGCTTGTGCGGCGTGAAGTGGCCACGGATCGCGCGCAGCAGGCAGACGGCCAGGAAGATGATGCCGACGATGACATGGAAGCCATGGAAGCCGGTGGCCATGAAGAAGGTGGCGCCGTAGATCGACCCGGCAAACTCGAACGGCGCATGCGCATATTCGATGTACTGCACGAACGAGAAGATGACGCCCAGGGCCACGGTCAGCGCAAGGCCGGTGATCAGGCCCTTGCGGTCATCCTCGAGCATCGCATGGTGCGCCCAGGTGGCTGTGGTACCCGACAGAAGCAGCGTGACCGTGTTGAACAGCGGCAGGTGCAGCGGATCGAGCACCTCGATGCCGGCCGGGGGCCACTGGCCGCCCAGAACCTGCGTGCGCGCAACCTGATGGACTTCGCCGGGGAACAGGCTGGCGTCGAAGAACGCCCAGAACCAGGCCACGAAGAACATGACCTCCGAAGCGATGAACATGATGACGCCGTAGCGCAGATGCAGCGACACGACGGGCGTGTGGAACCCTTCCTGGCCTTCGCGGATGCAGTCCGACCACCATGCGTACATGGTGTAGAGCACGATCACGAGGCCGATGAAGAAGATCCACGGCGTCGCCAGGTCCACTCCGCCGAAGGCGAAGGGCAGCCCGTTCAGCGACCGGAACCATGCGACGGCTCCGAACAGCAGGAAGAACGCGCCCACCGAAGCCACGAAGGGCCACGGGCTGGGTTCGATGACATGATAATCGTGATGCTTCTGGTGCGTATCTGCCATTTCGCGTCCCGCTTTCCCGGTATTGCCGTAGGCGCCGCCCCCCACACGGAATCGGCCCCCCCAAACTACATATCATTGCGCCATGCCGACAGAGCCGGCACGGACGAAATTACAACTGGTCCTGCGACGCCCCCTGCCGCGCCGCGGCAACCGGAGCCTCCCCTTTCGAGACGGGGAAGAACGTGTAGGACAGCGTGATCGTCGGAGCGTCCTTCAACTCTTCCTTTTCCAGCATCGCCGGATCGACGAAGAAGACGACGGGCATGTCGACGACCTCGCCGGGCTGGAGGGTCTGCTCGTTGAAGCAGAAGCAGTACAGCTTGTTGAAGTAGACGCCGGCCGAAAGCGGCGTCACGTTGAACGTCGCCACCGCCGTTACCGGATAATCCGCATCGTTCCGGACGTGGTACGAGGTCTGCCGGACCTCTCCCAGCTTGACCGTCACCTGCCGCTCGTTCGGCTGGAACTGCCACGGCACGCCGGGCGAGGCATTGGAATCGAAGCGCACATTGATGGAGCGGTCGGATACGGCCGCCGGGCCGGCCTCGGCGCGCTGCGTCGTGCCGCCATAGCCCGTGACCTGGCAGAACAGCTCGTACAACGGCACCGACGCATAGGCTGCGCCGAGCATGCCCATCGAGAAGGCGAAGCACCCGATCGCAATGCGCTTGCCGCGCCGCCGCGCGACTGCCAACCGGTCTGCCGTCGGATCGCTCATAGCTGGCTCCCCATCTTGATGAGAGCGACGACGTAGAAGATCACCACCAGCACAGCCAGAAACGCGCCGATGGCGATAGAGCGCCTGCGCTGGGCCCGGCGCTCCTGATCCGTCAGCTTGATGTGCTCTTCCGCCATGCTCATAGCCCTCCCGAGCCCGGCAGGAACGACTGGTACACGCCCTCGGCCAGAAGCAGAGCGAACAGGGCGAAGAGATAGACGATCGAAAAGCCGAACAGCTTCTTGGCGGGCAGCATCGCGGTATCATCGTCGCTCATGCGCAAGACCGCATAAGCGTGCCGCAGGAAGTTGGCGCCCAGAAGCACCGATACCAGGCCGTAGACCGGGCCGGAGAAGCCCAGCAGCCAGGGCGCGACGCCGCAGGGCGCAAGCACGAGGCTGTACAGGAAGATCTGCCGGCGTGTGGACGCGCGACCCGCCACATTGGGCAGCATCGGGATTCCGGCAGCGCCGTATTCCTTGACCTTGAACAGCGCCAGCGCCCAGAAATGCGGGGGCGTCCAAAGGAATATGATGAGGAAGAGCACGAAGCTCTCCAGCGAAACGCCGCCCGTTACCACCGCCCAGCCCACCATGGGCGGAAACGCGCCGGCGGCACCGCCGATGACGATGTTCTGCGCCGTCCGGCGCTTGAGCCACATCGTGTAGATGACGGCGTAGAAAAAGATGGTGAAGGCCAGGAAGGCCGCAGCGAACCAGTTGGCGACGAGGCCGAGCGTCAGCACGGACAGAATGGACAAGGACAGGCCGAAGGCCAGCGCCCCTTCCGGCTGGATGCGGCCGCGCGGCACCGGCCGCTTGGCGGTGCGGGCCATCAGCCGGTCGATATCGGCATCGTACCACATGTTGAGCGCGCCCGACGCGCCGGCGCCGACTGCGATGGCCAGAAGCGACACGAGACCCAGGAAAGGATGGATCGAGCCGGGGGCAAGCACGAAGCCGGTAACAGCCGTCAACATGACGAGCGACATCACGCTCGGCTTGAGAAGGCTGACGAAATCGCCGGGTTCGGCAAGGCTTATTCCGGGCCGTGCCGCCGTGTCCGGGCTGAGTTCGGTTGCGGTCAAGTGATCACCCTTGTTCTGCCGTCATGGCCCGCTCATGCGTGAACGGGCCATGGTTTTGTCGAGGATGGCGGAAGCGTCCCGCCGGAGCCGCGCCCGCCTCAGCGGATGCGGGGAAGCTCTTCCCACTGGTGGAACGGCGGCGGCGAAGACAGCTGCCATTCGAGGGTGGTTGCGCCCTGGCCCCATGGATTGTCGCCGGCCAGCCGCTTGGCGCGGAACGCCTCGTACACACCATAGAGGAAGATCAGCACCGAGACGCCCGAGATATAGGAACCGATCGAGGAAACGAAGTTCCAGCCGGCGAAGGCATCCGGGTAATCGGCGTAGCGACGCGGCATGCCGGCGGCACCCAGGAAGTGCTGCGGGAAGAACACCAGGTTGACGCCGATGAACATGACCCAGAAATGCAGCTTGCCGACGAACTCGTTGTACATGTAGCCGCTCATCTTCGGGAACCAGTAGTACCAGCCCGCGAAGATGCCGAACACCGCGCCCAGCGACAGCACGTAGTGGAAGTGCGCGACGACGTAGTAGGTATCGTGCAGCACACGGTCCATGCCGGCATTGGCCAGCTTGACGCCGGTGACGCCGCCCACGGTGAACAGGAAGATGAAGCCGATGGCCCAGTACATGGGCGTACGGAACGTCATCGAGCCGCCCCACATCGTGGCGATCCACGAGAAGATCTTGATGCCCGTCGGCACCGCGATGACCATCGTGGCGAAGACGAAGTAGCGCTGCGTGTTGAGCGAGATGCCGGTGGTGTACATGTGGTGCGCCCACACCACGAAGCCGACGACGCCGATGGCGACCATGGCGTAGGCCATGCCGAGATAGCCGAAGACCGGCTTGCGCGAGAAGGTCGAGATGATGTGGCTGATGATGCCGAAAGCCGGCAGGATCATGATGTACACTTCGGGGTGACCGAAGAACCAGAACAGGTGCTGGTACAGGATCGGGTCGCCGCCGCCTTCCGGCGTGAAGAAGGTCGTGCCGAAGTTGCGGTCGGTGAGCACCATGGTGATGGCACCGGCCAGCACCGGCAGCGACAGCAGCAGCAGGAAGGCCGTGACGAGCTGCGACCAGGCGAAGAGCGGCATCTTGTGCAGCGTCATG
The DNA here is from genome assembly GCF_001463885.1 of Aureimonas altamirensis. Taxonomy (GTDB): domain Bacteria; phylum Pseudomonadota; class Alphaproteobacteria; order Rhizobiales; family Rhizobiaceae; genus Aureimonas; species Aureimonas altamirensis. The sequence continues at coordinate 18,253 of NZ_BBWQ01000014.1, read as the reverse complement.
CCGGGAGCGCGCATGTTGAGGATTGTGGTGATCATGTTGATGGCGCCGAGGATCGACGATGCACCGGACAGGTGCAACGCGAAGATGGCGAGATCGACCGCCGGCCCCGGATGGCCCGTCGTGGACAGAGGCGGGTACAGCGTCCAGCCGGTTCCCGCGCCGAGCGAGCCGGGCGCGCCCTCGACGAAAAGCGACAGCAGCAGAAGCAGGAAGGACGGCACCAGAAGCCAGAAGGCGATGTTGTTGACCCGCGGGAAGGCAGTATCCGGCGCCCCGATCATGATGGGCACGAAATAATTGCCGAAACCGCCGATCAGCGCCGGCATCACGACGAAGAACACCATGATCAGCCCGTGGGCCGTGGTGAACACGTTGAACACCGCCGGATCGCCGAAGATCTGCAGGCCGGGCTGCTGCAGCTCGGCGCGGATGGCGATGGACAGGCTACCGCCGATCAGCCCCGCCATGATCGAGAAGATCAGGTAGAGAAGGCCGATGTCCTTGTGGTTGGTCGAATTGACCCAGCGCACCCAACCTGTCGGTATCTTGTGCTCGTGGGCTTCGTGGGAGGAGGCGTCAGCCATGTCGGTCTCCGTTGAACGCTTTTCGTTGAGGGTCAGCGAGCCGCGACATTTTGGCCGGCGGCGGCCTCGATCTCGGCGTTCAACTGTTCGTTTGCTGCAGGAAGGTCGTCGGCCGCGGCGGCCAGCCAGTTGTCAAACTGCTCCTGGCTGACGACGCGTACGGCGATGGGCATGAAAGCGTGATCGCGGCCGCAGAGCTCGGAGCATTGCCCGTACAGGATGCCCTCGCGCGTGGCCTCGAACCAGTACTCGTTGATGCGGCCGGGAACGGAATCCACCTTCACGCCCAGCGAGGGCACGGCGAAGGAATGGATGACGTCGGCCGAGGTGGTGAGCAGGCGGATAACGGTGTTGACGGGTACGACCATCTCGTTGTCGACGGCCAGAAGGCGCGGATAGACGGCCATGTCTTCCTTGCCCTGCCCGGCGCGGTCGTCTTCCCGCAGAAGATAGGACAGGTAGGAGATCGGCTCGGCTGCCTCGGCGGCGCCGGCTTCCTGCGCGGCGGCGCCGGCCGCTGCCGGATCGGTTGCCGCAGGCTGATACTCGTAACCCCAGTACCACTGGTAGCCAGTCGCCTTCACCGTCAACTCGGGCTCGCGCGGCGGGTTGTACTGGGCGGTCAGCAACTGGAACGAGGGAATCGCCAGGCACAGAAGGATAAGAACAGGCGCCAGCGTCCAGATGACCTCGATGGTCGTGTTGTGGCTGGTGCGCGACGGCGTCGGATTGCGGTGCGTGCTGTAGCGGAAGATGCACCAGACGAGCAGCAGCGCGACGAAGATGGTGATCGGGATCAGGAACCACAGCGTATAGGCGCTGAACCAGTGGATCTGCTCCTCGATGGGAGAGAGCGCCTCTTGCAGCCCGAGCTGCCAGGGATGCGGCTGGCCGGGGAGATACGCCCCCTCCTGCGCCGCTGCCAGGGTCGGCACGGCGGCCAGCATCGCTGCTGCAGTAAGTGTCTTCTTCACGAATGCTCTCCCCGCGAGGATCTTACCCAATGGCCCCGCCCTACGGCTTCCCGGACCCGTGACCGGATCGCTAATTTCGAATGCCGCCAATGTGCAATTGGCCGGCCCGCTTAAAACCACGAAACCGCCCACTTCGCAACATGATCCGGCGCAAGGCCACTGCCTTGCGCCAGTATCGGCTTTTTGTCGGAGTCATTCTAGACGCGCGGTGCCGCAAGGGCGAGTGATTCGATTCGACGCACCGTTTGCAGCGACGCTTCGCAATCGGATAATGACGTCGCGTCCGACCGTTCAGATTCGATTGATTCGGAAAGAGATAGATGACTTTTCTGCGCCGCTCCTTCACCGCCCTCCTCGTTTCGGCCGCGCTGTCCGGCATGGCGTCGGCACAGGAGGCGCCGGCCACGACGCCGGAGGATGGCGCACCCGCCGCCGCGCCGGCAGAGCCCGCGGCGCCGGCCATCGGCAGCCAGCCGGCGGCCAGCGGCACGGTACGCTCTACCCATGGCTCATGGTCGATCGTATGCGAGAGCGCTCCCGGCGCCCCCACCGAACAATGTGCCCTGCTGCAGAACGTCGTTGCCGACGACCGGCCCGAGGTTGGCCTGACGGTCATCGCGTTGAAGACCGCCGACGGAAACACCGAGATCCTGCGTGTGCTGGCACCGCTGGGCGTGCTTCTGCCAAATGGCCTCGGCCTGTATGTCGACGGCCAGGATATCGGCAAGGCGCAGTTCATGCGCTGCTTCGAGGATGGCTGCTACGCCGAGGTGATCCTGGACCCCAACCTGCGCAAGACGTTGTCCGAGGGCACATCGGCAACCTTTATCGTATTCCAGACGCCCGAGCAGGGGATCGGCATTCCGGTCGAGCTGGAGGGCTTCGGCGAGGGTTTCGACGCCCTCCCCTGACCGCGGATTCGTGGTGGGCCGATGCCAGAACCAATTTCGCGTCCTATCTGACCTATGATGAGAAGCCCGGAACCGGCCATGTCCACATCCCTGATCGACCGCTTCGACATGTCTCGAGAGCATGTCGAGATCCTGCTCGGCGACGCGCTTCGCGGTGCCGATGACGGCGAATTGTACCTGGAGTACCGCGAGCAGGAATCGCTGGTGTTCGATAATGGCCGGCTGAAGGCGGGCAATTTCTCGACCGACCAGGGCTTCGGCATGCGCGCCGTATCGGGCGAGGTCGTCGGGTTTGCCCATTCGGGAGAATTCACTGGAAGCGCCCTCAAGCGCGCCGCCGAAGCCGTATCCACCGCCCGGGACGGGCATGCCGGAACGATGGCCGAGGCTCCGGCCGGCACCAACCGGCGCCTCTACGGCGACGAAAACCCCATCCCCTCGCCGAGCTTCGAAGAGAAAGTGCGGCTGCTGGGCGAGATCGACGCCTATCTGCGCGGCAAGGACCCGACCGTGCGCCAGGTGTCGGTGACACTCGGGGCGCAGTGGCAGCATGTCGAGATCCTGCGGACCGACGGTTCGCTGGTGCGCGATATCCGCCCGCTGGTCCGCCTCAATGTCAGCGTCGTGGCAGAGCGGGAGGGCCGGCAGGAGAGCGGCTCCTTCGGCGGCGGCGGCCGCGTCGGGCTGGATGGGGTTGTGGCGCCCGAAAACTGGCGCGACGTGGCCGACAAGGCACTGGCGCAGGCGCTGGTGAACCTGGAGGCGGCCCCGGCGCCCGCCGGCACATTCGATATCGTGCTGGCCGCCGGCTGGCCCGGCGTCATGCTGCACGAGGCGGTCGGCCATGGCCTGGAAGGCGACTTCAACCGCAAGAAGACATCCGCCTTCTCGGGCCTGATGGGGCAGCAGGTGGCGGCGCGCGGCGTGACCGTCGTCGACGACGGCACCATAGCCGACAGGCGCGGCTCTCTTACGATCGACGACGAAGGCACCCCCAGTGCCCGCAATGTGCTGATAGAAGACGGCAAACTGGTGAGCTACATGCAGGACAGGCAGAATGCCCGGCTGATGGGCATGCAGGCCACCGGCAACGGGCGCCGCCAGTCCTATGCCTATGCGCCAATGCCGCGCATGACCAATACGATGATGCTGGCCGGTCCGCATGAACCGGCGGAGATCATCGAATCCGTCCAGGACGGGATCTACGCGGTGTCATTCGGCGGCGGACAGGTGGACATCACCTCCGGCAAGTTCGTCTTCGCCTGTACCGAGGCCTATCGCATACGCGGCGGCAAGGTGGCCGAGCCCATCAAGGGCGCCATGCTGATCGGCAACGGCCCCGACGCCATGCACCGCGTGTCGATGGTCGGCAACGATCTGGCGCTCGATACCGGCATCGGCATGTGCGGCAAGGCCGGCCAGGGCGTACCCGTGGGCGTCGGCCAGCCGCATCTGCGCATGGACAGGATGACCGTCGGCGGAACCGAATCCGCCTGACGGCATCACGGATAGAGGCGCGCGACGTCCCATGTGGCCGCGTCGACACCCGCGCGCGTAAAGCGGAATCGGTCGTGCAGGCGGTAGGTGCCGTCCTGCCAGAACTCGATCTCCAGCGGGCGCACCCGGAAACCCGACCAGCGCGCCGGACGGGCGATTTCGCCATCCGGCCCGAAACGGTCTTCCAGCTCGGCGATCCGCGCCTCCAGCAGGGAACGGTCCTTCAGCGGGCGCGACTGGTCCGAGGCCCAGGCGCCGATGCGGCTGCCGCGCGGCCGGCTTGCATAATAGGCGTCGGCCTCGTCTTGCGAGACGATCTCCACCGGACCGCGCACGCGCACCTGCCGGCGCTGCGTCTTCCAGTGGAAGCACAGGCCGGCGCGCGGCTGGCCCAACAGCTCCTCGCCCTTTGCGCTTTCGAAATTGGTGTAGAAGACGAACCCGGCTGCATCCAGCCCCTTCAGCAGCACCATGCGGACATCCGGCATGCCCGCGCCATCGACGGTTGCCAACGCCATAGCGTTGGGGTCGTTCGGCTCCGTCTCCGATGCGTCCTTTAACCATGTCGCAAAGGCGGCGAACGGGTCCGTGCCCACTTCATCCAATGTTAATGTCGGACGACTCATTGTCTTCGCCAGTCTCCAGTTTCCAATCCGGGACTACCTAATGGCGTTCTTCGATCCAGGCAAAGACTTCGGGTACGCCATGCTGCGGCGGCGCTGCGGCCGCACGTCCACGGCAGGCCTTCTGACAGCGCTCTTTCTCGGCGGGTGCACCCTGTCGGGCGGCGGCCTGGAAGACATGGTCGACAGGTCGATCACGACGGGCTCTATCGCGCCCGGCGCGGCGGGGGCCGCGCCAGTGGTGGATACCGACCGACTGTCCGATGGGCGCACCGTGCGCAATGCCGTATCGGCGGCCAAACTGTCGCAAAGCCCCCTCGCCGTCGCCTGGGCAAACGCTGAAACGGGCGCATCGGGCACGATCACGGCCATCGAGGAAATGCGCGAGGGCTCGGCCATCTGCCGCCGCTTCACGACGTCGCGCCAGCGCTTCGACGGGATCGCCCTCTACAATGGCGAGGCATGCAGCGCAGGCTCGGGCGAATGGGTGCTGACCCGATTCGGCGAGGCCGGCTGAAAGCCCCATAATTTCCGTTCCATCGATGCAAATGGGTCTTTATGCCGCGCCGTGGCATTGCCATATAGGATACGTCATTTATCCAACGCACCCTGCGACAAAAGGAACTTGAGGACACATGCGGGATCCATACGCCGTTCTCGGCGTCGGCAAATCGGCCAGCGAAAGCGAGATCAAATCCGCCTTCCGCAAGCTTGCCAAGAAGTACCACCCCGATGCCAACCAGGACGATCCGAAAGCCAGCGGCCTCTTCAACGAGGTCAATCAGGCCTATGAGATCCTGGGCGACAAGGACAAGAGGGGCCAGTACGACCGGGGCGAGATCGATGCCGAGGGCAAGCAGAAGTTCCAGGGCTTCAGCGGTGGCAACCCGTTCGGGGGCGGCCAGGGCCATGCCGGCGACCCGTTCGGGGGCGGTGGCAATTTCGAGTTCCGCGGCGGCGATGCCGGCGGCTTTGCCGATTTCTTCGAGCAGGCTTTCAGCGGGCGCGCCGGTGGCACGCGCGGCTTCGGCGGTGCGCGCCGTCCACAGGCGCCCTTGAAGGGCGAGGATATGCGCGCCACGCTGAAGGTGCATCTGGAAGATGTCGTTTCCGGCGAAAAGGTAGAGGCCATCTTCCCCACCGGCAAACGGCTGGCGATCAAGCTCCCCGACGGTGTCGAGGACGGACAGACGATTCGCCTGCGCGGCCAGGGGCAGCCGTCTCCCACACCGGGCGGCAAGGATGGCGATGCGCTGATCACCATCGCCTTCGCCGAGCATCCGCGCTTCACCGTGCGCGGACGCGATCTGCAGTTGCGCCAGGACCTGCCGTTGGAAACCGCCATCCTTGGCGGACGGCTGACCGTCGATACGCTGGATGGGCGCGTCGCCGCCAAGATCGCGCCATGGACCAGTTCCGGCCGCACGCTCAGGCTGCGCGGCAAGGGCCTGACGCAGAAGGGCGGCGAACGCGGAGACCTGCTGGTCACGCTTCAGCTTGCCCTGCCGGAAACCCCGGACGAAGAGCTGGCCGCCTTCCTGCGGGAACGCGATAAGGCAAAAGCCGCCGAATAAGACGGGGCTTCCCGCTCGCGAAGCATGTCAGCACGCGTTCAAGCGTGAACTTGTCGTGCGGGAAAGCCTGTGCCATACCGCCGCGCACCGGAAACAATTCGACCTTAGGGGTCAAGGAGCGCGTCCATGGCGGAAAAAGGCGGCCTGATGGCAGGCAAGCGCGGGCTTATCATGGGCGTGGCTAACAACCGATCCATCGCCTGGGGCATCGCGAAGGCGCTGGCCGATCAGGGTGCCGAGGTCGCGCTGACATGGCAGGGCGACGCGCTCAAGAAGCGCGTCGAGCCGCTGGCCGCCGAGCTGGGTGCGTTCCTGGCGGGCCATTGCGATGTCAGCGACGCCGCCACCATCGACGCGGTCTTCGAGACGCTGGCCGACAAATGGGGCAAGCTCGACTTCGTGGTGCACGCCATCGGCTTCTCCGACAAGGACGAGCTCACCGGTCGCTATGTCGACACGAGCGAGGGCAACTTCACCAAGACGATGCTCATCTCGGTCTATTCCCTGACCGCCGTCGCCAAGCGCGCCGAGGCCCTGATGAGCGAAGGTGGATCGATCCTGACGCTCACCTATTACGGCGCCGAAAAGGTGATGCCGCACTACAACGTCATGGGTGTTGCAAAGGCCGCACTCGAGGCTTCGGTGCGCTACCTTGCGGTAGACCTCGGCAGCAAGGCCATCCGGGTCAACGCCATCTCCGCCGGCCCCATCAAGACCCTGGCGGCGTCCGGCATCGGCGATTTCCGCTACATCCTGAAATGGAACGAGTACAACTCGCCCTTGAAGCGGACCGTTTCCATCGACGAGGTGGGCCAGTCGGCTCTCTATCTGCTGTCCGACATGTCGACGGCCGTTACCGGCGAAGTGCATCACGTCGATTCGGGCTATCACACGGTCGGCATGAAGGCCGTGGACGCCCCGGACATTTCCGTCATCAAGGACTGAGCGAAATCCGTGTCGCATGCGCTGCCGCTGATCTATCTATGCCGCCACGGCCAGACCAACTGGAATGCGGAGGGCCGCATCCAGGGCCAGGTCGATACGCCGTTGAACGCGCTCGGGCGCGTGCAGGCCAAGCGGAACGGGCGGTATCTGCGCCTGGCACTGGGCAGCGCGGTGAAGGATTTCCACTTCGTGGCGAGCCCCCTCACCCGCACCCGGGAAACGATGCGCATCATCCGGCGGGAGTGCGGACTGGAGCCTGACGACTTCGCAACGGACGAGCGCCTGATGGAGCTGAATTTCGGCGACTGGCAAAATCGTACGCTGGAGGAAATCAGCCGCGACGAGCCGCAGGAAATCGCGCGGCGCGATGCCGACAAGTGGAACTTCAAGCCGAACGGTCCGACGGCTGAATCCTATCGCATGCTGGCCGACAGAGCCCGCCCCGTCTTCGAGGGCCTGGCCGGGCGCAGCATCGTGGTTGCCCATGGCGGCATCACGCGCGTCTTCCTTGAAATGTATGGCGGCGTGCCGCCGCAGGAGGCGGCTTACGCGCTGATCCAGCAGGACAGGGTGCTGAAGGCCGAGGATGGCCAGATCGACTGGGTATGACCGGTCGCCCTCAGGCCAGATAAAGCAGATGTACCTGCATGCCGGGTTGCAGGGGCGCATAGTCGTGTGTGTCCGGCAAGGCGTAGCGGGTGCCGTCGTCGAGTGTCAGCAACGCACCGGTGCGGTCGATAGAGGCGACAATGCCCTCCGCCTCCTGCGCGCGGGGCGGTATCGTGGCGGATATGACCAGCACGGAGCTGGCAAAAAGGGCAATGGCTCTACGGTCCATGAACGTGCAACGATCGCTTGAAAATAATTAACGGAGCAAGGAAAACTCCACCGGCTTTGTGTTTTTTTCGGGCCCGCCCCAACGCGGCAGAGATTAAAATTTGACCCTGCCGCCGGGCGTGGCCTAGAGCATTCCGCAGGAATTCCGGATGCCGGGGAGAGTTATGTCGCATAACAGTTTTGGCCACCTCTTCCGCGTCACCACCTTTGGCGAAAGTCATGGCGTGGCCATCGGCTGCATCGTCGACGGCACGCCGCCCGGGCTGACGTTCACACGCGCCGATATCCAGGCCGAGCTGGACAAGCGGCGTCCCGGACAATCGCGTTACACCACCCAGCGTCAGGAGCCCGATACGGTCGAGATCCTGTCCGGCGTCATCGAGCAGACGGACGGAACGCTCATGACCACCGGCACGCCCATCGCCATGGAAATCCGCAACGTGGACCAGCGTTCGAAGGATTACTCGGACATTGCCCAGCGCTATCGCCCCGGCCATGCCGACTATGCCTACGACCAGAAATACGGGGTCCGCGATTTCCGTGGCGGCGGGCGCTCGTCGGCGCGAGAAACGGCAACGCGCGTGGCCGCCGGCGCCATAGCCCGTCTGGTGGTGCCGGGCGTGCGCATACGGGGCGCGCTGGTGCAGATCGGCGACCGCGCGGTGAACCGCCAGAGCTGGAACTGGGACGATGTCCGGTCCAATCCCTTCTTCTGCCCGGATGCCGGCACCGCAGCGCTGTGGGCCGAAGATCTCGACAAGATCCGCAAGGCCGGCTCCTCCATCGGGGCGGTGGTGGAAGTGGTGGCCGAAGGTGTTCCCGTTGGCCTCGGCGCGCCGCTTTACGGCAAGCTCGACCAGGATATCGCGGCCAATCTGATGTCGATCAACGCCGTGAAAGGCGTAGAGATCGGCGAAGGCTTCAACGCCGCCCGTCTGACCGGTGAGGACAACGCCGACGAGATGCGCATGGGCGCCGACGGAAAGGCCGAGTTTCTGTCCAACCATGCCGGCGGCATCCTCGGCGGCATCTCCACCGGCCAGCCCATCGTGGCGCGCTTTGCCGTCAAGCCGACATCCTCCATCCTTACGCCGCGCCGGTCCATCGACGCATCGGGCCAGGAGGTGGATGTGATGACCAAGGGGCGGCACGATCCGTGCGTCGGCATTCGCGCCGTGCCCATCGGCGAAGCCATGATGGCCTGCGCGATCGCGGATCATTATCTGCGCCATCGCGGCCAGACGGGCCGCGGATGAGGACGCGGCTCTACCACCACCCCATTTTCGCCGAGCACCTGACCGGGCCCGGCCATCCCGAGCGCCCGGAGCGGATCGCCGCCGTCGAGGCGGCTCTCGAAGCGGAAACCTTCCAGCTCCTGCAGCGGGCCGAGGCGCCCGAGGGCCGTTTGCAGGACGTTTATCTGTGCCACCCCGAGGCTTATGTGCGCCGCGTCGCCCAGGCGACGCCGGCCGATGGGCTGGCGCGGATCGACGGCGATACGGTGGTGAGCCCGCGCAGCTTCATCGCCGCCCTGCACGGCGTGGGTGGCGCGTGCCTTGCGGTCGACGATGTCGTATCGGGGCAGGTGGCCAACGCCTTCGTTGCAGCCCGCCCGCCCGGCCATCACGCCGAGCGCGCCACCGCCATGGGGTTCTGCCTGTTCAACCAGGCGGCCATCGCCGCGCGCCACGCACAGCAGGCCCTGGGCCTCTCGCATGTCGCGATCATCGATTGGGATGTCCATCACGGCAATGGCACGCAGGATATCTTCTGGAGCGACCCGACGGTGCTCTACGCCTCGCTGCACCAAATGCCGCTTTATCCCGGCACCGGCGCTTTGAGCGAAACGGGCGCCGGCAACATCTTCAACGCGCCGCTGCGTGCCGGAGACGGCGGCGAGGCCTTCCGCGAGGCGTTCCTGTCGCGCGTCGTGCCGGCGGTCGAATCCTTCCGGCCCGATCTCATCATCCTGTCCGCCGGCTTCGACATGCACGCCCGCGATCCGCTGGCCGACATGCAGCTTCGCGAGACGGATTTCGATTGGGCGACCGGCCAGGTGATGACATTGGCCGACCGCTTCTGTAACGGTCGCCTCGTATCCATTCTCGAAGGCGGCTACGACCTGACCGGGCTGTCCCAATCGGTCGCCGTCCACGTCCAACGCCTGATGACCGGCTGAGGAGACATCATGCCAGAGCAGCAACGCCCCGAAACCGAAGACGACATTTCCGCCCTGAGCTTCGAGCAGGCCCTCGCCGCGCTGGAGCGCATCGTCTCGGATCTCGAACGCGGCGACGTTCCGCTGGAGGCCGCGATCCGTACCTACGAGCGCGGCGAAAAGCTGAAGGCGCATTGCGACAAGCTGCTGGCCGCGGCCGAAGACAAGGTCGAGAAGATCAAGTCGACGCGCGGGCGGGCCACCGGTACCGAGCCGCTGGACCCGGCCTGAGGCGAACACGCAAGATTTCATCGCGGCGTAAAGCTTTACCCGGACGTCATAACTTTCGCCCCGCGACGAGCCATCTTATAGAGCAAAGCTTGAAACGGCTCCACGGAAGGGCACCTTTCCGTGATGGGTCGGGCCGCCATGATGGCGGCGCGTATATCGAAAGGTGAAGCTGCACCGTGTCGGACTTGTTGAGAACGCCCCTCCTCGACCAGATCGCCTCCCCGGCCGATCTGCGCGCCCTGCCGGAATCGGCACTGACGCAAGTAGCGGATGAGGTTCGGCGCGATCTCGTGGACGCGGTGTCGCGCACCGGCGGGCATCTCGGTGCCGGCCTCGGCGTCGTGGAACTGACGGTCGCGCTGCATTACGTGTTCAACACGCCGGAAGACCGGCTGATCTGGGATGTCGGCCACCAGGCCTATCCGCACAAGATCCTGACCGGCCGGCGCGAGGGCATGCGCACCATCCGCCAGGAAGACGGCCTGTCGGGCTTCGCCAAGCGGTCGGAAAGCGATTACGACCCGTTCGGCGCCGGGCATTCTTCCACCTCCATCTCCGCCGGCCTCGGCATGGCTGTCGCGCGTGACCTCTCCTGCGGGCGCAACAACGTCATTGCCGTGATCGGCGATGGCGCGATGTCGGCCGGCATGGCCTATGAGGCGATGAACAATGCCGGCGCTCTCGATGCCCGGCTGATCGTCATCCTGAACGACAACGACATGTCCATTGCGCCCCCCACCGGCGCGATGAGCGCCTATCTTGCGCGGCTGGTTTCCGGCAAGGCGTACCGTACGCTGCGCAATCGCGCCAAGCAGATCACCGACAAGCTGCCCGAGTTCGTACGCGAGGGCGCCCGCCGCACGGAAGAGTTCACACGCGGCTTCTTCACTGGCGGCACCCTCTTCGAGGAGCTCGGTTTCTATTATGTCGGGCCCATCGACGGGCACGATCTCGATCATCTCCTGCCGGTTTTGAAGAATGTGCGCGATGCACAGGACGGGCCTATCCTCGTCCATGTCGTGACGCAGAAGGGCAAGGGCTATGGGCCGGCGGAATCCTCTGCCGACAAGTATCACGGCGTATCCAAGTTCGACGTGGTGACCGGCGAGCAGGCCAAGGCCAAGGCCAACGCGCCGAGCTATACGCGGGTCTTCGCCGAAAGCCTGGTCCAGGAAGCGCGCGAGGACGACAAGATCGTAGCCATCAACGCCGCCATGCCCAACGGAACCGGGCTCGACCTGTTCGGCGAGGCGTTCCCAACGCGCACCTTCGATGTCGGCATCGCCGAGCAGCACGCCGTCACCTTTGCGGCGGGCCTTGCCAGCGAAGGCTACAAGCCGTTCTGCGCCATCTATTCCACCTTCCTGCAGCGGGCCTATGACCAGATCGTCCACGATGTGGCGATCCAGCATCTGCCCGTGCGCTTCGCCATAGACCGGGCCGGCTTCGTCGGTGCCGACGGGCCGACGCATGCCGGTTCCTTCGATACCGGCTTCCTGGCGCCGCTACCGGGAATGGTCGTGATGGCTGCGGCCGACGAGGCCGAGTTGCGCCACATGGTGCGCACGGCTGCCGCCTATGACGAGGGGCCGATCTCGTTTCGCTATCCGCGCGGCAACGGCGTCGGCGTGGATATGCCGGCGCGCGGAGAAGTGCTTGAGATCGGCAAGGGCCGTATCGTCCGGGAAGGCTCCAAGATCGCGATCCTGTCCTTCGGCACGCGGCTTGCGGATGCGCTCGCCGCGGCCGAGGAGCTGGAGACGTTCGGCCTGTCCACCACGGTTGCCGACGCGCGTTTCGCCAAGCCGCTGGATGCCGATCTCATCCGTCGCCTTGCCCAGAACCATGAAGTGCTGATCCTGCTTGAAGAGGGCGCCTCCGGTGGCTTCGCCGCACAGGTGCTGGAGCACATGGCGCGCAACGGCCTCCTGGAGCACGGGCTTAAGGTGCGTCCGCTGACCATGCCGGACAGCTTCGTCGACCATGCCGCGCCGGAAAAGATGATCCACCGCGCCGGCCTCGACAAAGCGGGCATCGTGGATGCGGTGTTCCGCACTCTCGGAGACACGGCCCACCGCGTATTGCAGGCGTGAGCGAACGCACGCGTCTCGATCAGTTCCTGGCCGATCGGGGTTTGAGCGAAACGCGGGCGCGTGCGCGGGATGCCATCCTGCGCGGTCACGTCCGCGTCGATGGCGTAACGGCCGCAAAGCCCGGGCAGCTCGTATCCGATGCCTCGACGGTGGTAGTGGACGATCCCGCGGCGGCCTATGTGTCGCGCGCGGCGCTTAAGCTGGTGGCGGCGCTGGACCATTTCGGCCTGGATATCGCCGGCCGTGTAGCGCTGGATATCGGCGCATCCACGGGCGGCTTCACGGAAGTTGCCCTTGGTCGCGGCGCGCGCCATGTCGTGGCTATCGATGTCGGCCACGGCCAGATGCACCCGCGTATCGCGGCCGATCCACGCGTTACGCGGATCGATGGGCTGAACGCGCGGGCATTGTCGCGGCCGGATCTTGGCGGCCACCGGGTGGACCTCGTGATATCGGATGTCAGCTTCATATCGCTGAAGCTGGCGCTGCCACCGGCATTATCGCTGGCCGAACCGGGCGCGCTGGGCATTTTTCTGGTAAAGCCGCAATTCGAGGCCGGCCGCGAAGCTATCGGCAAGGGTGGCCTTCTGAAGGATCGCCTGCAGGGCGAAACCATCGCGCGGGACATGGCCGACTGGCTCGAGACGCAGGATGGCTGGCGCCCGGTAGGGACGACCGCCTCTCCGATATCGGGCGGCGACGGCAACAGGGAATATCTTCTGGTGGGACGCAAGGCGTGAGTGAAACGATCCGCATAGAGCGACTGGGCGTCAAGGCCGACGGAATCGGGATGGGGCCCGGCGGACCGGCCTACGTTCCCTTCACGCTGCCGGGCGAAAGCATCACCGCCGAAAGGCAGGGCCAGCGCGCCCGTGCCACGGCCATACTGGAACCTTCGCCCGAACGGCAGGCTGCCCCCTGCCCGCACTATACGCATTGCGGCGGCTGCGACCTGCAGCATGCCAGCCCCCCGCTGTATGCCGACTTCAAGCGCGATCTTGTGGTGGAAGCGCTGCGACGCGCCGGGCTGGACGCGCCCGTTCATGCCATGGTGCCGACCGCGCCGGGCACCCGCCGCCGCGCCGTCTTCTCGGCCACGCGCGCGGGCACGCGCATCCTGTTCGGCTTCCATGAAGCGATGAGCAACCGGATCGCACCCATCGACACCTGCCTCGTCCTGAAAGGCGAGATCGTTTCGGCTCTGCCGGCGCTGCGCAAGCTCGCCGAGGGGCTGGTGGCGCGGAAGGGAGAAACCCGCCTGACGGTGACCCTGGCCGGCACCGGTCTGGATATCGCCGTCGAAACCGGCCAGACGCTCAGCGAACCCTTGCGCGCCCGCGCCATGCAGATTGCCCTGTCGTCGGATTTCGCGCGGCTCAGCGTCAATGGAGAAATCGTGATCGAGCCGCGCCCGCCGGTGGTGCTGGCGGGCGATGTGCCGGTGCTGCTTCCCGCCGGCGCGTTCCTGCAGGCGGTGGCCGGGGCCGAAGCCGAAATGGCGCGGCTGGCCCTGGCGCATTTTCAGGGTAGCCGACAGGTCGCCGACCTGTTCTGCGGCGTGGGCACGTTTGCTTTCCGCCTTGCGCGCCACCATGCAACCCACGCGGTCGAGAACGACGCGGCATCGCTGGCGGCGCTGGACCGCGCCCAGCGCGCCGCCTCCGGCCTCAAGCCGCTGACCAGCGAGCGCCGCGACCTCTTCCGCAGGCCCCTGACGGCCAAGGAGCTGAAGCGCTTCGATGGCGTGCTGTTCGACCCGCCAAGGGCGGGCGCCGAGGCACAGGCCCGCCAATTGGCCGAATCGTCGGTGCGGCGCGTGGTTGCCGTTTCATGCAATCCTTTGACGCTGGCGCGCGATGCCCGCATCCTCGTCGATGGCGGTTACCGCCTGACAGAGGTGACGCCCATCGACCAGTTTCTCTGGTCGCATCACGTCGAAGCGGTGGCGCTTTTCGAGCGCGTCTGAGCGAAAGGTTGGTCGATGCATCAGGTACTGGACTTTCTCCATGCCTATGGCGCCATCGCCATCTTCGTCATCATCTTTCTGGAATCCACGGGCCTGCCCTTGCCCGGCGAAAGCCTGCTGATCGCCTCGGGCCTTCTGGCCGGGCGCGGCGAGCTCGATATCTGGACGGTGTTCCTGGCGGCCTGGGCCGGCGGCATGCTGGGCGACAATCTTGGTTACGTCATCGGCCGCACGGTCGGCCGACCGGTCATCGTGCGCTATGGCTCCAAGGTGGGGCTGACCGAACCGCGCTTTGCCGCCGTGGAGCGTCAATTTCTGAAGCATGGCGCGCTCGTCGTGCTGTTTGCGCGGTTCTTCGTGGTTCTTCGGCAGCTCAACGGGCTCGTGGCCGGCATCACCGGCATGCATTGGCTGCATTTCTTCATTGCCAACGCCGCCGGCGCGGCCCTATGGGCCGGGTTCTGGGCCTTCGCGGCCTATGCCTTCGGCACGGAACTGGAGCACTATCTCCCCTATGGCCGCCAGGCCTTCTATGTCGTGGGCATCGCGCTTGCCATCGCCGCCGCGGCCTACGGCTTGCACATCATGCGGCGGAAGAAGACCGCGCCATGAATGCCTCGAAGGCGGCCCGCGCCTCCGGAGAGCGGAGCCTTTCTTCGAAGGCCGCGACCTCGTCCCGGATGCGCTGGCGCACCTCTTCGCGGTCGCCGTGCATCAGATGGCGCGCGACGGCAAGCGCGCCCTGCGGCTTGCGAGCCAGCCGCCGCGCGGCCTGACGCGCCGCATCGCCAACCGGCAGCCCATCCTCGACAAGTGTCACGAGGCCGGCGTCCGCCGCCTGGCGTCCGTCCATCGGATCGCCCATGACAAGCAGCGAGAACGCCTTTTGCGGGCCCATCACCCGCGGCGCCAGAAGGCTTGAGGCGGCTTCCGGCACGACGCCGAGATCCAGAAACGGCGTGCGGAACAGCGAGCGCGCGGTCGCAAACGCCATGTCGCAATGGAACATCAGCGTCGTGCCGATGCCGATGGCCAGCCCGTCGACAGCCGCGATCAACGGCTTTTCGAGCCGCCCCAGCGATTCCAGGAAGCGCCATGTCTCTTCCAGGCCGACACCTTCCTTGGCAAAGCGGATGAAATCGCCGATGTCGTTGCCGGCGCAGAATGCGCCTTCCGTGCCCTGAACCACGACCACGCGTACGGCGTCATCCGCCTGCGCTCGATCCAGCGCATCGGCGAATATCGAGTACATGGGCTGGTTCAGCGCGTTCTTCTTGTCGGGTCGGTTCAGCGTCAGCGTCATGACGCCATCCGCCAAATCCAGGATAACCGGCTCGCTCATCTGCTTCGTTCCTCAGGCCAGTGCCGCGTCGACGGATTCCAGCGCACGGCCGGTTGCCTTGACCTTGCGTTTCAACCCGCTCGTTTCCGGCAGGATGTCCGCCACCATGAAGCGCGCCAGCGCATCATGCCCGGTGCCCTCCTCTGCCCGTAGCGCGGCGCGCGCCATCAGCGATCCGCCGAGCACAAGCGAGAATAGGCGCTGATAGGCCGTGGCTCCGGCAAGCGCATCGTCCACGCCGGCCTGGCGCAGAAAGGCGGTGGCGTCGCGCAGATCGTCCAGCGCTTCGCGCAGGCCTTCGGCCATGGGCGCGATGCCGGGGCGATTGGCGGTCTCGACGGCGTCGATATCCGCCTCGATCTCGGCCAGCAACGTATCGACGGCCTCGCCGCCGGCCAGTGGCAGCTTGCGCATGACGAGGTCCATGGCCTGGATACCGTTGGTGCCCTCGTAGATGGGGGCAATGCGGGCATCGCGCAGCAACCGCGCCGCGCCCGTTTCCTCGATGAAGCCCATGCCGCCATGAACCTGGATACCGATCGAGGCCACCTCTACGCCGATATCGGTGGAAAAGCTCTTGGCCATCGGCGTCAGCAGGCTGGCGCGGTCGGCCCAGCGTGTGGCCTCCGCTCCGTCCTCGGCATGCGACATGTCGATGGCGAAGGCGCAGGAATAGCAGATGGCGCGTGCCGCCGCCGTCAGCGCCTTCATCGTCATCAGCATGCGGCGCACGTCCGGATGCTGGATGATGGGGACCATGCCCCCGCCGCCATC
This sequence comes from Aureimonas altamirensis, assembly GCF_001463885.1. Taxonomy (GTDB): domain Bacteria; phylum Pseudomonadota; class Alphaproteobacteria; order Rhizobiales; family Rhizobiaceae; genus Aureimonas; species Aureimonas altamirensis. Next base: position 1,684 of record NZ_BBWQ01000014.1, on the reverse strand, counting down.
GCGTGCACGCCCCTGCCTGCGGTCCTTGGCGTAGGCCAGCGCCTTTTGCGTGGCCGCCTCCGCGACGCCGAGCCCCTGCACACCGACATAGAGCCGCGCCGAGTTCATCATGGTGAACATGCATGCAAGGCCCTTGTTCTCCTCGCCCACGAGCCAGCCGATGGCGCCGGCCTCGCCGGTTTCGCCGGCATTGTCGCCGTAGACCATGGTGCAGGTGGGCGAGGCATGGATGCCCAGCTTGTGCTCCATGCCGACGCAGAAGGCGTCGTTGCGCAGGCCGGGCCGGCCATCCGCATCGGGAATGAACTTCGGCACCAGGAACATCGAGATGCCCTTGACCCCTGGCGGCGCATCCGGCAGCCGCGCGAGGATGATGTGGACGATATTGTCCGTCATGTCATGCTCGCCGAAGGTGATGAAGATCTTCTGGCCGAACAGGCGGTAGGTGCCGTCGTCGCGCCGCTCGGCGCGGGTCCGCAGGCCCGACAGGTCGGAGCCGGACTGCGGCTCCGTCAACTGCATCGTTCCCGTCCACTCGCCGGAGGTCAGCTTTTCCAGGTAGATCGCCTTCAGCGCCTCGCTGCCGTGCTTGTGCAGCGCCTCGACGGCGGCGATGGTCAGCGTCGGGCCGATGCCGAAAGCCATGGAGGCGCCGTTCCACATCTCCGTCACCGCTGCCGACAGCGCCGTGGGCAGCCCCTGCCCGCCGGCTTCCACCGGGCCGGTCAGGGCGTTCCAGCCGGCGGCGCACCAATCGGTATAGAGCTTGCCCCATCCGGGGGGCATGGTGACGACGCCCTTGTCAAAACGTGCGCCGATCTTGTCGCCGCTTTCGTAAAGAGGGGCGACGGCATCGCCGGCGTAACGCCCGGCCTCTTCCAGGATGGCGTCGAGCAGGTCGGGCGTCAGATCGCCCAGCTTGCCGCGCTCCATGGCGTCGCCCAGGCCGACGACATGCCTGAGGGTGAAGCCGATCTCCGAAACGGGTGCCTTGTACATGCTGAATGCCCCTCCCCGGCAGTTCGATGCAGAGGCAATCAGCTAGCGCGAGTTTACGTTTACGTCAATCGGACAGGGCCGAAGGTGGGCGGATTTGTCCGCCTACCTTCGAGTTCAAGACAGTTCAGAACCGGGCCTTGAAGCCGATAGTCCCGTCGAGGGCATAGGCGTCGCCGAAGCTTTCCATGCTGCTGCGGGCGCCGATTTCGCCGTAGAGCGAATAGGCGTCGTCGGCCCAATCATAGGTAGCGCCGAGCCCCAGCCCACCCCAGAAGCGGTCTTCTCGCGAGGTGAAGCTGACCGTGCCGACGCCGACTTCGGTGCCGTCCAGGAACTCGTAAGTGAGGTTGGCGATTGCGTAGCCCTTCAGGCGTCGTGTATCGCCGCTGCTTCCCTGCCAGCTACGCTCGTGATCGATCGACAGGCCAAGACGCCCGTTCAGGCTGTCGCCACCGAGCCGCCGGACGGTGGCCTGGAAGGCATCGTCGAACGTGTCGAAGTCGACATTGGAGTAGACAAGCTGCGCCTGCGGCGTCAGCGTCCACTGGTAGGCGATATCGATGGCCTTGCCGGCTTCGATGCTGAAGGCGTAGCCGAAGCCGTTATTGCCGTCCGCTTCCTGAACGTTCAGCGTATCGGAATAGATGTCGCTGTCGTACCAGGTCGCCTGCGCCTGCCCGTCGAT
>NZ_BBWQ01000013.1 GCF_001463885.1 Aureimonas altamirensis | reverse complement strand
GGGATCATCGGCTCGGCGATGATGCCGGTATCGGACCTGTTCCCACGCGCTGGGATCAGCTTTTGGGACTGCGCGCACGAGACGAATGCTGGTCTGATGTGCGACGGCTACATCCGCTCGACGGGCCGCATGGCGATGGCGATCGCGCAGAATGGGCCTGGGGTAACGGGCTTCGTGACGGCGGTAAAGACGGCGTACTGGAACCACACGCCGATGCTTCTGGTGACGCCGCAGGCGGCCAACCGGACGATCGGGCAGGGCGGTTTCCAGGAGATGGAGCAGATGCGGCTGTTTGCCGATTGCGTCTGCTATCAGGAGGAGGTGCGCGATCCGACGCGGATCGCGGAGGTTTTGAACCGGGTGATCCTGAAGGCCTGGCACAGTTCCGCACCGGCGCAGATCAACATCCCGCGCGATTTCTGGACGCAGGTGATCGACATCGAGCTGCCGCAGATCGTGCGCTTCGAGCGCCCGTCGGGTGGCGAGGAGGCGGTTGCGGAAGCGGCGCGGCTTTTGTCGCAGGCGCGCTTTCCGGTGATCCTGTCGGGGGCGGGTGTTGTCCTTTCGGGCGCGATCGGGGACCTCGTACAGCTTGCCGAGCGCCTGGATGCGCCGGTCTGCTCGAACTACCAGCACAATGACAGCTTCCCCGGCTCGCACCCTCTGGCGATGGGCCCTCTGGGCTATAACGGGTCGAAGGCGGCGATGGAGATCATCGCCCAGGCTGACGTGGTGCTGGCGCTTGGCACGCGGCTGAATCCGTTCTCGACGCTTCCGGGTTACGGGATGAGCTACTGGCCGCAGGATGCGCGGATCATCCAGGTGGACATCAACCCGGACCGGATCGGGCTGACCAAGAAGGTGAGCGTTGGCATTGTGGGCGATGCCGGCAAGGTCGCGCGAGGCATTCTGGGGCAGCTTGCCCCGCGCGCCGAGGGCGGGGATGCGCAAGCGCGGGCGCGGCGTGACCTTGTGGCCAACGCCAAGTCGCGCTGGCTTCAGGAACTGTCGAGCCTGGACCACGAGGATGACGATCCAGGCACGCAGTGGAACGCGCAGGCGCGGGAGCGTGACGGGGAACTGATGTCGCCGCGCCAGGCCTGGCGCACGATCCAGTCGGTTCTGCCGCGCGAGGCGATCATCTCGTCGGACATCGGCAATAACTGCGCGATCGGCAACGCCTATCCGACCTTCGAGGAAGGGCGCAAATACCTGGCGCCAGGTCTGTTCGGCCCGTGCGGCTACGGCTTCCCGTCGATCCTGGGGTCCAAGATCGGCAATCCGGACATGCCGGTCGTAGGCTTTGCGGGGGATGGAGCGTTCGGGATCTCGATGAATGAGATGACGGCGTGCGGCCGGGACAACTGGCCAGCGATCACCATGGTGATCTTCCGCAATTACCAATGGGGTGCGGAGAAGCGCAACACGACGCTCTGGTACGACAACAACTTCGTTGGGACGGAGCTGGACCGTGGCACGTCCTATGCTGCCATCGCGCAGGCCTGCGGGGCACGGGGCGTGCAGGTGCGTGACCGCCAGGGGCTCGGCGATGCTCTGCGCGAGGCGATCGAGCTGCAGATAAGCGCGGGCAAGACGACCTTCATCGAGGTTCTGCTGAATCAGGAACTGGGCGAGCCGTTCCGGCGCGATGCGATGAAGAAGCCTGTCGCGGTGGCCGGGATCGACCCGAACGACATGGTGCGGCAGGCGCGGTCTTGAGGGATCGCGACGGGGCCGCAGGCGGCCCCGTGCATCTCGATGCAGGGAAAGGCAGGATGATGAAGCCCACCACCATGTCGGCATCGGCGGGAGGGGAGCGACCGGTAGCGCTGATGCGGGTGCTGCCAGGCTTTCTGGTCTGTGTGACGGTCGCGCTGGCCTCGCAGTTCCTGAGCGATCATTACGGCGCGCCGGCCATGCTGATGGCGCTGTTGATCGGGATCGCCTTCCACTTCCTGGCGGAAGAGGGTCGGGCGGTACCGGGCATCGCCATGACTTCGCGCACGGTGCTGCGGATCGGCGTGGCGCTGCTCGGCGTTCGCATGAGCGCGGAGCTTCTGATGACGATCGGTCCGGCGACGATCGGGCTTGTGGTGGCCGGGATCGCGGTGACAATCCTGTTTGGTCTGGTGCTGTCGCGGGTGCTGGGTCGCAGCTGGAGCCTTGCGCTTCTGACGGGCGGCTCGGTGGCAATTTGCGGCGCGTCGGCGGCCATGGCGATCGCTGCGGTTCTCCCGCGCAACGAACATTCGGAGCGGGACCTGATCTTCACCATCATCGGGGTGACGGTCCTGTCGACGCTGGCGATGATCGTCTATCCGATCGTCGTGCGGCTTCTGGGAATGGACGATCATTCGGCCGGGATCTTCATCGGGGCGACGATCCACGACGTAGCGCAGGTCGTGGGTGCGGGCTTCTCCATCTCGCCCGAGGCGGGAGAGACCGCCACCCTAGTCAAGCTGATGCGGGTGACCATGCTGGCACCTGTGGTCCTGGTCTTCGCCTTTGCGGCGCGGCGCACCGGCAGCGCGAATGCGGACGGCAAGCGGCCACCGCTCATTCCCACCTTTGTCGTAGGCTTCATCGCGCTGGCACTCGCCAACTCGCTGAGCCTTGTGCCGGCCGTCGTGGCCGAGGGGCTGGTTGCCCTGTCGCGCTGGGCGCTCCTCATGGGCATCGC
>NZ_BBWQ01000012.1 GCF_001463885.1 Aureimonas altamirensis | reverse complement strand
CGCCGTCGGCATGAAGACATCCCTCAAAAGCATCCGCGACGTGGGAACCGGCGCAATCCTCCTCATCGTCGCCGAAACCCTCTTCATCGCAAGCTTTATCGCAGCCGGAATGCATATCATCGGATAGGACCGTAGCAGCCATGAGACCGATTGATCGTATCCTCGCACGTGCCGCCGCCGATCCCCGCCGGATCGTTTTACCGGAGGGTGAGGACCCTCGCATTATTGACGCCGCGCTCACGAGCGCGGGGGAAGGCATCGCCCAGCCGGTCCTGATCGGGCGGGCGGATGTCATCCAAGCGGCCCTTGCCTGTCGCGGCGCCGGCGACCGGGGCCTGACCATCGAAGATCCTGCAACCTCGCCTTTGCGTGAGGGATTCGTTCAGCGGTACCTGGATTTGCGTCGCGATAAGGGGGCCACACAGGAGCAGGCCGAGGCGGCCATTGCCGATCCGATGGGCTTCGCTGCCATGATGGTCCGGCAGGGTCATGCCGACGGGATGGTCGGGGGCGCCGTGGCGACGACGGCCCACACGGTGCGCACCGCCTTGCAGATCATCGGGCGGGCGGGCGATGCACGGATCGTCTCCAGCTTTTTCCTCATGATGCTGTGCGCCGCGGACCATCGGAAGAAGGGCGCCTTCCTGTTTTCCGACTGCGGGCTCGTGATCGAGCCTGATGCCGAGGAGCTGGCCGCCATCGCCCTTGCCACGGCGCGCTCCTGCGCGGCGCTCCTTCAGGAGGAGCCGCGCATTGCTATGCTGTCCTTTTCCACCATGGGCAGTGCCAGCCACCCCAGCATCGGCAAGGTCGTTGCCGCGACCGAACTCGTGCGTGCGGCCGATCCCGACCTCATCGTCGAGGGAGAACTGCAGTTCGACGCGGCCTTCGTGCCCGCCATCAGCGCCGCCAAGGCGCCGACCTCGCATATCCAGGGCGATGCCAACGTCTTCGTCTTCCCGAACCTCACGGCGGGGAACATTGCCTACAAGGTAGCGCAGCGCATGGGCGACGCCATCGCGATCGGTCCCATTCTGCAGGGGCTCGCCAAGCCGGCCAACGATTTGTCCCGCGGCTGCGACGCGGCCGATGTCCATGCGATGATCGCCGTTACCGTCGTCCAGGCGCTCTGTGCAGAAGACGCCGCCGCGCATTCGAACGTGGTCGCGGCAACCGGACCGAGCGAGTGCGTCGAGGAGCACCACGCTTAAGGGGAGGTCATACCAGCCAGCGTGCGAGCGATCAGCTCCACGCCCGGGCGGATCACCGCTTCGTCGATTGAGGAATAGGCCAGGCGGTAATAGGGGCAGGGGCGGCTCTGATCGGCGAAGAAGACGTAGCCCGGCTCGATCAGAACGTTGCAGGCACTGAGCTCGGTCGCAAGCTGGCGTGTATCGATACCATCGGACGCCTTCATCCAGACGCTCGATCCGCCTGATACGCTCACCTCTACCGGCGTGAGGGCATATTCCCGCAGCGCCTGCATCATGGCGTTCCGGCGGGCCTGGAAGGCGTTCGCCATGCGGGAGATGAGTGCATCGTAGTAGCCGAGCGACAGGAAGGTGGCGACGGCCCGCTGCGATTGGCCGGGCGGATGGCGCAGGACCGCCGCCCGTAAGGCGCGAACCTCGCTAATGAATGGCTGCGGCCCTACCAGATAGCCCATGCGAAGACCGGGAAAGATGGATTTGGAGAACGAGCCGACATAGATGACGCGGCCGTCGTCGTCGAGCGACTTGATCGCTGGGGCGGGCGAGCGCAGGAACGACATCTCGAACTCGTAATCGTCCTCAACGATCAGGTAATCGTGCCGACGGGCATGTTGCAGAAGAGCCGCGCGGCGTTCCAGCGGCATGGTCGCGTTGGTTGGGCAGTGATGGCTCGGCGTCACGAAAAGCACGTTTGTGCGCTCCGGGAGATGCTCAAAGACGGTACCGTCCGCGTCCACGGGATTGGTGACGAGCTCGCAGCGCGTCTGGCTCAATATGGCGCGTAGGCCGTGGTAACCCGGATCGTCCATCACGGCGGTGCGGCGCTGATTCAACAAAATCTGCGCGGCAAGCCATAATGCATTTTGTGCGCCCATTGTGATCAGAATTTCATCAGGCTGGGCACGGATGCCGCGCTTGGGCAGCGTGTGCATTGCAATGTATTTGATAAGTTCCGGATCGTCGCGCTCGAAGTAATCGGCCGACGTGGAGGCAAAGTCCCTTTTGCCGAGCGCCTGGATGGCACAACGGCGCCAGTTGCGGTGGTCGAATAGCGTATCGTCGGACTGGCCGTAGATGAAGCGGTAGGTATAATCCCGCCAATGCGCGGGCTTCAGCGGCAGGACGGCGTCCGAATAGCGCTGGCCGATCGCCTTGGACCAGTCCACCCCGCTAGCCGGGACCTCGGCCCGGTTGGGAAAGCGCGCCTGCCGCGGCGCCTTGTCGGAAACGAAGTAGCCCGAACGCCCGCGCGAGTTGACGAATTCGTTGGCGACGAGCTCGCTATAGGCGAGCGTCACTGTGATGCGGCTAACGCCTAGCTGATCGGCGAGCCGGCGGCTGGACGGGAGCCGTTCACCTGGCGGGAAGCGCCCGTCCAGGATGGCCTCACACATCAGCCGCTGAATCTGCTGCTGGAGCGTCTCCTGCGATGAATGGTCGAGGTAGAAGTAAGTCGGCGCCGTCGCCATTCCTGAAAGACCACCTTAATGGGTATGTTGCTTTGCACGACGAGCAGGTTACGGTGTTGGAGAAGCGCGTTCAGCCGGAAATACGTATAATAGAAAGAATATGGTCCGTATTATGCTGATGTTACGGCTCCTAGTCAATTGACTACCACGGCGCACAAACCTTGGGCAAAGCGGCATTCTGGCCTTATCAATATGGCCGAACTGGAACTACGTGGAGGCGGCGCGAAATGTCCCATTCCAAGGGGAATAATGGGAAAACGTGACGGAGGTTAGGATGCGATCCGATCTGAAACTTGCCTTGCTGGCGGGAGCGATCACGCTCTCCGCACATCCGGCTCTTGCAATCGACAAGGTGACGGTCGCGTATTTCTTGGAATGGCCCACCGCCAACCAGGCCGCCCAGGCCGACAACGCCTTCGAGGAGGCGCTTGGCGTGCCCGTCGAATGGCGCGCCTTCGGCAACGGCAACGAGATGACCCAGGCCATGGTGTCCGGTGACATCCAAATCGCCTACAGCCAGGGCTTCATCCCTTTCATCGTCGGTGTGACGAACGGCGCGCCGCTGGAACTCGTCGGCGTGGCGGTCACCTATGCCGAGAACGATTTGTGTATCGTGCGTGATGATGCCGGCATCACGAAGGAGAATGCCAAGGAGCTTGAAGGCAAGCGCGTCGCTACCCCCATCGGCAACGTGACCCATTACAAGCTCCTGCGCAGCCTGGAAGTGCTTGGCGTCGATGCGACGAAGGTTGAGCTCGTGCAAATGAACCCGGCCGACGCGGCGGTCGCCCTGATGCGCGGCGACGTTCCGATGGCCTGCGCCTTCGGCGGACCGCTTGACCGTATGCGCGAGGTGGGCAAGCCGCTGATGACGGGCGCCGAGCAGGAGGCCGCAGGCATCAACACCTTCGACATCGTCTCTGTCGAGAAGAGCTTTGCCACCGAGAATCCGGAGATGGTCAAGGCGTTCATGCGCGTCACGGCTGAGGCGAACGCCGCGTACGAGAAGAGCCCTGATGCCGAGATCGACGTCATCGCCAATGCGGCGGGCATGGACACAAAGGCGGCCGCTGAGATGCTGTCGCTCTTCGGCTTCCCGACGGTGGAGGAACAACTCAGTCCGAACTGGCTGGGCGGCGGTCTCCAGCAGGCGGCTAAAGGTGTCGCGGAGCTGATGAAGTCAAGCGGCAACATCGACCGTACGCTCGACGATTACGGGCCTTTCGTGACGACGCAATACCTGACGAAATGACCCCTGGCCCGGCCGTCTCGGCGGTCGGGCTCATCATCGACGGTCCGTGACGGGAGAGGGCGCTTGTCTTCCATTTCCATCGACAACGTATCGATGCGATACGAGCTTACGACGGGCGACGTGGTCCATGCTCTTGAGCGTGTTTCGCTCGAAATCCAGACCGGCGAACTGGTATCGATCCTCGGTCCGTCCGGCTGCGGCAAGACCACGCTTCTCAATATCCTAGCCGGATTCCTGGCGCCGTCCGAAGGACAAGTGTCCGTCAACGGGCGGCGGGTGACCGGGCCCGGGCCCGATCGCGGCATGGTTTTCCAGCAGGGCGCCTTGTTCGAATGGCTGAGCGTGGAAGGCAATGTCGCCTTCGGCCCGCGGATGATGGGCAAGCCCAAGCGCGAAACGGACGAGAAGGTACGCCACCTACTGGACGTGGTGGGGCTGGCGGGCTTTGCGTCCAAGCCTGTTTACCAATTGTCCGGCGGCATGCAGCAGCGTGTGGCCCTGGCCCGATGTCTTGCCAACGACCCGGCCGTGATCCTGATGGACGAGCCTCTCGGCGCGCTGGACGCCTTGACGCGCGAGAAGATGCAGGGGCTTGTGCTCAAGCTTTGGAAGGAAACCGGCAAGACCGTCATCCTGATCACCCATTCGGTGGAGGAGGCGCTGCTTCTGGGAGAGCGATTGATCATCATGGCACCGCGGCCGGGGCGAATCTTCAAGGAATACAGGCTCGATTTCGCCGAGCGTGCCTTGGCGCAGGACGCGCGTCAGGTGAAGGCGTTGCCGCAATTTGTGCGCACGCGCGAGGAGATCCTGTCGATGATCTGGAGCATGGAGGAGGAAATCATGGGACGGGAGTTGCGTACGGAGATGGCCGGTGCGTGAACATCCCAAACCCTCCGGCCTGGCAGTCTGGCTCGGCATTTCCGACAATGCCTTTACGCGGCAGAAGACAGTCAAGTTCGGCGATGCGAGCGCGGTCAACTCCGGCCGGCTCTATTCCATTCTGATCGTGCTGATCCTGCTTGCGGCCTGGATCATCGCGAGCGCCACCGGCAGCATCAAACCCTTCTTCTGGCCGCCGATCGGCGCGGCCATCGAGCGGTTGCAGACGCTGTTGACCGACGGCTTCCGGAACGTTTCGCTGTGGCAGCATGTCGGCATCAGCGTCTACCGCGTCCTGTCCGGGGTCATCTACGGCGCCCTGATCGGCATTCCGTTGGGCTTTGCTATGGGCTTATCGTCTTTTGCCCGTGGGCTCCTCGACCCAATCGTCGAATTCATGCGACCGATCCCGCCGCTTGCGCTGATCCCTTTAATCATACTGTGGTTCGGCATCGGCGAGTTCGCCAAGATATTCCTTTTGTTCCTGGCGTCCCTCTTCATCATGACGATCGCAGCGCGGTCGGGCGTTGCCAATGTGCGCGTTTCCAAGATCCACGCCGCCTATTCGCTCGGCGCCACCCGCTTTCAGATCCTGCGCCATGTGATTTTGCCCAACGCGCTTCCGGAAATCTTCACCGGCCTGCGCACGGCGATCGGCGTGTGCTGGGGCACCGTGGTCGCGGCCGAGCTGGTCGCGGCCGACCGGGGTGTCGGATCCATGATTATGATCGCCAAGAACTTCCTGCAGACTGACACGGTCGTCATTGGCATTGCCATCATCGGCATCATCGGCTACGCGATCGAACTGGTCATGCGGTGGCTCGAGCGCGTGCTGGTGCCTTGGCGGGGCAAGGTCTGACGCGAAAACACCAGGCCAAATGGTGTTGCATGAGCCCGGTCCCGACTACTATCCAATGACGAATGGTGGAGGTACATGAGCGCATATGCAACCTGTGAGCGACAACCTGTGAGCTGCAACTTGGATCTGAAGCTGGAGACGCCACTGACCTTCATGGCAGACCTGTAGACGAACTCAGCCTAGGGCGCGCAAAGGAACAGGACAACCTCTTCCGTATCCACGGGACGCCCCGTGCGGCGTGTCGGTAGGTTTGCCACGATGCGCTCTTTAAGAGCGCGGTCAATATGGTTGTGCATCGGCAAGTCGGTTGCTCCGATGTTCAATTGGGGCGCGAAACCTCCATAATGCCCGCTGATACAGGAGCAAACGCCGACGCTGTTTCACGCACTTACATCCCTTACTTGGAAAATCCCCCTTGCCCCCCGCAAATAACCCCCATTGGGTTCTGGTCGGCGCGCCAAGCCCTTATTCTTGGTCTGTCGAACGCTGGACATCCGTCCGCGCGGCCTGATTGTGAGGAGAGACCGTGAGCATATCCATCTGGCACTGGGTCATCTTGCTGCTGCTTCTCGCAGCACCGCTTCTGTTCCTACGCTACCGCGTGCCGGAAGGCCCCAACCGGTTCGGTTCGCCTGCGGAACCGGCCGGTTTTGTCGAGGCGGTGAAGCGCTTCTTCGCGAATTACGTGAATTTCCGTGATCGCGCGAGCCGGTCGGAATTCTGGTACGCGATGCTGTTTTATGCCCTGCTTTTCTTCCTGATTGGGTTTCTCCGCCTGCCCGATATATACACCACGATCCTTTACCTCGTCCTGTTCCTGCCGCTCCTGTCGGTCAGCGCCCGCCGCCTGCACGATTCCAACCGGTCCGGCTGGCTGCAACTCGTTGCCTTCTTCACCCCCATTGGCACGATCATCGCGATCATCTGGTTCTCTAAACCACCAAGCGAAGATAAATCGCTAGAGGACAACCGCGAAATCCCGGCCGCGTAACGCGTCTCAAAAGCGCCGCCAGCCTGCCGGCTCGCCATGGAGCAACCAGATGCGGCGGATTGCGTCGTTGAGCGCTCCGCGGGGCAGCCTTTATTGTCTGGCCATAGGTGAATCGCGGTAACGCATTCTTTGAGGATCGCTACATGGTCTTCCCAGAAGACAATGTAGCAGCACCTGCGCTCCGCGCGCGCGATAGCCTCACCGAGACCAACCTCCGAGTTCCAGCCCTAAGCCCGCCATCTGGCGGCGCTGTATGGATGGCAGTTCTTGGTGGCGACGGAAGCCATTTAACGACCGCAATGGGGGCGAGGCCTGCCCGTTCCGGTTTTGGTAATGGAACGGGCAGGAGCTGATATTTGATTCCGTTATGCCCTTGGCTTCTTGACTGTCTGCCAACGACGGTTAAAAGCGGAAATGTCGCCGCTGGTTAGGATGGGCATGGCCTGTTTTAGAACATCGTCACTCCAGTCCCACCATTGAAGTTCGAGGATCTTTTCAACCTCGTCTTCGGCGAACCGCCTTCGGATAAGCTTGGCTGGATTACCGCCGACAACGGCGTAGGGCTCAACATCTCTATTCACCAGGGCTCTCGTCTCAATTACTGCTCCATGCCCGATCGTAAGGCCTGGCATGATGATTGCGTCGGTCCCGATCCAGACATCGTTCCCGAGTATCGTATCGCCAGCAGGCTGAAAGCCATTCTTCGCACCCTCGAAGGAGGAAACGTCTGGCATCCAGAAGAAGGGAAACGTGCTTATCCAATCGTTCCGGTGGCCTTGGTTCCCATCCATGATGACGGATGTGCCAGAGCCGATCGAACAGAAGGATCCGATTACGAGTTTGTCAACGCCTTCGTCCGGCAGGAGGAAGCGAGCGCAGTCATCAAAACCGTGGCCATGGTAGTAGCCGGAATAATAGCTGTAACGTCCGACTCTGATGTTGGGATTGGTGACGAGGCGATCGAGCGTGATGCCCTTGAACGGGCGATTGAATATTTTGTGCATGATAGGTACCGCTTTTTCCAAAAACCGCGCATGCGGCGACCGTTCACCCGAAATCTCGCGGGTGAAACTTAGCAAGTGATCCTACGGATCACCGCTCCCGCTTCCATCGTCAGAGACGAGGAAGCGCGATTTTGGTGGTTCGGTATGCGGACTTCATTACGTCATCATGGCCCAATCGATAGATGCCAAGCGCGCCATAGCGTATGGCTTCGGCGGGGCGGGGCCTCATAGCGTTTAGGCGGCTATCGACCAGTAAAGGGTCGATCGTTGATGCTGTAATGTAATACTGGCGTCGTTTCTATCCCCGCACCGCGCGCCATCCGGCTGCTAATGCCTCATCCTCTGTGCAGAACCACCGCTCGCCCGCGTCGAGGTCGATCTTAACGTTCGAGTACGCACGGCTTTCAGGCATGTGGTAGATCCTACCGCTGCGGCTGATGTTGCCTTTAATCTGGCAGTCACCATCATCATTGCCAACGGACGGCTCTGACGGAAGCCGGTCGCCTCGTCGCCAACGCTCCGGCGTGATGAATTCTCCGGCCCACATACCTAGCTTGTTCTCTCGAGCATGATCCTCGGCAGCCTGATACCGACCATCGCTGTATCGCGTGTAGTGAACGGCCCAGCCGCCGCGGACCATTGCTTCGTTGATGACCGTCCCGTCCGGCATGGTGCATTCGGCTACGATCCTGCCGTAGCGGTCGCGGGTATCCTCGATGCAGGCCACACGACCGTTGCGGCCAACCAAGTCGGCTAGGAATTGCGCTGAGTTGGATCCGCAAAGGTAGCGCTGCCCGGCTGCCATCTCGCACGTCTGCTGCCCCTCTGGAGCATCTATGCCGTACAGCCGGATGCGTTCGGTTGTGCCTTCAACAGCGATAGTATCTCCATCGATGACAGTCATGCGACCGGAGATGTCAGCGGCTGTGGCAGGAATAGTCAAAGCGAGGATGATGAGCGATGAGATCAATACTTGCATGGCGCGTCATAGCGTGCCGCCCGAGGTTCTCAAAGCTCGCCCTCGATGAAGAGGATGCATTCGGGCATCAATCCGTGCGGCCGCAGCTAGCCTTTTACGATGCTGTTGACGAGCTGCTGTGCAACTTGGGCGTATTGGCTCTTGGGTAACGCCCTGAGCTTGGCACCTTCCGCGTACCGGGACAGCGCTTCGGAAATTTCTGAAGGCGTCCAACCGGCCTCCAGAGCCTGCCGTTCGATCTCTTCAACTGCTTCCGAGATCACTCGGCTGCACTCGCCAACGCGATCTCGGCGGAACGGAGTTGGGCCTGCGATCCTCATTTCCCACGCCTCTTATCACCAGACGTATCATTAGACCATATAGCATTCAGTATGTCAGATGCTTTTTTCGCCTTCTTGCCTGGCAGGAACCGCCCGGAGTGCCTCTCGATCGTCTCGGCAGTGTCGTGGACGGCTTAGCTCGCCATCTCGTATGATCCTGTGGCCTTCAGTACGTGAGTAGCCCGAATGTCGCGAACGTTGTGAGGACCATGTGGCAATGCTGTGTCGACGGCGCCGCGCCTTGTATGCGAATTATGAATGCCGTACTTCCATGTGATGCGATACCAATGATGAGTGATCGAGGCGACGGACATCAAGACATCATCCTCAATCTGCCAGCCCTTGGTGACGAACATCGTACCGGGGTCAGGCTCGGGGTCTTCGCACCTATGGGCTCATTCGCTCGTCAAAGCGTTCCACGCCGCCAAGATCAATAAGCATGGGCTGGCCGCCGAAAAACCGTGAGATCGCGTTCTTGGAGGCCGAGAGCGGCATGTACGCTCCGAACGGCTAGCTTTCGCGCTCCAGCGCATCTCGCCCCGGCCTAGCCTTTCCAATCGCGTTTTCGAGGTCGGAGCGCTGTCCGTGGTGAGCGGCTTCCGCCGCCAGACCTTAGGCGCTGCGGCAACGTGCGATCGGTGATGTCGTCTCCAAGCTCGGTCGCGGTCAAGCCGGGGCAGATGATCGTAGAGCAGATAACCGCGAGCTAGTTCGGTCTAGTTCCCCTTAGGGCCGCCCTCACGATACAGGAAACGGCATCGCTTGTGACGGGCCCCGGATTCAAACCATTGTCAGTTTCCACGGTAATTTGCACGATCCGATCGAGGTCGGCCTCCGTGATATCGACGTCCCGAAGGCTTTGCGGAAGTTGCAACTCACCGAGCAGATCATGGATGGTACCGGCCAGGTTCTGGGTATCCAGAGATTCTGCTACCCGGACGATTCCGTTCCGCGCGAAGGCCGTGTTGTAGGCCGTAACGTAGGGAAGGACGACGGCATGCGACTTACCGTGCGGGAGGCCGAAACTTCCGCCGAGCGTGTGGGCTAGGCCGTGCTGGAGCGCGAAACCGCCCGCCAGCGCTGCACCAGCCAGATAGGCGCCGAACAGAAGCTCCGAGCGAGCCGAAAGTGAGTTCGGGTCGTTCCAGACGGCCCTGATACCCTGCACTACTGCTCGCGCGCCTTCAATCGCAGCCATCTGATGGATGGGGCTGGACGATGTGACGTAAATTCCGTCGATGCAATGCGCTAGGGCGTTCAGCGCACTGGCCGCGCTGTTCTCACGGGACAGGCCCATCGAAAGTTCGGGATCGTAGATGACGGTATGGGCCAGCATGTTGCGGCTCTCGTGCATGATCTTCACGCCGTCGATCGTCATCCCACAGAACGCCGTCATCTCGGACCCGGAATAGGTCGTGGGGATGTTGACGATGGGCAACGCCAGTTCGAGCGAAATGCCTTTGGCAAGCCCTACGGACGCCCCGCCACCGATCGCCACGATGCAATCGGCCCCAGCCTCGAGGGCGGCAACGCGGCCACGCCGCGCCAGTTCCACCGGCACCTGAGACACCGCCTCTGGCAGAACGCCGACTGCCAGATCGCTGAGCGTGTGGGCCACTTGCTTGGCCATCGTCTTGCGGCCGGGCGTGGACACGACCAGCGCGCGTTTACACCCGAGGTGGGCAACCTCGTCCCTGACGGTCCGGGACGTACCCGAGCCGAAGACGATACGGGCGGGCGTGGCGTTGAAGGCGCCGTCCCTCGTGGTGAACCGGCGTACGGCCAGAGAAGATGTGTGCTTCATACGGGATCACCAATCGACGATGGTGCCGTCTTCGAGGACGGCTGTTCGGCTGTGAAAGACTTCGGGCTTGAAAGGGTGCTTGGCTGCCTCGATTTCGTCGATTTCGACGCCAAGTCCGATGACATCGGGCACGAGCCAACGCGACCCTTCGCGCTTCATCGGGGCGGAAACGACATCGTCGTACCAAGGGACGGCACCCGACATTTCCTCCTGAATCACGAAGTTCGGCGTCGAAACGGCGAAATGCAGCGCCGCGGCGCCGGCCAGCGGGCCGTTCGGATTGTGCGGAGCGATACCCATCATCGCTTTCTCGGCAGCCGCTGCGATCTTCTTGCCCTCCAGCAGGCCGCCCGTGTGGTTCAGGTCCGGCTGCAGGATATGCGCGCCGCGATTCTCGAAGAGCGGCTCGAACTCCTTGAACCCGACAAGCCGCTCGCCGGTGGCGACGGGGCACGGGGAACGTTCGGTGACGAGGCGCATCGCCTCAGCATCGCCTGGTTGCACGGGTTCTTCGACGAACCATGGGTCGAATGGCGCAAGCGCCTCGATATACTGTAGGGCGGCGGATACGGATGCCGGCCTGCCATGAAAGTCGACCATCACCGCGACGTCGTCGCCAACAGCATCACGCACGGTGCGCATCAGATCCTCGACGCGACGCCGGGATGCCTTGTCGACCATGTAGTGAGAATAGGGGATGAACACGACCTTAAGGGCGTCGTAGCCCTTCTCCACCACCCTTGTCGCGCCCTCGCGCAGCGGACCCGGGTCGAAGCTCTCGTAAACCGACTTCATGTCGCCAAGGCCGAGATGCGTGTAGAGCGGCACCCAATCGCGGGTCTTGCCGCCCAGGAGGCGCCATACCGGCAGACCGGCGCTCTTGCCGGCGATGTCCCACAAGGCATGCTCAATACCGCTGATTGCGGTAGCGCCGATTATGCCAAGCCGGTAGTAGCTGTGCTTGTTCAGAATCTGGAGGATCTGCTCGATGTCGCGAGGATCCTGGCCGAGCAGCAGGGGCTCCAGATCCTCGACGCATCCCGTTACGGCGCGCGTCTTCCAGTTCAGGCTCGCCTCGCCCCAGCCGTAGAGGCCGTCCTGGTTTGTTTCGACCTTGACGAAGATCCAGTTACGCATTTCCGCGTTGACGACGATCGTCCGCACGCGGGTTATCTTGATAGGGTCGCTTCTTAGCATTCGCTGTCTTGCCTATTCCAAGGGGTCGGCGTTCAGGCGTCGCGCCGGATCCGGTTCAAAAGCGGCCGTCCCTCTTCCAGGGCGGCGAGATTGGCGGCGATGAGGGCGTAGCGCCGGCGTGAGAGCTCGCGCGTCCAGGCGCAGGAGTGAGGCGTCGCCTTCACGTTAGCTAGCGCAAGGAAATCGTGGTTCGCCGGCGATACCTGGTCGTCCGCCCCTTTGGGGTAACGGTACCAGACGTCCAGGCTGGCGCCGCGGATTGTGCGATCCTGCAGGGCAGCGTAAAGCGCGCCCTCATCGACGACTTCGGCACGGGAAACGTTGAGAACGACGCCGTTCGTTCCGAGCGCCGAAAGAACCCTGGCATCCACGATACCGGTGCTGTCGTCCGTAAGGGGGCAGGTAACCACGAGGTAGTCGGCTTCCCGGGCCGCTTCCGCGAGATCGCGCGGATGGTCTATGCGCTCGGCGATGCCCGAGGGGTCGGTCTTGTCCGGCATCATCGGATCTACCGCAATGACCCGCATTCCGAATGCGTCTGCGCGGCATGCAACGGTTTGGCCGATGCGGCCATAGCCAAGGATGGCCACCGTCTTGCCGAAGAGTTCCCCGTGAGGGGTGCGGCTGCGATATCTGTCCGACCAGCCGCCGTCGGTCATGCTGGCCCGCAATGCGGTGAAATCGATCTCCCAGTCCAGCATCGCACCGAGTACGTATTCCGCGATGGGTATCTCGTGTTCAAATACGTTGCAAAGGATCGTCTCCGGCGAAAGCCGCACGATATCGATACCGTCCAGTCCTGCGCCCGGTACGTGAAGCATTCGCATCGGCGGCAAAGGCGCGCCGCCCCGTTGCATGCGCAGTGTCACCACGGCATCGTCGGGATGGAATGCGTGGTCGAAATCAGAGCTGTATGCGGCCTCCCGTGGAAGGTCGACGACCTCGGTCCGGGCCGCCTGCGCAGCCGGCATCGCCGCCAAGAGGTTTTCCCTGTGCTCCGATGCTTCGCCGACGAGAACCACACGCATACCTGCCTCCTCCGAGCCTCAATGACTTCGAAGTAAGGCCAGCCGTCCCATAGCGTCTAATGATTGTTTTTAATTGATTGATTATTTTTCGTTATTGAGGACGTCGGCGCTGACGTCCTTGGCGCATTCGCCGAATGCCCTGGCGATGGAGCTCGGCCCGGCGCTTGGGAAAGCAATTCCGAGGGTAATATACGGCCGATGGCCTGAGATTTCCCGGTAGACGACGCCGCGTCTCTGCATCTGCTGGACGCGCGATGCTACGAAACCGATGCCGGAGCCGCATGCTGCCATCGCGATGATCGACTGTACGGGAGACGCCTCGATGATCTGCCGGGGGACGAAGCCCTCCTGCTGAAAGAGGGCGATTATGCTGTCGTAGAGAAGCGGTCCGACCTGCCTTGGAAACAGGATCGCGGTTTCGTCCCGCAGGTCGGAAAGCCGGGTCGTCCGACGCGATGCAAGGCGATGGTCGGCTGGCATGACCAGCGAGAATGGCAGCGTGACGAGCAACTCGCAGGATAGCTGTTCGTTGGAGACCGGCGGATGGCAGATGCCTGCCTGGATTTCGGAACGCTCCAGCGCGGCTTCCTGCTCCTGCGTGGTCATGTGCCGGACCACCACCTCGATATCCGGGCGTATTTGGCGGAAGGCTTCGATCACCTCGGGCACCAGGATAAACAGGCTGGAGGCGGTTGCACCTATGACGAGCGTCCCCTTTTCCCCGCGCTCCACCCGCTGGGCGGTGCGGCTGGCATCGTCCATCACCTGGATGATGCGCCGCGCTTCCGGAAGGAAGGCCTCGCCCGCGGGTGTCAGCGAAACCTGCCGACTGCTGCGCGTCATAAGCACGACGCCTAGATGCTCCTCCAGCTTTCGCAACTGCTGGCTGATGCCGGGTTGGCTGATGTTGCAGCGCGCCGCTGCCCGGTGGAAATGACGCTCATCGGCGATGGCCACGAAGCATTCGAGATTTCGACGGTCCATGGGTTTCCTTGTAACGATACCTCCCACCAAGCTGGAGGCGGTGCGGTTCCATACTGAGCCATTCAGCGATATCTTATTATAATCAGTCAATTCATAACAATAATTGGACACGATTTTCGCACTTGCCCATAGTCGCTCTGTTCTTGGGAGGAGCAACACACTATGAAGCCGGTCACACCGCATCTCATGGCGGCTTTCGTCGCAGCATCGATCATGTTCGCACCGGCGCTTTCGATGGCGCAGGAGAAGCCTTCCGATTTCCCGCGCCGGCCGATCAGTCTTGTGGTGGCGTACCCGGCCGGCGGAGCCGTGGACGTGACGGCCCGCACGGTCGCCGACCTGACCCAGAAGCATAACGGGACCCAGTTCCGCGTCGAAAATCGTGTTGGCGGCGCTGGAATCGCGGCCCACACCTATCTAGCAAAGCAGGCGGCGGCGGACGGATACACGATCGGCGTCATCGCGAATCCATTTCTCTTCACCGACGTGCTCCTGCGGGACGCGAGCTTCGATATCGGCGAGTTCGACCCGATCGCGACGATCAGCTTCGACCCTGTCGTGTGGCTCGTGCGGACGGATTCGGATATCGGCGGGATGGAACTGCCGCAGATCATGGAGCATGCGAAAACCAATCGCCTGCAGGTGGGTATGAACCCAAACTCCATGTTTCTCTTCGTCAGTGAATATCTTGCCGACCAGCAAGGCGTTGAGTTCAACTTCGTCCCATTCGATGGCGGACGCCAGGGTGTAACCGCACTGCTGGCCGGCGATGTCGATGCAACCGCGGCCTTCTACAGCGAGATCGAGCAGTTTGTCCGTAACGGCGACTTGCGCGCCGTGGCGGTGACGGGCGATGCGCGCCACCCCGGCCTGCCGGACAC
This sequence comes from Aureimonas altamirensis, assembly GCF_001463885.1. GTDB lineage: Bacteria > Pseudomonadota > Alphaproteobacteria > Rhizobiales > Rhizobiaceae > Aureimonas > Aureimonas altamirensis. The sequence goes on along the minus strand of NZ_BBWQ01000012.1, from coordinate 210,884 downwards.
GCCGACCTTCCCGGAGCTCGGCGTCCCCATGACCGGCCAGACCTGGGGCGCGACGCGCTTTCTGGCTGTGCCGAACGACACTCCGGAAGATCGCAGGAACTGGTTGGCTGCGGAGTTTCTGGCGACCCTGCAGTCCGACGCGGCAGGCCCAGCGTTCGAAGCCGCAAACCTGAGGCTGACGCCGGCCGATGAAGCGGCGACGAAGGCCAGTTACCAAAAGACGTTCGAGGAGCTGAAAACCTTCCTGACCAGCACGGGTCGACTGACGAACTGACAAAGGGAAGAGGCAGCAAGGCCTGTTTCATCACGTTCATCAGGAATGATCTCATGTTAAAGCCAATCGCGTCCTTCGCCCTGCTGGCTACGCTCGCCCTCGTGGTAGGGGGCGCGATAAACGACACGCCGAGTCTTCTGAGCTACCCGGTCGTCGTTTCATCGATCGCATTTCTGCTCGCTGCATCGACGGTTCTACCGGCTTTTGCAAAAGGCGGCCTGACGCGGACCGCGCCAGCGGTCCGGGTGGCCGATGTGACGCCGGCAGGTGGTCGGAAGCAGATGGTGCGCATCGTTGCGCTATGTGCGATCTGGATCGCCTACGCACTGGTTCTGACGTCGGCCGGCTTCGTCGCTGCCAGTTCCGCGGCGCTTGTCGCCTCGCTCTTGATATCGATGGGCAGTTTCTCATGGCGGGCTGCGGTGGCAGCCGTGGTCTTCGTCCTGGCGCTCGCCGTCCTTGTAACCACCGTTCTATTCGTCCCCGTGCCGAAGGCTGCCGTCGATTACTGGATCGACGAAGCCGTCTACACGCTTACGGAGGGCTGACCATGCTCGACGGCCTCTTGCAGGCACTGTCACTCGGCAACGCACTTGCGGCCGTGGCCGGTGTATTCTTCGGAATCATCATCGGTGCGATCCCGGGCCTCAGCGCGACGTTCGGCATCGTGCTTCTGGTCCCCGTAACGTTCCTGATGACGCCCGACCACGGCATGATCATGCTGGTCGGCATCTATGCCGGTGCGATCTATGGCGGCTCGATCTCCGCAATCCTCCTCAACATTCCGGGCACCCCGGCGTCCATCGTCAGCGGCTGGGAAGGCCATGCCATGGCCAAACGTGGCGATGCGCCACAAGCTCTGGGCATCTCCGCCGTAGGAGCGGGTATCGGCGGCATAGTTTCCGCCATCGGGCTAATCTTCCTGACGCCCATGCTGGCGCAACTGGCGTTACGGTTCGGTGCACCCGAATACATTCTCCTCGTCGTCTTCAGCCTCCTGATCGTCGTCGCGATGATGGAAACCCCGATACGCGCAAGCCTCACCTCGGCCTTCATAGGATTGACGATAGCATCGGTCGGGATAAGCCCCGTCGACGGGATGCCACGCATCACTTTCGGGTTTTATGATCTTTATTCCGGGCTGGGCATCGTCGCGATTCTGATCGGCTTCTTTTGCCTGCCACAGGCGCTCCAGCTTGGCGTTGAGGCTATCCGGGGGGAAAAAGGCGTGGCCGTGGGTGCGGTGGCCGCGTCCAGCGTCGTGCGGGTCCTGAAGCGTGTGGCCTACGACCGCTGGCTTCTGCTCCGAAGCTCCTTACTCGGGCTTGGCATGGGGATCCTGCCTGCGATCGGGCCAGAATCCAGCCCGTTCGTCGCCCACTCGCTCGAACGCAAATTATCGTCGAGGCCGGATGAGTTCGGCAAGGGTTCGGAAAGCGGTCTCTTCGCAGCCGAGGCTTCGGCATCGGCCAATGTCGGCGGATCACTCATACCGCTGCTGGCCCTTGGAATACCGGGGAGTGCGGCAGCCGCGGTTTTCATCGGTGCGCTGACGCTTCACGGTCTTCAGCCGGGGCCGCTGTTGTTCACCGAGCAACCGGGATTGATGTACTCCTTCTTTACCGGCTACTTCGTCGTCAACATACTCGTGGTTCTGATGGGCTTGTTCCTGTCGAGGCATCTGGCCGTGCTGTTGCGGTTGCCGAAGTCGATCCTGGCCGCGTACATCACCTTGTTTTCGTTCTTCGGCGCCTATGCCGTGAACAACTCGATGTTCGATATCTGGGTGATGCTGGGCTCCTTCGCGCTAGTCGTCGCCCTGCGGATCACGAACATTCCCGTAATACCTGCCGTGCTCGGCTTCATACTTGGCAGCGTTCTGGAGACGAATCTGGCAATTGCGCTCGCGCGTTCCACGGACCCCATATATTACCTGCAACGACCGATTGCAGTGGGCCTTGCTGTTGTCTGCCTTCTGCTGATTGCTTGGATCATCTTCCGCTGCTGGCATCATGCAACTGGCGTTCGGCAGGATGAGGAGCCAGATACGTCGCTTCTTGATGTTAAAGACTGATGCTGCGTTTGCACCGAACGCAGGTCGAATCCGCGACCCATAAGCAGTTGGTTTCGCGAGGAAGCCTGATCAGAATGCTAGTGAAACTCTGTCGCTTGGTCGCATCGACGAAGTGCCGAAAGGGGCCAAACAACGGTCGCATCGCCGCCTGTACGGCACGCCGCCGCGCCAGGACATCGCCCGGGTCCAGGCCGCCTCAGACTGTGTCGGAGCGGTGTGAGCTTGGCGTAATGGCGGCAGCTTGGCGCCCCCTTTTCAGACATTAAAGCGAACTCTGCCTTCGCTACAAAGCGGACGCTCAGCCCTTTCCCACCAACAGCTGCAACGCACCCTCATTTTGGCCGTTGAGAGAGAACATCGTTTCGTCAGACCGTTCTCGGTTCGGTGGTGATTGCCGCCGGAGATATTGATATAGTCGAGACGTCAATGCGAGTTGCACTTTCGCTCGATCAGTCAGATATGACAAGATTATCCCGGAGGTGCGCGCCGAGCGGGTTATGTTCAAACAACTGACGCGACACCTCGTCTGCAAGGTCCTCTCAAATCCACGCCTTTTGTGAAAGCTTACGAGCTTACAGTTCTGCAGCTAGCTCTTCGCGGAGTTCGGCTATCTCGCGTTGGATGTTGGCCTTCTCCGTATCCAACCGCGAACTAACTGAAACGTACTCGCTGGCGACTTTTTACATCGCGGCAGCAGCCAAGCCAGCGGTTTCGAAAATACGATTTAACGCTCGTTGATGCTGAAGCTGCAGCTGCGCCGACAACAAAGCGGGCGGCTGGGACCATCCCATCGTTGGCGCCGAGAATCGCTGCGCACAGGGCCTACAGGAGCCCTTTGCAGTATATACCAAGGCGCGCGATGCCGATGATACACTGTACAGCCTTTACGGCTTGATCACGCAGGTTGCTCGAGAGCTTGCAATTGAAGGAGTAGCTGCGGCCGTGCAGCCCTCACAAAGTCTTGAAGTATGCGATCTTGCCGAACGGCGGGGAAGCGATTGATATCCCTGCCGAGTGCAGGCGCCAGAAGGCGGATGCAGGTCTTGGAAAAACGTTGGACAGGCTACCAGCGTCAGAGACACTATGCATGACCCCGATCGACCTTCTCGTCATTGTTGCCGTCGCAGCATTCATTGCCTTTGCATTCTGGTCCAACCGGCGTCATCACAAGGACCGGATCGATGCACAGAAGACGTCCAAGGCCAAAAGGCTGGACGCGTGCGCGAATAAACTGCGCCAGGATTCTCCTGTGCCCTGAACGAGCCCGGACGCGTCTGCGCCTCCGGATCGTCGAAACAGTCGATGGTCGACGAGACCTATCACTTCCGTTCGGCTGCGATCCGCTCCTCAAGTGACGTTTGCCGCCGCTCGATCACGCCGGTAAGTGCGTCATCGCCAACGAGCCCGTCAATCTTACCGCCCGACATGTAGGCCGCGCGGCCAAGCAGATGGCCAGCGACTGGAACGGTCAGCAGCAGGAAGGCTATGACGAAGACACCAATGATTGTTGGTCCGACACCTTGCATCGAACATATGGTTCCAAGGACCGTGAAGATCGCGCCGACAGTACCCGCCTTCGTTGCGGCATGCATGCGCTGGAACGGATCGCGGAAGCGGATGAGGCCAAGGGCGGCCGCGAAGATGAAGGTGACGCCAATCAGCTTGAAGACGACCGTAAGGACGAGAAGCAGTGCGCTCATCAACGTCTCCGTTCCAGGAAGGCTGCGAAGGCGCATGTCGCCACGAAGGAGATCAGCGCGACGCCGACCGCGACATCCAGGAATTCCCGGCGGCCCGTCAAATCGGCCGTCAGCGCCGCAAGCGTGATGGCGATGCCCGTCAGCATATCGATGGCGATGAATCGGTCGGCGAAGCCGGGGCCCCGCGCCATGCGCCAGAAGGTCATGGCCAGCGGAACGACCAGCAACGAGATGAGCGTGCCGTTGACGATGCTGAGTATGTGATCGAGCTGTTCGATCATGGTTCCACCCTCCGTATCCGCTGCTCAAAAGTCGACACGATGCCGCGGACGACGCCTTCTGTGTCCGGCGCATCGAGCGCATGGACGTAGATCCAGTTGCGGTCATCGCTGACATGCAGTGAGCAGGTGCCGGGCGTCAGGGTGATCATATTGGCAAGCGTTGTGATACCAAGGTCCGTCTTCAGCGTAACGGGCACGGCCACGATCGCCGAGCGCGTTGCCGGGTTGCGCGCAAAGGCAGCGCGTGCGACCGCCAACGACGAGATCATCAGTTCCCGGAAGAAGACGATGAAGAGTTCCGAGCCGGCAACGGTGCGAGACGTGAGCGAGTTTGCCATCAGCCGATCCTCATGCCCAACACGGTTTCGATGTACTGCGTGGGATCCACCAACTGCTGGGCGGCCGCTTCGGCAAAGGCCACGAATGGCTGCGCGAAGAGCCCGATGGCCACCGTCAGGGCTGCCAGCAGCATGATCGCGGCGTAGAAGGGCGCCGGAACGGGGCGCCTGCGCTTCTGCCACTGCGGTGCGGGCTTCCAGAAGCCTTCGGCCCAGATCTTGCTCATCGAGTAGAGGGTGAGCAGGCCGACGAAGAGCCCTAGGCCCGCAAGCCACCAGCGCTCCGCGCCAAACGTGGCGTCGATGACCATGAACTTGGCCCAGAAGCCGGACAAGGGCGGAATGCCGCCCAGCGACAGAGCGGGGATCAGGAACAGGACGGCCAGGAGAGGGTGGGCCGCCAGGAGGCCGCCGCTCCTGCGTAGATCGAAACTGCCCGAGCCGCGATGGATGGCGCCGGCGATCAGGAACAGGTTCGCCTTCACGATGATGTGGTGGACGATATAGAAGATGCCGCCCGCCAGGGCTGCGGGTGTCGCCAAGGCCAGACCCAGGAGCATGTATCCGATCTGGCTGACAATGTGGAAAGACAGGATCCGCCGCACATCCCATTGCACCGCGGCCCCGAAGACGCCAAACACCATGGTGCCGGCTGCGATCACCGCCATCACCGGTCCGAGGCCCGAGGTCTCCATGGGCAGGATCAGGGTGAAGACCCGGAAGCAGGCATAGACGCCCACCTTCGTCAGAAGGCCGGCAAAGATGGCTGCTACGGTGATCGACGCCGTGTGGTAGGAGGCCGGAAGCCAGAAGAACAGCGGGAAGTAGCCTGCCTTGATGCCGAAGCCGCAGAACAGGAGGACGCCCACGATTACGAGCGTCAGGGAGGGTTCCGCGCCGCGCAGCTTCAGTGCGATATCGGCCATGTTGAGCGAGCCGGAAACGCCGTAGAGCATACCGACGGCCATCAGGAACAGGAGCGTCGACAGAAGGTTCAGCACGGCATACTTGAAGACGCCGTCGAGCTGAGCGCGGGTGCGGCCGATCGCGAGCAGGCCCATCGCCGTGATGAGCATGATCTCGAACCAGACATAGAGGTTGAAGATATCCCCCGTCAGGAAGGCGCCGTTGACGCCCGCCAGCATCCCGTTAAAGAGCGGGTGGAAGCCGGCACGTTCTTCCCGCTGCCGGATGTCGGCCGATCCGAAGATCATCGTTGCAAGGGCCATGAGGCCGGTGATGGCGGCCATGGCGGCGGCCAGCCGATCCGCCACGAAGCTGATTCCGAAGGGTGCTGCCCAGGCACCGAACTGGACGGCCACCACGCCATCCATATTCACCCGCCGTAACAGGTAGAGGCCGGCCACGAAGGTCGCCAGCGTGCCGAGCATGGAAACGATCCGCTGCGCCTTGCGGAAATTCCAAAGAAGCGCCGTCAGGCCGGCGGCCAGCACGGGCGCCAGGACCGGCCAGAGGACGGCGTTCGTCATTATCATGCTCCCCATCAACGGTGCTCCTCGCCGTCGAAGGGGCTGCCGAGGCGCTCCGCATCGTTCAGATCGCCCGTGTCGTCGGCTCCGTTCGAGCGCATCAGCTGGAGCGCAAGCGCCGATGCGAAGGCCGTCAAGGCAAAGCCGATGACGATGGCCGTCAGGATAAGCGCTTGCGGCAGGGGGTTTGCGGTGTCCATGCCCAGTTCCGACACGTCGGCCGGCATGATGGGCGGAAGGCTGCTGACGATCCGCCCGCTATACAGGATCACCAGATTGACCGCCGCCGACAGGATGGCGACGCCGATGATGATGCGGATGACGTGGCGCGATAGAAGCAAGTAGACCCCGCAGCTCGCCAGCGCCGAGATCGCCAGCGCGTAGATCAGGTTCATGCTTCGAATTCCTCGTAGAAGCGCAGCACCATGGCCATGACGCCGCCGATCACGACGAAATAGACGCCGATATCGAAGATGAGTGCGGTGCCGGTGTGGAAGCTTCCGATGTGGAGCCACCAATGGGTGAGGTAGGACGACGAAGTCACCAGCCCTGGCAGTCCGCTGGCGATGGCCATGGTCAGGCCGCAACCCGTCAGCGCCACGGGGTGGAAATACAGGGCTTTGCGTGCGGATACCGCGCCATCCGCAAGCGCCAGGACCGCAAATCCCGAAGCCGCCACGAGGCCGCCCACGAAGCCGCCGCCTGGGAAATTGTGGCCCCGGTAAAGGATGAAGAGCGACACCGCGAACATGATCACGAAGATGATGCGGGACATCGCCGACAGGACGAGCGAGCTCATGCGGATTTCCCCCCGCGATGCGCGCCACGGACACGCAGCATTCCCCAGACGCCGATCGCAGCCAGGCAGATCACCGCGATTTCCCCCATCGTATCGAGGGCGCGGAAGTCCACCAGGATGACGTTGACGACGTTACGGCCATAGGCCTCGGCATAGGAGGCGCGTCCGTAGAATTCGGAAAGGCTGAGGTCGAGCGGCGCGCCGGTCATGGCGAGGAGGCCGGCGAAGAGCAGGAGGCCGAATCCCACCGACATCGCCGCATCCATGCCCCGTTCGGAACGGGTGCGCGAATGACCGCGTCGAACCGGAGTGCGCAGAAGAAGCGCCGTCAGGATCAGGACGATCAGCACTTCGACCGAAAACTGGGTCAGGGCAAGGTCCGGCGCACCGTTCAGGAGGAAGATCAGCGCCGAGCCGAAGCCGATCATGCCCATGGACACGACAGCGGTCAGGAGCGAACGCACACGTGTCGCGATGATGCCGCCCGCCACCATCAGGATCAGCACGGCGGTCGGTGCTAGTCGGAAGCCTTCCATGGACAGGTCCAGTTGCGTCGACGGTGCGACCAGAACCAGCGTCCCTGCCGACACGGCGAGGACCGTTGCCATGACGATCGCCGTATAGCGGTGCTGGTCGCCATTCTGCAGCATGCGGGTGGACAGGCGGGCCAGCGCCAGCGTGCCGTCGAACAGGCGGTTGTATCCGGCATCGCCAAGGAGCCTGGCCAGCACCACATTGCTGCCGAGCCAACGCACGGCGAGCGGCCAGGCCAGGTAGAGCAGGACGCCGAGCGCCACCACGGCAAGGCTGAGCATCAGCATGGGCGTAACGCCGTGCCAGAGATACAGCGAAAAGGCGACCTCCTGGCCCGCGATCGACGTGGCCGCCGCATTGGTCAGCGGTTCGGCGAAATTGGGGAAAAGGCCGAACAGAAGGCCCGCCGCTCCGAGCAGCAGTGGCCCGGCGACGAGGCCCGGCGATTCCCCATGATAGATTTTCGATGGGGCTGCCGAGCCCAGCAGGAAGGGCCGCAGCGCCGCCGTCAGGCCGATCATCACGAAGGCCGCGTTGCCGACGACCGCGGCGACCAGCAGCAAGGCACCCGCACGATCGTCCAGCATCGCCTCGAAGATCGTTTCCTTGGCTATGAAGGCGAACAAAGGCGGCAGGCCGGCCATCGCCAGTGCCGCGAGTACGCAAGCCGTTGCCGTGAGCGGCAGGCGCTTGCCGAGGCCACGCATGGCAAGGACGTCGGGCTGGTGCGTCGCATGGATGGCCGTGCCGGCGCAGAAGAACAGGGCCGCCTTGTACAGCGCATGGGCGAGGATGAAGGTGACGACCGCAACGCTGGCGACAGTGCCGCCGAGGCCGATGAGCATGACGAGCAGGCCTAGCGAGCCGACGGTCGACTGCGCCAGGATGGCCTTGAAGCCGCCCTGCATCAGCGCGCGCAGCGCGGCGACCAGCAGCGTCAGCGCCCCGAAGAAGACGAGCGTCGGCCCGAAGGCGGGCATGGCTGAGAAGGGGGCGTCCAAACGGGCCAGAAGGTAGACGCCCAGCTTGACCATGGTAGCCGAGTGCAGGAAGGCTGAAGCCGGTGTCGGCGCGGCCATGGCGTTGGGCAGCCAGAAATGGAACGGGAACTGCGCAGACTTGGTGAATGCGCCGATGAGCACGAGCACTAGGATGGCCGGTGCGAGCGGCGAAGCGGCAAGCTCCGGGCCGCGCATGGCGATCTGCAACAGGGACCAGGTATCCAGCGCCAGGCCCATCAGGAGGATACCGCCGAAGAGCGCCAGTCCGCCGCCCGCCGTGACGATCAGCGATTGCAGGGCCGCCTTGCGCGCATCCTTCTTGGCGGCGTCGAAGCCGATGATGAGATAGGAGAAGAGGCTAGTTAGCTCCCAGAACACATAGAGGCCGATGAGATGGTCGGACCATACCGTGCCGAGCATCGCCGCCATGAACAAGAGGATCAGGCCGATGAAGCTGGCGCGCCGTGTGGCGGGCGCATCGCAGAAATAGGCGTTGGCATACAAGACGACCAGGGTTCCGATGCCGGTCACCAGAAGGGTGAACAGCAGGGAGAACCCGTCCAGCCGGAAGGTCAGGGAAACCCCGAGTGAAGGCACCCAGCTGATGTCTTCGACGACTTCGAACCCACTGCCGATGTCCGGCAGATAGAGAAAAAACCATACGAACAGGGCGAAGGGGATGAGCGCTGCCGCCGCGCCGAGCCGCGCACCGGTCAGGCGCAGCAGCCAGAAGCTCAAGCCCGAAATGATGAATAGCAGAGTTAAGCTTATCGCCACGTAAGCACAGATCCCCAATTATCACCACGCGGGATAGCGGGCAGAAGCGAGCCGCGTCAACACGCTCACAAAGAATCTATGCTTACGCAGATTGCGAGATGGTGTTCCGGAACCGGAACATTATCAGCCGTCACTTCGACCAGATATCCCTATCGATGCGGCCCTGCAGTTCCGGATAATCATCCGCTACGAAGACCGGCGATTTGCCCGCGGTACGTTGCCGGAAGTAGTCGCGGGTCAGTTTGACCACCGTACCGGACAGGAGCACGATCGCGATAAGATTGATGGTCGCCATCAGTCCCATGGACGCATCCGCGGCGTTGAAGACGGTCGCCACGCTTTCATAGGCGCCCCAGACCACCATGGCCATGGCAGCGAGCCGCAGGAGCGTCATCGGGAGCTTTCCGTCGGCGCGCAGGAAGGCCATCGCATTTTCGGCATAGGCGAAGTTGCCGATGATCGAAGTAAAGGCAAAGAAGAAGATTGCCACTGCTATGAAATACAGTCCGAAGGCACCGAACTGCTCATTCAGCGCATTCTGCGTCAGCGTAGCGCCTTCGATCGGCCCGCCGAACTGGTAGACGTCCGACAGAAGGATCATGATGGCGGTGCAGGTGCAGATGACGATGGTGTCGATGAAGACGCCGAGCGCCTGCACGAAACCCTGTGACGACGGATGGTGTGGTTGCGGCGTTGCGACGGCTGCGATGTTGGGTGCCGAACCCATCCCTGCTTCGTTCGAGAAGAGGCCGCGCTTCACCCCGTTGAGCATTGCGGCCAGGACACCGCCCGTGACACCGCCGGCGGCTTCCTGAAGCCCGAAAGCGTGGCTGAAGATCAATGCGAGGACGCTGGGAATCTCCGACAGGTTCATGATCACGACGGCGATGGCCAGGAGCAGGTAGAGCCCGGCCATGACGGGGACGATGACCTCCGCGACGCGGGCGATCTGACGGATTCCGCCGAAGATGATGATGCCGGACAGGATCGCGACGGCGATGCCCACCCACAGCTTGTTTAAGCCGAAGGCCCCTTCCATCGCATCGGCGATCGAATTCGCCTGGACAGCGTTGAAGACGAGGCCGAAGGACAGGATGAGGAAGATCGAGAAGAGGCTACCCGCCCAGGGAGCACGAAGACCCCTGGCGATGTAGAAGGCCGGGCCGCCGCGATATTGGCCTTCGGCATTCTCGACCTTGTAGAGCTGGGCGAGGGTGGATTCGGCATAGGCCGTCGCCATTCCGAGGAACGCGACGACCCACATCCAGAAGATGGCGCCGGGTCCGCCAAGCGACAGTGCGACGGCAACGCCGGCGATGTTGCCGGTACCGACGCGGGACGCGAGCGAGATGGTCAGGGCCTGGAAGGGGCTGATGCCGTGTTTGTCCGTCGTTTCGGACTTGGAGACGACCCGGAAGAATTCGGGGAAGTGGCGGAGCTGTAGAAAGCCCAGGCGAAAGGTGAAGAGAATACCGACCGCGAGAAGCCCGTATATGAGGATGTAATTCCACAGAACGCCGTTCAAGGCGTCGATAAGGACTGTCATTGTTGTGCAACTCCGAAAAAGTTCACCCCCCGGACCGGGGCATAGATGCGGTCACCCCCAGAGTCTAGCGGCTCAGGATGGTACAGCAATTTCGGAACGAAAGAATTGCAGCAGCGCGTCCGGCCCCACAATTTCGGATGCCAGCATGGGAAGGCGGGCCAGAAGGCGCGGGCCTGCGGCATCCTGCATCTGCGCGACGTAGGGGCGCTCGCCGGCGCGACGCGCGTCCTGGAACGCGCCGGCATCGGCCGGCGCCAGGCGGTTCAGGATAAAGCCCGCCACCGGTATGCCCGCGCGCCGAAGCCGGGTGTCGAGTTCCAGGCTTTCGAGCACAGGCAGCCGCTCCGCCGCCAGAACGATGAGGAAGGCCGTCAGCCCTTCATCCGTCAGGGCGGCGCGCATGGTGTTGAACGTGTCGCGGCGCTTCGAAAGGACGTGGCGGATCGTATGCTCGCGCGTCTCGCTCGCCGTGTCGGGACTGTCGGCCCGAAACTGGCCGAGGGCCGCTTTGAACCGGTCGGCCCTGTCTCGGCGTCCCATCATGCCCTCGGTCCAGGCCGCCATCTGCTCGGGCAGTTCCAGGAGCCGCGACGTATGGCCGGACGGTGCCGTATCGAAGATGACGACGTCATGGGAGGAAAGGCCGGCGCCGACGATATTGGCCATCTTTTCCAGAAGGGCGGCTTCCGCCATGCCGGGGGCATCGCGCGCCAGGGTGAGATGATGCTGCAACGGGGCGCGCAGGCGTTCGGGCAGCAGCGGCCGCAACGTGTCGGCCACGGCCGAAAGATGGGCGTCGACCGTTTCCGACGGATCGATCTCCAGCGCGTCCAGCCCCGCCGCCAGCCGAACCGGCCGGGGGCCGACCTCGCGCCCCCATATATGGCCGAGATTATGCGCAGGGTCGGTGGATGCCAGGAGCACCCGCTTGCCACTGTCGGCCAGGCCCGCCGCGACGGCGGATGCCAGCGTCGTCTTTCCGACGCCGCCCTTGCCGCCGAAGAAGAGCAGCCTACGGCTGGAAAGCGGTGTTAGCAGCATCGCAACCCGTCGAGGGGCGAGTGGGGCAGCCCCATGCGGCGGTGCCAGTCGTGGTACCGGTCCAGCATCTCGGGCAGAAGCTCCAGCGTATAGTAGGTCACCGGGTTCGGTACGCCGAGCGCCTCGCTCATGGCCAGCATCATGAACAGGTCTTCCTCCTCCCGCGCCGCGCGGGCGAATGTCCGACGGTACGGGGCGACATAGAACTCGCGCAGCCCGTCGGATATGGCGGAGAAGAGGTCCCGGGTCATTTCGCCGCCTGCGCCGCCTGGGCCTCCCGCTCCCGCTTCATTGCCATCACGGCCTCGAAGGTGACGAACATCGCGGCGGCCAGCACGGCAAGGTTCAGCGTGACGAGGAGCCACTGCCCGCTGCTCACGAAGGTGCCGAGCTGGATGAACAGGGCGAAGATCGACATAGTCAGCAGGAAGACGAGCGGGATAAGGACGTAGATGACGGGTCGGCGCAGCCGCATCAGCATCACGGCGATGATGGACAGGGTCAATCCGGCCAAGAGCTGGTTGGTGGTTCCGAACAGGGGCCAGATGAGCATTCCGCCCGCACCACCCGAGCCCGCGCCGAAGGCAAGCGCCAAGCAGCAGGCGAGCGCGATGAAGGTTGCGCCCATTCCGCTCTTCAGCGGCGCGGCACCGGTGATCTCTCCAACTTCCTGGACGACGTAACGCTGCAGGCGCAGGCCCGTATCCATGGTTGTCCCGGCGAAGAGCGCCGCCATCACGGTCAGGATTGTGGCCGAGATGCCGACGTCGAGCCCGATGCCATTGGACAGGATGTTAGCACCGCCTTCGACGAAGGCGTTGACCCCGCCGGCTGAGAACTGCGTGTAGACCCCCTTCCAGGCTTCGAGCGAGGCGAAGCCCGCCGTGGCGCAGACGATGGCCGCCAAGGCGAGCATGCCTTCGCCGACGGCGCCGAAGTAGCCGACGAACCTGGCATCGGTTTCCTTGTTGAGCTGCTTGGACGAGGTTCCCGACGAGACGAGGCCGTGGAAGCCGGAGACAGCGCCGCAGGCGATCGTCACGAACAGAAGGGGGATGAAGCTCGGGGTTCCCGGAGGAACGTCGGTGTTGAAGGCCGGAATCACGATGCTCGGGCCGGCAAGAACCGTGGCCCCGTACAGGAGAATCAGGCCGACGAAGAGCTGCAGGCCGTTGATGTAGTCCCGCGGCTGCAGGAGGACCCAGACCGGCAAGAGCGACGCGATCCCGGCATAGATGAAGAGCAGCAGGATCCACTGCGTCGTCGGGTTCATGCCGAAGACGCTATCGGGCAGGGTGATGGGCACGGCCTGGCCCAGCCAGATCATCGCGTACAGGACGACGACGCCGATCACCGAAGGCCAGAGCAGTCCCACATGGTGGCGGTAGATCAACTGGCCGATGGCGAGCGCCACGACGATGGCGCCCCAGATCGGAATGACGGATGTGGGGAAACGGACGAGCAGGCCGGCAATCACGACGGCGAAGACCGCGTTCACCATGAGCAGCAGCAGGAAGATGACCAGCATGAACACGTTGCGTGCCCGCGGGCCGAGGACGTTCGCCGTTAGCGCACCGATGGACTGGCCCTTGTTGCGCACGCTGGCCCAGAGGGCGCCGAAATCATGCACGCCGGCAAAGAAGATGGTGCCGAGCACGACCCAGGCGAAGGCCGGAGCCCAGCCCCAGATGACCGCGATGGCGGGACCAACGATCGGGGCCGCACCGGCGACCGATGTGAAGTGATGGCCCCATAGAACGAAGCGATTGGTCGGTACGTAATCGATGCCGTCCTTCATGGAATGGGCCGGCGTCACGTAGTTCGGGTCGAGCGCGTAAATCTTTTCCGCGACGAACTTCGAGTAAACGAAATAGCCGATGGCAAAGCACACCAGCCCGATCACGATTAGTAATGTCGCGCTCACTCAAACCCTCCCCTGCAGCAAGAGATTGCCCGAGCATATCTGTGCAAGTGGCGAATCTCTCCTTGGTTCAGGTCTCTTTCAGAAACCGCGTTATGGCAACGTTGCTACAGTCGAGCTCACGCTCTTGTGACCGGATCTTGAGTTGCGGTTCGCCGCGCCACGCCGCCCCAGTCAGGCAAAGTAACGAATGGCGAAGCCACCGATGAGCAGCACCAGAAGGACCACGAAGACGAGACCGAGCCTGCGTTCGATGAAATCCCGGATCGGTGGGCCGAAGGCGTAGAGTAGTCCTGCGACCAGATAGAAGCGCGTTCCGCGTGCCAGCGTGCACAACAGGACGAAGCTGACGAAATCCAGGCTCGTTGCGCCGCTGGCGATCGTCACCACCTTGAAGGGGAACGGTGTCAGGCCGGCGATCAGCACGATCCAGGCGCCATACTCGTTATAGGTGATAGCGAACTCGGCGAAGCGTTCGGAGTAGCCGTAGAGTGCAAGTATGGGCCGTGCGACCTGCTCGAAAAGCGCGGCGCCGATGACATATCCTGCAATGGCGCCGAGGACCGAGGTGAGCGTGCAGATCAAGGCGAGCCGCCAAGCCCGCCGGCGATTCGCGATCACCATGGGTATCAGCAAGATATCCGGCGGAACCGGAAAGAATGAACTGTCCGCGAAGGAGACGGCGCCCAGCGCGTAATTCGCCCGTGGTTTGGCGGCGAGGCGAAGGGTCCAGTCGTAAAGAGCTCTAATCATCCTGCGGCTTTCGTTCGATTATGATTGGAGTTGACGCTCGACCCAGCGGGGGTGCGAGCATTTTCAGTTGGCGGCGCTCCTGCACAGCTCTACCGCGGCTCGCTTGGCAAGGAGCCTGTCATCGCCCGGGATTGGGGATCTTCAGGATATGACCGCAGGCCTTGCAGTGGACCGCGTCTAGGTCGTGCTTCTGCAGGGCACATTGCGGGCAGGGATAGACGACCTTGGCCGGCCGGAAGAGGGATTGCCCGAGGCGGACGAACAGGGAAATGCCGCAGATCATCATGACGATCGAGGTGAGCTTTCCCATCGTACCCGGCAGCGTGATGTCGCCGAACCCCGTCGTCGTCACCGTTGCGACCGTGAAGTAGAAGGCATCGACGTAGCCTTCCAGGCCTGATCCGTCACGAAAGAAGAAGGTGTAGACGAAGCCGGTCGACACGAACAGGAAGGTGACGAGGTTGAGCGACGCACGAACCGTTTCCTCCCACCGCCGCAGTGATCCGCCCAGGAAAGCACGCCAAAACACGTCGTTCCGCGACATGGTCCACAGTCGGACGATCCGCAGGAAGCCCCAGTTGGCGAACGTGTACGGGAACATGAGCGTGATCAGGACCACTATGTCGACGAGGACCGCCGGTTCGCGCAACCAGAGCCGGCGATCACGCGATGCGAGCCCGCGTGCGGCCAACTCCGCCGCAACGACGAGGGCAATGGCGTAGTCTACCCATAGGAAGATGGCCTGGTCGCGCAGAACCGGCGTGGCGACGAAGAATGCAATGATCACGAAATCGATGAGGAGGACCGCGCGCTGGTAGCGCAGGGCGCCCTTGCTGCGTCCGTGATATAGGCAGCGCAGGCGCCGTACGGCCTGTGACGGGTTTCGACGCTCCGGCCGGTCGGCGGGGAGCGCGGCGTTACCATTGGTGCCACGATCCGGCGCGCCATAGGCTGGATGGGTCATCGGCCGCGTGTCGGCCCATGCGGTGTACGGGCGGTTCCCGTCCACCGCTTGATCCAACCGTCCGGCGCCCCGGCCACGGAAAGATAGGCGTGTTCGAGAAGCCCGGTCCATGTCCGGCCGAAGGCCATGTTGAGCCGGACGGCCAGCCAGGAGACCGGAAGCGACAAAATGAGCGCACCTGCCATGTCGAAGGGGAAATGGACGCCCAGATATATGCGTGACCAGGCCACCGCGATCCCGGCGATGGCGACGGTCGCGGCGAGCCGTCCCCAGCCGAGGAGCGCCAGCGTCATCGCATAGGTGAACATGATGAGCCCGTGGTTGCTCGGAAAGGAAGGGCTGCCGCGATGGTCGAGCAGCTGATGTCCGAGCGGGATCTGGAAGGGGCGTTGCGCGGGAAAAAGCGCACCGAGAAGATAGCTCGCAGCCAAGGCCAGGATGAGTGACGCAAACAGCGTAAGCGCTGCTCTTCGGGCCGCGCTGCCCCCGAGCACCCAGAGCAGGATAAGGTGCACCGGGACGAGATAGATCACCAACTTGGCGACCAGGAAGGCTGCCCAGGCAAGGGACCTGAAATGCTCCGTCGATGCGTTGAGGGCGAGGAAAAGCGACTGATCGAAAGAGTTCATCGACGGGTATTAGGTCAATGCCCTGCTCGGAGGCAACATCGTTTAGCAAGGCCTCGCCGACCCTGTGCATCTTGAGCCGAAGCTGACGATCCTGTCCGAGGCCGTCATCGACCTTGTCGCCGGCCTCCTGGCCTCACAGCGCTTCCGTTACATAATCCGTGAGGTCGTTGGCCTGGCCGAGCGGGTCTCGGCCGGGTACGTGTTGTTCGCATCGAGCTTCACCTACTCCAAGATCCGGCAAGAAGTTGAAAGCGCCCACGCCGAGTTCATCGCCCGCGTCCACAAGACCTTCGTAGACATTCAGGGCCGAATCCTGGCAATTCATTTGGCCACCATTGTGGTGGCTTCGCAGCTCAAACCAGCCGACGATTGCGGCATCGAGGTATGGACCAATCTGGCGGTCGTCGGTGGCGCGTGGATCATCGTGCTCTTCCTGATCGCCTCCATCGTGAACCAGTGGCTGACGCTGAACGCCGTGACATTCGAGTTCAAGCGCCAGCAGCGACGGCTGTTGAAGGAATTCGATCAGGTGAAGGCAAACTTTGACACCGCGTTCACCCAGTTATCAAGCAGGGCCTTATGGCATCGAGTTGTGTTCGTTGTGATTGGAGTTATCGGCGTCGGTGGAGCCAGCTTCGCTACCTGGGTCACGGGCAAGTTCATTGGGTTCGATATCCAAACCTGTATCTAGCGGGGATCCCCGCGAGGTCCAATGGTCGAACTGTGCCTCGTCCGGAACATTTCACAAATGTTCAGGTGCTTAGCGCGGGGCTGTTAAGGGTCACTTGATGTCCGGTTTAGCTGGAAGCTCAGTCAAACCGGAAAGACCGCTACCGGCCCCGAACTAGATGGGCCATGAATGGCTTCGATGGGGTGGAAAGGGGACTGTCCGCTCAGGATCAGTCACGCGTCAGAGCTGACATCTGCCGACCCGTTCGACGGTGCACAGCCTGCGTTCTTGATGAGGATCCCGACGGCGGCGAAGGCGACGACCGCCCCGCAGCCGAGGATTGTCGTGACCAGCAGACTGTCGCCCATACCCATCCAGTCCGCCGTAAGGGCAAAGGCGAACGGTGCCACCGCGCCGACGATCAGCCGAATGCACGTGACGCGCCCCTGCAACGCGCCGTACCCCTCGGGGCCGAAGAGAGCGAGCGGCAGGGTGCCCCCGACGATGCTGTAGAGGCCGTTCCCGAGGCCGAACAGGGCCGCGAAGCCGGCGGCCCCGACTGGCGATGGCGCGGTGGCCGCGAGGAGCACCAGGGAGGCGGGCAGAAGGGCGGCGGAGATCACCGCGAGCGCCAGCGGTGACAGGTTCCGCCCGAACACCATGAGGGTGAAGCGGCCCGCGACCTGCGCCGGCCCGAACACGGCGCTGACCATGACGCCCGCGAGACCCAGCCCGAGCGCCGACAGGATCGGCAGCATGTGGACCAGCACGGACGAGATCACGAGGCTCTGGAAGGCGAAAGCGACACCCATCACGAGGAAGGCACGCGACCGAAGGGACGGCGGCACGAGGCCCCTCGCCGGGTTTACAGAAGCGACTGGTTCAGCCCCGGCCGCCGAGCGTGGCGTGGAATTCGGCCCACTGGACAGCCACAGGTGAATAGGCAGGCAGACCGCGACGTTCATGGCCGCGAAGACGAGGTAGACCTCCCGCCACGACATCGTCGCGTGAAGCCACGTCGTCAGTGGCCAGAACAGCGTCGAGGCGAAGCCGGCGATCAGCGTCAGGTAAAGGATGCTCCGCTGTGCCGTTCCCGGGTGACGCTGGACCAGGAACGGAAAAGCTGCCCCGTACTGGACGAACGTGGACGCGACCTCGATCGCGACGAGCGCGATCACGAACGGGGCGGCCGCAGGAGCGAAAGCGGCGGCGACGAGCGCCGTCGCGGCCGCGCCGGACCCCGCCGCCATGACACGTCTGGCTCCGAAGCGGTCAAGCCAGCGCCCTGTCCATGGAGCGATTAGTCCACCCGCGAGTAGCGCGGCAGAAAGGGCACCGAATACCCATGCGACAGGCCATTCGATATCTCGGGCCATGGCGGGGGCGAGGATGCCGAAGCTGTAGTAGAGCGTGCCGTAGCCGACGATCTGGCTGACCCCGAGGGCGAGGATGTCGCCCCAGACACCCGGCGCAGCCTTCATCTCGTGGAGACGACCGGAAGCCATAACCACAGGGCGACAAGGGTCGCCAGCAACACAGGCGGGGTAAGCACCAACCCGACCCGCATGTACTGGCCCCAGGTGATCCGCTGGCCTTTTCTGGCTAGGACGTGGAGCCAGAGCAGCGTCGCGAGCGATCCGATAGGCGTGAACTTCGGCCCGAGGTCGTTACCGACGACGTTGGCGTAGATCATGAGCTCGCGCGTCAGGGGCGCGACATCAGCGCGGTCAATGGCGAGCGCCCCGACGAGCGTCGCCGGCATGTTGTTCATGATGGAGGCGAGCGCCGCCACGACGACGCCCGTGCCGAGGGTCGCGACGAACGTCCCCCGGTCGGCAAGCCAATGCAGCACGCTCGCGGCGATGTCCGTCAGGCCGGCGTTACCGAGCCCATAGACGACGAGATACATGCCGATCGAGAACAGGACGATTTGCCACGGCGCCTCGCGCAGCACCTTGGCCAGAGGGACAACCGCGCCCCGCCCGCCGGTGAGCCAACGTCCGGCAACCGTCATTAGAACTAGGGCGGCGGCCCCTGTGACGAAGGCGATCGGCACGCCGAGCGGCCCCGTCACGAGGTAGGCGACGAGCAGAAGGCCGAGTAGCGGGAACGCGGTCCGGAACACTGCATGGTCGCGAATGGCGCCGGCCGGTTCCTCCAGCCGGCTCACCTCGTAGGTCGCCGGAATGTCCTTGCGGAAGTATGCCCACAACACGACGAGCGTGGCGCCGAGCGAGACCAGATTTACCGGGACCATCACCACAGCGTACTGGCCGAAGGAAATGCCGAAGAAATTTGCGGTGACGATGTTGACGAGGTTCGACACCACCAGCGGTAGGCTTGTCGTGTCGGCGACGAACCCGCACGCAACGACGAAAGCGAGCGCTCCGGCGGGTGGAAAGTTCAGGCGAAGAAGGATGGCGAGCACGATCGGGGTAAGAAGCAGCGCCGCGCCGTCATTGGCGAAGACAGCCGCGATGGCCGCGCCGAGTACGACGATGAGCGGGAACAGGCGCCGTCCGTCGCCTTTGCCCCAACGGGCGACGTGGAGCGCGGACCATGCGAAGAAGCCCGCTTCGTCGAGGATCAGCGAGATGACGATCAGCGCGACAAAGGTGAAGGTCGCGTCCCAGACGATATGCCAGACGGTTTCCACGTCGGCCCAGCCGACCACGCCAGTCGCCAATGCGACCGCGGCGCCGGCCAGCGCCGACCAGCCGATGCCGAGCCCGCGTGGCTGCCAGATCACAAGGACGAGGGTGGCGACGAAGATCGCGAGGGCGAGCATGGGAGGTCCTGAAGCTTGAGGGTCAGAGAGTGCGCTGGTTCACGCGCTCGGAAAGCTTCTCGGCGCTCTCGACGCGCTCAGAGTAGCGGTCCGTCAAGTAGGTGGAGCGACCGCGCACGAGGTGCGTGAACTTCACCAGTTCCTCGCAGACGTCGACGACGCGGCTGTAAAGTTCAGAGGGCTTCATGCGGCCTGCCTCGTCGAACTCCAAGAAGGCCTTCGGGACCGACGACTGGTTCGGGATCGTGACCATGCGCATCCAGCGGCCGAGGATGCGCATCTGGTTCACGGCGTTAAAGGACTGCGAGCCGCCGGACACCTCCATGACGGCAAGAGTCTTGCCCTGCGTCGGCCGCGTCGCGCCGAGCGCAAGTGGTATCCAGTCGATCTGCGCCTTCATGATCCCGGTCATCGCCCCGTGGCGTTCCGGGCTGACCCAGACCATGCCCTCGGACCAGTCGGCGAGGTTGCGTAGTTCCTTGACCTTCTGATGGTCGGGCTCTGCCCCGTCGGGGAGCGGAAGGCCGCGGGGGTCGAAGGTCCGCACCTCGCAGCCGAACCATCGGAGTAGCCGACTGGCCTCCTCGGACAGCAGCCGGGAGTAGGAGCGCTCGCGGATGGAGCCGTAGAGGACGAGGATGCGAGGCGGGTGAGACGGCGCCCCGGCGCCGGCCAGCGCGTGCGCGTTGATCGAGCGAAGCTGGACCGGATCAACATTCGGCAGATCGAGGACGACAGGGTCGGTCACGCCGTGGGATCCTCGACCCCGACAAACTCGCCATCCTCCTTGGTGAAGGTTGCGACCGGATTGGCGAGAAGCGGCAGCACCTTCTCCGACGGACGACACAGCGCCGCTCCCTTGTCCGTCACGACGATCGGACGGTTGATGAGGATCGGATGCGCGATCATTGCGTCGAGAAGAGCGTCGTCGGACAGTGTCTCATTCCCGAGCCCGAGATAGGCATAGGGCGTGCCCTTTTCGCGCAGGAGGTCGCGAGGCCGGATGCCCATGGCCTCGATCAGTTCGATCAGACGCGCGCGGCTCGGCGGGTCCTTCAGGTATTCGATGACCTGAGGCTTCTCGCCGGACTGGCGGATCATCTCCAGCGTGTTGCGGGACGTGCCGCAGGCGGGGTTGTGGTAAATCGTGACGGTCATGGCATAGTCCTCAGGCGACGTCGGGGCGGCGGGCGGAGGCGCCCTCGAGCTGCCCGATTCCACCCATCTTCGCGTTCAAGCTGGTGCGCTCCAGGCTCTCGAAGGGCAACGAGACAAAGACTGAGATCCGGTTCCTCATGTAGCGAAATGCCTGCGCGAAGGCGGCCTGCTTCCAAAGCCCCTCGCGGTTCTCGTGACTCGGATCCTCGATGCCCCAATGCGCCGTCATTGGCTGGCCCGGCCAGACGGGGCACGCCTCGCCGGCGGCCTGATCACAGACCGTGAAAACGAAATCCATGACGGGCGCGGCTGGCCCAGCGAACTCGTCCCACCGCTTGGAGCGCAGACCGTCGGTCGGGTATCCGTACTCGCGCAGGGTCTCGATCGCCAGAGGATTGACCTCTCCCCTGGGCTGGCTACCGGCGGAGAAGGCGTTGAAGCGTCCCTCGCCATCCTTTCGCAGGATGCTTTCGGCGAGGATCGAGCGGGCTGAGTTGCCCGTGCACAGGAACAGGACGTTGAAGGGTCGGGCACTCATCGGCAGGCCTCCGGGGCGCAGTTGGAAGCGAACGCATCGCCGAGGTTTCCGCAGATCTCCGGGTTCCCGGAGCAGCAGTCCTCGGTCAGAAAGGCAAGGAGCTGGCGCATGTCGTCGTAGCTCGCCGCGTAGAGGATGCGGCGCCCGTCGCGCCACGAGCGCAGGAGCTTCGAGCGCTCCAGCGTCGCCAGATGAAAACTCATCCGCGTTGGCGGTACGGACAAAGCCTCAGCGATCTCACCCGATGCCATGCCGTTCGGGCCTGCGCGGACGAGCATCCGGAACGCAGCAAGACGGTCGGAGTGAGCAAGGGCAGACAGGGCGGCCACGGCTGAGTCGTCGTTCATCCCTGCAATATTGCAAATCTAGTTGTAATGTTCAATAATCCGCCATTCTCGTACGCTCTGGTTGGTCAGAGCGGCGTCCACAAATGCCTTAAATGGGGTCGGCAGCGGTCAGATGCAGTGCAAGCTGTCACATGTTCCCGCTTGCCAACGCCATGGCGAGGGTCAGCGCGACGATGATCAGCGCGCCAGCCCCAAGCGTTCCTGTCACCCTTAGAACTGCACCTGCGGTCCCTACGACCGTGTGCGCGAACAACCAGCGCACCAAAACCGCGACGTACCATGCAAGACCGATGGCGAAGATCGCATAGCTCCACCCAGCCGCCCCCTTGAAGCCGTACCGCCCAAGTGTGACCGCGAGATCGAAGAAGAGCACGAAGGGCGCGGCAACGTAGCAGTGGCTGTAGAAGGGAGCGCGCAGCGTCTCGCGCGTGACGGTAAGGTCTTGAAGGCGCACGCTCTGGATCGCGAACAGCAGCGGAAACAGGCTGAACAGGACTGCACGAAAAAGAAGAAGGTTGCGTCCATCCGCCAGCACCCCGGTCAGCTCGCGTGTCGGCATCGCGAAGCGCAATTCCACGAGGTGGGCGAGTCCCAGCGTCAGGAAAATGAAGATCGGCGGACTGAGCGCCTCGGCGAAGCGGGACTCCGGATCACCCGCCAACTCGGTACTGGCGTAGCTCATCATTCGCAGGGGATGTCGGATGCAGCGCCAAAAGGTCAGAGGGTAGAACAGAAGCCAAGAGACGATCTCGTAGAGCAACTCCTCAACGGACTTCAAAAGATTCATAAAGTCCATTTGGCTTCGTTCCGATCTGATCCGTCGGTTCATGCTTGGAGCATGCCTCAGTGACGTGCCAATCGCCAGCGGTACCGAACCGTATGGAACAAGTAGCAATGTCTGCTTCCAGGCAGAGCGGATGTCTGCGTGAACAACGGAAACCGGGTCGTTTGCTGAACGGCCGCTTTCCCATGACCTGAGCCAGAAACGGACAGTCCGTTGTCGGCCCCGAACCAGACGGGCCATAAATAGCTTCGATGGGGTGGAAGCCGGACAGTCAGCTCCGCAAGGCTTGTCGAGGGATAGCGGACGTCGTCCGACCTTTCTCACTCGGTTCCCTCCCGCGTTGCCAGACGATTGAGGCGCCGTCGAAGCTCGGATTGCAATGCGGTCCGCCGGAAAGGTGTGAGCTTCTGCCAGGTCCTAATCTCTTCACGAGTTCGCCCGCATCCGCTGCACCACCGGTTACGCGGATCGTAGAGGCATTGTTCGGTACACGGGGACGGTACTTTGGGCACGGACGATCATCCTCGATCGGATTCGGCAGGTTGAGGCAAGCAGCATGTAGACCTGCTCAGTTATATAGGGTAGGGGGTATGCTATGGCACACCTTTCGAAAGATCCTACGAAGCTCGTCGCCCGCGTCCGTCGCCTCCAGGGGCAGCTCGACGCCGTTGCTCGCGCTCTCGAGAACGATACGCCGTGCGGCGACGTTCTCCAGCTCGTCGCCTCGATCCGCGGAGCCGTGAACGGACTGACCGTCGAGCTGATCGAAGATCATGTCCGCCATCACGTCGTCGATCCGGACCGCGAAGCCGATGCCGACAAAGCCAAAGGCGCGGCCGATCTGATCGCGGTTCTGAAGACCTACCTGAAATGAAAGCTCGACCGATGTCCGATGCGTCCCGCTCCCCTGCCCATACGCACGACTTCCTAGGAGAGGACCACGGACGCAATGAGCGACGGGTGTGGGCGGTGATCGCCCTGACCGTCTCGATGATGGTGATCGAGATCGTGGCGGGCGTCGCCTATGGTTCGATGGCACTCGTCGCCGATGGACTTCATATGTCGACGCACGCAGCCGCTATGCTGATCGCCGCCGGGGCCTACTTCTACGCCCGCAAGCATGTCTCCAATCCGCGCTTCACCTTCGGCACCGGCAAGCTCGGGGATCTGGCGGGGTTTGCCAGCGCCGTGATCCTCGCGCTCATCGCGCTCTTCATCGCCTATGAGAGCTTGCTGCGGCTGACGAACCCAGTGCCGATCGCCTTCAGCCAAGCCATCGGCGTGGCGGTCGTCGGCCTGATCGTCAACCTCGCCTCGGCCTGGCTCCTGAAGGACGACCACGGCCATCATCACGGCCACGGCCATCATCACGGGCATGACCACCACGAAGGGCACAGCGTCCAGGGTGGCGGGCACGACAACAATCTGCGCGCCGCCTATGTGCACGTTCTCGCCGACGCGCTGACGTCGGTCCTAGCGATCGTGGCGCTTGTCCTCGGCAGCTTTTACGGCTGGATCTGGCTCGATCCGGTCATGGGCATCGTGGGCGCCTTGGTGATCGCGCGCTGGTCCTGGGGCCTTGTGCGGGACGCAGGCGCCGTCCTCCTAGACTACGTTCCGGAGGACGAGGACCTGCCGCAGGAAATCCGCGAGGCGATCGAAAACGCAGAGGATCGGATCACCGACCTCCATGTATGGCAGATCGGCCCGGGGCATCATGCGGCGATCGTCGCCATCAGCACGACCCAGCCCCAGCCGCTCGCGGCCTACAGGGCGAAGCTGGCCCATATCCACGATCTGTCGCACCTGACGCTGGAGGTCGAGACAGCCTGATACGGAACGTCCGCTCACGATTTAACAAAAGCCCGCTTGCCAACGGCCGCAAGGGTGTCGGATGCTGCAAGTCAGCTTACGCAAATTCCTCGCCGAAACCGGACAGTCCGGACTTGGCCCCAAACCGGTCGTGCGAGAATGGTCGATACAGAAGGAATTGAACTTTGAGTTATGTTTTATAGCATTTAATTTGTTCGGAATGATGGCGAACCTACTTGCTGCGCTGTGGTTGAATCGACCAAAAGCGATGAGCTAATTTAAGAGAGATTGCGTAAGAGCCTTCGTTAATTAGGATTCTTTCCCTTTGTTGAAATAGTGTCATAGTGTGATTTTGTTTGCCCGCATCGGCATAGGCTGGGCGTACTTATCTTATCAGGAAAGTATCGAAATTCACCCTTGCAGGTCCTGAAAACCAAAATTCGTTGCACGTAACCGCTTTTCAGGCAATGCTCTTATCAGTACGGCATTTCAAACATGAGCACTGCAGAGCGTGGAGCAAGGACAGAAGAATCCCTTTTCAGGACCCGTTAGCGTCATTCACGGCCGCTGGTTACCGGAGATGGCTCTGCCAGTCGGCTATGCCGCCCTGATCGACGCCTTCGACCTGTCAGTGCCAATCCCCTTTACCCTCTCTGCGATCGGCCCCCGCCACAGGATTTATCAGGCCGAGAGATGGAAACTTTATACGCCCCGCCATGCGCCCGAAGCCAATCTGATCGGCCACTTGACCTTTGCGTTGCGCTACGAGGGGCTGGATCTTGCCGTTCTGAAAAGGCTCTTTCGCGCGACAGGGCCCGAAGCCATCGCCGAGATCGTTCGCGCGGCTCCGACCGGATCCTATGCGCGTCGGCTTTGGTTCCTCTACGAATGGCTGCTCGACGAGCGGCTCGATCTGCCCAACGCCCCCCGTGGCACCTATGCCCTCGTCGTCGATCCCGAACAGCAATGGGCATCGCAGGGTGAGACCTCTTCACGTCACCGGGTGAAGAACAATCTGCCCGGGACACGTGCCTGGTGTCCGATGATCTTCCGCACGTCGGAACTGGACGCCTTCGTGGCCCGGGATCTCGCAGAGGAAGCTCGCCGGGTGATCGCCGATGTTCCGGCGGACCTTTTGGCGCGCACCGCCGCCTTTCTCCTGCTCAAGGACTCCCGATCCAGTTTCCAGATCGAGGGCGAAGACCCGCCCCCAGATCGCATTCAGCGTTGGGGCCAGGCTATCGCGGAGGCAGGACGCCGTCCGGTGGACCGCAGGGAACTGGAGCGATTGCAGCGCATCGTTATCGGCGATGCCCGCTTTGTTCATCTTGGCCTGCGTCAGGAAGGTGGGTTCGTTGGCGAGCATGACCGCATGAGCGGCGCACCGATCCCAGACCATATTAGCGCCCGCCATGAGGACCTGCCGGACCTGACCGATGGATTGGCTGCTTTCGACAAAGGGGCCGCGAGGCATCTCGATCCGGTCCTCGCTGCTGCTGCGCTCGCTTTCGGATTTGTCTATATCCATCCTTTCGAGGACGGGAACGGTCGCTTGCACCGCTATCTCATCCATCACGTGCTCGCCGAGCGAGGGTTCAATCCGCCCGGGTTGGTCTTTCCCGTCTCAGCCGTCATCCTTGATCGTATCGACGAATATCGCCGCATCCTCGAAAGCTACTCGCGACGCCTGCTGCCTCATGTCCGCTGGAGGCCGACCGACCGTGGCAATGTCGAAGTGCTGAACGACACCACGGATTTCTACCGCTATTTCGATGCCACACCGCATGCAGAGTTTCTGTTCCAATGCGTGACGCGGACGATCGATGTCGATCTGCCGGAGGAGGCCAGGTTTCTGAAAGCCTATGATGGGTTCAAGGCCAGCGTGTCGCTCATGATCGATATGCCGGATCGTCTGCTCGATCTTTTTTTCCGCTTCTTGCACCAGAACGGCGGCAAGCTCTCAAGGCGAGCACGGGATAAGGAATTCGCGGCACTGACGGAGGATGAGATCACAAGGATCGAAGCGCTTTATGCCGATCAACAGCACGGGTGGTCGGCATAGATATGCGCTCTTGAGTTTGCGTATCGGCAGGTTGGTGCGATGCAGGCCGCAACGTCAGGCAACCACCGTAAAAAGCGCAGCATCTTTGCGCGATCTGTTCCGCCGTTGCGTTTCCATCGCTACCTCCGCTAGAAATGATGGCGTTAGACTACGCGAGAGCGGGACAGGGAAGCCTGCAGCCATCTTTACTTGCTCTGGACGCAAGTAAGAGTGAGAGCTAGCCCACGATTCAAACATACTTTGCGGCCATCCCTGCGAGGGATGTGGCGCCGCCCGCTTGCCATGCTGCTATCGTATTCGTCGAAGCTTCTTACAGATGCGGTCAAGCAGGGTTTGAATGGTGTGCAGTGCATCACCTTTCAGTCCTATCGCCTTGTCTAGATCTAACTCGCGATCAATTTCCATGTAGAGCGCCTGAATGCGTAGCGCGAGAGCGTGACCATCCTCAGTTAGCCTCACTACCCTTACGCGTCCATCAATTTCGTTCCGGTGCCTTTGTACCAGTCCCTTCGCCTCTAACCGGTCGATCGATTTCGAGACGGTCGACGGTCTAACGTGAATCAAATCGGCGATCTGCGATACAGTCGTTGATCCGATTGAATGAAGTGCGATCAGCAACTCATCCTGTCCGTTGTCCAATTTTAAAGCTTTTAGCTTCAGGCCAACGTAGAGCCTCGTCACCTTTGATAAAATCAGCATCGACTGGATGGAAGCCGGTGGCGGCCCTGGCTTGAGCTGATAACTTCTTTCGTCCATCCCCTTCCTCCCACAGGATTAGAAAATTAGGATGAATTTCATTTTGCCGTCAATTGTCGGATGGATTGAAAGCGACAGCACTTAGCTTTGCAGATTTCCGAACAAATCCACGGAAGCATGTGATGTCTATGAAGGGGGCGATAGGACGCACTGGAGCGGGGTTTAGCTTTGCCGCGTTCGTCGCATTCGCGCCCCACATAATACTGCCAACGAGAACCTGTTCGTACGGGTGAAGGCAGGGAGGTCGGATCGAGGTCGAGAGGGTAGGCCGCAAAAACACAGGCAAGCTAGCCGACCCAGCCTATTCGACGCGACCGATCACCTCAGCAAGCTAACCCGCATAGGCCAATCGAGGCCTTCGCCCATTTGCACCATGCGCGGGAAGCGATCCGTGAACAGCGTGGACAGTTCATTCGCTGCGCGGCCTGGTCCATCCGGCCGACCAAAGCTGGGAACCAATCGAGTAGCAGGCGACCGCCTCAGGCGACGATGGTCAGGGATCCATTTGCGCAGCACACTCTCGTGCAAATTCAGATCCCGGACCGCGTGCGCAAACAAACGGCCCAATCCTTCATCGCGCTGCTTCAAGCTCGAACTCACGGCTGAACAACCCTCCCATTCCCGCTATCCAGTTTCGTCAAACACCTTATCGCGGTGTTCAAGAAACCGGCAGTACATCAGCGAGCTGAGCCGGTGCAAAGGCCATGTCGCGGACGAGACAACTGCGCAAAGGCGGCTGGGCTCCGGCGAAAGCGCCTCAGCAAGTCAGGTACCATGCAGAGGCAGATGGCGTTTCCAGCGTTTACCCAGAGGAATCGCCTTGCGTAACGCTCGTCGGCGCTCACAGTAGCTGGGCTTTACGCTTAAGCTACCGATTGTGGCTTCGGGGCCCCCGGCAGTCTCGGCAATTTTCGCGAAGTCGTCCGAAGCCAAATTCTCGATCGCAGTTGCAGCTGGTGTCTCGATTGCTGTTTTACGCTCGACCAATTCAGTTTCAGAGACAGCATCTGCTTCAATCGCGTTGACCTTTGGCTGCAGTTCGAGAATGCGAGCTGTCGATTTAGTAGGGTTCGGCGCTTGCCTCGGTTGGGACGTGGCCGAAGCGCTTTCCATTATACAGTTTGAACCCTGTTCGCTGGCCATCTCCTCTTTGAGCAGGCCGCGCATCTTACGGCCAGTCTGGTTGGACCAGATTGAGGTTGGTGCAACCGTAACGTGTCGTGCCCGGCGCTTGTGCGCAACGATGAAAGGCTTCGGTGGCTTCTTCATGGATTCTCGCGGTCGTCGCACTGGATTGAACGAAGGCGTCGCCTGCTCAAATTCAGCGCTATTAATTGCCTGGCACAGTCTTGTTCGGCAAGGCTTTTGCGGAATTAGCTAAGAGGCCCCCAGCAGTTCAAGTCGCTGAAGCGCGATCCAATCTCCTTGCCTAGTGCTCCGGCCCCATCCGCCCGCGAAACCGATTGCCAAACAGCGCACCTGCAGAAGCGCCGGAAAGCAGTTCGGCGCCGACCTCCGGTAGCCTTGGGATTCTAAGTCGGTTGGGGTAGGTCTCACGCATGACCGACCTTGCAATTGTTCTCCTTCTGCTGATGGCCGCCATTGTCATGTTCGCCTTGGGGCGTCCGCGGATGGATGTCGTGGCGCTGATCATGATCGTCGCCCTGCCGCTTACCGGTGTGATCGGCATTGATGACGCACTGGCCGGCTTCGCCGACCCGAACATCGTGCTGATAGCTGCTCTCTTCGTGGTCGGCGAGGCGCTTGTTCGGACAGGCATCGCACAGCGTCTCGGTGACTGGTTGGTAGGCAAAGCAGGACGTAGCGAGGCCCGCCTTATCGTGCTTTTGATGATCGTGGTCGCCGGCATTGGGTCGTTCATGAGTTCGACAGGTGTCGTGGCAATCTTCATCCCAATCGTATTGCGGATCACACGCAACGCATCAATCCCGGCGGGGCGGCTCATGATGCCGCTGTCGGTCGCGGCGCTCTTAAGCGGTATGATGACCCTCGTCGCCACCGCTCCGAACCTCGTCGTTCATGGTGAACTTGTGCGCAACGGGTTCGAAGGCTTCAGCTTTTTCGCATTCACGCCTTTTGGCCTACCACTGCTTGCACTAGCCATCCTCTATATGCTGATTGCGAAGCAGTTCCTGGGTCGAACCGGGGGACTATCGGATATGGTGATGCGCCCGACGCTCGGTCACTTCGCCAGAGCCTACGGATTGGAGGGCAGAGAGCACAGACTTTCCGTTCGGCTAGGTTCCCCTCTCGTCGGCAAGCTTCTCAGTGCATTCGATCTGCGGGGCAGCGATGGCATCAATATCATCGCGATCGAACGTGCCTCCCGCTTTGGGCGGCGGTTAATGCGCCCCACGGCCGAGAGCCGTATCGAAGCCGGCGACATAATGTTGATCGACGCTTGCTCTCCAAACCTTCGGATAGACGATGTCGCCGATCGGTATGGTCTTGACCGGCTCGCGCTCGGCAACACTTATTTTGGCGACCGCTCACAAGAGATCGGTTTGG
This sequence comes from Aureimonas altamirensis, assembly GCF_001463885.1. Classification (GTDB taxonomy): domain Bacteria; phylum Pseudomonadota; class Alphaproteobacteria; order Rhizobiales; family Rhizobiaceae; genus Aureimonas; species Aureimonas altamirensis. Next base: position 181,318 of record NZ_BBWQ01000012.1, on the reverse strand, counting down.
CCGAACTGTTAGTGTCGCCGGACTCACGTCTTATCGGCAAGACGATCGTTGATGGGCGATTGCGCAGCATGACGGACCTTGTCGCGGTCGGTATTCGCCGTGGGCAAGAGGCGGTTGATGCGCCCGTTACCGACATCATACTTCAGACCGGCGATACGATACTGGTGATCGGTCCTTGGCGAGCGATCTCTCGCGTGCCTCAGGGTGCGGAGCAGCTAATCTTACTCAACACGCCCATAGAGATGGAAGATGTGGCGCCCGCCTCCCATCGCGCTCCCCACGCCGCCATCATCCTACTCATCACAGTTGCGCTCATGGCTTCGGGCATCGTACCCAATGTCGTCGCTGCTCTCCTTGGTTGCCTACTGTTCGGCCTGTTTGGTTGCATCGAAATGAACGCAGCCTATCGCTCCGTTCACTGGCAAACGCTTATCCTTATCGTTGGCATGCTGCCGTTTTCGATTGCCCTCCAGCAGACAGGTGGGGTGGATATCGTGGCCAACTGGCTGCTGGACATGGTGGGCGGGGCCTCGCCTCGTGCAGTGCTGGCAACGCTGTTTGTTCTGACTGCGGCGCTGGGACTCTTCATTTCCAATACAGCCACTGCGGTACTGATGGCACCCATTGCAATAGCGCTGGCCAGCGCGCTCGACGTCTCACCCTACCCACTCGCCATGACAGTGGCCTTGGCGGCCTCCGCAGCCTTCATGACGCCGGTGTCATCCCCGGTAAATACCCTTGTGGTGGGTCCTGGCAACTACCGGTTTGGCGACTTCGTAAAGGTCGGAGTGCCGTTTACGATGGTCGCGCTGCTCGTAACGATCCTACTCGTACCGGTCCTTCTGCCATTCACCCTCTAATTATGAGGGCCGAATGTCGCTGGTGTCAGGTCGTTATTAACTGAAGCAGCGAAAACTAGGCGCGTCCCGACGTATCAACGAGCGCCTCTAACTCTCCGGGGTAGCAGCGAAGAAAAGCGGCCAAGTTCGCACCTTGCATAAGACGATTTATCGTAGCGTTACCATGGCGGTTGTCCCGGAGATCACGCCAGTCTCACCCAAGTCATTGCCGAAGGGCATCATTCGGAGCGGGCTTCCGCAAGCATGTTATCGAGCGCAGCGAAGTGCGCATCCTGGTTTATCTGCATGTTTCGTTTGCCGGCATCTACGGTTTCGCCAAGAACATCATGCTGGGCGAGGGCCATGATATCCGGCTTCTGGCCGGCCGCGAGGCGGTGGAGGTGATCGAGGCGAACCGCGACGTCATCATCGGCGTGAAGGTGCGCGTCGGCCGCCATGCCTCGGGCCCGGCGGGCATCCAGCCGCTGGACGTCGCTCTTCAAGTGGCCGACGAAACCGGTTTGCCGCTGATGGCCCATATCGACGAGCCGCCGCCATCGTACGAAGACGTCGTCTCAAAGCTGCGCAAGGGCGACGTGCTCACCCATTGCTACCGCCCGTTCCCCAATGCGCCGATCGACGGCAAGGGCAAGGTGAAGCCCGCAATCCTGGCGGCGCGGGAGCGCGGTGTGCTGTTCGACATCGGGCACGGCATGGGCTCTTTCTCGTGGCGCATGGCCCGCGCCATGCTGGCAGAGGGTTTTCTCCCCGACACGATATCCTCGGATGTTCACTCGCTGTGCATCACCGGCCCCGCCTACGACCAGGTGACGACGCTGTCGAGGTTCCTGGCTCTCGGCATTCCGATCGGAGAGGTCATCGCCGCCTCTACCGTCAATGCCGCCAAAGCGCTGCAACGACCGGAACTGGGCAACTTCGCGGTGGGTGCGCCGGGGGATGCGTCGGTGCTGGAACTGCGCGATGGGCGCTTCCCGCTGGAGGATGTGCGCGGCGAAGTCGTCGTGGCGAACCAGCGTCTTTTCGCGGCGGGGCTGGTGCTGGCGGGACGCGAAGTGGATCGCGGTGCCGGAAAGGCGCTCGCGGCCGCGGCAGAATGACAGGGAGAGACAGGATGATGGACGGATCGATCGGGGCGCGGCGCGAGCCGGCCAATTTCATCGGCGGGGAGTGGCTGGCGGAAGCGGAAACGATGCCGGTGGTAAACCCCGCCACCGGCGAGGAGATCGCGCGCCTACCGAAATCCAGCCCGGTGACGGTGGACGCTGCCGTGCGCGCGGCATCCGACGCGTCTGCCGGCTGGGCGGCGACGCCCGTCTTTGCCAGGGCCGCACTGTGCGTCGCGATCGGCGCGGCCATCGATGCGCATCGCGAGGAGATTGCCCGGGTGCTATCGGCCGAACAGGGCAAGGTCCTTGCCGAGGCCATGGGCGAAGTCGGCAAGGCGGCGGACGGCTTTCGCCTTGCGGCCGAGTTGGTCAAGCAGATGGGCGGGGAAACACTGCCCGCCGAAGACCCGACCAAGCTGGTTATGACCATTCGCCAGCCACGGGGCGTCTACGGTGTCATCACCCCCTGGAACTTCCCGGTCAAGATACCGGTGGAGTATCTGGCGCCCGGCATCGCGACGGGCAACAGCATCGTCTGGGTGCCGGCTCCCTCTACCTCTCTCGTCGCCGTCGCGCTGATGGAGGCTATCGCGGAGGCCGGGCTGCCGGCTGGGGTCATCAACCTCGTGATGGGTGAGGGCGCCGTCGCCGGGGACGCGGTCGTAACGCATCCTGGCGTTGTGGCTATCGGCTTTACCGGCAGCGCCGCGACCGGCAAGCGGATCGCGGAGCGCGGGGCCGGCAAGCCGATGCTACTGGAACTCGGCGGCAACGGCCCGGTCGTCGTCTTCGAGGATGCCGATCTGGACGCGGCGGCAGCTGCTGCAGCGGGCGGCGCCTTCTTCAATGCGGGGCAGGTTTGCGCGGCAACGGGCCGGGTACTGGCTCACCGCTCCGTCGTCGATCCACTGTGCGAGCGGCTGGTGGAGCATGCCGCACGGCACGTTCTAGGCGATCCGTTCCACCAGGGTACTACGATGGGTCCACTCAACAACGCCAAGGTTGCGGCCAAGGTGCGCGAGCATGTCGAAGACGCCGTCGCCAACGGCGCAAAGCTTTTGCATGGCGGCAAGCCGCGCCCCGACCTTGGCAGCGCCCTGTTCTTCGAGCCGACCGTGGTTCGGGACGTGACCCCCGACATGGAGATCAACCGTGAGGAAACTTTCGGACCTGTCGTTCCGGTGCTGGCCTACGATACGCAAGAGGAGGCGCTGAAACTTGCCCTCGATAGCGAATACGGGCTGTCTGTCGGCGTCTTCACCGCCGATATCGCCAAGGGCGCGGAGATGGCAAAGGCTATCCCAGCCGGTATCGTCAACGTCAATGCAGGCAGCACCTGGTGGGAGATCCACCTGCCGTTCGGGGGTGGCTCCGGCACGAAAAGCGGTATCGGTCGGCTGGGCGGCCGATACACGATGGAGGCGATGACCGAACTGAAGATGATCAGCATTACCCTCCAGCAAAGGAAGCGTCATGAGCGCCGCGACCCTGGAGCCGGAGCGCCGGAATACTCCGATGGACGGCCGCGACAGGGCGCGGCTGATACTGGCGCTGGTGGACGAACTCATCCCCGGCGACAGCATCTGGCCCTCGGCCTCGGAAGCGGGTGTGCATGGGCTGGTGGCCCTCCGCGTAATGGCGGAATGGTCTGATGCTACTTTCGAACACTTGGCAGCAGGGCTCGGTTGGCACCAGGACGGCCTTTCCAGCCCGGACCCGGACAGGCGTATCGCCGCCGTCGCCGCGCTGGAGGAGGCTGAGCCCGACTTGTTCGATGCGCTACGCAGCGCAACCTATCTTGCCTATTACTAGACGCCATTCGTCATCAGTACCATCCAGGCAACGGGACGCCCCTATTCCTACCGCCCGCATGTGACCGGCTATCCGATGACGCCTTTCGACATCAACCGCAGCAGGCCGGGCCACGCGCGGCCACTATCTGAAGACAGAGGACGTGCAGCGGCTGGATATCTCCGCGCTCGGCCTTAACGAAGCCAGAACGGAACGCTGGGGGCTCGATCGATGACCGAAACGCGTGAATGCGACGTGCTGATTGTCGGGGCAGGGGCGACGGGCTCTCTGGCCGCACTGGTGCTTGCCGAGGCCGGGCTCGATGTCGTTTGCCTTGAGCAGGGGTCCTGGGTGGAAGCGGCGGACCACCCGCATCTGCACGCGGACTGGAGCTGGCAGCGACGCACCAACTGGAGTCCGGACGTCAACAAGCGGGATCATCCAGACGATTTTCCCGTAACGTCGGACTCGTCCCAGATTTTGATGTGGAATGCCGTCGGCGGTTCCACCAACGTCTATGGCGCCATCTGGCCGCGTTACCGCCCCAGCGATTTCCGCAAGGGAACGGAGCATGGCCTGCAACCCGACTGGCCCATCGCCTACGAGGATATCGCGCCCTATTACGAGGCTGCGGACAGGCTTGTGGGCGTTTCCGGCCTGCCAGGCGATCCGGCCATGCCCCCGCGTGAGCGGTCGCCAACCGGCCCCATGCCGTTTTCCAAAGTTGCGGGCCGTCTGTCGAACGGGTTCGACAGGTTGGGCTGGCACTGGTGGCCGGTGGAGGCCGGCGCCGTCTCGGAGGATTATGACGGTCGCCCGGCCTGCAATAATTGCGGCACCTGCAACGGATGCCCACGCGGCTCGATGAGCAAATACTCCATGTCGATCTGGCCCAAAGCTCTGAATGCCGGCTGCGAACTGCGCATCAACGCGCGTGTCCTGAAGATCGAGAAAGGGCCGGACGGCCGCGCGAGCGGCGCCCTGTATGTCGACCGCAACACCGACCGCATCCTGTTCCAAAAAGCCAAGATCGTAATCGTCGCCGCCAACGGCATTGGCACGCCGCGGCTTTTGCTGGCCTCCGACAATCTGGCGAACCAGAACGATCAGGTAGGCCGCTATCTGCTGCACCATACGCTGGTCGGGTGCGAGATGTTCGTGGACGAACCCGTTGACGGACATATCGGCTACGTCGCCTCGCTGATCTCGCGCCAGTTTGCGGAGACCGACCTGTCGCGCGGTTTCGTCAATGGCTTCAACTTCAACTGCATCACGTCGACCGCGTCGGCCGGCGAACTGGCGTCGGGCTGGTTCAGCCCGTCGCGCGCGCCATGGGGCAAGGGCCATCACGACTGGTTCCGCAGCCATTTCGGCCACTCTATTGGGGTGTTCGCCATCGGCGACGATCTGCCCAACCCGGAAAACCGGGTAACGCTGTCTGCCACGCTCACCGACAGCGACGGCGTGCCGGCAGCCGAAACACATTATGCACCCGGCGAAAACGACAAGCGCATGATGAACTACATGCTGGATCGGCTGGAAGACCTCGCCAAGGCCTGCGGCGCATATGAGTATCGCCTACAGGATTATCGCGACAAGGATGGCGTTTACCGTACGCCGGCCTGGCAAATGATCGGCACCTGCCGCATGGGTAAGGATGCGGAGAATTCCGTCGTGAACAAATGGCACCAGAGCTGGGAGGTGCCCAACCTCTTCATCGTGGACGGCAGCGTGCTGGCCACGGGCGGCGTGGTCAACCCGACGCCCACCATCTCGGCCCTCGCCTTGCGAGCTGCCGCCTATATCCGCGACAACTTCCAGAGCCTGTCGACCACGACACGCTCCATGGCGGCGTAAGGTCCGCCATGGACGCGACGACATCCGTTGCACTGCCACCCGTCGCCGGCTTGCGATGCCTTTCCTGCGGGATATTGTCCGCTGCCGCGCTCACCTATCGCTGTCCGCAATGCGGCGGGATCTTGCGGGTTGAGCGCGCCATGCCCGTTTCCGGGCGATGGGAAAGACGGAATTTCGTCTCCGATACCGTCACGCTGGGCGAAGGCGAAACGCCCTTGCGGGAGGTTCGCCCAAGCCTGCTGCACCCCGACTTTACCGGGCTTCTGCTGCTGAAGGACGAAACGCGAAATTCATCCGGCTCCTTCAAGGACAGGCTGGTGGCAGCCTCGATGAGCCGCGCCTTGGAAATGGGCGTAGAGGGTGTCATCTGCGCATCCAGCGGCAACGCAGGCGCGGCCGTCGCCTGTTATGCCGCTAATGCGGGTATACCGGCGATCATCGTCTGTCCAGAATCCACACCGGATGGCAAGGTGGCGCAGATCGCCGCGTATGGGGCGACATTCCACCGTGAGCCGGGGGATTACTCCAGGTCCTTCCGCAAGGGGCAGGTGCTGGCGACGGAAACCGGCTACGCGAACCTAACTACCACCTACCTGAACGCCTACGGTGTGGACGCGCTACGCCTGGTCGGGCAGGAAATCGCGCTGGCGCTTGTTGGCGACACACCTGACTGGGTGTCCATTCCGACAAGCTCCGGGCCTTTGGTTCACGGCGTCTACCAAGGCTTCGCCGACCATGGAGCTGCCATGCCGCGTCTGGTGGCCGCGCAATCGGCGGGCTGCGCGCCGATTGCTTCGGCACATGCGTCCGGTGCCGATGCGGTATCCCCCTGGCTGAACCCCGTAACCGTCGCATCCGGCATCTCCGATCCACTGGCACAGTATCCGGAGGAGGGCAACCTAACGCTGTCGCTGGTGCGCGACACAGGCGGCATCGGCATCGCCGTGCCCGACGCAGACATCCTCGTCGCGATGCGCGACCTTGCCCGTAGGGCGGGCCTGTTTAGCGAGCCGACCGGGGCCACTTCCCTGGCCGCCATGCGCCGGCTTTATGCCGATGGGCGCTTGCGTGATGGTGATACTGTTGTCTGCATCATCACCGGCCATGGATCGAAGGACTATGCCGCATGGGGGCAGGTCAGCCTCGCGCTAAGTTGAGTGGGTTTGGCATATAGAAGATCTTCGCTAGAACCGGACAGTCCTCTCCCGGCCCCTTATAAGAAATTGACCTGATAGCTGGTGGCCATCAGCGACACATGCGCCTCCAACGGCGGCCGCAACTCAAACGCCCGGGGCTCGCGAGCGAAATTCCACAACCTCACTAGCCGCCAATCACCGCGGCGCCCCTCAGCAACGGCCAGTTCGTTACGCGTAATGTGAAACGGCGTTCGTTCCCAGCCTTTGGTCGTCTTCACCTCGATCAGCCGATCGCGGCCATCGGGATCGAAGCTAAGGATGTCGTAGCCGGCACCGTCGCCATCGGTCTGCGACACCCAGCGGATGCGGCCTGCGAGATCAGTTCGGCCGGCGGCAAGCAGGCTAGCACGTTCATGGGCGAGGATCCGCTCCTCGCCGGCGCGGCCCAGCGCGCGATTGCGGGCATCACGCTCGGCCACATCGTACTTTCGGGCGATAGCTGCCATCTGCTCGAGTTCGTTGGGCGGCGGCGCATTGCTGTGCGTCGGAGGCGGGCCGATCCATAGGATCGCCTCTTCCCTTAGCGCTGTCAGCGACGGATTCACGGCCGTCCGTGCGGTGGATGCGAGCCAATCCGGATGACGATCCAGCCAGCGAACCACCGCGTCGACGAGCGAGGCTTGGAAATTGAAGGCCGGTTTATAGCCAGGGATCCAATCTTCCCCGAGGCCCTTTAGCACTGCGCTGATGTTCTGGTGCTTATATTCTATCGAACCCCGAGGCCGCCCAATTACCGCCTGCAGCAGCCGGTTGTGCTCGGCCTTGCTGTATGGCCGGCCGGCGATGTCGTCGGCGAGCATCGCTAAGTAATCCGCAACGATCGCGTCGTTCTGCTCCTCGGTCCAGACACCGCCCATCTCCGCCATCGCTTCGCCTATCTCGCCAAGACATCTTCAAGCTGCTTCACCAGCGTCCCCCGCTTCTCAGCACTCAAGCTATCTAGATTCTGTTGCCGCCATCGCACGGCCGGCAGATCGGCGGCCGCTTCCAAGCCGATTGTTGACCAATCGGGTTCGCCTCGTTCGAACGCCAACAAGAATTGGCGATGAGGATCAGGCATTGAGCCGACGATTTTGCTGATCAGCGCTTCACGCGCCGCCAGAAGGTCGTCGGGTGCGACCGGCTGCCGCGCCATGCCGAGGAAGCCGTGCTCGAACTCAGCTTTGATGTCTTTGCGCCGCGCCGCCAGCACCTCGGCCATGGGTCGATCGTGGCTGATGAGGTAGACGAGAAAGGTCCGCCGCAGCGCGTCGTCGATGCCTTCGTTTGCCAAAAGGTCGCGCGCATCGAAGAGGTCACGTGGATGCTGCCGGTCGAACGCGGCGACAATCTTCCCGGCGTAGAGATCGGGAAAGGAGACAATCTGCATTTCCGCGAAACCAAACTCGTCTTCGACGCCGGAGGAGACAGGACGAAAGTCGGGTTCGAATACGCAGCCTCGCAGGACCGGCGTGACCTCGATTTTGATCTGCGCACTGTCGCTGCGAACCACGAGCTTGGTGACGACGTTTTCGCGCGAGCGCGATGGCGTGACGCGGGCACCGCGAACCGCTTCAGTGATGCGCTCTGCGATGCGCAGCATCGCCGCATCGATCGCAGCTAGCGAGGTCAAGCGATCCTGAACCGGCAGATAGGTGAGGTCGATATCGACCGAAAGCCGTGGCAGGTCGCGGATGAAGAGATTGATGGCCGTGCCGCCCTTCATCGCGAAACACTCTTCCGCTGCGACTGAAGGCAGCGTGCGGATTAAGAGCGCCACCTGGTTGCGGTAGGCATCAGCGAAAGCCATCAGGGTGCCTCATCCAGTTCTTTCGGCACGGTGATCTGATAGGTGGGATCGTAGCGCCCCTCCTTGACCAGCATGCGCTTGCCCGAGCCAAGATCGATTGCAGCGCGCTCGATGTGTTTGAGCCATGCGTGGCGATGCCGATCGGCAAAGAAGAAGAAGAGGCGCTTCACCTTTACGCTTCGACAGCGGACAAGCAGCTTCTGCAGCCGTCGTGGAGCAAGATCACTCAGGCCCTCCATGAGCACGTCGACCTGATGGAAGCTTTCATGATCGGGCAGTTCGTCGAGAAGCTCGAGGATGGCACGTTCCGGTGCTGAAACCGTCAGCGGCCAATCCCATTGTCCCCAGGCAAGGGAGCGCAGCCCGGCCTCCTGGAGCGGCCGGTCGCCTTGCTTGTCGGCACCCGGAACGAGGGGAGGGAAGTCAACCTCGTGTAGGTCGCTCCCAAAGAGCGGTGTGCTGTTGCGGTAGACGAATTCCTCCTTGAGTGGCAGCGCGGCGAGCCAGTTGGGGGGCTTCGTTGGACCGTGAAGATAGACCTTAGAACCGCCTTGCGAGACGTAATGGGCATAGCCTTGCAGTTCGAGAGCTGTTCGGCCACCAACAGCAATGCGATGGTCGAGGAGCGTCTGGAGCGAGATAACGACCTGCTGCCAGCTCAACTGTCCGCGGGGGCGTCTATAGACCCGGCGTGCCGGCTGTTCGAGCCAGCCCGAGGAAACATATTTGGTGCGCAGGGAGGTGTAGTAGTCGCGCGCGGAGAGCCACGCGGAATCGACGAGCAAGCCCTCCGGAAGGAGGCGCTCAAGCTGCTTCAGCTTTCCTTCGCTTTGCTCACTCATGGTGAGCGTTTTAGCTCATATTCAAACTGCAGGCTAGTTCGAAAATATCCCAGTTAGCGTCACGTCGGTTAGCAAATACAGCGTATGGCAAACCGTAGGGCCTGGCGTTGATACAAATCCTCAAATTTTGATGGCTGAAACTGGTTTCGTATCAGTCGGTCGGAGAGGCTTCGTCCGTCTCTGCTTCATCGATCGGCAAGGCCAAGGCGTCTGTCCACTCCAGCGGCGAGCATGAGGTGGCCAGCCCCTTTGCGTCGTCGATAGACCAGAGTTGGAGGGTGATGGGGGGCGAATAGTAAAAGCTGCCCCTTTCCGCTTCCTCTTCAGGATCTGGCTCGGCGAAATCGACTTTCGACGATCTCGCCGAAATGTCGAGAAAATGGGGACTGATCAGGGCGTCGATCTGGTTCAGACGCTGCCGGACCCAAGTCGTCATTGCGCTCACTCTTGCAGCATCCTCAGACGTTGCATTTTCGAGATGATGCAGCACTGCAGTAAGTTTGTCCCGTTGGGTCAATTGCTCATGGACTGCATCCGCAAACTCCATGCGGCGCTTCTCGCGGCTATTGAATGCCTCTTCACGCTGGCGTCGAGCTTCGGCCTCTTGCTGGCGGCGCTGCCGCTCGTCGGATTCTCTCCTGCGCTCACTAATGCACGCGGCGTGCCCAGCGAAACCTGCCAATATGTCGGGCAGCATGCTTTCCAAGGTTTGTGTCTTTCCGTCTGAGTAAGTGCGGCGAAGTCCTGAATATGGGTTGGCGTGAATGACGATGGCGAGCCGGCCCGATGGAAATTGGTCGTACTTGGGCCATGGATCGGTGGTGTAGCCCCAGCGCATCCTTTCATCCCGCCGCTTCAATTCCGCGGTTGTTGGTTGATGCAAGGTTTTCTCGGGCTGTTCCTCCAGGCCGAACGCAATTGATTCATTCTCGACAATGAGCACCAAACCGTCTTCGGTTGCCTTGGGCAAATGGCCTTGGGTTTCCGCAAGAGTGAACAACTGGCTTAGAACCCGAACTCCCCGTTCAATGGAAGCAGGAGCAATTTTGAGTGGGACAACGCCTTTCGAGCGGACCGACGCGAAACCTTGGTCGTCAGGACGCGCTTTCGAAATCGCGCGCCTTGTAGCAGCGAGAGACGGCGGTTCAACGATGCTTAGCGTCGGTTCGGATTCACAGACCAGAAGCGGCTTAGCCGCAGCGTGCTTGTGGAGCCTGTCTCTGGCTTTTTCCTTGGCGTCGCGGACCGACGGAGACAGATGCTGCTCGGAACTTCCTGATATCCTCACCGTAGCCAAGTTTGGTTGGCTCAGTGGCGGTAGTGCTTCCTTGTTGACCCGCTTTCCGTATTCCAGCTTCGCCCAGTATCCACGTTCTGGTGTTGGAATGTGGTGGCGATCACAGGTCTTCTTCAACGCCGTACCCGTAACGCCATAATCAGCGGCAACTTTGGTCATGGGTTTGGACCAAACCAGCTCGTAAAGCTCTTCCCGAGAAACTGTCTTCACCTCTCAACCTCTGCCGTCCATGCGATGTGTTCGATCTCAGCCCGCCGATCCCCGACCAAGTGGGAGCATTGATTTTGCCGGTTTTGACGGTACTTTATCGACGCATCAGATTCGACGTTTGTGGTTGCTGCCTCACTGCGAAGCAGCCGATAGATGCCGAAAGTTCACAGAATTTTTTCAGCAAGGTTGACGCCTGAAAACTCAGCAAAATCAAGAGGCTAGGTTTTTGACGGTACCTTACACGGCATAATCGGCCGCTGAAATTATTTTTGCAGATATATCAGAAGCTTAGGGCGAAAAAAATATTCGAGTGGGAGTGAGGTGAGATTATAAGTTATTGTTTTTGCTTGTTAAAATTCAATAAAACAATAACTTATCCCAAATCATAAATGGTATTTTCCATGGTATAAGAGCGGCGTGCTAGTGAAGTTCCCGCCGATACCATAAACGGGATTCCGGCTCCGTCATGGTATCAAATGCTCGATTGAAGCCATGCATGCTTTGGTAACGCACTGAAAATTCAGAATATTCGTGTTCTGCTTCAGCAGCCGTTCAGGGCATACGCGAGCATGGTATTTGGATGTTCAGTGCATTCGAGGCGGCGATCGGCCTCCCTTGCTTCGCGATACTCGGTTACGCGCAAGATCGATTCTGACTACGACGGAATGTCCGAAAAGGGGGCTGGAGGCGGTCGGCTATCTCGGCGGCTGGCGCAAGATAGGTTTACCCTACCTCAAGGTTGATGAATTTTCTCGGCCAGGAAGAAAACGCCATGCAGCGTTGAAATGACCATCGAAGCAAACGCGAATGTCAGGACGAAGCCGACCGCGCCTTTCAGTATTAGCCACGGCCAAGCCGCGCCCGTCCAACGGCCCATCGCAGCGTGCAGCACGTCAATCGACGGCGCGAAGGCGTTGATAGCCATGAGCGCGAAGCACAGGCCGAACGACAGAATAACAAGGTACGAAAACAGGTAGGACAGGAACAAACGTCGCGTCAGTTTGACCGGCACCTGTCGCCCGCGCACTCGCATTTCGACTTCGGGTGCTGGTGCTGGCATTTCATGGTCCATCGTCGTGCTACCGAACGTAGCGACCGCCGCAAGGCCAGCGAAGTAGAAGCCGGGCAGCGTCGAAACGAGCGTCAGCAAGCTTCCGATAAGGCCGCTCGACCCGACAAGCGCAGGCTTCACCGGCAAGAGGGCATAAACCGCAGCGGCCAAGATCGTGAGGGCTAGCGGGAGCCACGTCGTATAGGTTCGCATTTCGCCATGCGATATGCCCCTATAGGCGAAGCCCCGACTAAGTTCATATATAAGCTGTTTGAGCACCTTATATCGTCCGTTGATCCAAAAATTCCGGGATTGCCATGTCTCGGAAATGAACAACAATCTGCATAGCAGAGTGGTCTAAGAACGGGAGTATGTTCGTTACGTCGAAGGATTTTACGTACATTTCCTCCAATGGATTGCCGGTATTTGCATCTATTTCGACCGTGACTGATCGTGCTTGTCCGGGAATCTTATAACTAACTTTAGCAACACCGTAATTTCCGGAATTTGCTTGAAAGGTTTGAAGTAGTGATTACCAAAGGTTCGCTGGAAGGTTGTTCCGGTCGATCTGAAGGCGCAGTTCCGATTCCTTCTTCGTGAGATAAGCCGCGCCAGCCACCGGGGCCACGGCCTCTGCTTTTACAAGTGATATCCCTGTGATTTGGCCATTGTTAATGTCGTTAATCAACGTGTCGGAGGGCCGTCCGCGTAGTTCGACGTGGGGGCAGCAACGGTCGGTTCGTGGCAAACCTTGACGGGTAAAGCCGCCGGCTGGGTGCGGATAGGAAAATGACGTGGCGTCATCCTTGAACTCGAAATTCAATAGTTTTGACAGTAATCGTTGCACTAAACTAGAGGCGATTCCCGCGACGCGCTCAATGGCGCACGTGTAGACATTGGGAAAGCCTTGTTCTTGCGCAGTGGAAATCAGAACGTGACAGGCGAAATCTGCACCTTGGTTCGGTCCCTTGGCGTGAACATTGAAAAGACCTGCCTGAGGGTCAGATGTAACACTGTTCGGCGCTGTCTTATCGGACAACCGAATAAGAAGCGTGATGAATTGCTGGGCGGCATCAACGTGCATGTCGCCTACCAACATCGTAGCAGTGTCAGAGCGAATAGAATAAGTTCGCCCCGTGTTTTTCATCCGCTGCAAAATAGGAACCAAGTCGTCCATCGTGGGAATGGACGCGCCTTCCTTCCTCGCGCCGATTTCAAGGTCATAGATGTAAAATTGCCGACGATCATTCTGCATTCAACGCACCCCCACCTTGATCATCGAATAACATGACGTATCGACGGCCGCTACAACTTCGAACCAATGCCGGGTACACCAACGTTATTTCAGCCAAGTGAGGTTGCTCGTTGATCGGCGGTATAAGCGCTGGACAGGGGGATGTAGGCTGCTGGATTACCGCCATTCGATAGCGCAGGCACGCTCCACCTAAGCGAGCATGCGAGTCAGCTTCGGGAAACTGAAGCCACATGATCGGATGACCGCAATGGCAGCGGCTCTAGGTCAAGCCGATCTGGCTGCGGTTCCCTCCCTACCGCTTGGCTGGGATGCGGTGGTTAGGCCAAAGCACGTTTCGGGTCAAAAGACGCCGATCCATTCGCGTTCACCAAAGGCAGGTGTCCGGCAGTCTGGCAGGTCGATGTGATCGACGTTCCGCCAGCGTTCGATGGCAGCGTTCATGAGTGCGTCGCGGTCATCCATCGGGCCGATTACGCCGAGGGTTTCGCCTGCATCACGAGCGACAGCGTACAGGCCTGCGTCTTCAGTGAAGATTTCAAGGGTCGGGCGGGTCATGGTCGGTCCTCGATCCAATGGGTTCTCCGACGAGGCTCTTTCCGAGCTCCGTGCAATGGAGATTGCATTAAATTGCGTAAGACAGACCCTGACAAGATCAAAGGCGACGGCACCAAGTTCCGAAGCCGCTAGCGGCAACCGCCAGACATGGTATTTTTCATGGTATCAAGCCATGTGGTGGTTTTAATATATATAATGAATTTACGGACGTTTTATGATTGAGTGGGAGTGATTCAGGTCCACCAGAAGTCCCAAGCGATGTAACGTGGCGAGATGCTCTTGAAACGTCGCCCGTGACGAGCCTTTCCGCGATCGCCTCCGACCTGCTCCACCAAAGGGTTCGCTTCCGGAAGGGCCTGGATAGACTCAGTCCGTACCTGCTCCGTCCATACCGGACAGGATGACGTTGCCTTCGAAGATGCGACGGGCCGTTCGGATCAGGCTGGCGCGACGCACCATGCCGTCATCGCCCATATCGAGGTCGATCGAGAGCTTGCCGCTCGGATGCTCAACGAGCACCGTGCCGGAACCATCCTCCGCCCGGGCGACTTCGTAGGCGACCGTCCCGGCAGAGCGCGCGGCGACCGCCACGCACAAAGCACCCGTCACGGCGTGCGCCCGGTGAGTGCGGTGCGGTACAAGATAGCGGGACGTAATCGTGCCATCCTCACGCCGTGGGCCAGACAGGATACCGATCTTCGGGATGACGGCATTGGACACGTCGCCCAGCCCCATGCGGCGACCGGCTTCGCGCCGCATGGCCTCAAGTTGCCGGAACAGATCCGGCCGGGAGTCCAGCACCTCTGGTGCCTCATCACCGGCAAGGCTGAGATCGGCGGCCTTTACCAGCATCATCGGCATGGCGTAATCGACAAGGCTGACCGCAATATCGTTGATGATCTCACGTCGTTTCCCCGTCGGGAACAGGCCACCCGTCTTCGACCCGGTCGCGTCGAGAAACGTCAGCTTGATAGGGGCAGCGGAGCCGGGAACTCCATCGATCTCGGCATCGCCTTCATAGGTGACCAGGCCGCCGGGGGTCTGGACGACGGCATGGACGCTCGTCCCGGTGTTGCGGTTGTAGATGCGCACCGTCGTTTCACGATCCCCGGGCCGAACGAGCCCGGCTTCGATTGCGAACGGGCCGACGGCGGACAGCATGTTGCCGCAGTTGGGGCTGGTGTCGACGACAGGCTGCGTCACGCCGACCTGCGCGAAGAGATACTCGACATCGATGCCGGGACGCTCGGACGGCGCGATGATGGCGACCTTGCTCGTCAGCGGATCGCCTCCGCCAATGCCGCCTAACTGCAGGGAATTGGGCGACCCCATGATCTCCAGCAAAGCCCTGTCACGATGCTGCGTATCGGCGGGAAGATCCCGCTCGAGGATAAACGGCCCCCGCGATGTCCCGCCACGCATCAGCACGGCCGGAACCCGCGTTCCACTGGAATGGGTAGATATAAGCATGATACTTGCGCTCGTTGCACCAATAACCTTGATTGATGCAATTACGCCCAGTCAGACCGGGCGTAAAATGCAAAGATTTGCCGGACTATTTCGTTATGAGCATCAATTGCGACGTTCTCGATTTGCGTGCTTTCCTGACGGTCGTGGAGCTGGAAGGCTTCCACAAAGCCGCGGATGCGCTGAACCTGTCACAGCCGGCGCTCACGCGCCGTATCCAGAAACTGGAGGCGGCCGTCGGGGCCTCGCTCCTGGAAAGAACGACGCGCCGGGTTGCTCCGACGGCCGTCGGGCGCGAACTCGTACCTCTGGTGCGCCGAATGCTGGACGAGTTCGACCAATCACTCTTCTCCATTCGCGAGCTGGGCGAGCGTCAATCGGCCGTCGTTACCATCGCCTGTCTTCCAACAGCGGCCTTCTACTTTCTGCCGCGCGTCATCAAGCGCTTCAATGCGCAGTTCCCGCAGATCCGGTTCAGGATACTGGACCTCAGCGCCAATGACGGTCTGGCCAGCGTCGCACGCGGGGAGGTCGAGTTCGGGATCACCCTTTCCGCATCTTCGGATCCGAATCTTCAATTCACGCCGCTTATGGAAGACCCCTTCGTGCTGGCCTGCCGCAAGGACCATCCACTCGCGGCGACCACGGGTCCGCTCCGCTGGTCCGAACTCGAAGGGCACCGGCTGATTACCGTCGGCCGCACGAGCGGCAACCGCACCTTGCTCGACGCAGCGCTGGCACGCTCCAACCTGCGCCTTCAATGGTTCTACGAGGTGACGCACCTGTCCACCTCCCTCGGGCTGGTGGAGGCGGGGCTTGGCGTATCCGTATTACCCAGTCTCGCAACACCGCAGGACGAACATCCCTATTTGACCACGCGCCCCCTGATAGAGCCGGAAGTTTCCCGCTCCATCGGCGTCGTCCGGCGCCGGCAAAGCCGCCTGTCGCCTGCGGCGGGACATTTCCTGGAGATGTTGCTCGGCGAATGGCAGGAGGCAGCCCCCATCGCCACGGCAGGCCGTACGCCGCAGCAGTCCGCCTAGAGTTATTCATCCTGTGCATCGACGTTGATAAAAATATTCATTGGCCGGATGCGACCTCGATTTGTAACGGTTCCATGACGTCGCCGATGCCGGCGATAGGCATGGGGCACCGCGCTCCAACGTTCAGGGGAGATGACCTTGCGTCTGCATTCCGGATTCATTGCCGCAATCGCGGCAGCCTGCCTGTCGGTACCAGCCACTGCTGCCGACCTGACGATTGGCCTTGCCGGCTCTGTCACATCGATCGACCCGCATTTCTACAATGCGTCCCCCAATAACAGCATTGCGATGCAGATCTTCGACCGGCTGACCGAGCGAACCGCTTCCGGACAGCTCGTCCCCGGCCTTGCGGAAAGCTGGGAGCCGGTCGGTGAACGTCAGTGGCGGTTCAAGCTGCGCCCGGGTGTCACCTGGCATGACGGGGTCGCGTTTACGGCGGACGATGTCGTCTTCACCTTCGCCCGCGCGCGCAATGTTCCCAACAGTCCCGGCGGCTTCGGCGGCTTCCTGCGCAACATCGAGACGGTCGAGGCCGAAGACGACCTGACGGTCCTCCTGTCCACGCATCAGCCCACGCCGACCTTGCCGGGGGAAGTCGCCAACATAGCCATCGTTTCCCGGCATGTCGGCGATGGAGCCGACACGGCGGACTACAATTCGGGCAAGGCGGCGGTCGGCACCGGCGCATTCCGCTATTCCAGCTTCCGGCAGGGCGACCAGGTGGTCCTGGAGCGCAATCCCGACTGGTGGCACGGCGAGGTCGCCTGGGACCGTGCGACCTACCGGATGATCGGCAACAACAGTTCGCGCACGACGGCCATCCTGGCGCGGGACGTGGACATCATCGATGTTCCTGCGGCTACCGATATCGAGCGGTTCAAGGCCGAAGACGGATTGGTCTTCGCTTCCACTCCAGGACTTCGGGTGATCTACCTGGCGCCGACAGTGTCGGGCGACGGCTGGAAACCATTCGTTTCGGGCCCCAATGGCGAAACCCTCGACGTGAATCCCTTGACCGATCCAAGGGTGCGCAAGGCATTGTCGATCGCCATCAACCGGCAGGGCATCGCGGAGCGGATCATGGGGGGCACGGCGACGGCGACCGGTCAGTGGCTGCCCGAAGGTACCTATTCCTGGAATGCCGAAATCGATGTGCCGCAGACGGACCCTGCAGCCGCGAAGGCGCTGCTGGCAGAGGCCGGCTATCCGGACGGTTTCCGGCTTACCATCCATGTTCCGAACGACCGGTACCCCAACGCACCGGCCGTCGTTCAGGCCATCGCCCAGATGTGGTCCCGGATCGGTGTGGCCACTCGCATCGAAGCGCTCCCCTGGACGACGTTTTCGTCCCGCAAGAAGGATGTCGCGATCAAGCTCCTGGGGCTCGGCAACGCGACCTACGATGCAAGCTCCATGCTGGTGAACGTGATCGGTACCGACGATCCCGAACGCGGGCTCGGTGCGTCCAACGATAGCGGCTATTCGAACGCGGACCTCGACGCGCTGGTAGCCCGCGCACAGAGCCTTACCGACGAGAACGCGCGCGAAGCCGCCCTGAAGGAGGCTGTAACGGTTGCGCTCGACGATACGGCCATCATCCCGCTCTATCTGCAGAGCAACGCGTGGGTGATGCGCAAGGGAATCTCCTACGAGCCTCGCATCGACGAACGAACGCTCGCGAAAGACGTCACGGCCGCACAGTAAGCAAAACCGGATGCAACGTCCGCGCCGAGCCGGTGACAACCGACCCGGCACCGGCGCGGCTGCGGAACGATCGGTAGACCCATGACCATCTGGATCATACAGCGTGCCCTGCAGGCGGTTCTCGTCGCCCTGGCAATGGCGCTCATCCTGTTCCTCGGTTTGCACATGATCGGCAGTCCGATCGAAACGTTGCTGCCGATGGAAGCCACGCATGAAGAGCGGCTGCGCCTGATCGCCGATCTCGGTCTGGATCGGCCGCTGTACGAGCAGTTCTTCCTGTTCCTCAAGGGCCTCGTCCAGGGAAACCTCGGCATCAGCTACGTCTACAAGGAGCCGGCCGTCGAGCTGATCCTGTCGCGCCTGCCGGCTACGCTGGAACTGGCCCTTGCCGCCGTGCTCCTGTCGGTCGTGATCGGACTGCCGCTTGGCCTCGTCGCCGGCTGGAAGCCGCACGGCGTGCTTGCGCGCAGCATCATGGCAGGCTCGATCCTGGGCTTCAGCCTCCCGGTCTTCTGGATCGGCATCCTCCTGATCATGATCTTCAGCGTCTATACAGGCTGGCTCCCAAGCTCCGGCCGGGGCGAGACGCGCGTGGTCTTCGGCATCGGCTGGTCGTTCCTGACACTGGACGGTCTGCGGCATATGATCCTGCCGGCGCTGAGCCTGTCGCTGTTCAACATCGCCATGGTCACGCGGCTGACCGAAGCCGGGGTGCGGGAGGCCGTGTCCAGCGACTATGTCCGCTTCGCACGGGCAAAGGGCCTGTCGCCGCGGCGCATCCTGTCGGTGCATGTCTTGAAAAACGTCATGATCCCGGTGGTGACGGTCGTCGGGCTCGACATCGGCCAGACCATTGCCTTCTCGGTCGTGACGGAGACGATCTTCTCCTGGCCCGGCATCGGCAAGGTCATCATCGACAGCATCGGCGCGCTCGATCGACCGGTCATCGTCGCCTACCTGATGCTGGTCGTCGTCATGTTCGTGTTCATCAACTTCCTGGTGGACGTCACCTATCGGCTGCTGGATCCCCGCATCCGGCTGCAAGGGGAGTGAGGGCCATGAGCGCCGCATCACCCGCACGACCGGCACGGTTCGGCCTCGGCTTTTTAAAGGCCTTCTGTCGCTCGCCGCTTGCGACACTGGGCCTCGTCCTGACGCTCGGCATCGTTCTGGCAGCCATCTGCGCCCCGCTTCTGGCGGCCCAGGACCCGTACGATCTCATGCAGATCGACTTCATGGATGGGCGCATGGCGCCCGGAACCCAGTCCATGACCGGCTTCACCTTCCATCTCGGTTCGGACGACCAGGGGAGGGACCTCCTGTCAGCCATCCTTTACGGGTTGCGCATCAGTCTCTTCGTCGGGCTGGGCTCGGCTGCGCTGGCCTTCGTGATCGGCACCGTCTTCGGCCTGTTCGCAGCCTATGTCGGCGGTCGTACCGAGACGCTGATGATGCGGATCGTCGACCTGCAGCTGTCCTTCCCGACCATATTGTGCGCGCTGCTGATCCTCGCGCTTCTCGGCAAGAGCCTGACCAATGTGGTCCTGGCCATCGTCATCGTGGAATGGGCGACCTATGCCCGCACGGCCCGCAGTTCCGCGCTGACGCAGATGCGCCGGGAATATGTCGAGGCGGCACGCCTTCTGCAGATGCCGCACAGGCATATCGTCTTCCGGCAGTTGCTGCCCAACTGCCTGCCGCCGCTGATGGTGCTTCTGACCATACAGGTAGCGCGCGCCATAACCCTGGAGGCGACGCTGAGCTTCCTCGGCCTCGGCGTCCCGGTTACGGAGCCCTCGCTCGGCCTGCTGATCGCCAACGGGTTCGAGTTCCTCCTGTCGGGCGTCTACTGGATCAGCCTCTTTCCCGGCATCACGCTGGTCGTCACCATCTTTGCCATCAATCTGGTCGGTGACCGGCTCCGCCAGATGCTCGACCCGAGGGGTGCGCAACGATGACGCCCGCCATGCTGGATGTCCGCAACCTGACGACCGAACTCGTCGGACCCGACAACTCCATCCGCCTCATCGACGATGTGAACCTGCGCCTGGATGCCGGGGAGATCATGGGCCTGGTGGGCGAGTCCGGTTCCGGCAAGTCCTTGACCGGACTGTCCATCATGGGCCTTCTGGATCCCCCGGTCCGCGTTGCCGACAGCCAGATCCTCTTCAAGGGAGAGGACCTGCGCCGGATGGATGACGAACGGCTGCGGCGGATCCGGGGCGATCGCATCGCCATGATCTTTCAGGATCCGATGTCGACGCTGAACCCGGTCCTGCGCATCGACACGCAGATGATCGAGACCATCAAGGCGCACGAAAAGATCAGTACCGCGGCGGCCCGCGTGCGCGCGCGGGATGCGCTGGGCAAGGTGGGCATTCCCAGTCCGGACGAGCGCCTGAAGGCATATCCGCACCAGTTCTCCGGCGGCATGCGCCAACGCGTCGCCATTGCCATAGCGCTGCTGATGTCGCCCGACCTGATCATTGCCGACGAGCCGACGACGGCGCTGGACGTTACCATCCAGGCGCAGATCCTGTCGGTGGTCCAGAAACTCGCCCGCGAAAACGGGACGGCCCTCATCTGGATCACGCATGATCTGTCCGTGGTGGCCGGCCTCGCGGACCGCCTGTCCGTCATGTATGCGGGCCGTATCGTGGAAAGCGGACGCACCGACGACGTCCTGCGCCAGCCCATGCATCCCTATACGCGGGGCCTCATCGCCAGCCTGCCATCCCGCAATCGGCGCGGCATGCTGCTGAATCAGATCCCGGGCACCACGCCGCCCATAGCCGATCTGCCGGCGGGTTGCGCCTTCAGGCCGCGCTGCCCTTCGGCAACCGGGATGTGCCTGGCCCATCCGCGGCTGGAAACCGTCGCCGGTCGGGACGTGCGGTGCTTCCACCCTAGCCTGGAAGGTATCGGGGCATGAATGCGCGTCTGGATGTCGATCACGTCAGCAAGCTCTTCACCCGCAAGCCCGGCATGATCGAGCGCGCCGCCGAAGCGATGCACGTCAAGAAGCCCAGCCCGGTGGTCCATGCGCTGGACGATGTGAGCCTGTCGGTGCCGGAAGGATCGGTACTCGGCATCGTCGGAGAATCCGGCTGCGGAAAATCCACGCTCGGCCGGGTCATGGCCGGGCTTCTGGACCCGTCCATGGGGACGGTGCGCCTGCGCGGCAAGCCGGTCGACGCCTTGTCCACCGCCGAGCGCGCCCGGGAGCGTCTGCGCGTGCAGATGATTTTCCAGGATCCATCCTCATCGCTCAACCCGCGCCAGCGGCTGGCCGATATCATCGGTGCCGCCCCGCTCCATCATGGAATGACAGACCGTCGGCGCCTTGCGGACTACGTCACCGAGCAGATGACACGCGCCGGGCTCGACCCGGCTATGCGCGATCGCTTTCCGCACCAGCTCAGCGGCGGACAGCGGCAGAGGGTGGGTATAGCGCGTGCGCTGGCGGTGCAGCCGGAAGTGCTGATCTGCGATGAATCCGTGGCGGCGCTGGATGTGTCCATCCAGGCGCAGATCATCAATCTCTTTCTCGGCCTGAGGGAAAGCCTGGACCTTACATACGTCTTCATCAGCCATGACCTGTCGGTGGTGGAGCATATCTCGGACAGGGTTGCCGTCATGTATCTGGGACGGGTTGTGGAGGAGGCGTCGGTCGAAGACCTCTTCGCCAATGCCGCCCACCCTTATACGCAGGCCCTGCTGGCGGAGCGTCCCAGCATAGCGCCCGGGCGCCGCAGCTACCACACGATCAAGGGCGAAATTCCAAGTCCCGTCGCCCCGCCGCCCGGCTGCCATTTCCACCCGCGCTGTCCGGTCGCCTTCGATCGGTGCCAGGTGGAACGCCCCGTCTTACGCAGCATCGGTGCAAGCCATACGAGCGCCTGCCACCTGAACGGGTAGGGCGCGCTTGCGTCGCGAACATCAGACCATCGGAAGGAACTAACATGTCGGCAACGGTAACCC
Organism: Aureimonas altamirensis; assembly: GCF_001463885.1. Classification (GTDB taxonomy): domain Bacteria; phylum Pseudomonadota; class Alphaproteobacteria; order Rhizobiales; family Rhizobiaceae; genus Aureimonas; species Aureimonas altamirensis. The sequence continues at coordinate 159,314 of NZ_BBWQ01000012.1, read as the reverse complement.
GCGCGTCCGCACGCCCGGACCATGTCCCCGGAAACGACTGGCGCAAGGTTCAGCGCCCGGAAGCGTTCGGCATCACGCCCGCCGTCGCTTGTTCCATCGACGCCGCACTCGACGCCATCCCCGCAACGTCCTTCATGGCCGTGACGGGTGGGGACCTGCTGTACACCTATGGCGATATCGCCAATGTCAGCTACCTCGCCTCGACCCGCAAGAGCATCCTGTCCATGCTGATGGGCAAGCCGGTCACCGAAGGTACGATCGATCTCGACCTGACGATGGAACAGCTCGGCATCGAGGAGGAGGGGGGCCTTCTGCCGATCGAAAGGCGCGCTCGCCTGCGCGATCTCCTGGTCAGCTGCTCCGGAGTTTACCACGAGCCGGGAAGCCCCGGCAGCAACATGCGCAATATTCCCGAGCGCGGCTCGAAGGAGCCCGGCAGCTACTTCCACTACAATAACTGGGACTTCAACGTTCTCGGCGCGGCCTTCGAGAAACTGACCGGGCGCAGCGTCTTCGACGCCTTTGCGGCCGAGTTCGCCGGGCCGTTGCAAATGCAGGATTTCGACCGATCACGCCAGCGCATGCTCGGCTATGCCGGCACATCGCGTTATCTTGCCTATCATTTCTTCCTGTCGGCGCGCGACATGGCCCGTCTCGGCCTGCTGATGGCGCGGGACGGCATCTGGAACGGGCAGGAGATCGTACCGCCCACATGGGTCCGGGACAGTACCGCCATCCGCGTACCGGAAGCGGCGATGAACGAAAGCCGGAAATCGCGCATCGCCGGGTACAGCTATCTCTGGTGGGTACCGAAAGTCAGCGAGAACGAGCCGGAATGGCAGGATGCCTTCATCGCCGCCGGCCATTTCGGGCAGTTCATCCTTGTGATGCCGGCCATCGACATGGTGTTCGTTTGCCGGCGGGCAATCACCGATGCCGAGGCGCTCGGGCGCAATGACGGCAGTTTCCGAACGGAACTCTCATCGGTGACCATGGAGCAGTTCCTGGACGTCGTCGATCTTGTCCTTGCGGCCCGCCGCCGCGCCGCCGGTTGATCCACCGTCCTCGGTGGAGAAGCATTCGGTGATCTGACGACGAAGCCAAAGGCTTGCCGGGTCCAACTCGTTCTCGGCAAGCCAGATCATGCTGGTTGATTGCTGTTCCGAACCGAAGGGGAAATCGAGAAGCAGGAGATCGTGGGACGCCTCGAACAGGCGGGCGACGCTTTCGGGCATGATGGCAATCAGATCGCTCTGCGCGACAACGGCGACTGCGGCCGAAAAATGCGGCACGACCGCAACCACGTTGCGCTCCCGGCCCAAGGCGTCGAGGCGCTCGTCTATCCAGCCGCGACGGCTCGGCGCCGATGTCACCTTCACATGGCCGAGCTGCAGGAAGGTCTCCATCGTCAGCTGGCCGCCGGCGGCGGGGTTGTTCGCCGCCATGATGCAGACCCGCCGCTCGTTGAAGAGCGGCGAACATCTGTAGCGAGCCGGAAAGCTGTCGGCCGTCATGACCGCCACGTCGATCGTTCCGTCGTCCAGGTAACCCTGCACAAGGGACTGGAAACTGCGGCCATTGGACTGAACAGTGCGGGGCATGTGGATGACTTCGACCACGAACTGCTCCGATTGTGCCTGCATCCGCTGTATGAGCCGCGGAATAAGGACGACCGAGAAGTAATCGTTCATGCCGATGCGGAAGGTGCGCCGCGAGCGCGCCGGATCGAACTGGCGCCGTGACAGGACGACGGCTTCCGTCTCCTCGATGATCCGCTTCACCGTCGGATAGATTTCGGCGCAGAAGCTCGTCATGGCAAAGCCCGTCGCGGTCCGCACGAAGAGCTTGTCTCCGGTGAGCGCCCGCAGGCGCTTGAGCGCGTGGCTCATGGCCGGCTGCGACAGGCCGACGAAATCGCCCGCCTGCGTCATGTTACCCTTTTGAGCAAGCACGAAGAGAACCTTCAACAGGTTGAGGTCTACCGAACTCAACGCGAACCGCTTCCTGTCGCTCATCGTAAAAAACAAACCTGTCTATAATCCTGCCGTTCCGAATGTAGAACGTCACAGGCGACCAAGTCGACACGGCACTGGTCGGGGGCTTGCTGGAAATGTCGGCCCTATCAGCAGTCGGACCGTCAGTTTACCGTCGCGGGCTGCACCATGCGCTACTCGGTGCTCACGAGCACGAGGTCCGCATAGTATGCCTCCTCCGCAACGTTATTCGGCACACAGCGCAAGCGCGCGCCATTGTCGACAATCTCACCCTCGAACTTGATGAGATATTCGCGCTCGGCAGGACCAACCTCCAACTCGTACACCAGCTTCGAGAAGCCACTTACTCCGGCTGGTGTACGGCTTAGCTGACCGGAAAAGACCTGCCCTTCGGATTGACCATAGATGCGTGTTCCCACGACAATAGCGGTCCCGACAGCATCGCGCCTGTCGCTGGGGCCGGTCGAGTAGAGATACAATCCATCGCGCATAGCTTTTCTCACGTTACGTTTGCGCCGCTAAAGGTCCGGCGCACGTAAGCTAAACTCGAATCCTCCCTCGATGGTTCTGCTTTGCACAACACCTTTGCGCTGCAGGATCTCGAAAGTCCTGATCGATCGGATCTGGTTTGGAAGACCAATCCAGCGGCTATCTTCGCGTGTTATCGTGACCGGCCCAGCCGTAAGAGTGGCGACCGCAGCGCTTTCGATTTTTGAAAGTTTCATAATGCCAAAAAATCTGAGTTGAAAACGCAATAACGGTTCACATCAGGTTTTGTTCACATCCTGGTCCTGCCAGGACGCCGCGTGTCAGCCCCTCATATGTCGGACGCTAACCTCGATTCAGGCAACCCGACGCCAGTCGGTCAGAGCCATTCATATGCGGCGACACGGATACTCTTAGCTGGCTGAAGTTGTTCAGCTCATGTCAGCAGAGGATCGAAACGATCTCGGCCTCACCCGCACCGGCGCGGACGGTTTCCCCTTCTTCCCTGCCGACGAGTTGGCGCGCCAGCGGCGACAGGTAGGAGATCAGCCCCTTTCCGGGATCGGCTTCGTCGATGCCGACAATGCGAAAGACCTGAATTTGACCGCCGGGGCGCCGGATCGTAACGGCGTGCCCGAACTGGACGAGATCGCTGTCTTCTCGGGGGATCACGACTTCGGCCGTCGAGCGACGGGCGCGCCAATAGCGCAGGTCGCGCCGGATCATGGCAACGGCGATCTTGTTGCCCGCGGATTGAGCCTCCTCCAATTGCGCCTGGCCGGCCTCGATGGCCTCGTCCAGCATCGCAAGGCCACGCACCGTAACGAAGTTCGGGTCGGTGCCGAGGTCGCGTTCCGGCAGGCTTTCGACCTGATCTTCGTTCGGCTCTTTCACGAACGCCACGCTCATTGCCTGATCCTCTCCGTACTGCCCATCCGGTTACGCTGCCCTGGCCCATTATATAGGTAGAAACCATGCGGATCAGCAGTGGGAATGGACATCGGGCGCCGATCACTTGTTCCGGGACGCGTCCGCCCGAGACGCTGTTGTCGATCCTGATCGTCACGACATGGCAGGCCTTGCGCCGGGTTTGCCCGAAGCTGAGAATGGAAGGCTAAACTCAATGCGTGGAGGAATGGAAATGGCCGACAATGTCGTCAAAGGACCGGCTTCATACTTTCCCTCTATTGAAAAGAAGTACGGGCGTCCGATCTCGGAGTGGCAAGAGCTGGTGCGGCAGCACCAACCCGCAAAGCACATGGAACTCGTTGCTATGCTGAAGAACGACCATGGCTTCGGTCACGGGCATGCCAACGCTGTGGTCGCCTACGTGCTCGCTTCGCAGCAGGCATAGTCAGGGATCATGCCAGCAACTGCGCCGGGACGCCGAAAACCGGACCGGCGTCGGCAAGCCGCTGGTCAAGCGTATGCACTGTAGCGCCATGCTCCGACGCAACGGCAAGATGCAGAACATCACCGGCACGGAGTCCAAGTGCGTGCTGATCGGCAAACCTTGCCGCCGCGCGGAACTGACTCCCTGTTACGGTCAGCATGGTGAAGCTTTCGACAACCAGCTTGTTGAACATGGCAAGCGCCGCCGCACGCTGCTCAAGCGTGATCTGCCCGGTTCGCAGTTTGATCGCCATGGCGGACGACATCTCGGTGACGGTCCAGTCGCTGATCAGAAGCAGGGCCGGGTCCTGTTCAGCCAGCCAGGCCTGAACACGCGGCGTCATGGCTTCGTTGGAGAGCGCCGCAACAACCAGCGACGTGTCGAGGTACAGCATCAGTAGCGGTCGCCATCCCGCATTGACCGTACCAAATCGGCGGCAGTGCGGGACTGCGGCGGCATCGCTGCCGTCAGCGACTGAAGCAGTACAGCATCGATAGGCTTGCGCGGCTTGACCACGGCTGTGAGCCGCGCGACCAGCTTGCCGCGACGGGCGATGTCGATCGAATCCCCCGCTTCGACCCGGTCTACCAATTCGCTCAGATGAGCTTTGGCGTCTGCCAGATTGACCGCACCCATGTTCCGCTCCTGACCATGTAGATGGTCATATAGCCTGTCCAGCGTCGAAATTCCAGCAGGAGGTTTGCGCATTCACTAAACATCAGAACTGCCAATTGGCGGGCACGAAGACGTAGGCGCCATCGGTCTTGAGCAGCCGACCGAGCCCGGGGAACGGGAAGTGGAAGCCGAGCACGAGTGCGCGATCGGCCGCGGCCCGGTCGAAGATGCGCCGGCGCGACGCAAGGGCCGTCTCCTTGTCGCGGTCCGGGCCCGGCACCCATGGCCTGTCCACGTTGACGACCGGGTGGTAGGCAAGGTCTGCCGTCAGCAGCAGTTGGTCATTGCCGGAATGGACCAGAAACGTCGCCATGCCCGGCGTGTGGCCCGCCGCGACGATCGTCGTAAGGCCGGGCACGATCTCGGCGCCGGCTTCATAGAGCGTCAGATCGTCTTCCACCGGCACGAGGCTGCTCTTGATGGCTGCCGCGAAACGCTCGCGGAACCCCTGCGGGACGGGCATGTAGGAAAGGTCGGGATCGGTCCGGACGAAGAAGTCCCAATCCGCCCTCGGAACGAAGACAGTGGCGCGGGGGAAGGCCTTGCCGCCATCCGCCGTTCTGAGATTGCCCACATGGTCGGGGTGGGTATGAGAGATGACGATGGCGTCGATATCGGCAGGACCGAGCCCGATTGCCGCCAGATTCTCGAAGATGCGTCCGCCATTCGGCCCCATCGTCTTGCCTGCGCCCGCCTCGATCAGAATTCGCCGCCCGCCGGTTTCGATCAGCAACGTATTGAGGTTCAGCGCCATGTGGTCGGTGGGAAGAAACGCGTTCCGCAGCACCGCTTCCAGCTCTGCCTCGGGCGCATCGCTTGCGTAGACGCGCGGCGGGCCGCCGATGACGCCGTCGCTGAGGACGGTTGCCTGGATGTCGCCGACACGGAAACGGTAGCAGCCGGAATTGCCGGTGAGCGAGGGTGTGGCCTCGGCCATCGCGCCGCCGGGCCCGCCAATGGCGGGCACGACCGCGCTCGATACGCCTGCGACGGCGGACAGCATGATGGCACGTCGGTTGAGGGTGAAGGCACTCATCGGTTTGACCCTTTTGGCTTGGCACGTGCCGCGACCATGACATGCGGGAATACAGCCGATAAGATGCGCAATCGTGATCAGCTTGATTAGAAGATCTTCGCAATGAATGCCGTTCGGCTCGACAGCTTCGATGTATTCGTCTCGATTGTCCGCTGCGGCGGTTTCCGCGCGGCGGCGCTGGAGCGCGGCGTGTCTTCGTCGGCTCTAAGCCAGACGATGAATGCCCTGGAAGAGGCGCTTGGAATTCGGCTGCTCAATCGTACGACACGGAGCGTGTCGCCCACCGAAGCGGGACAGCGTCTTCTCGAGCGCCTGGCACCGGCGCTGAGCGACATCCGCCTTGCTGTCGCAGAGATCGACGAGCTGCGGGATACGCCATCGGGAACGCTGCGGATCAACGCACCGGCACCGGCGGTGGATCATATCCTTTGCCCGCTGGCGCTCGACTTCATGGATGCCTATCCCAAAGTGAACATCGAAATCGTCAGCGATGCGGCGGTGATCGACATCGTGGAACAGGGCTTCGACGCCGGCGTCAGATTCGGCAGGCAACTGGCGCAGGACATGATCGCGTTGCCGCTTGGCCCGCCTCTTCGCTATGCGATCGTCGCTTCACCGCTCTACATCGAGGGGCACGGTCAACCGTGGGTGCCGCACGATCTTGTCGGCCATGAGTGCATCAAGCGCAGATTTCCCGGGGGCACCCTGGTCAACTGGCAGTTTGCCAAAGGCGGCGAAGACATCGAGGTTACTCCCACGGGCCGCCTGACGGTAAGCTCGGCCCACAACGAGCTGCAGGCGGCGCTGGCCGGCAGGGGCATTGCCCATATCTTCGACGACTATGCCAAACCCCACATCCGGGATGGCAGGCTTGTCGAGCTGCTGCCCGATTGGAGCCCGACATTGCCGCACTGGTTTCTGTACTACCCAAGCCGGCGCCTTCCAAGCGCGACCATGCGGGCGTTTCTGGACCATGTCAGGCGCTACGATAGGACAACCCGCCCGTAACGGCGCCACGGTCTATCTGACGCGCTGCCACTCGATGCTGATTTGCGTGCCTTCGGGTCGCCTGAAATGTTCGGTCATGCGATCACCTTCCACAACCATCCTCAGATCATCCCGGGTCCGAACGCTCCCGACCCAATTGGGAAAGGTCGATCCTTCGACGCGGTTTCCGCTGAAGTCGCCTCTGTCATCGACGGTGTAGCGACCGAAAAATCCGATACTGCTGGATACGGCCATGCGGTTCTCTTCGCTTGTTCCTTCTCCACGGGTACCGGAGGCGAAGCGGGGTGTATCGGCATCGGTGATGACCGCCGAAAAGTGCATATCCGGCGTAAAGACGAGAAGGCCGCTGGGGTTGTTTCCATAGGCGGGAATGTTCTGTCCGCCGGGATCGATTGTCGCCGACACCAACCTCCAGGTTCCCACCACCTGATTTTCGCCGACGGTCTGCGCGAGAGCAGGCGACAGGAACATGCCCAGAGCGAGCGCCATTGCGACCGGTCGGATGGGCATGGTGCTTCCCCTCAGAAAGTCGGCGTGCACGCCGTTGACGCTGGTCATCGGCCCTGCCGATCGGCCGAGTGCGCCAATGCCTGCTGTGCCTGAATGGCCGTCAGGCGCTTCTGAAGCGCCTGTGAGATCGAGGAATAGGCCGTGCTGCCGAGCGTCAGGCGCAAGGGCGGCGCATCGCTTTCGGCAGCCGAGATCATCGCGGCCACGGTCCGGGCCGCATCGCCCTTGATCTCGAAGCTTCCGTCGCTGAAAGCACGGCGAATGGCGCCGGCAGGGGTTTCCTTGTAGGCAGCCATGGGCTCTGCCAGGTCGAGGCTGGCGCCGAAATTCGTGCCCGTCGGGCCAGGCTCGGCGATGATGAAGTCGATGCCGAAGGAAGCCACTTCCTGCGCAACGGATTCGACGAAGCCTTCGATGCCCCATTTGGTCGCGTGATAGAGGCTGAAGCCCGGATAAGCGATCTGTCCGCCCTCGGAAGACACCTGGACGATCCGCCCGCCGCCCTGCCGTCTCAAGTGCGGCAGCACCGCCCGGATCAGATGGATCGATCCGGCAAGGTTGGTTGCGATCTGCCGGTCGATCTGCGCCGTCGTGATCTCTTCGGCAGCCCCGAACAGGCCATAACCGGCATTACTGACGATCACGTCTATCCGGTCATGTCGCTTGAAGGCATCGTCGACCGCAGAAATGATGCTGTCCGGATCGACCAGGTCGAGTTGGACGACATGCAGGCGGGCCGGGTTATCCCGGCCGAGCTGCGCCAGGGCATCGGGACGGCGCGCCGTCGCGATCACCGTGTGACCTTCAGCAAGAAGCTGCTGCGCCATCTCAAGGCCGAGACCCGAAGTAGCGCCGGTAATGAGCCATGTCTTGGTCATGCGAACTCCTGTTTTGTGTGCCTCCAAATGTAAAGCCGCACCATTCGTGATATAAGTCGGTCAATATGGGATGATGTGGTGAGGATTATTCACGAATGGATCGCCCGAGCCTGAACGATCTGGCGGCGTTTGCCGCCGTGGCCAGCCACCGGAGTTTTCGTCGGGCGGCCGATGTCATTGGCGTTTCGCGCTCCGCGCTCAGCCACGCGATCATCGGCCTCGAGGGAAAGCTGGGCGTGCGGCTTTTCAACCGCACGACGCGAAGCGTATCGCTTACCCAGGCCGGGGCAAACCTGCTCGCGCGCCTCGACCCGGTCCTTCAGGATCTGGACCGGGCGCTCGATTCGCTCTCGGAGGAGCGCGGAACCCCCAGTGGTCCACTGCGGATCAATGCGAACAAGAGCGGCGCCGCTATCCTGCTTGCAGGCATCGTGCCGCGCTTTCTGGATATCTACCCCGATGTCGAGCTCGACCTGGTGTCGGAGGGGCGGCTCATCGATATCGTGGATCAGGGTTTCGATGCCGGCGTGCGCCTGCTGGAGGCGGTGCCGCGAGACATGGTTGCGGTGAAATTCGGAGGCGACGTCCGTTTCATAACCGTGGCCGCGCCGTCCTATCTGCAGGGCAAGCCGACACCGAAGACGCCCGACGATCTCAATGCGCATCGCTGCATCCGTCAGCGCCTACCCAGCGGGAAGCGTTATCGTTGGGAGTTCGCCAGACGCGGTGCCGAAATCGCGATCGACGTGCCCGGCAATCTTACCCTCGACGACAATGACCTTCTTGTGCAGGCGGCGGCGGCCGGAAGCGGTATTGCCTATGTGCCAGAGCATTTCGCCCGGCCGCTTCTGGACGCGGGTCGACTTGTGAGCGTTCTGGAAGACTGGTGCCCGCCGATACCCGGCCTGGCGCTCTACTACCCGCGCAGCCGGCACGTCCCATCGCCGCTCCGGGCCTTTATCGACCTGTTGAAGCAGTGGAACGGCGCCGGCGCCGCAGTATAACCATCAGGGCTGGGCGACGGGCTCCGCGCGCCGGCGCAATATCATGCCGCCGTGATGCAGCGTATCGATGTCCACGAAGTCGCCATCGGCGGTGAAGCCGGTGTCGTCCCAATATTCGATATGCGTACCGGCCACTTCATAGCGCCCTTCATAGGCGCGCTCACGCGTGCCCCGCGCCTCGATATAGCGGCCATTGGGCAGGAGTTCGTGGCGGACACGACCGTCGTCGGTGACCCACATTCCGGCATAGGGATGGTTGGTCGGCAAAACAGGCTCCTCCGCTTGTACGGATTGGCTCAAGAGGGTTGCGGTCATCAGGGCAGCGAATGTGTGTCGCATGATGGCTCCCGGGATATCGATGGTGGGTGTCGGCTACGAAGGTTTCCGCGGTCGGCTGCCCCGCACGATGCGCGGAACGGCCGTGGCAGGTGCGGCTTTGAGGCTATTGCGCGCGCGGCTCGTTGTTCTGGACGACCTGGTCGTAGGCTACGAGATCCAGGAACGCCTCGGCCTCGATGACAAGGCCGTCCTTCATCCGGAACATCCAGAGAAACTGGTTGCGGTAGGGTGCGCCCGATGTCGTCGTCGCCGAACCGTCGAAGCGGATCAGGACCGTGTCGCCGACGGCATAGATGTTGCGGACCTCGGGTACGACAGGACTTGCCAGCCGGCTGGTCAGCGGTCGGGACGCACGTTCGACGAAGTCGTCCTGGCTGCGATAGGTGCCCGCGACAGGGCCGGAGCCATGGATCGTCCAGACGACATCGGGGGCGAGAAGCGCCGCAAAAACATAGGTGCCTTCGCGCCATGTCTCGAATGCCTCGTGGACGATTGCCTTGTTCCGCTGCTCTATGGCGGTTTCATGGGTCTCGGCGCCTGGGTCGGACGCTGTGATCTCGGCATGAGCGGGTGCGATGACGGCCAGGAATGCCGCGGCGATGAACAGCGCGCGGCCGGCGCCTGTGCGGCGGGAGCGTGATGAGAGCATGGTCATGGGATCGTTCCTTTCGTCGGTATGTTGAAGGCGGTGGGTTTTCAGGCGCGGCGGGCCACGGAGGCCCCGCCGAAGATGAGCTGCTCGACCAGCGGGCGCTTCACGAAGCGGGCCGGGAAGATTGGGTCGGGCTCGCTGACCCGGTTCAGGCGATCGAGCTGTTCCGGTGACAGCGCCACGTCGAGAGCGCCGAGATTCTCCTGTGCCTGGGCAAGGGTGCGGGCGCCCATGACGGGCGATACGACCGTCGGGTTGGCGAGCGTCCATGCCAGCGCGATCTGGGACGGTGTCGACCCGACCTCTTCGGCCACGGCGCGCACCTCCTGCGCGATCTCGATCGAGCGCTCGGTAAGATGTCCGGATGAGGCGATGACGCCCTTGCGGCTGGCAGATACCGCTGCCTCGCGTGAATCCTCGACGTCCGCCCTGGTGTATTTGCCGGCCAGCACGCCGCCGCCCAAAGGCGACCACGGCAGCACGCCGAGCCCCATTGCCGCGGCCATCGGCATGAGATCATGCTCGACGGACCGCTCCACGAGGCTGTATTCGATCTGAAGCGCGACGAAGGGCGACCATCCGCGCATATCGGCAAGGGTCTGCATTTCGGCGATCCGCCAGGCGGGCGCATTGCAGATGCCGGGATAGAGGATCTTGCCGGACCGGACGAGGTCGTCCAGCGCCCGCATCACTTCATCCGGCCGGGCCGTCATGTCCCACGCATGGACGTAGAACAGATCGATCCGGTCGGTGCCGAGCTGCCTCAGGCTTTGTTCGACGGACCGCACCATGTTGAGGCGGTGATTGCCGCCGGAATTGGGGTTGCCGGGGTCGCGGGCCATGGTGAACTTCGTCGCAAGCACGACCCGCTCCCGCTTGTCGCCGATGAACGCACCGAGGAAGCGTTCGGAAGCCCCGTTTGTGTAGTTCACGGCGGTATCGATGAAATTCCCGCCATGGTCGATGTAGAGATCGAAGATGCGGCGGGCCTCGTCACTGTCCGCGCCCCAGCCCCAGTCCGATCCGAACGTCATGGTGCCAAGGCTCAACGGAGAAACACGCAGGCCCGAGCGTCCGAGTAGTCTGTAGTCAGCAAGCGTCATCTTTTGGCTACCTCCAATTCGATGACCGGAAGCTAGCGACCGCCTTATGAGCGAACAACTTGCCCAATCGTAACTACATTGGTAACGTGCGGTTACCAATGGCTATCGACCTCACCGGGATTTCCGTTTTTCTGGCTGTCGCAGAGATGCGGAGCTTTCGCGCGGCCGCCGAGCATCTGGGCGTGACGCGGCCGGCTGTCAGCCAGACCATCCGCCGCCTGGAAGATCGCCTCGGCGTCGCACTGGTTCAGCGAACCACGCGCAGCGTCCGCCTGACCGAGGCCGGCGAGCAGCTCTATCAACGCGTGGCGCCGGCCATTGCCGAGGTGGGGCTGGCCCTGGACGCTGCGGCGGATCGGGACAGTGCGCCAAGCGGACTTCTACGGCTGGCGGTATCCTCGATTGCGGAACGGTTCATCTCGGGACCGCTGCTGGCCGGCTTCGCGGACGCCTATCCGGCCGTTCAGATCGACGTGACAGTCACGGACGAGGAGTTCGACATCGTGGCGGAGGGCTATGATGCCGGGGTGCGGCTCGGTGAGGTGATCGACCAGGACATGATCGCCGTCCCGGTCTCGGGAGAGCAGCGCCAGACGGTGGTCGCCGCGCCTGCCTATATCGAGCGCTTCGGCAAGCCTTCCCATCCGTCCGAACTGGCGCGGCATCGCTGCATCGGCTGGCGCCCCGCGCCGCAGACGGCGCCGTACCGTTGGGAGTTCGGTGAAGACGGCCGCGAGTACGATGTCGCTGTCGATCCCGAGATCACCACAAACGACATGTGGCTGATGATCCGCACGGCCTGTGCGGGAGGCGGCATCACCTTCGGCATGGAGGAGACCTTCAGGCCCTATGTCGCCTCCGGCCAGTTGGTGCCCCTTCTCGAAGACTATTGTCCGCCTTTCGGGGGCTTTTACCTGTATTTCCCAAACCGTCGAAATCTGGCCCCGAAGCTGCGAGCTTTGGTCGATTACGTCAGGCGATGGCGGTAGCGGGTGCCTTCGTCAGGTTGCGTTCTGGAGCCGGCTTCGCCCGAAGCGCTTTTGCGCAGAGGCGAACACACTCCAGTCTGATCTTCGACCAAATTTCGTTGCCGTCTTGACAAATTTTGGTCACAGCTTTGCGACCTCGTCATGCAAGCTGATTGACTCATATGCAACCGTATGTACCTAATATGAGTGCGATTGGCCAATCGTTCTCTACCACTTTGGATGGGTGCATCGCCCTCGGGCGAGACGCGGCTTAACTCCGTATGCCTGTCTGAAAGCTAAACGCGGCACCCGCTTCGACCCCGGTCGACTGCGGCGCCGTTGACTGGATCGCCGTCGTCCGACGGTGCCCGACCTTTAGACTTCAGATCCGCGCGCCACCGGGACGTATTCGTCACCGGCCTATCCCGGCGCGCTCGGCTTACAACGCTAGCTGCGAGAGAACGCGAATGTCCGCCGTCGTCACCGATAAGCAAACAGGCTCCGCACGAAATGTCGCCGGAGACACCGTCGTCCTTTCCGGGGCAAGTGTCATCACGGTTCAGGCGTCACCGGAGGATATCGCCAGCTATCAGCGCAGCGGCGACGATCTGGTGCTTCGTTTTCAGGACGGACGGATTTTCCGGATCGTCAATTTCTACGTCGCAGGTGAGGGGGCGACGGAAAACGACCTCGTGCTGCAGGACGGGAATGGCACTCTCTGGGCGGGCCAGCATGGCGACGGCCTCGCCGACTTCAGTTTCGCCGAGATCCAGAACGTCGACCAGTTGATCGGCGCCGATGGCGGTAACTTCGCTCCGGTGCTCATCGGTTTGGGAGCCGCCGGTGCCGGTATCGCCCTGGCGGCGAGCAGCGGGTCCAGCAATCGTGACGACGCGGATGCAGACGCCGACGCGGATGCCGATGTAGATGCTGACGCCGATGCTGACGCAGACGCAGACGCTGATGCGGACGCAGACGCCGACGCGGATGCCGACGCTGATGCCGATGCAGACGCCGACGCCGACGCTGATGCTGACGCAGATGCAGATGCAGATGCCGACGCGGATGCTGACGCAGATGCAGATGCAGATGCCGACGCGGATGCCGACGCGGATGCTGATGCTGATGCCGATGCTGACGCCGACGCTGATGCAGACGCGGATGCAGACGCTGACGCGGATGCAGACGCCGACGCTGATGCCGACGCTGACGCAGACGCGGATGCTGACGCCGACGCCGACGCCGACGCAGACGCGGATGCTGACGCCGACGCCGACGCAGACGCCGATGCAGACGCCGATGCAGATGCGGACGCCGACGCTGATGCCGACGCAGACGCAGACGCAGACGCAGACGCGGATGCTGACGCAGATGCAGATGCAGATGCAGACGCTGACGCTGACGCGGATGCAGACGCCGACGCTGATGCCGACGCAGACGCAGACGCGGATGCTGACGCAGATGCAGATGCAGACGCTGACGCTGACGCGGATGCAGACGCTGACGCCGATGCTGATGCAGACGCCGACGCGGATGCTGACGCTGACGCCGATGCCGACGCCGACGCTGATGCTGACGCGGATGCAGACGCTGACGCGGATGCCGACGCCGACGCCGACGCCGACGCGGATGCTGACGCGGACGCTGATGCTGATGCCGACGCAGACGCAGACGCTGATGCAGACGCAGACGCTGATGCCGACGCGGATGCTGACGCCGATGCGGATGCTGACGCCGACGCCGATGCGGATGCTGACGCTGATGCCGACGCTGACGCTGATGCCGATGCAGACGCGGATGCAGACGCCGACGCTGACGCTGACGCTGATGCAGATGCAGATGACGACGTTTCGGCCGGGGACGATGTCGTCTCGATCGACCTCGGAGTCCGTCAGTCCATTCCCCAGGAGACGCTGTCCGACAGCAATCTGCAGCTCCTTGGTCTGCTCGACGACGGCACGACGACCAACGGGATCAATTTCACGGTGGCGGACGGCACGCAGGGCGATGTCCGCATCACCGTCAGCCAGTCGGCGCTGATCGCCGTTGCAGACGCCTTCTATGTCGAGGTGCTGGATGCGCAGGGCAACAGCGTCTACGTGGCGACGGCAAGCAACGATCCGCTGATCGGCGATGCCGCCGGACTGCGCGTTCTTGGTGCGACGGGCGACAATTCGCTCGTGGCGACCATTCCGGGGCTTGCCCCCGGCGATTACACCATCGTCGTGCGCAAGGGTGAGAGCGCCCTCGGTACGTTGCTCGACGCCGACGGCAACGGCGTCTCCCTGTCCGAACTCGGCCAGGGTGGGGTGGTCCTGGGCGCCGACAATCAGGCACTCGTATTGAACGCGGTCGAGACCACGCTCAATGGGGAGCTCCTGCCGGGCATCGGCTTGCCGCTCGGCACCGTCGTGCGGAACATCCTGGAGCCGATCCTCGGCGTCACGACCGACATCGGTGCCGGAGACCTCGTCGGCATCGTCTCCAACGCCCTGAACTCACTCGGCCTGTCGCAATTCGTGGATGGGGTGCTCGGCGCGCTTTCGCAAGCGCTGCTGAGCAACACGCTGTCGCTCATCCAGGATACTTCCGTCACGGTCGATGTGGTCGAGCACGGCTTCTCGACGCCGCCCGCGCCGGCTTCGGGCAATGTGATCGATCCCGACGGCGATGTGGACGGCGAACCCGGCGAGGACATCGTCACCGAGGGAACGGTGGTCTCGCAGGTGACCTTCGGTACGGGCGAACCCGTCCTCGTCGGGCCGGAAGGCGCGGTGATCGAAGGCGCGCACGGCTCCCTGGAGATATTTCCCGACGGAAGCTACACCTATACGCCGAACGGGCAGATTTCCTCGGTCGGCCAGAGCGACGTCTTCACCTATACGATCACCGACGGCACGCTGACCTCCGAGGCGTCGCTGACGATCAATATCGATGGCGCGCGGCTGACCGACGATACGGTCGAAGCCGGCATCGAATATGAATACGTAACCGAGCCGGGCATCGCGATCCCCAATGCGGTCAATTATAGCTGGACGGGCGTCATCGCGGGCGTACCCGCTTTTCCCTCCGGCAATCTCACCTCGGCTCCGATCACCGTCGCGGCGGGGACGACCCAGGATCTGACCCTGAACGTGTCGGTCGGCGCGCTTGCTTCTCTCGGCTCCGGGGTGACGGTCTTCGTGGAGGTGCTCCAGAACGGCACCTGGACCCAGTACGGCCAGTTCGGCGGGGGACAGTTGCTGAGCCTCTTGGGCAGCGGCGGCACGGGGGAAATCTCGGTCCTGGATGTGCCGGCCGGCACCTACCGGGTCCGCGGCGAGCTGTCCTTCAGCCTCGTCAGCGTCGCCGGCAACGTCACGATCGGTGTGGAGAGCACCATCACCAACCTGAACGACTTCGAGCAGGGCGACGTCTTCGGCGTTTCGGGTAATCTGTACGAGAACGATCTCCTGGCCGGCGTGGAGCCCAGCGGCCTTGCCATCTCGGCGGATGGCGCCGCCTTCCAGACAATCCCGACCGGAGCTTCCCTGTCGATTGCAGGGGAATTCGGATCGCTCCTCGTCAACGCGGACGGCACATATACTTACACGCCGGATGGCCGCGCGGAGATTGGCAGCTCCGTCGACACCTTCGTGTACCAGGCGAATGTGGACGGCGTGATCCATACGGCTACGCTGACGGTCAATGTCAGCGGCAGCGTGCAGGGCGCGGCGCCGCCGGTTGCCACGCTGGACCTGCAGATGGTCGACGACGACGTCGTGCCGCTCGGCGCATTCGCCGAAGAGGGCGATGCGGATGCAGATGTCGATGGCGATACCGATGTCGGGCAACTGGACGACGACATCGCGCTGGACCTGGGAGAAGACAGCGAGATCGCCCTGTTTGCCGATGATGCCTTCGACGCGGACGCGGAGGCAGATGCCGGGGCCGGGCCATCGGCCGAAGGCTCTCTCGCGCTGAACGACATGCTGCCGGCCGAGCAGGCCGAGGCCTTCCTGACGACCGATCCACTCACGGAGGACGAACGCACCACCGGCATCGCCTGATGCTCCGATAACGACGTCCGCCGCCGATCGGCGGCGGACGATGGACAAGTTGCAACTCGGGGCGGACCGAGAGAACGGCAGGTTCATGATTCCAATCGACCGTGCCTGGCAGTTGGGCGTTTCCATCATCATGATGGTCGCCCTTGCGGGATGCCAGACGCCGGCGGATCCGCTGGGGTTCGGCGTCGTTTCCCATGACGGGTCGAAGCAGGCGCCGGCGGTGCCGGCTGGTGCCCGTTCCACAGCGACAGCACCACGGACGACGGGCCGATCCCCCGGGGCGTCGTCCGTGCGGGGCATGACGCTGGAGGGGGCGGTCGACCGCGTCGTGGCCTATCACCCGGCCGTCGACGAAGGAATCGGGCGGGTCCGCGAGGCGGACGAGCGTATCCGCAGCGCCCAGGCAGCCTATTACCCCAGCATCGATGCGGGCGTGAATTCCGGTTATCAGAACACCGGCAGCCGGGGCTGGCAGCCACGGTTCGAGGTTACGGTCGAGCAACTCCTCTACGACTTCGGCAAGGCGTCGAGTTCGGTGCAAAGCGAGGTTGCGGGCGAGAAGGTCAGCGAGGCGCAGCTTCTCGGTATCATCGACATGCTGGCACGCGATGCGGCCGGTGCCGTTATCGAGGTTCAGCGGTATCGCATGCTGACCCGGTTGTCGCAGGAGCAACTGGACGGCGTCCGGACGATTGCGGCGCTGGTGCAGGACCGGACCGACAGCGGGGCAAGCACCATGTCCGACCGGGTGCAGGCCGACGCCCGCGTCCAGTCCGCCGAGGCCACCCTGTTCCAGAACGAGTCGGAGTATGACCGATGGCGCGCCGCCCTGGCGGCGATGGTCGGCGCCAACGCCGCCGAAGTGGATCCGGTGGATACCGTTCCGTCCTGGTTCATGCAGTCCTGCAGCGTGCGCCAGCCGGACTGGACGAAAGTGCCTGCCATTCTGGAGGCCGGTGCGCGCAAGGAGGTGGCGAGCGCACAGTTGGACGGCAGCCAGGCGGAGTTCTACCCCACCATTTCGCTTCAGGCGACCAGCGCCTACCACCTCTACTCGCGTGACGACGCGCTGCAGGACGACAACCAGGATCTCGATTATTTCGTCGGCGTGAAGGCATCGTCCAGCCTCTACAACGGGGGACGCACAAGCGCGCGCCGGCGGGCGGCCGCCCATGCGAAGGATTCGGCGGATGCGTCCATGCGGGCGGCACGGCTTGAAACGCAGCGCGCGTTGCAGGAAGCCGGCAGCCGGATCGGCACGCTGAACAGCCTGTCGAATGCTTTGGCCGCGCGCTCCGATATGATGGCGACGACGCGCGATCTCTACCGCGAACAATATCTGTCGCTCGGGACGCGCACGCTCCTCGATCTTCTGAACGCCGAGCAGGAGCTTCACGAAGCCCGCTTCCAGATGGCGACGACGACCCATGATATCCGCCGCCTCAACCTGGACTGCCTCTACAGTTCGGGGCTGATGCGCCAGCGTTTCGCCGTCGACCCGAGCCGGCTTCGTGCCGCGGCCAGGGGAGGGTGATCGCCCCCATGGACGGATCGGGAGCCCCCCTATCGCAAACGGATGGCGCCGCGGCGGATGCAAGCGAACGGGCCTGTGCCCGCTGGCTGGACGCGCTCCAGCGCATCGGCCGCCACTATCGCCTGCCGTCGTCGCCGCAGGGTGCGATGCAGGCCTGGCATGCTCATGGCGATGTGCCGGAACAGGACCGGATCGACGTGCTGGCGCAGGCTTTCGGCCTGACGGCCCGGCATGTCGATCCCGCTGCCATCACCGTGTCGGACTGGCATCTGCCTTTCGTGCTGCAGCTCGACGACGGCGCCATCGCCCTGGTCCACAGCCTGGCTGCGGACGGCGAAGCGGGGGCGTGGCTGTGCGCAGACCACGCGCTGGAAGGGCGCTTCGCGCTCGATACGCTTCTGGCCAGAACCCGAAGGCTGGTCCTGTTCAGGCCCGCGCGGGCCGTGCCGGACGCGCGCGTCGATGCCTATATCAAACCGTTCCGGAAGAACTGGCTGAGACGGATCATCCTGCGCGATCCGGCCTCCTACGGCCACGTCCTGATCGCCTCGCTCATAGCCAACGCGCTCGGACTTGCCGGCATTCTCTTCTCGATGCAGGTCTATGACCGTGTGGTTCCGGCGCAGTCGTTCAACACGCTATACGTGCTGTTCAGCGGCGTCCTTCTGGCGATCGGGTTCGATTTCCTGATGCGCAGGGCGCGTCTCGGCATCACCGACATACTCGGCAAGCAGGCGGACCTGCAGATGTCGGACGTCGTCTTCGGGCGGGCGCTGCGCGTGCGCAACCGTGCCCGTCCGACCTCGACCGGCGCCTTCATCGCGCAGCTTCGCGATGTCGATCAGGTCCGCGAGATGCTCACCTCCACCACGGTGACCGCGCTGGCTGATCTGCCCTTCTTCTTCCTGTTCGCGGTGATCTACTGGTGGCTGGTCGGGCCACTCGTCCTGATCCCGATCGGCGCGCTGATCGTGCTCGTGCTGCCGGGTCTTCTGCTGCAGCGGCGGCTGCGCACCTATGCGAACGAGGCCATGCGCGAGGCGTCGCTGCGCAATGCCATGCTGGTGGAAGCGGTGCAGGGGATCGAGGACATCAAAAGCCTGCAGGCCGAGGGCCGCTTCCAGCGTCAGTGGAACCAGCTCAACGCGGTCACGGGGGAGGCTCAGCTACGGCTCCGGTCCATCACCAACGGCCTGAACATCTGGACGCAGAACGTGCAGACGGGCGTCTACGCGATGACGGTCTTCATCGGCGCGCCGATGGTCATCGCAGGCGACCTGACCACGGGCGCGCTTGTCGGCGCATCCATTCTGGGCTCGCGCATGCTGGCGCCCATGGGCCAGCTTTCGCAACTGGCGGGCCGGTGGCAGCAGGCGCGCATCGCCAAGGCGGGTCTCGACCAGCTGATGCAGATGCCGGTGGATCATCCCGAGGCCGAGACGCGCATTCACCGTCCGCGCGTCGAGGGGCGATACCGCTTGAAGCGGGCTGTCTTCCGCTACGGCGACGAGGCTGCGCCGACCGTCCTGACCGTGAAGGACATGGCGATCGGCAAGGGCGAGCGGATCGCCGTCCTGGGGCGCAACGGCGCCGGTAAATCGACGCTGCTCCTGGCGTTGTCCGGGCTTCTGGACCCCAGCGACGGGGAGATTCTCCTGGACGATCTGGCCCTGCATCATATCGACCCCGCGGATGTCCGGCGGGACGTCGCGCTGGTGACGCAGAATGCGCGTCTCTTTTTCGGCACCCTGCGCGACAACATCACGATGGGCGCACCGACGGCCGATGACGCAGCGATCGCGAAGGTACTTGCGATGCTGGGTGCGCAAAATTTCGTTCGACGGCTGGGCAAGGGGCTGGACCATGTCGTGCAGGAAGGCGGGCATGGCCTGTCCGGCGGACAAAAGCAGCTCATCCTGTTGGCGCGACAGCTTATCCGCGATCCGTCGATCGTCCTGCTCGACGAGCCGACGGCGGCCATGGACGAGGCAACCGAACGTCATTTCATCAAGGAGTTCGATGCCTGGAGCGCCGGGCGCACCGTCGTCATCGCCACGCACCGGATGCGGGTACTCGAACTCGTCGACCGCCTGGTCGTGGTCGAGAACGGCCAGGTGGCGCTGGACGACACCAAGGAGAAGGGGCTCCGCAAGCTCGTGGGCATGAGCAAGGTCGTCGGTCCCGAGGCCGTGGCGGAGGGCCTGCGGAGATGAGCGTCGCGGATGAATTCGGAATCTGGGTCAATGGCGGCAGCCGCAGGCAACTTCTGACGCGGACGAAAGGGCTGGTGCGGCTGGTTCTGGTCTTTCTTTGCGTCTTCGTCGTCTGGGCCTGTCTTGCCGTCCTTGACGAGGTGTCGACGGGCGTCGGCAAAATCGTGCCGACCTCCCGGGAACAGGTGGTCCAGTCGCTGGAAGGTGGCGTGCTGGCCATGCTGGCCGTGCGTCAGGACGATATCGTCGAGCCCGGCCAGATCCTTGCCCAGCTCGACCCGACGGTGACCCAGTCGACCATCGAGGAAAGCGCCGCCAAGTACCGTGCAGCCTTGGCAAGCGCCGCACGCCTGCAGGCCGAAGTCAGCCAGAACGACAGGCCGCAATTTTCAGTGGAACTGGACGACTTTCCCGAGTTGCGGGCCTCCGAGTTGCAGCTCTTCGAGGCACGCCGCAAGAGCCTGTCGGACATGCTGAACTGGATCACCGAGTCCAAGACCCTCGTCCAGGACGAATTGTCGATCAGCGAGGCGCTGACCGCGCGGGGGGCGGCCAGCAATGTCGAGGTGATCCGCCTGAAGCGGCAGCTTGTGGAACTGCAGCTCAAGGAAACGGAGGTCCGCGCCGACTACATCGTCTCCGCGCGCGAAGAGCTCGCCAAGGTGAACGCGGAGTTCACCTCCCTGTCGTCGGTGATGCGGGGCCGGGAGGACGCCTTGAAGCGCATGACGATCCGCTCTCCGGTGCGCGGCATCGTCAAGGACATCGAGGTATCGACGATCGGGGGTGTGGTATCCCCCAACGGCAATCTGATGACGATCGTCCCGCTGGACGACCAGCTTCTCGTGGAAGCGCGCATCCTGCCGCGCGATATCGCCTACATCCATCCCGGCCAGCGCGCCAACGTCAAGCTGACGGCCTACGACTACGCGATCTTCGGCGGGCTCGAAGGGCAGGTTCACACCATATCGCCGGACACGATTCAGGACGAGGCCAAGCCCGGCGAATACTACTACCGCGTCTATATCCGGACGGCGGAGGACGCGCTCGTCAGCACGGCCGGAACGCGCTTTCCCATCGTGCCCGGCATGGTCGCGACGGTCGACATCCACACCGGCGAGAAGACCGTGATGGATTATCTGATGAAGCCATTCAACCGGGCGCGCGAAGCGCTTCGGGAGCGGTGAGGAGGGTTACCGATGAAGGGAGATCTCGGCGCCCGGCTGAATGCCATGCGCCTGCGTATCCAGGAGAGGATCAAACCCCTGCGCGATCCGTTTCCGCGCTACGTCCTGTTCCTTTCCGTCAGCGAAGGCGCACAGCGCGCGACGACGACACCGATCGCCGCCGCCAGCTTCGACGCCGCATTCGCCGCGGTGGAAGAGGCTGTCGCGCTGATGGAGGATCCCCGCTGGCTGCGCGTGGACTGGGTGGAGACGGTCGGTGAGATCCAGTGGAGCGAGCTGAAATCCTGGCTGGCACAGACCAAACGGAACTACTTCCGCTACGGCATCTCCCTGGACAAGGGCTTCCGGATCGCCTTTCTGGAGACAGAGCTGAACGCCAACGCGATGCTCTATGGCGGCGCCGCCATCGACCATGCCGTCCTGAACGAGAAGAACTTCGCAAGGTACGCCCGGCTTGCCCGCGGGCTGCCCGGACTGGCCGTCGAGGATGCGGCGACCGTCTACTATTTCTCCACGAGCGGAATCTTCTGCGACCGCGACGATCCGCAGATCCACGATATTGCGGGTTCGGGCCGCAATGCGGGCAGGCGGGTGGTGGATCATCGCGCTGCAGGACAGGTCGAGGCACTCGTTGCCCGTGGCAGCCGCTACCTTGCCGGCCAGGTCATGCCGTCGGGCAGGTTCGTCTATGGCTGGCATCCCTGCTTCGACCGGGCGATCAACGCCTATAACTGCCTGCGCCATGCCAGCAGCGTCTACGCCATGATCGAGGCGTTCGAGGAAACGCGCGACCCGGCCCTTGGCGCGGCCATAGAGAGGGCCGTCGATTACCTGACGCGCGAACTCATCCGGCCGGTGCGCCATCAGGGGCAGGATCTGGCCTTCCTTGTGGAGCCGGATGGCGAGATCAAGCTTGGCGGCAATGCGGTCTGCCTCCTGGCCCTGACCAAGCATGCGGAGGTCTTCCGGACCGACATCCATATGCCGCTGCTCGAGCGGCTCGGGCGCGGCGTCCTCTTCATGCAGGACGAGGCAAGCGGGGCGTTCCGCCACGTTCTGACCTACCCCGACCTTGCCGTGAAAGAGAGGTTCCGCATCATCTACTACGATGGGGAAGCCGCGTTCGGCCTGATGCGCCTGTACGCGCTGACCCGGTCGGACTGCTGGATCGACGCGGTCGAAAAGGCGTTCGGCCATTTCATCGCAGCCGAGCACTGGCGCGCGCACGATCACTGGCTGTCCTATGCCGTCAATGCCCTGACCACATACCGCCCCCGTCGCGCCTATTTCGAGTTCGGCATACGCAATGTCGCCGGCTATCTCGATTTCGTCGCCGAACGCAGCACGACATTTCCGACCCTTCTGGAACTCATGATGGCCGCGGAAAAGATGGTCGCGCGGCTTGCGGAGGATCCCGACAACCGCGATCTCCTGGCGCGTATCGACCTTCGAGCCTTTTACGATGCCCTGGAAAAGCGGGCGGGGCATCTACTGAACGGCCATTTCTGGCCCGAGATGGCGATGTTCTTTCAGAACCCGGACAGGATCGACGGAAGCTTCTTCATCCGCCACCACGCCTTTCGCGTGCGCATCGACGATGTCGAGCATTATTTGTCCGGCCTCGTCGCCTATGCCGCGTTCCTGCGCTCCGGGCGCCAGGTTGCGCATGCGTCGCGGCCGCAACGATCCGCGCCGCCCGCTGGCCTCGGCGCAGGGTGGCGGCCTGAGGAACTGGCGGCCGCAACCGGCGGGACATGGGTCACGCCTCCCGATGCGTCCTTCGTCGGCCACGGCCTGTGCATCCATTCCTCTACCTTCAGGCCGGGCCAGATCGTCGTGGCGCGTTCGCGCCCGGGCGAGCGGGGCCTGACCTCGAACGCCATTGCCGGGCTTGCCGGGAAGCCGGCTGCGCTGATTGCTTCCAGCCAGGCGAAACATATCGTCGCCCATGGCGTCCCGGTCCTGAGGGTCATGGATACGGACAAGGCGATCTTCGCCATCGGGCGCGCCGCGCGGTCGCGGTTGGCCGGCAAGGTGATCGCGATCACTGGAAGTTCCGGCAAGACGAGCACGGTCGCCATGCTGGCGCATACGCTCTCGGCCTTCGGCCATACCGAGCGTTCCGATGTGACGGGCAACCTGACGCGGGGCATCAGCTGGAACCTTGCCGGATTTGCGCAGGATTGCGACTTTGCCGTTCTGGAGGTTGCCATCGGCCGCATGCGCCAGAGCGCGCAGATCGTCCGGCCCGATCTTGCGATCGTGACGAACATCTTCCCCGTCCATCTGGGCGGCACGCATACGCTGGCCGACATCGCCCGGGTCAAGGCGCAGATCTTCGAAGGCATGAAGCCGGGCTCCGTCGCCATCCTGAACCGGGACATGCACGAGTGGAAGACGGTCTTCCTGGCCGCGCAGGCGGCCGAATTGCGTATCCTCCATTTCGGCGAAGGTCCGGGCTGCGATATCCGGCTTCTGGGCTATTGCCCGGAAAACTCGGAAGTAGTGGCGCAAACGCCGGCCGGCGAGGTCCGCTATCGCCTCGGCGTGCCGGGACGCCATATGGCGCTGAACAGCCTGGCAGTCCTGGCTGCGGTGCATGCGCTCGGCGGCCTCAAGATCGAGATGGCGACGGAGAAGCTCGCAACGGCCGTACCGCTGGCGGGGCGTGGGCAGAGCCTGGACGTGACCATCCAGGGCAAGCGGATCCGGCTCATCGACGATGCGTACAATGCCAACCCAGGCTCGATGGCTGCCGCGCTGGAACGGTTGCATCAAGAGATGGCGCCGGGGCGGCGCATCGCGGTCATCGGGGAGATGGCCGAGCTTGGAATGGACGCGGACCGGCTGCATACGGAGCTCGCCGATGCCGTGAATAGTCGGGCGATAGACAAGGTCTATGCCCTGGGAGCGCGGTACCGTGCCTTCTGGGAGGAATTGTCGCCGGACCGGCGCGGGGCGCATCTTCGGGATATGGACGAGCTCAAGCTGCGGCTGGGGCTGGAGCTGCGGGACGGTGATACGGTTCTGGTAAAGGGTTCCAACAGCACGCGGCTGCACTCCCTGGTGGCCTGGCTGAAGGACGATCGATGCAGCGCTCCGGGGTTGGCCGCCCTGCTGCCGAAGGGTGTCAGCGCGGTTCGCTACAGCATGCAGGAAGGGGCGTTGCTGTTTTCAACCGAGTGCGAGCGTATCCATAAGCCGGCATCCATCACCAAGCTCATGACGCTGATACTAGCCGCGGAGCGGCTGCGCGAACGCGGCATGAACGGGTCGGAATGCATAGCCATACCCGACGATGCCCGACAGACGGATAGCTGGTGGGGGTTCGAGCCCGGCGAAGAGGTCGATATCCGAACCCTTATGTCGGCCTGCGCGGTCGTGAGCGCCAATGAGGCCAGCAACGCCCTTGCGGAATGGCACAGCGGAACGCGCGCGGCCTTCACACATGCGCTGAACGAACGGGCCCGGGCGGTCGGCATGACGGAAACGGTATTCGCGTCCCCAAGCGGGCTCGGGAGTGATCAGCGCACCACCGCCGTCGACGTCCTGTGCCTGGCGCGTCATCTGATCGCGCAGCATCCCGGCATCGTCGGGCTTTGCGGCCGTCGAAGTTTTGCATGGAAGGGGAGGCTGTACCCGAACACCAACAGCCTCCTGCCCAGGCTCGATGGCGCGATCGGGCTGAAGACGGGGTCGCTCGGAGGAACCATCCACAATCTGGTCTTCGCGCGCCGCACCGGCCAGGACGTGGAACTGGCCATCGTCCTTGGCGCTCCGAGCCGCAGGCTGCGCGACTGGATCGTCGAGGCCATGCTGAACGCGTGTCACAACAATACCGACTGCGGACAAAATCCCCAAGCCGGGCCTGTGGATCAACGCTGCGTCCAAAAGTCCTGCCGAGGCTAGGGGGGCGCGGCGAAGCCGGGGCGCATGGCGCCCCGGCTCCGGGGATGCCTCAGTTGGTGACGAGCCAGCCTTCGCGTTCGAAAAGCTGCCGGGCCTTGGCCTTTTCCGTTTCGACGAGCTTCGTGAATCCCTCGCCCGTCAGGAAACTGTCGGTCTGCGAGGTGCGCGTCAGCCATTCCTTCCACTCCGGCGCCTCGCGCACCTTCGACAGGACGTCGGCATAGTAGGCGACCGCTTCCTGCGGCACTTCCGCGTTCATCCAGATGGTGCGCGGCATCTTGTAGTCCTCGACGGCGATCCCCTCTTCCTTGCAGGTGGGGATGTCGTTCCAGGACATCGTGTCCGTGACCTTTTCCTTGTAGTCCATGCGCTCCGGAGAGAAGACGCAGAGGGGGCGCACCATGCCGCCGCGCCATTGGGCGACGTTCTCCTGCGGATTGTTGAAATTCGCCTCCAGATGCGCGCCGGCAAGCTGCGTGGCTGCCTCGCCGCCGGACTTGAAGGGGATGTAGGTGAACTTGGTGCCGGTCGCATGTTCCAGATGCTTGGACAGGATCTGGTCGGTATCCTTGGACTGCGAACCGCCCACCTTCATGTTGCCTTCCTTGGCCTTCGCCACGAAGTCGGCGGCGCTTTCATAGGGCGCATTGGTGTGCGTCCACAGGAGGAACTCGTCCATCGCCATCGCCGCCACGGGCTGCAGATCGCCGGGCGCGTAGGCGGCCTTGGTGACCATGGGCAGCAGCCACTCGTTGTTGGTCCCGAAGACCAGCTTGTGCGGGTCGTTTCCGGCAAGCTTGCCGTCGACGAAGGCTTCCGTACCCGCGCCGCCGCCCTTGTTGCTGACGACGATCGACACCGGCATGAGATCGTTTTTCTGGATGATGGACTGGATGATGCGGGCGAACTGGTCGGTGCCGCCGCCGGCGCCCGAGGCGACGACGAATTCGACGGGCTTGCGCGGCTGCCAGTCCTGAGCGAGGGCCGGCGTCGCCAGCATGGTCGCCGTGGCGAGGGCCAGTCCGATCAGGCGGTTGATAGATGCCATTGGGTGTTTTCCTCCGTTATGATTGTTGTCGGCGATTGCCCGTTCGGACGGGTCAGACCGTCTGTTGCGCCGGGGCGCGAGCCTCGGTTGTAAAGAAGTGCGCATCCTGACGGCGGCGCAGCGCCAGAAGCGGAGCCGTTTCGTCCAGGGTCACGTCCGCCATGGTTATCTGGGCGCCGGCGGGGATGTCCCGCGTCAGGCGCCGACCCGACAGAAGATAGTAGGGCAGGGCACGATCGGCCGCGAGCGGCCGGGCCTCCACCAGTTCGGGGCCGACACCGTCGATCGTGTGATGATGGCCTTCGGCCTCCAGAAGGGTGCCCGCCTCCAGCCTGCGGCTGGTCCGGCCCACAAGGTCGACCACCGGCCTCGGCTCGCCGGCGACCGAGACGCCGTTGACCACGGCGTCGAGCAGGCTGATCGGCGCTTCGAGGCCCAGCAGATGCCGCGGTAGCCACAGCATGGCGGCCTCGCCGCTGCGGCTGACCGTATGGCCCTTCTGCGCCAGCACGGCCCAGGTTTCGGCATCCTCGCAGCGCACCACCACGAAGACGCCCCCCGCAAAGGAGATGTCCTGCGGCGTGCGCAGGCAGTTGAAGACGTCGATCCGGCGCTCGCCGGACAGAAGGCCTCCCATCGCATCGGTGTCGAACAGGCTCGGCACTTCGGCGATGCGGGCGATGGGGGCGTGGAAGGCCGGCCGGTCCGGCGTCAGCCCGGTCGCATTGGCAACGACCGCGAGTTCGCAGAGGTCCGGTACGGCAAGCTGCGGCAGCGCATGGGCAAGGCCTGCGCGCCGTGAGGCGAGCTCTGCCGCAGGCCCGGTGCCGAGCGCCATCGCGTCGACGAAGCCGGGCGCCGACATCGTACGGCTTTCGCTGGAAAGCTTGCCCGTGGCCGCGTCGAAGACGAAGTCGTATTCGCTGGATTTGCCGGCAGCCAGGATCGGCAGGCCCAGCGTTTCCGCCCAGGTGACGAGGGCGATCAGCAGCGCGGGCTGATCCCCATCCACCGGTGTGCAGACAAGTCCGAGCTCGCGTGCGTGCCAGGCGAGATAGGGTCCGACGACCGAGTCGGTCTCCTTGGTGACAAGGCCCACATGCTTGCCGGCATCCAGGCTTGCCAAAGCGTGCGCCGCACCGGCCTCGGCGTGGCCGCTGGCCTCCACGACAATGTCGACGGGCAGGGACAGGACATCCGCAAGCCGGCCGGCTGCCACGCAGTGACCGGCCTCCCAGGCGGCCTGCGCCGCGGCGCGGCTGTCGCAGATGCGGATCCGCTCCTCTTCCCAGCCCACGGCGCGAAAGGCTTCGGCGGCACGCTCGGCCGTCACGTCCACGGCCACACGCACATTCATCAGCGCCATGCGGCGGCCCTGGCCCAGCAACGAGCGTCCGAAGGCACCGGCGCCCACAAGGGCAACCTCGATCGGGCGGGAAGCGCGGGAAAAGCGGCTATGGGCGTTCACGGCAGGCCTCGTCGTAGCGGCGCCGATCCGCCGGCCGGCAAGGGCCGGCCGTACGGGATGGACGCGATGTATCGTGGTGCGGAACCTCCCCGCGCGGCCGGTATTGCCGGCTCTTCATTTGGTATACCAAACTGACCGGCGGCATGAACGCAGTCAATAGCTATTTTCGAAATTGCGCATTTGTAGGTATCGTGGGATCGTTCCGGCTCATGAAAGGGTATGGCGTTGGAATACCAGGAACCAGATTCTCTGCATGCCCTTGTGGCGGACAACCGACCCGGTCCGGCCTGGCACGCCGTGCGACCGCCCGTGGTGGAAGACGCGCCGGCCGCGGAAACGCTGGCCGAGCGTCTTGCCGATCGGCTTCGCGACATGATCGTCACGGAAGAATTTGCCGTCGGAACGCCCCTGCGGGAGCGGCAGTTGGCCGAACGCCTCGGCGCGTCGCGCACGCCGCTGCGCGACGCCCTGAAGATCCTGGCAGCGGAAGAACTGGTGGTGCTGTCGCCGAGGCGGGGAGCCACCATCGCGCCGTTCTCGCCCTCGGCGATTGCCGACAAGCTCGATCTTTTGTCGGTGCTCGAGGGTTTTGCCGGCGAGCTGGCCGCAAGCCGCGCGAGCGATGCCGAGATCATGGAAATCCGTGCCCTGCATCACGAGCTTCTTGCCGCCTATGAGCGCCGCGACCGCCTGTCCTACTTTCGGCTCAACCAGGCCATCCATCGCGCGATCGTTGAGGCGGCACGCAACGGCGCACTGTCGCGCAGCCATGCCCAACTGAACCGGCAGGTCTATGCCTATCGATGGCGCGGCAGTGCGGATGCGTCCCTGTGGCGCCGCGCCATTGCCGAGCATGGCGATATCGTCGACTATCTGACGCAGCGCGACGGGGCGGGCCTTTCGGATGCGCTGCGCGCCCATGTCGGCAGCACCTGGCGGCAGCTTAGGGCCGGCACCGACGAAGCCTGAGGGCTCAGACCGCGCCCTTCACGCGCTCCCATGCGTTCCGCAGGTGGCGACCGAGCGTTTCAGCCAGGGCATCGCCATCGCGCCGTTCCAGCGCGGTGATCATCTCTTCATGCTCGGCGATGGCCGCCGCCCACCGCTCCGGCCCCTCATGGCCGATGAAGCGGATACGCTTCAACCGCATCTGCAGTGTCGCATGGACATGCGACAGCGCTTCGTTGCCGGAATAGCGGACGATGAGGGTGTGGATCTCCTGGTTCAGCTTGTAATAGGCGAGCCGGTCGCCGATGCCGTAAAGGCGCGTCATCTCGTCATGGGCGGCGCGTATGGTGGCGATCTCGGCGTCCGACGCGTTCCGGCAGCACAGGCGACCCGCCAGCTCTTCCAGATTGCCGATGACCACAAGCATATCGTGGACATCCTTGGCGTCGAAGCGCTTCACGACGGCGCCACGGCTCTGGACAAGCTCCACCAGCCCTTCGCTGGCAAGGTACTTGATCGCCTCGCGCAGCGGCGTGCGGGAAACGCCGAGCTCTTCGCCGAGCTGGCCCTCATGCAGTCGGGAGCCGGGCGGAAGCTGCCCCTCGATGATCATGTCGCGCAGGTGTCCGACAAGCGTATCGTGGAGCGACTGGCGGGATATGCGGCGCGTGCCACCGTCCGGTGTCGCCGCACTCCGGCCTGCGCCTGCGATCGCTAGCGATTCAACCATCTTCACCTCGGATCTGCCGGCCCCTTGTGCGCCATCGCTGCAGCGATGCGCACCTGGAAACCACTAGAGCAGTTCCAACATGCCAGCCAGTCAGCGTCAAACGAAAATGCTGTATGCAGAATACAAAACGCTTGATGCGTGCATTTTTGTTGGCTACAGATACCGCCGATGAACGCTCGGGGAGGAACCGCCATGTCCGTCGAAACCGCAAATGCGCGCCCAGTCATCGCCCTGGCGATGGGCGATCCGGCTGGCATCAGCCCCGAATTGACGGCCATGCTTCTGGCCGATCCGGAAACGCGGGAAGCCGCCCGCATCGTCGTGATCGGAGATCGCCGCATCCTCGACAAAGGCGCGCAGGAAGCCGGCGTCGAGCTAGACCTCGAAATGCTGGCAGCACCCGGCGCCCCGACCGGCGAGCGCCATGCCATGGTTGATCTGCAGCATCTTGCACCTGACGAGGTCGAGCGCGGCGAAGCCACGCTCAAGGGCGGCACCTTCGCCACCACCAATTTCCGCAAGGCGCTCGAAATGGCCGATGCCGGCCGCGCCGATGCCGTGATGTTCACGCCCTTCAACAAGAAGGCCATGCGCTACGCCTATCCGGGCTATGACGACGAGATCCGCTTCGTGGTCGACGTCACCGGCTTCAACGGCAAGGTGCGTGAGTTCAACGTGCTGGAGAAGGTCTGGAATGCGCGGGTTACCTCGCACATTCCGCTCAAGGACGTCTCGGAGCATCTGAGTGTCGACGCCATCCTGGCCGAGGTGGACCTGACGGTCCGGTGCCTCAAGCAGTCCGGCATCGAAAAGCCGCGCGTGGCGGTTGCCGGGTTGAACCCGCATGCCGGCGATGGCGGCTCCTTCGGCATGGAAGAGATCGACGTGATCGAACCGGCGGTCAAGGCGGCGCAGGAGCGCGGCTACGACGTCGAGGGGCCGTTTCCGGCCGATACGGTCTTCCTGCGGGCGCTGAAGGACGAGTTCCACGCCGTGCTGACCATGTATCACGACCAGGGCCAGATCGCGATGAAGATGATGGGCTTCGACAAGGGCGTGACCATGATGGGCGGGCTGCCCTTCCCTCTGTGTACGCCGGCCCATGGCACGGCCTACGACATTGCAGGCAAGGGCATCGCCGATCTAGGTGCGACGCGCGAGGCATTCCGGCTCGCCGTGCGGATGGCGAACCAGCGCCGCATCGGCACGGCTGCGCCTGCCGCGGCCTGACCGGCCGCGCGCCGCGTGCATGGGAGCCGCGGCCAGTTACGCTTTTCGGGAGGACAGGGCATGGGAATGCCAGCATTCGGCGCCAACGCACGGCAACGCTACGATCGGACGAACTGGCCGATCGCCGCCGCCATGATCCAGTATGCGAACCAGCTGCCCGACGGGCGCAGCGTGCAGGATCAGAGCGCGGATGAATGGGCCGCCACCCTGTCCGAGATCGCCGATGCCGGCTTCACCGAACTCGATCCGACCGATTGCTGGCTGCGCGTGGGCGATCTGTCGCCGCAGCGCCGCCAAGAGTTTCGCGACGTCGCGACAAGCCTCGGCCTGAGCATTCCGGCCGTCTCGACGGCGCGCAAGAACCTCATCGACGCCGATCCGGCCGTCGGCGAGGCGAATGTGAGCTATGGCCACCGGGTGATCGACGCCGCAGCCGAAATCGGCGCATCGGCGGTCTCCTTCGGCTTCTTCGGCCCGCTGACCGAGCGGCAGAAGCAGGTTCTGTGGTTCTGGACGCAGGATGGCGTGCGCAATCCCGACGATCCGGCCATGTGGCGCCTGGCCGTCGAGCGTGTCCGCGAGCTGGGCCTGCATGCCGCCGAACTCGATATGGAAGTGTCGCTCGAAATGTACGAGGACACTTACCTTGGCACCGCCGAAAGCGCCGCCCGCTTCGTAACCGAGGTCGATCTTCCCAATGTCGGCGTCAACGCCGATATCGGCAATCTAATCCGTCTGCACCGCCCGGTCGAGAAATGGGCAGACATGATGGCCAGGCTGGCGCCGCTGTGCCGCTACTGGCACGTCAAGAACTACATCCGCGACGAGAGCGCCGACGGCCGTGTCGTCACGCATCCCGCGCCGCTGGAATCCGGCATCATCAATTACCGCGCCGCCTTGTCCATGGTGCTGGCGCACGGTTTCAACTCGGCGCTGCTGCTCGAACATTACGGCGGCGACGGACTCAGCGTCTGCGCCAGCAACCGCGACTATCTGCGCCGGATCCTTCCTCGTCCGGAGGCACGCGCATGACCACGATCTTCGACGAACCGGAACGCTTCGCCGCCCGCGCGCTCGAAGGCTTCTGCGACATCAATGCCCGTATCGTGGCGCCGGTGCGCGGCGGGGTCCTGCGCTCGACGCAGACCCCGGAGGGCAAGGTCGCCCTGGTCATCGGCGGTGGCTCCGGCCACTACCCGGCCTTTGCCGGCTATGTCGGAGTCGGCTTTGCCGATGCGGCGGTGGCCGGTGACGTCTTCGCCTCGCCGTCCACCGAAAGCGTGGCACGCATCTGCCGCCAGGCCGACAACGGCGCCGGCATCGTGCTCGGTTTCGGCAATTATGCGGGCGACGTCCTGAATTTCGGCGCGGCGGCAACCCGCCTGCGCGCCGAGGGCATCGACGTGCGCGTGCTGGCCGTCACGGACGATGTCGCCAGCGCGGACCGCTCCGAGCGCGAAAAGCGCCGCGGCGTCGCCGGCGACGTACCCGTATTCAAGATCGCCGGGGCCGCCGCGGAAGCGGGGATGGATCTCGACACGGTGGAGGCGCTGTCGCGCCGCGCCAATGACAGGACCGTATCCTTCGGCATCGCCTTCTCCGGCTGCACGCTGCCGGGCGCCGATGGGCCGCTCTTTACCGTGGCGCCGGGCACGGTGGCGGTCGGTCTCGGCATCCACGGCGAACCGGGGATCCGCGACGAGCCGGCGATGAGCGCGAAGGCGCTTGCGCAGCTTCTGGTCGAGCCGCTTCTGGCCGAGCGGCCCGAGGGCGCCGGCGGGCGCGTGGCGGCGATCCTGAACGGGCTGGGCTCCACCAAATACGAAGAACTCTTCGTCCTGTGGACGCATGTGGCGGCGCGTCTGCGCGATGCCGGGCTGGAACTCGTGGCGCCGGAAGTCGGCGAATACGTCACCAGCCTCGACATGGCCGGCTGCTCGCTGACGCTGACCTATCTGGACGCCGATCTGGAGCCGCTCTGGCTGGCGGCGGCCGACACGGCTGCCTTCCGGCGCGGCACGGTGGAGCCGCGCGCCGCGGCCGATCCGGTGCGCGAAGACGCAGCCGGGCCGGTCGACTATCCGCAGGCAAGCGCAGCGTCGAAAGCCGACGCAGAGTGCGTGGCCGGCATCGTCGCCACGGTGGCCGCCGCGCTGGCGCAAGCCGAAGACGAACTCGGCCGCATCGATGCCATCGCCGGCGATGGCGATCATGGCCAGGGTATGCGGCGCGGCTCCGCCTCGGCCGCCGAGGCGGCGCGGAATGCCGCGACGGCCGGTGCCGGTGCGGGTACCGTCATTGCCGTTGCGGGCGATGCCTGGGCCGACACGGCCGGTGGCACGTCCGGCGCCATCTGGGGCCTGATCCTGCGCGGCTTCGGCACCGCCATCGGCGATGCAGCGCGCATCGATGTGCAGGCCGCTGCAGCCGCCATGCAGGCAGCCCTTGCGGATGTCACGCAGCTCGGCCGGGCGCGGGTCGGCGACAAGACGCTCGTCGATGCCCTTGTGCCCTTCGTGGATACGCTCGCGGCAGAGGCCGCCTCCGGGCAGGATCTGGCGAAGGCCTGGCGTGTTGCCGCCGCGCGCGCCACCGAGGCCGCCGACAAGACGCGCGATCTGTCGCCGCGCCTTGGCCGCGCACGGCCGCTTGCGGCCCGCAGCATCGGGCATCCGGATGCGGGTGCCGTCTCGCTGGCGCTCGTTGCCCGTACCATTGCGGACGCGCTGGAGGCGCAACCGCGACACTGACGCTTGCCGCCCCGCCGGCCTCGGTGCCGGGGGCGCCCATCATCATTTCCGGGAGGAATTGCCATGAAGACGATCCTGTCCAGCCTCATCGCCATAGGCGCCGCTCTTGCGGCCGGGCCAGCGCTGGCCCAATGGGCGCCGTCCAAGCCTGTCGAGTTCATCGCGGCGGGTGGCGCCGGCGGCGGTACGGACCAGTTCGCCCGCCAGCTTCAGGCGGCAATCGCCAAGGAAAAGCTGGCCGAGCAGAACGTCGTCGTGGCCAACAAGGGCGGTGGCTCGGGCGCCGAAGCCTTCATCTATGGCGTCGGATCGGCGGGCGACGACCACAAGCTGATCTTCGGCACCTCCAACGAATGGCAGCTGCCGCTGGTCACGCGCCTCGGCTACAAGGCCGAAGACCTGACGCCGGTCGCCACGCTTGCGGTGGACGAGTTCATCGTCTGGGTGCAGGCCGACAGCCCTTACGAGACGATCAACGACCTCGTCGCGGCCGGCAAGGAAACGCCCGGCAAGCTGCGCTTCGGCGGCTCGCAGTCCAAGGATGTGGACCAGACGCTGCTGCGCCAGATCGAAGACGTGTCCGGCGCGAAGTTCCTGTACATCCCCTTCAAGTCCGGTTCCGAGGCGGCGGTGCAGTTGGCCGGCAACCATATCGACGCCAACACCAACAACCCGGCCGAGAATGTCGGCCAATGGCGGGCAGGGCAGGCCAAGCCGCTTTGCGTCATGGCGCCGGAGCGCATGGCCTATACCGACAAGGTCACCGAGACGATGTCGTGGAACGACATCCCGACCTGCAAGGAGCAGGGACTGGCCATCGATAGCTACCAGATGCCGCGCACGGTCTTCGCCCCTGCCGACGTTTCGGCCGAGGCCATCGCCTACTACACCGAGCTGCTGCGCAAGGCATCCGAGACGCCGGAGTTCCAGAGCTACCTGAAGACGACGTCGCAGACGGCCCGCTTCATGGCCGGAGACGACTTCAAGAGCTTCATTGCCGCCGATGTCCAGAAGTCGCGCGCGCAGTTCGAAGCCGACGGCTGGCTCGTCCAGTAACGCGATCACAGGGCGGGGCGGGTGGAGGAGTCTCCGCCCCGCGCTTGGCTTTCTGCCTACGGGCGCTGCAAGAGCGGGAGGAACGCGCGATGTTGACGCGTCGCCATGTCGAAGTCATCACCGGCCTATGCGTCGCCCTTCTGGGTGCTATCACGGCCTATGGCAGCCTGGAAAACGGTATCGGCTGGACCGATTTCGGGCCGGCCTCGGGCTATTTCCCCTTCCGGATCGGGATCCTGCTCCTGGCTCTGGGGCTTGTCATCGCGGCCCGCTATGCCCTGAGCCATCGTCGAAGGGCACCCACCCAGACAGCGCCGGAGGTCACCGGGCCGGCGGCGCTGCATGACGATGCCGGGCTCGACGTGCGTTTCATGCCGGACGGGGCCATCGGCCGCATCGGCTCGATCCTCGTCCCGACAACGATCTGCGCGGCGCTGATCCCCTGGCTCGGCCTCTATCTGTCGGGTGGGCTTTTCCTGCTCTTCTCGATCATCACGCTGGGCAAGACCGGCTTCCCGAAGGCGCTCGCCATTTCGGTCGGCGTCATGGCGGCCTTCTTCTTCATGTTCGAGTGGTGGTTCCAGGTACCGCTGGCCAAGGGCATCATCATGCCCGCCATCGGCATCTACTAAGAGGAGACGCGCAATGGCCGATTTCGCCAATCTGATGCACGGCTTCTCCGTTGCATTTTCCTTCTACCATGTCTGGTTGATCGTCTTCGGCGTTCTGCTGGGCATCCTCGTCGGCGTCCTGCCGGGTCTCGGCGCGCCGAACGGCGTCACGCTGCTTCTGCCGCTGACCTTCACCATGGAGCCGGTGTCGGCGATCATCCTGCTGTCGTCCATGTATTGGGGTGCGCTGTTCGGCGGATCGACGACATCCATCCTGTTCAACATTCCCGGCGAGCCGTCATCGGTGGCCACCACCTTCGACGGCTATCCCATGGCCAAGAACGGGCGGGCCACCGAGGCGCTGGCGACCGCCTTCTTCTCGGCGGGCCTCGGTGCGCTGACCGGCGTTCTGGTCATCACGCTCCTGGCCGGCTGGATCGCGGATTTCGCGCTGCGTTTCTCTTCGCCGGAATTCTTCGCCATCTACCTCCTGGCTTTCTGTTCCTTCATCGGGCTGGGCGGCGGCGATCCCATGAAGGCTGCCGTTTCGCTGCTGGCGGGCCTGGCCTTCGCAACGGTCGGCATGGATACGGTGTCGGGCGAGCTGCGCCTGACCTTCGGCTTCACCGATCTGCTGCGCGGCATATCCTTCCTGGTGGCGGTGATCGGCCTGTTCGGCATCGGCGAACTGCTATTGACCGTGCAGGAGGAGATGAAGTTCAAGGGCGTCTCATCCAAGATCGAGATCCGCGAGATCTTCAAGGCGCTGGCGCGCCTGCCGCATTACTGGGTCACCTTCCTGCGTTCGGCCGCGGTCGGCGTCTGGATGGGCATCACGCCCGGCGGCCCGACGGCTGCGTCCTTCATGAGCTATGGTCTTGGCCGGCGCTTCGGCAAGTACGGCAAGAACTTCGGCAAGGGCGAGCCTGAAGGCGTGATCGCGCCGGAAACGGCCGACCACTCGGCCGGTACCTCCGCGCTACTGCCCATGCTGGCGCTCGGCGTTCCCGGATCGGCAACGGCGGCCGTCATGATGGGCGGCTTGATGATCTGGGGACTGCAGCCCGGCCCCTTGCTGTTCGTCGAGCAGCCGGATTTCGTCTGGGGCCTGATCGCCTCGATGTACATGTCCAACATCATCGCCGTCATCCTTGTGCTGGCCACGGTGCCGCTCTTTGCGTCGATCCTGCGTATTCCCTTCGGGATCATCGGCCCGATCAT
Source organism: Aureimonas altamirensis (assembly GCF_001463885.1). Lineage (GTDB taxonomy): Bacteria > Pseudomonadota > Alphaproteobacteria > Rhizobiales > Rhizobiaceae > Aureimonas > Aureimonas altamirensis. The sequence goes on along the minus strand of NZ_BBWQ01000012.1, from coordinate 123,314 downwards.
CATCGTGGTCTGCCTGATCGGCGCCTATACGGTGGCCAATGCGGAGTTCGATGTGCTCATGGCCGTGGCCTTCGGCATTGTCGGCTACATCTTCAAGCGGCTGGACTATCCGATCGCACCGCTGGTTCTGGCCATGGTTCTGGGCGACAAGGCCGAGGACGCCTTCCGCCAGTCCATGCTTTACTCGGGCGGCTCCCTGTCGATCTTCTGGTCCAACGCCCTTGTCGGCAGCATCATGGGCCTTGCGATCCTGCTTCTCCTCTGGCCGATCCTGTCCAAGGGAGTGGCCTTGCTGTTCAGCCGCGGCTCGGCTGCAGGGACGCGCTGACACAGGGAGGGTTCATCCACCCGCACGATCCAGGGCCCCGTCCGGCGCAACACGCCGGGCGGGGCCTTTCTTCTTTCATGGGCAAGCCTTTACAGGCTGCCGGCTCGGGCAACCGTCAGAGAAGGCCCCTGGCCTTGAGGTCGGCGGCGAAGGCGCCTAAGAGACCCTGCCGTTCGCGGCGAGAAAGTCGAGCAGCGCCCGCACACGCGAGGGCAGGGGGCCACCCTGACCGACATAGACGGCGTGGAAGGGTTCCCTCTCGCCCGTATCGAGATTGCCAAGAACCGGCACGAGCCGTCCGACGGCAATGTCTTCGCGCAGGGTGAACGCAGCAAGCCGGGCAAGGCCCACGCCAGACAGAGCTAGATGCCGCAGGCCCTCTCCGTCGCTTGCCTGCACCCGTCCTGTCGCCGGCACAAACACGGTTCCGCCGTTGCCGCGCAGCGGCCAGCCATCGACGGCACGGGCATAGCCGAAGCCAAGGCAATTATGCGCCTCGAGATCGGCGATTGAGCGGGGCTCGCCCCAGCGATCCAGATAGGAGGGCGCGGCCACGATCATCAGCGCCGTCTCGCCCAGCTTGCGCGCCACGAGGCTGGAGCTTTTCAATGGCCCCGCCCGGATCGCCACGTCTGTGCGCTCGGTTACGAGGTCGACGACGGCATCGGTCTGTACGATATCGAGTGTGACGCCCGGATGCTCTGCCATGAAAGCCGGCAGGATCGGCGCGAGGATATGGTTGGCATAGGAGGCGCTGGTATTGACCCGCACGCGGCCCACCGCCTGTTCACCTGCGCCTGCCGCGCGTTCCGCATCCTCGATATCGGCTAGGATGCGTGTCGCCCGCTCGTAGAAGGCACAACCCTCTGGCGTAAGCCGGACTTGTCTCGTCGAGCGGCTCAGCAGCCGCGCACCGAGGCGCGCTTCCAGCCGCGCGATCAGCTTGCTGACCGCCGATGGCGTCATGCGCGCAGCCCGCGCGGCGGGTGAAAAGCCGCCGAGTTCGACGACGCGGACGAACACGTCCATCTCGCCGGAGCGGTTATGATTGAGGCTGCCCATCCTGCCTGCCCGACCCGATCGCCACTCTATGAATTCAGTTCATAGATGATGTTCCCGATCACCGTCTACGTCATCGCCGTAGGAGCGTCTATCTTGTCCAGATCGTTTCCGGCTTATCACCCAGGAGCCTTCACATGGACTATCGGCCACTCGGCAAATCCGGCCTCAAGGTACCGGTCCTCAGCTTTGGCGCCGGCACCTTCGGCGGTTCCGGCCCGCTATTCGGCAATTGGGGCAGTTCCGACACGTCGGAGGCCAGCCGCCTTGTGGACATATGCCTGGAGGCCGGGGTCAACCTGTTCGACACCGCTGATGTCTATTCGAACGGCGCTTCCGAGACCGTGCTTGGCGAGGCCATCAAGGGGCGGCGCGATACCGTCCTGATCTCCACCAAGACCAGCCTGCCGATGGGCGACGGGCCGAACGATGCAGGCTCATCGAGGTTCCGGCTGATCCGCGCCGTCGAGGATGCGCTGCGCCGCCTGCAGACCGACTACATCGATATCCTGCAGCTTCACGCCTTCGATGCCGGCACGCCGGTCGAGGAAGTGCTCTCGACCCTCGATACGCTCGTGCGCGCCGGCAAGGTGCGTTATGTGGGCGTATCCAACTTCTCCGGCTGGCAGATCATGAAATCGCTGGCCGTCGCCGACCGCTATGGCTGGCCGCGCTATGTCGCCAACCAGGTCTACTACTCTTTGGTCGGGCGCGATTACGAATGGGATCTGATGCCGTTGGGCGACGATCAGGGGCTTGGGGCGATGGTCTGGAGCCCGCTCGGCTGGGGCAGGCTGACCGGCAGAATCCGCCGCGGCACGCCGTTGCCCGACGGTAGCCGGCTGCATGCGACAGCCGAGTTCGGCCCGCCCGTGGACGACGAACATCTGTACCGCGTGGTCGACGCGCTCGACGAGATCGCCGAGGAAACCGGCAAGACCGTACCGCAGATCGCGCTCAACTGGCTGCTGCGGCGGCCGACCGTGTCCTCGGTCATCGTTGGTGCGCGTAACGAAGCCCAGCTTCGGCAGAACCTTGGCGCGGTCGGCTGGAGCCTGACGACCGACCAGGTGGCAAGGCTGGACGAAGCCAGCGCCGTGACCGCGCCGTACCCCCATTTCCCGTATCGCCGGCAGGAGGGTTTTGCGCGGCTCGATCCGCCGATTGCGGGGTGACGGCGGCGGCAGCCCGGCGCTGCCGGGTTGCCGCTTACGGCAGGGTTCCGCCGACCGGTCGACAGCCATCGAATAGGTTGATATAAACCTTTTATTGGGAGAGACGGGGTTCGCGAAATGTCGACCGAGAAGAACAGAGTTTGCATCTGGTACGTCAATGAAGCCGAGGAGGCGGCACGCTTCTATGCCGAGACGTTCCCGGACAGCCGCGTCGCAGCGGTGTACCGCGCGCCGGGTGACTACCCGTCGGGCAAGGCCGGCGATGTGCTGACGGTTGATTTCACGGTGGCCGGCATTGCCTGCATCGGCCTCAATGGTGGAACGGCGTTCAAGCACAGCGAGGCATTCTCTTTCCAGATCGCGACCGACGATCAGGAAGAGACGGACCGCTACTGGAACGCCATCGTGGGCAATGGCGGACAGGAAAGCCAGTGCGGCTGGTGCAAGGACAGATGGGGCATATCCTGGCAGATCACGCCTCGCGCGCTGACAGACGCGATCGCGGCCGGCGGCATCGAGGCGAAGCGTGCCTTCGAAGCCATGATGACCATGGGCAAGATCGACATCGCCGTCATCGAGGCTGCGCGGCGCGGATGATCCGCGCCGCGTGGGGAATGCGGATCAGGCCGGTTCGGGCAAATGCTCCGGCAGCTCGAGCTGAAGGGTCGCCGTGGTTTGCGATAGCAGCGAGCGGAACAGCTCCGGCTCGGTATTCAACTGCGTGCCGAAGCCGGGCACGATTTCCCGGATCGTGGCCTGCCATTCGGGCGTGGCGAACCGGTCGGGGAACATTTCCTGAAGGGCGTCCAGCATGATTGACGGCGCGGTCGAGCCACCGGGAGATGCGCCGAGAAGGGCGGCGATGCTGCCGTCTTCGGCCACCACCAGGCGCGTGCCGAACTCCAGGTTTCCGCGCCCGGATTCGTCGCGATCGATGATCTGCACCCGCTGGCCGGCTTGGACGAGCGTCCACTCGTCCGCCACCGCATCCGGGAAATAGGCCCGGAGCGCCTCTATCCGGTCTTCCTGCGACTGGAGCACTTCGCCGACCAGATACTGCACCAGACCGAACTCATCCAGCCCGACATGCACCATCGGGCCGATATTGGTGGTCTGAACGGAGGACAGGAGGTCGAGCCGCGACCCCTCCATCAGGAAGTTGGTCGAGAAGGTCGCAAACGGGCCGAACAGCAGCGCACGCTCGCCGTCGATCACCCGCGTATCGAGATGCGGCACCGACATGGGCGGCGCACCGGCCGCCGCCTTTCCGTAGGCCTTGGCGAGGTAGCGATCGGCAAGCGCAGGGTTGCGGTTGACGAGGAAGGAGCCGCCGACAGGGAAGCCGCCATAGGAGCCCGCTTCCGGAATTGCGCTTTCCTGCAGCAGCAGGATAGCCGCGCCGCCGGCACCGATGAACACCGACCGGGCATTCACCGCCTTGCGGTCGGACCCGTTCGTCGGCGCATAGATGACCTTCCATGTGCCGTCGGCATTGCGCTCCAGACCTTCGACTTCGCAGGACAATTGGAGGGCAAAGTTTTCCGCCGACTGGAGATGGGCGACATATTGGCGGGTCAATTCACCGAAATCGACATCGGTGTCGAGGCCCGACCATGTCGCCGCAATCGGCTGGGTCGTGTCCCGGCCCTCGATCAGCAACGGCGCCCATTGATGGATTTCCACCGGATCCGTCGAGAAGCGCATGCCGGTGAACAAAGGCTGTTCCACCAGCGCAGCATGGCGGCGTCGCAGGAAATCCACATCGTCCTCGCCCCAGACGAAACTCATGTGGGGCGTGGCATTGATGAAGCTTCGCGGATTTTGCAGAACGCCGCGAGTAACCATCGACGACCAGAACTGCCGGGAGATCTGGAAGGACTCGTTGATCCGGACGGCACGGGTGACGTCGATATGTCCGTCTTCGTCTTCCGGCGTGTAGTTGAGCTCGCACAGCGCCGAATGGCCGGTCCCGGCATTGTGCCAGGCGTTGGAGCTTTCAAGCCCGACGGCATCGAGGCGTTCGAACATCTCCATCGTCCAGCCGGGTTCGAGTTGCCGCAACAGGGCACCGAGGGTCGCGCTCATGACGCCGCCACCGATCAGCACGACATCCACGGTGCGGTCCGCCTCGACGGTCGCAGCCGCACAGCCGGGAAGCGTGGCGACCGCTGCACCGGCCATCGCGCCGCCCAGAAGCTGGCGGCGGCTGATCGTCAGAAGGCCCGACCGGGTGCCTGGGCTGTTGTCTGAACTGTGCTTCATATGCGCGTCTTCCGGTTGCTGACATTCCAGTGCTTATCTTAAAGCTTGTGCCGACTTACAATGCGTCGGCCATGCGCCTCGGGAAGGTCTGCCCTGCAATGACGCAGGGCGACACGCGCGATCGTCGAAAGGAGAAACGATGCGTCTTGTCTTCGCAGTATCTGCGATCATCATGTGCGCCGCCGGGCCGGCGCAGAGCCAGCCACAGACGAATGAGAGCTCGGCCTGCGATGCCGCGCAAACCCAACTCGAGCTCAACGAATGCAGTGCCAAGGCTTTGGGCGTCTCGGACAAGAAGCTGAACCAGCTATACCGCACGGTGGAAGGCCGGCTTGCCGGCGATGCCGATGCCCGTGGCCTCCTCGTGGACGCCCAGCGGCGCTGGATCGCCTTCCGCGATGCCGAATGCGCCTTCCGGACGTCGGCCGTGCAGGGCGGCAGTATCGAGCCGATGGTTCGATCCCTCTGCCTGACGTCGCTGACCGACGCGCGCATCGCCGATCTGGAGACTCTGTTGTCCTGCGAGGAGGGCGATACGAGCTGTCCCGTCCCGCCGGGCTGATCGTCGCTCAGGCAAAGGTGCGCGGCACCAGGCGGATCATCCACAGCCGGAAGAAGATGCTGCGCGCACCCTGGAAGATGAGCAGGGACAGCCACAGGCCATGATTGCCCCAATGGGGCGTCAGCACCGCCTCTGCCGCCATGTAGATGGCAAGGGACGCCAGCATCATGTTGCGCATCTCGCGGGACCATGTCGCCCCGATGAAGATGCCGTCCATCTGGAAGGCGATGACACCGGACAGCGGCAACGCCACCGCCCAGGGCAGGAAGGTGAGGGCGGCGGCCTCGACCGCCGGTGTCGGCGCCATCAGTGCGATGACCGATGGGCCCGTAAACAGGATCGCCGCCGCCATGGCCACGGCGAAACCGACGCCCCAAAGCGTCGTCAGCCGCACCGTACGCTCAAAGGCCGGCCGGTAGCGCGCGCCGACCGAGCGGCCGGCCAATTGCTCTGCCGCGGCCGCGACCCCGTCGAGGAACGACACCGCCAGGAAGTAGTAGCGCAGCAGGATGGTGTTGGCGGCCAGAATGTCGGTGCCGAACTGCCCGCTTTCGCGCGTGAAAAAAGAGATGCCGAGAAGCAGCGCGATGGAGCGAACCATCATGTCGGCGTTGACGCCGAACAGCCTTCGCACCCGGGAGCCGTCGCGCAGCAGGCCCAGGTGCCAATGCCGCCGGTCGGTTCTGATCAGGACGATCGCGGCGCCGGCCAGTGCGGTGACCGCCTCCGCAACCAGCGTCGCCCAGGCCGCACCGGCAACGCCATGCCCCTGGCTGAGCACCAGCCAGAGGGCAAGGCCGATGCCGAGGCCGTTGAGCAGCGTCTGCAGGGCGAGGGCAAGGAAGGCTTCGCCGCGTCCGAGTATCCAGCCGAAGACGACGTAGTTGAACAGAACGCAGGGAGCGGACCAGATGCGGATGGCGAAATAGGTTTGCGCCGCGTCCGCTACGGCGCCGTCGGCGCCTAGAAGGGACAGGCCGAACTGCCCTATGGGTGCTTGCAGGGCCAGCAGACAGAGGCCGATGGCAAGGGCCATCAGGATGCCGCCCGCCAGCATCGTCTGCTCTTCCGTCTTGTCGCCGGCGCCGACGGACTGTGCGGTAAAGCCGGTCGTGGCTCCGCGCAGGAAGTTGCAAGACACGAACACGACGTCGAATACCACGGCGGCCAGGGCGACGCCGCCGACAAGCGCGGCATTGCCGAGTTGCCCGATGACGCCGGTGGAGACCAGCCCCACCAGCGGCGTCGACAGATGCGTCAGCATCATCGGCAGGGCGATTGCCAGGACAGAGCGGTGCGTGACGGCAAACGGGCGCGGCGCAGCCATGCCTTCCACGCTTGTGCTACCGCGTTCCGGCAGGTCGGCGGTCACCCTTCGATCGCTTCGCCCAGCGTGTGCATCAGCCGGTTGGCCCATCCGAAGATCGCCACGGCATGGATCAGATCCAGGATCTCGAGCTCCGACAGTCCGACGTCGCGCAGCGATTGCGTGTCGGCTTCCGACAGTTCGTGGGGGGCGCGCGTCAGCTTGACCGAATAGTCGAGGATCGCCTGCTCGCGGGCCGGCAGTGCGGCCTTGTCCTTGTCGGCATAGATGGCGTCGACCACATCGCGCTTGCCGGTTTCGCCGATATAGCGCGTGGCATGCACATAGGCGCAGTAGATGCAGTGGTTCAGCACCGAGGCCGCAAGCGAGCCGAGCTCCCGCTCGCCGCGCGACAGGCCGCCCGGCGCATACATAATGTCGTTGAAGAGGGGTGTGCGCTCGGCGAGCATTTCCGGATCGTGCGCCAGCACAAGCACGTAATCCGAGATCTTGCGGTTCGATGGCGTGATCTTCAGCGCATCTTTCTGTGCATCGGTGGCCGCGTCCAGCGACACCGGCTGCACGTAAGGCCGCCAGCCGACCGGGTCCAGCGTGAAATCGGTTAGGCTCCGGCTCATGTCAGTTTCCCTTGAAGGCGCGCAGGCCGGCGGCCACGCGCAGCTGGTAGTTGACGAAGGCGATCAGCCCGGTCAGCGAGACGATCGTCCGCGTCGACAGGCCGGCTTCCGCAAGAGCCGTCACATCGCCGCGCGTTGCGGTTTCGGGCTGCAGGGTCAGCTTGTCGGCCCGCGCTGCCATGACGGCCAATCGGGCGTCCTGCGGCTTATGGGCGGGGTCGGCCAGAGCGCGCACGTCGGCGCCGGCATCGCCGATCATTCCGTCATAGAGGGCGGCGGCGGCGTCGTCCCGCAGCAGCCGCGCCATGCGTGCCGAAAGGGCCGCGCGCACGGCAGCGGGCAGCTCTCCCTCGTCCTGCGGCGTCAGGCTGGCCACGAAACTGGTCTGGCTGAGGCGCAGGATCGTCTCGCGCTCGCCGCGCAGGTCGAACAGGTTCGATCCCTCCGCGATGGAGGCGATCCTGTCGATGGCGTCTTCCATTGTCGTTCTTCCTTGTGCTGTTTTCCGCAGCCCGGCCTTAGGCCGAGCGCGCCGCCGGCGCCGGCCCGGCGTCCGCATCCGTCCATTCGTCGCCGACGAGCTCCGGCTTCTCGTAGGCCAGAAGCGCCTGCCAATGGATGTCGATATCGTCGTCGAACAGCGCCGCAGAAATGCCGCGCGCCAGCCAATGCGCGCCTTCGCTGATGGCGGGTATGTCGCCCGAAACCTTGCCGAGGCTGAGCGATGCGCTGAAATTGAAGCAGTGCAACCGCTTGAGGAAAGGCGCCATGCCTGGCGATTTTTCGGTGAAGGAAAAATCCTCCGCAAGCCAGGGAAACGCGGCCAGCGATGCGTCGGCGTCTTCGGGTGGCGGGGTGAACCGTTCTCCCCAAGTGGCTATGGCGTCGGAGAATGCGGCAATCTCCGGCCGCGAGCGTACATCCACCGTGAAGCCCGTACCGAGGATGACGAAATCGGTGGTGAAGCGTCGGCCGGACACCGTCGTCAGCGCGACCTGTCCGTCGGCTTCCTCGGCGCGCGCGATACCGGCCGAAAAATGGAAATAGGCGTTGGCATGCCGGCTGACGCGGCGTGTCGAATTGCTGGGGGCCGGCGTCTGCTGGCGGTTGGAATAGGCCATGATGCGCCAGCGCCATTCCGGCGACAGCGTCGGGAAGCCCGCCGTCAGCCCATAGGAGCCGACACCCATCAGCTTGTTGACGGTGGGCATCGCCGGTCGGCGCGCCAGAAGTCGCACCTCGCGCGCACCGGCTTCCAGCGCCGTCGCGGCATTGTCCACGGCCGAGGCGCCGACGCCGATGACGACGAGGCGCTTGCCGGCCAAAGCGTCGAAATCGATCGTTTCGGACGAATGGGCCCAACGGTGTCGGGGCAGGCCGTCGACGAAGTCCGGAACGGTCGGACGGCCAAGGCCCTCGCGGCCGCCGGCCATCACCACGCGGCGTGCCAGGATCGACTCGCCCGCGCCGCCGGCCACTTCCAGCTCGAAAAGGCCGTCGGCGCGCGGCGTGATCCGCGTCACGTCGACACCGCTTTCGACCGGCAAGGCCAGCGCCTTGCGATACCAGGCGAGGTAGTCCATCCACATCGGACGCGGTATGCGGAAAAGGGCGTCCCATGCGGCATCGCCGCGCGTTGCCCTGTACCAGGCCTGGAACGTCAGCGATGCCATGCCGTAGGCCGGGCCCAGAAGCTGCTTGGGAGAGCGCAGCGTCTCCATGCGCGCATAGGTGACCCATGGTCCCTCGCGCCCGGCGGGGGCGCGATCGACGATCCGGATGTTGGAGATACCTGCGCGCAGAAGGCCGAATCCGGCCACCAGGCCGCACATGCCGGCTCCGATCACCACCACGTCCAGAACTTTCCGGCCATCGGCGGATGTGCGCGGCGGCACCCAGTTGGCAAGCGGGTAGTTCAACAGTGCCAGGTCTTCCGCAAGGCGCTCCTGCAGGCGCTGCAGACGCTCGGCCGCATCGGGGAGAAGCTCCTGTTCGTCCGGCGTCGGCATCATGCCTCCGCGGCCTTTGGCAGTACGACGGCATCCTCCGCCGCCCAGCCGATCCAGATGGGGCCGTCGTCCAGCTTGGCGGCGCTGGCCGGATCGGCCATCACCTCCAGCGTGGCGCCGTCATCGAGCGCCACGGAAAGCAGAAGATGGCTGCCTTTGAAGATGCGCTCGCGCACGCTCGCCTGGAACGCATTGTCGAGTGCCGGCGCGGATGTCGACAAGGTGATCGCCTCGGGCCGCACCGCCACTTCGGCCTGTGCGCCTTCGGCCGGCGGCGTAGCGCCGGCCCGCGCCAGAAGGCGGCGGGAGCCCCAGTCCAGCGAAATGCGGTCGTTTACACGGCCGCCGACCCGGCCGGAAATGAGGTTGGTGTCGCCGATGAAATTGGCGACGAAGCGCGATTGCGGGTTGCGGTACAGGTCTTCCGGACCACCCATCTGCTCGATGCGGCCCTTGTTCATCACCACGACGAGGTCCGACATGGTCAGGGCTTCCTCCTGGTCGTGGGTGACGAACAGGAAGGATTTGCCGGTACGCTTCTGGATGCTCTTCAGCTCGACCTGCATCTGGTGGCGCAGCTTGGCGTCCAGCGCGGAGAGGGGCTCGTCGAGCAGCAGCACATCGGGATCGGGTGCAAGGGCGCGGATCAGCGCCACGCGCTGGCGCTGGCCGCCGGACAGTTCCGTCGGCATACGCTCTGCGAAGGGGCCAAGCTCCACCATGTCCAGGAGTTCGCGCACGCGGCGGTCTATGGCGGCGGACTCCATTCCCTTCAACTCCAGGCCGAAGGCGATGTTCTGCCGCACGTTCATGTGCGGAAACAGCGCGTAGTCCTGGAAAACGATGTTGACGTTGCGTCGGTTGGGCGGGACGCGTGTCACATCCTTGCCCGACAGCAGGATGCGTCCGTGCTCGGGCGTCTCGAAACCGCCCAGCATGCGCAGCGTCGTGGATTTGCCGCAGCCCGACGGGCCGAGCAGCGTGACGAACTGGGCCTCCCCGATGGACAGGTTCAACCCGTCGACGGCCTTGACCCCGCCATACAGTTTGGTGACGTCGACGAACTCGGCGACATTGCTCATTCAGCGGCTCCTAGCCCGGCGTGTCGCATATTCGGCATAGAGGCCGACGATTGCGGTGGCGATCAGGATCAGTGTCGCCATGGCATTGATATCCGGGCTCAGGCCGCTTTGGAGCTTGGCGAACATGAGCATCGGGATGGTGGTGCGATACCCGCCCAGGAAGAAGGTGCGCACGAAATCGTCGATCGACAGCAGCGCGGCAAAGACCATGCCGCCATAGATCGCCGGCTTCAGGTAGGGCAGCGTGATGCGCCAGAAGGCGACGAAGCCATCCGCCCCGAGGTCGCGTGCGGCGTCCACAAGGTTGGGCGGCATGGTGCGCAGCCGGGTCAGCGCCATGATCATCACGAAGGGCACGGCGTGGATGCTGTGGCCGAGGATGATGGCGCCCGTGCCGGTGGGAATGTCCAGCGTCGCCACGAAGATGCGGATCGAGATGGCCGAGATCATGCCGGGCACCACGGCGGGCAGGCAGGCCAGCGCGAAGATGAGGGTGCGCAGCCAGATGCCCTCGGCCGATATCAGCATGGCGATCCAGACGCCGACGATGGTGGACAGAAGCGTCACCGCGACGGCGATGACGATGGAGTACCAGAGCGCCGACAGGAATTGCTGGTCCTGCACCACCTGCATGTACCAGCCCAGCGTCACGTCGCCGAGGGGAAAGGCGATGAAGTTCGCGTCCTTGAAGCTCAGCGCCGTCATCAGCAGCAGCGGGCCAAGGAGATACAGCACGAACAGCCAGTATACGGCGGAAAGGGCCAGGCGCGGCCCGTCTGTACGGCGTCCCATCAGCTGAACCTCACCGTGCGGCGTCCGACGATGCGCATGAACAGTCCGGCAATGCCGAGGGACAGAACCAGCATCACCACCGACATCGCCGCTCCCACCGGCCAGCGGTCGCTGGCGCCATGGAAGAAGGAGGCGATGGTTTCGGGGAACAGGCCGGTGGACGGGCCGCCCAGCAGGATGGGCGTCGCGAAGACGCCGATCGTCGTCAGGAAGACCAGCGAGCAGCCGGAGACGATACCGTCCTTCGACAAGGGCAGGATGATGCGCCGAAACCGCGTGAAGGGCCCGGCGCCAAGGTCTGCCGCCGCGTGCAGCAGCGGCGTCGGGATTTTCTCGAGCGCCGAGTAGAGCGGCAGCAGCATATAGAGGCAGACCAGGTAGATCATGCCGAAGGACAGGGAGTAGTAATTGTACAGCATCGGGATGGGCCGCGTGATGAGGTCCATCTCGCGCAGCGCGAAGTTGATGGCGCCGCGATTGGCGAGCAGCATGATCACCGCGTAGGTGCGGATGATCTCGCCCGCCCAGAAGGGCACCAGCAGCAGAAGCAGGGCGCGCGTCCGGTTTTCCGGCTTGACGATCTTGGCGATGTAGTAGGCAACCGGATAGACGACCAGCAGCGTGACGGCGGTAACCGCGAATGCGAAGATCACCGACCGGATCAAGGGCGTGAAGTAGAGCGGTTCGGCAAAGAAGACGCGGAAATTGTCCAGCGTAAAGGCCGACCCGCCCTCGTGCACGATCGGGTACTGGCTCATGAGGCTGATGCGTAAGAGCTGGAACACCGGCCCCAGATCGAAGACCACCAGCCATATCAGCGGTACGGAACACAGAAGCAGAAGCCGCCCGGCGCGGCTATCACTGAGGCTGCCGAGCGTGCCGCGGTACAGGGGGGAGGCGATCAGCCGTCCCCAGCCTGTGGAATACCGCACCTTCGTCGGCGCCGCGCCCCCGGCGGCCGGAGCCGCCCTTGCGTCTTCCTGCATGCTCACGAGGTCAGGCCGCCTTGATTTCGGCCACGGCGCGGTCGAGCATCTGGTTCTTCATGTCGCGATTGACGGTCGAGAAGAAGGTGATCCGCTCGACCTGCTCGGGCGGCAGCACGGACGCGGCGCGCTCCCGCTCGTTCAGGATCGTGTCGACCCCCGCGAAGGTGGAAGTGAAGCCCGACTGCCGCGTCATCGCGGCGCCTACTTCCGGCGAGGCGGCGATGGCCTCCAGGAACTTGTAGGCATTGTCGGCATTGGCCGCGTTGTTCACTACGTTGAAGGTGTAGACGAAACCGTAGGTGCCTTCCTTCGGCACCGACTGGGCGATCGGATGACCGTCCATGATCAGCTTGGAGATTGGGCCGGACCAGGCCTGCGCGACATAGATGTCTTCGTTGATGAACATCTGCTGCACCTCGGACCCGGCGTCGTAGTAGCGGCGCACCTTGTCCTTGTTCTGGATCAGGAAGTCGCGCGCCTTGTTCGTGGCTGCCAGGGCCTCCTCGGGCTTGTCGACATAGGTGACGTAATCGCCGTCGTCGCCCAGATACTTCATGGTGATGGAGAGGAAGTCGCTGACGATATAGGAGGTCGCCTGCTTGTTCGCCTCGTCGAACATCACGCTCCAGCTATCGACATCCTCGACATAGTCGGTATTGCGCGCCAGGCACTCGAAACCGGCCAGAATGGGCAGGCCCCAGATCGAGCCGTCGATGCGCAGCCACGGTGCGTCCTGGTAGGACGGGATCAGGTTCTGCCAGCTTGCGATGCGGCCCGTATCGATGGGCGCCAGGAGGTTGCTGCTCAGGAATTGCGAATAGCGATGGCCGACCACGGTGACGATGTCGGTCGTCGGGTTGGCGCCCTCGGCCGCCAGCAGGTTGTACTGCTTGCCCTGGTCGTCGGTCAGCCGGATCTGCACATTGATGCCGGTTTCGCTCTGGAACCGGTCCAGGAAATCCTGCGGGATGAACTTGTCGTAGGTGGTGATGTTCAGCGTATTCGACTGGGCCCAGGACGGACGGGGGCGGATTATGTAGGGGGTCGCCAGGACGCCCGCGGCGCCGCCCAAAAGCTTCAGGGTGGTGCGCCTGCTCGGCCGTTCGAAATTCATCCCAACATCTCCTGATCGAAATTCTGTTGCCCAGATTATGCACAAACCTTTAGTTGCACAATGTGCACCCAGCAATGGGCAGCCATGTCAAAAACGGCATTAAGGGTTAATCATGAAGATCGGAATTCTGGGTGCGGGCGCAATCGCCGGCGGAGCTGCGGCGTATCTTGCGCAGAACGGCCACGAGCCGACCCTCTGGTCGCCCTCGGGCCGCCGACTGGGCAGGTTGGGAGAGGGTATACCGCTGACGGCGAAGGGCGCTGTCGAAGGCTCGTTCACGGTGTCCGTGGCGGCTAATGCCGAGGAGGCCGTTTCCGGCAAGGATGCCGTGCTGGTGGCCTTGCCGGCCTATGGCCACCGCATGGTACTCGACGCGGTGGCGCCGTATCTGAGCAATGGTCAACCCGTGATCTTCAGCTCGCACGCCTCGTTCGGCGCGCTCTATCTTTCCAGGCTGCTTGCGGCCCGCGGCGTATCGGTGCCGATGATCGTCTGGGGCACGACATTGACGACGGGCCGGATGGCGGGCGACGAGACGGTAAACGTCTCCACGCTCCGCAAGAAGATCGACTACGCGACGCTTGGCGCCTGGGATGGCGATTCGGCTATCCGCTTGTTGACGGAGCTGTTCGGCGACCGCTTCGTGCCGCGCGACGGGCTGATGGCCATCGCGCTGTCCAACCTGAACCCGCAGAACCACCTTGGCATCGCGCTGCTCAACCTGACGCGCATGGAAAAGGGTGAGACCTGGGGGCAGGCCGAGCACGTGACTCCGGCGGTCGGCCGCTTCATCGAGGCGCTGGACGCGGAGCGGCTGGCCATCGCGGAAAGCTTCGGCCTTTCCGTACGCACCGTGCGCCAGCACTTCTCGCTGTCATTCCACGTGCCGGAAAACGACGTTTCGACCATGAACCAGGAAATGTTCCGTAACGGCCATGTAACGTCCGGCCCGTCGACTATGGACAGCCGCTACATCTACGAGGATGTACCCTTCGGCCTGTATCCGACGGCGCTTCTGGGCCGCGTGGTCGGCCGTCCGGCAACGCTGCATGAAGCCGGGATCGCCATCTTCTCGGCAGCCGCCGGGCGCGACCTGACTGCCGACAACGACCTTTTGCCGGCACTGGACTTCGCAACGCTGGATCGCGACCGGCTGGAGGCGCTGGCGCGATCCGGCTACTGAGGCTTACTCGGCCGGCCGCTCCACCCTTGGCAGCAGGATGGTGACGAGGCCCAGCAGCGGCAGATAGGACGTCAGGGTGTAGACCGTTTCGATGCCCTGGCTGTCCGCCAGCCCGCCCAGCATGGCCGCGCCCAGCCCGCCGGCGCCGAATGCGAAGCCGAAGAAAAGCCCGGCCACGAAGCCGATGCGGCCGGGCAGCAATTCCTGGGCGAATACCACGATGGCGGGGAACGCCGACGCCAGCACGAGACCGATGATGACCGCCAAAACGCCCGTGAAGAACAGGTTGGCGTAGGGCAGCAGCAGCGCAAACGGTATGACGCCGAGGATCGAGAACCAGATCACGAAGCGCGCGCCGAACCGGTCGCCGAAGGGGCCGCCGACCAGCGTGCCCACCGCGGCCGACGCCAGGAACAGGAACAGCATCAACTGCGCACTTTGAATGCCGAGACCGAAGCGGTCGATGACGTAGAAGGTGAAATAGCTCGAGAAGCTGGCCATGTAGACGTTCTTGACCAGGGTCAGCGCCACAAGGATGATGATGGCCATCACCACCGTGTTGCGAGGCAGCGGCAGCGCCTGGGATGCGGCCGGGCGGCCACGCATGGCCCTTTGCTGCGCCGCGTACCAGCGCGCCGTCCATGACAGGATCAGCATCCCGAGCAACGCGACGATGGCGAACAGCGCAACGCTTTTCTGGCCGTTCGGCACCACGATGAAGGCGGCAAGCAGGGGGCCGGCCGCGGAGCCGGCATTGCCGCCCACCTGGAAGAAGGATTGCGCGAAGCCGAAGCGCCCGCCCGAGGCAAGGCGTGCGACGCGCGACGCCTCCGGATGGAAGATGGCCGAGCCGAAGCCGATCAGGCAGGCGCCGAACACCAGCATCGGATAGGTGTGCGCCTGCGACAGGAGGATCAGGCCGATCAGCGTCGATCCCATGCCGAAGGGCAGCGAGTAGGGCATCGGGCGCTTGTCGGTGATGATGCCGATGGCGGGCTGCAGCAGCGAGGCGGTGATCTGGAAGGCCAGCGTCAGAAAGCCGATCTGCGCGAAGGTCAGGTCGAACTCGACCTTCAGCAGCGGATAGATCGCCGGAAGCAGCGATTGCATGATGTCGTTGAGCATGTGGCAGAGACTGACCGCCACGATGATCGGCAATGTCTGCGTGGTACCCTTGATTCCGGTTGTCGTCGTCATTGCTTTCTCCACGCCGACCGCACCTGGTCAGCGAATCTTGCCGTCCGCCCCCGCTGCCTCGTTCCAGCCGTCGCGGCGATGCGGCTGACGGCCGAAATCGGCGTCGGCCGTATCCTGTCCGGCCGCGATGATCGATCGCCGGATGGCGCGCGTGCGGGTGAACAGGTCGAAGAGGGCATCCCCGTCGCCCCAGCGGATGGCGCGCTGCAGCGATGCGAGGTCTTCCGAAAACCGGGCCAGCATCTCCAGCACCGCGTCGCGATTGGTCAGGAAGACATCGCGCCACATGGTCGGGTCGGAGGCTGCGATACGCGTGAAATCGCGGAAGCCGGAGGCCGAAAACTTGATGACTTCGGATTGCGTCACCGTTTCGAGGTCCGCCGCCGTGCCGACGATGTTGAAGGCGATGAGGTGCGGCACGTGGCTGACGATGGCCAGCACCAGATCGTGGTGCTCGGGCGTCATCGTCTCCACCATGGAGCCCATGCCCTCCCAGAAGGCCCGCAGCCGCTGCACCGCCGCCTCGTCCGTGCCCTCGACCGGGGTCAGGATCGTCCAGCGGTTTTCGAAGAGTTCGAGGAAGCCGGCATCCGGGCCGGACTGCTCCGTGCCCGCGATCGGGTGACCTGGCACGAAATGCACATGCGCCGGCAGGTTGGGACGCATCGCTTCCACGACGGAGCCCTTCACTGAGCCGACATCGCTGACGATGGCGCCCTTGGCAAGGCTGGGGGCAATAAGCGCGGATACCGCGCCGCAGGCGCCCACCGGCACGCACAGAATGACGAGGTCGGCACCCGACACCGCTTCGGCGAAGTCGGCGTGATAGCTGTCGCCCAGCTCAAGCTCTTCGGCGCGCGCCAGCGTTTCCGGGCGGCGGGTGGCAATGGCCACATGCCGCGCCAGTCCGCGCTTTTTGGCGTTGATGGCGATGGAAGAGCCGATCAGCCCGATGCCGATCAGCGCGACGCGTTCGAAAAGAGGTTCGCTCATCGGCCCAGGAACTCTGTCAAAGCCGCGACGACACCGTCATTGGCTTCGTCGCTGCCGATCGTCATACGGAGCGCGTTGGGGAACCCATAGCCGCCGACACGGCGCAGGATGTAGCCGCGCTGCGTCAGGAAGGCGTCGGCCTCGGCCGCGCTCTTGCCCGGCGTTTGCGGAAAGTGGATCAGCACGAAGTTGGTGACGCTGGGGGAGACGCGAAGGCCGAGCCCTTCCAGGGCCTCGGTCAGCCGCACGATCCAGCCATTGTTGTGGGCAATGGTGCGCTCCACATGGGCGCGGTCGCGGATGGCGGCCGCGGCGGCGGCAATGCCGAGTGCGTTGAGATTGAACGGTCCGCGAATGCGCTCGACGGCATCGGCGATGCCTTCCGGCACGTACATCCAGCCGACGCGCAGCGAGGCGAGGCCATGAATCTTCGAGAAGGTGCGCGTCATCACCACATTGTCGGCGCTCGACACGAGCTCGATCCCGGCTTCGTAGTCGTTGCGGCGGACATATTCGGCATAGGCGGCATCCAGCACCAGCACGCAGTCGGCCGGCAGGCCGGCATGCAGGCGGCGGATTTCGTCGAACGGGACATAGGTGCCCGTCGGGTTGCCGGGATTGGCGATGTAGACCATGCGCGTGCGGGCGGTGACACGTTCCAGGATCGCATCCACGTCGACATGGGCATCGCGTTCGGGCGCCATGACGGCGGTTGCCCCGGTGGCCAGGATGGCCGTCCGGTGCAGAAGGAAGCCGTGCTCGGTGTAGATGCCTTCGTCGCCATCGTGCAGATAGGTCTGCGCGAGAAGGCTCAGCACCTCGTCGGAACCGTTGCCGCAGACGATGCGCTGCGGGTTCAGGCCATAGCGCTCGGCCAGCGCCGCCTTCAAGGCGGTAGCCTGCGGATCGGGATACAGTTCCAGGTGGCGGCTCGCCTCGGCGATCGCGGCGGCGACCTCCGGGGAGGGCCCGAGCGGCGTTTCGTTGGATGACAGCTTGTGCAGGCGGACACCGGCCGGCGCGTGGCTCTTGCCGGGCACATAGGCTTCGATGTCCAACACTCCCGGCCGTGGCGCCGGCGCCTTCGTCAGGCCCTGCATCGTCTTATCCTTACAATCGTCGCACAGGCTATGCCCGCAAGGGAGCGGCATAGCCCCCGACCGGGCGAATGTCGAGCGTTTCCAAGCGGTCGGCCGAAACCGGCCGCACGCCGCGCGGGCCGGCAACCAGGCAACTGCCTTCGGCGCTGGCCAGGACGGTGAACCCCTCTGCCAGCTCCGTGCCGTCGCCTTCGATCACATGGCACTCGATCTCGAAGGGGACGGGGTCGGCCAGCGGTGGCGCCAGCACCAAGGCAGGCTCGCCGGCGGGGCGGCCATCCTGCTCGATGAAGGGAAGGCGCGCGACGATGGAGGCGCGACCGAGCCTCTGCCACCATGCACCGGAATTCTCCTTCAGCATGACGATACCGAGCCAGTCGTCGCCCTTTTCCACGCGGTCGATGGCGGCCGAAGCATTGTCCACGAGGTGCATGGGCACCGAGAACCCGCAGGTGAACCGCGCCGTATCCACGGCGGCGGCGATGTCGCCTGCCGTCGATACGGCAACCTCGAAGGGCGCCTGCAGTGCCGTGAAGGTGGAGATGATCTCGCGCCAGAGATGCTCGACGGCGGTGATCGGCAGGTGCCCGCGATGCCGGGCAACCAGGCGGTGCATCATGTCCGCCTCGCGGCCGGGGCGGAAGGCCGCGCCGTGTTTCTGCGTGCCCTTGGCGGCGATCAACTCGTCGATCACGGTTGCCCGCTGCATCAGGAGATGGTGGATGGATTCGTCTATGGCGTCGATCTTGGCCCTCAGTTCCGAAAGCTTCGTCGCATCGCCGGCCTGCCCGTTCGCCATGTCTGCCCTTCCCGCGCCTGACTGTCCTTCGTCTGGCGAAAGTCCTACACAGCTGCCGCAACGGTTGCAAAGAAGCGTTGATCTATCCGGGCCATGTCGGTAGCAGAGGGGCCTGATCAAGTCGGGTACGACATGCGATGAACGCTCCCTCCATGACCGAGGTGGCCAGCCTCAGCTTGCGGGAGGCACGCCAGCCCTCCAGCAAAGTGGCGCATTTCGGGGCCGACCAGCCCCTGACGCTGGATGCCGGGCAGGTGCTGTCGCCCTTCGATATCGCTTACGAGACGTGGGGCCAGCTCAACGCCGACAAATCGAACGCCATCTATGTCTGCCATGCGCTGACGGGTGACCAGTATGCGGCGAGCCGCAATCCGGTCACCGGCAAGCCGGGCTGGTGGTCGTCCTTGATCGGGCCGGGCAAGCCCATCGACACGGACCGCTATTTCGTCGTCTGCTCCAATGTCATCGGCTCCTGCATGGGCTCCACGGGCCCTGCCAGCATCGATCCGACCACGGGCCTGCCCTATGCGCTGGACCTGCCGGTGCTGACGATCGCCGACATGGTGCGTGCACAGGCGATGCTGATCGACCGGCTCGGCATCGACCAGCTATTCGCCGTCATCGGCGGCTCCATGGGCGGCATGCAGTGCCTGCAGTGGACGGTGGCCTACCCGGAGCGGGTCTTCTGCGCGCTGCCCATCGCTACCGGCGCACGCCATTCCTCGCAGAACATCGCCTTCCACGAGGTCGGGCGACAGGCCGTCATGGCCGATCCGGACTGGCAGAGCGGGCGTTACATCGAGGGCGGCGTGCGGCCGCACAAGGGGCTGGCCGTGGCGCGCATGGCCGCCCATGTGACCTACCTTTCCGAGGCGGCGCTGCAGCGCAAGTTCGGCCGGAACCTGCAGGACAGGGACTCGCTCGGCTTCGGCTTCGAGGCCGACTTCCAGATCGAAAGCTATCTGCGCCATCAGGGCACCAGCTTCGTCGACCGGTTCGACGCCAATGCCTATCTGTACCTTACCCGCGCCATGGACTATTTCGACATCGCCGCCGATTACGGCGGCCGGCTGGCCGATGCCTTCGCACGTACGCGCACAAGGTTCTGCCTGGTGTCGTTTTCGTCGGACTGGCTCTTCCCCACGGAGGAAAGCCGCGCCGTCGTGCATGCGTTGAACGCGGCCGCGGCCTCGGTCTCCTTTGTCGAGGTAGAGACCGACAAGGGCCACGATGCCTTCCTTCTGGACGAGCCCGTCTTCTACGCCGCGGTCGATGGGTTCCTGTCGTCCGCCGCACGGGCCAGGGGGCTGCGACAGGGACAGCTATGAGCGACACGGAATTACCCCAGGCGACAAGCCAGATCGTGGCGGCCGACGCCAATGTCCGCGTCGACCTTGCGCTGATCGCGGACCTCGTGCAGCGCGGCGGCCGCGTACTGGATGTCGGCTGCGGCGACGGCAGCCTTCTGGCGCTGCTGGAGCGCCAGCGCGGCGTGGACGCGCGTGGCATGGAAATCAGCCAGCAGGGCGTCAACGAGGCGGTGGCGCGCGGGCTGTCCGTCGTGCAGGGCGATGCCGACCGCGATCTCATCCACTATCCGGACGACGCCTTCGACTACGTCATCCTGTCGCAGACCATCCAGGCGACGCAAAACCCGAAAGCCGTGTTGAGCGAGCTTCTCAGGATCGGTCGGCGCGCCGTCGTGTCCTTTCCCAATTTCGGACATTGGTCGGTGCGCCTGTCGCTGATGGCCAAGGGACGCATGCCCGTCACGCGCAACCTGGCCTATAGCTGGTACGACACGCCCAACATCCATTTCTGCACCATCCGCGACTTCGTCGATCTGACGCGCGAGGTGGACGCGGAGGTGGAATCGGCCATAGCCCTCGATTCCACCGGGCAGCGCATGGGCATGCGCCTGCCATGGGCGTTCTGGAACCTGTTCGGCCAGCAGGCTGTCTTCCTGTTGAAGCGCCGCGGCAAGTAGACCGGCGCGCCTGGCGCGCCGGCCCAACTTTGCTGTCAGAGGTTGACCGTCTTCATGCCGGCATCGGCATAGCGCGCGCCGGCCGCGGCGTCGGCGGGGAAGATGTCGTCGATCTCCTCCACTTCCTCGCGGGTGAGCACGATGGATTCGGCGCCGATGTTCTCTTCCAGATACGGAATGCGACGCGTGCCCGGTATCGGCACGATATCCTCGCCCTGCGCCAGAACCCAGGCCAGTGCGATCTGCGAAGCCTTGACCCCCTTGCGGCGGGCGATGCCTTCCACCGCGTCCACCAGCTTCAGGTTGCGACCGAAATTCTCGGGCGAGAATCGTGGCGAATCGCGCCGGAAATCGTTTTCGGGCAGGTCGGCCGCGGTGCGGAAACGCCCTGTCAGAAAGCCGCGTCCGAGGGGTGAGTAGGGTACGAAGCCGATGCCCAGTTCCCGCAGAAGCGGCAGGATCTCGTGTTCCGGCTCGCGGCTCCAGAGCGAATATTCGGTCTGCAAGGCAGCGATGGGGTGCTCTGCATGGGCGCGGCGGATGGTCTGCGGCGCGGCTTCCGAAAGGCCGAGATAACGGACCTTGCCCTGCTCTACCAGACGGCCCATCGCCCCGACGGTCTCTTCGATGGGAACGTTCGGATCCACGCGGTGCTGGTAATAGAGGTCGATCACCTCGACGCCCAGCCGCTTCAGGCTGGCGTCGCAGGCCGCCTTCACATAGTCGGGCCGGCCGTCGATGCCGAGCCGCTCGCCGGCCGGGCCGCGCACGTTGCCGAACTTCGTCGCCAGCACCACCTCGTTGCGCCGGCCGCGCAGCGCGCGTCCCACCAGTTCCTCGTTCCGGCCCACGCCGTACATGTCGGCCGTGTCGAGGAAGGTCACGCCGAGGTCGAGTGCGCGATGGATGGTCGCGATGGACTCCGCATCGTCGGACGTGCCGTAGAATTCCGACATGCCCATGCAGCCGAGGCCCATGGTCGAGACGGTCAGGTCCGGTCCCAATTTGCGCTGTTGCATCGTCTTGTCCCCCAAGTCAGTTGCAGCGTCGGAGCCGCAATGTGGGAAGGGGTACGTCCGAGTTTAAGATGCGCGGGGCAGTCCGCCTGCGCTTTTCGGCGCGCCGTCCTGCCGTGCCGAGGCGCCCTGGGGCACCAGCACCGGTTTGACGAGGCGCAGCCGCGCCCGTTCGTTGCGGGTTACGGGGAGGCCGCGATAGACGAGCTTCGTCGCCTCGATGATGAAGACGCCGGCAAACAGCGGCCAGGCCCTGCGGCCGGCGCGCTCCAGCGGATTGGCGAGGTTGACAAAGCCGGCGCGGCGGAACGGCGGAAAGAACAGCGCCTGGTTGACGCCCGAAGGCGAAAACATGGCGCCGTGCAGCAGGCGCTGTGCCTGCCCCCTCGACCAGGGGCGCCCCGAGCCGAAGGGCGTTCGGTCGAATCGCGCCCAGACCCCGGCCCGGTTGGGAATGACGATCACCAGCCGGCCGCCGGGCGCCAGGGTGCGCCACACCTCGCACAGAAGCTGCGAGGGGTTTTCGGCAAATTCCAGGGCATGCACCATCAGCACGCGGTCCACCGAGGCGTCGCCCAGCGGCAGGCACGATTCGTCCACCATGGCGCTGGTGGAAGAGCCGGCCGCCGGCCAGCGTATGGCGCCCTGCGCCGCCGGCATGAAGGCCAGCGTGCGGTCCGAATCTGCCGAAAGCCGGTCCAGATAGGGCAGGGTGTAGCCGAGGCCGAGCAGGCGCTCCTGCGAAATGGACTGCCAAAGCGGGGCCAAGGCCATGGCGATGGCCCGGGCCGTGGCCTGGCCCAGCCGGCTGGCATAGAAATCGCGCAGGTCCACGATATCGGCGTTCATCTGCTGCGTGATGCTGATGGCGCATCCCTCCGAAAGGACATTCGCCTCTTGCAAGGCGTCTTTCCATTCTATCTCAGCTTGGGAGGGACGACATGCAAGAAGGAAATAATCATGGGCACGGTTGAAATCAGGCAGTTCATCTGCCGCACCGACAATTTCGGCGTGCTGCTGCATGATGCCGACAGCGGATCCACCATCGCCATCGATGCGCCGGAAGAGGCGCCGATCCTCAAGGTGCTGGATCAGGAGGGCTGGACGCTGACGCACATCCTGACGACGCACCATCACGGCGATCATGTTGCGGCCAATGAGGCCCTGAAGGCACGCTTCGGCGCCACCATCGTCGGCCCGGCCGGAGAGGCAGACCGCATTCCCGGTATCGACCGGAAGGTCGCCGGCGGCGACACTTTCGCGATCGGTGACATTGCGGTGGAGGTGCTGGACACACCGGGGCACACGCTGGGGAGCATCTCCTACCATATGCCCGGGATATCGGCCGTCTTCGCCGGTGACGCGCTGTTTTCCCTCGGCTGTGGCCGGCTGCTCGAGGGCACCGCCCCGATGCTTTGGGAATCGCTGCAGCGGCTGCGTGCCCTGCCGGACGAGACGATGCTGTATTGCGGCCACGAATATACGGGCTCCAACGCCCGCTTTGCGCTGTCGGTCGATCCGAAGAACCTTCTGCTGCACGAGCGCGCGACCGAGGTCGAGCATCTGCGGGTGGCCGGTGAACCGACCCTGCCCGTGATGCTGGGGCGCGAGAAGAAGACCAATCCCTTCCTGCGCGCCGACGATGCGACCCTTGCCGAGGAGATCGGCCTATCAGGCCAGCCGCCGGAGAGCGTCTTTGCGGCGCTGCGCAGCCGCAAGGATGCGTTCTGACCCCAAGGGTGTCATGACCGTGCGAAGGTCGATGCGTTCAGCGTCAGGGGGCCGATCTTCGTCGGGATGCGGACATAGACCGGCGCGTGGATGCCGCTGTCGCCTATGGGCGCGAACCAGATCTTGATCGTCTGGCCCATCAGGTACTGAAGGCCGGACGAACCGCGGCGAAACCCGCCGATGGGCTCGATGCGCGCATTGCATACGACGGCCTTGCCCGAAAAGCCGTCGGCTTCGAACTCAGCCGTGCCACCCGCCGACAGCTTCAGGTCGAGGCGCGACCAGCCGTCGAAGATGGGCAGGGTGCGGCTGCAGATGCGGTCGGCCCGCGCCTTGATCATCATGCTGGCGAGCGGGTCCACGACATTGGCAAGCTGCCCCGGCGTCACCGGCACATAGTCGGACGGATGCGTCTTGCGCTGCGGCGGCGACACTTCCGTGCCGACGACGCGCCCACCGCGCATCCGCACCGTGCTGGACCAGCTCTTGCCGTCGCTGGTGTAGTTCAACGCGTATCGGTTGGACTGCACCCTGTCGGCGCGCACCTGCCCATCGGACGAGCTCGTCCCCTGCGTGCTGGAGACGAGGGCGCCGAGGCCGGCGGACCGCAGATTGCCGGAAACCGAATAGCGGCTGCCGGCGAACTCGGTGGTGAAGTCGGCCCGGCCGACCGTGACGCCCAGAATCGAAATGCTGTAGCGTGTCTGCAGCGTTTCGGCGCGCGCCGGGCCACCCGGCAGCGCAAGGATGCAAAGGAAGAGTGTAGCTGCGATTCGCTTGAACGGCATCGGGACGGAAGACCTGGACGGAGTGCGGTACGAAAGCCTGTATACCAGACAGCTCGCGCGTCCAGGATCAATCTTCTCGGAAAGGCGGATTTCGCGTTGTGGGCGCTATTGTCCTCCGCTTCTTGACCTCGCCTGCCAAGCCGACTATAGGAACCGCCAATCCCGATCATGCCCGTTGGCTGATGATCGCGCCGTGCTTGTTGCGGTGGCGCGACCGGCCGGGGCTCTTGGACTTTTGAAAGGTGATCCTATGTCGCGCGCTTGCGAACTGACTGGCAAGGCCGTCCAGTCTGGCAACAATGTCAGCCACGCGAACAACAAGACGCGTCGCCGCTTCCTGCCGAACCTGTGCAGCGTCACGCTGATTTCCGACTCGCTCGGTCAGCGTTACCGGCTCCGCATCAGCGCCAACGCGCTGCGGACGGTAGAGCATCGCGGCGGTCTGGACGCTTTCCTTCTGAAGGCTTCCGAAGACGATCTGTCGCAGCGCGCCCGGCTGCTGAAGCGTCAGATCGCCAAGAAGGTCGCTTCGGCCGACGCAGCCGCCTGAACTGGCGTTTCGCCGGTTCGGCCGGCGCACTGAACTGATGGGCCTCGCCGGCGGCGGGGCCTTTTCGCGTGCGGACATCCAAGCGCGATATCCGTGGAACGCTGGTGCCATACCCCAGCCTAAAAAAATGGAACACGCGCATGTCGCTTCCCCGTCACTACGTCCTTCCGGTCCTGGCCATGACGTTGATCGTCCTGGCGTCCAATATCGCCGTGCAGTTTCCGGTACAGGGCACGGTCGGGGCGTTGTCGCTGGGCGACATCCTGACCTGGGGTGCCTTCGTCTACCCCTTCGCCTTCATCGTCACCGACATCAACAATCGGCTCTACGGCCC
Organism: Aureimonas altamirensis; assembly: GCF_001463885.1. Taxonomy (GTDB): domain Bacteria; phylum Pseudomonadota; class Alphaproteobacteria; order Rhizobiales; family Rhizobiaceae; genus Aureimonas; species Aureimonas altamirensis. The sequence continues at coordinate 98,320 of NZ_BBWQ01000012.1, read as the reverse complement.
GGTCATGGCGCGCCGTGTTGTCTATGGCGGGTTCGCGACGGCCATCGCCGCGTCGATCGTACTGCCGCCGCTGCTGTTCCAGCTTGGCGTGATCCCATTCGGGCTGGAGGCCGGACGCCTGGTGCGCATCGCATTGGCCAGCGGGATGGCCTTTCTGGTGGCGCAGCTTGTCGATATCCTGGTGTTCAACCGCCTGCGCCGCCAGAGCTGGTGGAAGGCGCCGATGGCCTCCGGCGTTGCCGGCACCATCATCGATACGCTGCTGTTCTTTTCCATCGCCTTCGCGCCGCTCTTCGTGATTCTCGGCCCGAATGATGGCTTCGCACTGGAGGGGGCGCCGCTTCTGGGTGTCTTCACCGGTACGGATGCGCCGCGCTGGCTGTCTTGGGCACTCGGAGATTTCGCCGTCAAGCTGGCTGTGGCCGTTTTCGGCCTGGTGCCCTACCGGGTGATCATCAACATGGTGCTGCCCTACCGGGAAGCGCCGGGAGCGCGCGCCTGATCCTCGGCCACGAGCCGAAATTCAAGGTAAAGGTTGCGCTGGAAGAAAGAGCCGTTGTCGTCGGAGGCGATGGCGAAGACGATGTCCCCCGCCGCGTCGCGGAAGATGTCCAAAGCTTCCATATTGTCGATCTCGAAGCGGCCGTCGGCTTCCATCAGGATGTCGCCATCCACCAGCGCGCCGGGCTCGATGTCGCCGCCGGCGATTCGGCGCAGCCGCATGCCGATGCGTCCGAAGCCTTCGTAGCGGCGTTCCAGCAGCACGAGATCGCCAAAGGGCAGGAAAGCCGCGTCGGTGACATGCCATGGCGGGTTTCTGGCAACCTTGAAGACGCCGCCGGCGGGGCCAAGCACCGCCGCGAACAGATTGCCGTCCGCATCCAGGGATTGTTCGCTGACGACGATGGTTCTGCCGTCCGGGGCGGTGGCGATGGCCTCCAGCCCCTGGTTGCGGCGAAGCTCGCGGCTGGGGATATGGAAATCCAGCTCGGCCAGCGCAGCGCCTGGGATGGGGCCGGCGACCCCATAGGCGACGACGCGATGATCCCGCTCGAAGGATACGAGTACCCGCCCCTCTGAGATCGTCAGCCCCTCGGCGTCGGCATCGCCCTTGCGCGGCTGCGGCCGGCCGCTGCCATCCAATATGGGGGCAACCTGCCCGTCGGCGATGCCGATGGGCAAACCGTCTGAATTGCGAAGGATGGTTCCGGCAAACCACAGGCCGGTGTCGGTCACGGCCAGGAAGCGGCCGCCGCCGGCATCGGTAAACCGCCAGCCCGAAATGCCCTGCAGGCGCCGCTCGGACGGGCGGAAGCTGAAGCCGGCGCGATACTCCAGCGCGCCGAAGCGCGTCGTCGTGCTGCCGGGCAGGAAGGTGTCGATGGCGGTGGGCGTCAGCGTAACCGCTGTCTGCGCCTGCGCGGCCGTGGCGACCGCAAGCACAAGCCAGCAACAGGCGAGCCGGCTATAAATCCGCCTTGCGAGCTTCAACGACGGGACGCGGCCCGACGTCGACTTCCTCCGCCTTCACCCTCCAGGTCGAACAGGGAAGCAAGCTGTTCCGTCATGGCGCCGGCCAGCTCTTCCGCATCGACGATGGTGACGGCGCGGCGATAGTAGCGCGTCACGTCATGGCCGATGCCGATGGCCAGCAACTCCACGGGCGAACGCTGCTCGATCTCGTCGATGACGGAGCGCAGGTGCCGCTCCAGGTAATTGCCGGGGTTTGCGGAGGAGGTGGAGTCGTCCACCGGTGCTCCGTCGGAAATGACCATCAGGATACGCCGCTGTTCCGAGCGCGCCAGAAGGCGATTATGAGCCCAGATCAGCGCCTCGCCGTCGATATTTTCCTTCAGCAACCCCTCGCGCATCATCAGGCCCAGATTGCGCTTTGCGCGCCGCCAGGGCGCGTCGGCCGACTTGTAGACGATGTGGCGTATGTCGTTGAGCCGGCCGGGGCGAGGCGGCTTGCCTTCCTTGCGCCATTGCTCCTGGGACTGGCCACCCTTCCACGCGCGGGTCGTGAAGCCCAGAACTTCCACCTTCACGCCGCATCGCTCCAGCGTCCGGGCAAGGATATCGGCGCAGGTGGCTGCAACGGTGATCGGGCGTCCACGCATCGATCCGGAATTGTCGATGAGCAGCGTCACGATCGTGTCGCGGAACTCGGTGTCCCGCTCCATCTTGTAGGACAGCGGCTGCATGGGATCGGTGACAAGGCGGATCAGCCGCGCCGTATCGAGATAGCCCTCTTCGAGGTCGAAGTCCCATGATCGGTTCTGCTGCGCCATCAGCCGGCGTTGCAGACGGTTGGCCAGCCGCCCGACCACGCCCTGCAGGGCCGCGAGCTGCTTGTCGAGGAACGAGCGCAGGCGCTCCAGCTCCTCTTCGTCGCACAGGTCTTCGGCGCCGACGATTTCGTCGAACTGGGTGGAGAAGATCTTGTAGTCGCTGTCGCCCGCCTGCAACGTCAGCGGCTGGTTGGGACGGCGCGTATCGCCCGGCGCTTCGGTATCGGCGGAATCATCCTCCGAAGGGTCGTCGGCGGATGCGTCGGAAGCCTCGGCCTCGGCTGCCTCGTCGGTCTCGCCTTCGACATCGGTTTCCTGCGGCTGGGAGTCTTCCTGCCCGGCTTCTTTTTCCGCGCCCGATTCCTCGGAGTCGCGCGCCTGGTTGTCGCCGGCCTCCTCGTCGTCGCCGCTTTCTTCGGGCTCTTCGTTGGCCAGTTCCTCGGCCATCTCCATCGCCACGAGAACGTCACGCATGGCGCGGGAAAAGGCGCGCTGATCCTCGATCAACTCGTTCAGCCGCCCGAATCGCTCTCCGGTCCGCTCGGCGATCCAGTCGCGCCAGACGTCGACGACGGCCCGGGCGCTTTCGGGCGCCGGCCGGCCGGTGAGCTGCTCGCGGATCATCAACGCCACTGCGTCTTCCAACGGCGCCTCTGCCTTGTCGGTGACGGCGGACAGGTTGGAACGCTGGTACTTGTCTTCCAGCATGGCCGACAGATTGTCGCCTACACCCTGCATGGCGTTTGCGCCGATCGCCTCGCACCGCGCCTGCTCGGCAGCATCGAAGACGGCGCGGGCGTTGCGCCCTTCGGGCGACAGGTTGGCATGAACCTTGGTGTCATGCCGGGCGCGGCGCAGGGCCATGGCATCGGCCAGCCCGCGCGTGACCGCGATATCGGAGACATCCGGCCGCTTCGGCAGGTCGGGCAGGCGCGCCTTGGAGCCCGATAGTCCGGGCCGCTCGTTGCCGAAGGTAACGTCCAGCTCGGCCTCGCCGGCGATGGCGCGCATGCAGCCGGTTATGGCGCGCCGGAACGGCTCCCGGTCGAATGCCGGCAGCTTGCCCGGCCTGGAATTGTCGCCCGGACGCGCCATGAGCCGCTCAGTCGAGAACGAGGTTGGAAGCGGATTCCGGCAGTTCCTCACCGAAAGCGCGCTGATAGAACTCGGCGACCAGCGGCCGCTCCAGCTCGTCGCATTTGTTGAGGAATGTCAGGCGGAACGCAAAGCCGACATCGCCGAAGATCTCGGCATTCTCGGCCCAGGTGATGACGGTGCGCGGGCTCATCACGGTCGACAGGTCGCCGTTGACGAAGGCCGAGCGCGTCAGGTCGGCGACACGCACCATGCGCGAAACGGTCTGCCGGCCTTCCTTGCTGTCGAAATGGCGCGCCTTGGCCATCACGATGCCGACCTCGTTGTCATGCGGCAGGTAGTTCAGCACCGTGACGATGGACCAGCGGTCCATCTGCGCCTGGTTGATCTGCTGCGTGCCATGATAGAGGCCCGTCGTATCGCCGAGGCCGACGGTGTTGGCGGTGGCGAACAGACGGAAGGCCGGATGCGGGCGGATGACGCGGCTCTGGTCCAGAAGCGTCAGTCGGCCGCTCGATTCCAGCACGCGCTGGATGACGAACATCACGTCCGGACGGCCGGCGTCGTACTCGTCGAAGACCAGCGCGACATTGTTCTGGTAGGCCCAGGGCAGAATTCCGTCGCGGAATTCGGTGACCTGCTGTCCCTCGCGCAGGGTGATCGCATCCTTGCCGACAAGGTCGATGCGGCTGACATGGCTGTCGAGGTTGACGCGGACGCAAGGCCAGTTCAGCCGGGCGGCCACCTGCTCGATATGGGTGGATTTGCCCGTGCCGTGAAAGCCCGAAACCATCACGCGACGATTCTTCGCAAAACCGGCCAGGATGGCCAGTGTGGTCTGCTTGTCGAAGAGGTAATCCGGGTCGATCTCCGGCACATGCGGGTCGGCCACGGAATAGGCCGGGACTTTCAGATCGCTGTCGAAACCGAAGGTTTCGCGGACGGAGACTATGGCGTCGGGCAACCCGGCCACTTCCAGTTCCGCTGCACTCATCACACCTCCATGGATCGGCATCGCCAGACGCGCCGATCGATCGTTTTCTTGCGCCCGAAGCTGTAGAACCTTTCAGCCGCCATTTGAAGCCGGTTCAGCAGAAACCGGCCTGCTTAAGCAACTTGTAGGCTTGGATAACCTCGCGCAACCTATCCTCGCTGCCACGGTCCCCGCCATTGGCGTCGGGGTGGTACTGTTTGACCAGCGCCTTGTAGCGCAAACGGATGGTCTCGCCATCGGCATCCTGACGCACGCCAAGCGTGGCCATCGCCTTGACTTCCAGGGGCCTTGCCCGCCGCCGGGGCCCATCGCGCCGCGGCAATTCCCCGTCGCGGAACAGATTGTAGGCGTGGGTATGGCGGCTCCATCGCTTGCCGGGGGCGGCCTCGCCTTGCGGCTGCGCGCCGCCGCTGGAGTTGGCGCCCATCTTCCAGGTGGGCCGATGCCCGGTCATGGAATCCTTCAGGAAGGCCTGGATGTCGTTGTCGGCAAGGCCGGAGAAATAATTGTAGCTCTTGTTGTACTGGCGGACGTGCTCGAAGCAGAAGAAATAATACTGCCCCTCCTGGTCGCGGCCGCGCGGCGCCCGGTGCGTGCCGGGTTCGCAGCAGCCTTCCCAGGCGCATTCCGGGGTCAGCGGCTCGGGCTTGGTGCCTGCCTTGACGCGGATACGGTCGAAATATTTGGAATCGAGCTTCATCACGGACAATTATGGGTTCCAGCGCGCGCGCTAACAAGAATTGACAGACGCGAAAAGCCGCGCGAAACGGAAACTTTACGTCGCAGCGAATCCGGGGCACGCCATGAGCATCCAGTCCGCCATCGAAGAAAAGCTTGCCGCCGCCTTCAGGCCGGACAGCCTCGAGGTCGTGAACGAGAGCCACCTTCATGCGGGCCACCATCACGATACAAGCCATCACGCGCCCTTCGACGGTACCGGAGAAACCCATTTCCGTGTCCGTATCGTGGCCGACGCCTTCGCGCCGATGAGCCGGCTCGAGCGGCACCGTGCCGTAAACGCGGCGCTGGCGGGCGAGCTTGCCGGCGGCATCCATGCTTTGGCCATCGAGGCGCGCGCACCGTCAGAGGCCGCACGCCGGTGACGACGCCGCACAGGCGGCGGCATCGCAGGCTGCGGCGCGGGAGGCTGGGCGCCGGCCTGTTCCTGACGGTCTGCCTGTCGGCGCTCGCCGGCATGACGGATGCGATCGGCCTGATGATGATCGGAAGCTACGTCTCGTTCATGAGCGGCAACACCACCGAGTTCGCCGCAGCGCTGGTGCGCGGGCAGTACCAGCACGCGGCCATGCTGGCGGCCATCCTCTTCGTCTTCGTGGCCGGCAATGCCCTGGGTGAGATCTTCATACGCCTGACCCGGCGCAACCATGTGCCGCTCCTGTTCGTCACGGCGGTGCTGATCGCCGTGCCGATGGCGCTACCGGGCGCGATCTGGCCGATGCTGGCGGCGGTGCTTGCGATGGGCATGCTGAATTCGGGCATCGAGCAGGTGGAGGGGCAGGCCTTCGGCATCACCTTCGTCACCGGGGCGCTGTCACGCTTCGGACGCGGCATCGGCCGCCGGCTGATGGGGGAGACGGGTGGCGGATGGCCGCTGCAGATCGTGCCCTTCGTCGGCATGCTCGTCGGCGCGACGGCCGGCGCGCTGGCTTACCGCACCATGCCGGAGACAAGCCTTGCGGCGCCCGCCGTGTTCAGCCTGGCGCTCGGCATTGCGACATTGGTGATCCCGGATCGCTGGCGGCGCAGCTACGTATCGCCGCAGCGCGTCAGGCGGCCGCAGCCGTCTCCGCGCTGAGGAAGGCGCGGACGTCGTCGGGCACGACTTCTTTGGCGATGAACGACTGGCCGATGCCGCGCGTCAGGATGAAGGTGAGCTGCCCCCGGGAAACCTTCTTGTCCTGTGCGATCCTGTCCATCAACGTATCGACGTCCAGGGCAGGCCCCGGTATGGCGTCGATGCGGGTGGGCAGGCCCACGGCCTGCAGATGGCGTTCCACCCGCGTGACATCCTGCCCGTCGATCAGGCCCAGCCGGTGCGAAAAGCGGTGCGCCAGCGCCATGCCGATGGCCACGCCCTCGCCATGCACCAGGCGCTCCGGGTCGTAGCGGACGGCCGATTCCAGCGCATGCCCGAATGTATGGCCGAGGTTGAGCAGCGCGCGGTTGCCGTCTTCGCGCTCGTCGTCGGCAACGACGGCGGCCTTGGCCTCGCAGCACCGTGCCACGGCCTCGACGCGTGCCGGCCCCCCCGCGAAGATCGCGGCATGATTGGCTTCCAGCCATTCGAAGAAGTCCGGCCTGTCGATCAGGCCGTACTTGACCACCTCGGCATAGCCGGCGGCGAATTCCCGCCTGGAGAGGGTGGAGAGGATGTCCGTATCGGCCAGCACCAGCGCCGGCTGGTGGAAGACGCCGATCAGGTTTTTTCCGCGCGGGGAGTTGATGCCCGTCTTGCCACCGACGGAAGAGTCCACCTGTGCCAGAAGGCTGGTCGGTAGCTGGACGAAACGCATGCCCCGCCGCACGATGCCGGCCGCAAAGCCCGACAGGTCGCCGATCACGCCGCCGCCCAGCGCAATGACGGCATCGCCGCGTTCCAGCCGCGCGCCGAGAAGCGCATCGACAAGCTGCATCAGGTGGTCGAAGCTCTTGGTGGTTTCGCCCGCAGGCAGAACGATGGGCACGTGGCCGATCCCGGCTTCGTCCAAGGCTGCGGACAGGCGGTCCAGATGCAGCGGCGCGACATTGGCGTCGGTCACGATGGCGGCGCGGATGCCGGGCAGCCGCGCGGCGATCTCCTGTCCGGCGCGGGCCACCAGCCCGCCGCCGACGAGGATGTCGTAGGAGCGTGCGCCGAGGTCCACATGCACCGTGCGCGTATCGGCGCCTGCGTCGGAAACGATCATCGCGCTTGCCTGTCCTTTTCGATCTTTTGGCGCAGCGCCGAAACGATCTCCGCTGCGATCGTCTCGCGCCGCGCATTGCGGCTTTGCACGGTCAAATCCGCCTGTGCGTAGATGGGGTAGCGATGGTCCATCAGCTCGCGCATCACGGCGCGCGGATCGGCCGCCTGCAGCAAAGGCCGCGTCGGGCGCTTCGAGACGCGTTCCATCAGAAGGTCGAGGTCGGCTTTCAGCCAGACGGTATAGGCGCGCTCGCGCAGCAGCTCCCGGGTCGCCTCGTTCATGTAGGCGCCGCCGCCCGTGCCGATCACGCGGGGCTCTTCTTCGGCGATGCGCGCGACGACGCGGGCTTCCAGCGCCCGGAACTCGGGCTCGCCATAGGCGGCGAAGAGTTCCGATACCGTCATGCGCGACACGCGTTCGATCTCCGCGTCGGAATCCACGAAGGGCAGGCCCAGGATCTGCGCCAGCTTGCGGCCGATGGTCGTCTTGCCGGCGCCCATCAGCCCGACAAGCGCGATGGAGCGGCCATGCAGCTCCAGCGGCGCGGCCTTGAGCCGTGTCTTGTCGGCGGTGGACGTCATACGGGGGGCGTGCCCTTCATTGTGATCCGCCTCGAAAACAGGAAAGCGCCGTCCGCGTCAAGCTTGGCGCGGGGGCAATGGAAGTGTTAACCCTTGCCGAGGGACAATCGCTGCTCTGAACGGTCCGAAGCCCGAAAGCGACATGCCTACACTCGTTCGACTCCTGTCCGCCCTGATCGTCATCGCCGCCGTGGTCATCGCGTCCATGGCGCTGCTGGTGCTGTATGTCGAACCGAACCAGAGCGAAGTCATGGAAACGGTGCCGCTGCGCAGCCTGGGGCAGGGCGGGCAGACCCCGGCGGAAGAGGTCGACGGGTCCGCGTCCAGCCAGCCATGAGCCGCGCCATCGACGAATTCCTCGAGGCGCTTGCCGTGGAGCGCGGCGCGTCGCCCCACACGCTGGCGGCCTATCGTCGCGATCTGACCGACATTTCGGAGCGGCTGACCGTCCGGCTGGAAGCCGCGGGCCCCGACGATCTGTCTGCCCTGATGAACGAACTCGCCAAAGCGGGGCTTGCCCCGGCCACGCGCCGGCGCCGCATGGCGGCGATGCGGCAGTTCTTTCGCTTTCTCTATACGGAGGGCCGGCGGCCGGACGATCCGACCGGGTCGCTCGACGCACCCCGCAAGGCCAGGACGCTGCCGAAATCCCTGTCGGAAGACCAGGCCGGCCGCCTGCTGGACCGGGCCGAGGCCGAGGCCGCCGACACGGACCTGTCGCCGGCACGGCGGCTGCGGGCCCTGCGGCTGCATGCCTTTGCCGAGACGCTCTACGCATCGGGCATGCGCATATCGGAACTGATCGGCCTGCCGCGCTCGGTCCTGCGCGCCGGAGGCGCGGCCATCCTGGTGCGCGGCAAGGGCGGCAAGGACAGGCTGGTGCCGCTGGGCGAGCGCGCGGCCGAAGCGCTGACCATCTTTTCGGCATCGGCCGAGACCGCGAAGGGCGGTTCCCAATGGTTGTTCCCCGCTTTGTCCGCCAGCGGCCACGTGACCCGGCAGGCCGTGGCGCGGGAGCTGAAGGGGTTGGCGGCGCGCGCCGGGCTGCCGCCGTCCATCGTGTCGCCGCATGTGCTGCGCCACGCCTTTGCCAGCCACCTTTTGCAGAACGGCGCGGACCTGCGCGTGGTTCAGGAGCTTCTCGGCCATGCCGATATCTCGACCACCGAAATCTATACGCATGTCCTCGAAAACCGGCTGGTGGATCTCGTGACCGCGCATCATCCCCTGTCGGACGCCTTCGAGGATGGTTGAAACGCCGAGGCCGGGCGCAACGGGTGGCTTCCTTGACAAGGCAGGGGCTTGTCGTCAGTTTGCGCGCAAAATCATCGGCCTCCCGGCCTTTCCCGTGTCTTGCGGAAGTCCGGCTGGCAAAAGGACGGCCCCGCCGCTGACGGATGCACAACTACCTCGACTTCGAAAAACCGGTCGCCGATCTCGACAGCCAGATCCTGGAGTTGAAGCGGATCAGCAATGACGAAGGCAGCCTCGATGTCGGCGACGATATCGCGCGGCTCGAAAAGCGTTCGCAGGACGCGCTGCTGGATCTCTATCGCAAGCTTTCGCCCTGGCAGAAGACACAGGTTGCGCGTCACCCCGACAGGCCGCACTGCCTCGACTATGTCAACGCGCTGATCACCGATTTCACGCCGCTGGCGGGCGACCGCTATTTCGCCGAGGATCTTGCGATCATTTCCGGCTTCGGCCGCTTCGACGGCCAGCCCGTCGCGGTCATCGGGCAGGAAAAGGGCTCCGACACCCAGACGCGACTGAAGCACAATTTCGGCATGGCGCGTCCGGAAGGCTACCGCAAGGCCGTGCGGCTGATGGACCTGGCCGAGCGTTTTGGCGTGCCCGTGCTGACGCTGGTGGATACGGCCGGCGCCTATCCCGGCATCGGCGCCGAAGAGCGCGGACAGGCGGAAGCGATCGCCCGGTCGACGGAAACCTGCCTTAACCTGAAAGTGCCGCTGGTATCGCTCGTCATCGGCGAGGGCGGCTCCGGCGGTGCCATCGCCATCGCCGCGGCCAACCGCGTACTGATGCTGGAGCATGCAATCTACAGTGTCATTTCTCCGGAGGCGGGGGCGTCCATCCTGTGGCGTGACGCCACACGCGCCAAGGACGTCGCGCAGGCGATGAAGATCACCGCGCAGGACCTCAAGGGCTTCGGCATCATCGACGAGATCATCGAAGAGCCGATCGGCGGGGCGCACCGCGACAAGGACGCCACTATCCAGCGCGCAGGCGCCGCGATACGCAATGCCTTCGCCTCGCTCGCCGGGCTGGACGGAGATGAACTGCGCCGCGAGCGCCGCCAGAAGTTCCTGACCATGGGTCGCGACCTCAAGGTTTGAGCCCTTCGGTAGAATGCTTTTCGTTTCGTTAACCCGCCTGCAAGGTTGACGGAGTCATAATTCGGCGAGAAAGTTGGATCGATACGGCCAGGGACGTGGCGAAACGTCCGGCCGCAGAGGGGAACGGGGAATGTTCGCCAGACGCCTTGCTACTGCCGCCCTGATGGGAGCCGGAATGATGGTGCTCGCGGCCTGCCAGCCGGGAAGCATCGACGACCTCATGGGTTCGGAAGCGCCCCTGCCGGCAGCGCTCGTCAAGGATATGCGCGCCAAGGGCATGGGGCAGCATTCACCCATGCTGGTGCGCCTGTTCAAGGAAGAGTCTGAGCTCGAGGTCTGGAAGCAGACCGACAGCGGCACCTATGCGCTGCTGAAGACCTACCCCATCTGTGCCTGGTCCGGAAAACTCGGGCCGAAGCGCGCCGAGGGCGACCGGCAGGCTCCCGAAGGGTTCTACAACATCACGCGCGGTTCGCTGAACCCGCGCTCGCAGCATCATCTGTCCATCAATATCGGCTATCCCAACCGCTACGATGCCTCCAATGGGTTCACCGGCCAGCACCTGATGGTGCACGGCTCGTGCAACTCGTCGGGCTGCTACGCGATGGATAACGAGCAGATCGAGGAAATCTACGCCCTTGCCCGGGAATCCTTTACAGGCGGGCAGCGTAACTTCCAGTTCCAGGCCTATCCGTTCCGGATGACGCCGAAGAACATGGCGCGGCACAAGAATTCCGAACACTATGCCTTCTGGTCCATGCTCAAGCAGGGGTATGACAGCTTCGAGGTGACGAAGCGCCCTGTGAAGGTCGATGTCTGCGAACGGCGCTACCTTTTCAATGCCGCGCTTCCCGAGGGGACGGAGCTGGATGCGGCCGGCGCCTGCCCGACGGTGCAGGAAAGCCCGGCCATTGCCGCGCGCCGCATTTCCGACGATGCCGAGATCGCTTCGCTTGTCGCCAAGATGAACCCGAGCGATTTTGCCATGCAGTCCACCTTTACCTATCGCACGGGCGATCCGATCACAGCGGAAGCCTATGCGCGGGAACAGAACCGCCGCCAGGGGTATGACCGTCTCGGCAATCGCGTCACGCCGGCCAAGACATCGATGTTCGGTTCCCTGCTTAACCGATAAGGCCGGCCATGCAGCAATGCATGGCTGCCATGCAGACGCAGCGCTGGTATCCGACCGTTTAAATCGATATAAAAACACTTAGCGGGCTTCCTCCTCCCAAATAGCCCGCCATTTTCAAAGCCCGCCCGGTCCTCCCCCGGTGCGGGCTTTTTTCTTTCGCTGATCACATTTCAGGCATTCTGCCCCTTCTTGCGCCATGGGCGCGGAACGACTGAAGCCTCCTTCAGGTTGTGCAGATGAGAACGGCCGCAAGTGCAGGCCGTCACCCATCGGGAGGAAACCGGTCATGTCGTATCTATCTGCCGATCTCACCGCACCGACCGCCGACAACAGCCGGCAACCAATCGACATGTCCAACGACGATTGGGCGACGACCATGTATGCCGCCTCGCGTGGCATCGCTTCCCCGCAGAACGGCTCGCATGCCTGGTTGAATCGGCAGCCGCCGAAGTTGCGGCAGCAGCGCGCATCGGTGGCCTGAAGCGCGGGTTTAGAGCGCCGGGGTCTCCGCCAAAGCGCGCGTTTCCACGCAGCGATCGAAGTTGACGAAATCATAGGTCAGCAGCACGAAGGGGCGCCCGTCACTGCCGGCGCCGACGCTGAGCGCTACGGATCGCGCTTCATCATCCAGCGCGCCATGCCAGAAGGCGTAATGATAGCGTCTGCCTGCCGCGATCTCGGCCGTCCAGCCGGCATGGTCGGTGCCGGCGGGGATAGCAAAGGAATAGAACTTCGCCTCGCCGTAGCGGCCGGACAGGCGGGAGGCGAGCGCATCGAAATAGGATCGGGCCGCGATGCCCTCGACGTCGCCATCGAACGGCGCCGTTACGCCTGCAATCGAGCAGGCCGTTCGCCTCGTCATACCGTGCATAGAACTGGACGAGGCCGGGATAGGCCGCGGGGAGATCCCCGACAACCACAGTGCCGTCCCCATTATCCCGCATGATCGTGAAAGATGGCGGCCTGTCGCCGGCATGCAGGCCGAAAGGCGCAGCCGCCGGAAATGTCGGCGCAAGAATGCACGCGGCAAGGGCAGTGGCAGAGAAGCGGGCGGGCATGAGATCGACTTTCCATCCCTGATCCCGGACCGCATGGTCCGAGCGTTCCGAATGGAAGGATGATTGCCGCGCGCCATCGCGCTCAAGAATTCAGAAGTTGTGCCGGCATGCGGCAGATTGCCGCACACCGGAATTGCCCGTTGTCAGGCGAAAACGCCGTGGCAGTGCTTGAACTTCTTGCCGGATCCGCACGGGCAGGGCTCGTTGCGCGCGACATGGCCCCATGTCGACGGGTCCGACGGGTCGCGGCCGGAGTTGTCGACCTCGTCTTCGCCGGTGGTGGCGTCGACATGATGCGCCTGCATCGGCGGCAGGTCCTGCGGCTCGGGCTCCGGAGGCCGCTGCTGGATCTCCACGCGCGACAATTGCTGCGTCACACGCTCGCGCAGATTGTCGAGCATCGACTGGAAGAGCTCGAACGCTTCGGACTTGTACTCGTTCAGCGGGTCGCGCTGGGCATAGCCGCGGAAGCCGACGACCGAGCGCAGGTGATCCAGGTTCACCAGATGCTCGCGCCACAGGCCGTCGATGGTCTGCAGGACGATGGAGCGTTGCACGTAAGCCGTGACTTCGGGTCCGAAGCGCTCCGTCTTTTCGGCGGCAGCCGCATCGGCGGCCTCGTGAACGCGCTTGCGGATGTCGCTGTCGTCGATGCCTTCCTCGGCCGCCCATTCCTCGATGGGCAGGTCGAGATTGACGATTTCGCGGATATCCTCGGCAAGCTGCCGGCTTTCCCATTGCTCGGGATAGGCGCGCTCCGGGATATGCTTGGAGATCAGCATGTCGATGGTTTCGCCACGCATGTCGTCGACCGTCTCGGTCAGCCCCGCGGCATCCATCAGTTCCAGCCGCTGGTCGAAGATGACGCGGCGCTGGTCGTTCATGACGTCGTCGTATTTCAGAAGGTTCTTGCGGATGTCGAAGTTGCGCGCCTCGACCTTCTTCTGGGCCTTTTCAAGCGCCTTGTTGATCCAGGGATGGACGATGGCCTCGCCTTCCTTGAGGCCAAGCCGCGTCAGCATCGTGTCCATGCGCTCGGACCCGAAGATGCGCATCAGGTCGTCCTGCAACGACAGATAGAACTTGGAACGGCCGGGATCGCCCTGACGGCCGGAGCGGCCGCGCAGCTGGTTGTCGATGCGCCGGCTTTCGTGCCGCTCGGTGGCCAGCACGTACAGGCCGCCGGACTCCAGCGCCTGTTGCTTGAGCCGCTTGATGTCGGCGACGATCTCGGCAGCGCGAGCGTCGCGCTCCGGACCCTCCGGCATATCCTGCAATTCGGCGTCGATCCGCATTTCGGCGTTGCCGCCGAGCTGGATGTCGGTTCCGCGACCCGCCATGTTGGTGGCGATCGTGACGGCGCCGGGCACGCCGGCCTGCGCCACGATATAGGCTTCCTGCTCGTGGTAGCGGGCGTTCAGAACCTGGAAATCCTGAAGGCCGCTCTTGCGCAGGCGGTCTGCGAGATACTCGGATTTCTCGATGGAGGTGGTGCCCACCAGAATCGGCTGGCGCCGCTCGGCCGCAGCCTTGATCTCCTCGACGATGGCCGCGTATTTTTCTTCCGCCGTCCGGTAGACCTCGTCATCCTCGTCGATGCGCTGCACCGGCAGGTTCGTCGGAATCTCGATGACGTCGAGCCCGTAGATGTCGGCAAACTCGCTCGCCTCGGTCGAGGCGGTGCCCGTCATGCCGGCCAGCCGCTTGTACATGCGGAAGTAGTTCTGGAAGGTGATCGAGGCCAGCGTCTGGTTTTCCGGCTGGATGGTCACACCTTCCTTGGCTTCCAGCGCCTGGTGCAGCCCTTCGGAGAAGCGGCGGCCGGGCATCATGCGGCCGGTGAACTCGTCGATGATGACGATTTCGTCGTTACGGACGATGTAGTCCTTGTCGCGCTGGAACAGCGTATGCGCCTTCAGCGCGTTGTTCACGTGGTGGACGATGGCCACGTTCTCGATATCGTAGAGCGATTCGCCCTGAAGGTGCCCGGCATCGCGCAGCAGGCCTTCCAGCTTTTCGGTGCCTTCCTCGGTGAAGGAAACCTGGCGCTGCTTTTCGTCGAGCTCGTAATCCTCCGGCTTCAGAAGCGGGATGAAGGCGTCGATGGTCTTGTAGAGGTCGGAGCGGTCGTCCAGCGGGCCGGAGATGATGAGCGGCGTGCGCGCCTCGTCGATCAGGATCGAATCGACCTCGTCGATGATCGCGAAGTGATGGCCGCGCTGCACCATCTGCCCGCGATCGTACTTCATATTGTCGCGCAGGTAGTCGAAGCCGAGCTCGTTGTTGGTGGCGTAGGTTATGTCGCAGGCATAGGCCGCGCGCCGTTCGTCGTCGGACAGCCCATGCGTAATCACGCCGACGCTGAGCCCGAGAAACTTGTAGACCCGCCCCATCCAGCCCGAGTCGCGCGTGGCGAGATAGTCGTTGACGGTAACGACATGCACGCCCTTGCCTTCCAGCGCGGCCAGATAGACGGGCAGGGTGCCCACCAGCGTCTTGCCCTCGCCGGTGCGCATCTCGGCGATGGCGCCGCTGGCCAGCACCATGCCGCCGATCATCTGGACATCGAAGTGGCGCATGCCGAGCGCGCGCCTGGCGGCTTCGCGTACGGTGGCGAAGGCCGGCACCAGAAGATCGTCGATCGTCTTGCCGCCGGCGATTTCCTCGCGGAAACGCTGCGTGCGAGCGACGAGCTCTTCGTCTGACAAGGCTTCCAGCTCTGGCTCAAGCGCGTTGATCGCGCGAACCGTCGGATCGAAGCGCCGGACGCGCCGGCCGTTGGCCGAACCGAACAACAAGCGGGCTAGGCCACCGAAACTGACCATGAAGGGTCCTTCCAAGAGAATTGGCGGTGGGGTTTTTCACCGCCCGCCGCCGCCGGCGGGTCGCCGCTTGACTTGACCGGAACCGGCTGGACTTTAAGAACGTGCGAGAGATAAGAGGGGCCCTTGGCGATGTCAACGCTGGCACGCCGTTTGCGGCGGGAGCGGTTCGCCGACCTGTCCTGAAAAAGCCACATGCCTCGGCAAAAGCCCGGGCCCGCCCCATCGGGAAGGAACCTGAACCCATGATCCTCAGCTTGAAAGCCCGCCTGCTCGCCTCCGCGCTGGCCCTCGGCACCCTTGCCACCCAGGCCCAGGCGCAGGACGCCGCGGCCCCTGCCGCACCGGCGGCCGAAGCGCCGGTCGAGGCCGCGCCCGCCGTTTCGCCCGAGACGGTCGTCGCAAAGGTCGGTGGTGCGGAGATCACCCAGGCCGACCTGGACGCCGCCGCCGAAGACCTGTCCCAGCAATTCGCCCAGTTGCCGCCGCAGCAGCGCCGGCTGGCGACGATCTCGGCCCTCATCGACGTCAAGGCGCTGGCCACCAAGGCCGAAGCCGAGGGTCTGCAGGACGAGGACACCGTCGCACGGCAGATCGCCTTCCTGCGCGAGCGCGCCCTGCACAATGCCTATTTCGACAAGCACGGCGCCGAGGCGATCACCGAGGATGAGCTGCGCGCCCGCTACGATGCCGAAAAGGAACGCTTCGTGCCGCAGGACGAGGTGCATGCGCGCCACATCCTGGTGGAGACGAAGGACGAGGCGGACAAGCTGATCGAGCGTCTCGGCGCCGGAGAGAAGTTCGAAGACCTCGCCCGCGAAGCCTCGCGCGATCCGTCGGCCCAGAACGGGGGCGACCTCGGCTTCTTCACCAAGGGACGCATGGTCCCGGCCTTCGAGGAAGCGGCCTTTGCGCTGGAGCCGGGCAGCTATACGCAGGAGCCGGTGGAAACGCAGTTCGGCTGGCACGTCATCCAGGCCGTGGAAAAGCGCCAGACGCAGTTCCCGCCGTTCGAGCAGGTGCGCGAGCAGGCCCGCCAGGTGGTGCTGCGCGACAAGTATATCGAGATGCTGGAAGCCGCCCGTCAGGAACTGGACGTCGAATATGTCGACCCCGAGCTGAAGGCGCAGGTGGAAGCGCTGGAGCAGGGGCTCAACCAGGGCGAGATGCCCGAGGGCGCCAACCAGGGCGAGGCCGCACCGCAACCGGCGCAGTAAGCCTTTCGGCTCTTGCGCCCGGGCGCGCCTTGATGCAAAGGCACTGAACCCTTCGACGGCCCGCCGATGGTGGGCCGTCTTCGTTTATCGTCGCCGCTCGGCGTCCGCTCCGGCCCGGATGCGTCCGCCGGCCACAGAGCCGAGGCTGACCGCAGATGTCCGACGCCGTTTCACCGCTTGCCCCGTCGACCTATCCCGACATGCCCTCCATCGCGGGCGTGCGAATCGCGACGGCCGCCGCCGGTATCAAGTATCGCGGCAGGACGGACGTCATGATGATGGTGCTGGATGAGGGCACCAGCGTCGCGGGCGTCTTCACGACCTCGCGGTGCCCCTCGGCACCGGTGGATTTCTGCCGCGCCAACCTGCCCGGCGGCGCGGCACGGGCCGTCGTCGTCAATTCGGGCAATGCCAACGCCTTTACCGGGCGGCGCGGCCGCGAGACGACGCACGCGACGGCCGAGGCTGCGGCAGCGGCCGTGGGCTGCTCGGTATCGGAGGTGTTCCTGGCCTCCACCGGCGTCATCGGCGAGCCGCTCGATGCCGGGCGGTTCACGCATGTTCTGCCGGAGCTGGCACAGACGGCGACGGACAGTGCCTGGCGGCATGCGGCCGAGGCCATCATGACCACCGACACCTATCCCAAGATGGCCACGTCCACGGTGGATTTCGGCGGCGTGAGCGTCAGTATCAACGGAATTGCCAAGGGTGCGGGCATGATCGCGCCCGACATGGCCACGATGCTGTCCTTCGTCGCCACGGATGCCGCCATCGCGGCGCCGGTCCTGCAGGGCCTTTTGGCCGAGGCGGTGGCGCCGAGCTTCAACTCGGTGACGGTCGACAGCGACACGTCGACCTCCGACACGCTGCTGATGTTCGCCACCGGGCGCGCCGGCAACGCACCTGTAACGGACGCCGACGATGCGCGCCTGGGCGCCTTCCGAGCCGCGCTTCGAGAACTCCTGACCGACCTTGCGCGGCAGGTGGCGCGCGACGGGGAGGGGGCCCGCAAGGAGATCCAGGTGCGCGTGGAAGGTGCGGTCGACGGCGCCTCGGCCCGTCGCATCGCCCTGTCCATCGCCAACTCGCCGCTGGTCAAGACCGCCATCGCCGGCGAGGATGCCAATTGGGGCCGCGTGGTGATGGCCGTCGGCAAGGCCGGCGAGCCGGCCGACCGCGACAGGCTGGCGATCTCGTTCGGATCGGTGCGCGTGGCCGTGGACGGCGAGCGCGACCCGGCCTACAGCGAGGCCGAGGCCAGCGAGGCAATGAAGGAGGATGTCATCCGCATCCTCGTGGATATCGGGCTCGGCGACGGCGCGTGGACCGTGTATGGATGCGACCTGACCAAGGAATATGTTGCGATCAATGGCGACTACAGAAGCTGACAGGTTGCGCCAGTTCGCCATCACGCGGCGGCTGGAGGCCGCGGGGTTCCGCGCCTGGCCGGCAACCTCCACCCACTATGACGGCACCTGGGCGGTGCGGCTGACGACGAGCTTTCCGGCCAAGCGGCTGAACTCGGTGAACCCGCTGGACCCTTCGGACGACCGCGACATCGAGGGGCGGATTGCCCGGGCGCGGGCGCATTTCGCCGCCGCCGGGCGGGAGCTGATCTTCCGCCAGTCGCCACTGGCGCCACCCGCGCTGAAGGCGCATCTGGATGCAGAGGGTTGGGAAAGCTTCGGGGAGTCCGTCGTGTTTACGGCGGATCTGGCCACGCTCGACCTTTCGGATGCGCTCGACCGGATCCCCATCCGCGATGCGGAGCGCTATCTGGACGCCAGCCTGCGCGTCCACGAGCGGCCGGAAGAGCTGCGCACCGGCCTTGCCGAGGTGCTGGCGTCCATCCGCCCGCCGGCGGCCTATTTCGTCCGCGAGGATCGCGATGGCCGGCCCCTGGCCACCGCGCTTGCGATCACCGACAACGACCTTGCCGGCATCCTCGACGTGGCCGTGCTGCCGGATGAGCGCCGAAAGGGCATCGGCCGCGACCTCATCGTGACTGCCCTTCGCCACACGCTGCACAAGGGTGCGCGCACGGGCTGGCTGCAGGTGGAAGCCGACAATCTGGCCGGCGTCGCCTTGTATAGCCGGCTCGGTTTCAGCGAGGCCTATCGTTACGTCTATCGCCGCAAGGGCATGGCATGAGTGGCGTGCGGATGTTGCTGGTGGCCGCCTGCGCCCTTGTCGACGCGGACCGGCGGGTGCTGCTGGCCCAGCGCCCCGAGGGCAAGCAACTGGCCGGCCTGTGGGAGTTTCCCGGCGGCAAGGTGGAGCCGGGCGAGCGGCCCGAGGCCTGCCTGATCCGCGAGCTGCGCGAAGAGCTGGGCATCGAGACATGGGAAAGCTGCCTTGCGCCGCTGACCTTCGCCAGCCACGCCTACGACGATTTCCACCTGCTGATGCCGCTGTATGTCTGCCGCCGTTTCGAGGGCATTCCGCGCGGGCTGGAGGGACAGGCTCTGAAATGGGTGCGCCCGCGCGACATGCGCGATTATCCCATGCCGCCGGCCGACCTGCCTTTGATCGCGCCTCTGATCGACCTTCTCTGACCCCGTCGCGTCGTTAACCATCCCCTGACGGGCGTAATGACTATTCAGGGTTTATTAACCTGCCGCTTGGCAGATGGTAGCTCTTGATTGGCAGGATGGCTGAGGGGCGTGAAGGCGCGATGAGCAGGGTAAGCTACCAGGGCAGGCGTTGCACGCGGCGCGATACGGCGATGGCGCTCTGCCGCGCCACGATCGTGTTCGGTGCGGTGGCCGTCGTGGCCGCACTTGCCATCCAGCCGGGCAATCTGCGCTCCGAACCCAGGTATGCGACCCTGCCGTCCGGCGTCGATCGGAT
This sequence comes from Aureimonas altamirensis, assembly GCF_001463885.1. GTDB lineage: Bacteria > Pseudomonadota > Alphaproteobacteria > Rhizobiales > Rhizobiaceae > Aureimonas > Aureimonas altamirensis. The sequence continues at coordinate 78,993 of NZ_BBWQ01000012.1, read as the reverse complement.
GGAGACCGGGTCCATCGGCCTGCAGCAGCCCGCCGGCGCGATCCGCCTGGACACCGGCCGCGGCCCGGCACCCTGCCTGGAGCTGCCCGACGGCAGCCGCCGGGGTAGCTGCTGAGGCATCGGCGCCGGCACGTTTCGATCTTGCCTGAACGGCGCTAGCCGCCAGACCGATCCTTCAGCGCATCCGCAAGGCTTGCCTTCGCGCTGCCCGGGGCCAAAGGCTTCTGCTGGCTTTCATGCGGTTTCCAGCCCGACAGGAAGATGATGTCGAACGTGGCGCGAATGCGCCCGTCTGCGTCGGAGAAACGTTGTGCGTAAAGCTCTGCCGCACGCAGGAAAAGCCGTCGGCCGACCGGCTTGCGGCTGCGCGCCAACAGGCTGTTCGCCATGCCCATCGCCCTCAGATCGGCCATCAGGCCGAACATCGTATCGTAGCGCACCACCTGCCGCTCCTGGTCGATGACCGGCAGCGCGAAACCGGTGCGCTGCAAAAGCGCGCCGGCATCGCGCAATTCGATGAAGGGCTGCACGCGCGGCGATGCGCCGCCATAGATTTCGGCCTCGGCGGCAATCAGGCTGGCGCGCAGCTCCGACAGCGTCTCGCCGCCCATCAGGGCCGCCAGAAACAGGCCGTCCGGCCGCAATGCGCGCCGGATCTGCGCAATCGCGCCGGGCGTATCGTTGGTCTGGTGCAGGGTCAGCGGCGCCAGGACCAGGTCCAGGCTGTCGTCCCGGAAGGGAAGCCATTCATCGTCACCGGCAACCGCAAGTGGTGCTTCGGCCAGCCATCGCGGTTCCGGCGCCATGCGAATCATGGTTTCAACCTGCGATGAAGCCGATCGCGCGAGCCGCCCGTCATAGCCGCCGATCTCCAGGCCGATCTCGAAGCGGCGCTGGACAAGGGAAAGGCGTTCGGACAGTTCGGCCGCGACGGCATCGTAGAGGAAGCTCGCCCCGGCCATGCCGTGCCCGGCCCAACGCAATCGAAGGTTTGCTTGTCGATCCCGGTCGAACGGGGCCTCGGCCTGCTTGCTATCGATTGCCATGATATTGCTGCCTCGTGCTGTATGCGGCATGGTGTCGCATACGGGGGTGCGTATGCGGCAATGGGGTGAATAGCGCGGCGAAGCCGCCTTGGCGAGCTTGGCCGTCCGGCCTGGCCGGCGCATGCCTGGACATGGCCTTCCCGCCCATCTGCATCGGCTGTAGTGCGGCGACGACGCTGCATGGCGGCCTTTGCCCGGCTTGCTGGCCGCTTCTGGCCTTCATCGACAAGCCATACTGCTTCATTCTCGGCACGCCTATGGAGTTCGATTTCGGCGAGGGCCAGGTCAGCGCGGCGGCGCTGGCCGATCCGCCGCCTTTCGATATGGCGCGCTCGGCCGTCGTCCACCATGGGCTCGGTCTCAAGCTGGCGTCGCGCCTGAAATATGGCGACCGCGCCGATCTTGCCCGTCCCATGGCGCAGTGGATGGTCAGGGCCGGGGCCGATCTCCTGCCATTCTGCGACCTCGTCGTTCCGGTGCCGCTGCATCGCCTGCGGCTGTTGAAACGACGGTTCAACCAGGCATCCGAACTGGCAGCCCAGGTGTCTGCCCTGTCCGGCATGCCGCTCCGGCAGGACGCATTGGTGCGCAGAAAGGCGACGCGCAGCCAGGTCGGGCTCGGCCGTGCCGAACGTGCCGCCAATGTGGCGGGTGCCTTCGCCGTGCCCCGGCGCAAGCGCGCCGTGCTGAAGGGCAGGGCCGTCCTGCTGGTCGACGATGTCTATACGACGGGGGCGACTGTCGGCGCCGCCACCCGTGCCCTGAAGGCGGCCGGCGCATCGCACGTGTTCGTCCTGACCTTCTCGAGGGTTGCGGCCGGCGCCGCGCCGCCGCATATGTGGCAGGACTTCTCGGAAAGGCCACGGACTGATGGTGCAGGTTACGGTTTATACGCGGCAGCTTTGCGGTTTCTGCACAAGCGCAAAGGCGCTGCTGGATAGAAAGGGTGTTTCCTTTGACGAGAAGGACGCGACCATCAACCCCGCCTTCCGGCAGGAAATGCTGTCGCGCGCCAACGGCCGCACGACGTTTCCGCAGATCTTCATCGGCGACGTGCATGTCGGCGGTTGCGACGATCTCTATGCGCTCGATGCGGCCGGCCGGCTCGATCCGATGCTGACCGGGCAGGAGGGCTGACGCATGGCCGAGCTCGTCGCGGCAGTGGTGCAGATGCGCTCCACCACCAAGCCGGAAGACAACATAGCATCGCTGGAAGCGCTGGTCGGACAGGCCGCCACCCAAGGCGCCGTTTATGTGCAGACGCCGGAAATGACGGGCGCCATCTGCCGCGACAGGGAAGCGCTGCTGGCCAGCCTCCGGCCGGCCGCTGACGACCCGGTGGTCGCCGCGGCATCCGAGCTGGCCCGACGCCATGGCATCTACCTGCATATTGGCTCCACCGCCATCGCGGCGCCGGGCGGCATGGCGGCCAACCGGGCGTTCCTGTTCGGCCCCGATGGCAACCAGGTGGAAACCTACGACAAGATCCACATGTTCGACGTCGATCTCGACAATGGCGAAAGCTGGCGCGAGTCCCGCACTTATGTGCCGGGAGAGCGTGCGGCCCTGGCCCGGTTTTCCGTAGGCGGAGCGGATGTGCGGCTGGGCTTTGCGGTGTGCTACGACATGCGCTTTCCGGAGCTGTTCCGCGCCGAAGCTCTGGCCGGCGCCAATGTGCTGACCGCGCCCGCCGCCTTCACGCGGCAGACCGGCGAGGCGCATTGGCATGTGCTGCTGCGGGCCAGAGCCATCGAGAACAACGCTTTCATGATTGCCGCTGCCCAGGGCGGGCGGCATGAAGACGGGCGCGAAACCTACGGTCATTCGATCATCATCGATCCCTGGGGCCGGGTGCTGGCGGAGGTCGATGGAGACGAGCCCGGCATCGCTGTGGCGCGGCTGGACCTGACGGCAGTGGACACCGCGCGGGGCAAGATCCCCAATTTGCGCAACCGACGCCCGTTTGCCACCGAGTTTTCCGCCAAGGCGTCATGATCCGCTATTCGCTTCGTTGCACATCCTGCAGCCATGGCTTCGACGGCTGGTTCCGCTCGGGCGCGGATTTCGATCGCCAGTCGACCGGCGGCCTGCTGCAATGTCCCGTCTGCGATGCGCCGCGCGTCGAAAAGGCATTGATGGCGCCGGCCGTCGCCACCACACCTGAAGCTGCGCCGGCGTCGATGGCGATGGGCGGCGACCGCATGGAGGCGGCCATGGCCAGGCTGCAGGAACTGGCCCGCGAGGTTCGGGCCAATTCGGATTATGTCGGCCCGAAATTCGCCGAGGAAGCCCGCCGCATCCATTTCGGCGAAAGCGAAAAACGCGGCATCTATGGCGAAGCGACGGCCGATGACGTGCGGTCGCTTCTGGAAGATGGCGTGCCGGCGCTTCCGTTGCCGCCGCTGCCCGAAGACCGGAACTGACGCGCATGGCCGGCTTGTGGCGCAAGGCGCCGTCTCCCTGCATCGGTGTCTGCAAGTTCCGCGATGCCGGCCATTGTGTCGGCTGCCGTATGACCAAGCCCGAAAAGAAGCGCTTCAAGCGGCTCGAGGGCAAGTCCAGGAAGCGCGCCTTCTTCGTGGAATTGAGCGAGCGGCTGCAGCAGGCCGGTCGCTACGCCTATTGGGCGCGCATGTATCGGCGCCGCTGCGAGAAGAAGGACCGGCCCTGTCCGCTCGACAAGCTGGAAGGCCGCGACTGAGCCACCTATATTGGAGGCATTCCAATCAGGAGAGTGCCGTGTCCGACCCCTGGGCCGATGCCCCATCCCCCTGCGTCGATGTGTGCAAGTACAAGCGCCAGGGGCGCTGTGTCGGCTGCACCATGACGAAGGCCGAGAAGGACGCGTTCCCGCAGTCCGGCAGCGGGCCCATGAAAAAAGCCTTCATCATGGGGTTGATCGAGCGCGTCTCGAAAGAGCGCAATCCGGCTTTCTGGGCTATCGCCTATCGCCGGAAATGCGACCGCGCCGGGGTGCCATGCCCGCTGGATACGCTGGGCGAAGACGACCGTTGATCAGGGCCACTTCACCACGGGTGGCATGGACGACAGGATCGAGTTGACGTTGCCCCCGGTCTTCAGCCCGAACAGCGTGCCCCGGTCGTAGAGCAGATTGTACTCCACATAGCGTCCGCGCTGGATGAGCTGTTCCTCGCGGTCGGCCTCGGTGTAGCTTTTGCGCATGTTCTGGCGCACGAGGTGCGGATAGACCACCATGAAGGCCTTGCCGACATCGCGCGTGAAGGCGAAATCGGCATCCCAGCCGCCGCTTTCTATCGGCGAGTGCAGCCAATCGTAGAAGATGCCGCCGATGCCGCGCGCCTCGTTGCGGTGGGGCAGGAAGAAATACTCGTCGCACCATTGCTTGAAGCGATCGTAGTTGGCGACGCCGGCATGCCGGTCGCAGACGAACTTCATCGCCTTGTGGAAGGCCAGCGTATCCGGGTCGCTCTGGCTGCGCCGGCGCGCCAGCGTCGGTGTCAGGTCTGCTCCGCCGCCGAACCATTGCCCGGTCGTGACGACCATGCGTGTGTTCATGTGCACGGCCGGCACGTTGGGATTGCGCATATGGGCGATCAGGGAAATGCCCGAGGCCCAGAAATTCGGGTCGTCGCCGGCGCCGGGAATCTGCTTGGCGAAGTCCGCGCTGAATTGCCCGTGCACCGTCGATACGTGGACGCCGACCTTCTCGAAGACCCGGCCGTGCATCATCGACATGACGCCGCCGCCGCCATCCTTGTCGCGCGACCAGGGCGTGCGAACGAAGCGTCCGGCCGGCGTGCCGCCGTCTTCCTCCATCTCGTCCTCGATGGCCTCGAAGGTCTCGCATATCCTGTCGCGCAGGGTTTCGAACCATTCGCGCGCGATCGTCTTCTTTTCGTCGAGCCCTTCGGGGAGCCCCTGCGGCAGATCCGGTCTTTCCATGTCGTCCTCCAGTAGCGCGCGCCAGTACACTCACAACGCGCGACGCCGCTACCCAACAGACAAGCAAACTAGTGCGTTTACCTTGCTGGTGGAAGGCTTTGCCATTTCCGCCGATTCAGGTTCCACTTCGGCGCAAGCCTGCCCTATCTTCCAGAAGGAGCAAGGCCCGCCTATCCGCGAAAGCCATGGGTTTGGTGATGGCACACACGCAGAAGCCACCGCTGGACGGTTTGAAGCGCCAGCTTGCCAGAAAGCGCGTACGGCCCGGCCCGCCGCGCGATACCTTCGTGCGGGAAACCTACACGCTGCCTCGTCCGGAAGCCCGCGTGAAGGCGCGGGAGTGGTTCGACCGATATCCGAAAGCGGCCTACTGGACGTCGGTCGAAAGCTGGCGGCTGCTGCCGGACGGCAGCGTCGAGTTTACGATGCGCCGCCTGCCGAGTGCCGACTGAGCGGTCACGCGGCGCGGCGCGCGCCGTCATCCAGCACGAAGGCGAGGTTGCGGGCAGACCAGTTCAAGGCTTCGGCGACCCGCTCCCCATCCAGCACCTTCGCCAGGAAGACCTCGCCGCGATGGTTGCTGTCGACCGGCACCAGATAGACATGGGTGAACGGGCTTGCGGAACCGCGATGGACGACGCAACAGACCGCGCAGGCGCCCTTGTTGCGGCCCGGCATGGTCATGGCATGGCCGATGAGCATGGCGGTGTCGGCCTTGCCCAGATGAAGCCTGGAGATCGGATCGAAGTTCGAACTGTTACCCATCATGCCATGTCCCTGCTGTGAGCAGCGCGACGATGGGGCTTGTCCGTTTGGTTGCCGGAAAGGCCACATCCTTCCTTGCGGAAGCACCACCTTGCCCGGATCGGCAGGTTGGCGTTGGGCGCGCCCAACTCTTGATGCGGGGCGCATAGTGCCATGCCGTGGCGGGCCGTTCAAGCCCTTGGGCGCAGCGACGTTTGACAGGCTGGCCGCTTGAAGGTCATCACATAGGGGGGCGTCCGGTGCAGGCCGGAGCGGCCGGGGGGAGGGCATTCGGCATCATGGTGAAGATCCGGCAGGACGACGTGCAGAGACTGGACGACGCCGCAAGGGCCGGCTGGCTGTATTATGTCGCCGGCCGCACGCAGGACGAAATCGCCCGGCAACTTGGCATCTCGCGCCAGAGCGCCCAGCGCCTCGTCTCGCTGTCCATCAGCGCCGGCCTCGTCAAGGTGCGCATCGACCATCCCATCGCCGCCTGCCTGGATCTGGCCGAATCGCTGCGCCAGGCCCATGGACTGCGCTCGGTGGAGGTGGTGCCATCGGATGCGTCGTCCAGCTCCACCACGCTCGGCGTGGCGCTGGCCGGCGCGGCGGAAATCCAGCGCCGCCTTGCCGAACCGGCGCCCTCGATCCTGGCCATGGGCACCGGCCGCACCCTGAAGGCCGCGGTGGAGCAGCTACCCCTGCTGCGCGCGCCGATGCACCGCATCGTATCGCTGACCGGCAATATCACGCTCGACGGTTCGGCCTCCGTCTTCAACGTCATCTTCTCGATGGCCGACCGGATCGAAGAGGCATCGCTTTACCCGATGCCGCTGCCGGTGGTCGTATCCTCACCGCAGGAGCGGGCCCTCCTGCATGAGCAGAAGGTCGTCGAGCGCACCCTGTCGCTTGCGGCGCAGGCGGACGTGACCTTTGTCGGCATCGGCGAGATCGGCCCGAATGCGCCGCTGATGAAGGATCGCTTCATATCGCCGGAGGAATGCGACGAACTCGTCCGCCTCGGCGGCACCGGGGAGATCGTCGGCTGGGTCTTCGACGGCCGCGGCCGTTTCCTCGACTGTCCCTACAATGAGCGCGTGGCGAGCGCGCCGCTTCCGGCGACCGGACAGGGCGATGTCATCGCACTCGCCATGGGGCGTTCCAAGCTGCCGGCCATACGAGCCGCCGTGGTCGGCGGTCTGGTGAGCGGGCTGATAACCGACGAGGAAACCGCCCGCGCCTTGTTGCCCTAGCCGCCCCGAATGAAATTGTGCGTTGCGCAACCAAATTGATTTGACACCGGGGATGGTCGGTGAGAATTTGCCCATGGAACGGACATTTGCTCACTCTTGGGTTGGGAGGCCCTCATCCTCATGTTCAGACAGGCGCTTCTGGCTGGCGCAGCGTCGCTTCTTGCCCTTGCAGGGCCGGCGGCCGCTCAACAGACCCTGACCGTAGCGACGGTCAACAATGGCGACATGATCCGCATGCAGGGTCTGACCCAGGAATTCACCGCCCAGCACCCCGACATCCAGGTCAACTGGGTGACGCTGGAAGAAAACGTGCTTCGTCAGCGCGTGACGACCGACATCGCCACCAAGGGTGGCCAGTTCGACGTCATGACCATCGGCACCTACGAAGTGCCGATCTGGGCGAAGAACCAGTGGCTCCTGCCGTTGAACAATCTGGGCGCCGATTACGATGTCGACGACATCCTGCCGCCCATCCGCGAGGCCCTGTCGCAGGACGGCACGCTGTATGCCGCGCCCTTCTACGCCGAAAGCGCGATGACGCTGTACCGCAAGGACCTGTTCGAGGCGGCCGGCCTGACCATGCCGGAGGCGCCGACCTGGCAGTTCATCGCGGAGGCGGCCGAGAAGATCAAGGCGTCCAACCCCGACGTCTACGGCATCTGCCTGCGCGGCAAGCCCGGCTGGGGCGAGAACATGGCCTTCCTTGGCTCGATGGCGCGGGCCTTCGGCGCCGACTACTTCGATGCCAACTGGCAGCCGCAGTTCGAAAGCGAAGGCTGGAAGACGGCCGTCGCCATGTATGTGGACCTGATGACGAAATACGGCCCTCCGGGCGCTGCGTCGAACGGCTTCAACGAAAACCTGTCGCTCTTCAACCAGGGTCGCTGCGCCATGTGGATGGATGCGACGGTGGCGGCCTCCTTCGTCACCAACCCGAAGGAAAGCCAGGTGGCCGACAAGGTCGGCTTCGCGCCCTTCCCGTGCGGCATCGAGAACTGCCCCAACAACGGCGCCAACTGGCTTTGGGCGTGGTCGCTGGCTATCCCGGCCGGATCGCAGAAGGCCGAGGCGGCCGAAACCTTCATCTCCTGGGCGACGTCCAAGGCTTATCTGGACCTCGTCGCACAGAAGGAAGGCTGGGCCAACGTGCCTCCCGGCACGCGCACCTCGCTGTACGAGAACAGCGAGTACACCAGCGCCGCGCCCTTTGCCGCCGCAACGCTGCAGGCGATCAACAACGCCGACCCGTCCATCACGTCGGACAAGCCCTATGTAGGCCTGCAGTTTGCCGCCATCCCCGAATTCCAGGGGCTCGGCACGGCGGTCGGGCAGCAGATGGCGGCGGCGGTCTCCGGCTCCATGCCTGTGGAGCAGGCCCTCAGCGCGGCCCAGCAGACGGCGGTGCGTGAAATGACCCGCGGCGGGTACATCAAGTAACACCTGAAGACCAGCGGCCGCTGCGGGCAAGTCCCGCAGCGGCCGCACCTACGCCGTCTCCTGCTTCAGCAAGGGCGAAGCGTTTGCGCTTCAGCGCGGCCGCGACGCCGAACCGCCGGACGAACCGCCATGGCTACCGCACAGACACATACGGCCGCCCGGCTGATGCTGGCGCCCTCGGTGATCGCGCTTCTGATCTGGATGATCGTGCCGCTGTCGCTGACGCTGTATTTCTCGACCCTGAACTACAATCTGTTCAATCCGGCCGAGACGCCCTTCATCGGGCTCACGAACTACAAGTTCTTCCTGTCGGACCCGGCCTTCTTCACGGCGCTGCGCAACACGCTGGCCCTCGTTGCCGGGGTGCTTCTCATCACCGTCTGCGGCGGCATATTGCTGGCCTTGCTGCTCGATCAGGCCTTTTTTGGCGTCAACATCGTGCGGCTGCTGGTGATCGCGCCCTTCTTCGTGATGCCCACCGTTGCCGCGCTGGTGTGGAAGAACATGATGATGAACCCGGTCTACGGCGTGATCGGGCAGGCGCTCAACGCCGTCGGCATCGGTGCCATAGACTGGTTCTCGGTCGCGCCGCTGACGGCGGTCATCATCATCGTCGCCTGGCAATGGCTGCCCTTTTCCACCCTTATCCTTCTGACCTCGCTCCAGTCGCTGTCGGAAGACCAGCGCGAGGCGGCCGAGATGGACGGCGCCGGCGCCCTGTCGATCTTCTGGTACATCACGCTGCCGCACATGGCCCGCGCCATAACGGTGGTCGTGCTGATCCAGACGATCTTCCTTCTGTCCATCTTCGCCGAAATCTACGTGACCACCAGCGGCGGTCCGGGCCTGCAGACGACCAATATTCCCTATCTCGTCTACAGCCAGGCCTTGCTGCAGTTCGACGTGGGCGGCGCATCGGCCGGCGGCATCGTGGCCGTGGTGCTGGCGAACATCGTCGCGATCTTCCTGATCCGCATCATCGGCAAGAACCTGGAGGCCTGAGACCCATGGCGCGCGCAGTCTCCACCCGCCGCAAGCTGACCTTCACCGTCATCGGCTGGCTTGTCGGCCTGATGATCTTCTTTCCGGTGCTCTGGACCGTTCTGACTTCGTTCAAGTCGGAGCTGGACGCCATCGCCATTCCGCCGAAATATGTGTTCTTTGACTGGACGCTGGAAAACTACCGCGAGGTGAACGAGCGGTCGAACTACTTCCGCTTCATGATGAATTCCGTGTACCTGTCGCTCGGCTCCACATTCATCGGCCTGCTCTTCGCGGTGCCGGCGGCGTGGGCCATGGCCTTCTCGCCCGGCAAGCGCACCAAGGACATCCTGTTGTGGATGCTGTCCACCAAGATGTTGCCGGCCGTGGGCGTGCTGGTGCCGATCTATCTTCTGTTCCGCGACTTCAACCTTCTGGATACGCGGGCCGGGCTGATCGGCGTGCTGTTCCTGATCAACCTGCCGATCATGGTGTGGATGCTCTACACCTACTTCAAGGAGATACCGGGCGAGATCCTGGAGGCCGCCCGCATGGACGGCGCCTCGCTGCGGCACGAGATTCTGCACGTGCTGGCGCCGATGGCGGTGCCGGGCATCGCCTCCACGGTGCTCCTGTCGGTGATCCTGGCCTGGAACGAGGCGTTCTGGACGCTCAACCTGACCACCACCAACGCCGCGCCCCTGTCGGCCTTCATTGCATCCTTTTCCAGTCCGCAGGGCAATTTCTACGCCAAGCTGTCGGCCGCATCGACGCTCGCCATCGCGCCCATCCTGATCATCGGGTGGTTCTCGCAGAAGCAGCTTGTGCGCGGCCTGACCTTCGGCGCCGTCAAGTGAGGAACCCGGCATGAGTGCGATCCAGTTGACCAACGTCCAGAAGCGCTTCGGGGACGTGACCATCATTCCCGGGCTCGATCTGACCATCGAGGACGGCAAGTTCGTCGTCTTCGTCGGCCCGTCCGGCTGCGGAAAATCCACCCTGCTGCGGCTGATCGCCGGGCTGGAGGACGTGTCCGGCGGCAAGATCGAGATCGACGGGCAGGACGTCACCAACGTGTCACCGGCGCGGCGCGGCCTTGCCATGGTGTTCCAGTCCTATGCGCTCTACCCGCATATGAGCGTGCGGGCCAATATCGGCTTTCCGCTGAAGATGGCGGGCGTTTCCAAAGCCGACATTGCCCGCAAGGTTGAGGCGGCGGCGGCCACGCTGAACCTGACCGACTATCTGGAACGCCGCCCGCGCGAACTGTCGGGCGGCCAGCGCCAGCGCGTCGCCATCGGCCGCGCCATCGTACGCGAGCCGAACGGCTTCCTGTTCGACGAACCGCTGTCCAACCTGGACGCCGCTTTGCGGGTCAACATGCGCCTCGAGCTGTCGGAACTCCACCAGCAGCTCGGCACCACCATGATCTACGTGACGCACGACCAGGTGGAAGCCATGACGATGGCCGACAAGATCGTCGTCCTGAACAAGGGGCGCGTCGAGCAGGTGGGCTCGCCACTGGAGCTCTACCGCAAGCCGGCCAACCTTTTCGTCGCCGGCTTCATCGGCTCGCCCCGCATGAACTTCCTGAAGGGCGAGTATGCCGCCAGAAACGGTGCCGCCACCGTCGGCGTGCGGCCGGAGCATATGTCGATTTCCACCACCGGGGGCGACATCAGGGGTACGGCGGGCGTCGCCGAGCATCTGGGGTCGGACACGTTCATCCACATCCGGCTGGACAGCGGCGAGCAGATCACCGCCCGCTCGATCGGCGAGTATCGGGTGGCGCATGGCGACCCGGTCTGGCTGACGCCGGAACAGAACAATCTGCATCGCTTCGATGCCGAAGGCCGCTCCGCCGGCTGAGCAAACCCGAACAGTCTAGGACACGCATCATGTATCTCGAAAAGCTGAAACTGGACGGCAAGGTTGCCGTCGTGACGGGCGCCGGCCAGGGCATCGGGGAAGCATGCGCCAACGCCCTTGCCGAGGCCGGCGCGACGGTGATCGTCGCCGACATGGACGGCGAGCGGGTAAAGGGCGCCGTCGAGCGGCTGACCGCAAAGGGCGCCAAAGCCTTCGGCGCGACGCTGGACGTGACGAAATCCGCCGACGTGGCCGCGCTGGCCGACAAGGTGGTGGCCGATCATGGCCGCGTCGACATTCTGGTCAACAATGCCGGCGTGGCGAAATCGGACGTGCGCGCCGAAGACACGAGCGACGAGCATTGGCGATTCCACATGGACGTCAATGTGGACGGGCTGTTCTGGTGCTGCCGCGAGTTCGGCCGCAAGATGCTGGAGGGCGGTTCGGGCGCCATCGTCAATATCGGCTCGATGTCGGGCTTCATCGTCAACAAGCCGCAACCGCAGGCCTTCTACAATGCGTCGAAGGCCGCCGTGCACCATCTGACGAAATCCCTGGCGGCGGAGTGGGGCCAGCGCGGCGTGCGCGTCAACGCGGTGGCGCCGACCTATATCGAAACGCCGCTCACACGCTTTGGTATGGAAGAGAGCCCCGAAATGTATAAGGTGTGGTTGGACATGACGCCGATGGGGAGGGTCGGTCAGCCGGAGGAGATCGCGTCTGTCGTGCATTTCCTGGCTTCCGATGCTTCCAGCCTTTTGACGGGCTCCATCGTCGTTGCCGACGGAGGCTACACCTGCTGGTAAGGGAATGATGGACGCATTCATTGGGGTCGATGTCGGCACGGGGAGTGCGCGGGCAGGGGTTTTCGACGAGAAGGGCAACCTGCTCGGCACCGCCAAGCGGGAAATCCGCATCTGGCGGGGCGAGCACGATATCGTCGAGCAGTCTTCGCAGGATATCTGGGCGGCGGTCGTGGCCTCGGTGCGCGAGGCCATGGCGCTGTCTGGCGTCGAGCCGTCGGCCGTGCGCGGCCTCGGCTTCGATGCCACCTGCTCTCTCGTGGTGGTGGGGCCGGGCGGCAAGGGCCTGCCCGTCGGGCCCAGCGAGGATGCCGCGCGCGACATCATCGTCTGGATGGACCACCGGGCGCTGGAGCAGGCCGCCCGCATCAACGCGACGGGCCACAAGGTGCTGCGTTATGTCGGCGGTGTCATCTCGCCCGAGATGGAGACGCCCAAGCTTCTCTGGCTGAAAGAGAACCGGCCGGCGGTCTTTGCCGATGCGGAGCATTTCTTCGACCTTGCGGACTATCTCACCTTCCGCGCCACCGGCAGCCTGACGCGCTCCGTCTGCACGCTCACCTGCAAATGGACCTACCTTGCGCATGAGCGGCGGTGGGACCCGGACTATTTCCACACGATCGGCCTCGGCGAACTGGCCGACGAAGGGTTCAAGCGCATTGGCACCGATGTCGTCGACATCGGCGAGCCGATCAGCGGCGGCCTGACGCCGGCAGCCGCTGATGAGCTGGGGTTGCTGCCCGGCACGGCCGTCGGTGCGCCGGCCATCGACGCCCATGCGGGCGGCATCGGCACGCTTGGCGCAAGCCGGGACGGCGTCGCGGCGGAGCCGGCATCCGAACTCGCCTTCATCATGGGCACGTCCTCCTGCGCCATGGCCGTCACCCGGGAGGCCGCTTTCGTCGACGGCGTGTGGGGCCCGTATAGGGACTCGCTCCTGCCGGGCTACTGGCTGCTGGAAGGGGGGCAATCCGCCTACGGCGCCGGGCTGGACTTCCTGGTATCGCTGCATCCCGCCCACGCCGCCGTGCGACAGGCGGCCGAAGCGCGCGGCCTGTCGCTGCTCAGCGAACTCGAGCGCCGGGCCATCGAGGCCGCCGGTTCGGTTGAAGAGGCGGCGCGGTTGGCGCGCAGCCTGCATGTGGTGCCCGAATTCCTGGGCAACCGCTCGCCCGAGGCGGACCCGGCCGCCACCGCCGCCATTACCGGGCTGACGCTGGATGCCAGCGAAAACGCGCTGGTGCGCCTGTTCGTGGCCGGCCTGTGCGGCCTGTCCTACGGCACCGGCGACATCGTCCGGGCCATGGCCGAAAAGGGTGTGGCGCTGGATGCCATCGTGGTGTCGGGCGGTGCCGCGCGCTCGCCCCTTCTGCGGCGCATCCTGTCGGATGCCACCGGCATGCGGGTCGTTCTGCCGAAGACGGCCGAGCCGGTGCTTCTGGGCAGCGCCATCATCGGCGCCGTGGCTGCCCGTGCCTTTCCGGATCTGTCGGCGGCCGCCGCCCATATGTGCGGCATCGGGGACGAGACCGTGCCCAACCCGGATCTTGCGGAGTTCCACGCCCGCAAGCGCGCAGCCTACGACATCCTCCGGCGGGCGGAGAGAGAGGTTCGCGCCTTGGGCAGGTGACTGTTCAACGCCAGCGCAGCGGCCAGGCCGCCCGCGGCCGTTCAGTCGTCGTCGGAGAAATGGTGCGACAGGCCGTCGATCCGGTCCGTCAGCTCGGCCAGTTCGGCGGCAAGCTGGGTCTGGATGGCGATGGCGACCTCCGGATATTCCTCCAGCAGGCGGCGGAATAGCTGCCGCCCGATCCGGATGACTTCGCTATCCTGCGTCGCGACCGCCGTCGAGTGGCGGCGCGTCTCGGCGATCAGGGACAATTCGCCGATCAGCGTGCCTGGGCCGACGGTGCCGAACAGATCGCGCTTGTCGCGCGACATGAGCGAGATTTCCCCCGATACGATCACGAAGCCACCATCGGCGCGGGCCTCTTCCCTAAACAGGGTTTCCTGCGCGGACAGCCAGCGGTGCTCCGCCCCGAAGGCAAGCAGCCGCAACTGCTCGCGCGTCATGTTCGCGAACAGGGGCACGGTGCCGAGAAGGGCGATGTCGCTTTCCAGTCCCATCGATGCGGGGCCAACTCCGGTCGGTTCTTGCGTGTCCGACTCGGCAGCCTAGTCGCAATGTCCTTCCAAAGCGTCAAGATGGCAGGACGGCAAAAGGCCCGCCGGGTGGGCGGGCCTGAATCTTCAGGGCATCAGCTTGTAGCCGCCGGCCTCGGTGACGATCAGCCGGGCGGCGGATGGCTCGGGCTCGATCTTCTGGCGAAGGCGATAGACGTGCGTTTCCAGCGTGTGCGTGGTGACGCCGGAATTGTAGCCCCACACTTCCTCAAGCAGGATGTCGCGTGTGACGACGCGGCGGTCGGCCCGATACAGATATCGTATGATCGCCGTTTCCTTCTCGGTCAGGCGGATCTTGCCACCCTTGTCGTCCATCAGCATTTTCTGGCTTGGCTTGAAGATGTAGGGCCCCACCTGGAAGGTCGCATCCTCGCTCTGCTCGTGCTGGCGCAACTGGGCGCGGATGCGCGCCAGAAGCACCGCGAAGCGGAAGGGCTTGGTGACATAGTCGTTGGCGCCGGCCTCCAGACCAAGGATCGTATCCGCATCGGCGTCCTGCGCCGTCAGGATGATCACCGGAGCCTTGAAGCCGGACTTGCGCAGCAGCTTGACCGCCTCGCGCCCGTCCATGTCGGGAAGGCCGACATCCATGACCACGAGATCGATGAGGCCGGCACGCGCCGTCGCGATACCCTTGGCGGCGGTCGGCTCTTGAAGGACGTTGAACTCCTCGTAGAGCGACAATTGCTCTGCCAGGGTCTGCCTCAGGTCGTCGTCGTCGTCGACTATCAGGATACTGCGTGCGTTCATGAATACTCGTCGGTCAGGATGATGTCAGGTTGCATGACTATGCTTGCGATCGGGGTTCGATCACGGCTTACTCCATATTATGTGTGTGCAGACAGGGCATTTTTCCAGCCAAGGCAATGCAAAAACGCTTGATTGACAAGGTTATCATCGTGCGCCGGGCTCCGGGTGCGCCGACGCGCGGCATCCTGGCCGCCGGACCGCTGGCCATTCGGTGCGCTCTCGGCCGAACCGGCATCACCACCCGCAAGCGCGAAGGAGACGGCGCGACGCCGCTTGCGTCCATGCGCCTTCTGTCCGCCTTCCGGCGCAAGGGCCGCCTCGCAGGCCTGCATCCGGCGCTGCCGCAGCACTGGACGCGGCCTTTCGACGGCTGGTGCGACGCCCCGGCACACGCCGCCTACAACCGCCCGGTGCGGCTGCCCTTTCCGGCCAGCGCGGAGACCCTGCAGCGCGCCGACCGGCTCTACGATTTCGGTGTGGTGACCGATTTCAACATGACGCGGCGCAAGCGGGCCGGCGGCAGCGCCATATTCCTGCACATCGCCCGCGCGGGTTATGCGCCCACGGAAGGCTGCGTCGCCGTCTCGCCGGCCGACATGATGCGTCTTCGCCCATGGCTGCGGCGCGGCACGCGACTGATCGTCCGGGGCTGACGCCGGAACCGCTGTCCCTGCCGCCCATTGCTGTCTAAGGCGACACGCATTGCGGGGTAAGAAACGATGGACGGTCAACGCAAAGCCGACAAGGTCGAGGTCGAGCAGTACGACAGCCCCACAGGCGGCTGGGGCTCGGTCGGGTCTCTGGCGAACTACAGCGCGCGCGAGGGCATAAGCAGCCCGGCCTTGTGGGCAAGCCTCTATCGCCAGAACAAGCCGACCGGCTTCGCCTGCGTTTCCTGCTCCTGGGCAAAACCCGCGACGCCCCACCGATTCGAATTTTGCGAGAACGGCGCAAAGGCGACGATCTGGGAGCAGACCCATCACCGCACCGACCGGGACTTTTTCGCCAGCCACAGGGTCAGCGCCCTGCGGGACTGGTCCGATCACGATCTGGAGCGCCAGGGCCGGCTGACTCACCCGCTGCGCTACGACGCCTCGCTGGACCAGTATGTACCTGTCAGCTGGGAAGACGCCTTCACCGCCATCGGGCGGGAACTGGCGGCGCTGGACCCACGGTCGGTCGTTTTCTACGCGTCGGGCCGGGCTTCGCTGGAAGCCACCTACATGTACCAGCTTTTCGCGCGTGTCTACGGCTCGCAGAACCTGCCGGACTCGTCCAACATGTGCCACGAATCCACGTCGGTGGGCCTGCCGAAATCCATCGGATCACCGGTCGGTACCGTGACCATCGAGGATTTCGAAAAGGCCGACATGATCTTCTTCTTCGGCCATAATACCGGCACCAACGCACCGCGTTTGCTGCACCCGATCCAGGAAGCGCGCAAGCGCGGGGTGCCGGTGATCGCCTTCAACCCGCTGCTGGAACGCGGCCTCATCCGCTTCAAGAACCCGCAATCCCCGGCGGAGATGCTGTCGCCCGGCGAAGGCACCCGCATGAGCTCGGACTATCTCCAGCTCCGGGGCGGCGGCGACATGGCCGCCATGACGGGCATCGCCAAGGCGCTCTTCGCCATCGAGGACGCCGGCGGCGAAGCCGGGGCTAAGGCCGTGGACCGCGCCTTCATCGCACAGCACGGCCATGGCTTCGAAGCCTTCGAGGCGTTCGTGCGCGCCACCGGCTGGGACGAGATCACCAGCCGCTCCGGACTTGCGCAGGATGCGCTGGAAGATGTCGCGCGCCGGTACGCCCGGGCCGAGCGCGTCATCGCCAATTACGGCATGGGGCTGACGCAGCACCGGCACGGTGTCGGCAATGTGCGGATGCTGGCCAACCTTCTGTTGATGCGCGGGCAGATTGGCAAGCCGGGGGCGGGCATATCGCCCATTCGCGGCCATTCCAACGTGCAGGGACAGCGGACCGTGGGCATGACGGAAAAACCGGAGCTGGCGCCGCTGGACGCGTTCGCGGAATTTTATGGCTTCGAGCCGCCACGGGACAAGGGGCTGGATACGATCGGAGCCTGCGAGGGCATCATCGACGGTAGCGTTAAGGCCTTTATCGGCCTCGGCGGAAACTTCTCGCGCGCGGTGCCGGAAACGGCCCTGGTGGAGGAAAAATGGCGCGGCCTGCGGCTGCATGTGCAGATCGCCACCAAGCTGAACCGGAACCATCTGCTGCCGGGAGAGGTCACCTATCTCCTGCCATGCCTGGGTCGGATCGAGCGCGACACCCAGGCAAGCGGCGACCAGACCGTGTCGGTGGAGGATTCGACCGCCTGCGTCCACGCGTCCTTCGGACGTCGCCCGCCGGCTTCGCCGGTGCTTCTTTCCGAGCCGAAGATCGTGGCCGAGCTGGCCAAGGCGACGGTGCCAGGCCGAAGCAGCATCGACTGGGACGGATGGGTTGCGGATTACGGAATCGTCCGCGACGAGATCGCACGCGCCTATCCGAAGGATTTCCACGATTTCAACGCCCGGTTCCGGCAGCCGGGCGGCTTCCACCGGGACATCGCCGCGTGCCGCCGGGAATGGAACACCGAAACCGGCAAGGCCAATTTCTATGTGCCGGAAACGCTGGACGTGGACCCGAACATCGATACGACAGGATACGACGTCTTCAACCTGATGACCGTGCGCTCCAACGACCAGTTCAACACCACGGTCTACGGCATGGACGACCGCCTGCGCGGCATCAGCGGCACGCGCCGCGTCATCCTCATGAACCGGTCCGACATGGAGCGGCTGGCGCTGAACGACCAGGATTTCGTGACCCTGCAAACCCACGCCGACGACGGGGTGGAGCGGCGCGTCGGCAATCTGCGCGTTCATGCCTTTGACGTGCCGCAGGGTGATGTCGCCGGATATTATCCGGAGTTGAACTGCCTGATCCCGCTATGGCACCACGCGACGGAAAGCCACGTGCCGGCCGCCAAGAGCGTACCGGTGCGCATTTTCAAGGCGGGGGCGCCTCAGCCCGCATAGCGGTATATGTCGACGCGCTTGACCTCCGCATCCTCCAGCGCCCGCGTCACCGGCACGCGGTAGGTGGCGAGGTGGCGGAGCCTGTCCCGGGGCAGGTAGGCGCGCCCGGGATCGCCGACGAGGATGTCGATACCCTGCCGCAGCAGGGTATCGAACCAGGGTATGATCGCGTCGGCGAAGCCCTTGTCATAGAAGACGTCGCCCGCCAGCAGGCAATCCGCATCGAGGCTGCTTCCGACGACATTCCGCGAGACGCACTCCGCGGCAACCTTGTTCAGCCGCGTGTTGAGGCCGATGGCGGCCTCGGCGAACGGGTCGATATCGACCGCCGTGGCATGCGCGGCGCCGGCTTTCATGGCAGCGATGGCGACGAGGCCGGAGCCGCTGGCAAAATCGACGATCCTGCGCCCCGCCACCTCTGCACGATTGTCGAGGATGTAGCGGGCCAGGCCCTGCCCGCCGGCCCACGCGAAGGCCCAGAAGGGCGGCGGCAGCCCCATGGCCGCCAGCTCTTCCTCGGTCGAGTGCCACAACGCATGCGCATCGTCGGCAAGGTGCAGGCGCAGCTCCGGCACGTGCGGCGGAGACGCAACTGCCGTGTTGGCCTCGATGAAGCGCCGTGCACGATCAGGCGAATAGGGCGTGATCATTGGAACCCGAACCTCGTTCCGGCACTTTTCCGCATGACGCATCCATACGAGGAGAATGAGTTATGATGAAGGGTGGTTTGCTGTGGTTGATCGGAATTCCCATCCCGATCATCATCATTCTCTGGCTCTTCGGCTTCCTGTCGTAGAATAAGCCTCGCCCCGGTCCGCAAAAGGCCGGGGCGACGTCGTTTCAGGCCGACATGGCCTTGGCCGGGTCGAGGCCGCCCATCCGGCAGATCGCCTCGAACTCGGCCTTGCCGACCGGCTGCACCGACAGCCGGGAGTTGGTTACGAGGACCATGTCCTTCAGCTTCGGCTCTTCCTTGATTTCATCCAGCGTCACCGGGCGCGGCATGTCCATGACGGCCTTCAGGTCGACGCACTCCCAGCGGGCATCGTCGGTGGTGGAATCGGGATGCGCCTCGGCCACCACCTCGACGATGCCGACGACGGCCTTGCCTTCGTTGGAATGGTAGAAGAAGCCGCGCTCCCCCACCTTCATCTCACGCATGAAGTTGCGCGCCTGGTAGTTGCGCACGCCATCCCATTCCTGCCCCTTGTCGCCCTTCGCCTTCTGCATCTCGAACGACCATTTGAACGGCTCTGACTTGAACAGCCAGAAGGCCATCACTGCTGCTCCGGATTGTTCACCGACCAGTTCCAGCGGCGGATGGTGACGCCCGAAAACAGGCCGGCTTTGGCATAGGGATCGGCATCGGCGATGCTGCGCGCTTCGTCGTGGCTGGCCGCTTCCACCACGACGAGGCTGCCGTTCGGCTTCTCTTCGGCCAGGAAGGGGCCGGCGAACTTCAGCACCGGGCCGAGGCCCTTGAGATACTCCAGATGCGCGGCCCGCGTTTCGGCCCGCAGGTTGCCGGCATCCGGGCGGTCTTCACAGAGCAGGGCATAAAGCATGATCGATCCTCTTTCGGTTTTGAACTGTCAGTCCGTCTCGCGCTTCAGGGGGCGCGACAGAAGCGCCCGGATGGCGTCGTCCAGCGAGACCGACCCTTCCAGCACGTCGGCGACGGTCTGGATGATGGGGGCCTCGATGCCGTGCTGGCGGGCAAGCCGCGCCGCGATGCTGGCGGAATGGACCCCCTCCGCCAGCTTCAGCGTGGTCAGATCCTCGCCGCGCCCGAGGGCGGCGCCATAGGCGAAATTGCGCGACTGGTCGCTGGAGCAGGTCAGGACGAGGTCGCCGAGGCCGGACAGGCCCATCAGCGTTTCGGTCCGCGCGCCGAGCGCCTCGCCAAGGCGGCGCAGTTCCACGAAGCCGCGTGTGATGATGGCTGCCCCGGCGGACGGCCCCATGTGCCGTCCGGCAATGGCGCCCGCCGCCAGCGCAAGCACGTTCTTCAGGGCGCCGCCGGCCTCGACGCCGACGATGTCGCTGGAGGCATAGATGCGCAGCGTATCGCCCGACAGCACCGCGGCAAGCCTGTCGGACAGGTCCACGTCCTCGGCGGCCAGCGTGACCGCGGTGGGTAGGCCGCGCGCAACGTCATGCGCGAAGCTGGGGCCGGACAGCACCGCAAGCGGCTGGTCGGGCAGTTCGTCGGCCACGACCTGCGAGGCAAAGCGCCCGGTGCTCTTTTCGATGCCCTTGCTGCACAAAACCAGCGGCAGCCCGGCCGGCAGGAAGGACTTCAACTCCCGCGCCAGGATGCGTAGCGTCTGGGCCGGTACGACGATCAGGGCCATCTCGGCGCCGTCGAAGGCGCTTTCGAGGTTGTCCGTTGCGGTCAATTCCACCGGCAGTCCAACCCCCGGCAGGTAGGCCGGGTTTTCATGCGTCTCGTTGACGGCGTCCACCGTCTGCCGCTCGCGGGCATACAGCGTCACGTCGTGCCCGTTGCGGGACGCAACGGTAGCCAGCGCGGTACCCCACGCTCCTCCGCCGATCACCGCGATCCTCCGGCGTTCCGTCATGCCTTCGCTCCCCTCTTGCCGAAGCCCAGCACGGGCGCGGCGTCCTTGTCCAGCGGCCAGCGCGGCCGGATGGCCCCCGTATCGCCCGAAAGGCCGGCCTCGATCCGCTCCAGCCCGGCATAGGCGATCATCGCGGCATTGTCGGTGCACAGCGCCGGTGGCGGCGCAACGAGCCGCACTCCGTGGCGCCGCGCGGCCGCGTCCAGTACGGCGCGGATGGCGCCATTGGCCGCGACGCCCCCCGCGACCGCCAGCACGGGGTCGGCGAGGCCTGGCCATTCCGCTCGGAAACGGGCCAGTGCACGCTCCACCCGGTCGCCCAGGCTTTCGGCCGCCGCCTGCTGGAAGCCGGCGCACAGATCCGCGACGTCACCGTCGGACAGGGGGCTTGCCGCTTCCGCCGCAAGGCGCAACGCCGTCTTGAGGCCGGAAAAGCTGAAATCGAGCCGGCTTTCGCCCTTCATTGGGCGCGGCAGGCGGAAGCGCGCAGCATCGCCTTGAAGTGCCATTCTTTCCACTGCGGGGCCGCCGGGATGCGGCAGGCCGAGCAGCTTGGCCGTCTTGTCGAAGGCTTCGCCGAGCGCGTCGTCGATGGTGGTGCCCCACCGCTCATAGGCGCCGAGGCCGCGCACCAGCAAAATCTGCGTGTGGCCGCCGGATACCAGCAGCAGGAGATAGGGATAGGACAGGCCATCGGTCAGGCGCGGCGTCAGCGCATGGCCTTCCAGATGGTTGATGCCGATGAAGGGCAGGCCCGCAGCGGCAGCGATGGAGCGCCCCGTCATGGCGCCCACGATCAGCCCGCCGATCAGCCCGGGGCCCGTGGTGGCTGCCACCGCGCTGACGTCACCGAGCCTGAGCCCGGCCTCGGCCAGCGCCGCCCGCACGATGCCGTCGATCGCCTCCACATGGGCGCGCGCGGCGATCTCCGGCACGACGCCGCCATAGGCGGCATGGTCGTCCACCTGGCTGTAGACGACGTTGGACAGGATGCGGCAGGCGCCGTCGGCATCGCGGCCGGTTATGCTGGCGGCCGTTTCGTCGCAGCTCGTCTCGATACCCAGCACCCAGCGCCCACCGGCCGCGCGGGCGGTGTGGCCGGTTATCCCGGGTGATGCGGCAGCATGCGGCAATGAAACGATCCCTTTTGGTCAGTTGCCGACATAGCGTCTTGCAGCGCAAAGCGCCACCGCTGCGCGAAGCACCGATGGGCCGGCCGCCATTTTGCTTGCATTCGGCAGGCAAGGTGCGGCATTCCGGGCCGCATGACAGAGGCTTATCCCATCCGCATCGGTACGCGTGGCAGCAAGCTGGCCCTGGCGCAGGCGCAGGAGGTCCGTGCCCGGCTCATGAAGGCCCATGCGCTGCCGCAGGATGCCTTCTCCATCGAGATCATGTCCACCGCCGGCGACCGCATCCAGGACAGGGCGCTGTCCGAAGTGGGGGGCAAGGGCCTGTTCACGCAGGAGATCGAGGATGGTCTCAGCGACGGCAGGCTGGACATCGCCGTCCACTCTTCCAAGGATATGGCGACGACGCTGCCGCACGGGCTCCACATCGGGGCCTACCTGCAGCGGGAGGACGTGCGCGATGTCTTCATCGGGCGGCTTGCGCCGAGCCTGCAGGAACTGCCGCCCGGTGCGGTGGTCGGCTCGGCCTCGCTGCGGCGGCAGGCCTTGATCCGCCGCATGCGGCCCGATCTCGACGTCATCATCTTCCGTGGCAATGTGCAGACGCGTCTGGCGAAGCTGGAAAATGGCGCGGCCGATGGCACGCTTCTGGCCATGGCCGGGCTCAATCGCCTCGGCATGGCGGATGTGGCTACACAGGTTCTGGACCCGGAAACGTTCCCGCCGGCGCCGGGGCAGGGCGCAATCTGCATCGAGTGCCGTATCGCGGACGAGCGGATAGAGCGCCTCATCGCGCCGCTCGACCACGCACCGACGCATGCGGCTTTGACGGCGGAGCGCGCCTTCCTGCGGCGGCTGGACGGCTCCTGCCGCACGCCCATTGCGGCTTTGGCGCAGTTGGAGGGCGACGGGCTAAGCCTCCATGGCATGATCCTGACGCCGGACGGCACGCGCATGTTCGAGGACCGGTTGGCAGGGCCGGCGGCCGAGGCGGCGCTGCTTGGCGACGCGCTCGGCGCCGCGCTGCTGGACCGCGCCGGCCCCGATTTCTTCACCGGCTGGGGCGGTTGATGCGGGTTCTGCTGCTACGCGAGGTAACGCGTGCGGCGGACACTGCCACGGAGCTGCGCGCGCATGGGCTGACGCCGCTTCTGTTGCCTCTGGAAACGGTGGAGATGCTGTCACCGAGGCTCGATTCCGATGGCTTCGGCATCCTGGCAGTAACGAGCGCCCACGCTTTGCCATGGCTGCAACGCCATTACCCTCCAGACGGGCGCGCGCTTTTCGCCGTCGGGCCTGCCACCGCAGCCGCAGCAAAGCGATTCGGCTATGACGATGTCACGGCGGCAGACGGCGATGCCGCCTCGCTGGCCGGCCTGCTGACCAAGTGGGCCGCAGGGCGGCGCATCCTTTATGCAGCCGGTCTGCCCCGCCGCCCCGATCTGGAAACGGCTTTGGCACGGGCCGGGCTGAGCTTCACCACGGCGGATGTCTACCGCGTCGTCAGCCGTCAGCCCTCGCCGGAAGAGGTGGAAGCCGCGCTGGGCGATTGGCCGGCGGATTGCGTGATGCTTCTGTCTGCCGGGCAGGCCGAAGCCTATGGGCAGCTTCACGCCCGGTTTGGCGATGTGGTGGGCGCAGGGCCGCTTTTCTGTCTGTCGGAGCGCATCGCGGCGGCGGTTCTGCCCAGCCTTCGGCACAATTGCATCGTTTCTCCCATACCGGCCATGGACAGCCTGATCGATGCGATGCTTCGGTATCGTTGCACTCTGCCGTGACGGCGCTACATGCAGGAACGCGAATGCCCGGCCCCGATGGCGTGCCGGGTTGACGGCGCAGGGGTCGATGCCGACCCTTGACCGAGAATCGAGATTTGGGGCCGGCGGCAGCCGGTCCGACAAGGGAACGGAGCAAGCGCATGGCGAATCGTCCGCGGCGGTCGAAGGCGAGCGACACGACCGCCCCCAAGACCATCGACCTGACGGCGGAGGGCAAAATCCCCGCCGAAGGTGCACCGCAGGTCGAAGGGCCGGATCCGGCCGGAGAGCCACTGCCAGAACCGGCTTCTGCGCCAGGCGCTGCGCCGGAGCCAGGCACTGCATCTGCCTCGGAGCCTACGCCAGCGTCGCAGCCTGCGCCCAAGCCCGAAAGCCGGCTGCCGGCGCCCAGCCAGCAGCCCTCGGCCACCGCCGGGGACGGCGTGGCCGAGCAGGCGGCATCGCAGGACCGGTCCCGTGCGACGCCAAAGCCCGAAAGCGCGGCTGCGGCCAAGGCGGATACGGCCGCCGACGCGCACCCGGACAGCGCTACCGACGCCTTTGCCGCCGAGGAAGGCTTCACCCGGCCCCTGTCCGAGGCCGACCTTTCCGAATTCGAGGATGACGAGACGGTGCTGTCGGCCGCTGCGCCGAATGCCGCCGCCGCGCCCGAAGCCGCCCCCTATGCCGAGCCGGAAATCCATCCCGCGCCGCCCACGACCGGCTCCCTCGTCGGGGCAGCCGTCGGCGGGGCGGTGATCGCGCTCGTCGGTGGCGGTATCCTGCTTTATGGCGGCCTCCTGCCGGGGCTGCCCGTGGCCCAGCCCGCAGCATCGCAGTATGCCTCGGCCGGAGAGGTCCAGCGCCTGTCCGGAGACGTCTCCGCCATGCGCGAGGTGGTGGAGCAGATCCAGTCCGCCCAGGCCGCCGGCGGTGCGACGACCTCGCCTGTGTCGGCAACGGATTTCTCGGCTCTGTCGGATCGCGTCGCGGCGGCGGAGCGGACGTTGCAAAGCGGCACGTCCGCTTCGGGCGATCTCGCGACCGCGCTCGACGATGTCCGCTCGCAGATCGATCAGGTGCGCCAGGCGGCCGATGCGGCGCAACAGGCCGCTACCAGTGCAGCCGACACGGCCAACAGCGCCAATGAGGCGTCAACCGCTGCGCGCGGCGATGCGCAACAGGCCGGGCAGCAGGTGGCGTCCATCGGCAGCCGCGTCGATGCCATCGAATCGGCCAACCGCAACGCCGCCATCGCTTTGTCCGCCGCCGCGTTGAAGGCAGCGATCGACCGGGGCGGCGGCTTCATGCCGGAGCTGGAAGCCTATGCGCAGGCCAGCGGCGGCGGCGAGGCGGTGGACGCCCTGCGCGACAGTGCCGCCAGCGGCGTGACGACCTTGGCGCAGCTACAGGCCGACTGGCCGGAGCTGGAGCGGACTTTGCTTCTGGCGGTTCGTCCGGAAACGGCGAACGCGCCGGTTGGAGACCAGTTCATGGCCGGGCTCCGCTCGCTCGTCACGGTGCGTCCCGAGGGTGCGGCCAGCGAGACGGCAGAGGGCCCGGAAGGCGCGGTGGCGCGCATGGATTCGGCCCTGCGGCAGGGCGATCTGTCCACGTTCCTGTCCGAGCGCCAGACCCTGCCGGAACCCGCACAACAGGCGAGCGCCGATTTTGCCGCCAGGGTCGAGGCGCGCCTGCAGGCCGGCGAGCTGGTCGATGGCGCTTTGACCAATGCCCTGAACGCAACCACCCCGACGGCGGAGTGAGGCCAAGATATGCTGCGTATTCTCGCGTTTTTTCTTCTTGTCCTTGCCGCCGGCCTCGGCTTCGCCTGGCTTGCCGATAATCCCGGCACGGTCAGCATCGTCTGGCAGGGGCAGGAGCTGCGCACCAGCTTCATGGTGCTCGTCATCGCGCTGGGCCTGGTGGTACTGGGCGCCGTGCTTCTGTTCTGGCTGTTCCAGGCGCTCTTCGGCGCGCCGGACAGGATCGGCCGCTTCTTCGATATGCGCCGCCGCGACCGTGGCTACCGCGCCCTGTCCAACGGCATCCTGGCCGCCGGCGCGGGCGATGCCGTAACGGCGCGCCGCATGGAACGGCAGGGGCAGAAGCTCCTGTCCGCTGAAAAGGAACCGTTGCTGCGCTTTCTCGACGCGCAGACCGCGATGATCGAGGGCGACCATGCCCGCGCCCGGCGCGTGTTCGAAACCATGGAAAGCGATTCCGACACGCGGCTTCTGGCGCTGCGCGGCCTGTACCTGGAGGCGGAACGCGCAAGCGACATGACGGCCGCGCGCCACTACGCCGAGCAGGCGGTGCGCATTGCGCCGCATGTGCCATGGGCGGGTAACGCAGTGCTGGAGCTGAAGGCTGCGGAAGGGGATTATGACGGGGCGCTCGCCATATTGGAGGCGCAACGCAATTCGCGGTTGATCGAGCGGTCGGAAAGCCATCGCCAGCGCGCCGTCCTTCTGACGGGCAAGGCCATCGCCCTGTCGGATTCGGACCCGGCAGCCGCGCGCACCGCAGCGCGCGAGGCGCAGAAGCTGCAGCCCGATTTCACCCCCGCGGCCCTGGTCGCGGCAAAGGCGCTGGTGCGCCTCGAAGACAGCCGCAAGGCGCAGAAGATCCTGGAATCCTCCTGGCGGGCCGAGCCGCATCCCGATGTGGCCGCTGCCTATGTTCATCTGAATGCCGGCGACAGCGCCGAAGAGCGCCTTCGGCGGGCGCAGCGCCTGGCCGGCTACCACCCCGACCATCCGGAATCGCATCTTGCGGTGGCGCATGCCGCCTTCGAGGCGCGGCATTATCCGCTGGCGCGGACCGAGGCGGAAGCCGTCGCCGCCAAAACCCCCCGCGAAAGCGTCTATCTGCTGCTCGCCGATATCGAAGAGGCCGAGGGTGGCCCGGAAGGGCGCGTGCGCGCCTATATGCAAAGGGCCCTGCGCGCGCCGAAAGATCCGGCCTGGACGGCCGATGGCGTCGTCTCGCGCGAGTGGCGGCCATTCTCGCCCGTGACGGGCAAGATCGACGCCTTCACATGGAAAGCGCCGATGGAGGCCGAGGCCGGGGAGGGTGCGTTGCTGGAAGAGGTTCCCCTGCCGCCGCGCCACGAAATCGAGCAACGGCCGGTAACGGTCGAGACCGTCGATGACGGGCCTGTCGTGGAGCCGGCCGCCGCCAACGATGTGGATGCCCCGCCGGCTGTGGCAAAGGACGGCGAGACTTACGAAGCGCGCAAGGAAGCACGGTTCAATTGATTTCGCCGGGGGAACACGCGATGCTGCATTGCAGTATTGTGGATCGAATCCACGGTGATGGAGACGGCAGGCAGACATGCTCGACCGCCTGAAGGAATTTCTGGAGGGGTTCGCCATGCCGGTGGACCGCGCGCGGCCGGGCGTCGACGATCCCCGTGTGGCCATAGCTGCGCTGCTCTACCATCTCTGTGCCGCCGACGGGGTGGTTACCCCGGACGAGTCGGACCGCATCCATGAGCTGATCGCCGACAAGTTCGCCATCGGACCGGCCGAGGCATCCCGCATCATAGAGGCGGGGCGCGAGGCCGACGAGGAGGCCGTGGACCTGTTCGCCTTCACCAGCGTCCTGATGCGTCATCTGGACGAGGATTCCCGCCTGCGCTTCGTGCGGGCTCTGTGGGAGGTCAGCCTTGTGGATGGCCAGCTTGGCGAGCTGGAGGATAATCTTATCTGGCGTATCTCTGACCTTCTGGGCATCTCCACCCGCCAGCGCATGGAAGCCAAGCACTATGCCGCAGGGCGGCTCAAGGGCGATGGCTGACGGCGGCGAACCGCGCGGCCTGGTCGGCATCGAGGCGGATGCCGAGCGGCGTTACGCGTTGGACGCGATCGACGATCCACGCCCCATCCTTGTCGTGCTGCATCAGGAAACCTCGACGCCGGGCCGTGTGGGGCAGTTGCTGGACGCGGCCGGCGTCGGCCTCGATATCCGCCGCCCCGTTATGGGAGAAGCTCTCCCACCGACGCTGGACGAGCATCGCGGGGCCATCGTTTTCGGCGGTCCGCCCAGCGCCAACGACGCCGAGCCGCATTTGCGGGCGGAGGTGGACTGGATGTCGGTTCCCCTGCGTGAGGAAAGGCCGTTTCTCGGCATCTGCCTCGGCGCACAGATGCTTGCCAAGCATCTTGGTGCCAGGGTCGGCCCGCATCCGGACGGGCTGGTCGAGGTGGGATATTATCCGGTGCGCTCGACATTCGAGGGGCGCAGCCTGCTGCCGCACTGGCCGGGCATGGTCTACCAGTGGCACCGGGAGGGGTTCGACCTGCCGGCGGGGGCCCGTCTGCTGGCGGAGGGCGATACCTTTCCCAACCAGGCCTTCAGCTATGGCGGCAAGGCCTTCGGCGTGCAGTTCCATGCAGAGCTGACGCTGGCGATGATGCATCGCTGGACGACGCATGGTCATGAACGGTTGACGCTGCCGGGCGCACAGGCACGCGGTGCGCATTTCACTGGCCGTGCCATCTACGATGCGCCCGTCCGCCGCTGGCTTGAACAGATGCTGGCAATGATCTTCGGTGGCCCGGTGCGGACATGACATGCGCTCCGCTACCGTTGCCACATACATCGTTCATCACCGGGAACGCGGTACGATGGGGCCGGATGGGTAGCGGGCCACCCCTTGTCGCCGTCCATGGCACGCCCTTTTCATCGCAGGTCTGGCGGCGGATCGTGCCGCATCTCGCCGCCCATCGCACCACCTACTATTTCGACCTGGTGGGTTACGGCCAATCGGACATGCGTGACGGGCAGGATGTCTCCCTCGGCGTTCAGAACCTGGTTCTGGCGAGCCTGTTCCACGAGTGGGGATTGGATCGTCCGGACATGCTGGCGCATGATTTCGGCGGCGCCACCAGTTTGCGCGCATATTATCTCGATGGGTTGCGCTATGCCTCGCTAACGATCTTCGACGCGGTCGCTCTCGCGCCCTGGGGCTCGCCCTTCGTGCAGCATGTGCGTCGGCATGAGACCGCCTTCGCAACCATGCCCACCTATATGCACCGCGCTTTGCTGGAAGCGTACCTCCAGACGGCCGCGCATCTGCCGCTGGCGGGCGAAGTAATGGACATCTACTGCGCGCCCTGGTTGGGTCCGGTCGGGCAGCCGGCATTCTACCGCCAGATCGCGCAGATGGATCAGTCGTTCACGGACGCGGTTCAGGCAACCTATGCGCGGATGGATTGCCCCGTCACGGTGCTGTGGGGCGAGGAGGATGCATGGCTCCCCCTTGCGCAGGGCGAGGCGCTGGCCGGCCTCATTTCGGATGGACCCTGCATTCCGATACCGGGTGCCGGCCATCTCGTGCAGGAAGACCGGCCCGAGGCCATCGTGGCGGCGGTGTTGAACAGGATCGCCTGAGCCGTTGCGGACAGTTCGGTATCAAGCGTCCGAGGGGGCGCCGTTGCCGGCGCCCCCATCGTTCAACTGAGGTTGAAGACGACCTTGGTGCAGCCGTCGCGCTTTTCCTTGAACGCCTTGTAGAGGTCCGGACCGTCGGCCAGATCGGCGCTTCGGTGGCTGATCAAAGAGGTCATGTCGACCTTGCCCTCCCGGATCAGCTTCGTCAGCGGCTCCAGGTAGCGTTTGACATGCGTCTGTCCGCTGCGGAGCGTCAGGCTTTTCTGGACCACCTGGCCCATATTGATCGACAGCGGACCACCGTAGACACCGGGTATCGACACCACGCCACCGGGACGCACGGACTGGATCGCCTGGGACAGCGCGAACTGCCGCTCGGCGGGTGCGACCTTCTCCTTGATGGTCGACAGGATGCCGCCTTGCCCATGGCCGGCATCGGCCTCCATGCCCACGCAGTCGATCACCGCGTCGGCGCCTTCGCCGCGGGTGATCTCCCTAATCCGTTCGAAGACATCCTCCTTCTCGAAGTCGATGATGTCGGTCGCCCCGGCCCGTCGCGCAAGCTGGATACGCTCCGGCACCGTCTCGATCGCAATCACCCGTTCGGCGCCCAGAAGCCTGGCCGACTGGATCGCGAAGAAGCCAACCGGGCCACAGCCCCACACGGCAACCGTTTCGCCGCCCTTCAGGTCACATTGTTCCGCGCCCTGGTAGCCGGTCGGGAAGATGTCGGTGAGAAACAGAACGTCGTCGTCGCTCATCCCCTCCGGCACCGTGATCGGTGCGAAGTCGGCCATCGGCACCCGGACATACTCGGCCTGTCCGCCGGAGTAGCCACCGAGAATATGCGAGTAGCCAAACAGCCCGGCGATCGGGTAGCCGAACATCTCGGCCGCCTTGTCGCCATTGCGGTTCGACCGCTGGCAGCAGGAGTAGAGGCCCATCTTGCACATGCGGCATTCGCCGCAGTTGATGTTGAAGGGGACGACGATGCGATCGCCCTTCTTCAGCGGATGGTTAGGCGAGCCGACCTCGACCACCTCGCCCATGAATTCGTGCCCGAGAATGTCGCCGCTGTGCATTTCGGGCATGAGCCCGTCCATCAGATGCAGGTCCGAGCCGCAGATGGCGCAACTCGTGACCTTGATGATCACGTCACGCGCATCTTCGATCGAAGGGTCGTCGACCGTGTCGCAACGTATGTCGTTGGTTCCGTGCCAGCATAAAGCTTTCATAGGAAGCCTCCTTGTCTTCGTTTGCTCGGCGTCGCCGCCTTAAAAGTTCCGTTCGATCGCGCCTTCGACCCTTCCGATGATGCCCTCGGTGCCCGACTTCGAGGTTTGGCCGGTCTGCGCTCCTCCGTCCGGGCGGGCCGGTGCAAGCGAAGGCTTGCCGCCCATCGCCTCGGACTGCATGGCCGAGAACTCGCCCTTGCCGTCCATCGCAGGTCCGGATGTCCAGCGCCCTTCCGGGATGGAGCCGTCGACCATGTGGCCGAAATAGGCGTAGGAGTATTTCTGGTTCTCTTCCGACTGCGGGAAGGAGTTCGGGATCGGCAGGTTTGCCGTCTCGCCGCCCATATCCTCAAGGGCTGCCAGCCATTGCTGCTGGTGCATCGTGTCCCGCGCGATCATGAAGGAGAGCATCTCCTTCATCCCGGGATCGTCGGTCATGTTGTAGAGGCGCACCGCAAGGGCGCGGCCCGAGCTTTCCGCCGTGACATTGGCATACATATCGGCGGCGATATTACCCGAGGCGTAGACATGCGACATGTCGAACGGAATGCCGTTCGCATCTACCGGCATCGCGGCAAGGCCCGCTGACAGGATATGGCGCATGTCCATGCCGTTCAGCACCGCGCCGCCGGCGACATCCGCCGAAACGTCTTCCTGCAGCGACAGCGGCGCCTTCTCGAGGTTGAGCGCAACCGCGGTCGCCAGCATCTCGATGTGGCCGAGTTCCTCAGTGGCCGTATTCAGAAGCATGTCGCGGTACTTGGCCGGGCCCCGGGCGCCGAACGCCTGGAACATGTACTGCATGGCGACGCGGATTTCGCCTTCAACGCCGCCGATCGCCTGCTGGAGCGCCTTGGCGAAGAGCGGGTTCGGCTTCTCGACGCGTACCGGAAACTGAAGTTTACCGTCAGTGTAGAACATGAAAATCCCCTTCGGATGGGGGCGCCCGCCCGCGTTTTGCAGGAGCGCCTTACAAGGGGCTACGTCGTCACGGATGGGCCGTTCCGCCTTCGCGGCGGGTAATCGCCACCAAAGGCAAAATACCGCCGGTACCGGGCAAATTCCGTTATACCGCTTTATGTTCCCGGTTGCGGGCGGGGGTTTCTCCGAGCCCGGCCGTCGCCAGCGAACGGCCCTGAGAGGGATTCTCCAGCCGCTTTCCGGCGGTCTTGAAATGCAGGTAGGCCGGGTCGAAATCGGCAAAGGCCGTCAGCGCCGGAATGTCGGGGATCGTAATGATACGGCCCACCTGGGTGATCAGGTTGGCTCGGCGCATCATCTGCAGCGCGCGATTGACCGATACCGTCGTCAGCCCCACCGTATCGGCGAGTTCGGATTGCGTCACGGGCAGTTGGAAACTGTTGCCGCTGGCATGGCCCACGGCCTGCAGCCGGAAGAACAGTTCGCAGACGATATGCGCCACCCGGCGGTCGGGCTCGCGGCGCCCGACGTTCAAAAGCCATTCCCGCAGGATCGCTTCATCGACAAGCGACGACCACCACAAAGCCCGCGCCAGTGCCGGCCGCTCCGTCAGCATCGCTATGTCCGCTTCCTTCAGCCTGACCACGACGCATTCGCTGCGTGCCGCGATGCTGTGGTCCATCCGCTCCAGGACGAAGGTGTAGAGATCGCAGAAATCACCCGGCACGAGGTACCCGATGATCTGCCGTTTGCCGTTCGGCAGCAGCTTGTAGCGATATGCGAGGCCTTCGAGCACGAGATGCACGAACTCGGCCGCATCGCCCTGGTTGATGATCTCGGTGCCGGGGGGCAGGCGGCGTCCCGCACCGACGACGGCGTGGAGAAGATCGCAATCCGCCTGAGGCAGCGTGTTTCCACGAAGGAGTTTTGCGACGACTGGTGAAACCAATTCTGCCTCCCTGTTTACAGGCTCTTCGGTTGCCGGGCCTTCGCTCCACCTGGGAGCGCCCGAGCGTTTCGGGAACGATCGGGTAAGGTGGTCGTATATGAACTGTGAGACGGCGTGGTCCAGTGGCTCCCGCTTCATCAGCAACCGACAAGATTGGATCGACATAGCCGATGGCCAAGCGAAGCTTACTCAATCGTATCTTCTCATTCGGCCAGTCGCCCGAGGCGGACCGCCGTGCCGAGAAGGAGGATCTTGTGGCAGCGCCCGATATCGGCGCCAGGACGCAAGGCTCTCCCGACAACGATGCACATCATCCTGCGGCCGCTTCTACCGATACGGATACGGAGGCCGGCGCGGATCCGCGCGCGTCGGACGAAGGCGGCATCACGCCGCTGTCGCCGACGCCCAGAAAATAGAACGCATACATGAAAGGAGGGGCCAAAGGCCCCTCCCGCTTGCAGCATATCCTGTCTGAACTGCCGTCAGGCCGACTTGCGCTTGGCGGCCGGCTTTTCGGTGTCTCCGTAGGACAGGCCGTCGGCAATCTCGCTCAGCAGTGCATCCGTTGCCTTCTCTTCTTCGAGCGTCTGCTCCAGAAGCGGCACGGCGTCGGTGTAGCCGAGTTTCTCGGCCCAGGTCTTAAGAAGGCCGTAGCGGGCGATCTCGTAATGCTCGACCGCCTGTGCGCAGCCGATCAGCACCTGATCGGCGGCGTCCGTTCCGGCGAAATCCTCCAGGTCTTCCTCCATCTCGGAGGTGATGCCCTGCATCGCTTCGCAGGTTTTTGCCCGTGGCGTCTTGCCGATGATCTCGAACACCTGAACGAGCCGCTCGACCTGTTCGGCGCTTTCTTCGCCGTGCTTGGTGAATGCGTCCTTCAGCTCCTGCGCCTCGGCGGCCTTGGCCGACTTCTTCAGCGCCTTCACCGACTGCTTCTCGGCGTAGTAGACGTCCTTCAAGGTCTCGTGGAACGCATCCGCGAGCGTCTTTTCCGTAGCCATGTGATGATCCCTTCACCTGATCCGGCCGGGTGGCCGATCCATGCGAGAGAAAGTGCGCGGACAGACGCAGGTTCCGGCAAAATTAACGGTCGAGGCTAGCAATTTCGGCTGCGACTGTGCGGCCCATGGCAATACGGTTGGAAACCGCCGGGCTTGGTACTGCGGTGGTTGTACGGAGAGTCTACAGTGAGAGCCGTCGGACGCTGCTCTTGTGTACGACGGCGAGGATCAGCACGCCGGACGGCATCTCCTGGTACAGGAGGATGTGGGACTGATGCTCGTAACGGCGAACGCCTGCTGCGATAACGTCGGCATTGCGCCCCAGTCGGGGATTCTCGGCAAGGAGCTGGAAAACATGCTCGAGGTCGGCGGCATATGCTTCGGCCTGCCGCTCGCCGAATTTTCCGTACCCGAAGAGAAAGATGTCGAAGAGATCATCTCTGGCCCGTTTGGTGAGGCCATAATTACTCACTCAGCAAGCCTTTTTCCCGCGCCGCTTTCCTGGCGTCGGCGATGATGCTCGATACTGATTGATCGCTGACACCACTCTCACGGGATTCCATCACGATGCGTTTGAGATCGTTCAGCGTCAGCTCGGGATGTGAACGGCGCTCACGGTCCCTTCGGACCAGATCGCGCACGTAATCGCTCGTGCTGGCATATTCACCTTGTTTGATCTGAGCCTCGATCCAGTCCTTCATCGGATCGGGCAGGGAGATAGTCATGGTTGCCATCGCAGCCTCCTGTCTCCCGCGATCATAGCGAAGATAAGAATATTTCACAAATATTCTTATCACAAAGACCGGTCGGTTGCAGGCCGAGGGCAGGCATCGAACGGAGTTCGACTTCCTCGCAAGCCCTCACGCGTTTCGGAGTTATGTTCGACTGAAGGATAGGAGGATCGTGTTTCGGCAGGCCTTTGCAGGCGGATTCGATCTCACCGGACCAACGAGGGTCGAACCGCAAAATCGGAAGATTCGGAGAGCATTGTCATGGGGAGGAACTGGTGGAGCTGAGCGGGATCGAACCGCTGACCTCGTCATTGCGAACGACGCGCTCTCCCAACTGAGCTACAGCCCCGTCCACCTGTTCGAGTGGGCTTCTAGTGCGCTGGCCCGCCGGCTGTCAAGCGCGATGTCACGAAGCGGTGCTTTCCGACACGGGTCCCGATGCGCTACAGGAGAGCCGTCGTTTCCACGAGGCTTACATCCCCATGCTCGCAGTCATTCAGCTCGTACTGCTTATCCTCAATATCCTCTGGTGGATCATCATCGCGTCCGCCGTGCTGTCCTGGCTCTTCGCCTTCAATATCGTCAATCCGCGTAACCAGTTCGTGGGCATGATCGGTGAATTCCTGTATCGCGTCACCGAGCCGATCTACCGGCCCATCCGTCGCGTGCTGCCCGATCTCGGCGGTATCGACCTGTCGCCCCTCGTCGTCCTTCTGGGCATCTTCTTCCTGCAGCAACTGATCATATACTCCATTGCGCCGGTCCTGCTCGGCATGTGACCCTGGCGCCATGGGCGCATAGGAGGCGTTTGCGATGATGCACTGGCTGCTTGTCCCGCTTCTGGCCATGACGGCAGCCGGCGGGCAGGCGCCTCCCGCGCGGGACAGCATCACCACCGCCGCCACGCCCCTGTTCCTGAACCGGTGCGAGGCCCTTTCGGAAGCGGCATGGCGATGCGCCGGGCTGCCGGGTACGGATGTCTTCGTGTCCGAGGAAGAGAAGGGGAGCTGGCGCGTCGCGGTGGGTGTCCCGGAAGGCAGATCGCCGACATTCCGTCTGCCGCATATTCTGGGCCGCACCATGGAATGGCGCATCGCCGGCAACCGGCCGCTGGCCGGCATCGTGCGCTATCGTTTTCCGAGGCCTTCGGGCAGCGGTACGGATGATCTTCTGGCAGTGGTGAAAGCCGGCGGCGTTGCCGGTCCGGGGTGCCTGGCCGCCTTCGTGGATGTCGCAGCCAACAGCGCGGCGATGGAACTGGCGCGCGAGGCCGCCGATGCGGTGGCCCCGCGCTTTCGCTGTGGCGTCGATACGCTGGAGGCGGTCGGCCGCGTGTCCGCCCGGACACGCGACGAATTGATGCCCGCCCTCAAGTGAGGCCGGTTACTTGCTCGAAGCCTCGTAGCGCTCGATAGCCTCGAGGATCAGCCGGCGTGCATGCTCGGAGCCGCCCCATTCGCCGATCTTCACCCATTTGCCGGGCTCCAGATCCTTGTAGTGCTGGAAGAAGTGCTCGATCTGCTTCAGGGTGATTTCCGGAAGGTCGGTGTGCTCGCGCACCTTCTCGTAGCGCAGGGTCATGTCGGCCGAAGGAACCGCGATCACCTTCTCGTCCTGGCCCTTGTTGTCTTCCATCACCAGAACGCCGATGGGGCGCACGGCGATGACGCAGCCCGGCAGCAGCGGGCGCGTGTTGCAGACGACCACGTCGATCGGGTCTCCGTCGTCCGACAGCGTATGCGGCATGAAGCCGTAATTGCCGGGATAGACCATCGGCGTATAGAGGAAGCGGTCGACGAAGAGCGCGCCTGACGCCTTGTCCATCTCGTACTTGATGGGCTGGCCGCCTACCGGAACTTCGATGATGACGTTGATGTCTTCCGGCGGGTTCTTGCCGCGCGGGATCGCCTCGATCTTCATTGGGCACATCCTTGAAATTGGAAACTGTTTCTCGGCCTTGGCCACT
Organism: Aureimonas altamirensis; assembly: GCF_001463885.1. Taxonomy (GTDB): domain Bacteria; phylum Pseudomonadota; class Alphaproteobacteria; order Rhizobiales; family Rhizobiaceae; genus Aureimonas; species Aureimonas altamirensis. The sequence continues at coordinate 43,289 of NZ_BBWQ01000012.1, read as the reverse complement.
AGCGCATTTCGCGACGAAGGGAAATCGCCAACAGCGCGCCCGGCTTACGACTTGCGATGGTCGAGCCGCGCCACGAGCCGGTCGCCACCCCATTGGAGCAGCCACACCATGGCCACCAGAACCAGCACGACCGCGATCATGACGTTCGTCTCGAACCTCTGGTAGCCATAGCGAATGGCAAGGTCGCCCAGCCCGCCGGCGCCTATGGCCCCGGCGATGGCCGTCGCGCCGATCAGCGTGACCAGGGTAACCACGAAGCCGGCGACAAGGCCCGGCAGGGCCTCCGGCACCAGGACCTCGCGGACGATGGTCCAGCGTGTCGCACCCATGGCGCGCGCCGCCTCGACGAGGTTCGGGTCCACCTCCCGCAGCGAAACCTCGGCCATGCGGGCGTAATAGGGAATGGCGGCGATGGACAGCGGCACGATGGCCGCCCACGTGCCGATGGACGTGCCGACGACAAAGCGCGTGAAGGGAATCAGCGCCACCAGAAGTATGATGAAGGGCACCGAGCGCAGCGCATTCACGATGCCGCCCAGCACCCAGTTGACGCCGCGGTTCTGCATGATGCCGCCCCGCGCCGTCAGCGTCAGCACCAGGGCGATGGGCAGGCCGACCACCAGCGATGCCGCGCCGGAAGCGCCGGTCATCAGCAGCGTTTCCCATGTCGCACGCAGGAACAGGTCGTACAGCGCCTGGTTCATCGCGCGATCACCTCGACCCGCAGGGCATAGGCGGACAGGGAAGCGATGACGTCCGGCAGCTCGGCCGCCGCACGCGGCGTCACGCCGATGAAGAGCCGCCCCACGGGCTGGCCCTGAACGTCTTCCACGCCGCCGCCAAGAATGCGCGCCGAGGCGCCATGGCGCAACGCGATTTCCGACAGGAAGGGCTTTCGGGCATTCTCGCCGCCGAGGTCCAGCCGCAGAAGCGTTTCTCCCTCGGTCAGCGCAGGCAAGGCGCCGCCGTCGCCAAGTGGTGCTTCCGGCATGACGGACGACAACAGCGCGACGGTTTCGGGCGCGGTCGGCGCCGCGAAGACACGCCAGGTCTCGCCCTGTTCCACGATACGCCCGCCATCCAGCACGACGACACGGCCGGCTATGCGGCGGATGACATCCATCTCGTGCGTGATCAGCGCGATCGTCAGGCCGAGCCGCCGGTTGATGTCGGCCAGAAGCCTCAGGATCTGCTCGGTCGTCTCCGGGTCGAGGGCCGAAGTCGCCTCGTCCGACAGAAGCAGTACAGGGTCTGCCGCGAGCGCGCGGGCAATGCCGACACGCTGCTTCTGCCCGCCGGAAAGCTGCGCCGGGTAGCGGTCTTCACGGCCGGTCAGGCCGACGAGGTCCAGAAGCTCGGCCACGCGCTGCCGGCGGGCGGCGCGGCCGTGGCCGCCGATCTTCAAAGGCAGGGCAACATTCTCGGCGACCGTCTTGTTGGCAAGCAGGTTGAAGTGCTGAAAGATCATGCCGATACGCCGGCGCACCGGCTGCAGCCCCGTTTCCGACAGGCCTTCGATGGCGCGGCCCTCAACCTCGACCGTGCCGCTGTCGGGCTTCTCGAGCCCGTTGATGCAGCGGATCAAGGTCGATTTTCCGGCGCCGGAGCGACCGATGATCCCGACGATCTCGCCTTTGCCGACCGCCAGGTCGATATCGCTGATGGCGGCATGGGTGCCGAAACGCTTGGAGACGCCGGCCAATCGCAGGATCGGCCGGGCGTGCGATGTCTGGTCGGAGTGACCCGGGCTCACCATGCGGGAAGCGTGGTGCCCTTGTAGACCGTTTCCAGCGCATCGGCGACGGGCTGGTTCTGGAACGAGGAGACGAGCGTCTTCACCCAGGGCTTGTCCTTGTCCTCGCTGCGCACGGCAATGAAGTTGCGGTAGGGATTGTCTTCCAGCGGCTCGATGGCGATCCGGTCGCCTTCGGCGGTCAGGCCGGCCTTGAAGGCCCAGTCGGTGTTGACCACGGCGGCGTCGAGATCGTCGATGGCGCGCCCGACGATACCGGCGTCCAGCTCCTGGATCCGGATGTTCTTCGGGTTCTCTTCCACGTCGATGGCCGTTGCCAGAACGCCGGCATCGGGCCGCAGCTTGATGAGACCTTCATGTTCCAGCAGCTTCAGCGCCCGCCCGCCATTTGACGGATCGTTCGGGATGCCGATCTGCGCACCGTCCGGAATTTCGGCAACGCTGCCGTATTTGCGGGTGTAGAGGCCGATGGGCTGGATCAGCGTGTAGCCGACCGGCTCGATGGCATAGCCATGCTGCTGGATCTGCGCTTCCAGATAGGGGCCGTGCTGGAAGGCATTGGCGTCGATTTCGCCATTGGCCAGCGCCTCGTTGGGCTGGATATAGTCCGAGAAGGGTACGATCGTCAGCGTCAGGCCCTGCTTGGCAGCTTGCTCGGCGACGGTCTTGAACACCTCTTCGGTCTCGCCTGCCATGACGCCGATGCGGATGGCGTCCTGCGCCTGCGCGGCGGACAGCGGCATGGCCGCGGCGGCCGACAGCGCGGCCAAAGTGGCGAAAAGGGTGCGGCGGGTCAGGGAGAGTGCGGTCATCTGGTGATTCCGGGTTGCCGTTGCGTCTGCGTTCCGGGCCAATCTGACGATGGCGCATTCGCAACGCAAAGCATGGCATTTCGCATTTGCGAAATTCTGCGCAAAAAACAGGCTCCGGATGCCTGAATTGCGATCACAAGGCCGAAAGGGCCCGGCTGCGTTCAGGCAGCCGGGCCGTTGGGATGTCAGGCAGCGGCCTTGCGGCTCTTCTCGAAGCGCTTGCGCTCGTTCGGGTCGAGATACAGCTTGCGCAGGCGGATGTTCTTCGGCGTCACTTCAACCAGCTCGTCGTCCTGGATCCAGGACAAGGCGCGGTCCAGCGTCATGCGGATGGGCGGGGTCAGCTTCACGGCTTCATCCTTGCCGGCGGCGCGGATGTTGGTGAGCTTCTTGCCCTTCAGCACGTTGACCTCGAGGTCGTTATCGCGCGAGTGGATGCCGATGATCATCCCCTCATAGACCTTGACGCCCGGGTCGATCACCATCGGGCCGCGATCCTCGAGGTTGAACATGGCGTAGGCCACGGCCTCGCCCGCCTCGTTGGCGATCAGCACGCCATTCGTGCGGCCCGGCAGCGGGCCCTTGTACGGCTGATAGGAGTGGAACAGGCGGTTCATGATCGCGGTGCCGCGCGTATCGGTCAGCAGCTCCGACTGATAGCCGATCAGGCCGCGCGTCGGCGCGTGGAACACCAGACGCTGGCGGCCGCCGCCCGAGGGGCGCAGCTCGACCATCTCGGCCTTCCGCTCGCTCATCTTCTGCACGACGATGCCGGAATGCTCTTCGTCGACGTCGATGACGACTTCCTCGATCGGCTCCAGCGTCTCGCCCGTGGCCTCGTCCTTCTGCATCACGACGCGCGGGCGCGAAACGCCGATCTCGAAGCCTTCGCGGCGCATCGTCTCGATCAGCACCGCGAGCTGCAGCTCGCCGCGGCCGGACACGAAGAACGAGTCCTTGTCTTCCGACTCTTCGATCTTCAGGGCCACGTTGCCCTCGGCCTCCTTCAACAGGCGGTCGCGGATGACGCGGCTGGTGACCTTGTCGCCTTCCGTGCCGGCCAGCGGGCTGTCGTTGACGATGAACGACATCGTCACGGTCGGCGGGTCGATCGGCTGGGCTTCCAGGGCGGTGGTCACGGACGGGTCGCAGAACGTGTCCGCGACGGTGCCCTTCTGCAGGCCGGCAATGGCGACGATGTCGCCTGCCTCGGCGTAATCGACGGGCTGGCGGTCGAGGCCGCGGAAGGCCAGGATCTTGGAGATGCGGCCGCTTTCAAGCTGCTTGCCTTCGCGGTCCAGAACCTTGACGGCCTGGTTGGGGCGGATCGAACCGGACTGGATGCGCCCGGTGATGAGGCGGCCGAGGAACGGGTTGGCCTCGAGGATGGTGCCGATCATCTCGAAGGGCTCGTCCTTGCCGGCCGTGCTGGGCTCCGGAACATGCTTGAGGATCAGGTCGAACAGCGGCGCCAAGCCCTGGTCCTGCGGGCCGGTGGGCGCATCGGCCATCCAGCCGCCGCGGCCCGAGCCGTAAAGGACGGGGAAGTCGAGCTGCTCTTCCGTTGCGTCGAGATTGACGAACAGGTCGAAGATTTCGTTCAGCACTTCTTCGTGGCGCTCGTCCGGACGGTCGATCTTGTTGATCGCCACGATGGGCTTGAGACCGACCTTGAGCGCCTTGGACAGCACGAACTTGGTCTGCGGCATCGGGCCTTCCGATGCGTCGACCAGGATGACCGCGCCGTCCACCATGTTCAGGATACGCTCGACCTCGCCGCCGAAATCGGCGTGGCCCGGCGTGTCGACGATGTTGATGCGCGTGTCTTTCCACTCCACCGAGGTCGCCTTGGCGAGAATGGTGATGCCGCGCTCTTTTTCGAGGTCGTTGGAGTCCATCGCACGCTCTTCGACGCGCTGGTTCTCGCGGACGGAGCCGGACTGTGCGAGCAACTTGTCGACGAGGGTGGTTTTTCCATGGTCGACGTGCGCGATGATCGCGATATTGCGGAGCTTCATGTGATCTCGCTCGGATAAAAGGGGTTCAAGCACACCAAAGGCACTTCCCCGCACTGGGAAAGCACCCTCGACAAGACTGTGCCGCTATTCTTTGGCGGTCCCTATACACTATCTTTCGCAGCCGCGAAAGGGTCGCCGCCAAGGAGATGCTGTCAGGCCGCAAGGCCCCGCTTGCGCATCAGCGCGCCGGCATCCGGCATGCGCCCCCGGAAGGCCTGATACAGCACGTCCGCCGGGCGGCTGTTGCCGGCCGAGTAGATGTTCCGCAGCAGGCTTTGCGCCATTTCGGGGTCGAATGGGTCGCCCGTTTCGGTGAACGCCTCGAAGGCGTCGGCGTCGAGCACTTCCGACCACATGTAGGAATAATAGCCCGACGCGTAGCCGTCGCCCGAGAAGACATGCGCGAAATGCGGCGACCGGTGGCGCATCACGATGGCGTCCGGCATGCCGATCCGTGCCAGCACCTCGGCCTCGGCCGCGACCGCGTCCTGCGGGGCCTCCGGCAATTCGTGGAGCGCAAGGTCCACCAGCGCCGAGGCGGTGAACTCCACCGTGTCGAAGCCGGCGTCGAAATTGCGCGTTTCCTCCATGCGGCTCAACAGGTCGGCGGGCAGCGGCTGACCGGTGTCGACATGCAGGGCATGCTTTTCCAGCACCTGCGGCACGCCCAGCCAATGCTCGTAGAGTTGCGAAGGCAGTTCTACGAAATCGCGGGAGACGGCCGTTCCAGCCAGCGATGGCCATGTCACGTCGGAAAGGAGGCCGTGCAGCGCATGGCCGAATTCGTGGAACAGGGTGCGCGCGTCGTCCATCGACAGAAGCGCCGGCTGGCCCTTCGCCGGTTTGGCGAAGTTGCAGATGTTGTAGATGATGGGCGTATGCCCGCCATCCAGCTTGTCCTGGCCGCGCAGCGCGCTCATCCAGGCGCCGGACCGCTTGGAGGAACGGGCGAAGTAGTCGCCGATGAAGATGCCGAGCGTCGAGCCATCGGCGCGCAGCACCCGCCAGACGCGCGCGTCGGGGTGCCATGCTTGCGCATCCTCGACGCGCTCGAATGTCAGGCCGAACAGCCGGTTGGCAACGTCGAACGACGCCTCGATCATCCGGTCGAGCTGGAAGTAGGGCTTCAACGCGCCCTCGTCGAAGGAGAATTCCGCCTGTCGCCGCCGCTCCGCATAATAGCGCCAGTCGGATGGGGCGAGGGCGGCGTTGTCGCCCTCCGCCGCCGCCAGCGCGGCCAGTGCCTGCGCATCCGCTTGCGCGCGGACGCGCGCCTTGTCCCACACGCTCGTCAGCAGCGTGCGCACGGCATCCGGCGTTTTGGCCATGCTGTCCGCCAGCTTGAAGGCCGCAAAGCTGTCATAGCCCAGCAGATGCGCCTTTTCGGCGCGCAGGCGCAGCGTCTCGGCCATGATCGGCCGGTTGTCGTGCGGGCCGTCATGCGCGCCCCGGGCCGTCCAGGCGGCGAAGGCCGTTTCGCGCAAGGCGCGGTCGCGGCAATAGGTCAGGAAGGGCACGATCAGGGAGCGGGACAGCGTCACGACGTGACCGGTGGTCCCGCGCTCTTCGGCGGCCTCGGCCATCGCGGCCACCAGCCAGGCCGGCAGGCCGTCCAGCGCCGCGTCCGGTACGGGCAAGGCGTAGGATTTCTCGTCGGCAAGGACGTTCTGCGAAAAGGCGGTGCCGAGCTCCGACAGCCGTGCGTTGATGGCGGCCAGCCGGTCGCGGTCGCCGCCGACCAGCCGCGCGCCGCTGCGCACGAAGCTAAGATGCATCCGCTCCAGCAGCCGCAGCGACTCCGCGTCGAGGCCCAGCGTATCGCGTGCCTCGTAAAGCGCGTCGATCCGCGCAAACAGCGCCGCGTTCAGCGAGATGGCCGAGAAATGGCGCGAGAGGCGGGGCGACACGGCGCGCTCCACCGCCTGCAGTGCATCGTCGGTATTGGCGCCGGCCAGCGCATGGAAGGTGGCCGATACGCGCCGCAAGAGACCGCCGGCGCGCTCCATGGCCGCGACGGTATTGTCGAAGCTGGCCGGTGCGTCCGCATCGGCGATGGCGGAAATCTCGTCGGCATGGCGGGCCATGGCAGCTTCAAAGGCCGGTTCGAAGCGATCGGCGGCAAGCTTCGAGAAGTCCGGGAGGCCGGCTGCCCCATCGAAATCGAAGGCGGACGCGTCGAATGGACTTAAGGCGTGTGGTGTGTTCAAGGGTGGCCTCGAAATGATAGTTCCTGCACAGGCTGCATTTGCGCTATCAGTTAGGGATGGCCATGGATAGTGGAAAGACCTGCCGGCGATCGGCCGGTGGTTCGACGGGCCGGTCGGGCAAACACAGGAAAGGTCGCTCGTGACTCATTTTACCTCCGGCAACACCCTAGCCTTCCTTCTATCGGATGGTGCGCGGCTTTATCGGCAGGCGTTCGAACGCACCATCGCCGAAAGCGGCAGCGGGCTGACGCCGGGGGAAGTGCGCACGTTGGGCCACGCGCTGCGGTATTGCGGGTCCAGGCAGGCGGTGCTGGCGGAGCGGATGGGCATAGAGCCGATGACGCTGTCGGCCTATCTCGACAGGCTGGAGGCGCGCGGCCTGATCCGCCGCGAGGTCGACCGCACCGACCGGCGCGCCAAGATCATCCATCCGACGGATGAGGCGGCCCGGCTGATGGAGCAACTGAGCCCGCTGTTTCAGAGGGTGTACGACGAAGCGACCCGCGATATCGACGAAGAAACCATGCGCGCCTGCGTCAAGGCGCTGATCGGCATTCGCTCGAACCTGACGAGCGACCCGGATCTGCTGGGCAGCCTCGACCTGTCGAAACCGGAAGACCTGACCGGACGCCCGGACGCCTGACCAGCATGAAAGGCCGCATGTCCGAGGCGCGGACGAGTGTCATCGGCGCGCTTCTGGTAGCCATCGGCCCCATTTCCATGGCGCTCTATACGCCCGCCATGCCGGAGCTGGTGCGCGCCTTCGGCACCGACCCGGCCCTGGTGAAGCTGTCCCTGACGCTGTATTTCGCCGGCTTCGCCGTCACCCAGCTTGTCTGCGGGCCGCTGTCCGATGCGCTGGGGCGCCGCCGGACAACCGTCATCTTCATGATCCTCTATATCGCCGGAGCGCTCGTCGCCGTACTGGCGCCCACCATCGGATGGTTGCTTGCGGCGCGTCTGCTGCAGGGGGTGGGGGCATCCGTCGGGGTTGCGACGGCGCGTGCCATCGTGCGCGACCAGTTCACCGGCGAGGCGTCTTCGCGCATCATGAGCACCATCGGCATGATCCTGGCGCTGGGCCCCGCCATCGCGCCCACCATCGGCGGCTTTACCCTGGCGCTGGCGGGCTGGCACGCCATCTTCGTGGTCATGCTGTTCTTCGGCATTGCCGTCATCGGCATCGTGCTCGGCGCCATGCGCGAGACGACAACGCCCAACCCCGCCATGCTGCAGCCCCGCGCCATCCTGTCTGCCTATGGCGAGCTGATAAGCAGCCGCACCTTCCTGTGCTGCTGCCTCGTCCTCGGCGGATCTGTCGGGGCGCTCTACACCTGGGCGACGATCCTGCCCTTCGTGCTGATCGACCATGCGGGGTTGACGCCGCAGCAGTTCGGTATCGGCATGCTGGCCCAATCCGGAATGTTCTTCCTCGGCTCGTCGCTGACGCGGCTGTCGATGCGCTGGATGCCGGCGGAGCGGCTCGTTGCGCCCGGTCTCTTCGCCATCGGCCTCGGCGGGTTGCTGCTGCTGCTGGTCCTGTCGCTGCGCGCGCCGGGTTACATCGAGGTGATGATACCCATCGGCCTCTATGCCTTCGGCATCGGCTTCGTGATGCCCGCCATGACGACGGCGGCGCTGGCCCCGTTTCCGGGGATCGCCGGCTCCGCCGCCGCCATGATGGGCTTCATGCAGATGGGCGCAGGGCTGCTCGGCGGCCTGATCGCGGCCGCCATACCCGACCCTGTCCTGGCCGTGCGCACCATCATCCCGGCCTTCGCCTGCGTGGCCATCGCCGCCTATCTTGCCCTGCGCAGTCCCTCGGCTACGCCGCCTGCCGTTCGGCGTTGAGCGCCTGCATCGCCTTCGCGCCGATGCGGAACGATTCCAGCCGTGCGGCCTCGTCGTGGATCTGGCCGTTCAACATGATCTCGTCCGGCTGGTAGCGCGCGATCAGCCCGGCCAACTGATCCCGCACCGATTGCGGGCTGCCCGTGGCGGAGATGCGCAGCGCCTCGTCCACCATGGCGCGGGCGGGCGGCTCCAGCGCGGCGTCGATATCGTCGATGGGCCGCGGCAGCTTGCCGGGCTTGCCGGTGCGTAGCTGGGCAAATGCAAGCTGCATGGATGTCTTCAGTTTCCTGCCCTCGGCATCTGTCGCTGCGGCAAACAGATTGGCGGCCAGCATGAAATAGGGCTTGTCCAGGAAGGCAGAGGGGCGGAAGGTCTGGCGATAGACTTCCGCCGCATCGTCCAGCGCGGCCGGCGCGAAATGCGATGCGAAGGCATAGGGTAGGCCCAGATGCGCCGCCAGTTGCGCGCCGAACAGGCTGGACCCGAGGATCCATACCGGAACATGAGTCCCGGCGCCTGGAATGGCGCGCAGCTTCTGCCCCTCGTCCGCGTCGTCCAGATAGTGCAGCAGTTCCACCACATCCTGCGGGAAGTTGTCGGAGGACTCCAGATTGCGCCGCAGGGCGCGTGCCGTCAGCATGTCGGTGCCGGGCGCCCGCCCGAGCCCCAGGTCGATGCGGCCCGGATACAACTCGGCCAGCGTGCCGAACTGCTCGGCGATCACCAGGGGCGCATGGTTCGGCAGCATGATCCCGCCCGAACCGACGCGGATCGTCTTCGTATGGGCCGCGACATGGCCGATAACCACCGCAGTCGCCGCGCTGGCGATGCCGGGCATGTTGTGGTGCTCGGCCAGCCAGAACCGATGGTAGCCATGGGCTTCCGCATGCTGCGCCAGGCGGGCCGAGCGCCCCAGCGCCTGCGCAACGGTTGAGCCCTCCGGCACGGGCGCCAGATCCAGCATCGAGTAGACAGTCATCGCTTCAACCTTGGATTTATCTTTCCCGATATGTGGGCATGCCGGCCGCCGGTTTGAAGCGGGGTCGCGAACGGGATGACATGTCGGTCACGGCCCGTTGACTAAAACGTCATTCCATTCCACCAAATTGTGGCGGTGGTTTTTGCCGCAACCTTGGGGAGGGGACATGATCTGGGATCAGAACTACGATCCGTTCGGCAGCCTGCCGATTTCTTTCATACTGGCGGCCATACCGGTCGTCGTGATGCTCGTCGGGCTCGGCGTCTTTCATCTGCGCGCCCATATCGCGGCAGGGTGCGGCCTGATCGCCGCCCTGGCCATTTCGATACTGGCATTCGGCATGCCGGCCGAGAAGGCCGCGCTGGCCGCCGGCTTCGGCGCCGCCTACGGCCTGATGCCCATCGGCTGGATTGTCCTCAACATCATCTTCCTCCACCGCCTGACGGTCGAGAACGGGTCGTCGGTGGTGCTGCAGAATTCCATCGCCAGTGTCAGCGATGACCGGCGGCTGCAGCTCTTGCTGATCGCATTCTCGTTCGGCGCCTTCTTCGAGGGCGCGGCCGGCTTCGGCACACCGGTCGCCGTTACCGCCGCGCTGCTGATCGGCCTCGGCTTTTCGCCGCTTGCGGCCTCGGGCCTATCGCTGATCGCCAATACCGCCCCGGTGGCTTTCGGCGCACTCGGGACGCCCGTGATCGCCTTGTCGGCCGTCACCGGGCTCGATCTCCTGGAGCTGTCGGCCATGATTGGGCGGCAGCTTCCCTTCTTTTCGCTGCTCGTTCCGTTCTGGCTCATCTGGGCCTTTGCCGGCTGGCGCGGCATGATGGAGATCTGGCCCGCCATCCTGGTCTGCGGCGTTTCCTTCGCCGTACCGCAATATCTCGTTTCCAATTTCCATGGCCCCTGGCTGGTCGATATCGTGGCGGCCATCTGCTCCATGGTTGCGCTGGTGCTGTTTTTGCGGGTCTGGAAGCCGAAGCGCATCTGGACGTCGACGGCGCTTCTCGGCCATGCCAAGGCCGAGGAAGATGCACGCGTCGCGGCCGGCATCGGCCCGGAAGCGGCCATCGACACGACGAAAAGCTACGACCGCCCGGCCGTCCTGCGCGCCTGGATGCCCTGGGCCGTCCTGACCGTCTTCGTTTTTCTGTGGGGCATCCCGTCGGTCAAGGCCGCCCTCGATGGCATGCATATCGTGAAGGTGCCGTTCGAGGGCCTGCACAATACCATCCAGAAGGTTCCGCCGGTCGTGGCGGCCCCGGTGATCGAGCCGGCAATCTTCAACCTCAATTATCTGTCGATGACGGGAACGGGCATTCTACTTGCTGCCATCGTCGGCGGCTTCGCGATGGGCTTCTCACCGGCGCGGCTGGTGGGCATCTATTTCCAGACGATCTGGCGCGTGCGCTTTTCGCTTCTGACCATCGCCATCATGCTCGCGCTCGGATACCTGACCCGCTATTCGGGCCTCGACGCCACGATGGGCCTGGCCTTCGCGCATACGGGCGTCTTCTATCCGCTGTTCGGCACCATGCTCGGCTGGCTGGGCGTGGCGCTGACAGGGTCCGACACGGCATCCAACGTGCTGTTCGGCGGGCTGCAGCGCATCACGGCGGAGCAGCTTGGCCTCAACCCCGTCCTGATGGCCTCGGCCAATTCGTCGGGCGGCGTCATGGGCAAGATGATCGATGCCCAGTCCATCGTCGTCGCGTCGACCGCTACCGGCTGGAAGAACGGCGAAGGGCCCATCCTGCGCTACGTCTTCATGCACTCGATCGTGCTGGCCGTGCTTGTGGGGCTTCTGGTGACGTTGCAGGCCTATGTGCCGCCGTTCACCGCGCTGGTGCCGGACGTTATCATCGAGGCGGCGCCGGCTCACTGACCGGCCGTGCTGTCGATGGGCCCGGCTGGCGCCGGGCCCATCGCATAAGGGGCTTATGCCGTTCAGCGGTCGCGCTTGGCCAGGGTGCGCAGGCGCAGGGCGTTGAGGCGGATGAAGCCGGCGGCGTCCTTCTGGTCGTAGGCGCCGTGATCGTCCTCGAAGGTGACGAGCGCGTCGGAATAGAGCGATTTGTCGCTTTCCCGGCCGATGACGATGACGTTGCCCTTGTACAGCTTCAGCGTCACGGTGCCCTCGACATGCTCCTGGCTCTTGTCGATCAGCGCCTGCAGCATCTCGCGCTCGGGCGAGAACCAGAAGCCGTTATAGATCAGCTCCGCATAGCGGGGCATCAACTCGTCCTTCAGGTGCGCCGCTCCGCGGTCCAGCGTCAGGCTTTCGATGGCCCGATGCGCCGCGATGAGAATGGTGCCGCCCGGCGTCTCGTAGATGCCGCGCGACTTCATGCCGACGAAGCGGTTTTCCACGAGATCCAGACGGCCGATTCCGTTGTCGCGGCCAAGATCGTTGAGAGCGGCAAGAATTTCATGCGGCGGCAGCGCCTTGCCGTCGATCGACACGGCATCGCCGCGCTTGAAACCGATCTTGACGACGGTGGGCGTGTCGGGCGCCTCTTCCGGGCTCACCGTCCGCTGGAAGACATAGGCCGGCGGCTCTTCGTTCGGGTCTTCCAGCACCTTGCCCTCGGACGAGGAGTGCAGAAGATTCGCATCCACCGAGAAGGGCGCTTCACCGCGCTTGTCCTTCGGCACGGGGATCTGGTGCTTTTCGGCAAAGTCGATGAGTTGCGTGCGGGACTTCAATTCCCATTCGCGCCACGGCGCGATCACCTTGATATCCGGGTTCAAGGCGTAGGCCGACAGCTCGAAGCGGACCTGGTCGTTGCCCTTGCCGGTGGCGCCGTGGGCGATGGCGTCGGCGCCGGTTTCCTCCGCGATCTCCACCAGCCGCTTGGAAATCAGCGGGCGGGCGATGGAGGTTCCCAAAAGGTAGGTGCCTTCATACAGGGCGTTGGCGCGAAACATCGGAAAGACGAAGTCGCGGACGAATTCCTCTCGCACGTCCTCGATGCGGATATCCTTGATACCCATCAGCTCGGCCTTCTTGCGGGCCGGTTCCAGTTCCTCGCCCTGGCCGAGATCCGCGGTGAAGGTGACGACCTCCGCACCGTATTCCGTCTGCAGCCATTTCAGGATGATGGAGGTGTCGAGACCGCCGGAATAGGCGAGAACGACTTTCTTGACATCGCGATGCGCGGCCATGCTGCTCACTTTCCTTGTGTCGTCGCAGATCATGGCCATGCGCTCTACAGGAGATGCGGGCCGGAGGAAAGCCGTGGAGTGCGGGCGATGAAGGGTCTACAAGGGCGCCGTCACAGCCGATGGACCACGCCGTCATGACCTTCATTCCCGATGCAACCGCGCTTGCCAGCTTTGCCGTCGCCTCTTTCGTGCTGGCCGTTACGCCCGGCCCGGACATGGTCCTGTTCCTGTCGCGCACCATCGCACAGGGGCGCAAGGCCGGCTTCGCCTGCATGTTCGGCGCCCTCACCGGAATCATGATCCATACGGCCCTTGTGGCGCTGGGCCTTGCGGCCCTGCTGGCGGCCTCGCCCAAGGCGTTTGCCGTGCTGAAGCTGGCGGGCGTCGCCTATCTGATCTTCCTGGCGGTACAGGCCGTGCGCAACGGATCGGCTCCGGCCATCGCATCGGGCAGATCGACCTATCTGGGCTTCAGCCGCAACTGGCGTGCCGGCCTTGCGGTCAACCTTCTCAACCCGAAGGTCATCCTGTTCTTCCTGACATTCCTGCCGCAGTTCGTCGCTGCCAGCGATCCGCACGCCGCCGCGAAGCTGGCCTTTCTCGGCCTCATGTTCGTTGCCATCGGACTGTGCGTCTGCATCGGCGTCATCCTGATGGCCGACCGCGTGGCGCTGCTGCTGCGCCGCAGCCCCAAGGCGTCCCGTGCGCTCGATTGGCTCTTTGCCTCGGTGTTCTCGGCATTCGCCGTCAAGCTCATGCTGGCGCGCGCCTGAAGCCTTACTCGGCGAAGGCGTAGGGACCGCCCTTGTCCAGCGCCGCGCGATAGGCGGGGCGGGCGTGGATCCGCGACAGGAAGCCCGTCAGGTTGCCGTAGCCGGACAGGTCGGCGCGCGAGGCGGATGCCTCCACCGGAAAGCTCATCATGATATCGGCGGCGCTGAGATCCGGCCCGGCAAACCAGCCCGTATCGGCAAGGGACTTTTCCCAGTAGGCGAGGTTTCTTTCGATCTGCGGCGTCACGAAGCCCTCGTCCGTCGCCTGCATCGCCTTGCCCACCACCGGCCGCACCAGGGCCGGCGTCTTCTTCGTCACCGTCGCCAGAACGAGTTTCAGAAGCAGCGGCGGCATGGCCGTTCCTTCCGCATGGTGCAGGAAATGCTGGTAGCGCCAGTAATCGGGGCTGCCTTGCGCCGGAATCATGCGCCCGCGTGCGTGCGTTTCCAGGATGTAGGTGACGATGGCGCCCGTCTCCGCCAGCGTGAAGGCCCCCTCCGTCAGGATGGGCGACTTGCCTAGCGGGTGCAACTGGCGCAGCTCCGCAGGCGCCTGCATGTCCGCGCCGCGCTGGTAATGGCGGATTTCGTAGGGGAGCTCGAGCTCCTCCAGAAGCCACAGGACCCGCTGCGAGCGGGAATTGTTCAGGTGATGGATTGTCAACATGACGATGAAGATCGGGCGCGTCGCCCGATCGGCAAGAGGCAGGTCAATCGACGGGTGGGCTGGCCCTGCGTCGCCAGAGTCCGGCCGCCCGTCCGGCGATGATCCAGTAGATCATGCCGAACGCCAGGCCTGCCAGAAAGATGGCCGTCTGGATGGAGATGGGCGGCATTGCCCCCTCATAGGCCAGGCGCAGGGCGACGAAGCCGGATGCGAGCCCGATTGCGGCATGCAGCAGAAGCGAGCGCCACCCCATGATCTCGGTGACCAGCATGAAGATGGCCCAGGGCAGCAGTGCCGCGGAGCCCACCTGGGCGGCCTGCGCCGTGAAGACGAAGAACATCTCGACCATGCGGAAGGGATCGTCGCCGATGGTCGCCGGAACCTCGATGAACGGCCAGAGAAGCGCGAAGGCCGCGCCGTAGCAGGCGAAGACGAAGCCGAGCGGAATGACGAACAGGAAGCGTAGCACCGCCCGCATGGATCGTCAGCCGGCCACCGCCGCTGCCAAGGCTAGCCTGTCGGCTTTCTTCATCCGCTCCGACTCCGATTTGAGCTGGCCGCAGGCGGCGAAGATATCCCGGCCACGCGGTGTGCGGATGGGAGAGGCATAGCCCGCATCGTTGACGAGATCGGCGAACCGCTCGATCTGGTCCCAGTCGGAGCACTCGTAGTCCGTGCCCGGCCAGGGATTGAACGGTATCAGATTGATCTTGGCCGGAATGCCCCGCAGAAGGCGCACGAGTTCGCGCGCATCGGCAAGGCTGTCGTTGACGCCCTTCAACATCACGTACTCGAAGGTGATGCGCCGTGCATTGGACAGGCCGGGATAGGCCCGGCAGGCGGCCAGCAGTTCGTCCAGCGGGTACTTCTTGTTGATCGGCACAAGGACATCGCGCAGATCGTCGCGCACGGCATGAAGCGAGATGGCCAGCATCACGCCCATCTCTTCACCGGTCCGCCCGATCATCGGAACGACGCCGGAGGTGGACAGGGTGATGCGGCGCCTGGACAGCGCCAGGCCGTCACCGTCGGACGCGACGGCCAGCGCCTGCTTGACGTTGTCGAAATTGTAGAGCGGTTCGCCCATGCCCATCATCACGATGTTCGACACGAGCCGCCCATCGGACGGTACGATGGCGCCCATCGGCGTGTCGGCTTCCGGCAGGTCGCCCAACCGCTCTCGCGCGGTCAGGATCTGCCCGACGATCTCGCCCTCGGTCAGGTTGCGCACGAGGCGCTGCGTGCCCGTATGGCAGAAGGTGCAGGTGAGGGTGCAGCCGACCTGGGACGATACGCACAGCGTGCCGCGCCCCTCTTCGGGGATATAGACGGTTTCGATCTCGACAGGGCGTCCTGCGCCGCGCGCCGGAAAGCGGAACAGCCATTTGCGGGTGCCGTCGACGGAAATCTGCTCTTCCACGATTTCCGGACGGGCGATCTCGAAATTGTCGGCCAGCGCCGTGCGCAGATCCTTCGAGATGTTGGCCATGGCGGAAAAATCGTCGACGCCGCGGACATAGAGCCAATGCCAGAGCTGGCCTGCCCGCATGCGGAGCTGCTTTTCCGGCACGCCGATGCCGCGCAGGCGCTCGGCCAGGCTGTCGCGCGACAGGCCCAGCAGGGACTGGCGTTCGGGCGCTTTTTCCGGTGTCGGACGATTGTGCCCGGCCAGGTCGATGCTCACGCTCATGGGCTCGCTTTCGGGCGTCGGCCTGTGGCCAGCCACGCCTTCATCGGTCTCTAGTGTCTAACGAATGGACACTCACATGCGCGTTTTGGCACAATTTCGCAAGAAGGAGCGCAAAATTCCTTTGCGCTCCAACGGGTTTGCCGTCCGCCGACTGCCGTCAGCGGCAGTTGCCGATGGAGTTGATCGCGGCGGTGATGCCGGACAGCGAATAGCTGTACTTGGTGCTGGTTCCGCGGGCCGAGGTCGCGTCCACCGACATGGAGCGGCCATTGCGCATTGCCGCCACGAGCTGCGGCTCCTCGGACGGGTTCTCGACCCAGGCCGACTCGCCCCGCGTGAACAGGGTGAACTTGCGCGCATCGACCGTCACGGTGACCTTGGAGCCTTCGCGCATGGGATAGCCCATGACGACCTGCGGCTCGTACGCGGTGGCCTGGCCCGGCTTCTGGGAGACGAGGAAGAAGATGTCGCCATGGTTGACGCTGGCCGGCTCCTTCGTCTTCGGCGTCGACAGGACGTAGCACACCTTGTTGCCGCCGGCCGTGTAGGAATAGGTGCCCCAGTCGTTGAACTGCTCCAGGCGGTTCGGAGTCTGGGCAACGGCGGCGGTGGAAAGGACGACAAGGGCGCTGGCTGCCGTCAAGACTTTCTTCAAGGACATGGTTCCCCGCATGATCAATTTCGATTGGCTCGCGCCGAGGCGCGACTCCGCGTCGTAACGCGATCTGCCCGGAAATTAATTCCAAGAGCCTTTCCGGACCGTAAACATCGGTTCGGCGGCCATTGGAATCTCCGGGGCATCGGGACGCACGAAACCGAAGAAAGCGGCGAGACCGTGTCCAGATCATGGCCTCGCATCAAGGTGTTCTGGCGTCGGCCTTGTCCGCCTCGCTGTCCAGCAGTGCGCGGGCGCGGTCGTAATGCTCGGGCTGGATGTTGGCGCGCACAGCCGTGATCGCGGCCATCAGCACCGCGGCGTCGTCGGTGAAGCCGATCAAGGGCATCAGGTCGGGCACCAGATCGGCCGGCATGACGAAGTAGGCCAAAGCCGCCAGGAGGATGCCGCGCGAGGCAAGCGGCGTATTCGGGTCGATCGCGCAGTAATAGGAGGCGGCAAGATCCCGGGTGAAGGGGATCGCGCCTGCGGCACGGCGCACGGTCGACAGAAACGAGCGCATCACGCGCCGCTTCTGCCGCGCCTGTTGCCCGGCATCGGCCGGACGCAGGATTTCTGCGATCTTCTGCCGGTTCAGCGGCAGGGCGGGAAGGCTCGGTCGTTTCATGAGACGTTAGATAGGAAGTGCCGGGCGCCGACCAAGAGCCGATGCCCCTATCATGCCGGAACGGCAATATGCTCCGGCGTACGGCGCGAGACCGATTCCCTCAGCGTGAAGGCCTCTTCCAGGAGATAGGGGCCGCCACCGACGGAATCACGCGACGAGTAGAGCACGAAGCGACCCACATGGAAGGATGGCGAGCGGAAATTGCCGCGTCCGGACAGGTAATGCGCGACGTCCTCGCCCTTCGGATGGCGCAGCCGCGCAAGTGTCACATGCGGTACGAATTTCTGTGGGTTCGGCGCGATGCCGGCCCGCCGGCATGCCCTGTCGACGTCGGCCTGCAGCGCCTCGAGCCCGGGCGAGGGGACAGCCCCGGCGTAGATGGAGTGCGGCTTCTTGGACCCGAAGGCGCCGACCCCGCGCAAGGTCAGCTCGAAGCCTGGCCGAGCGACGCGGTCGAGTTCGGCGACCACCTCGTCGGCGGTGTGGCAATCGACGTCGCCGATGAAGCGCAGGGTCAGATGGTAGTTTTCGGTATCGATCCAGCGGGCGGACGGCAGCCCGCCCCGCAGGAAGGATAGACATAGCGCCGCATCCCGCGGGATCTCGATGGCAGTGAACAGTCGCGGCATGAAGTGGTTCCTTCTGCTTCGAGCATGTCTCGCACTATCGGGAGGGAATCACTCAATCGGTTTCACCGCAAGCACCGCACTGCGATATCATGGGGAAATCCTGCGATGCTCTTCCACCAGCGGTTCGACGCTCGGCAAAATACGCCGCACGATTTCGGCTATGCCTTCGCCGGTCGGGTGCATGTAGTCGGCCTGGTTCAGCCGCGTGACGCCCGCCACCCCATCCAGAAAGAACGGATAGAACGGCACATCGTACTGCCGCGCGATATCCGGAAAGATCGGGTTGAAGGCGCTGGCGAACTCTTCGCCCATGTTCGGCGGCGCCAGCATGCCGGTCAGCAGCACGCTCGTATCGGCACGCGCCTTCAGGCGCTCGACGATGTCCGAAAGGTTCGCCCGGGTGATGTCCGGCTGGATGCCGCGCAACGCGTCATTGGCCCCCAGCTCCACGATGACGATGTCGGCGCTGTCCGGCACCGACCAATCCAGCCGGGCGAGGCCGCCGGTGGTGGTGTCGCCCGATACGCCGGCATTGGCCACCCGCACGTCGTATCCCTTTTCCCGCAAGGCCGCCTCGAGCTGGTCCGGAAATGCCTCGCCCGGGCCCACGCCGTAGCCCGCCGAAAGACTGTCGCCGAAGGCGACGATCTCCACCGGGCCCGGCTCCTGCGCCTTCGCAGTCGCGAAAAAGTGAGCGGGCAGCAGCAAAAGGGCGGCCAGCACGGGGATCAGGAAGTGTTTTTGCCGCATTCGATGCCCATATCCCGTTTTCGAGGCGCCTTGCTGGCGTTATCCCCCATGGTCCGCAGGCATATAGGATGACGGCGTCTTGGCTGAAATGGCGATCCGGTTACGAAATGTTCAACTGACCTTGGGCGCCGGCGGCAGCGCCGTCCATGTACTCAAGGGAATGGAGCTGACGGTCGGGCGGGGCGAATCGCTTGGCGTCGTTGGCCCTTCGGGCTCCGGTAAATCGACGCTTCTGATGGTCCTGGCCGGGCTGGAGCGCGCCGATTCGGGCCTTGTCGAAGTGGCCGGCCAGTCGCTCGAAGGCCTTTCCGAAGACAGGCTGGCAGCTTTTCGCGGACGCAATATCGGCATCGTCTTCCAGTCGTTTCACCTCATTCCCAACATGACGGCCATCGAAAACGTCGCCGTACCGCTGGAGCTGGCGGGCGCGGCGGATGCCTTCACCCGGGCGGCGCAGGAACTGGAGGCTGTCGGCCTCGGCCATCGCCTCGATCATTATCCGGGGGCGCTTTCGGGCGGCGAGCAACAGCGCGTGGCGCTGGCCCGGGCCCTTGCGCCGGAGCCGGCCATCCTGATCGCCGACGAGCCGACCGGCAATCTGGACGCGGAAACCGGCCGCCTCGTGGCGGACCTTCTGTTCTCCGAAGTCAGGCGACGACACATGACGATGGTTCTCGTCACGCATGATGCCGCGCTGGCAGCGCGCTGTGCCCGGCAGGTCTCGGTCCGCGACGGGCGCATCCAGGCCACGGAAATGCCGGTAGAAGCGGCATGAGCGCGCTGGCCGGCAACGAAGCGGCAGGGGCCGTCCGTCCACCGGCGCGCCCGGCGGGAAATCTTCGGCTGGCGCTGCGCTTCGCCCTGCGGGAAATGCGCGGTGGCCTGTCGGGCTTCATCATCTTTCTGGCCTGCCTGACGCTGGGCGTCGCCTCCATCGCCGCCGTCAATTCCGTTTCCCGCATGATGACCGAGGCCATCGAGCGCGAGGGCCGCATCATCCTCGGCGGCGATATCCGTTTCAGCCTGCCGCAGCGCCAGGCAAATGAAGAAGAGCGGGCCTACCTGGAAGCGACCGGGCCGGTGGGCGAAAGTGCGCAACTGCGGTCCATGGCGCGGCTGGCCGATGGCAGCGACCAGACCATCAGCGAGGTCAAGGCAGTCGATGGCGCCTATCCCCTCTACGGCGCGGTCGAGACCGATTCCGATGCTTCGCTTGCCGAGCTTCTGGCCGACCGGGACGGCATCGCCGGCGCGGTGGCTGCACCCGAGCTGTTCACGCGGCTGGACGTGGCTCCGGGAGCGCGCATACGCGTCGGGTCGCAGGAATTCGAGCTGCGCGCCCGCCTTGTGACGGAGCCGGATCAGCTCTCGGACGGCTTCGTCTTCGCACCGCGTCTGATGATCGGCCTCGATGCCCTGCAGCGCACCGGCCTCGTGCAGCCCGGCAGCCTCGTGGAGTACGACTACAAGGTCAGGCTTCCCGAAAACCTCAACGCCGCACAGGTGACGGAGCAGGCCGAGGCGCAGTTTCCGGAAGCGGGATGGAGCATTCGGCCCTACGACCGTGCCGCACCCGCCCTGCAGCGCAATATCGAGCGTTTCTCGCAATTCCTGACGCTGGTGGGGCTAACGGCCCTGATCGTCGGTGGTGTCGGCATTGCCAACGCCGTCAACGCCTATCTGGACTCCAAGCGCACCGTCATTGCCACGTTCAAGAGCCTCGGCGGCGGCGGCAATTTCGTCGTATCCATCTACCTCATCCAGGTCATGGCCCTGGCCAGTATCGGCGTCGGTCTCGGCCTTGTCCTGGGCGCGATCGCTCCCTTCGTCGCCGCCGGCTTCCTGGAGGCGGCCATTCCGGTCGAGACGCGGCCGGAAGTCTATCCGGTGGCGCTTCTGGTTGCGGCGGCGTTCGGCTACATGACGGCCCTTGCCTTCGCTCTCCTGCCGCTTGGCCGCACGCGCGACGTCGGCGCTGCCGCCCTGTTCCGCGATAGCGGCGCCGGTGGCGGGCTGCGGATGCACTGGCCGTTTCTGGCCGGGGCGGTGGGCCTTGCCCTGCTGGTTTCCGCCATCGCGCTGTTCATGGCCGACGACAGGCGGATCGCCGGCGTCTTTTTGGCATCCACGGCCGTCGCCTTCGTCATCCTGCGCGTGGTGGCGCTGGCGATCCAGTGGCTGGCCCGCGCCGCACCGCGCGTACGCTCGACCGCGCTGCGGCTTGCCATCGGCAACATCCATCGCCCGGGGGCGCTGACATCCTCGGTGGTGCTGTCCCTGGGGCTCGGGTTGACGCTGCTGGTCACGCTGGCAACCATCGACAATAATCTGCGCAACGAAATCAGCACCAATTTGGCCGAACGCGCCCCCAATTTCTTCTTCTTCGATATCCAGTCGGCCGATGCGGACCGTTTCGGCGATGCGGTGCTGGCGTTGGCGCCCGGAAGCGAGCTGGAATCCGTGCCGATGCTGCGCGGGCGCATCGTGGAGTTGAACGGCACCAATGTCCGGGACATGGTCGTGCCGGCGGAGGGCGCCTGGGTGCTGCGCGGCGACAGGGGCCTGACCTATTCCACGCAGATGCCGCCAGCCTCCACCCTGACGCAGGGCGAGTGGTGGCCGGCCGACTATGCCGGTGAAAACCTCGTGTCCTTCGCGGCCGAGGAGGCCGGGCAACTGGGCCTGACGATCGGCGATACGGTCACCGTCAACGTGCTCGGCCGCAACGTCACCGCACGCATTGCCAATCTGCGCCGTGTCGAGTGGCAAAGCCTGTCGATCAATTTCGTCATGGTCTTCTCGCCCAATACGTTTGCCGGTGCACCGCACACCGCACTGGCGACATTGCGCATGGGCGAAGATACGCCCGAGGCCGAGCAGGCGGTGCTGCGCGGGCTGGGTGACGATTTCCCGGCGGTGACCGCAGTGCGCGTGCGCGACGCCCTGGATGCCGTCAACCAGATCATCGCGCAACTTGCCCTCGCCATCCGTGCGGCTGCGGCGGTGGCGCTGGTGGCCTCGATCTTCGTGCTGGCCGGGGCGCTGGCCGCCGGCAATCGCGGCAGGGTGCACGACGCCGTCGTGCTGAAGACGCTGGGCGCGACGCGCGCAACGCTCATCCGCGCCTATGTCACGGAGTATCTGCTGCTGGGTGTCGGCACGGCGGTCTTCGCCATCGGGGCCGGCGCGCTCGCCTCGTCCTTCGTGGTCTCCACCATCATGCAGTTGCCTTACCGTTTCGACTGGGGCGTGGGACTTGCAACGCTTCTGGTCTCGCTTCTCCTGACGATCGGTCTTGGCCTTGCGGGCACATGGCGGGTGCTGGGACGCAAGGCCGCCCCCGTGTTGCGGACGCTGTAGGACCGGCGAAAGCCCTAGATAACGTAAATTTAATCGCCCGGAGGGGCCCGGCAGCCCGTCTGCAACCTTGGATACCCTTGTATAGAGAAGCAAGGTTCCGCATATTTCACGCAGGACTGCTGGGGGTTCCGCCAGCGGCGCCTCGGTGTGCGAACGCGTTTCGCGCCCGACACCGGACGGAACACGCAGAAAGGAATTAGGAAACCCATGGCTGATTATCGGAATTACGGGGCACGCGTTCCCGCTGCCGGTAGCCGCGCCGATGCCACGATCGACCCGGGCCTGCGCGCCTACATGCTCAAGGTTTACAACCTTATGGCGATGGGTCTGGCGATCACGGGTGTGGCGGCCTACGGCCTGTTCATGATGGCCACCAGCGGCGCGCCCGTCGAGGGCGGCGCGCAGGTGCGCCCCGATCTCTGGCTGACGCCGCTCGGCGTCGCCGTCTTCACCTCGCCGCTGCGCTGGGTGCTGATGCTGGCACCGCTGGCGCTGGTCTTCTTCCTGTCGTTCCGTGTCCACCGCATGTCGGTTGGCGCGGCGCAGGCGACCTTCTGGGCTTATGCGGCGCTTGTCGGCCTGTCGCTGTCGACGATCTTCCTCGTCTTCACGCAGGAGTCGATCGTCCAGGTCTTCTTCATCACGGCGGCGACTTTCGGTGCGCTTTCGTTGTGGGGCTACACCACCAAGCGTGACATCTCCGGCTGGGGCTCCTTCCTGTTCATGGGCCTCATCGGCGTGGTCATCGCCATGGTCGTCAACATCTTCCTTGCCTCGTCGGCACTCGGCTTCGCCGTGTCGGTGATCGGCGTGCTGGTGTTCGCGGGTCTGACGGCCTACGACACGCAGCGCATCAAGGAGATGTACTACGAGGGTGACGACGTGCTGGCCGGTGGCCGCAAGGCCGTCATGGGCGCGCTCAGCCTGTACCTCAACTTCATCAACATGTTCATGATGCTGCTGCAGCTTTTCGGCAACCGCGAATAACGCAGCGCGCATCACGGCTCGATCGAGGGGCGGCCCGCAAGGGCCGCCCTTTTTCGTGCCGAGGCAAGGGATGCAGATTGAAAGGCCGGTGCGCGCGGGCGTAGAAGCGTGGCGACACCGATGGGGATTCGATCGATGAGCGCCTTTACCCTCCGCGACGCCGGCCCGGCCGACATACCGGCCATCACCGCGATCTACCGCCATGCGGTTCTGCACGGCACGGCGACTTTCGAGGTGACGCCGCCGGACGAGGCGGAGATGGCCACACGGATGCAGACGCTCCTGACACAGGGCTATCCATACATCGTCGCGGTTTCGGCGGCCGGAGAGGTCGTCGCCTATGCCTATGCCGGCCCATTCCGGACGCGCCCGGCCTATCGCTGGTCGGTGGAAGACTCCATCTACATAGACCCCGGCCACCACGGCAAAGGCATCGGGCGCGCCTTGCTGACCCGTCTTCTGGAACTGTGCACCGAAAAGGGCTTCCGCCAGATGATCGCCGTGATCGGCGGTTCGGACCATGCACCGTCCATCCGCCTGCACGAGCGGGCCGGCTTCGCCATGATCGGCGTGTTCGAAGGGTCCGGCTTCAAGTTCGGTCGCTGGATCGATACCGTCTTCATGCAGATGCGCCTTGGCGATGGCCGGCATTCCCTGCCCGACGAGCACCGCTATCCCGGCACGATGTAGCGCCTTTCAGCCCTTCGATGCCTTGTCGAAGACGCGCAGCACGTTGGACAGTTCGTGCCCCCGCTTCAGCACCGTGCCGCCTGCGCCGATGACGCTGTAGGCGCCCTGGCGACGCGCCAGGCGCGGGTCTTTTTCGACGCGGAACAAAGGCATCTCGCTGGTGCGGCGGAAGATCGAGAAGACGGCCCGGTCCTTGAGGGTGTCGATGGCATAGTCGCGCCATTCGCCCGCAGCGACCATGCGGCCGTAGATACGCAGGATCTCGGAAAGCTCACGCCGGTCGAAGGAAACCACTGGAAGCGTGCTGGCGGGCCGGGCCATCGGAAATGTCAGAAGGTCCGCGGAGTGCCGTGACGTCTGATCGTCCAAAATCATCCCCTGTCGAGGGGCCATCGCAAAACCCTGCGACCGGCCCGAAGGGTGATCGTCTCACCAAAAGACGCACGATGCAAACCGGCAATCGTCAGTTGTCGTCAAACTCCAGTTGCGCGGCCGCCAAGATGCGGCCCGGCGTACCGGAGGCGTCGACGGCCTGCAGCAGGACAGCGGCGCCGATGGCCCCGCGTGCGCCCTCCTGCAGCATGGAAACGGGGATATCGATTTCCAGCGGCTTCGTGGCCGAGACCGTCCCTACCACTTTGAAGTCGGATACGGCATGCCGGTTCACGATATGGTGGCCGCTGTTCTCGCCCTTCAGGACCGGCGTCTCGATCCGGTCCTGATAGGTCACGAGAACCAGGATCGGTGGATGCTCCGCAACGGGGCTGAGCAGTTTCGCGCGGACCTGGAGTGTCTCGTCGACGACGTCCATCGCGACCCGCGCGAGCGCGTCCGGCCCCGTAGCGAAGGGCGACTCGTCCAACGCCTGGGAGATTTCCTTGTGGTGCGAGCCGATGAAGTCGCCCGTGCCGTTGACGACGATCTGCGGCGTATAGACCGAGCTCGTGCGGAACGCCTTGGCATAGGAGCGCTGGCGTTCGGTGTTCTGCCGCGTCGCTAGCTGGTCCTTCCAGCCGATATAGTCCCAGTAGTCGACATTGTAGGACAGGGCGACGATCCCGCTTTCGTCGGACAGCCGCGCCAGGACATCGTCGGCCGGCGGGCAGGAGGCGCAGCCCTGGCTGGTGAACAACTCGACCACCCCGCGAAAATCGTCGGAGGACGCGCTTTGCGCCAGGGCCGGGCCCGTACCCAGCGTTCCCGCAAGGCCGGCAGCCGCCAGTAGCGTCCGTAAGGAGGGCCGAAATGTCGTCTTCATGCGCGAAACCTACTGGTGGGCGGCGACACCCACCAGTCAAATCGGGGTGAAACGCCCTGACCCTCGCATAACAAGAAAAGGGGCAGCCGCAAGGCCGCCCCTTCGCGTTCCTGTCGATGGGCCGTCTGGGTCAGGCGGCGAGCTGGCGCAGCACGTAGTGCAGGATGCCGCCGTTGCGGAAATACTCCAGCTCGTCCAGCGTATCGATACGGCAGAGAAGCTTGACCACCTCTTTGGACCCGTCGGCACGTTCGATGGTGGCGTCCATGATCTGGCGCGGCTTGACGTCGGCAAGACCGGTGATCGTCACCTTCTCGTCGCCCCTCAGACCGAGCGTCTGCCAGCTCTCGCCCTCATTGGCGAAGACGAACGGTACGACGCCCATGCCAACAAGGTTCGACCGGTGGATACGCTCGAAGCTCTGCGCGATCACGGCGCGGACGCCCAGCAGGACGGTGCCCTTTGCCGCCCAGTCGCGAGAGGAGCCGGTGCCGTATTCCTTGTTGGCGAAGATCACCAGCGGCACGCCTTCGTCCTTGTAGCGCATCGCCGCCGTGTAGATCGGCAGGTCTTCGCCCGAGGGGTAGTGCTTGGTGATGCCGCCCTCGATGCCCGGCACCATCTGGTTCTTGATGCGGATGTTGGCGAAGGTGCCCCGCATCATGATCTGGTGGTTGCCGCGCCTCGCGCCATAGGAGTTGAAGTCCACCGGGCGCACCTGATAGCTGACCAGATATTCGCCCGCCGGGCCGCTGGCCTTGATGGAGCCGGCCGGCGAGATGTGGTCGGTGGTGATCGAATCCAGGAACAGGCCCAGGATGCGGGCACCCTGGATATCTTCCACCGGCTTCGGCGTCATGCTCATGCCGTCGAAGTAAGGCGGGTTCTGCACATAGGTCGAGCGGTCGTCCCAGTCGTAGGTGAGCCCGCCCGAGACGTTGATCTTCTGCCAATGCTCGTCGCCTGCGAAGACGTCCGAATAGCGCGTCTCGAACAGGTCGCGCGTGACGGTCTTGCGGACGATTTCGGCGATCTCCTGCGTCGTCGGCCAGATGTCCCTCAGGAAGACGTCTTTGCCGTCGGCATCCTGGCCGAGCGGGTCGTTCGTCAGGTCGACGAAGAGCGAGCCGGCAATCGCATAGGCCACCACCAGCGGCGGCGAGGCCAGGTAGTTGGCCCGCACGTCCGGATTGACCCGGCCCTCGAAGTTGCGGTTGCCCGAAAGCACCGAACAGGCGACGAGGTCATGCTTGTTGATGGCGTCGGAGATGTTTTCCGGCAGCGGGCCGGAATTGCCGATGCAGGTGGTGCAGCCATAGCCGACGAGGTTGAAGCCGAGCGCGTCGAGATCCTTCTGCAGGTCGGCCTTTTCGAGGTACTCGGTCACGACCTGGCTGCCGGGGGCGAGCGAGGTCTTGACCCACGGCTTCACCTTCAGGCCCTTCGCATGCGCCTTGCGGGCCAGAAGGCCGGCCGCGACGAGAACGTTGGGGTTGGAGGTGTTGGTGCAGGAGGTGATCGCGGCGATCACGACGTCGCCGTCGGAGATGCCGTGATCGGTGCCGGCAACGGGGTGGCGCACGGTCTGCGGCGTCTGGCCGGCCTGGCCGGCGCCCTCGTCCATGTAGCGGGCATCGCCCACCGATTCGGGCTTGTCGCTTTTCTTGCGGCCGCCATGGATTTCGGTCAGCGCGATGTCGAACTTGCGTGCGGCGTCGGTCAGCGCAACGCGGTCCTGCGGGCGCTTGGGCCCGGCAAGCGATGGTACGACGGTGCTAAGATCCAGTTCGAGCGTATCGGTAAAGACGGGCTCGCCCTCGGACAGGCCATGGAACATGCCCTGCGCCTTGGCATAGGCTTCCACCAGCGCGATGCGGTGCTTGTCGCGGCCGGTCGCCTCCAGATAGGCGACGGTGTCCTTGTCGATCGGGAAGAAGCCGCAGGTCGCACCGTATTCCGGCGCCATGTTGGCGATGGTGGCCTGGTCTTCCAGCGTCAGGTTGGCAAGGCCGGGTCCGAAGAACTCGACGAACTTGCCGACGACGCCCTTCTTGCGCAGCATCTCGGTGACGGTCAGCACCAGATCGGTCGCCGTGGTGCCTTCGGGCAGCTTGCCCGTCAGGCGGAAGCCGATGACTTCGGGAATCAGCATGGAGATCGGCTGTCCCAGCATCACGGCCTCGGCCTCGATGCCGCCGACGCCCCAGCCGAGGACGGCAAGGCCGTTGACCATCGTGGTGTGCGAATCGGTGCCGACGAGCGTGTCCGGATAGGCGACGGTTTCGCCGTCCTCTTCACGAGTCCAGACTGTCTGCGACAGGTATTCGAGGTTCACCTGGTGGCAGATGCCCGTGCCGGGAGGCACGACGCGGAAATTGCGGAACGCCTTGGAGCCCCAGCGCAGGAAGGTGTAGCGCTCGCCGTTGCGGTCGTACTCGACCGTCACGTTCTTTTCGAAGGCGTCCTTGCTGCCGAAGAAATCCACCATGACCGAGTGGTCGATGACGAGATCCACTGGGACCAGGGGGTTGATCTTGTTGGCGTCGGCACCGAGCTTCTCGGTGGCGTCGCGCATGGCCGCCAGATCGACGACGGCCGGAACGCCGGTAAAGTCCTGCATCAGCACGCGGGCCGGGCGGTAGGCGATTTCATGGCCGGCCTTGCCGCGGTCGTCCAGCCAGTTCACGATGGCGCGGACGTCGTCTGCCTTGACGGTACGCCCGTCTTCGTTGCGCAGCAGGTTTTCCAGCAGAACCTTCATGGAGAAGGGCAGTCGCGACGCCCCCTCCAGGCCGTTCTTTTCGGCTTCCTTGAGGTCGTAGTAGACATAGTCCTTGCCGTCGACAGTCAGTGTACGGCGGCTTTTGAATGTATCGGGATGGGACACGGGCTCTCGTTCCTTCTCGAACCAAAGTGATGTCCGAAAGGCGAACGCCAGTCGCGCCCGCGGAATTGAGCGCGTTTGGTACTGCGGGTACGACCATTTCCGCTCGTCCGCCTCCGCGCCTGCCTGAAACGGCAGGAAGCATGAGATCGGCGCTGTTGATCCACGCCGGTCGCTGGTGTGGTTGGCGCCCTTATAGGCAAGTTTGTAATCGCTATAAAGGGGCAAGACGCGTCCGGATGCTATTTTTGCAGCACCCCTTGCATTGTTGGCAGCCACGGGACAGGACAAGGCATAAGCGGGTTTGGCGGGGGCGATGTGGGTGAACTGAGGCTCGAAGGCGTGGTGATCGGCCGTCAGGCCCGTGCGCTCGGCCCTCCGCTCAGCCTGGCGCTTCGCGGCGGCGAGGCGCTCGTCGTCAGCGGCCCCAACGGAGCCGGAAAATCCACACTGCTGAGAACGCTTGCGGGCCTGACGCCCGCGCTTGCCGGCCGTGTCAGCATCCATGGGCTGAACGCACCCGATGGAGAGCCGGCCTCCCATCCGGGGCAGGTGTGCCACTATATCGGCCATCGCAACGGACTGAAGCCGCTGGAGACGCTTGCGCGCAACGTGGCCTTCTGGCGCGATTACCTTGCCGGGGACCGAACCGGCGTGGATGAGGCGCTGGCCGCCTTCGACCTGCAGCCACTGGCCGCCATACCGGCCGGCTACCTGTCCGCCGGCCAGCAACGGCGCGCGGCGCTGTGCCGTCTTCTGGCGGCATGGCGGCCCCTGTGGCTGCTGGACGAGCCGACGAATGCGCTGGATACCGCGTCGCAGGCGCTTTTTGCGCGGGCGGTGGCATCGCACCTGTCCAAGGGGGGCATGGTGGTCGCGGCAACCCACCAGCCGCTGGAGATCGGTCCCGTGCGTGAACTGGTCCTGGCCGCGCCCCGGGCCGGCACGGGCGAGGCCCAACCGGTGGAGGACTGGCAATGGTGAGCCTGTTCCTGCGCGATCTGGCCTTGTTTGCCCGGGGCGGCGGCTTTGCCACGGGGCTTATCTTCTTCCTGGCCCTCGTGGTCACCATTCCCTTCGGCATCGGGCCCGATCTTGCCCTTCTGTCGCGGATCGGGCCGGCCATCCTGTGGATCGGCGTGCTCATGGCGACGCTGCTGTCGCTCGACCGCCTTTTCCAGGCCGACCGCGAGGACGGGACGCTCGACGCGCTGATTCTCGGGCCGGTTCCGATGCCGCTGGTGGTTCTGGCCAAATGCGCCGCCTTGTGGTGCGCGGCCATCCTGCCGCTGGTGGTGGCCGCGCCCATCCTGGGCCTGTTCCTTGCGGTGGAGCCGGCGGCACTGGGGGCCGTGGCCGCCACCCTTCTGGTCGGCTCGCCCGCAATCGTGCTTGTCGGGGCCGTGGGCGCGGCCATCGCGATTTCGCTGCCGCGCGGCGGCGTGCTGGTGTCGGTTCTGGTGCTGCCCCTGACGGTCCCGATCCTGATCTTCGGGGTTACGGCCGCCTATGGCGCCGTCAACGACCCCGCCCCCTTCCGCGAGCCGTTCCTTGTGCTGTGCGGATTGTCGCTTTTCTTCGCCGTGCTCGGGCCCGTCGCGGCGGCCCTTGCGCTGCGGATGCTGGCCGATTGAAGGATGTGACGATGCAGGAAGCCTATACCCTGTCCATGGAGATACCCACCGTCGAGGATTACCGCCGCCTGCGCACGGTTGCCGGCCTTTCGGGCAAGACCGAGGAGGCGGCGCAGCGCGGGCTGCCGAATAGCTGGTCGGCGGTTGTCGTGCGGCATGAAGGCCGCGTCGTGGCCATGGGCCGGGTGATCGGCGATGGCGGCTGCTTCTTCCAGGTCTGCGATATGGCAGTAGAGCCGGAGCATCAGGGGCGCGGTCTCGGCAAGCGCATCTTTGCCCGGCTGATGGACGATCTCACGGAGCGCGCTCCGGACTCGGCCTATGTCAGCCTGATCGCCGATGGCGACGCCAAGCATCTCTATGCCAAATTCGGCTTCGAACCGGTCATGCCGGCGTCGATCGGCATGGCGGTATGGATCGGCGGGCGACCCTCCAAAGGACTTTGAGCGCCGCATGTTGCATCGCAGCGCATCGCCCATTTGCGATGGCGGCGGCGCGCATTTAGATTGCCTCTCATGAACGACATCGCCGTCAGACAATCGCGCTTTTCGGCGCTGGCCAACCCGACGCGCTTCCTGCAGCTTTCCGGCAGGGTGCAACCTTACGTCTATGCGGCTGCCATCGCGTGCATCGCCGTGGGGCTTGGGCTCGGCTTTGCCGCGCCGGACGATTACCAGCAGGGCGCGACGGTGCGCATCATGTTCATCCACGTACCTTTTGCCTGGCTGTCGATGATGGTGTGGACCGTGATGACGGTGTCGGCGCTCGGCACCCTGGTCTGGCGGCACCCGATCGCAGAGGTGTCCATCAAGGCGGCGGCGCCCATCGGCGCGGCCTTCACCCTTCTGGCTCTGGTGACGGGCTCGGTCTGGGGCCGCCCCATGTGGGGCACGTGGTGGGTGTGGGATGCCCGGCTGACCAGCGTCTTCGTGCTGTTCATCATGTATCTCGGCCTTATCGCGCTGACCCGCGCCTTCGACGATCCGGGCAAGGCGGGCAAGCCCTCGGCCATCCTGGTGCTGGTTGGATTCATCAACATCCCGATCATCAAATTCTCCGTCGACTGGTGGAACACGCTGCATCAGCCGGCCAGCGTGGTGCGGGTGGACGGGCCGTCCATGGCGGCGGTCTATCTCTGGCCGCTGCTTCTGTCGGCGCTGGGCTTCTCGCTCTTGTTCTTCGCCCTGCATCTGACGGCGATGCGCACGGAGATACGACGCCGGCGCATCGTGGCTCTGGGCCGGCGGTCGGCCGCGCGTATGGAGGCCTGACGCCATGACCGGTGACTATTTCGGCTACATCGCCGCAGCCTACGGCATATCGGCTCTCGTCCTGGCGGCGCTCTGCCTGTTCATAATGCTGGATGCACGGTCCGCCGCACGGCGCCTCGAGGCATTGGAAGGCAAGCGCCGATGACGCCGGGAAAAACGCGCCGTCTTGCGCTGGCGGCAATACCGCTGATCCTGTTCGTGGGGATGGGCGGCATCTTTCTCTTTGCGCTGGAATCGGGCCGCGATCCGCAGGCCCTGCCATCGGCGCTCCAGGGCCGGGCAGCTCCGGCAACCAGCCTGCCGCCGCTGGAAGGCGCGCGGCTGGCGGATGGGAGCCCTGTTCCGGGGCTGACCTTTCCGGCCGGGGGCACGGGGCGGCCCGCTTTGGTGAACGTCTTCGCCTCGTGGTGCGCGCCGTGCCGTGCCGAGCATCCGTTGCTGATGCGGCTGGCGGCCGATCCGCGCTTCGATCTGATCGGCATCAACTACAAGGACAAGCCCGAGCAGGCGTCGGGATTCCTGGAAGAACTCGGAAACCCCTATGCCCAGATCGGGGCCGACGAAGACGGCCGCGTCGGCATCGACTGGGGTGTCTATGGCGTGCCGGAAACATTCCTGGTGTCGCCCGAGGGCACGGTGCTTTGGAAGGCGACCGGCCCGCTGACGCCGGCGATCATCCGGGAAGAGCTGCTGCCCCGGCTGGAGGCCGGCAGCCCGCTTTCCTGATCGGGCGGTTCAAAACCGCTGGCCGGGCCGTCCGCTGGCGTCAGGCAACCGGGGTGGTCGCCGCCGTCAGGGATGCCAGGAAGCGCCGGGTGCGCTCTTCCCTCGGTGCGCCGAACAGCGTGCCGGAGGGCCCCATCTCCACAACCACGCCCGCATCCAGAAAAACGGCATGCCCTGCAATGCGCGAGCCGAGGCGCAGATCGTGGGTGGCCATCACCATCGTCGTGCCATCGCGCGCCAGCCCTGCCAGAACCTCTACCACCTCGTCGGACAGTTCCGGGTCCAGCGCCGATGTCGGCTCGTCGCAGAGCAGGACACGGGGCGAGGGGGCCAGTGCCCTTGCAATGGCGACGCGTTGCTGCTGCCCACCCGACAGTGTCGAGGGCCAGGCATCCGCCTTGTCCGCAAGGCCGACCCTGTCCAGCAACTGCATGGCCCGCTCGCGGGCCTTCGGCTGCGGCCACTTCAGCACCGTCACAAGGGATTCCATCACGTTTTGCACGGCCGTCCGATGCGGGAATAGCTGAAAATTCTGGAATACCATTCCGGTCTGGCGCCGCACGGCCTGAACCTGCCGCCAGGGCAGCTTTCGGCCCGGCTGGAAATCCACCTCCGCGTCGCCCACCTGCAGGTGACCGCGATCCGGCATTTCCAAAAGGTTGATACAGCGCAGCAGCGTGCTCTTGCCGCTGCCCGAAGGGCCGATCAGCGCGGTGACGCTGCCTTCCGCAAAGCTGAGCGAAATGCCTTTCAGCACTTCGTTCGTCCCGAAGCTCTTGTGGAGGTCCTGCATGGTGATCATGACCGCGTCTCCATGAAACCGCCATACCGGTTCAGGCGCCTTTCCATCCAGGCCTGCAGCGATGACAGGACGGACGACAGCAGAAGATAGATCAACGCCGCCTGGACATAGAGGATGAGCGGCTCGTAGGTCACCGCCACGATCCGTTGTGCCTGCTGGAACAGTTCCGGCACGGTTATGGCGGCAGCCAGGGACGTATCCTTGACCAGCGAGATGAACGTGTTGGACAGCGGCGGTACGGCGGTGCGGGCGGCCTGGGGCAGGATCGTGCGGCGCATGGTCTGGAACCAGCTCATGCTGATGGAATAGGACGCCTCCCACTGCCCGCGCGGGACGGAAGCGATCACCGCCCGGATGATCTCCGACGTATAGGCGCCGACATTGAGCGTGAAGCCGATTACGGCCGCGGTGAAGGCATCCAGCACGATGCCGGCGCTGGGCAGGCCGTAGAAGATCAGGAATAGCTGCACCAGCAGCGGCGTGCCGCGGAAGATCCAGACATAGAAGCGCGCGATGAGCGCGAAAGGCTTTGGCGCGAACATGCGCACCAGCGCGGTCACGAGGCCGAGCGACAGGCCCAGTACGAAGGATATCAACGTCAGCGGGGCCGTGAATTTCAGGGCCGCCCACAGCAGCGGCCCCAGCGAATCCCACATGAGTTGCAGCCAGAAGGGCATGTCATACTCCGCCTTCAGGCTTCGCCGTCGCTATTTATTGCGAGACGTCCGCGCCGAAATATTTGTCGGCGATGGCCTGGTAGGTGCCATCGGTCTTGATGTCTGCAAGGGCGGCGTTGACCGCGGCAACGAGATCGTCCTGCCCCTGACGCATCAGGATGCCGGAATATTCCGCGTCTTCAAGTTCGGCGGCAACCTGCACGGGTGCATTCGGTTGCTTCTTGCGGAAATCCAGAAATGACAGGCTGTCGTTGATCGTCGCGTCGGCCCGGCCCTGCAGGACTAGCTGGATCGACTGGTCGAAACCGTCCGTGGCAACCAGCTCGGCGCCGTTTTCCTGTGCCAGACGCCCGAAATTACTGGTCAGCGACTGTGCCGCACGAAGGCCATTCAGGTCGCCGAACGCCTTGACTGCTTCGTTGTCGGCCTTGACGATCAGCACGGCCTTGGATGCGATATACGGGTCCGAGAAGCTGTATTTGCGCTGCCGCGCCTCGGTGATGCCGACCTGGTTGATGACGGCGTCGTAGCGGTTGGCGTCGAGCCCGGCGATGAGACCGTCCCATTTTCCTTCCAGGAACTCGGCCCGTACGCCCATCTTCTCGGCGACGGCGCGGCCGATCTCGACATCGAAGCCCACGAGTGCGCCGCTGGCATCGTGAAAGGTGAAGGGGGCATAAGTGCCTTCGGTGCCGATGCGGATAACGCCGTCCGCCTTGATCCGCTCAAGGTCTGTCTGGGCCTGCGCAGGCGCGCCGAGGCCGGCGGCCACCAGCGTTGCGGCGAGTATCGTGCTGAACCACTTCATGGGACAATCCTGTCTTGGTCGTGCGGGGGCGGAGCTCCCTTGCCTGCACAGGTAATGCCTAGAGGCAGAAAATGAAGGCCGAGCCCGTCCATATGGCAAGGCCATGCGCCTCCCAAAGCCATAATCCGCCCGCCAGCGCCACGAGGATGCCGGCCGCCGTCGCGGCCCTGAGGGCGAGCCTGCCGCTCATGCCGCCTGCGCCCGCAGGATGGGCCGGTCGCGGATCGGCAGGTTGACCACGCCGGCCAGAAGGCCGAGCGCGATGGATACCTGCCAGGCAAGATCGTAGCTGCCGGTGCCCTCGAAAAAGCGGCCTGCCAGCCATGCCCCGAAGAAGCCGCCCACCTGATGGCTCATGAACACGATGCCGAACAGCGTGGCCAGGTACCGCACGCCGAAGATCTGGCTGACGAGCCCGCTGGTCAGCGGCACGGTGCCGAGCCACAGGAAACCGATGGCACAGGCGAAGAGCGTTGCGCTGAGCGGGGTGAACGGCACCGCCAGAAAGGCGACGATGACCGCCGACCGGGCGAAGTACAGCGCGGACAGGACATACTTCTTGCGCAGCTTGTCGGCGCTGAGGCCGAAGACATAGGAGCCGAGAATATTGAACAGGCCGATGAGCGCCAGCGCCCGCGCCCCGATGGCAGGGTCCAGTCCCTGATCGGCCAGGAAGGCAGGCAGGTGGGTGGAGATGAAGGCGACGTGGAAGCCGCAGACGAAAAAGCCGAAGTTCAGAAGCCAGTAGCCCGGATGGCGGGATGCCTCGCCCAGCGCCTCCTTGAGGCTCTGCTGCCGGGCGGCGCTTGTCGGCCCGCCGGCCGGAAGGCCGGCTATGCCGCGCGCCAGCACGACGATGGCAAGCGCCAGCGCCGCACCGAGCAGCATGGTTTCACGCCAGCCGAAGCTGGTGATCAGCCCCTGCGTCAGCGGCACCACCATGAACTGTCCGAAAGAGCCGCCGGCCGTCGCGATGCCGATGGCCGTCCCGCGCTTTTCCGGGGGCACGGCGCGGCCGACGGCGCCCAGAATGACCACGAATGTGATGCCCGTCATGGCGACGCCGGCCAGAAGACCCAGCGAAAGGTTCAACCCGAGGGCGCTGCCGGCCATGCCGGCCAGCGCCAGCGACAGCGCATAGAGGAGGCCGCCCACGGCTGCGACACGGCCGGACCCATGCTTGTCCGCCAGCGCGCCGACGAAGGGCTGAGCCAGGCCGAGAATCAGTGTCTGGACGGCAATGGCAAGACCGAAGGCTTCGCGGCTGACGCCCAGCTCCAGCTCGACCGGGCGCATATAGAGGCCGAAGGACTGGCGCAGACCCATGGAGATGGTGACGATCGCCGCGCCGCAGGCCAGCACGATGGCCGGCCTTGCGTATCCGAGACGGGACCCTGTCCGCATGTCGACATTCCTCCGCGCGAGACCCCGCGCACACCCTCAGTAAGGGAGCGGCGGGCGCGCGGTCAATGCCACCGTATCATGCCTGCAGGGCGTTCTCATGCGCATCGTGGATCTCTGCGACGAGGTCCGGGGGGAGGCGCAGCGCGGCGGCAAGCCTTTGCAGATAGTCGCGTTCGGCCGGCGTATCGGCGTCGATGGCCATCAGCGAGGCGAGATACACTTCAACCCCGGCCTCGGGTGTGCGGGCCTGCGCGGCAAGATCTTCCACCGGCATCGGGCGGCGCAGCTCGTCCATCACCAGCGACTTTTCTTCGGCATCGAGTTCGAGCCCGTCCATCTTGCCGAAGATCGCTTCCTCTTCGCCGCTGTCGATGCTGCCGTCCGCCTTGGCGGCGGCAATCATGGCCGACAGAAGCAGGCGGGCATATTCCTGCTCTTCGCCGGGGGGCGGGATGAAGGCAGTATCCGACGCGTCCGGAATCTCGCCGGGGGCGATGCGATTGGCCGTATTGCCGGCCTGCTGCGCCTGATAATTCTGCCAGGCCTTGTAGCCGAGGCCGGCAACCAGGGCCAGGCCGCCGAGCCTGAGGGCAGAGCCGCCGAGCTTCTTGGCATTCTTGCCGCGCAGGAGATAGGAGGCGAGGCCGCCGGCGATCACGGGGCCGAGCGCGCCGCCCATGCCGCCACCGATACCGCCACCCCGGCCACCGCCGCTTCTGCCCCCGAGGACGCTGCCCACGAGGTCTCCGAGCCCGCCCGGCAGGCCGGCGCCGAGCCCGCTTTGGCCCGTCTGCATGCCACCTTGGCCCGCACCCGCCCTGGGCGCACCGCGCCCCGTGCCGAGAAACTGGTCGAGAAGTTTTTGTGCGTCGATCATGCTCAGCGCTCCTTGAATACCTTCGATGGGAAAGGTGGGAGCCTGAAGAGGATTTGCAACGCGCTACTTCTTGGTATCGAAGAGCGGCTCCGTGGCGTGGCGCTTCAACAGGGGAAACTGCGCCAGCATGAAGGCGATGGTGATGGGCATCGTACCCCAGACCTTGAACGCCACCCAGAAGTCGGTGGAGAACAGGCGCCAGACCACTTCGTTCAGCACGGCAAGGAAAACGAAGAACAGCCCCCAGCGCAGCGTCAGCTTGCGCCAGCCCTCGTTGTCGAGCTTGAAGGCCTGGTCGAAGACATAGCCAAGCAGCGGCTTGCCGAAAGCCAGCCCGCCTAAGAGAACGGCGGCGAACAGGCCGTTGACGATGGTAGGCTTCATCTTGATGAAGACTTCGTCCTGCAGCCACAGCGTCAGCGTGCCGAACACCACGACGACGACACCCGATACGATGGGCATGATCGGCAGCGTCCGGACCATGATCCAGGACACGGTCAGCGAAACCACCGTCGCCAGCATGAAGAGCGCCGTTGCGACGAAGAGCGGTCCCCCGAGCGCGCCCAGCGCGGGCACCGCCTCGGCAATGGCCTTACCCCTGTTGTTGGCAAAGAAGAAGACCACCAGAGGTCCAAGTTCGAGCGCGAACTTGACGATGGGGTTCATTTCCTTGCGACCCGGCCTGTTGGGGGCTTCCTCGACGATGCGTTCGGACATCTCGTGCTCCTTCGGTGCTCAGGCCGCGTGGCCGGCGATCGCCTCGGCGAAATCGCGTGCCTTGAACGGTTCCAGATCGTCTATGCCTTCACCGACGCCGATGAAATAGACCGGCAAGGCGTGACGCGTGGCGATGGCCACCAGGATGCCGCCGCGTGCCGTACCGTCGAGCTTGGTCATCACCAGTCCGTTCACTCCGGCGACGTTGCGGAATATCTCCACCTGGCTCATGGCGTTCTGTCCCGTCGTGGCATCCAGTGTCTGCAGCACGGTATGCGGCGCATCGGGCGCGCGCTTGCGCAGCACGCGCACGATCTTTTCCAGCTCGGCCATCAGTTCGGTGCGGTTCTGCAGCCGGCCGGCGGTGTCGATGATGAGCACGTCCGAGCCGTTTCGCAATGCCTCGTCATAGGCTTCGAAGGCCAGTCCCGCCGCGTCGGCGCCGATGTCGCGGGCAACGACAGCCGAGCCGGTGCGCTCGCCCCATATCTTCAACTGCTCCACCGCAGCGGCGCGGAACGTATCGCCGGCCGCCAGCGTGACCTTCAGGCCGCCGCGCGTCAGCTTGGCGGCCAGCTTGCCGATCGTGGTCGTCTTGCCGGTGCCGTTGACGCCGACCACCAGGATCACATGCGGCTTGACCGAAAGATCGAGCTCCAGCGGCCGGGCGACGGGCGCCAGCGAACGCTCGACCTCCTCGGCCAGGATGGCGCGCACCGCCTCTCCGGTAATCTCCTTGCCGTAACGCCCCTCGGACAGACGTTCGGTGATGCGGGTTGCCGTCTCTACCCCAAGGTCGGCCTGGATCAGCACGTCCTCGAAATCCTGCAGCGTCTCTTCGTCGAGGCGGCGCTTGGTGAAGAGAGAGGTGATCTGCCCCGACAATTGCCCGGACGAGCGCGAAAGACCATCGCGCAGCCGCTGGAACCAGCTTCGCGCGGGCTCGGCCGCCAATGCCGCGCCGGCAGCGGCCTGCTTGGCCTCGACGACACGCCAGCCGGGCTGATCGGTTTCCTCGGCGTCCGGCTCCGGCTCGACCGGCTCGTCGAGCCAGGCGAAGGAATCGTCGTCTTCCTCTTCTTCCGGCGGCAGCTCGATCTCTTCGACGGGGATGCTTTCGGCGGCAGCTTCCACGACCGGCTCGGGCGCGGGCAGGCCGCCATCCTCTTCGATCAGGGTCGCTTCGGCTTCCTCGATGGCCTCGACGTCCGGCGCGTCCTCCTTAAGCCAGTCGAAGTCGGCATCCGGCTCGGTGTCGGGTACGCCCGGCTCTTCCAGGAAGGCGAAATCGTCGCCATCGGCCGGGGCAGGCGCGTCGGCAACCAGGGGCCCGTCGACCAGGGGTTCTTCAACCAGGGGCTCGATCGGCTCGGCTTCGCGCGGCGCAACGTCCGCCGGCACCACCTGCGTCGGGGCAGACTCTGCCGGAGCGGCGGAATCGTCCTGGCCGAAAGTGAAGATGCGGCGAAAGAAGCCTTTCTGCTCTGCCATGAAGTCTCCAGTTCGATAGGGGTCAGGCGGCGGCGGCCATCAGAGGCCGCGCAACCAGGCGTTCGCCTGTCTGGCCGATGATCTCGGCCTCGACGATTTCGCCGGGGGCGCCGACCGCGATGTCGGCAAGGGTGAAGTCTTCGGCGCGGCCAAGGCCCTCGCGCTCGACCAGGATGCGCTGCCGCGTGCCCACCAGCCGCGCCAGATGTGCCGCGTGCGCCGCCTCGCCCCGCGCACGCAGAAGCGCGGCTCGCTCCTTGCCGACGGCCTTGGGCAGTTGCGGCATGCGGGCCGCAGGGGTGCCCTTGCGCGGCGAAAAGGGAAACACGTGAAGATGCGTCAGCCCGCACTCTTCCACGAGGCGGAGCGAATTTTCGAACATCGCGTCCGTTTCCGTCGGAAAGCCTGCGATGATGTCGGCGCCGTAGACGATGTCGGGCCGGCGCGACCGCATGTCGACACAGAAGGCGATGGCGTCTTCGCGGCTGTGACGGCGCTTCATGCGCTTCAGGATCATGTTGTCGCCGGCCTGCAGCGACAGGTGCAGATGCGGCATCAGCCGCATCTCCGTGCCGATGGCGTCCAGAAGGGCCGGGTCGGCTTCGATGGAGTCGATGGACGACAGGCGCAGGCGGGGCAGGTCGGGCACATGGCGAAGGATGGCCTGCACCAGCGTACCCAGGCGCGGCGCGCCCGGCAGGTCGGCACCCCAGCTCGTCATGTCGACGCCGGACAAAACCACCTCGCGGTAACCGGCATCCACCAGGCGGCGCACCTGCGCCACCGCGGCGCCCATGGGCACCGAACGGGAGTTGCCGCGTCCGAAGGGGATGATGCAGAAGGTGCAGCGATGGTCGCAGCCGTTCTGGACCTGCACGATGGCGCGGGCACGGCCTTCGATGGCGTCCACCATATGGCCCGCCGTCTCGCGGACGCTCATGATATCGTTGACGCGCACCTTCTCTTCGGCGGACACGCCGAAATCGGGCAGGCTTCTGTAGCTGTCGGCCTTCAACTTGTCGTCATTGCCGATGACGGCATCCACCTCGTCCATCCGGGCGAAGGTTTCGCCCTCGGTCTGCGCGGCGCAGCCGGTGACGATGATGCGTGCGGACGGGTTGTCGCGGCGGGCGCGGCGCACCGCCTGGCGCGCCTGGCGCACCGCCTCGCCGGTGACGGCGCAGGTGTTGATGATGATGGCGGGAACGGCGTCGGCAGCGCCAAGGCCGGCCGCCGCCGCCTCGCGCTTCATGATCTCCGCCTCGAAGGTGTTGAGGCGGCAGCCGAAGGATATCACGTCGATCGCAGGCTTGCCGGTCATCAGGCTGCGCTCTCCTGCGCGGCGCGGCGATGATCGCCCGTGACGGGATCCAGGAAACCATCCCATTCCAGTTCGGCGGGCCCGGTCATCATCACATGGCCATCGTCTCGCCATTCGACGATCAGGTCGCCGCCGGGCACGGTCACGGTCAGGCGGCGGCCGGCGCGGCCGGTGCGCGCGGCAAGCACGGCTGCGGCGCAGGCGGCAGAGCCGCAGGCCTGCGTCAGGCCGACGCCGCGCTCGAAGGTGCGCATGGTCAACGCCGTCGGCCCGGTCACCTGGGCGATGCTGACATTGACCCGGTCGGGAAACAGCGGGTGATGCTCCACCTCTGCGCCGTGCCGGGCCAAGTCGACGGTTTGCACGCCGCGGTCGATGAAGAAGACCGCATGGGGGTTGCCCATCGAGGCCAGCGCGGGCCGCGACAGGACCGGCGCGCCCTCCGGTCCGCTGTCCACCGGG
The DNA here is from genome assembly GCF_001463885.1 of Aureimonas altamirensis. Lineage (GTDB taxonomy): Bacteria > Pseudomonadota > Alphaproteobacteria > Rhizobiales > Rhizobiaceae > Aureimonas > Aureimonas altamirensis. Next base: position 3,343 of record NZ_BBWQ01000012.1, on the reverse strand, counting down.
GCGTCGTTCGTGTCGTCGATGGCATGCGCAAGCGGGATATCCTGCCAGTCGAACAGCGGCACGCCCATGTCGACACTGATGAGGCCGCCGGGCAGGGCCCGGGCCTCCAGTATGCCGCGCCGCGTCTGCAGGAGGTATTCCTGCGCACCCGTCTGCCGCCCGAGATACAGGACCACGCAGCGCGTGCCGTTGCCGCAGGCCCCGGCCTCGCTGCCATCGGCGTTCAGGATGACGATGTCGGCATCGGTGCCGGTGGTTCTCGGATCGTGGATCGCCATGATCTGATCGAAATGGGTCTCGGCCTTGCCCGCCAGCGCCACCGCTGCCGCCGGCGTGATGCGGTCCGAACGCCCGCGCAGGTCGGCGACGAGGATTTCGTTGCCGAGCCCGTTCATGCGGGAAAAGGGGACGTCGAGTGCCATGGCCGCTATATGCCGTCTTTCTGCTTGGATTGCCAGTCGCCGGGGGTTCAGCCTTCCCAGTCGGTGCCGACCGGGTCACGCTCGAGTTTCACGCCTTCCCGGCGCAGCTCGCGTGCCTCCTGCCGGTCCGCTTCGTCCATCTGTTCGGGCTCTTCCGCGGCGATGTCGCCCTTGCCCAGCGCCAGTCGGAACAGGATGGGGAAATGGTCGGAGCCTGCCCGGTCCAGCCGCTTGATGCCGGCCAGGCGGAAGCGGGCATCGTGGAACAGGTGGTCCAGCGGCCAGCGTATAAAGAAGAAACGGGCGTCGAAGGTGGAATAGAAGCCGCGCCCGATGCGCGGATCGAGCAGCCGGGAAATGCGCTGGAACAGCCGCGTCGTATGCGACCAGGCAACGTCGTTGAGATCGCCCGTGACGATGCAGGGCAACGTATCCTCGCGGACGAGCCCGGCCACCGTCACCAGTTCGGCGTCGCGTCCGTAGGAATCCACGACCGGGACCGGGGGCTCCGGGTGCACGCAATACAGGCGGAAGCGGTCCTTGTTGCGCAGGCTCACCGTGGCGGTGATGGATGGGATGTCGTCCATCACCAGATCGCGCACCGCGACATCGACGAGCGGCAGGCGGGAATAGAGGATCATCCCGTAGCTGTTGTCGAGCGGATGGGAAACCACATGCTCATACCGGTCGGCGAGGGGCTCCAGCCCCTTCGCCCAGCCGGAATCGACCTCCATGAAGAGCGCGATGTCGGCATCGGCGGCCGCGGCGACGGCCAGGGCCTTGTCGTAGTGCCGGTTCGACTGCTTGACGTTGAAGGACAGGATCGAGACGACGGACGGATCGTCGTCCGGCCCGTCGAACGCCAGCGACTGCGCTTTCCTCAGCGGCGTGAACTGCACGATGGGCACGATCTGCGCTATGGCGACCGCGACCAGGGAGGCGGACGCGACCGGGCTTATCCAGCCATCGGCGGGCAGGACGATGGAAAAGGCCAGAAGCACCAGAGTCGCCAGAAGTATCTGCAGGCGGGGAAACGAGAAGACGCGGACGAAGCCATGCGCCACCCGCAGGAACGACAGGGCGGTGGCGATGACGAGCACGATCGTCAGGCAGGCGAGCACGATGCCCCAGCTCATCGCGGCCTGCTGTTGGTAGGTTCGGACATGACTGGCCCCCAGGTTGACATAAGCGCGAAGACAGGCTTAAAGCTGCGCGATCCGCGACAGTTCCGTCCGCGAGCAACCGACCACGCCCCTTCCTTGCGGAAGCCACGTGGAGGTCACCATCCGCCAGCGAGTTTCGCCCGCGGATGCGTTTCGTTTTGGTTGCTACCGGTTGGAGAGGTTGCCGTCCATCCCCATTCTGGCGTTCGGCACCATGCCGTACGAGATGAATGGAAAGGAAATCGATGTTCGAATCCCTCCAGGACCGCCTTGGGTCCATCCTGAACGGCCTTACCGGCCGCGGCGCCCTGTCCGACAAAGACGTGTCGGCTGCGCTGCGCGAGGTGCGCCGTGCCTTGCTGGAAGCGGACGTCGCCCTCGAGGTGGTGCGCGACTTCACCGACAATGTACGCCAGAAGGCCGTCGGCGCCGAGATCGTGAAATCGATCAAGCCCGGCCAGATGGTGGTCAAGATCGTCCATGACGAGCTTGTCGCCATGCTGGGTTCGGAGCAGGTCGCGATCGATCTGAACGCCCCCGCACCGGTGACCATCATGATGGTCGGCCTGCAGGGCTCGGGCAAGACCACCACCACCGGCAAGATGGCGAAGCGGCTGACCGAGCGCCAGCGCAAGAAGGTGCTGATGGCCTCGCTCGATACGCGGCGGCCCGCCGCGCAGGAGCAGCTTCGTATCCTCGGCGAGCAGACAGGTGTCGCCACCCTGCCGATCATCGCAGGTCAGGGGCCGGTCGAGATCGCCTCTCGCGCCTCGCAGGCGGCGCGCCTGGGCGGCTATGACGTCCTTATTCTGGATACCGCCGGCCGCACCCATATCGACGAGCCGCTGATGGTCGAGATGGCCGAGATCAAGGCGCGCTCGAACCCGCATGAAATTCTTCTCGTGGCCGATTCACTCACCGGTCAGGATGCCGTGAACCTGGCCCGCTCCTTCGATGAGCGGGTTGGCATATCCGGTATCGTCCTGACGCGCGTGGATGGCGACGGCCGCGGCGGCGCCGCGCTCTCGATGCGCGCCGTCACCGGCAAGCCGATCAAGCTGATCGGCGTCGGCGAAAAGATGGACGCTCTGGAGGAGTTCCACCCGGGGCGCATCGCCGACCGCATCCTCGGCATGGGCGACATCGTCTCCCTGGTCGAGAAGGCAGCCGAAAACATCGACGCGGAAAAGGCCGCGGCGATGGCCAAGAAGATGCGTTCGGGCAAGTTCGACCTCAACGATCTGTCCGACCAGATCCGCCAGATGCAGAAGATGGGCGGCATGGGCGGGCTGATGGGCCTGATGCCCGGCATGGGCAAGATCAAGAATCAGGTTGCGGCGGCGGGGCTGGACGATACGCTTCTCAAGCGCCAGCTTGCCATCATCTCGTCGATGACGGCTGCCGAGCGCGCCAACCCCGATTTGCTCAAGCACAGCCGCAAGAAGCGCATCGCGCTCGGCTCCGGCACCGATTCGGCCGACATCAACAAGCTGCTCAAGATGCACCGGCAGATGGCCGACATGATGAAGTCGGTCGGCAAGGGCAAGGGCGGCGGCATGATGGGCAAGCTCATGGGTGGCCTCGGCGCCAAGATGGGCATGCCGGGCGGCGGCGGCATGCCGGACCTGTCCAAGATGGACCCCAAGCAACTCGAGGAAATGGCCAAGGCCATGCAGGCGGGCGGCGGGCCGGGCGGCCTGCCACCCGGCCTCGGCGGGGCCGGCGGATTGCCCGGCCTCGGTAGCGGCTTCCCGGGCT
>NZ_BBWQ01000011.1 GCF_001463885.1 Aureimonas altamirensis | reverse complement strand
GGATTGCCCGGCCTCGGTAGCGGCTTCCCGGGCTTGCCCGGCCTGCCACGCAAGAAATAGCGGCGTTCCGCCGCTTCGCATCCAACCGCATGAAAGCGGCCCGACGGGCCCGAAGATCAGCAAAGAAGGAAATACGAAATGTCCCTGAAACTGCGCCTTGCCCGTGCCGGCTCCAAGAAGCGCCCCTACTATCACATCGTCGTGGCAGACGCCCGCTCGCCGCGCGACGGCCGCTTCATCGAGACGGTCGGCGCATGGAACCCGATGCTGCCGAAGGACGCCGAGCGCGTCTCGCTCAAGGAAGATCGCATCAAGCATTGGCTGGGCGAAGGCGCACAGCCGACCGACCGCGTGCTGCGCTTCCTGGACAAGGCCGGCATTGCCAACCGTCCGACCCGTTCCAACCCGGTCAAGGCCCAGCCCGGCAAGAAGGCGCAGGAGCGCGAGGCCGAGCGTCGCCAGCGCGAGGAAGACGCCGCTGCCGCCGCCGCGGAAGCTGCCGCCAAGCCGGAAGCCACGGAAGCTGCCGAAGCCGAATAAGGCTTCATGCGCCGCGCCCCGCTGCGCGGCCGGTTTCCCAACCCTTCATCGTACCGGGCGGCAGGCCACTGCCGCCCGGAATCCGTTCAGGAGTGTGCGCGCATGACCGAGCTTGAAAACCCCGTGCTTCTGGCAACCATCGGCGGTGCGCATGGCATCCGCGGCGAATGCCGGGTGCGCAGCTTCACCGCCGACCCTACCGATGTCGGGGCCTATGGCCCGTTGGTGGACAAGGCCGGCGTGCGCTACACGGTGGCTTCCGCGCGGGCGCAGAAAACGGTGGTGATCGTCCGCTTCAAGGAAGTGACGGACCGCAACCATGCCGAGCGCCTCAACGGGACAGAGTTGTTCGTCGACCGGTCGGCGCTGCCGGACGAGGGCGACGATTTCTACCAGGCCGACCTGATCGGCCTGGATGTCCGCACGACGCGCGGCGACATGGTGGGAGAGGTCATCGCCTTTCACGATTTCGGCGCCGGCGACGTGCTGGAGATCAAGCCCGAGACCGGCGCCAGCGTGATGATCCCCTTCACCGAAGCGGCGGTGCCGGAGATCGACCTGGAGCTCGGCTACATACTGGTGGAGCCGGTGGCGGCCGGGCTGGAGGGCGCCATCGAGGTGCGTTCCGAAGAAGACGATCTCGGCTGACGGACGGGCCATCATGTTTCGCGCTTCCATCGTCACGCTCTATCCGGACATGTTTCCCGGCCCCCTCGGCCAGTCGCTGGCCGGCCGAGCGCTGGAACGCGGCGACTGGGCCCTCGAAACGACACATATCCGCGAGTTTGGCGTCGGACGCCACCGCACGGTGGACGACACGCCGTCCGGCGGCTCCGCCGGCATGGTGCTTCGCGCCGACGTGCTGGCGGCGGCCATCGATGCGGCCTCCGCGCCGGGCGATCCGCGGCCGCGCTATCTGATGAGCCCGCGCGGCCGGCCGCTGAAGCAGGACCTGGTGCGCGAGATCGCATCCGGCCCGGGCGCGGTCATCGTCTGCGGACGGTTCGAGGGCGTCGACGAACGGGTCATCGAAGGCCGGGGCCTGACAGAGATATCCATCGGCGATTACATCCTGTCGGGCGGCGAGATGGCGGCGCTGGTGATGCTGGATGCAATCGTGCGTCTGCTGCCCGGCGTGATGGGCAACGCGGAATCGGGAGAGGCGGAAAGCTTCGAGGGCGGGCTGCTGGAGCATCCCCATTATACACGGCCCGCCGAGTGGGAAGGACGGGGCATACCCCCGATCCTGACGTCGGGCGACCATGGCGCCATTGCGCGCTGGCGGCGCAGCGAAGCCGAGCGGCTGACGCGTGAACGGCGCCCCGATCTTCTGCCCCCGCCCGAAAGCGCATGAACTTGACGATGCAGGCTCGACATGTGCCGCAAGCTGTTGTATGAGCCCGCCTGATTTCCTCAGAAGAACTTGACCGTTTCGACGGCCATGACCGGCCAATAATCCGGCATGAAATTAAGAGAGGCACCCTCATGGATATCATTTCCGAGCTGAACGCAGCCGAAGTCGCGCGTATCTCCGCCATCCGCACCTTTCCGTCCTTCTCGCCCGGCGATACGCTGCGCGTGAACGTCCGCGTCACGGAAGGCACGCGTACCCGCGTCCAGGCCTATGAAGGTGTCTGCATCTCCCGCGCCGGCGCCGGCCTGCAGGAAAGCTTCACCGTCCGCAAGATTTCTTACGGCGAAGGCGTGGAGCGCGTGTTCCCGGTTTACTCGCCGCTGGTCGAATCGGTCGAGGTCGTACGTCGTGGCCGCGTCCGCCGCGCCAAGCTTTACTACCTGCGCGATCGTCGCGGTAAGTCGGCTCGTATCGTGGAGGCGACCAACTCCCGCGCCCGCAAGCTGAACGACGATGTCCGCGCCCTTGCCGCCGAAGAGCGCGCCCGGGCCGATGCCGCCAAGCAGGCCGCCAAGCAGCAGACCGACGCCGCGGAGTAATCCGCGCGCTGTCAGTGCATGGCAGACAGGCAGGGCGGTCTTCGGGCCGCCCTTTTTGTTTTGGCGGTTCCGTCCTCCAGCTTGTAACCATTCCATCCAGTTGATAATTTCAGGTCATGAACCGTTGTCGCTCCTATCCGGGCCTGCTGCCGACCACGCTGGGTTATTCCCCGCTGGACGATCGCGCGCGCCTGCCGGGCCGGTTCTTCTATCGGCAGATTTCCGCCGTCTACCTTCTGGGCTGACGCACCGGGCAGCAAGGCCCGCTTCTCGTCTGACGATATCAATTTGAGCCGCAGCCCATGTCCAGCACCAGCGACCGGGCCGGCGAACCCTGAAAAGACCGATCATGAGCGCCAATCCACGCACACTCTACGACAAGATCTGGGACGAACACCTGATCGAGACCCTGTCCGGCGGCGCCGGCCTGCTCTACATCGACCGCCATCTCGTGCACGAAGTAACGAGCCCGCAGGCCTTCGAGGGGCTGCGCATGGCGGGGCGGCGCGTCCGCCAGCCGTCGCGCACGCTGGCCGTCGTGGATCATAACGTTCCCACCAGCGACCGCAGCGCCGGCATCGCCGACGAGGAAAGCCGCATCCAGGTGGAGGCGCTGGCCCGCAACGCGGCCGAGTTCGGCGTCGAATACTTCAACGAGGTGGACCGGCGACAGGGCATCGTCCACATCATCGGGCCGGAGCAGGGCTTCACCTTGCCGGGCATGACCATCGTGTGCGGCGACAGCCACACCTCCACCCATGGTGCGTTCGGCGCGCTGGCGCACGGTATCGGCACCTCCGAGGTGGAGCATGTGCTGGCCACCCAGACCCTGATCCAGAACAAGGCGCGCAACATGCTCGTCCAGGTGGACGGGCAGGCGCCGGCCGGTGTGACCGCCAAGGACATTATCCTCGCCATCATCGGCGAGATCGGCACCGCCGGCGGCACGGGCTACGTCATCGAATATGCCGGCGAAGCCATTCGCGCTTTGTCGATGGAAGGCCGCATGACGGTCTGCAACATGTCGATCGAGGGGGGCGCGCGCGCCGGCCTTATCGCCCCCGGCGACACCACCTTCCGCTACATCGAGGGTCGTCCGCGCGCGCCGCAGGGCAACGCGTTCGAGCGTGCCGTCGATTATTGGCGCACGCTCCACACGGACGAGGGCGCCCATTTCGACAAGGTGGTGCGTCTGGACGCGGCAAGCCTGCCGCCCATCGTCACATGGGGCTCCAGCCCCGAGGACGTCGTATCCATCAACGGTGTCGTGCCGAACCCGGACGACATCGCCGACGAAGCCAAGCGCGCCACCAAGCGCCGCGCGCTGGACTATATGGGCCTGACGCCCGGCACGCGGATGACGGACATCGCCATCGACCGCGTCTTCATCGGGTCCTGCACCAACGGTCGCATAGAAGATCTGCGGCAGGCGGCCGACTACGTGAAGGGGCGCAAGGTGGCGGACAGCGTCTCCGCCATGATCGTGCCGGGCTCCGGCCTGGTGAAGGCCCAGGCCGAGGCCGAGGGGCTGGACCGCATCTTCATCGAGGCCGGCTTCGACTGGCGGGAGCCCGGATGCTCCATGTGCCTCGGCATGAATGCCGACAGGCTGGCGCCCAACGAGCGCTGTGCATCCACCTCCAACCGCAACTTCGAGGGGCGCCAGGGCTTCAAGGGGCGGACCCATCTGGTCTCGCCGGCGATGGCGGCGGCGGCGGCCGTTGCCGGCCATTTCGTGGATATCCGCGACTGGGCGTAAATTGTCCCGCATCGGGTAGCGCGGCGACGCGCTATCCGATGTGCCTTGCCTTGCAGCCACCGATTGGGCATTGAAGCGTTGATGGAACCTGTAGCGGCCCCGGATATCGACATCTCCCTCCTGCGTCTCAAGGATGCACGGGACCTTGCGCCGCTTCTGGCCGCGTACAACCAGGCAATGTTTCGCGGCGCGCCCGGCGCGCCGGACACCTACTACGCGGAGCAGTTGCTGCAGGACCGCACGGGCGAAATCCTCGGCGCGCGAATCGACGGGGAGCTGGTCGGCTTCCTCGTCTTCTACGACCTTCCAGACCCATGGACCGGCATGCGGTCCGGCCTTGCAGACCATATCTATGTGGATATGCGGCACCGTCGCAAAGGCATTGCCAAGGCCATGGTGGATCTTCTGGCCGACGAGGGCGAGGGCAGGGGGTGGTCGCGCCTCGTCCTGCAGGCGCCACGCAATGCGGATACGGGCCGCAACCTCTATGCCCGCATCGCCGAACCGGCCGACTGGACCAGTTATATGATCCGCTTCATCGACCGCTGATTCGCGTTCATGCTGCGGCGCGGCGCCCCTGTTTCGGCGCGCGGGACAGGCGGCAAACCGCTTAATCGATTAGGAATTGGGTGCAGGCACGCAATCTTTTGCAGGACGCTTGATTTCGCGGGTGCAAAAGGTGTTTTAGAAGCGCTCCATTCGGCGCCAGGTGGGCGGCGCCGTTTCGACATTCTATCGATCCGGCCGTATCCATGCAGGCCGGAATGCCCGCCCAACAGGAGAATCGCTTTGTCGGAGTTCAAATCCGAACGGCCGCTTTCGCCGCATCTGACGATCTATCGTTTCCGCCCCACCATGGCGATGTCGATCCTCCACCGCATCACCGGCTGCGCACTGTTTTTCGGTACGCTGCTGGTGACGTGGTGGCTGGTGGCGGCGGCCAGCGGGCCCGATGCATTTGCGACGGCATCGTGGTTCTTCGGCTCCATCGTCGGCCGTCTCATCCTGTTCGGCTATAGCTGGGCCCTGCTGCATCATATGCTGGGTGGCCTGCGCCACTTCGTGTGGGATACCGGCCATGGGCTCGAAAAAAGCACTTCCACCAAGCTCGCCATCGCGACGCTGGTCGGCTCTCTCGGGCTGACCGCGCTGCTATGGCTCGGCATACTGATCTTCGGCTGACAGGAGAGCGGATCATGGACATGAGAACGCCTCTCGGCAGGGTACGCGGGCTCGGCTCGGCCAAGGAGGGCACGGGCCACTTCTGGATGCAGCGGGTTACCGCCGTCGCCAACCTGTTCCTCGTCACCTTCTTCCTAATCCTCGTTGTGCGCCTGTCTTCCGGCACTTACGCGGATGTGCGGGCAGCCTTCGGCAACCCCTTCGTCGGCATCGCGATGGCAGCCACCATCACTTCTGCTGCCATCCACATGCGCCTCGGCATGCAGATCGTGATCGAGGACTATCTGCACGGCGCAGCGCGCATCCTCGCCATCCTCGCCAGCACATTCTTCTCGGCCGCCATCGCGCTCGCTAGTCTCTACGCGATCGTGCGGCTGAGCTTCGGAGCTTGAACGATATGGCCGACACACCAAACGGCAAAGCACAACCCCATCGCGTCGCGCCTGCCGCCAACGGCGCCGCCTACACCTTCACCGACCATACGTTCGATGTCGTCGTGGTGGGGGCCGGCGGCGCCGGCCTGCGCGCCACACTGGGCGCCGCCCAGGCCGGCCTGCGCACCGCCTGCATCACCAAGGTATTCCCGACCCGCTCGCATACCGTGGCCGCGCAGGGCGGCGTCGCCGCCTCTCTCGGCAATATGGGGCCGGACAACTGGCGCTGGCACATGTTCGATACCGTCAAGGGCTCGGACTGGCTGGGCGACCAGGACGCCATCGAGTATCTGGTGCGCAACGCGCCCGCCGCCGTCTACGAGCTGGAGCATTTCGGCGTGCCCTTCTCGCGGACGCAGGATGGCAAGATCTACCAGCGCCCCTTCGGCGGCATGACAACCGATTTCGGCGAGGGGCCCCCCGCCCAGCGCACCTGCGCCGCCGCCGACCGCACCGGCCATGCCATCCTGCATACGCTGTACGGCCAGTCGCTGCGCTACGCGTCGGAATTCTTCATCGAGTATTTCGCGATCGATCTGATCATGGATTCCGATGGCGTCTGCCGTGGCGTCGTGGCGCTTTGCCTCGATGACGGCACGCTGCATCGGTTCCGCGCCCAGAAGACGATCCTCGCCACCGGCGGCTATGGCCGCGCCTATTTCTCGGCGACGTCGGCCCACACCTGCACCGGCGACGGCAATGCCATGGTGCTGCGTGCCGGCCTGCCGCTGCAGGACATGGAGTTCGTGCAGTTCCACCCCACCGGTATCTACGGCGCAGGCTGCCTGATCACCGAGGGCGCGCGCGGCGAAGGCGGCTACCTGACGAATTCGGAGGGTGAGCGCTTCATGGAGCGGTACGCGCCGTCCGCCAAGGACCTGGCGTCGCGCGACGTCGTCTCGCGCTCGATGACGATGGAGATCCGCGAGGGCCGCGGCGTCGGCAAGGGCAAGGACCACATCTTCCTGCACCTCGACCATCTGGATCCGAAGATCCTGCACGAGCGCCTGCCCGGTATTTCGGAAAGCGCCCGCATCTTCGCCGGGGTTGACGTGACGAAGGAGCCGATCCCCGTCCTGCCGACCGTCCACTACAACATGGGCGGCATCCCGACCAACTACCACGGCGAAGTGCTGACGCTGCGGAACGGCAACCCGGATACCGTGGTGCAGGGCCTGATGGCCGTGGGCGAGGCAGCCTGCGTGTCGGTGCACGGAGCCAACCGCCTCGGCTCCAATTCGCTCATCGATCTCGTGGTCTTCGGCCGCGCCGCCGCGTTGCGCTGCGTCGAGACGGTAGAGGCCGGGGCATCCCAGGCACCGCTGCCGGCCGATGCCGGCGATCTTGCCGTGTCGCGGCTGGACCGCTTCCGCAACGCCAAGGGCGGCACGCCGACGGCGCAGCTTCGCCTTGCCATGCAGAAGACGATGCAGAACAACTGCGCCGTCTTCCGCACCGGCGAGGTGCTGGAAGAAGGCCATCACAAGATCCACGAGGTGTGGGCCAATTCCGAAGACGTCCAGGTGACGGATCGCTCGCTGATCTGGAATACCGACCTTGTCGAGACGCTGGAATACGACAATCTGATCTGCCAGGCGGTGGTGACGATGGATTCCGCCCTGGCCCGCCAGGAATCGCGCGGCGCACATGCCCGCGAGGATTTCCCCGATCGCGACGACCAGAACTGGATGAAGCACACGCTGGCCTTCGCCGACATGGCGGGCAAGACGGTGCAGCTTGCGGACCGGCCGGTTCACACCTACACGCTGTCGAACGAGATCGAGTACATCAAGCCGAAGAAGCGGGTGTACTGACATCGCGTCCACGGCCGGGCCATCCGTGCCCGGCCGCGGCAGCGAGGTTGCATGAAACGTTCGCTCGGCATCTACGCCATCAATCTGAATCGCTCTCCAGAGCGCTGGCAGGCGCTGGCCGCAGCGTTCTCCCCTTTGCCTTACCCGCTCAAGCGCGTGCCGGCGCTGGATGCCCGCCTGCAACCGCAGGCGGTGCTGGATACACGTGGCCTGTCCATTGCCCTGCCGCCTGCCGGGCTGGGCTACAGCACGGTGCGGGGCCGCGAATACCTGCTCGTGCAGGAGGCCTGCTTCGCCAGCCATATCGTTGCGCTGCGCTGCTTCCTGTCCGGTGAGCACGAGCTTGCCCTCATTCTGGAGGATGACGCGGTGCCCGGTCCGCGCACGGCACCGGTGCTCGAAGCGCTGTGCGGCCTCGACACCCCCTTCGACGTGGTGCGTCTGGAAGCGATCCGCCTGTCCGGCTCGCGGCCGGCCGTCAAAATGGCCTCGCTTGGCGCGGAAACGCTTGTCCGCTCGCTGAAGCCGTCGTCCGGCTCGGCAGCCTATGTCGTGACACGCCGGGCTGCCGAAAGGCTGATCGCGGCGGCAGGGCGCGATCTCATGCCGTTCGACGATTATCTCGCCAATCCATCAATGCACGGTTGCGATGTCGCCTATGTATCGCCCCTGCCGATCCGGCAGGCCGACGCGCCCAGTGTCATCGCGGAAAGCTACGACCGCAGCCGCCTGCGCCGCCAGCGCGGGCTGATGCCGTTCCTGCGGCAGGCGCGGGTGCGCGGCCGGTTGCGCGTCGGCCTGTGGGCGTGGGCCCTGCGCGGTGGCGGCGTGCCGCGCAATTATCGCTGGTAGGCTTTGACAAAACTTCCCCACGGATTAGCATTTCTTCCCGGGGGCGCCGTTCCGGGAGGATGCGGTAGTGCGACATGACTGGAATATCCTGACACTGGCTCTGTGCGCAGGCGCTCTGGCGCTGGCAATGGGCCCGGCCGGGGCGCAGGACGGCGGCGCGCCGCCGCAGCAGATGTTTCCGACACCGGGCGAGGGCGACGAGGTTGGCCTTATCGCCGGCCTGTGCGGCGTCCAGATGAAGGATATGTCGCCGCAGGCCTGCCGCTGCCTTGCCGAGCGGTCGCAGACGCAACTGTCCGCTCCCCAGCGCGACTATCTGGTGGCGACCGCCGTTTCGCCGCCGGCTGCAGACAGGATGCTGTCGGATGGCCGGGTCAGCCAGCCCGACCAGCAGGCGATCTTCACTTTCCTCAACGATACGATGCGAACCTGCCACGGCGGCACATTCGATGCGGACGCCCCGCCTTTACCGGGCTAGGCGCACTTTCAGCGGCACGATCCATCTGCTAAGTCGGATTTCATGAAGTCTGGAGTGTCGCGGCGGATAGCAACAACCATCGGGCGTACCTGGCGCGCATCGCGTTTCGCCGTGAAGCGACGGCTCGGCTTCATCGATCCGCCCATGCTGATGCCCTATCTCGGCTTTACCGGCCAGGGAGGCTTGTGGCTGCGGGGCCGGGTGCTGGAAGACGAAGGTGTCGTCTCGGCACCCCATACCACCTCGGCGCTGCACAATCTGTGGCTGACATTCAAGCGGTATGAGACCGACGAGATCGCAGGCGCGCGCGTGCGCTGGCGGGCCGGCGCAGCGTCCGGCGTCGCCTTCAGCGACCATGGGGGCTATTTCGAGGTGGCGGCGGATGCCGCCCCGCCGGACCACGCGCCCTGGATGACGGTCAATCTGTCGCTGGAACACGCGCCCGGCTATGCGCCGGTGACGCTGGCCGGCGAAGGGCTGGTGCGTGTCGTATCGCCGCGCGCACGCTTCGTCATCGTGTCCGACATCGACGACACGATCGTCCATACGGGCGCCAGCGAGATCATCAAGCATTGGCGCATCGTGACGGCCAACTCGCCCGAAAGCCGCGTGGCGTTTCCCGGTGTCGCGGAATTCTATCGCGCACTCGCCGATGGCGCGGACGGACCCGAGACGAACCCGATCTTCTACGTTTCGTCCAGCCCGTGGAACCTGTTCGACCTGTACGACCGGTTCATGGCGCTGCGCGGCATCCCGCGCGGTCCGATGCTGCTGCGCAACCTGTCCGGCGACGGGCTGGACTGGATCCTGAGGCGGCATAACGGCCACAAGGTCCGGATGATCGAGCAGCTCCTGTCGGCCTATCCGGACCTGCCATTCATCCTGATCGGCGACTCGGGGCAGGAAGACACGGCCATCTACCATGACATCGCCCGGCGCTTTCCCGGGCGCGTCCTGTCGGTCCATATCCACGACATCGGCAAGGCGGACCCGGCGGCCCGTATCGGCAACGGCATCGGAGCGATCCGCGATCTCGGCGTGCCGGCGACGTTGAGCCGTACCCTGGTGGATGCGGCGGAGATGGGCGAGGAGATGAAGCTGGTCGCGCCCGGCACGGTAGAGGCGGTGCGGCTGGCAGTGGCGGCGGACGCGCGCTCCGGATCGCGGTCCTTCGGCATTTATCCGGGACTGCCGATGGGATGAACCGATTGAATTACGCAAGCCTGTTGCGCTGCGAAATTTTTATGTTTAGGCCCATTCTAAAAGCACCTTCAGGGCTTTCAGAGATACGTTCAGGACAGGTCCATGGTCGAACTCAGCCTCCCCCGGAATTCCCGGCCATCGAAGGGTAAGGTCTGGCCGAAGCCCCAGGGCACGGCAAATGTGCGCGAATTCGCCGTTTACCGCTGGTCGCCGGATGACGGGGCAAATCCGCGAATCGACACCTATTACGTCGATCTCGACGATTGCGGGCCGATGGTTCTGGATGCCCTTCTTTGGATCAAGAACAATGTCGACGCCACGCTGACGCTGCGCCGTTCCTGCCGCGAGGGCATTTGCGGGTCCTGCGCCATGAATATCGACGGCACCAACACGCTTGCCTGCACCAAGGGCATGGACGAGGTGTCGGGCGCGGTGAAGATCTACCCGCTGCCGCATATGCCTGTCGTCAAGGATCTCGTACCCGACCTGACGGTGCCCTATGCCCAGTTGCGCTCGATCGAGCCCTGGCTGAAGACGGAAACGCCGGCTCCCGAAAAGGAATGGCGGCAGAGCCACGCAGACCGCGAGAAGCTGGACGGCCTCTACGAGTGCATTCTCTGCTTCTGCTGCCAGACCTCGTGCCCGTCCTATTGGTGGAATGGCGACCGCTATCTCGGTCCGGCCGTGCTGCTGCAGGCGTACCGCTGGTTGATCGATTCCCGCGATGAGGCAACCGGCGAGCGGCTCGACAATCTCGAGGATCCGTTCCGGCTGTATCGCTGCCATACCATCATGAACTGCACGCAGACCTGCCCGAAGGGCCTGAACCCGGCGAAGGCGATCGCCGAGATCAAGAAGATGATGGTCGAGCGGCGCGTCTGACCCTTCCGCACCCGCAAAGTGCAGGTGACGCCGTCGGCCATGCCGGCGGCGTTGTCGTTTCGGCCTTCACTTCGGCGTAAAGTACGGCGAGCATGCCGCCTCGATCGAATTTCGTGGAGGCAGGCATGCCAAGTCGTATCGCATTCGCCTTCGGGCTCGCCGCCTCGCTGGCCGGCGGAACCGCCATGGCCGCCGAACAGACCGCCGTCTTTGCCGGCGGGTGTTTCTGGTCGGTGGAATCGCATCTGGAATCGATTCCCGGTGTGGTTTCGGCCGTCTCCGGGTTCACCGGCGGCAAGACGCAGAACCCGACCTATCCGCAGGTCATTGCCGGCGATACCGGGCACATGGAAGCGGTGCAGGTGACGTACGATCCGCAGCAGGTAACCTATGAAGCTCTGCTGAACGCCTTCTGGCATTCGATCGACCCGACCGATCCGAACGGCCAGTTCTGCGACAAGGGCTCGCAGTATCGCACGGCGGTATTCACGTCATCGCCCGCCGAAAAGGCGGCTGCCGAAGCTTCCAGAGATTCGGTCCGCAAAGAGCTTGGACAGGACGTGGCCACGCAGATACTTCCTGCCTTGCCCTTCTATGCCGCAGAAGACTACCATCAGGACTTCGCAAAGAATAATCCCGTACGCTATGAGGCCTATCGCGTCGGTTGCGGGCGCGATCGGGCGCTGCGGGCCGTGTGGGGCGAGCGCGCCTTTGCCGGTCTGCCGGCAAGCCACTGACGCCAACCGGAGGAGCACCAGAGCCGCATGTGGAGATGGACCGCCGGCTTGACCCGATCCTGTCGAGGCCTTCTGGCCCTCGTCCTTCTGGCCGTCTCTCTTGTCGCCGGACGCGCCGAGGCCGCGGATGAATGGGTGGTGCGGCAAAGCCGGCACGACGTTGCGGAAACGACGCGGCGGCTGGAAGATGCGGTGGTGCGCTCGGGTTCGGTCGTGCTGGCGGTGATCGACCATCAGGATGCCGCACGGCAGGTGGGGGAGACCATCGCGCCGACCACGGTCGTCATATTTGCCAAGCCGAAACTGTCGACCCCGCTGATGAAGGAAAACCGGCAACTCGCCATCGATCTTCCGCAGCGGATACTGGTCTGGGACGATGGCGGCAGCACCAGGATCGGCTACATCTCGCCCTTCTCGCTCGCGGAGCGCTACGGCATGAGCGGCGACCGCCGCGAATGGGAAGAGATGCGGACCTCGCTGGAGGCGCTGGTGCAGGCGGCCGCGGCGCGCGGCGAACGACGGCGCGAAGCCGGAGAGCCTTGAAGGAACTCAGCGCCGCCATGACGGTTCTAGGCAGAAGCGGGCGTTAGGTCCGCCAGACAGCCAAGGGACATGACATCATGGCGAAGAAGCCGCAGGTGACCCTGCACCCCACCAAGAATTCCATGAACGAAAACCTGAGGACCTCCATGGTCGAGCTGCTGCAAAAGCATCTGGCCTCGTCCATCGACCTCGCCTATTCCGCCAAACAGGCGCACTGGAACGTCAAGGGACCGAATTTCATGTCGGTGCACCTGCTGTTCGACCAGTTGCACGAAGAGGCCGAGGAGTATGTCGACTCCATCGCCGAGCGGCTCACCGCACTCGGCGGCCAGGCGCGGGGTACCGTACAGGCCGCATCGCAGGCGTCGCTTCTCGAGCCTTACCCGCTCGATCTCGTCGATTCGATGGGGCATCTCAAGCGCCTCGCCGATAATTACGCCACCTGGGGCGGCGCTCTGCGCGACGCCATCAAGGAGGCGGACGAGGCCGGCGACGACCTGACGGCCGATCTTTTCACCGCGGTCGGACGCGGCATCGACAAGTCGCTCTACTTCCTGGAAAGCCACTTCCAGCACGCTTGAGCAGGGGCGGCGCCACGCCGCCCTCTTTTCATCGCCGCCTGCAATCGTTACCTCAGCGGGCATGGACGAACCCACAAAGACAGGTCAGGCGCGATACCGCAGACAGGCGGCGCATTCGGCCGTCGCCAGCCTGTTCGGCGAGGATGCCGAGCCGGCGGTGCGCACCGTGTCTGTGCTGGTTCCCGTGCCGTCCGACAGGCCATACTCCTACGCATTGCCGGACGGGGTCGAAGCTCCGCCCGGCAGCATCGTTGCCGTTCCGCTGGGGCCGCGCACCGTAGCCGGTGTCGTCTGGGACCAAACGGCGGATGGCATCGACCCCAAGCGGTTGCGCGCCGTTTCCCACGTGTTCGACTGTCCGCCGCTCAAGCCGGCGATGCGGCGATTCATCGACTGGGTTGCCGCTTACACCCTGTCGCCGCCCGGCCTCGTCGTGCGGATGGCGCTGCGCTCTCCGACCGCATTCGACCCGGAACCGATGATCGACGGGCTGCAGCTTGCCTCTGCCCGTCCGGACAGGCTGACGCCGGCCCGCACGCGCGTTCTGGCGGCTGCCGAAGAACACCCCGTATGGACGCGGTCCGGCCTTGCCCACGCGGCCGGCGTGTCCAGCACGGTCGTCGATGGCCTGGTGCGGCAGGGCGTGTTCGAGCCTGTGCGCCTGCCGCCCCCGCCGGCCGTGGCCGCGCCGGATACGGCCTATGGCCGCGCAAAACTGAGCGAGGCACAGGCGGACGCAGCCGCCAGCCTGGCGCAGACCGTGCGGGACGGCGGGTTTTCCACGACGCTGCTGGAGGGCGTCACCGGCTCCGGCAAGACGGAAGTCTATTTCGAAGCGGTGGCCGCGGCGCTCGATGCCGGGCGCCAGGTTCTGATCCTCCTGCCCGAGATCGCGCTGACGCAGGCCTTCATCGACCGTTTCCACGCGCGGTTCGGCGCGCCCCCCGCCGAATGGCACTCGGATGCGCCGCCGCGCATGCGTGAAAAGGTCTGGCGGCAGGTTGCGGAGGGCAGGGTGCGGGTGGTCGCCGGCGCGCGTTCCGCGCTGTTCCTGCCGTTCGAGGATCTCGGCCTCGTCATCATCGACGAGGAACATGACCCGGCCTACAAGCAGGAAGACCGCACCTTCTATCATGCGCGCGACATGGCCGTGGTGCGCGCCTCGCTCGAAAAGGTGCCGCTGGTGCTGGCATCGGCCACGCCTTCGGTGGAAACCCGGGTCAACGCCGCGCAGGGCCGTTACGGCCATCTGCGCCTCGGCGCGCGCTTCGAATCCGCCGCGTTGCCGGCACTGTCGCTCATCGATATGCGCCGTCACCCGCCCGAGCGCGGCCGCTTCGTGTCGCCGGTGCTGGCCACCGCCATCGAGGAAACGGTCCGGCGCGGCGAGCAGGCGCTCCTGTTCCTCAACCGACGCGGCTACGCGCCGCTCACCCTGTGCCGGTCCTGCGGGCATCGCTTCCAGTGCAAGCAGTGCTCGACCTGGCTGGTCGACCATCGGCTGCGCGGCCAGCTCGTCTGTCATCACTGCGGCTACAGCGAAAAGCGGCCCGAGGCCTGCCCCGAATGCGGCACGGTGGACCATCTTGTGCCGTGCGGGCCGGGCGTCGAGCGAATCGCCGAGGAGATGCTGGAACGCTATCCCGATGCGCGCACGGTCCTCCTGTCGTCCGACCTGCCGGGCGGAGCGCGGCGCATGCGCCGCGAGCTGGACGCCATCGCCGAGGGCGAGGCGGACATCGTCATCGGCACGCAGCTCGTCGCCAAGGGGCACCACTTCCCGCTGATGACGCTTGTCGGCGCCATCGATGCCGATCTCGGCCTTTCCAACGGCGATCCGCGCGCCGCCGAACGGACCTTCCAGCTTCTGCATCAGGTGACGGGCCGGGCGGGGCGCACGGGACGCGCCAGCCGTGGGCTGATCCAGACATGGCAGCCTGAACACCCGGTCATGCAGGCCATCGCCAGCGGCGATGCCGAACGGTTCTATGCCCGCGAGGTGACGGAGCGGGAGCGGGCGCTGATGCCGCCCTTCGGCCGGCTGGCCGCGATCATCGTTTCCGCCGCAACGCGCCGCGAGGCGGAAGAATACGGCCGCGCCCTGCGCGCCGCCGCGCCGGGAGACGGTGGGATCGAGGTGCTCGGCCCGGCCGAGGCGCCCTTGGCCGTGCTGCGCGGGCGCCATCGCTTCCGTCTTCTGTGCCATGGGCCACGGCAGGAATCGATGCAGGCCTACCTGCGGGCGCTGTTTGCGGCAGCGCCGAAGCCGCGCGGCTCTGTCCAGGTGCAGGTGGACGTGGATCCGCAAAGCTTTCTCTGAACTATCACGCAATGGTGAAGCCACGTTCGGACAAGCCATGCGTGCCACCTATGGTGTCATCATGATTCGCCTGCCGCCGCATGTCGCGGGCGGCGCGCGCGCAACTTCAGGACTGGCTGCCCGATGGAATTCACCCTGCCCACCACCAATGCCGACTGGCTGCCCTTCCTTGCCGCCGTCGCCACCATTCTGGGCGGGCTGGTCCACCTGTTCGCGCCGCGCCTTGCGCTGCGGGCCTCCGGCGTGCCGGCCGGGCAGGCCCGTCCCGCTGCGCTGGCGCAGATCCGCGGGTCGCTCGGCGGTTTCTGGCTGGGGGCGGGCTTTGCCGGGATCCTCTTCTACGATCAGCCCATCGCGCAGCTCGTCCTGGGGCTCGCCTGGCTGTTCGCGGCCTTCGGCCGGTTCGTGTCCATGCTGTCTGATTCCGGCCTGATCCTGGCCAACTGGGTGGCCCTGGCAATCCAGTTGATTCTGGCGTTTCTGTTCATCGGCCCCGTCTTCGGCCTCGCCCCGGCGTGAGCCTCCCGCATTTCATGCGAAAAAGCCGTGTTTGAAGCCCGCAAGACTCGACGAAGCCATGTTGTCGAGGCCGGATCGCTATGCTAGACGAACCCCCGATCGGCATGGCGAAACGGCATCAGGTGGTTTCGCTGCAATTTCAAGGATCGGTTCTGGTTTTCCCCGCCGCCTGCATCGCAGGGGAACGGGAGGGTCAAACTTCAGGAAGAAAAGCGGTCGTCCGTGGCTAAATCATCCTCTCCGGTATCCGGAGTCGCAGAGCGCTACGCCCAGTCCCTCTACGAGCTGTCGCATGACGACGGCTCAGTCGAGGCGACGGAGGCGGAACTTCGTCAGTTCCGCACCCTGATCGAAGAGAATGCGGATTTCCGCCGCCTGGTGGAAAGCCCGGCCTTCACGTCGGAAGATCAGCTTCGCGCCGTCGGCGCCATCGTCGAGGCGGTCAAGCCTTCGATGCTCGTCGGCAACTTCCTCAAGGTGGTGGCGTCCAACCGCCGGCTCTTCGCCCTGCCGCAGATCGTTTCCGCCTTCATCGAGCTGGCGCGCGCGGCGCGCGGCGAAGTGGAGGCCAAGGTCGTCAGCGCGCATGCGCTTACGTCGGAGCAGCGCGAAGAGCTTTCCAAGGCTCTGGCCGCCTATTCCGGCAAGACAATCACCATGCAGGACAGTGTCGACCCGGCTATACTCGGCGGGCTCGTCGTGCGTATCGGCTCCCGGCAGATCGATACGTCCCTGCGCACGAAACTCAATTCGCTCAAGCTCGCGCTGAAAGAGGTCGGCTGATGGACATCCGCGCCGCGGAAATTTCCGCAATCCTCAAGAACCAGATCAAGAATTTCGGCAATGAAGCCGAGGTTTCGGAGGTCGGTCAGGTTCTGTCGGTGGGCGACGGCATCGCCCGCGTCTACGGCCTCGACAACGTGCAGGCCGGCGAGATGGTCGAGTTTCCGGGCGGCGTCCGGGGCATGGCCCTCAACCTCGAAAGCGACAATGTCGGCGTCGTGATCTTCGGTTCCGACCGTGAGATCAAGGAAGGCGACACCGTCAAGCGTACGGGCGCCATCGTGGACGTGCCGGTTGGCAAGGGCCTGCTCGGCCGCGTCATCGACGGCCTCGGCAACCCGATCGACGGCAAGGGCCCCATCGACGCCACCGAGCGTCGCCGCGTCGACGTGAAGGCGCCGGGCATCATCCCGCGCAAGTCGGTGCATGAGCCGATGGCGACGGGCCTGAAGGCCATCGACGCGCTCATCCCGATCGGTCGCGGCCAGCGCGAGCTCGTCATCGGCGATCGCCAGACGGGCAAGACGGCGATCCTGCTGGACACGTTCCTCAATCAGAAGCCGGCCCACGACGAAGGTCGTACGGCCGACCAGCTGTACTGCATCTACGTGGCCATCGGCCAGAAGCGCTCGACCGTCGCACAGTTCGTGCGGACGCTGGAAGAGCGCGGCGCCATGGCCTATTCGGTCGTCGTCGCCGCCACGGCCTCCGACCCGGCTCCGCTGCAGTACATCGCGCCTTTCGCGGGCTGCGCCATCGGCGAGTATTTCCGTGACAACGGCATGCATGCCGTGATCGGCTACGACGACCTGTCCAAGCAGGCCGTCTCCTACCGCCAGATGTCGCTTCTGCTGCGTCGCCCGCCGGGCCGCGAAGCCTATCCGGGCGACGTCTTCTACCTGCACTCCCGCCTGCTGGAGCGCGCCGCCAAGCTCAACGACTCGCTGGGCGCCGGCTCGCTGACCGCACTGCCGGTCATCGAGACGCAGGCCAACGACGTGTCGGCCTACATTCCGACCAACGTGATCTCGATCACCGACGGCCAGATCTTCCTCGAGACCAACCTGTTCTACCAGGGCATCCGCCCGGCCGTGAACGTTGGCCTTTCGGTGTCGCGCGTCGGCTCGGCCGCGCAGATCAAGGCGATGAAGCAGGTTGCCGGCTCCATCAAGGGCGAGCTCGCGCAGTACCGCGAGATGGCGGCCTTCGCGCAGTTCGGCTCCGATCTCGATGCGGCCACGCAGCGCCTGTTGAACCGTGGCGCGCGCTTGACGGAGCTGCTCAAGCAGCCCCAGTTCTCGCCGCTCAAGACGGAAGAGCAGGTCGCGGTGATCTTCGCCGGAACGCAGGGATACCTCGACAAGCTCAAGGTTTCCGATGTCGGCCCGTTCGAACAGGGCCTGCTGACCGCGCTCCGCACCGAGCACAAGGATATCCTGACTACGATCGCGACGGACAAGGCCCTGTCGGACGAGACGCGCGGCAAGCTCAAGGCCGCCCTCGACCAGTACGCCAAGTCCTTCGCCTGATCGTACGGCTAGGCTGAACCCGGAGACGCTAGAGACAGATGGCTTCGCTCAAGGATCTGCGAAACCGCATTGCCTCGGTCAAGGCGACGCAGAAGATCACCAAGGCCATGCAGATGGTCGCGGCGGCCAAGCTTCGCCGTGCCCAGGTTGCGGCCGAGGCTGCCCGCCCCTATTCGGAGCGGATGGCCTCTGTTCTGGCCAATATCGCCAACGCCATGGACGACGGCGAGGCGCCGGCCCTGATGGCCGGCACCGGCAAGGACGACACGCATCTGCTGGTGCTGTTCACGTCCGACCGTGGCCTGTGCGGCGGTTTCAATGCGCAGATCGTGCGCCGCTTCCGGGAGCATATCCGGAAGCTGGATGCCGAGGGCAAGACGGTCAAGATCGTGACCGTCGGCAAGAAGGGCTACGACATGATCCGTCGTGACCTTTCGGCCCGCATCGTCGAGCGTGTCGAGTTGTCCAATCCGAAGGCATTGGGTTTCGCCCAGGCCGAAGAGGTTGCCGAGACGGTGATGGCGCGCTTCGAAAAGGGCGAGTACGACGTAGCGACGATCTTCTATTCGGAGTTCGTCAATGTCATCACGCAGAAGCCGACGGCGCAGCAGCTGATTCCGGCGATGGTGCCGCCTGCGGAAGGTGCGTCCGTGGATGCCAGCGCCGGTGGCGCCCTCTACGACTACGAGCCGGAGCCGGAGGCGATCCTCGAGGATATCCTTCCGCGCAACGTGAAGGTGCAGATCTTCCGCGCGCTGCTCGAGAATGCCGCTTCGGAACAGGGCGCCCGCATGAGCGCCATGGACAACGCCACGCGCAACGCCGGCGACATGATCAAGAAGCTGTCGATCTCCTACAACCGCCAGCGCCAGGCGCAGATCACGACCGAACTGATCGAGATCATCGCCGGTGCGGAAGCGCTGTAAGGCAGTAGTTTCCGGCCTCGACCGCCATCGGGCGGGGCCGCCCAATTCAACATCGAGGCGCGCGGGAGGCTTCTGGCCGGACGTGCGGTTCCAAGCTGGTTTAAGAGGAGGCCTTCATGGCTGACACATTGGACAGGAGCGTGACCACCGGCCGCATCGCCCAGGTCATCGGCGCCGTTGTGGACGTCGAGTTCGACGGGACCCTGCCGGAGATCCTGAACGCGCTGGAGACCGAGAACAACGGTAACCGGCTCGTGCTCGAGGTCGCGCAGCATCTTGGCGAAAACACCGTGCGCACCATCGCGATGGACCTGACCGAAGGTCTGGTGCGTGGCCAGCCGGTGCGCGATACCGGTGCTCCGATCGAGGTGCCGGTAGGCGACGAGACGCTCGGCCGCATCATGAACGTCATCGGCGAGCCGATCGACGAAGTGGGTCCGATCCGCACGCAAACCAAGCGTGCCATCCACCAGCCGGCCCCGCCCTACATCGAGCAGTCGCCGGAAAGCCAGATCCTGGTTACGGGCATCAAGGTCATCGATCTTCTGGCGCCCTATGCGCGCGGCGGCAAGATCGGCCTGTTCGGCGGCGCCGGCGTCGGCAAGACGGTTCTCATCCAGGAACTGATCAACAACGTCGCCAAGGCGCATGGTGGCTATTCGGTCTTCGCCGGCGTCGGCGAGCGCACCCGCGAGGGTAACGATCTCTACCACGAGATGATCGAGTCCGGCGTGAACAAGGACCCGCACGAGCATAACGGCTCCACTGCGGGCTCCAAGGCCGCCCTGGTCTACGGCCAGATGAACGAGCCTCCCGGTGCGCGCGCCCGCGTCGCACTGACCGGCCTGACGATCGCCGAGCATTTCCGCGATCAGGGCCAGGACGTGCTGTTCTTCGTGGATAACATCTTCCGCTTCACGCAGGCAGGCTCCGAGGTGTCGGCGCTTCTGGGCCGTATCCCTTCGGCGGTGGGCTATCAGCCGACGCTGGCCACCGACATGGGCGCCATGCAGGAGCGCATCACCACGACGACCAAGGGTTCGATCACGTCCGTGCAGGCCATCTACGTGCCCGCCGACGATCTGACCGACCCGGCGCCGGCAACGTCCTTCGCCCACCTCGACGCGACGACGGTTCTCAACCGCGCCATCTCCGAGAAGGGCATCTACCCGGCGGTGGATCCGCTGGAGTCCACCTCGCGCATGCTGTCGCCGATGATCATCGGTGAAGAGCATTACGACGTGGCCCGGAAGGTCCAGTCGATCCTGCAGAAGTACAAGTCGCTGCAGGACATCATCGCCATTCTCGGCATGGACGAACTGTCCGAAGAGGACAAGCTGACCGTGGCGCGCGCCCGCAAGATCGAGCGCTTCCTGTCGCAGCCCTTCTTCGTGGCCGAGGTGTTCACCGGTGCGCCGGGGCAGCTCGTGCCGATGGAAGACACGATCCGCTCGTTCAAGGGCCTCGTCGAGGGCGAGTTCGATCACCTACCGGAAGCGGCCTTCTACATGGTCGGCTCCATCGACCAGGCTATTGAGAAGGCCCAGCGCCTGGCTGCCGAAGCGGCCTGATCCAGACCGGGAAAGGCGCGCCGCAAGCCGGCGGGCCTTTCCCCCATCGTTGCGGAGCCGGTCCGTAGGACACAGGTTCCGTCGAAATACCAAGAGTGCGCTGTCCACCTGGGACGGCGCGGTTTCAAGGCAGGCGATCCGTGGCTGACAGCTTCAAGTTCGAACTCGTTTCTCCCGAGCGGCTGCTTCTTTCAGAGCAGGTGACGGCCGTCATCGCGCCGGGGACCGAAGGCTATTTCACCGTCATGGCGCATCACGCGCCTCTGATGACGACGCTGAAGCCGGGCGTGGTCCATGCCACGTTGGGCGGCGGCGGCGAACGCCGGATCTTCATCCAGGGCGGCTTTGCCGACATCAACCCGGACGGCTTCACCCTTCTGGCCGAGCATGCCGTTCCCGTCGAGGATCTCTCGGCCGACGAACTGGACCGCCAGATCCGCAACGCCGAGGAAGACGTGGCCGACGCCAAGGATGCCGACATCCGGTCGCGCGCCGAGCATCGGCTGGCCGACCTGCAGAACGCCCGGGCCGCGCTGGCTGCCTGAGCCATACCGTTTCAGACAGGTTTCAAAGGCCCCTCGGCACTATCCGAGGGGCCTTTTCTTTCGTCTCAACGAAACATGCCCTCGCGGATGTTGATCCCGTGTTCGGCCCATACCTTGAGCGCGCACAGCATCTGCATCCATCCGGCGCAATTGTCGTAGGATGCCTTCAGCCCGGCCGCATCGTCGCTCCAGCCGCTTTCCGCAATCGTTACCAGCGTGCGCCCGTCCTCTGTCGCTTCGAAGCTCATGATCACTTCGGTCTGGTATGAGCCGGCCTCCGGCGCCGCATCCCACCGCAGAACGATCCGGCTCGGATGCGTCACCTCGACGACCGTTACCGGGAAGGCTCCGGGGAAATCGGCGAAGTTCCACAGCACCGTCGTGCCGGTCTCGAGCCGTCCTTCCGCGCCGCCGGTCGTGAAGTAGGACGAAAGCTGGGTCGGATCGACGACCGCTTCGAACACCGCTTCAACCGGGCGGTCTATCCGGCCGGATACCTGGAAAGAGAGATTCATCTTCTGTACCTCCGCTTGCGATTGCTCCGATAATGTTATAAAAACATAACATGTCAAGCGATACGGAAGACGATCCGATATTCAAGGCCCTCTCGTCGGGTGTCCGGAGGCGGATGCTGGACGCGTTGAAGGCAGGCCCACAAACCACGGGGGGCCTGTGCGCGGCCTTCCAGGCGTTGGATCGCTGCACGGTGATGCAGCATCTCAAAGTGCTCGAAGACGCAGGCCTCGTGGTTGCCGTGCGAAAGGGGCGGGAGCGCTGGAACCATCTCAACGCCCTGCCGATCAAACGCATTCACGACCGGTGGATCGGCCCCTATGCGGCGGCGGCCGCGGACCGCCTTGCGGCGCTGGACGACGCGCTAGCGCCGGGGGCGGTGTCAGACCGCTGATAGTCCGCGAAACTGCTGTACCACCGCCTCATAGACGGGGCGCTTGAAGGGTACGATCAGCTCCAGCACCTCATCCATCGTCTTCCAGCCCCATTCGGAAAACTCGGCCTCGTGGCCACCGGGGGGAGGGGCGATCTGGATCTCGCCTTCGTCACCATCGAAGCGGAACGCGAACCATCTCTGCGTCTGCCCCCGGAAGCGCCCTTTCAGGGCAATTCCAACCAGATGCGGGGGCAGGTCGTAGTCGATCCAGCGGTCGGCCTCGGCAAGCAGGGAAACGGTGCGCATGCCCGTTTCCTCGTAGAGTTCGCGCAGTGCTGCGGGGAAGGGCTCCTCGCCGGGGTCTATGCCGCCCTGCGGCATCTGCCAGAGGCGTTCTTCGCCGTCCAGCTCGCCCTGCGGCAGCGCGATGCGCCGACCAACCCAGACCTTGCCCTCGGCGTTCAGTACCATGATGCCGACGCATGGGCGGTACGGCAGCGTTTCCGGCTCGACAATCGGCATCTGTGTCCCCAATGCTCGGTCAAAGAAAAGGCCCCGGGGCGAACCCCGGGGCCGGATACGACATACAGAAGGCGTTCAGTTGGCTGCCGAGGCAGCTTCCTGCTTGGGCGGGAAGGCCGCATGGGTCTTCGTGCCGCGCAGAAGTTCCAGAGCGTACTGGAGCTGAAGATCGTCCTTGGCTTCCGGCGGGACGTAGTCGAGCGAGCCGGAGCCCTCGTCGTTCTCTTCCGCACCCTGGATGTGGCCGCGCAACGAGGATTCGCCCCGACGCAGGTCTTCTTCGGCGGTCAGGCCCATCTGCTCGCGGATTTCCTCGGGCAGCGGCTGGTCGACCACGATGTCCGGGCGGATGCCGCGCCCCTGGATGGAAGAGCCGGAAGGCGTGTAGTAGAGCGCCGTCGTGAGGCGGAGCGAACCGTTGGACCCGAGCGGAATGATGGTCTGCACCGAGCCCTTGCCGAACGAACGCGAGCCGACGACCGTGGCGCGTCCCTGATCCTGCAGGGCGCCGGCCACGATCTCCGATGCGGAGGCCGAGCCGCCATTGACGAGGACAACCAGCGGACGCCCGTCGATATCGTCGCCGGAACGCGCATTGTAGCGCCGTGTCTCTTCGGCATTACGGCCGCGCGTGGAGACGATCTCCCCCTTTTCCAGGAAAGCGTCGGAGACGCTGACCGCCTCGTCCAGGAGACCGCCGGGGTTGCGGCGCAGATCGAGGACGTAGCCCTTGAGATCGCCCTCCGGGATCTTCTCCTTGATATCGGCGATCGCTTCCTCGAGGCCAACGGTGGTCTGCTCGTTGAAGCGCAGAAGCTTGATGTAGCCGACATCGTTCTCGACCGTATGGCGGACCGAGGGAACCTTGATCTCGTCGCGCGTGATCGACAGGCGGATCGGCTGGGCGGCGCCTTCGCGGATGATGGTCAGGTCGACGGCGGTGCCGATGTCGCCCTTCATGCGGTCAACCGCTTCCGAAAGGGTCAGGCCGCGCACCTGCTCTCCGTCGATCTCGGCGATCATGTCGTTGGCAAGAACGCCGGCCTTGTCGGCCGGTGTGCCCTCGAACGGCGAAATCACCTTGACCAGTTCATTCTCCATGGTGACCTCGATGCCGAGGCCGCCGAACTGTCCGCGCGTTTCGGTGCGCATGTCGGACGTCTGTTCGGGGTTCATGTAGCTGGAATGGGGGTCGAGCGAGGTGAGCATGCCGTTGATCGCAGTCTCGATCAACTTCTGGTCATCGGGCTGTTCGACGTACTGCGCGCGGACGCGCTCGAAGACGTCGCCGAAAATGGCAAGCTGGCGGTAAGTATCCGATCCTGCTGCATTGGCGACGCCGGAATGGGGACCGACGAAGGCGGTCATCGCCGTCGCGCCCATCAGCGCTCCCGCGAAGAGAATGGAGAGCTTACGTATCATTCCTCGTCCTTCCAGATGGTCGTTCCGCCCACCACGGCGCAGGATCGACCGGTTGCCCGTCCTTGCGAAACTCGACATAGAGCTCCGGTCCGCTCTCCGGCGGATACTGCCCGTCGCCTCGCTCAGCCAGTCGCCGCGCCCCCATGCGTGCGACCGGTTCTCCGGCGAGAACGAATTGCCCGACGCCCACGTCGATTTCCGCCATGCCTGCCAGGACGATATGATAGCCATCGCCGGCATTCAGGATCAAGAGTTGTCCATAGGACCGAAATGGTCCCGCATAGAGCACTTCCGCATCCGCCGGTGCGGTGACCCTGTCTCCGAAGGCACTTGCGAAGCGCATTCCGGAAGATGATCTTCCGCCAGCGTCCACCTGCCCGAAGCCAAGGATCGTTTCACCCGACACCGGACGATTCAGTACGCCCTTCAATGTCGAAAATACGGCGTTGCTGCGCAATCGCGGCATGTTTTCACGCAAGGACGCGATGTCGTAGCCTGTTTCCGGTGGCCGGGACGCTTCGCGAGCCTGTGGCGCATCGGCTTTGTCCAGTGCGGCGATCAGTTGTTCCAGCGTTGCGGCGCGGGCTGAAAGCCGTTCCGCCCGTGCGGCCAGGGCTTGCGATTCCGCCTGCGAGCGGGTTTCGGCCTGCCGCCGCTCGGCGATGAGGCTTTCCAGCCGGGCGTCCTCGATACGCCGGTCGGCCAGCCGGTCGGCATAGCTTGCCTTGGCAGCCTCCATGGCCATCGTCAGCGATGAAAGCTCGTCGATCTCGCGGCCGAGGGCCGCCGTTTCCTGCTGCACGGCCGGTACGACGCGGCCTAGCATCATGGCGCTGCGCAAGGCGCCGATGGCATCGTCCGGCTGCACCAGAAGCGCCGGGGGCGGCGAACGCCCCAGCCGCTGCATGGCAGCAAGCAGACCGGTCAGAACGCGCCGGCGCTCGGCCAGCGACCGATCCAGTGCCAGCGACCGCGCGCCCATCCGCTCCAGGCGCGTTTCGAGCGCGGCCAGCTCGGCCGAAAGGGACTCAGCCGCCCTGGCGCTTTCCACCAGACGGCGCGACAGGGCTTCGCGATCGAGGGCAATCTCCGCCGCTTCCGAGCGAAGGCGGGCAAGGGTTTGCTGCGTAACCTGGATCTGGCCCGAGATCGCCGCCAGTTCCTGGCGGATCTGCCCCGATCCCCCTTGCTGCGGCCCGATGGCGGCAACGCGCTCTTCGGCGCTGGCCGCAGACGGGATTGCCGACAGCGGCACAAGGACGCCGAGCGCAATCCAGAGTGCGGCGCGCCGAACGGCACGCGATACCGGTCTGCGGAAGGGCTGTGTTACTGCCAAAATGTGCCGGCCCTTTCCCCGTCTCGCGTTGCACAATGCGATGTTAGGCCGGGCCGGTTAAAGAATCCATCCGCCGCACCGCCGCAGCGGGCCTTATCGCCGGTGATAGGGGTGGCCGGCCAGGATGGTGGTGGCGCGATACAACTGCTCGGCGACGAGGATGCGCGCAAGCTGATGCGGCCACGTCATCCGGCCTAGGGCGATGATGGACGATGCCTGCGAGCGAAGCGACGGAGACAGCCCGTCCGGCCCCCCGATGACGATGCCGAGATCGCGCACGGGCTCGTCCCTGAGCGCCGCAAGGCGCAGGGCGAATTCATCCGAATTCGGCGTCTTTCCCGTTTCGTCCAAGACCATCAATGCGGCTTTGTCCGGCAGGGCGGCAAGGATGCGCGCCGCCTCGTCGGCCTTGCGCGCATCGGCATCGGCGGCCCGCGATTCGGTAAGCTCGACCACGCCGGCGAAATCCAGCCCGAGCGGCGCGCCGCTCTTGCGCAGACGCGTCAGATAACGGGCCGCAAGCTCCTGTTCCGGCCCGGCCTTCATGCGGCCGACGGCAATCAGCGTCATGCGCACGCGGCGGCCCGCTCAGTGCAGCTTCGGATCCTGATCCACGGCCGACCACATCTTCTCGATATTATAGAAGCTGCGCACTTCCGGCCGGAAGATGTGGATGATGATGTCGCCGGTGTCGATGAGCACCCAGTCGCCATTGGTCAGGCCTTCCACCTTGGCGGGGCCGAATCCATTGTCCTTCAGGTCTCTCAACAGGTGGTCCGCAACGGCGCTGACATGGCGGTGAGAGCGGCCGGAGGCGATGACCATATGGTCCGCGAGGGCCGACTTTCCCTTGAGGTCGATCGAGACGATCTCCTCGGCCTTGGAATCGTCGAGGCTTGCGATGACCAGATCGATGGCGTTCCGGTCGGCCGTACGGTCGCCGGAGGGCGCGTCGGAAGCAACGTCCGGGACGTCCTTCGTTTCAGGCGCGGGGGTCAGTTGACAGGCTCCTTCTTGCTGCAAACGGTGCGGCGATTGTGTTCCAACTTGCATATCGTGTCCAGTTCGATGCCGATCAAGCATTGCTGCGCAATGCTGTTGATGAGAGAGCCGAGCGCGGCCCATGAAGAAAAACCCAGGCCGGCGGCCGGGCGCCGGGCAGCGCCCGGGCCGAGCGCTCCGGCATGCGCCAGCGTTGAAAACGCTGCGCCATGGGAGAGGATAGGAGCGACAGGGTTGATCCCGGGCGGTCCACGACCGCGATCGGCATTGCCGCCGCGATAAACTGCCAGTCCTGCCAGCGGTGGAACGTCGCCAGGCTGTCGGCGCCCATCACCCACACAAATTCTACGTCGCGGCGGCGTGCGGCCACCAGCCGCACCGTGTCGGCGGTAAACCGGATGGCGGCGGCCGCCTCGAATGCCGTGACATCGATACGCGGATCGCGGGCCAACGCTTCCGACAGCGCCAGCCGCTCGCCCAGTGGCGCAAGGACCCCATGGTCTTTCAACGGGTTGCCGGGCGTCACCATCCACCACAGACGGTCGAGGCCAAGCCGGCGCAGCGCCGTTTCCGCCACCAGCAGATGGCCGCGATGGGGCGGGTTGAACGATCCGCCGAACAGGCCGACGCGCATGCCGGCCATGGTGAACGGCATGCGCAGGGCGTGGGCGGGCAGGGGCCATTCGGGGGCTGAGAAGCCCGCGTTCACGGCCTCAATTGCCCGGTGCCATGGACGCGGTAGTTGAAGCTCGTCAATTGCTCGACCCCAACCGGACCGCGCGCGTGCATCTTGCCGGTGGCGATGCCGATTTCCGCACCCATGCCGAACTCTCCACCATCGGCGAATTGCGTCGAGGCGTTATGCAAAAGAATCGCGGAATCGATCGCCCGCATGAAGCGGTCGGCGGTTGCCGCATCGTCGGTGACGATGCACTCGGTGTGGTGCGAGGAATAGGTCTCAATATGGTCGATCGCCCCCTCGACGCCATCCACCAGGTCTACCGAAATGATGGCGTCCAGATACTCTGTCCGGAAATCCTCGTCGGTGGCGGCATTGGCGGCCGGGTACAGGGCGCGGACGGCATCGGAGCCGCGGATCTCGCAGCCCTTGGATGCCAGAGCGTCGAGGATGGGCGACAGATGCGTCTCTGCCACCGCCCTGTCGACAAGGAGCGTTTCGGCCGAGCCGCAGATGCCGGTGCGCCGCATCTTGGCGTTGACGGCGATATCGCGCGCCATGTCCAGTTGCGCGGCCCGGTCGATATAGACATGGCACAGGCCTTCCAGATGCGCGAAGACCGGTACGCGCGCCTCTGTCTGCACCCGCTCCACGAGGCTGCGGCCGCCGCGCGGCACGATCACGTCGATTGCGCCGCCAAGCCCTTTCAGCATCTCGCCAACGGCAGCACGGTCGGCCGTCGGCACGATCTGTATGGCGTCTTCGGGTAGCCCGGCCGCCTGCAGCCCGCTGGTCAGCGCCCGATGGACAGCGGCTGAGGAGCGCGCGCTGTCGGAGCCGCCACGCAGGATGACGGCGTTGCCGGAAGCAAGGCACAGCGCCCCCGCGTCTGCCGTCACATTGGGGCGGCTTTCGTAGATGACACCGATCACGCCGAGCGGCGTGCGCACGCGCTCGATCCTCAGCCCATTGGGCCGGGTCCAGGCATCGATGACCGCGCCGACGGGATCGGGCAGGGCGGCCACGGCCTCGATGCCGGAGGCGATCCCGGCGATGCGACCTTCATCCAGCACCAGCCGGTCGATCAGCGCGGCGGAAAGCCCGGCTTCCCGCGCCTGCGCGACGTCCTGCGCATTGGCCGCCAGTATATCCGCTTCGGCACGCCGGACGGCGGCGGCCATGGCAAGAAGCGCCTCATGGCGCAGCGCCGACGGAGCCTGCGCCAGCAGGCGCGCTGCCGCGCGCGCCCGCGTGCCGATGTCCGCCATGACGCTTTCGATACCGGCGCTGTCGTCACGCATCGTATGTCTCCGATTTCTCTCCGGATGCCCCATCGCCCTGTCGCGGGCTGACGACGAGATCGTCGCGATGGATCATCGCCGTGCGCGGCGCATGGCCAAGGATGCGTTCCACATCGCTGCTGCGATGGCCGGCGACGGCGCGCGCATCTTCAGCGTCGTAGGCGACGAGGCCACGCGCCACCTCGTGGCCGGCCTCGTCTTCCACCACGATCGTGTCGCCGCGTCCGAAGGTTCCGTGCACGGCCCGCACGCCCGCCGGCAGCAGGCTGCGACCGCGGCGCAGGGCGTCCACCGCGCCGGCATCGACGGTCAGGCGCCCCAGCGTGTTGAGGTGCCCGGCGATCCACCGCTTGCGCGAGTTGACCGCACTGGACGCGGGGGCAAAGAAGGTCGCGCGTTCGCCGGCCTCGATTGCCGACAGCGGGCTCATGCGGTTGCCGGCGGTGACGATCATGGCCACCCCGGCTTCCGTCGCGATTCGGCCGGCATCGATCTTGGTTTTCATGCCGCCGCGGGAGAGCTGCGAGGCGGCGGCCCCGGCCATCGCCTCGATCTCGGGCGTGATGACCGCGACATGCGGGATATGACGCGCATCCGGATTTTGGGCCGGCGGCGCGGTGTAGAGCCCGTCGATGTCGGACAGAAGCACCAGCAGGTCGGCGGACATCATGGTCGCCACCCGCGCGGCCAGCCTGTCATTGTCGCCGTAACGGATTTCCGCAGTGGCGACGGTGTCGTTTTCGTTGATGACGGGGATCGCGCCGAAGCCGATCAACGTCTTGATGGTGGCGCGGGCGTTCAGATAGCGGCGTCGCTCTTCGGTATCGCCGAGCGTCAGCAGAATCTGCCCGGCTTCCAGCCCATGCGCGCCCAGCACTTCGGAGTAGACGCGCGCCAAAGCGATCTGGCCGACGGCCGCCGCCGCCTGGCTTTCGTCGAGGCGCAAGGGCTTGGGCTGCAGCCGCAACACATTGCGGCCGAGCGCGATGGCGCCCGACGATACCAGCAGCACCTCGTGCCCCGCACGGACCAGGCGAGCAACGTCGTCGGCAAGGCTTTCCAGCCAGGCGCGCCGCAGCCCGCTTTCGCGGTCGACCAGCAGAGCCGAGCCGATCTTGATGACGATACGGCGATAGGCCGAAAGGGATGTGTCGCTCACCGACGCCAATCCTCTTCATTCATACGATGGCCGAAGCGGCTTGCATCTTCCTCGGCCAGCCGCTCACCAGCCTCGTCGGCGAAGCTGTCGATGTGCCGGCGCAGCAGACGCAACGTTTCGGGCAGGCCCTCGCGGCTGACGGCGGACAGGGCGATGACCCGGTGGCCGACCTCGGCTTCCAGCGCCGCCAGCTTTTCGGCCCGGATTTCGGGCGACAGGGAATCGATCTGCGACAAGGCGACGATCTCCGGCTTGTCTGTCAGGCCACCCTCGTACAGCTCCAGCTCGCGCCGCACGGTACGGTAGGCATGCGCGACATCCTCCTCCACACCGGATACCAGATGCAGCAGGACGCGCGTACGCTCGACATGGCCCAGGAAGCGGTCGCCGATGCCGACCCCCTCATGCGCACCCTCAATCAGGCCGGGAATATCGGCGATGACGAATTCGGTGCTGTCGACCGAAGCGACGCCGAGGTTGGGATGCAAAGTGGTGAACGGATAATCGGCGATCTTCGGCCGCGCCGCCGTCACGGAAGCCAGGAACGTCGACTTGCCGGCATTCGGCAGGCCCACAAGGCCGGCATCGGCAATCAGCTTGAGCTGCAGCCAGATGGTCAGTTCTTCGCCCGGCAGGCCGGGGTTGGCGCGGCGTGGAGCCTGGTTCACGGATGTCTTGAAATAGGCGTTGCCGAAACCGCCATTGCCGCCGGCAGCAATGCGGAACACCTCGCCGACTTCCGTCAGGTCGCAGATCAGCGTCTCGCCGTCCTCGGCAAAGACCTGCGTGCCGACGGGCACCTTCAGCGTCACGTCGGCGCCCTTGCCGCCCGTTCGGTTGCGGCCCATGCCGTGCATGCCCGTCTTGGCGCGGTAATGCTGCTGGTAGCGATAGTCGATCAGCGTGTTGAGGCCCGAAACGGCCTCCACGAAAACGTCGCCGCCGCGCCCGCCATCGCCACCGTCCGGCCCGCCGAACTCGATGAACTTCTCGCGGCGAAACGAGACGGAGCCGGAGCCGCCGTCGCCGGACCGTACATAGACCTTGGCCTTATCGAGAAACTTCATCTTATGCCTTCATCCTTGGCTGCCGGGAGCGGGCGGTTCCGTCCTCGGCGTGCTTGCCCCGTTTCTTAAGCCAACCACGCGAAGAATTGAACGCCCGCCGCAGCTTGTTTTGCGGCCGTCAGCTCACCTGGTCCAGTTCGCCGGCCGGCACCGGCGACGTATCCCGCACCCAGGACTTCAACGACAGCCAGCATCGGCGGTCCATGCGGTAGGATTCGCTGGCCACCCGGCCCGCGACGGCCGACACATCCATACCGACGCCCTGATAGTGGAAACCGCATTTGTGGATCACGCGGCGCGAGGCGTTGTTGATGACGCGGCAGCGGATCTCCACCGCCTCCGCCGCCAGTTCGCCGAAGGCATAGTCGATCACGGCATGCGCCGCTTCGGTGGCATAGCCCTTGTTCCAGAAGGGACGGCCAAGCCAGTATCCGAGGTCGAGCGCGTCGCTATCATCCTTCTCGCGCAGCGATATAAGGCCCATGAAGGCGTCGTCGGCGTTGCGCATGATGGCGAAGGTCAGTTCGTGGCGCGTGCGCGCCAGAAACTCTTTCGCATCCTCCAGCCGGTAGGGGTAGGGGATGCGCGCCGTCATCTCGGCGATGTGCCTGTCATTGGCCAGCGTGGCAATTGCGGGCGCATCGTCCATCCGAACTTCCCGCAGGGTCAGTCTGCGGGTTGGTAACGGACTGAGTTCTTCCTCTATCCACAAATCGTCCGAAGGCATCGGGGTCCACTTTCCACGAAAAGAAACGGGGAGATGGCGGCCCATCTCCCCGTTTTATCGCTTTACCCGAACCTGTTCGGTTAAAGCGCCGGGTCGGTGGGACGCCGGCGCTTGGAAGCCAGCGTCACTCGGCGGCTTCGGCGGTCGGCATAATCGATACGTAGGTGCGCCCTTGCGCTTTGGTCTGGAAGTTCACGACGCCGTCGGTGGTCGCAAAAAGGGTATGGTCGCGGCCGATGCCTACATTGACGCCCGGGTGCCAGCGCGTGCCGCGCTGACGCACGAGGATATTGCCGGCGATGACGCGCTCGCCGCCGAACTTCTTTACGCCGAGGCGTTTGGACTCGGAGTCGCGACCGTTGCGGGAAGAACCGCCTGCCTTTTTATGTGCCATTGTTCAGTCTCCTGATCTCATCCACATGGTGGAGCCCATCCTGGGCTGCGCTGCCATGCATGTTCAATTTCGTTCACGCCGGCCGAAGCCGGCCTGATCTCACCTTGGGCGGGGCCGCTCAGGCCTCGTCGCCCGCAGCGTCCTTCTTCTTGGTGGCGCGGGGCTTCTTCGGCGCGGCCTCTGCGGCCTCCACCTTTTCGGCCTTCGGCTTAGCGGCGCGCTTGGGCTTGTCGCCCTCGACTGCCGTATCCTCGACCTTCGCCTCGCTTACCTTGGCGGCCTTTTCCTTCTTGGACGGGGCCTTGCCGTCGGTCAGGATCTCGCTGATGCGCACCAGCGTCAGGTCCTGGCGGTGACCGCGCGTGCGCTTGGAGTTCTGGCGACGACGCTTCTTGAAGGAGATCACCTTCGGGCCGCGCGTCTGCTCGACGATCTCGGCCACGACACTGGCGCCGGCCACGAAGGGCGCGCCGATCGTGGTGCCGACCATCAGCACCTCTGCGAAGGAGACGCTGTCACCGGCTTCGCCGGCTACGCGCTCGATCTCGAATTCGTCGTTGGCGGCGACGCGATACTGCTTACCGCCGGTTTTGATGACTGCGAACATGCCATGTACCTTTATCAGGGGATCGGCTCTCGGGGTTACCGGGCCATCTTCTTTTGATTCTTGGGTCTTCAGGGCTTTTGAGCCCGCGCGCTGCATAGCCGATGCGCTGCCCTGCGTCAACGCCGAAAGCCCGGCGTCTGCGGCATCCGAAGCGATTGATGGCGCCTTAAGGGAAATTGGCTCTTGTGCGCCGGGGGCAAGCTTTGATATGCACCGCACGCGCTTTCAGGCGCAACCACGAAAGTCCGGTTTCACCGGCGGCCGGAGAGGTGGCAGAGTGGTTGAATGCACCGCACTCGAAATGCGGCATGCCTGCAAGGGCATCGGGGGTTCAAATCCCTCCCTCTCCGCCATCCAATAAAAATCCGCAAAATGATAAGTGCTGGCTAAGGGTCGTGCTGTCAGGCGATGGCTGATGACGTGGGCTGTACCGAAGCCTCCTGTCACTGGAAAACAAACCTCCACGGCTGTACCCAGCGGGCTTGGCGCGCAATCCGTACGGAAGTCCTGTGCGCAGGGGCGTCGCGCGCCTCGTTTTGTTCGCGATAGGCGCCATTGCCAACTTTAAAAAATAGCCAGTTGACATGGCCGCGTTTTGTCGTCAGCCTAAACATTAGTCGCAGGGCAGGGCTGCCCAAAAATGCGACATTTGATCGACGATATTTCGGCAGCTTCGCCCCGCAGCATCTGATGCTGAGGGGTTTCGTTCGTTGGGCAGTTCCATGACGGCTATGCGCATCCCCATCGGTATCGTCTTCTCCGCCACCGGCTCGTATGGAACCGTCGGGCGCACGATGCAGAATGGCGCACTGCTGGCTTGCCACCAGATCAACTCCCAGACGGACGGCAATCTGCGCATCGAGCCCGTCGTGATCGACCCGGGCAGCCGCCTCGAAGCCTACGTCCCAGCGGTCGAAGGGCTTCTGGCACAGAACATCCGTCATATCGTCGGCTGCTACACCTCTTCTGCGCGCAAAGAGATAATCCCGATCTTCGAGAAGCGCGATGCGCTCCTCTGGTATCCCACGCATTATGAGGGATTCGAGAGTTCGGAGAACGTCGTCTACACCGGGGCGGCACCCAACCATCACATCCTGCCGCTGGTCGAGTTTCTGGTGGCGCGGCACGGGCGACGCGCCTTCTGCATCGGCTCCAACTACATCTGGGCCTGGGAAAGCAACCGGGTTCTACGCGAAGAGCTGATACAGCGCGGTGGTACCGTGATGGCCGAGCGTTATCTGTCGGTCGGCGAGACTGAGATGGCGCATATCGTCTCGGCCGTCATCGATGCGCGGCCCGACTTTGTCTTCAACTCCCTGATCGGGGAGTCCGCCTATGCCTTCTTTCGGGCGATGCGCGCCGAATGCAAGCGACGCGGCATCGACCAGATCGGCGACATGCCGATTGCCAGCTGCAACCTGTCAGAGCCCGAACTGGTCGAAATCGGACCGGAGGCCATCGACGGCCATCTCAGCTCCTCGGCCTATTTTGCCTCCATCGACACGCCGGCCAACAGGGCCTTCGTCGCCGACTATGCCAAGCACTTCCCGCACGGTCCTGCCGCATCGGGCGAGGCGGAGTCAGCCTATGTCGCCGTGAGGCTGCTGGCCCAGGCACTGGCGCAAGCGGGTTCCGACGACATCGCTGCCGTGAAACACTGCGTCGCCAGCCAGACTCTCGATGCCCCACAAGGGGCCGTCTCGATCGACCCCGATACGCTGCATGCCTATCTCACCCCCCGCATCGGACGCTCGCGCCGCGACGGACAGTTCGACGTCCTGGTCGAGGCGCCGGCTCCGGTGCGGCCGGACCCTTATCTCGTGCGGTCCTCCGAAGCCCTGGAGCAGCCAATCCTGCGTCCCATCCTGAAGGTGGTGTCATGAGCGTCGCGCGCCTCGTCCAGAACTTCAGCCAGCGCCGTGCGCTGATCGCCTCCGGCGACCCGCGGGCAATCGAGTCTCTAACCGCGACGCTGCGAAAGCTGGGCTTGAGCGTCGACACGCTGGAGGGTTGCGAGGCCGGCCAGAAGCCTGTGGCATTCCAGGGTGATCCGACGCGCGACATCCTGTTTCTCGACGGAGACCTCAATGCCGCCGAGGGCGGTGCGTTCGGATATGACGCAGTGCTTCCGGCGGTTCCGGTGATCGGCCTTGTCGGCGTAGAGGCGCCGAGCCGGCTCCGCACGCTGATGACGGCGGGGGCCACCGCCTTCCTGCCCAAGCCGATCTATGGCGGATCGGTCTATTCGGCCCTCTATCTCGGGGTCAACGAGCACGCGCGCCGCGCCCGGCTCCAGGCCGATGTCGAAGAGCTCGAAGCCCGGCGTCGTCTTCGCCGCCATGTCATCCGCGCCGTCGTCGAAATCATGGCCGCACGCAATCTCGACGACGAGGGTGCCTACCAGATCCTCCGACGCGAGGCGATGCGCGAACGCCTGGCACTGGAAACCTACTGCGAACGGCTCGCTCTTTCCGGAGCGCCGCCGCCCGCTGTTGATACGGCGCACCTGCTCCGCCAGGCCGTCGCGGACTGAACCTCCCAATCCGAAGGAGACAAATGATGAAGAAGCGATCCTCCGGCGCCCTCGCGGCGCTCGGAACACTCCTCCTGTTGTCTGGTGCCGCCCTCGCGCAGGAGCCGATCAAGCTCGGCGTCCTGGAGGATCAATCCGGCGACTTCGCCGTGGCGACGATCGGCAAACTGCACGGCATCCAGCTCGCCGCCGACGAGATCAACGCATCGGGCGGAATCGCCGGCCGGCCGCTGGAACTTGTCGTCTATGACACCCAGTCCGATAACACGCGCTACCAGGAGTTCATGCGCCGCGTCCTGCAGCGTGACAAGGTGGACGCAGTCTTCGCCGGCTTCTCGTCCGCCTCGCGCGAAGCCTATCGGCCGATCGTCAACCAGTTCGATGCGCTGGCCTTTTACAACAATCAGTACGAGGGCGGCGTCTGCGATGCCAACATGATCGTGACGGGCGCCGTCCCGGAACAGCAGTTCTCCACGCTCCTGCCTTATATGCTGGAGACATACGGCAAGAAGGTCTACACGATCGCCGCCGACTACAATTTCGGCCAGATCTCGGCCGAGTGGGTTCGCAACATTGTCAAGGAGAACGGTGGCGAGATGGTGGGCGAGGAGTTCATCCCGCTCGGCGTGTCCCAGTTCTCGCAGACCATCCAGAATATCCAGGCGGCCAAGCCCGACTTCATCGTGACGCTTCTGGTCGGGACGGCGCAGGCCTCCTACTACGAGCAGGCGGGCGCGGCGAACGTGGCCCTGCCGATGGCATCCTCGGTCAATGTCGGCCAGGGCTACGAGCACAAGCGCTTCAAGCCGCCGAGCCTGGCCAATATGTACGCCACGGTGAATTACATCGAGGAAGTCGATACGCCGGCCTCCAAGGCCTTCGTCGAGAAGTGGCACCAGAAGTTCCCGGATGAGCCCTACATCAATCAGGAAGCCGAGAACTCCTACACCGCCGTCTACCTTTACAAGTCCATGATCGAGCGGGCCGGTGGCAAGACCGACAAGGAATCGCTGCGCGCCGAGATCGCCAAGGGCGATGTCTGCTTCGACGCGCCGGAGGGCAATGTCTGCCTCGACCCGAAGAGCCAGCATATGTCCCATACGATCTATCTCGCCAAGGTCGAGGACGATCACTCGATCTCCTTCCCGAAGGTCTGGAACGACATCAAACCCTACTGGCTGGGGGATTCGGGCTGCGATCTGACCAAGAACGATCCGAGCGAGCAGTACACGCCCTCCAACCCGCCGCCGAAGGGCTGACGACCTCCGCGTGACACCGCACCGGCCGGGCCTTGCGGGCTCGGCCGGCCCATTCTCGACGGCTCACAGACATCGGATGGCACTATGGACGTCTTCTACGGCGCCTTCACCTTTCTTTACCAGGCGGGCGACGCCTTCGCCTTCCTCGTCCTCTCGGCCTGCGGCCTGGCCGTGATCTTCGGCATGATGGGCGTCATCAACCTCGCCCACGGCGAGTTCATCCTGTGCGGTGCCTACGTTTCGGCGAGCGCGGCGCGGATGGGCCTGCCCCTGCCGCTTGCCATCCTCGTCGGCGCCCTGGTTGCAGGGCTTGTCGGCATGGTGCTGGAGCGCCTCGTGATCCGTCACCTCTACGATCGCCCGCTCGACACGATCGTGGCGACCTGGGGCATCTCGATGATTGCGACACAGGGAACGCTTATCCTCCTTGGATCGTCCATGCCCGGAACCGGCACGCCTTTCGGTTCCTTCTCCGTCGGCTCCTATTCCTATTCCGTCTATCGCCTGGTGCTGGTCGGATCGGCGCTCCTCATGCTGCTCTGTCTCTGGCTTCTCTTCACCAAGACTCGCTTCGGCCGGCTGGCCCGCGCCACGATCCAGGTGCCGCACATCGCCGAGGCGCTCGGCGTCAACACCAACCTCATCTACTCGCTGACCTTCGGTCTCGGCGCCGCGCTGGCAGGCCTTGCGGGCGGTCTCTACGCCCCGACCATGACGCTGGTGCCGACCATGGGCTCGGCCTTCGTGGTGGAGGCCTTCGTTACCGTGGTGGTCGGCGGAGCCGATGTCTTCCTAGGAACCGCGCCAGCGGCCGCGATCCTCGGCATCGTCAAGGCGGCGCTGACCTCCTGGCAAGGGCAACTCTTCGGCCAGATCGGCCTCCTCGTCGCGGTGATCGTGGTGATCCGCGTCCTGCCCCGGGGCATCTCGGGCCTCATCCTGCGCGAGAGGGCATAAGCCATGGCGACCGCAAGCAAGAGGCCTGGCCTCCTCGCCCTCCTCGAAGGCCCGCAGACGCTCGGCAAAGGGCCGAAATTCTGGACTTCGTTCGCCGTCGTCCTCGCCGCCGCCTGCGCCTATCCGCTGTTTGCGGACGGGTACGATGTCGGCAACAACGTCTACTTCTTCAACTGGGCCTTCATGGCCTTGGGCCTCAGCCTGGTCTGGGGGTATGGTGGCGCGCTCACCTTCGGGCAGACAGCTTTCTTCGGCGTCGCCGGCTACACCTACGGCATCATTTCCATCAACTTCGGCGATGCCTACGGCCTGACGCTCTTCGCGCTCATCGCCTCGGTCGCCACTTCGGCGCTTCTGGCAGCCATCCTTGGCTACTTCCTGTTCTTCGGGCGCATCTCGGGCGTGTTCCTGGGCATCGTGACACTATCGGTGACGCTGGTTCTGGAGCGCTTCATGGCCCAGACCGCTGGTCCGGAATGGAAGGTGGGCACGGCGCGGCTCAACGGCTTCAACGGTATGGGCGGCATGCCCTCGCTGACCATCCCTTGGCCGGGCGGCGACATCGCGCTGTTTCCCGACGTGCCGCTCTACTACGTCACGCTCGCGCTGCTTGTCACAACCTACCTCGCCCTTCGCATGCTTGTGAACTCGCGCTTCGGCAACGTGCTCGTCGCCATCCGCGAGAACCCGCAGCGTGCCGAAATGCTTGGCTATGACATCCGCCGCTACCAGCTCGCCGCCTTTGTCATCGGCTCGGCGCTGGCAGGGCTGTCCGGCGTGCTCTACACCTCCTGGGGCAACTACATCACGCCCGCCTCCATGGGCATGACGGCGGCCTCGCTGCCCATTGTCTGGGTCGCGGTCGGCGGACGGTCGGATCTGACCACCACGCTCCTCGGCACCCTTCTCGTCCTCGGCGGCTTCCAGGCGCTGACGATCTACGGCAGCCAGTATGCACTGGTCGTCATGGGCCTGCTCCTGGTCGCCACCGTGCTGCTGGCGCCGAACGGCCTTGTCTACGGTCTCGGGACACTTCTGTCGGGCCGGCTGCGCCGCCGTGTCCGCGAGCGGGAGGCGCTCTGATGTCGGCCATCCTCGAAACCCGCGCGCTGAACAAGTGGTTCGGCGGCCTTCACGTCACGGGCGGCATCGATTTTGCGGTGAAGACGGGCGAGATCCACTGCCTGATCGGCCCGAACGGCGCAGGCAAGAGCACATTCTTCCGATTGATCCTGGGCGAGCACATGCCGACAAGCGGCACGATCCTCTATGACGGTGCCGACATCACCCGCGAAAAACCGTTCCAGCGCATCCGGCGCGGCATCTCGGTTAAATTCCAGGTGCCGGGCATCTTCAAGGCCCTGTCGGTACGCCAGAACCTTCAGATCGCCCTCCAGCATCACAGAGGCGATATCTCGCTCGCCGAGGAGATCGACCGCCTCCTGGAGTTTCTCAAGCTGAAGGACGATGAGCGGACGCTCGCCGGCAACCTCAGCCATGGCCAGAAGCAGTGGCTGGAGATCGGCATGGCAATCGCGCTCAAGCCCCGGCTCCTGCTCCTGGACGAACCGACCGCCGGCATGACGCCCGACGAGACCTTCGCGACGGGCGAGATGGTCCAGGCGCTGAACCGCGATGGCGTCAGCGTGCTCGCCGTCGAGCACGACATGGCGTTCGTGCGCCAGATCGCGCAAGCCGTCACCGTTCTCCACTTCGGCAAGATCTTCGCGCAGGGGTCGATCGACGAAATCGTCGCGGACGACCGCGTAGCCGCCATCTACCTGGGAGAGGTCCATGCGTAGGGAGGTGATCCTCAACACGACGGGCCTCTGGTCGGGCTATGGCGGCAAGCCGGTGCTCCAGGGTGTCGACATGCAGGTTCACGAGGGCGAGATCGTCGCAGTGATCGGCCGCAACGGGGTGGGGAAATCCACCCTGATGAAAAGCCTGATCGGGCTCCTGCCCACGGACAGGGGTTCGGTCGTCTTCCGCGGCAGCGCCATCGACACGCTCTCGGCGCACAAGCGTGCACGGCTCGGCATCGGATACGTGCCGCAGGGACGCGACGTCTTCCCGCGGATGAGCGTGCTCGAGAACCTCGCGATCGGCGAGGAAATCTCCGGCAAGCGGGCGCCGAAGGACCGCCTCGACCAGATTTTCTCCTTCTTCCCGATCCTTGCCGAGCGGCGCGACCAGCGTGCCGGCACCATGTCGGGCGGCCAGCAGCAGCAGCTTGCCATCGGTCGTGTCCTGATGGGCGCGCCCGCCCTGATCCTTCTCGACGAGCCGTCCGAGGGCATCCAGCCCAACATCGTGCAGGACATCGCCCGGATCATGGTCGAGCTGAACCGCGCCACCGGCGTCACGGTCGTCTTCGTGGAGCAGAACATCGACATGATCCGCGCCATGGCGAGCCGGGCTTACGTCATGGACAAGGGTCGCATCACCAACGAGATCGCGCCGGACGCGCTGGAGGACCGCGATGCGGTCCGCCGCTACCTTGCCGTCTGAGCGCCGGACCATCAGCAGACACACAACAGGAGGCTCTAACATGAGCTGGTTTCAGGATTCCCTCATGGCCCGCCGGGCCGTCGCCAAGGGCGAAGCGCGCAGCGAGCACGCCATCACCGAAGAGACGCAGGGCAAGTATCACTACGTCTACGGCGCCTTCGTCGAACCCGTCCTGACCGTCGATCCGGGCGCGGTCGTCTCGGCCGAAACGCACGACGCCTTCGAGGGGGCGATCCAGACCGAACAGGACATGCCCAGCGAGAAGCTGAACTTCCCGTATCTCAACCCGCAGAACGGCCCGATCTACGTCAATGGCGCGGAGAAGGGGGACTGTCTTGCCGTCTACATCAAGAGCATCGTGCCGCGGGGGGCCCAACCGCGCGGCACCACGGTGATCATGCCCGAGTTCGGCGGCCTCGTGCCGACGGCCGACACGGCGCTTCTTACCGAGCCATTGCCCGAGCGTGTGAAGAAGCTTCATGTGGATGCCGAGACGGGCGTTGTCTGGAACGAGCGGATCACGCTGCCTTACGAGCCCTTCATCGGCACGATCGGCACGGCGCCCGAGATCGAAGCGATCTCTTCGTTGGTGCCCGACTACTACGGCGGCAACATGGATCTGCCCGATGTCGCGCCGGGTGCGGTCGTCTACCTGCCCGTCAACACCAAGGGCGCCTATCTCTATCTCGGCGATTGTCACGCGGCGCAGGGGGACGGCGAATTGTGCGGCGTTGCCGTCGAGCACCCGACCGTGACGACCGTCCAGATCGACCTGATCAAGGGCTGGACGATCCGGACCCCGCGCCTCGAGAACGAGTCCTTCTACATGACGGTCGGCTCGTCGCGGCCGATGGAGGACGCGGCGCGCGGCGCTTATCGCGAGCTGATCCGCTGGCTGGCCAAGGATTTCGGCTTCGACGAGCTCGACGCCTACATGCTGCTCACTCAGTGCGGGCGTATCCGCCTCGGCAACATGGTCGATCCGAAATACACGGTCGGCGCCTCCATCCTGAAGTCGATCGCCGGCACGCCGCGCTGATTGACCGACCGGCCGACGCGACGCGGCGGCCGGGCCTTTCCTTCGTCAGCATTCCCGCGGAGCCAGACCATGCCCGTCCCCTTCAAGGCTGCGGCCGTCCAGTTCGAACCCACAATGTTCGATAAGGAGCGCAATATCGAGACTTTGCTGGCCCTGGTCGGCGAGGCGGCGGATGCGGGTGCGCGGTTGATCGTGACGCCCGAGATGGGCACGACCGGCTACTGCTGGCACGAGCGATCGGAGGTCGCGCCCTTCGTCGAACCGATCCCCGGCCCGACCACCCGGCGCTTCGCGCAACTTGCGCACGAACGAAACTGCTTCCTTGTCATCGGCATGCCGGAGGTCGATCCGGCGACGAACCTTTACTACAATTCCGCCGTGCTTATCGGCCCCGAAGGCATTGTCGGAACGCACCGCAAGACGCACCCCTATATATCGGAGCCGAAATGGGCGGTGTCTGGCGATCTCGGACACGAGGTCTTCGAGACGGAGATCGGGCGCATCGCGCTTCTGATCTGCATGGACATTCACTTCGTCGAGACGGCGCGCCTGGCGGCCCTGAAGGGGGCCGACGTCATCTGCCACGTATCGAACTGGCTCGCCGAGCGC
Organism: Aureimonas altamirensis; assembly: GCF_001463885.1. Taxonomy (GTDB): domain Bacteria; phylum Pseudomonadota; class Alphaproteobacteria; order Rhizobiales; family Rhizobiaceae; genus Aureimonas; species Aureimonas altamirensis. The sequence goes on along the minus strand of NZ_BBWQ01000011.1, from coordinate 434,403 downwards.
ACGCCCGCGCCCTACTGGATCAACCGCGCCTTCGAGAACGGCTGCTATCTGATCGAGGCGAACCGCTGGGGGCTCGAGCGGGGTGTTCAGTTTTCGGGTGGCTCCTGCATCATTTCGCCCGACGCGGATATCCTGGCCGTCGTGGATGGTGGCGACGGCATCGCCTATGCCGAAATCGATCCGGCCCGTGCGCGAGCGCGCACCGTCTGGGGCGAGCCGATTTTGAAGCAGCGTCGGCCGGACCTCTACATGGAGCTGATGACCAACACTTTCGCCTGGAATCCTAGCGACTTCTTCCGTCTCTACGGTCACCGACCGCTGCCCGAAGGCCGCAAAGCCAAGGTCGCAGTGGCGGAGATGGAGCCGGCGGACGACCCGGCCGCAAACCTGCAGACGATTGCCGAGACCGCAAAAGAAATTGCACTGGAGGGTGCGGAGCTTATCGTATTTCCCGAACTGGCGCTGACGGGTCTTTCTCGGCCGGCCGAGACGGCGGTCGCCACCGATGCACCCACGCTGGTGCATCTCCAGCGCATTGCCGCCGACCTCGGCATCCATCTTGTCGCGGGCTTTGCGGAGCGCGACGGAGAAGACTGCTACAACAGCGCCGTTCTTGCCGGACCGGAGAGCATTGTCGGCACCTATCGCAAGATCCATCTGACCGAGGCCGAGAGGGGCTGGGCTCGGGCAGGGGATTCCTGGGCCGTCTTCGACCTGCCTTTCGGGCGCCTTGGCCTCCTGATCGGGCATGACATGAGCTTTCCGGAAGCAGGGCGGATACTGGCGTTGAAGGGCTGTGACCTCATCGCCTGTCCCGCTGCCGTCCGGGACCGGTTCCATGCCTCCCATGACGGCACCAGCATCGCCCAGCCTGCACCGATCCCCACCGGTGCCGATCCGCTGCATTGGCACCAGTACCGGGTCCGCGCGGGCGAGAACAATTGCTGGCTCGCCTTTGCCAATGTGCGCGCGCCTCTCGACGGCTATCCGGGCCTGTCCGGCGTCTTCGGGCCCGACACGTTCCTGTTCCCTCGGCAGGAGGCGGTTGTACTCGACAACGAGAGCTACGCGCTTGCCGAGATCGACACGAGCAGCCTGGGCGGGCCTTACCCGACGCATGTTGCGCGTCGGAAGGACCTCGTGCTGATGCGCCAGCCGCATCACTACGGCGATCTCGTTGCCCCTCGAGCCGAAGGATCATAAGCGATCCCATACCTCCGGGGTTCAGCCTGTGATGAGTGACTATCGTGGAAACCGCTTGGGAAGATGCGATATGTCCAGCCGAAATGGATCGGTGCTTGCCAATGAGCGCGTATAAGGCGACCAGAGCACACGCCTCATCCAGGCAGATCATCAATAACCGGAGTGAACGTGTCGAAAGCAGCGTCTTCCGCAGCGAATGAGCCGCTATTCGTCCCGCGCCCGCACCAGATCGAGGCGCGCGATTCTATCCTGGCAGCCAGAGCGCGCGGCCGGCCGGGTTTTCTGCTCGGCGATCTGACGGGGTTGGGAAAGACACTGTCGGCGTGGAGCGCCATTTGCGCAATGCCGGACCCGGAAGTGCTGATCATCTGCCCGAAGGGCGCGATCCCGCAGTGGCAACGCACGATCGCCGGCTCGCCTGCCAGTGGCAAGAGAGTGACCATCATGAACTTCGAGAAGACGAAGTCCCTGATGGCGCCGCCAAGCTCCAGCACCCGGCGCTCGACGCGGGCAAAGAACAACGAACTCGCCAAGCTCGGAACGCTCAAGCGGCGCTGGCCGCTGGTGGTGATCGACGAGAGCCATCGCATTCGCAACCCGTCATCGCAGCAAGGGCTGGTCTGTCGGCATCTGGCCGCTGCGGCCGACTTCGCGATCTACATGAGCGCGACGGCGGGCCAGTCTCCGCACGAACTGTCCTATCTCGGCAGGCTGCTTGCCTTTGCCACCGGAGGACACACCGGCGACATGAACGAATTTCGTGCCCTGATGAAGCGCCTGAAAATCGGCCGGCCACGCGGACGGTGGAAGAACTGGAGCTGGGAGCCGAACGAAACCGACCGGCAGGTGATGTCCGGGCTCCTGTATCGCGGCGACAACGCGATCGGCTTGCGTCGGCGGCCCGAACAGATCGCCGGCTGGCCCGAAGTGCAGCGGGAACTGGCGCCCACGGCGCTGGATGCCGAAGCCACACGGCTTTACGATTCCACCTGGCGGGAGTTCCGGCGCGAGCTCGGCCTTGCCGGCGGATCCACCCGGCGGCCGACAGGCTGGGCGGCGGACCTGCGCTTTCGGCAGAAGGCCAGCCTGATCCGCGTGAAGGGCACCGCCGACTTCGTCTGCGATCTTCTGGAGGTGGGCCAGCAGGTGGCGATCTCGGTCGCCTTCCTGGAGACCAGCGCGATCCTGGCAGACAGCCTTCGCGGCCGGGGGTGGAGCGTCGGCGAGATCAACGGCAATGGTGCCGGCGACGCGAATGAGAAGACGCGTGTGGCGTTCCAGACGGGGCAGCTCGATGTCGTCATCCTCACGGTGACGGAGTCGATCTCGCTGCATCGTGGTGAGATGGAAGGCGGTGACCGGGAGCGCTCGCTCGTCGTGCATGACATGCGCCACAGCGCGATTCAGCTTCAGCAGATCGAGGGCCGCTGCCACCGCGATGGGCAGCGCGCGGTGATCTATTACACCTTTGCCGAGGGCACGGTCGAAGAGCGGATCGCCGCCATCGTCATCGCCCGGATGGCGTCGATGGACGGAATGGCGGGGGACGACACCGCGCTGCTCGACGCGATAGCGCTGGAACTCCAGGCCTGAGCGCTCCGCTTATACGGCGGCCAGCACCTCGGCCTGTAAGGCGACTGCGTCCGCGTCGGTCAATTCGCGGCGTGGTCGCGGAAGGTCGATGGCGATGTCGAGGGCGATGACACCATCGCGCAGTACGATGACACGGCCTGCCAGGGCAACCGCCTCGGCGACGTCGTGGGTGATGAGAACGGTGGTAAAGCCGCTCCGCAACCACAGACCTTCCAGCAGGGCGTGCATCTCGAGCCGGGTGAGGGCGTCGAGCGCGCCGAAGGGCTCGTCCAGCAGCAGGACATGCGGGTCGCTTGCCAGCGCGCGCGCCAGCGCCACCCTCTGCTTCTGCCCGCCGGACAAAACGCGTGGCCAGTCCATCGCACGGTCGAGAAGCCCGACATCGGCAAGGCAGCCTTGCGCGCGGGCGCGCCAGCCCTCGCCACGGGCAATGCCGACATTGTCCAGCACCCTGGCCCATGGCACCAGGCGCGGCTCCTGAAAAAGCAGCCGCGTGCTGGCGCGGCGGGCAGTCGCCGGCACACCATCGATCTCCGCCTTGCCCGCCGTCGGCACGTCAAGGCCGGCCAGCAACCGCATGAGCGTCGATTTTCCACCGCCGGACCGCCCGACGACGGCCAGAAACTGGCCGGCCGGCACATGCAGATCCAGACGCCGCAGGACCGGCCTGTCGTCGAAGGATTTGGTAAGCCCGGCCAGCCGGATATTGAAACCGCCCTGCTGCGACAAAGGTCTTTCAGCGGCTGCGCTCATGGCCGATCCCCCTGCTTTGATGCGTAGGCGGGGTGCCAGGCAAGAACACGCCGCTCGATGGAACGCGTGGCCGCGTCGGCCGCCTTGCCGAGCAGGGCGTAGATGAGGATGCCGAGAATGACGATGTCGGTCTGCAGGAACTCGCGCGCATTCATGGTCATGAAGCCGAGCCCGGTAGAGGCCGAGATCGTTTCAGCCACGATCAGCGTCAGCCACATGAAACCCAGCGCATAGCGCAGGCCGACGAGTATGGAGGGCAGGGCGCCGGGCAGCACAATCCGGGTCAGGATCGCCCGTCGAGACAGCCCGTAGACTTCGGCCATCTCGACGACCTGATCGTCCACGGTGCGCACCCCATGAAACGTGTTGATGTAGATGGGGAAGAACACACCGATGGAAACCAGGAATATCTTGGCCGTCTCGCCGATGCCGAACCATAGGATGACCAGCGGTATCAAAGCCAGATGCGGGATATTGCGCAGCATCTGGACCGTACTGTCCAGAAACACCTCGGCCGGCTTCCAGAGCCCGGTTGCAAGCCCGGCCGCAAAGCCGAGCCCGCCGCCGATAATAAGGCCGATGAAAGCGCGCTCTGCCGATGCCGCTGTGTTGAGGATGAGGCTGCCATCCATGAGCGTTCGCCAGAAGGCGAGGGCGATGGTGGAAGGCGCCGGCAGAAGGCGGGCATTGACGAAACCCGCTTGCGCCGCGACTTCCCATGCGACCAGTATGGCAAGGGGCAATGCCCATGGGGCCAGCCAGCGCAGCCATGTGCGCCAGGCATGGCGCCGGCCGCCGACCACCCGGGAGGGCGTCTGTGCCACGCTCGTCATGCACCGAGATCCGCGACCGCATCTGCGATGGAGATGGCGGAAGGGATAAGCCCCAGCTCATGAAACGTGTCGGCTATGGCCTGCTGCTGGGCCACGACCGCGTCGGTCAGCGGCGTGACGCCGTAGGATTGCCGCGCCAGCGCTACGGCCAGCACATCCGCCGGTATTCCGACATTGGGCGCAAGCTGCGCTGCAGCCTCTCCGGTATTGGCGCTGACCCAGACATCCGTTTCGCCGATCGCGGCCAGAAGCTGCTGCACCGCCTCGCGGTGGTCGTCGACGAGGTCTCGTGTGCCAAGGTAGAACTGGTGGTTGGGTACGATCCCTTCGCCATTGCGCAGTTCGCGTGCCTCGATGGCCACTTCCGCCGCCGCCTGGAATGGATCCCATATGGCCCATGCATCCACGGAGCCGCGCTCGAAGGCGGCGCGGCCATCTGCCGGCGGCAGGAAAACGGTGGTGACGTCGCTGTAGGACAGGCCGGCATCTTCCAGCGCCTTGACCAGAAGATAATGGACGTTCGAGCCGCGATTGAGCGCCACCGTCTTGCCCTTCAGGTCGGCCACCGTCTGCAACGGGCTGTCCTTAGGAACAAGGATTGCCTCGCCGCGCGGGGCCGGCGGCTCGTGCGCGACATAGACCAGCGGCGCGCCGGCTGCCTGGGCGAAGATCGGCGGCGCCTCGCCGGTGGAGCCGAAGTCGATCGCCCCGACATTGAGGGCTTCAAGCAGTTGCGGCCCGCCCGGAAACTCGGTCCATGTCACCTGGTAGCCTGTGCCGGCGAGTTTCTTTTCCAACAGGCCGCTGCCCTTCAACAGCACGAGCGTGCCGTATTTCTGGTAGCCGATACGCAGGGTTTTCTCCTGCGCGCGCGCCGGGGCGCCGAAGCCCATGATCGGATTGGCGATGGCGGCCGCCGTCAGGATCGAGAAGGTGCGTCGTGTGATGCTCATTGCCTGTCTTCTCCTTTGAACGGCTGCCGCTCAATGCGGGCGGCCAATGGCTTCGTCCAGCGCAAGGCGCACCCGTCGTACGGCGGCCTCGAATTGCGGCGAGATGCGCTGGCGCGGACGCGGGACGTCGATGGCGATTTCGGCGGATACACGCCCGGGGTGGGAGCGCATGACAAGGACGCGGTTGGCCAGGGCGACGGCCTCGTCGATGTCGTGCGTCACGATGATGAAGGTGCGCTTGTCTCGCTGCCACAAGGCGACGAGGTGGTCCTGCAACTCGGTGCGGGTGATCGCATCGAGTGCCGAGAAGGGCTCGTCCATCAAGAGCACCGATGGCTCGGGTGCCAGCGCCCGTGCAATGGCGACGCGTTGGGCCTGCCCGCCGGACAGCTCTTTCGGCCAGCGCTGCGCGTAGCTTCCCAGTTGCACGGCGTCCAGAAGCGCCGATACCCTCGCGCGGCGCTGCCCGGCCGGCAGGTGCCGCAGCCCGAACCCGACATTGTCGGCAACGGTAAGCCACGGCAGCAGACGCGGCTCCTGGAAAACCATGCCGATCTCTTCGACCGGCCGGGTCACCGCATTGCCCATCAGCCGCACCGCGCCACGGCTTGCCCCGTCGAGCCCCGATATGAGGCGCAGCAGCGTGGACTTGCCACAGCCGGAGCCGCCCACGATGGCGACGATCTCCCCCTCCGCGACGTCCAGGTCCAGCCCGGCCAATGCCGTCGTGCCGTTGGGATATACTTTCGAAAGCTGCTCGATCGAAAGCATCGTCATGCCCCCTGTCCGTGTGTGTCCTGCCAGCGCAACAGCGGCGTGAAGGCAGCGGCAAGCAGCGCGTCCGTTGCCTTGCCGAGCACGGCGAAGGCGATGATGGCCGCCACGATCTGTGTCGGCTTGCCAAGCTGCTGGCCGTCGATGAGCAGGTAGCCCAACCCGGCGGACGCCCCCATGAACTCGGCCGCGACGACGAACATCCAGCCAAGGCCGAGGCCCGTCCGCAACGCGGTCACGAAGGCCGGAAGGGTGGACGGAAGCAGAATGCGAACGATGGTTTGCAGCGGCGTCAGCCGGTGGATGCGGCCAACCTCGACGATCTTCCGGTCCACCGTCAGGAGCGCCGAACTGACACCCAGATAGACCGGGAAAAAGACACCGACGGCGATCAACGTGACTTTCGATGCCTCGAAAATGCCGAACCAGAGAATGAACAGCGGCACCCAGGCGATCGAGGGGATGGAGCGCAGCGCCTGCAATGTCGGGTCCACCGCCTCTCGCGCAAGGCGCCAATAGCCGGCGGTCGCGCCGAGCACGGTGCCGGCTGCCGCGCCGGCAAGAAAGCCGGTGGCAACGCGCCAAAGCGTGATGCCTGCATGGTGCGCAAGCGCGCCGTCAGCCGAAAGCGAAACCAGTTCCGCCCATATGCGCGACGGCGGCGGCAGCAGGCGACCGCTGGAAAGCCCGGCGGCAACCGCCGCCTCCCACGCCAGTGCAACCACCACCGGCAGGACAAGGGCAATGGCCAACCGTCGCGGCCAGCCGACGCCGGAGCGTGGCGCATCGGCAAGGTTTGCCGTGTCGTGCGGCGCAGTGTCGGCGACAAGCGTCATGGGTGCGCTCACTGGCCCAGATTGTCGAAGCGCCTGTCGATCAGGTCGGCCACCGTGCCATCGACATCGACGTCGGCGGCGATCACCCCGGCCGATTGCAGCGCCTTGCCTGCCTCTGAAATGGTCTGCGCCTGTGCGTCGCCGATGGTGGAGTGGGACAGGTCGGTGCGCTCGAGCTGGCGTTCGATCACCGCGTCGGGCAGGCCTGTTGCGGCGACAAGCAGCGCCTGCAGATCTGCCGGGTTGGCCAAAGCTTCCTGCCGCGCCTGCTCGTAGACGGCAAGGACGCGCTGCACGAGCGCCGGATGCTCTTCTGCGAAATCCTCCCGCGTGTTGAGGACGCCCCAGGTATTGGCGTCGGCGTTGCGGAAGAAGAGCCGGCGCCGTCCTCCACCTCTGCCGAAGCCATCAGCGGATCGAGGCCGGCCCATGCGTCGACGTCACCGCGCAGAAGTGCCGTCTTGCCGTCGGCGTGCTGAAGCAGCACGAGGTTGAGGTCGCGCTCGGAAAGGCCGGCATCCGACAGGGCCCGTACCAGGAAGATGTGCGGGTCGGTGCCGCGCGTTACCGCGACGGTCTTGCCCTTCAGGTCCGCCACGGCGGAAATATCGCTGTCGCCCTTGGTGACGAGCGCGGTCCATTCGGGCTTGGAGTAGACATAGATCGACTTGACGGGATTGCCGTTGATCCGCGCCAGGAAGGCTGCCGAACCGGCAGTCGAGCCGAAGTCGATGGATTGCGCGTTCAGGAACTCCAGCGCCTTGTTGCTGCCGGCAGACTGCACCCAGCGGATCGATATGCCGTCCGCCTCGAACTCCTTTTCGAGAAGGCCCTTTTCCTTGAGAAGGATGGAGACCGGGTTGTAGGTGGCCCAATCGATGCGGATCTCTTCCACGTCGGCGGCCTGCGCCGTCGTCGCCGCGAAAAGGGCGGCTAGCCCGGCGAGCATGGTTCCTAGGCGTTTCATGATGGCGGGCCCCCTTCGTCGTCAATGAGCCCTCAGGCTAGCCGCGGCGACGAGACCTCGCCTAGAAATAGTCTATTAATTTTATCGACTTTCAGAACAATTCTTGCCTCGCTGCAGGTGCGGCTAGCGGTTTTCCCATGGCAGGGAATAAAGGGCGTCATTGTCGGCATAGGCCCGGCTGATCTCGGCGCGGACGGCCGGCGACTGCTGGTAGATCTGTATGAAGCGCGCGATGTCGGCGTCGTCGGCATTGTCCTTGCGCGATACGAAACGAATGGCGAAATCGCTGTCAGCCACGCCGGAATAAAGCAGGGCAGAGCCGGCGATCTCAGGCTTGCCCGCGTTGACGTAATGGGCGGGGTAGCCCTGCGCCAGATCGACGTCGTCGAGCGCACGAACGAGCTGCGGACCCTCGATCTCGATCAACTCGATGTTCCGGGGGTTGGCGACGATGTCGTCCAGCGTTCCACGAGAGGCGACACCGTCCCGCAGCGTGATCAGCCCGGCCTGTGCCAGCAGCAGCAGGCCACGCCCCTGGTTGACCGGATCGCTGGCCACGCCGACACGCGCACCCTCGGGGAGTGCGTCGAAGCTTGGGTAGCGCGTGGAATACAGACCGATATTGGGCAGCAGCCCCAGCCCGACGCTGACCAGCTCATAGCCCGTCTCGGCAATGGCATTGTCCAGAAAGGCCTTGTGCTGGAAATAGTTGAGATCGAGATCGCCGGCGTCGAGCGCGAGGTTTGGCGTGGTCCAGTCGCTGAACTCCACCACCCGTACGTCGAGCCCGGCGCCCCGCGCCTCGTCTGCCGCCACCTCGATGGAATCGGCAAGGGCGCCCGGCGTCACGCCGATCACGAGCTCATCGGCCATCGCGCCCATCGGCACGCTGAGCATGGCCGCAACCAGGGCGCTTCGCAGTGCCGGTCGGGCCGGCCGTATAATTCTGATCATCTTGACTACTCTTGAGCTTGGAGGGCGGGCAGGCATCGCCGGTCCCATCCGGCGACGCTGGACAAGAAGGCTAGGCGGGATCGGCCCGCCTGGAAAAGAATAATCTATCGATCTTATAGATTTTTAGGGAAAGGCATCCCTTATTGGCTCGGGAGGCCGCAAAGCCAGGCAGAGCAGCGATCTCGCCGCCCACGCGTTTGTGATGAATCGTGAGCGCCCCTTGGCCATGGCTGACCAAAAATCTCCAGTGCTTTGGTATATTTTGCCTCGCGGCCTGTCGGCCAAGCGCCCTAGCCTGTTCCTCCCAAGCGCAACCTCGGAGAGACAGAATGAGACACAATGGGGCCGTTGCGGCCGTCGCTTTTGCATTTTCGCTTTATGCGGGCTCAACCTCGGCGCTGGCCCTGGACGTGCCGGACGGGCCGCTCGTCACCACCGAATGGCTGGAGGCCAATCTGGGCGATGACGCGCTTCGCCTCGTCGAGGTTTCCGTAGAGCCCGGTGTCTTCGAGCGCGGGCATATCGAAGGCGCGCAGAACGTCGTCTGGCACACGGACCTGGTGGATCCGGTCAAGCGCGACATCGCCAGCCGCGAGGATTTCGAGGCCCTGGTGCGCAAGCTCGGCATCGACGAGCAAAAGACCGTCGTGCTGTACGGCGACAACAACAACTGGTTCGCGGCCTGGGGCGCCTGGGTGTTCGATACCTATGGCATCGACGTGAAACTGCTGGATGGCGGCCGCAAGAAATGGGAGGCCGAAAACCTTCCGCTATCGACCCGCGTCGCTTCGGTGGCCGCAACGAGCGTCGAGCTTCCCGAGCGCAACGAGGCGCTGCGCGCGCGCCTGTCGCAGGTGCTGGATGTCGTGAACGGCGAGGAAGACGCAACAATCGTGGATATCCGCTCGGCCGACGAATATTCGGGCCGCATCTTTGCGCCCGAAGGCTCGCAGGAATTGACGATCCGCGCCGGCCACGTGCCAGAGGCGATCAACGTTCCGTGGGGCACGGCCGTTGCCGAGGACGGCACGTTCAAGCCGGCGGAAGAGCTGCGCAGAATCTATGCCGAGAAGGGGATCGACGGTTCGAAGCCCATCATCGTCTATTGCCGCATCGGAGAACGCTCCAGCCACACATGGTTTCTGCTGAGCAAGATTCTCGGCTACGATGTGCGCAATTACGATGGCTCATGGACAGAGTATGGCAACTCGGTCGGATCGCCGATCGTCAATGTCTCGAACACGGTGTGGACCGGAAAGTAAAACCGGGCGATGACGACTCGTTCGCAGAAAGCAGATTACGCGACGCCCGGCAGCCTTGTGGTTGCCGGGCGTCGCCTCGTTCCCGTCGGCATCGCTGTGGCGCTCATCGCCGCAGGGCTTGCCCTGTCATGGAGCGGCGCGGGCGACGGCCTGGCACTGTCGCTGACATTCGGCGCGATCTTCGGCCTGGTGCTCCAGCGTGCCCGCTTCTGTTTCTATTGCTCGATCCGCGAGTGCATCGAAGAGAAAGAGCCTGACGGCGTGCTCGGCATCCTGGTGGCGCTGGCTGTCGGGATGGCGGGCTATGCCGTCGTCTTCGGCGCCTGGATGCCCGACCCGGCAACGGGCCGTCTGCCGCCGGACGCCTTTATCGGCCCGGTTGCCTGGAGCCTCGTCCTTGGCGGGCTTGCCTTCGGTGCCGGCATGGCGATTTCCGGCTCGTGCCTCTCGGCGCATCTGTATCGGCTGGGCGAGGGGTCGCCGACCGCTCCCTTTGCGCTGGCGGGAGCCTTCCTCGGCTTTATCCTGGGTCTGGCAAGCTGGAACAGCCTTTACCTCGCCATGGTGGTGGATGCGCCGACCGTATGGCTGCCCGCGCATCTTGGATATGCCGGCTGGCTTATGGCGTCTCTGGCGCTTCTTGCTGTCGTCGCGTGGCCGCTGGTGTTCTGGCACTCCAACAGGCGAACGCAGACGCGGGCTGGCCTGGCCCGGCTTGCCGACGATCGGCTGAAGCCGGTCAAGGTGCTGTTTATCGGGCGGTGGCCAGGCTGGATCGGCGGCATCGCCGTGGGCGTGCTGGGCATGGTCGCCTATCTGCGCGTCGCGCCACTGGGCGTGACGGCCGAACTTTCGGCGCGTGCACGCGCGGTGGGCACGGATGTCGGCCTTGTTCCGGGGCAATTGCTTGGCCTGGACCGCCTGCGCGGCTGCATTTCCATCGTTGCAGACGCCCTTTTGTCCAACAATGGCCTGTTCATCCTGGGTCTCGTTTCGGCCAGCTTCGCGGCGGCGATATCGAGTGGGCAGTTCACGCCGCAACGGCCTCGCATGGCCCATGTCGCAAGAGGGTTGGGCGGCGGCATCCTGCTCGGATGGGGGGCGACGACCGCGCTCGGCTGCTCGGTCGGTACCCTGATGTCCGGCATTCATGCTGGTGCGCTGTCGGGCTGGGTGTTTGCCCTATCCATGCTCGCGGGCATCGTGCTGCTGCGCGCACGCGCCCTCAGTCGTCGCTGATCTTATGACGCGCAGACACCGCTATGGATGGCGGTGGATCGGGTCTACCCAGTAGACCTCTTCCGGCTTCTCGACCGGGTCGACATCGGTGATGTTGACCACGACCGCCTCGTTGTCCGAGCGGACCAGCACGCATTGCAGCGGTTGGGTGGGATCGGCATTGATTTCCTGGTGCGGCACGAAGGGCGGCACGAAGATGAAATCGCCGGGCTCTGCCTCTGCCACGAATTCGAGCCGGTCGCCCCACCGCAAACGCGCACGGCCGCTGACGACGTAGATGACGCTTTCCAGCTCGCCATGGTGATGCACGCCGGTCTTGGCGTCGGGCGCGATGCTTACCGTGCCCGCCCAGATTTTCTGTGCACCGACGCGCGCGGCGTTGATGGCCGCCTGGCGGAACATGCCGGGTGTCTGCGGGGTGTTCGAATCCAGCGCGTCGCCCTTGATGACCCGGATGCCGTCATGCTTCCAACGTGGCTCGTCATCCGTGTGTGGATGGGTGTGGTCGTGGGTCAATGATGCCTCCTCGGTCATGCCGGTACCGGAGCTTCCGCCCCCGTCTGGCGGATACTCTCATGATTTTCGATTGTGGCGAACCATGCGGCGGCATGGGGATGCTCCGAACGCCAGTCCAACTCGCGGAAGCGCAGGTCCAGATAAAGGAGCGCGCAGGCCAGGGTGATGGTGCCTATATCCAATGCCGTGTCGAAGGCCGGGGCGGCGGCATCGATTGCCGCGAGCGCGGACCGGATCTTGTCGAACTGGCGCTCCTGCCAGAGTGCCCAGCGCAGCTCGGCGGGGCGGGCGGTGGCTTCATAGCGGATCAGCAAGGCAGCATCGAGCAGGCCATCGCCGAGCGCCTGCCGGGCCAGTGCCTGCCAGCGGCCTTTTCCGGCGGTGGGGAAAATCCGCTGATCCCCCGAGCGTGCCGCAAGATATTCCGCGATGACGCGGCTGTCGAACAGAACCAACCCTTCCGACGTGATCAGCGTCGGCACTTTGCCGAGCGGGTTGTGCGAAACGATGGCGCTGTCCCGATCGATGGGATGCGGGGCCGCGGGGATGATCTCGATATCGCCTGCCTGTCCCGTTTCATGCGCGACGATCATGACCTTGCGGGCATAGGGCGAGGTGGCGGAATGATACAGCTTCACGGTTGCGTCTCCGTTGCTCAGGGTCTGGCGCTCACTCGGCCGCGGCTTTTTGCCGGCGCTCGGCAATGATCTGCCGGGCACGCGGCAGCAGTTCGCGGCCGTATTGCACCGCGTCGACGAGTGGATCGAACCCGCGCAGCAAGAACTTGCTGATACCGATCTCGTAATAGTCGGCCAGGGCTTCGGCCACCTGGTCGGGCGTGCCGACGAGCCCGGTCGAATTGCCGCTGGCGCCCGTCAGGGCTGCAATACCCGTCCACAGGCATTTGTCCAGGCGCGGCCCCTTCGCTGCCGCTTCCAGCAGGCGGCGGGACCCTTCGTTCTGCGGCAAAACGCTCGGGTCCCGTGCCTTGCGGGCATTGTTGGGGTGCGCGTCCATCCCCGCCTGCCTGCCGCAGGGCTTTCGCCCGTTCCAGGATGGCCTCCGCCTTGGCCCACGCCTTTTCTTCCGTGTCCGCAAGCACCGGCCGCAGCGACAGGCTGAATGCGGGCTTCCGGTTGAATTTGGCCGCCGCCGTCCGAACCCGGCCGGCAAGCTCGCCCACCTGCGCATAGGTTTCGCCCCACAGCGCATAGATGTCGGCATGCTGGCCCGCAACCGCTATGGCGGCGTCGGACGCCCCGCCAAAGAACACCGGAATGCCACCCGGCTGGTTCGGCTTCACGTCGCCGAAGCCCTGCCGGACGCGGTAATAGGCGCCGTCATAGTCGAAGGGCGTTTCGCTGGACCATTCGCGGCGCAGGATGTCGATATATTCGGCGGTGCGGGCGTAGCGCTCGTCCTTGGTCAGATGGTCCCCGTCCTGCGCCAGCTCGGCATCGTTGCCGCCGGTGATGATGTGGACGGCGACACGCCCTCTGGAAAACTGGTCCAGCGTCGCCAGTTGCCGGGCGGCCAGCGTCGGCGCGGTAAAGCCCGGCCGATGCGCGATCATCAGCTTCAGCCGCTGTGTGACGGAGGCGACATGCTGGCCGATCAGGATGCTTTCGGCCGACGTCGAATGGAAGGCGACGAGCGCCCGGTCGAAACCGACATACTCGTGGGCCTTCGCCACCGTCTCGATATGGTCGATATCGACTGCGGGGCCGGTGCGACGGACAGATTCGGACGAATTGAAATGGCCGACATAGCCGATAAATTCGATACTCATGGGTGGTCTCCTACTCGGCAGCGATGCCGCGGGCCGTGTCCCGTGCGGCGGCCAGGGCCCGAATGCGCGGCAGTAATTCGCGGCCATACTGAATGGCGTCGACCAACGGGTCGAAGCCGCGGATAAGAAAGCGGGTGACGCCCAGTTCGTGATAGGCGGCCAGCGCATCGGCCACCTGATCGGGTGTGCCGACGAGGGCCGTGGTGTTGCCTTGCGCCGCCGTGAGTTGGGCGATCCCGGTCCACAGGCACGTATCGAGGCGCGTCCCCTTTGCGGCGGCCGCCAGAAGGCGGCGCGACCCTTCGTTGGGCGGGATTTCGCCGGTCTTGCGCTTCTGGCGGATGTTGTGCGGCGACTTGCCGTCGCCACCGGCGGTGCGCAGGGCCGTGGCCCGCGCCAGGATGTCGTCGGCCTTCGCCCAGGCCTTGGCTTCGGTATCGGCCAGCACCGCGCGGATCGAGACGCTGAAGGCGGGAGAGCGTCCGAAAGGGGCGGCGGCGGCGCGAACCCGCGCAATGAGCTCGGCCACCTGGTCGAGGCTTTCGCCGTAGAGCGCATATGTGTCGGCATGCTGGCCGGCAACCGCTATGGCGGCGTCGGACGCCCCGCCAAAGAACACCGGAATGCCACCCGGCTGCCTCGGCTTCACGTCGCCGAAGCCCTGCCGGACGCGGTAATAGGCGCCATCATGGTCGAAGGGCGTCTCGCTGGACCATTCGCGGCGCAGGATGTCGATATATTCGGCGGTGCGGGCGTAGCGCTCGTCCTTGGTCAGATGGTCTCCGTCCTGCGCCAGCTCGGCATCGTTGCCGCCGGTGATGATGTGGACGGCGACGCGCCCTCTGGAGAACTGGTCCAGCGTCGCCAGTTGCCGGGCGGCCAGCGTCGGCGCGGTAAAGCCCGGCCGATGGGCGATCATCAGCTTCAGCCGCTCTGTGACGGAGGCGACATGCTGGCCCACGAGGATGCTGTCGGCGGAATTGGAGTTGAAGGCGACGAGCGCCCGGTCGAAGCCGACATACTCGTGGGCCTTGGCCACCGCCTCGATATGGTCGATGTCGACCGCGGGGCCGGTGCGCCGCGCGACCTCGGAAGAATTGAAGGCGCCGACATAGCCGATCAGCTCGATGCTCATGGTTCTGCACTCCAACGGGAAAGCGCTTGCCGACCGGATGCGGCAAGGGCGGAATCGTCCTGGGGCGTGTGGATCCGCCCGCACAGGACGTCGCGGAAATGCCGTTCCAGCGGGTTGTCTCGATTGATGCCGTGATTGCTGCTCAGCTTCACGCACTGTTCCACCACGGCAATCGCATTCTCGGTGACGATCACCTTCAACAGGGCCGAATCCTCGGCGGGCGGCGCCAGGCCGTTATCGACATCCCTTCCGGTGCGCTCGATGAGGCTGCGGTTGACCAGGAGGCGCTTTTCGATTTCGCCGACGGCCTCCTGAAAGCGGGGCAGGGTGGCAAGCGGCGCTCCAAGGCTTGCCGGCTTGCGTTCATTCAGGAAGGTAACCAGCCAGTCTCTGGCGGACCGCGCGATCGCATCGTAGACGGCAGCAAGAAGCGTCCCATGCCAGGCGGCCTCTATGGGTTCCTTTCCCTTCCACTGGTCTGGCGTCCGGAGATCGGCAGCGTAGCGGGCGGGCACGGTGACCTTGTCGAAGATGACGTCGTGGCTGGCGGTCGCGCGCATGCCGAGCGCGTTCCAGCTTTGCTTGATATGCGTGCCGGGGCTTCCCGCCGGCACGACGAAACGCCCGACGCGCGGAACCGCCTCGTCGGTCTTTGCCCAGACGAGCATCCATCCAAGCGCGGTAGACCCCGTCGAATAGATCTTGTGCCCGCTGATTTCCCATCCTGAGCCGGTGGCCCTGGCGGTCGTGAGCGGCAGGCCGCCACGCGCGGGCGAGCCGAGTTCGGGCTCGACACGCAGCGAGTTGATGAGCGCGCCTTGCGTTGCCCCCGATCCGACCACCTCGTCCACCAGAGCAGGGTCCCAGCGGCCGCGCGGAATGGCGGCCAGATTGGTGTAGTGCATGAAAAGGATCAGCGCGGTGGACGGCTCGCCCCCGGCAATGGCGCCGATTACCGCCGCCGCCTCTGCCAGGCCGGCGCCCCGCCCGCCGAGCGGGCCCGGCGCCGTCAGGCCCATGAGGCCGGCCTGCCGCAGCGCCTTGAAATTGGCGACGGGCAGTTCCGCCGTCCGGTCGTGCAGTGCGGCGGTCCGGGCAAAGGCCCGGGCCAAAGAGAGCGCCGTTTCGACGGGATTGCCTGCCGGGGCGGGACGGAAGAGGCTGAGGGTCTCAGGCATCGACCGCGTCCTCCACCAGTTGGCCCTTGGCCCGGGCTTTGGTGAGTGCCGGCAGGAGCAGCGAAGCGAAAAGCGCCAGCACGCTGAGGGCCAGGAACAGGATGGTGATCCCGCTCGAGACGAAGATCGAAAGCGAGCCGCCGGAAATCGTCATGGACTGGCGAAAGGACTGCTCCATCATCCCGCCCAGGACGACCGCCAGGACCAGCGGTGCGGTGGGTATGTCGAGCTTCCTGAACGCGTAGCCCATCAGCCCGAAGCCGAAGACGATATAGAGATCGAAGACGCTGCTGTTGACGGCGAACACACCGATGGAGGCGATGGCGATGATGAGGGGGAACAGGATCCCCGTCGGGACACGCAGCAGCTGAACGAACAGGAAGATCAGGGGCAGGTTGAGCACGAACAGGACGATGTTGCCGAGATACATGCTGTTCACCAAGCCCCAGAACAGCTCGCTATGCTGGTTGATCAGCAGCGGACCCGGCTGGATACCGAGGATCACGAACGCCCCCAGAAGCACCGCCGTCGCGCCCGAGCCGGGCAGGCCGAGCGCCAGAAGCGGCACCATCGATCCCGCCGAGGCGGCGTTGTTGGCCGCCTCCGGGCCGGCGACGCCCTCGATCATCCCGGTGCCGAACTTATCCTTCTCCTTCGATATCGCCCGTTCCAGATTGTAGGAGAGCATCGTCGAGATGGTGGCTCCGCCGCCGGGCAGCACGCCCTTGACGAACCCGATCGCCGTTCCGCGCAGGATCGGAAAGATGGAGCGTCGCCATTCGTCAGCGGTGAGCCACAGCCGGCCGGAAATCGGCACCATGCGAACGGGGTTGCGGAAATGGTTTTCCAGGCCGGTGAACACTTCGGCCAGGGCAAACAGGCCAACCGCCGCCAGAATGAAATCGACCCCGTCGAGCAGTTGCGCATAGCCGCCCGTAAAGCGCGGCATGCCGCTTTGCAGGTCGATGCCCACCGTGGCGATAGCCAGTCCGAGCAGCATCGAGAGCATGCCGCGCGCAACCGTACGCCCCCCGAGCGAGGCTGCCGACAGCATCGAGAAGACCATCAGCGTGAAATATTCTGGCGGCCCGAACTGCAGCGCAAGCTGGGCAAGGGGCCGCGCCAGCAGGCTGAGCAGGATGATGCCGATCGTGCCGGCGATGAACGAGCCGATTGCCGAAACCGCCAGTGCGGCGCCTGCGCGGCCTTTCCGCGCCATTTGGTAACCATCGAGCGTCGTCATGACCGACGATGCCTCGCCGGGCGTGTTGATCAGGATGGAGGTGGCCGAACCGCCGTACATGGCCCCGTAATAGATGGCCGCGATCATGATGAGCGCGCTGACGGGCTCCATGCCGAAGACGATCGGTATCAGAAGCGCCATCCCGGCAGAGGGACCAAGCCCGGGCAGGATGCCGACGATGGTGCCGAGCAGGCATCCGATCACCACATGCATCAGATTGCCCGGCTGCAAGGCGACGAGTAGCCCGTCAAGCATGGTGGAGGCGTTCATCGCGCTCTCAATTCAGAAACGGTACGCCCGGAAGGAATACTTCCAGGTAGTGATCGAACAGCACGAAGGTGGCGGCCGAGAAGGTGACCGCAACGATGGCGCTTCGAACAAGCCGCCGACCGTCGAACACGACGATCAGCCCGAACAGAAACAGCGTGGTTGCCACGATGTAGCCTGCGACATCGAAAACGAGGAAGTAGAGCAGCGTCCAGCCCATCACGCCGGCCGCGATGCGCCAACGCGGGTCGCGGATATCGAAGCGCTCCTTGCCGGGTTCCGTGCCGCGAAACAGCAGCAGCCCCTCGAAGAACAAGCCGACCGCGCAGGCAAGCAGGGCCGCCCCGATCAGGTAGGGGAAAGCCTTCGGACCCACGGGGTCGCTGAGTTGCGGCGTTACGATCTGCGATGCGGCCCTGATATAGGCCACGGCGAAGATGGCGGACAGCGCCGCCAGCCAGAAGCTGGCCTTGGCCTGGAAAGGCAGCCGGGCGCGCGCCGCCGGGCCGGCCCGCTGCTCAATGTCCTGCGACATTGAGGCCGAGCTCCTTGTAGATCGCCGCATATCGCTCGTTTTCGGCAGCGTAGAAGCGCGCCGCGGCCTCGCTGTCGAGGTAGCGCTCGTTCAGGTCGCTTCTCTCCACCTCGGCCTTCCATTCCGGCGTTTCCACGAGATCGGCGAAGGTGGTGTCCCAGAAGCGGATCTGTTCCTCGGTCAGGCCCTTCGGGGCCACGATCCCGCGCCAGGCGTAGATTTCCGAGTCGATGCCCAGCTCTTTCCAGGTGGGCACGTCGGCCAGCACCCCGCCCGCACGCTCTGCCGAAGAGACGGCGATGATCTTCATGTCGCCGGATTCGACGAAAGGCAGGATCGGCTGGGGCGAGGATACGACCACGTCGATCCGCCCGCCAAGTGCCGCGGTGATCGCCTCGGAGTTTCCGTTGGAGAAGTTGACCGTCTTCAACTGGCCGCCCTTGACGTCGACCCCGGCGTCCCGCGCCAGCATCAGGGTGGCGATGTGCTGGACGGTGCCGAGGCCGGTGGCCGTCGAAAAGACCACCGAAGCCGGATCGGTCTTCAGCCGATCGAGCAGATCCTGTGCGGAGGAAATGCTGGACGAGGTCGGCACCGAGAAGATGACATTCTCGTCGTACAGCAACGCGATCGGGGTGAAGTCCCTGTAGGTGATCGGGCTTCGGCCCAGAAGATTGTTGGTGATCAGAGGCGTATTCACGAGCTGGATGATCTCGCCCGAACCGACATGACCGGCCGTGTAGGTCAGCGCCAGCGCATGGCCACCGCCCGGCTTGTTCAGGACGATGCTGTTGGACGGGATCTTTCCGGCCTTTGTCAGCCAATCCAGGATCAAGCGTGCATTCCGGTTCAATCCGCCCTCGGCGGCGTTCGTCCCCAGAACGATCTCCACGCGCTTCTCGGGCTTCCAATCCTGTGCCAGCGCGGGCATGGCAGCGCCGGCCACGAGCCCGATCGCAACGGCGTATGCGGAACGCCGTGCAGCGGTGAAAATGCTTCCAATAGCCATGTCTTGCGACCGTCCTTTTTATCTACTTGATCGCTAGACTGAGGAGCCGTAATCAATTTGGCAAATTGATTTTTCGCCGCCGTACATTTGCAAAACTGAACTGTTGGACGATGAAGCACACCGTTCTCAAGCGTGGTCGGTCATGAGCACAATCAACCTCGATCTCGATCTCCTGCGCACATTCGTTACCGGCGTGCGCCTTGGAAGTTTTTCCAAAGCTGCCGTGCGGGTGGGGCGTTCGCAGTCGGCGGTCAGCCTGCAGTTGCGCCGGCTGGACGCGCAGATCGGCGCCACGCTGCTGAAACGCGAGGGCAAGGGCCTGAGGCTGACCCCGGCAGGAGAGATCTTCCATGCCTATGCGGTGCGGCTGCTGGAGCTGAACGACGAGGCGCTGGAAGTGGTGCAGCGCCGGCAGGTCGAGGGCGAGGTCCGTCTCGGCATTCCGCCGGACCTGGCAGAGACGTGGCTGCCCCGCATGCTGGCGCGGTTCGGGCGCTCGCATCCGGGGGTCTTCATAGAGGCGCGCGTGGATCGGACCGCGACCCTTGTCGAGGATATCGCCAAGGGCAGTCTCGATCTTGCGCTGGTGTGGGAGCGCGGCGCCGTGCCCGCAGGCTCCAACGCGTCGACCATCGCGACCGTGCCTATCGTATGGATTGCCGCGGAAGGGTATGAAATCCCGTCTTCGGAAAGCCTGCCTCTGATCATGATGGGAGAGCCCTGCCTGTTCCGGGCGCAGGGTCTGGAGACGCTGGGCGAAGCCGGGATCGCGTATCGCATCGCGTTCACCAGTTCCAGCCTGGCCGGTCTTTGGGCTGCCGCCGCCGCGGGCCTTGGCATCGCCATACGGACACCATCCGTCATTCCGGCGGGGCTGGTTCCCCTATCGCACCCGTCGATGCCCGACCTCGGAGACGCGGCGCTGCGACTGTACACCGCCGATGCCCCGTCATATTCGGTCCGGCATTTTTCGAAGCTGCTGGTCGAGACGACGGGGGAGTTCTTCTGACGACTACCGGTTGAACGCCGGCACGCCTTCGGGCGGGACATCCAGCGTCGCGGGATCGCATCGGAACGAGCGCCTGCCATTCTTGTAAGCCGAAACCACCGTCGGCAGCTCTGCGAGCGCGCTGATCGCATCCGGGGCATCGAGGATGACGAAGTCGGCTGGCGAACCGGCGTGAAGGCCATACCCCTCAAGCCGCATCAACTGGGCAGGCAGCCGCGTTATGAGGTCGAGGCACAGCTCGAAATCATCCGGCCCGACATGCATCACGTTGGCATAAAGCTGGGCCATGCGCAGCAGCGAGCCATCGCCGAACGGCGTGAAGGGGTTCAGGACGTTGTTCGTGGCAAGCGATGCAAGGACGCCTTGCTCTGCATGAAGGCGATGCACCGGCGCGATGCCGCGCGGCACATCGAAACCCCGGTCACGCCCGTTCAGGTATAGGTCGGTTGCCGGCAGGGCGGTGACGGCAACGCCTGCATCGGCGAGCGCCGTGCCTGCCTGCGAAAACGCGCCTTCGTCCATCGACGAAAGCTTGGTGACATGGCCGATCGCGACGCGCCCCTGCCAGGCGTGACGCGTCGCCTGCCGGCAGATGTCGAACAGCAGGGCACCCTCCGGGTCGAGGTCGAAGTCGAGATGGATGTCGAGGTCGAGATCGCGCTCGACCGCAATGGCGAAAAGGCGCTCGATCTGCGCCTGCGGGTCGGTGTCGGTATAGGGACAGCCGCCGAGAAGGTCGGCGCCGGCATCCAGCGCCTGCATAAGCAGTGCTTCCGTTCCCGGATCGTTGGTCAGCCCCTCCTGCGGAAAGACGCAGACGGACAGGTCGACCGCGAAGGCATATCGGCGCTTCAGCTCCAGGATCGCCTCGAAGGAGCGAAGCCCGACGCGCGGATCCACCTCCACATGGGTGCGCATATGCGTGGTGCCCTTGAGGATCGCCTTTTCCAGCGTGCGTGCGCCTCGGGCGTAGACATCGTCGGTCGTAAAGCCACGCTTGGCGGCCGAGACGGCCGCGATGGCGCCCTTCAACCCGCCGGCCCCGCCGCAGGCGCAGCCCATCAGGCAGGATTTGTCGAGGTGGACATGACTGTCCACGAAACCGGGCATCACAAGACGCCCGCCCGCTTCCTCGACCACCCTGGCGGCGATACCCGGCCCGGCCGTATGCGGCTTGATCACGGCGATCCGCCCCGCCGTCACGGCAATGTCGTGCCGCCCCGGCTGCCCGCGCAGCGCCGCACCCCTTACCAGCAGATCGTACTGCCCCATCGTCCTACCCGCACTTGAGATGTGATAGTGCATACAGTAATTGCATTCCATTGCCACCGGAAAAGTCGAAGGGAAGACGGATGCAGGATCGCGACCTCGAAGCGGTGAAGGCGTATCTGGATGCGACCATGGCGCAGGACCCCGCGCGCGCTGCCCGCTATGTGGCGCCGGGCTTCAAGGTGCGCTTCACGGGCGGGCGGGCCTTCGACGCGCCGGACGGGCCAACTGGCTTCAATGCCGCGCGCTACAAATGGGTGAAGAAGCGCATCCTGCGCTATGACGTGATGCCGGCCGGGGCAGACGGAACGGTGATCTACAGCCTCGGCTATCTCTTCGGGGAATGGCCGGACGGAACGCCGTTCGACAACAACCGCTATGTCGACCGCTTCGTGGTCAAGGACGGGCTGATCGTGGAAACCGATGTCTGGAACGACAGTGCCGAATGGATCCTCGACCCGGCGTGCCAGAAAGCCGTCGAGGCGGCGCAGAAAGGCTGATCCGTATCAGCGCTTTGCGGCGCGCCCGGAAGGCGCGGATGCGTAGGGTGCAAGGATGTTCATGAGATCGCGTGCCGGCGACCCGGGCGCCTGTAGAAGCGCCCGTTCGGCAACCGCGTCGAGATGATGCGCCATCAGGTCCGCAGCCTTGCCGGCATCCCCCTCCACGAGGGCATCGATCAAGGCAAGATGCTCGTTGACCGCGCATTCCGAGGAATGCGGCCGGCCGAACGATGACAGCGACAAGCCCGCCCGGTAACTGATCTCCGACACGTAGCGGATAAGGGTCGGCTTGCCCGTCATCTCGGCAAGGCGGACATGAAACTCGGTGGCGAGCCGAATGGCGTTGCCGGCCGCGCCGTCCCGCGCGGCGTCTTCCTCGGCTACCATGGCGCGCAGCTCGGCTACCTGCGCGGCCGTCAGGCGGCCCGCCAGCCGGCGCATGACCAGCCGCTCCAGCTCGACACGGATGTCGAACACGTCGCGAGCGTCCTCGAAGGAGGGCGTCGCCACCACGGCGATGCGGTTGCGGCGCAGGTCCACCAGGCCCTCCGCCGCAAGCTGGCCAAGCGCATGGCGTGCGATGGTCCGGCTGACGCCGAAGCGTTCGCCCAGCGCATCTTCCGGCAGACGATCGCCGGGCACCAGCGCCCGCTCGATCACCGCGCGGCGGATCGCCTGGCAGATCAGCCGCGTCCGGTCGCCCCCCTTGTCTGCCGCACCCATGTCCTTCCTCGCCCCGTCGACCCTTCCGGGCAAGGATTAGTCGCCCGCCATGCATCGCGCAATGGCGCGGGGCGCATGTAATTTCGGCACGTCGCACAATCGCTGCTCACCGGGCGATCTGCCCTATGGCCGCTGCCAGGGCTCCACCAGGACGGCATCCCTTACGCTACGGCGTGTGGCGAGTTTGGCACGGGTATTGCATGCATTTTCTGGTGAGGACGCATGCAGATTGGACGCTTGATGCCTGATGATATTTTGCCCATGCGCGCCGGCGGCACGGCCGACGGGCGCCCACCGCACGCAATCGAGTTGTCGCGCGCGGGCGTCGCCTTCGGCAAGGGCCCCGACCCGGTCACGGCGCTTCGCCCGACGGACTTTCGGATTTCCGAAGGCGAGTTCGTCGCGCTGGTTGGGCCGTCGGGTTGCGGCAAGTCCACCATCCTGAAGCTGGCCAGCGGGCTTCTGACCCCGTCCGAAGGCGTCGTGCTGGTTGGCGGCCGCGAGGTGTCCGCCAAGGCGCTCCGCATCGGCATGGCGTTCCAGAACCCGACGATGCTGCCGTGGTTGACCATCGAGCGCAACGTCATGCTGCCGCTGAAGATCGTGCAGCCCTTCCGTTCCGAGTTCCGTGCCAAACGTAAGGGCGAATTCCGCGAGCGGGTGCACGCGCTGCTTGCCGAGGTCGGGCTGGCGCGGTTCGCCGGCCATTACCCGTGGCAGCTTTCGGGCGGCATGCTGCAGCGCGCCAATCTGTGCCGCGCGCTCGTGCACGAGCCGCGGCTCCTGCTGCTCGACGAGCCGTTCGGCGCACTCGACCAGTTCACCCGAGAGGAATTGTGGGGCGCGCTCCAGACCCTCTGGATGAAGCTCAAGCCGACCGTGCTTCTGGTGACGCACGATCTGAAGGAAGCCGGCTTCCTGGCCTCGCGCATCTGCGTGATGAGCGCGCGCCCCGGGCGCATCGTCGACGACAGTCCGGTCGACTTCGCGCGTCCGCGCACCGTGCCGATGACCTTCGAACCCGACTTCGTCGCCCTCAACCAGCGCCTGCGCGCGCAGATCGAGGAGGCGCGCATGACCGCCACCGAAGGAGCGGAACGATGAGCTACGAAATCCGCCGCCGCATCTGGGCCGTGCTTCTGATCCTCGGTTTCTTCCTGACATGGGAGGCGTTGTGCATCGCGCTGAACGTCTCCGACCTGGTCCTGCCGCGCCCGAGCCAGGTAATGGCGACGCTGGTTGCGCGCTTCCCCGTGCTTTGGCCCCATATCGTGCAGACCGTCTACACCACCATGATCGGCTTTGCGCTGGGCGTGGCGGTCGGCGTTGCGATCGGGGCGTGTATCGGCGTCTCGCGCACCGCCTACGACACGGTATATCCGCTGCTGATCGGCTTTTCGTCGATCCCCAAGGTGGCGGTGGTGCCGATCTTCGTTCTGTGGTTCGGCGCAGGCACGGTGCCCGCGGTGCTGACCGCGCTCGCCATGTGCTTCTTTCCCATCGTGGTCAACATCGCCACGGGCCTCGCGACCACCGAGCCCGAGCTTGAGGATGTGTTGAAGGCGCTCGGTGCAAGCAAGCTCGACATTCTCTGGAATGTCGGCCTGCCGCGCACCATGCCGTTCTTCTTCGCGTCGCTGAAGATCGCCGTCACCTTCGCCTTCGTCGGCACGGTGCTGGCCGAGACGGTCGCCTCCAACAGGGGCATCGGCAACGTCATGATGAGCGCCTCGTCGAATTTCGACGTGCCGCTGGTTTTCGCCGGCCTCTTCATCCTCGCGACGCTCGGCGTGCTTCTCTACGTCCTGTTTTCCCTCGTCGAGCATCGCGTCGCGGGATGGGCCACCCGCCGCACCGACGTCGCGGCAACCGCCTGACCTTTCTTCCCGGCCTCGTTCAATCAACCCTAAGGATCATGATCCCATGCGCAAGACTGGCCTGACTGCTTTTGCCCTGACACTTCTTCTGTCCGGCGCGGCCTTCGCCGACACGGACATCCGCTTCACCCTCGGCTGGAAGACGCAAGGCTCGGACGCCGCCATGCTTCTGGCGCTCGACAAGGGCTATTTCACGCAAGAGGGGCTGAACGTGACGATCGACCAGGGCGAGGGCTCCGGCGCGACGGTCACGCGGATCATGTCGGGCACCTACGACGCCGGCTTCGGCGACATCAACGCCATCATCCAGAACGCCGCCGCCCGCCCGGATGCGGCGCCGGTGATGGTCTACAACATGTGGAGCAAGCCGCCCTTCACCATCGTCTCCAGGAAAGAGACGGGTATCGAGACGCCGGCCGACCTCGAGGGCAAGACGCTCGGCGGTGCGCAGGGTACGCCGACGACGCGCCTGCTGCCGGTTCTGGCACGCTTCAACGAGGTCGACCTGGAGACGATCCGCGTCGACAACATGGCCCCGAACCTGCAAGAGCCGATGCTGATCCGCGGCGATATCGACGGCGCGCTTGTCTTCAACATCACCAGCTACTTTAATCTCCTGCAGAATCGCCAGGATCCCGAAGCGGACTTCAACTGGCTGAACTTCGGAGAATACGGACTGGACCTCTATTCCAACGGCGTCATGGTCTCGCAGGCAATGATCCGCGACAATCCCGATGCGGTCCGGGGCCTGGTGCGGGCGATCAACCGCGCGGCGGTGGAGATCGGCCTCGACCAGGAGGTCGGCGGCGACGCCGTCATCGCCTACGACAACCTAGCCAATCGCGATATCGAGATGCAGCGCCTGCGCTACGCCTACGAGAACCTCATCGTCTCGGACGAGAATGCCAAACTCGGCATGGGCGATCTCGACGACGCGCGTCTGACCAAGGCGATCGGGATCGTCGTCGAGGGCTACGACCTTCAGACGACGCCGGAAGCCTCCCAGATCTTCAGCCGCGAGTTTCTGCCGGCGCGCGAAGAGCGCGAGCTGGTCTACAAGAACGACTGACAGCGGGGCGCGGCAGCATGCACACGGGCGGCGAGGCGCATTCGCGCCGGGGAATGGTGACAAGCCCGGACCTTAGTGCCAGCGCGGCAGGGCGCGATGTCCTTGCCGCCGGTGGAACTGCCGTGGAGGCAGTGGTGGCGGCCGGCGCGGTGCTGGCCGTCACCTACCCGCATTTTTGCGGCCTGGGTGGCGACGCCGTCTGGCTTCTCGCGGATGGGAAGGGGCAGCGCGACTGCCTGCTCGGCATCGGGCAGGCTGCCGCCGAACTACCTGCCTATCCGGACGGCATTCCACCGCGCGGCCCCTTGTCGGCGATCACCAGCGCCTGCCTCGTCGATAGCTGGGACACGGCGCTTGCCTTTTCCCGGCAGGCGTGGGGCGGCACAGGCACGCTGGCCGACCTGCTGGAGCCGGCGGTGCGGCTTGCGGAAGATGGCTTCCCGCTGACCGCCTCGCAGGCATGGTGGCGCGACTATCGCGCCAAGGACATTACAAACTGGCCCGGCTTCCTGTCACTCTTCGACGCGGACCGGGCAGGCATGCCGTTCCGCCAGCCGCAACTGGCCAAAACCCTGCGGCGCATCCAGCGGGACGGGTCGCGGGATTTTTACGAGGGCGCGCTTGCCGCCGACATCGCGCGCGGCCTTCAGGCGGCGGGCTCGCCCCTGCGCGCCGCCGATCTGGCTGCGACGCGCACGCGGCACGCCGAGCCGCTGTCGCTCGACTATCGAGGCACCACGCTTCTTGCCCCGCCGCCGCCGACGCAGGGCGTGACGACGCTGGCCATCATGGGCATCCTGTCGCGCCTCGATCCGGGCGCGCTCACCGCAGGCGGACCGGATCACCTTCATCTGCTGGTCGAGGCCGTGAAGCGTGCCTTTCTGGATCGGCGCGGCATCGCAGACCCGGATGCCGTGGCACAGCGCACCGACGAATGGTTGAGCGCCGACCGTCTCGATGCGCACGCCGCCTCGATCGATGCCGGGAGCGCCATGGCCTGGCCGCACCGCTTCCAGACCGGCGACACCGTCTTTCTTGCCGCGTGCGATGCGCAGGGGCGCTGCGCCAGCGTGCTGCAGAGCCTGTATTTCGACTGGGGCAGCGGCGTGGTTGCAGGCGACACCGGCATCCTGTGGCAGAACCGGGGCGCCGCCTTTTCCACAGACACGGGCGATGCCAACCGTCTTCGGCCGGGGAAGCGGCCCTTCTACACGCTCAATCCCGGGATCGGCCTGAAAGACGGTCGTCCGTCGCTGCTCTACGGCACGCAAGGGGCCGACGGCCAGCCGCAGACGCTGTCGCTCGTCCTGTCCAATATGCTGGATTTCGGCCTCTCGCCGGCCGAGGCGCTGGCCGCACCCCGCTTCCTGCTTGGACGGACCTTTTCCGATACGCGGGACAGCCTTAAGCTGGAGGTGTCGGCGGGGGAGGCGACCATCGCGCAATTGTCGCAGCGCGGCCACGAAGTCGCGCCCATCCCGGCATTCAGCCCGCTTGCGGGCCAGGCGGGAATGATCCAGATCGACGGCAACGGCGCGATGCGCGGCGCCCACGACCCCCGAAGCGACGGTGCGGCGATCGGTGTGTGAAGTCGACGAACGGCGTCTCGTCACCCATGAAAGCGATCCCGGTAGGCGCGCGGGCCGACGCCCAGATGGCGCAGAAACACGCGGCGCATCGTCTCTGTCGAGCCGAAGCCGCATCGCGCGGCGGCTCTTGTTACGCTTGCGCCGTCTTCCAGAAGCCGACGTGCGCCGTCCAGGCGGATCGTCTCGACGCCCTCCGCCGGTGTTCGGCCCGTTCCAGCCCGGTAGCGTCGGCAGAAGGTGCGAAGGCTCATGCCCGCGCGGTCCGCGAGAACGCTCAATGACAGGTCGTTATCGAGATGAGCGGCGATCCAGCCATGCAGCTCTTCGAACCCCTCGTCGGCCGACTGCAGCGCAAGCGTCGCGCTGAACTGGGACTGGCCGCCCGGCCGCTTCAGGAACACGACAAGCTGGCGCGCCACGGCCAGCGCCAGCTTGCGCCCGTGATCCGCCTCCACCATGGCGAGCGCCAGATCGATGCCCGCCGTGACGCCGGCCGATGTCCAGACCGTGCCGTCGCGCACGAAGATCGGGTCGGGATCGAGATGGACCAGGGGGTAGCGTGCCGCGAACTCGGCGCAGCGCTGCCAGTGCGTTACCGCCCGCCGCCCATCGAGAAGGCCCGCTTCGGCAAGCAGCAGCGCCCCGCTGCAAACCGAGGCGGTGCGTTCCGCCAGGGATGACCGCCGCCGCACCCAGTCGATCAACGCCGTATCGCGCCGCGCCGCATCCACTCCGTAGCCGCCCGAGACGATCAGCGTGCCGAACGCGCCCGCCCGGCTTGCCGCAGGCACCGCCATCAAAGTGAGGCCCGAGCTGGTGACGACCGCGTCATCCAGCGAGACGACGGTAATCTCGTAGGGGCGGGGCGTGCCGGGGCTCGCCAGGTCGTTGGCCTTGGCGAAGACCTGCGCGGGCCCCGTCACGTCGAGGATCTGGGCGCCGGCGAAGGCAAGGATTTCGATATGATGAGGCGAGGCTGCGTTTGGCATGATCCGAGCGATGATTGGCACAATGGCCAGAAGGTCCCGTGCTAGGTGTCTGGTGTCAAGACAGGACCAGACCCATGACCCTTCGCTTCGGCCTTCTCTGCTTTCCCGGCGTCCAGCAGCTCGACCTTACCGGCCCCTACGAGGTTTTCGCCTCCGCCACGGGCTCCACCGTGCATCTTATCTGGAAGGATCTTCAGCCCGTGCGCTCGGCCACGGGCCTGATGCTGACGCCCGATACGCTGCTGTCCGAGGCGCCGGATTTCGACGTTCTGTGCATTCCCGGCGGCGGCGGGGTGAACGCGCTCCTGACCGACGAGACGGTGCTTGCCTTCATTCGTGACAAGGCGGCGAAAGCGCGGTTCGTCACATCGGTGTGCACGGGCGCGCTGGTGCTCGGCAAGGCGGGGCTGTTGTCCGGCAAGCGCGCGGCGACGCACTGGAACGCGATGGACTTCCTGCCTGCCTTCGGAGCGATCCCCGTATCGGAGCGCTTCGTGCAGGATGGATCGATCATCACCGCCGGCGGCGTAACCTCGGGCATCGACTTCGGCCTTGCGGTCGTCGCCGAACTTCTCGGCCGTGCCGAGGCCGAGACGATCCAGCTCGCGCTCGAATACGCGCCCGCGCCGCCCTTCGACGCGGGGCAGCCCGAAACGGCATCGGAGGCTGTCGTCCGGGCGGCGAAGTCCCGCATGGCCGGCTCTCGGCAAGAGCGCGAGGCGCTCTTGGGATATGCGAGGGCGTAACGGCCTTTTCTAGTTGCCAAGGCCTATGAGCACCGCGCCGACGGTAACCAGAATGCACGAGGCGATCCTCTGCCGCGTCAGTGCTTCATTCAAAAACACGGCGCCGATCAGCGCGGCGAAGACGACGCTGGTTTCCCGCAGGGCCATCACCGGCCCTGTCGGGCCAAGTGAAAACGCCGTGACGACGAGGACATAGGATATCAGGGATACGATGCCCCCGCCGGCGGCCTTGCGCGTCTCTAGCGAGCGCGGATTGATCGACAGGCGCCCGCGGACCGCAAGAAAGGCGCCCATCAGCAGCGCCCCGTAGACGAGGCATATCCACGCCGAGTAGGCGATGGGGTTACCGGCATGGCGCACGCCCAATGCGTCCACGGTGGCGTAGAGTGCAACGAGGGCGCCGGTTGCAAGCGCCCACAGCAGGGCTCGTCCGCTCATCCGCGCGCTGCCCACCGTCAGCCCCATGATGCCGCCGACGATCAGCGCGATGCCTGCAAGAGAGGCGATGGGCAGAACCTCGTTGGCGAAGACGAAGCCGCCGACAGTCGCCAGCACGGGTATGGTGCCTCGCACGACCGGATAGACCTGCCCAAGCTCCCCATGGCGGTAGGCCGCGACCAGAACGAAGGCGTAGCCTGCCTGCAGCAGCGACGACAGCAGGATGTAGGGCCAGGCGTGCGCCGGCGGGAAAGGCAACAGGACGGCAAAGGGAAGGGCCACCAGAACCATCGTCAGGCTCATGACGGTGACGACCCAGAGGCGATCCGCGCCGGAGCGCAGAAACGCGTTCCAGGATGCATGCGCCAGGGCCGCCGAAAGGGCGAGGGCGACGACGAGCGCGCTCACGCGATTGCGGCTTGCGCAAGAAGGGCGTTCGTTCCGGCCTCAAGGGCGGCAACGGCTTCGTCCGTGCCGGAAATCCGCGCCTGCATGACTGCCCCCTCGAACATCATCGCGACCATCATTGCCAACCGTTTCGCCTCTGCGTCGTGCAATTCCTGAGACAGGATCGATCGAAGCCGCGCGACGAAGGCGCTTTTCTGCGCCGCTGCCGCCTGAAAGACGGGATGGTCCGGATCGCCGAACTCGGCGATGGCATTTGCGAAGGCGCAGCCGTGGAAGTCGGCCCGCGCGAACCACCGCTTGTACCAGCCGATGATCGCACCGATGCGCGCGCGTGCGTTCGGCTGCGATGCCGTGAGCTTGTCCAACTGCGTGTCGAAGCGCGTGGCCCTGGATCGCAGGACTTCGGCGATGAGGTCGTCCTTGGCGCGGAAGTGTCGATACATCGTCATCTTCGCGACGCCGGCCTCGGCGATGATCCGGTCTATGCCGACAGCATGGTAGCCGTCCGATCGGAACAGGCGGTACGCTGTCGACACGATATCCTGCCGCTTGTCGCTGATCATCGAGCACTCTCAGTAAGTGATGAGACAGGTCTGTATCATCGCGTACGCACTGTGGCAACTGCAGGTCTCACGGACCTATCGCTGTGTGCGATACTCGGTTGGCGCAGCTCCGAGCAGCCGGTTGAACATCGCCGTAAACGAGGCCGGGTTTTCATAGCCGAGTGCAAGCGCGATGCTGGTAACGCTTCGCCCCTCGGCAAGCTGCGGGAGTGCCGACATGAGGCATGCCTTCTGCCGCCATTCCACGAAGGTGCATCCGGTTTCCTGCTTGAATAGCCTCGTAAAGGTTCTTCGGCTCATTCCGACGTCGTCGCTCCAAATGTCGATCGTGTCATGCGGCGACGGGCTTTCGATGAACCGCCGGCACTTTCCGGCAAGCCGCGGATGTCGAGGCAGTGGGAGAGACAGGGGCAGGGGTGACAGCCCTCGCAATTCATGCAGCAGCAAATTCACCAGGGCGCCATCGCGCCCTGCCTCGTCATACTGCGCCGCGATGGCGGGCGCGGCGATCAGGATGCTGCGCAGCAGGCCGGATACGCCGACCACCTCGCAACGGTCGAAGGGCGCGGGGAAGGCGGCCTCGTCGATGTAGACGCTGCACATCGCCACCTGCCCCAGCATCCTGACACTGTGCTCCGTGCCCGGCGGAATCCAAAGCCCTCGCTCCGGTGGCATCATCCACGAGCCCTCGGACGTCGATACCAGGACGACGCCTGAGGAGCCGTAGAGAAATTGCGCACGTCGATGCTTGTGTGGGGCGGCCTCATAACCGTCCGGGTAATCGATCCCCAGCACCAGAACGGGCCGATCGACGTCGCGATCGGCCAATTGGCTTTCGGATGGAGGAACTTGGCCCACTTGCATAAGGGTTAAGCCTACCAGCGGTGGCGGGCCAACCGCAAGAGGCGCAGTTTACAGGCAAGGAACGCCGAGGCGTTCGCTCAACCTGTTTTGCGAGGTACCGATGACCGACGCTTCGATTTTCCTGCGCAACGCTTTGCCGTTGCGACAGCCATTGTCCCTTCATGCGGCCGCACGCCGGTTCGCACGCTGTATCCACCGCTGGATCGAACGCTCTCGGCAGCGCTCGGCGCTGTCGGAACTGAGCGACGCGCATTTGCTGGATCTCGGCCTCAGCCGGGCGGACGTCGCACGTGAATGCGCAAAGCCATTCTGGCGGTAAGCAGGCCTCAGGCCTACCTGGTTCACCCCGTCATTCCAGGCATCAGATCAGCCCGGCTTTTTCGCAGCCAGGAAGTCTTCCCGCATCGGCGTGAAATTGTCGATCAGGCGCCCCTTCTCTATGGCCTTCACGCCATGCTGCACGCCGGATGGCACGACGAAGGTGTCGCCGACCTGCAGCCGTTCGGTATGCCCGTCTATGGTGACGTCGAAGACGCCTTCCGCAATATAGCTGGATTGGACATGGGGATGGGCGTGCAGCCAGCCTTCGCCCCCCTTCTCGAAGGCGAATTCCACCAACATCAGTTCCGGCGTATGGCACCGGATGCGGCGTCGGTTGCCATCGGGCGTCGGTTCCCACCCGCCATCGCCCTCGCGGGACACGAATCCATTCTTGCTCATGACATCACCTCGCCAACCATCCGCCATCCACCGGAAGGACCGCGCCGTGCACATAGGATGATGCCGGCGCCAGCAGAAAGACGACGGCATCGCCGATATCGTCGGGGCGTCCCCAGCGGGCAGCCGGTATGCGCTCCAGGATGGACTTGCTGCGCGCCGCATCCTGGCGGAGCGCTTCGGTATTGTTCGTCTCGATATAGCCGGGCGCGATCGCGTTCACGTTGATCCCGCGCGATGCCCACTCATTCGCCAGAAGCCGGGTCAGGCCGAGGACGCCGTGCTTGGAAGCCGTGTAGGATGCAACGCGAATGCCGCCCTGAAACGACAGAAGGGAGGCGATGTTGACGATGCGGCCCGCCTGGCCAAGCGACAGCAGCGTGCGGCCATAGGCCTGCGAGAGACGAAAAACCGATTTCAGGTTGATGTCGATGACATCGTCCCAATCCGCCTGCGAAAGATCCACCGCATCGGCCCGACGGATGATGCCCGCATTGTTGACGAGACCGTCCAGGGGCCCATCCTGCATCAGGGCTTCGATACAGGCGACGCCGGCCGGGATGTCGGCAAGATCGACTATTGCCGTGGTGAAACTTCCTCCCGCGCTGTCCACCAGTTGCGCGGTTTCGTCCATCGACGATCGCCCGATGCCGATGACGGAAGCGCCTGCGCGCGCGACGGCAACCGCGATGCCCTGTCCGATGCCGGTGTTGGCGCCCGTGACGGCAATGCGGCGGCCCGCCAGGCTGAAGGCGTCGGGGCGGCTCAACGCATGTCTCCGAGGTGCACCTTGTCGACATCGGTGTAATCGACATTGTCGCCGGCCATCGCCCAGATGAAGGCGTAACTGGCCGTCCCGCAGCCGGAATGGATAGACCATGGCGGCGACAGGATCGCCTCCTCGTTGGCGATCACCAGATGCCGCGTTTCGGCCGGCTCGCCCATGAAATGGAAGACGCGCGCATCGTCCGGCAGGTCGAAATAAAGATAGGCTTCCATCCGCCGGTCGTGGACATGGGCGGGCATGGTGTTCCAGACGGATCCCTTCGCCAACTGGGTCATGCCCGCAACGAGCTGGCATGTTTCGATGGTCGTGGTGAACTGGAAGATCGAGCGCTCGTTGGACGTTTCGGCGCTGCCGAGGTCCAGTCGCTTCGCCTGGTCGATGCCGATCCGCACCGTCGGGCATTTGCGGTGCGCCGGAGCCGACAGAAGGTAGAATTTGGCCGGCATCGCCGCATCGTCGGAGGCGAAGGACACCGTCTCGCCGAGGCCGACATAAAGCATGTCCCGCGTGCCGAGGCGGTGCGCTTCGCCCGAAACCGTCACGGTGCCGGCCCCGCCGACATTGACCACGACAAGCTCGCGCCGGTCGAGGAAGCCGGCGGTGCCCATGGGCTTTACGGCCGGCAACTCCAGCGTGCCTCCGTCCGGCATCGCGCCGCCGACAACCATGCGGTCGTAATGGGTATAGGTCAGCGATACGCGACCGGGGCGGAACAGGCCGCCGATATGG
The DNA here is from genome assembly GCF_001463885.1 of Aureimonas altamirensis. Taxonomy (GTDB): domain Bacteria; phylum Pseudomonadota; class Alphaproteobacteria; order Rhizobiales; family Rhizobiaceae; genus Aureimonas; species Aureimonas altamirensis. Next base: position 401,084 of record NZ_BBWQ01000011.1, on the reverse strand, counting down.
AAATTGGCGCGCAGCCGTTCCGTATCCATTGCGGCGGCCGCTTGCGGGTCTATGGCGTTGCGGCTGGTGAAGTCGAGTGTCATGGCGCTTCCGATGTTCGATTGTCAGGTGCCGCCGCCGGATGAGGCCGGCAGCGTGGTGAGGTAGTTGGCCTGCTGCCCGGCAAGGCGCTGGCGGTAGCGGTTCTGCGCGGCGCCGAGATGGGCGCGCATGGCGCGCCGGGCCGCCCCCGGATCGCCGGCGGAAATCGCCTGCAGGATCGCAAGATGCTCGCGCTGCAGACCGGCGAGATAGTCGGCCGACAGAAGCTCCGGCGAATAGAAGGGAGAGGTCCGGTCACAGGGGATGGTCCTGTCGCCGAGCGCGTCCAGAACCTCTACATAAAAGGGGTTGTTGGTTGCCGACGCGATCTCGCGGTGGAAGGCGAAGTCCGCCTTGCCGGTATCGGTGCCCTGCCGAAGGGCGTTGTCGAAGTCGAAGAAGGCCTCGTGGATACGTGCCTCCTGAGAGGTGTTGCGCCGCTCTGCGGCCAGGCCGGCACTTTCGATCTCGATGCCCATGCGCACTTCCAGCACGTTGATCGCCTGGCTGATCCGATTGCCCACATCGGAGGAGATCGGGCCCATGATCCGGCTGCGATTGTCCAGCACGAAGACGCCGGCGCCGTGGCGCGGCTCCAGCAGGCCGTCCGCCGCCAGCACGGCCACCGCCTCGCGGATCACGGTGCGGCTGACGCCGAACAGTTCGGTCAAACGGCTCTCGCTGGGCAGGCGGGCGCCGGCCTCGAACTCGCCCGCCAGGATCTGGCCGCGCAGCTTGCGTGCGACGGTTTCCGAAAGCCGCGGCTTGCGCCCGTTCTCCGACGGTTGCGCCGCGCGCCCCGGCTTTGGTTCCGCGATCCCGTTGGCCATGGGGCATCCTTCCTATCGAAATGCCGCCGGAAGCCACAGGGAAATCGCCGGGATGTAGGTGACGAGCAGCAAGACGACGACGCCGGCGCCGTAAAAGGGCCAGATCGAGCGCATCGCTTCCCAGACCGAGATCTTTCCCACGGCGCAGGCGACGAACTGGACCCCGCCTACGGGCGGCGTATTGAGGCCGATGCCGTAGTTGAGGATCATGATGACGCCGAAATGCACCGGGTCCACGCCATAGGCAACGGCGATCGGCAAAAAAATGGGCGTGGTGATGATGATCGTCGGACCCATGTCCATGAATGTGCCGAGAAGCAGCATCAGGACGTTCAGAAGAAGCAGGATGACGATGGGGTTGTCGGACAAAGACTGCATCCAGCCGACCAGCTCCGCCGGAACGCGCAGGAAGGCCATCAGCCACGAGAAGGCGGCGGCGCATCCGATGATCAGCAACACCATCGCAGTCGTGCGCACGGCGCCCATCGTTGCATGGATGAAGTCGTTCCAGGTGAGCTGGCGATAGACGAAGACGGTGACGAGCAACGCGTAGATGACGGCGATGCACGAGCTTTCGGTGGCGGTGAAGATGCCGAGGCGCACGCCGCCGAAGATGATGCCGATCAGCAGCAGGCCCGGCATGGCCACCGCCAGAAGCTGCGCAGCAACCGCGATGCCCTGGAACCGGTCGGTCGGATAACCTCTGCGGCGGGCAACGAAATAGGCCGTGACCATGAGCGCGGCGGCCAGCAGCAGGCCGGGGATGATGCCGGCCGTGAACAGGTCGGCGATGGAGATCCGCCCGCCTGCCGAGATGGAATAGATGATCATGTTGTGCGACGGCGGCAGCAGCAATGCGATCAGGGCCGCCATGGACGTAACGTTGACGGCGTAGTCGGCACCGTAGCCGCGCGCCTTCATCTGCGGGATCATGATGCCGCCGACGGCGGCGGCCTCGGCCACGGCAGAGCCGGAAATGCCGCCGAACAGCGTCGAGGTCAAGATGTTCACCTGGCCGAGGCCGCCGCGAAGATGCCCTACCAGCGCCGCCGCGAACGCCACGATGCGCCCGGCGATCCCGCCGCGCACCATCAGGTCCCCGGCATAGATGAAGAAGGGGATGGCCAGCATGGAGAACACGCTCATGCCGGAATTCAGCCGCTGGAAAACGACGAGCGGCGGCAGGCCCAGATAGGCGACGGTGGCCAGGCTGGAAATTCCAAGACAGAAGGCGATGGGCGTGCCGATCAGCATCAGCACCGTGAACACGCCGAAGAGAATCCAGAGCTCCATGGTCAGCGTGTCCTGTCGAGTTCTGCCGCGTCGCGGCGCACGTCTTCGATGCTTTCGAGCTCCACCGCGATCTCGGCGGGGGCGGCCTTGTCCAGGGCGTCGTCTATCGGTGCACCGCGCAGGCGCAGCACGATGCGCTCCAGGGCAAACAGCACCACCAGCGCGCCGCCGCCCACCAGCGGCACATAATCCCAGCCCCCGGAAATGCCGAGCGAGGGAAGCGTGGTCGCCCATGTCAGGCCGACCAGCTTGCCGCCGTACCAGACCATGCCCGCGCCGAAGAGCAGGATGGCGATATCGGAGATCATCCGCAGCCAGGCCTTGCCGGATGGCGGCACGACATAAAGCAGGACGTCGAAGCCGAGATGATTGTTCTCGCGGACGCCCACGGCCGCACCCAGCATGATGAACCAGCTCATCAGCATGACGGCGCCGGGTTCGGTCCAGCTTGGAGAATCGTTGAGCACGTACCGACAGAAGACCTGCCAGCCGACGATGCAGGTCATCGCCACCAGGCCGACGCCGGCCACGTAGAGCGCAAGAGTGTTGACCCGGGTCAGAACCGGAACGTGAGGTTGGGGCGGGCTGTGCATCGTAGCGTCCGTTCGATTGGCTCGTCGTCTGAGGGCGGCGGCCTGCGCCGCCCCTGCGGATCGCGCGTCGTCACTGCGTCGCCTGCACCTCGTCCACCATTTTCTGAAGCACCGGGTCCGTCACATGCTTGTCGTAGACGGGCTTCATCGCGTCGATGAAGGGTTGCTTGTCGACCTCGTTGATCTCGGCGCCCGCAGCTTCCACCGCTGCACGCGACTCCGCGTTCTTGGCTGCCCACAACTCCCGTTGCCGCGCGACGCTGTCTGCCGCGGCCTGCCGGAAAATCTCCTGGTCTTCCCCCGAAAGAGCATCGAAGGCCGCCTTGTTCATCACGAAGACTTCCGGAAGGATCGTGTGCTCGTCCATCGAGAAGTATTTCGCCACCTCGACGTGACGGGCCGTGTCGAAGCTCGGGAAATTGTTCTCGGCACCGTCGATGACGCCGGTTTCGATGGATGAATAGACCTCGCCGTAGGGCATCGGTGTCGCGTTGGCGCCCAGGGCCGATGCCATGTCGACGAAAATGTCCGACTGGATGACGCGGAACTTCATTCCGGCAAGATCGGCAACCGTGGTGATCGGCTTCTTCGAATTATAGAAAGAACGCGCGCCGGCGTCGTAGAAGGCCAGGACCACCAGTCCGGCCGGCTCGAACGCCGCCTTGATCTGGTCGCCGATTGGGCCGTCCATCACGGCGTGCATATGGTCTTCGGACCGGAAGATGTAGGGCAGGGCAGGCACGATCGTTTCCCGCACCGTGCCGTTGAACGGCGCCATGGAAACGCGGTTCAACTCGATGACGCCGGATCGGACCTGCTCGATCGTGTCCTTCTCTTCGCCGAGCTGCGCGGAATGATAGACCTCTACCGCATAGCGCCCATTGGTGCGCTCGCCGATGAGCTCGCCGAAATACTTGACGCCCTCGACCGTCGGATAGCCATCCGGATGGGTGTCCGAGGAGCGCAGAACCGTCTGTGCGCCAGCCGCTCCGATCATCAGCCAGGACGCAAGCGCCATGCGCGCCGCGATGCCGGTAAAAGACATGCCGTTTCCTCCCAAATCAAAAGAGATCATATGACTTCACGGGGTGGTCGCATTCTGTCCGGTCCGGAATCTGGCGACCTTTGCTTATGATTGTGATGTTGTTGAATGCTTTTAGCTATGTCAACATACAAGTTGAAAATTCATATGCTGACTATGCATATGATGGTTCTGGCGCCGGGGAGGGTGCGGATGTCGAAGGTGCGGTTGGGGCTTGTCGGGTTGGGTATGGCCTCTGCCCCGCATGCAGCCAGCTTGAAGGAGCTTGCGCATCGCGTGACGGTAGCAGGGGTGTATTCGCCCTCGGCGGCGCGGCGGGAGGCCTTCGCGGCCCGTCATGGCTTTCCAACGGTCGATGACATCGACGATCTGATCGGCGCGCCCGATATCGATGCGCTCTTGCTTCTGACCCCTCCCTCCACCCACCTCGAACTCGTCCGCCGCGCAGCGGGCGCCGGTCAGCACATCCTTCTGGAGAAGCCGCTGGAAACGAGCCTGCAACGGGCGCAGGAGCTGGTTGCAACTGCGGAGGCGGCATCGATCACCCTGGCCGTCGTGCTGCAGCGCCGGCATCGCAGATCCCTTGTCGAGGCGCAGGCCATGCTTTCGCAAGGAGAGTTGGGAGAGATCGTCTCCGCTTCGGCTCGCATCGCCAATTGGCGGCCGCAATCCTATTACGACGAGCCGGGCCGCGGCACGCTTGCGCGCGATGGGGGCGGCGTCCTGCTGACGCAGGCAATCCATACCCTGGACCAATTGATCGCACTGGCTGGCATGCCGGGCCGGGTCGCTGCCTTCGCGACGACCAGTCTTATGCATCGAATGGAAACGGAAGATCTCGTCCAGGCGGTGTTGCACTACGATAGCGGCGCCTTGGGGTCCATATCGGCGACGACCGCCGCCTATCCGGGTTTCGAGGATGAGATCGAAATCCTGGCGACGAAGGGCTCGATCCGCTTGCAGGCAAACGGTGCGCGGATCGCCTTGATGGACGGTACGGAGCGCCGAATCGACGACGACGGCGCCGATGGCGGATCGGGCGCCGATCCGATGGCATTCTCGCACGCCAACCACCGCGCCGTCCTGGAGGATTTCCTGACGGCGGTGGAAACGGGGAGGCAGCCGCGCGTCAGCGGCCGGGATGCCCTGCGCGTCCACCGGTTGATCGACATGCTGCTGGCATCCGCGGCGGATGGCGGCAGGCCCGTCGCGCAATCACAGGGAGAGTAGAGAATGAGCCTCAATCCGGATCGCCTGCTGCCGATCGAGCCCGACGCGCGCGCCATCGCACGGCGCCTTTTCGCGGAGGTTGAGCATCGCCCCATCATATCGCCGCACGGCCACACCGAACCCGTCTGGTATGCCGAGAATGCGCCGTTCCGCGACCCGGCATCGCTGTTCGTGATCCCCGACCACTACATTTTCCGCATGCTCTACTCGCAAGGGGTGCCGTTGGAGGCGCTCGGCGTTCCCCGCTTCGACGGAGCACCGGTGGAACAGGATCCGCGTGCGATCTGGCGCCTTTTCGCCGCGCACTACCATTTGTTTCGCGGTACGCCGTCGCGGCTGTGGTTCGAGCATGCCCTTCAAACCGTGTTCGACATCACGGAACGGCTGTCTGCGTCCAATGCCGACCGCATGTTCGATACGATCTCGGAGACCTTGACGCAGGATGCCATGCGCCCTCGCGCGCTTTTCGAACGGTTCGGCATCGATGTCATTGCCACGACGGACTCCGCCGACGACACCCTGGCCTACCACGATGCGATCAGGGCATCCGGCTGGAGCGGCCGTGTCGTTCCCACCTATCGGCCGGATGCGGTCGTCGACCCCGACCGGCCGGGTTTCCGAACGGCGCTTCGGCGCTTTGTCGAGATGTCGGGCGAGGCGGCGACCTTTGCCGGCTACCTGACGGCGCACCGCACCCGGAGAGCGTATTTCCAGGAGCGTGGCGCCACCGCCACCGACCATGGCCACCCGACCGCCGATACGGCCGACCTGTCGACCGCCGATGCCGAAGCGTTGTTTGCGGACATCCTTGCCGGAACGGCCGATGCCGAAGCGCGTGCGCTGTTCCGTGCGCAGATGTTGACGGAGATGGCGCGCATGAGCCTGGACGACGGAATGGTGATGCAGATCCATCCCGGTTCGCTGCGCAACCATAACAAGGCGGTCTTCGATGTCTTCGGCTTCGACAAGGGAGCCGATATCCCCACACGGACGGACTATGTCCATTCCCTGCGGCCGCTTCTGTCGGCCGTCGGCAATGAAATCGGCCTGACGGTGATCCTGTTCACCCTGGATGAAACCGCCTATGCGCGCGAGCTGGCGCCGCTCGCCGGACATTATCCGGCCCTCAGGCTCGGCCCGGCCTGGTGGTTTCACGACAGCCCGGAAGGCATGCGCCGCTTTCGGGAAATGACCACGGAAACGGCAGGCTTCTACAACACGGTCGGCTTCAACGACGATACGCGCGCCTTCCTGTCCATTCCGGCGCGGCACGACATGGCACGCCGGGTGGATTGCGCCTTCCTGGCGCGCCTCGTTTCGGATGGCAGGCTGGACGAGGACGAGGCCGCACAGTTGGCTTTGGACCTTGCCGGTAGGCTGGCCAAGGAAGCCTACAAGCTTTGAGAACAGAGAGCGATAACAGCATAAAGTGCCGCATCGTACACCTGTACGAATGATCGTCTCGCGGTGGGAGCTTATAATTTCTCCCAGATATAGCCAAACAAAGTATCCAGAATTTTCAAAGGCTATATCGATGTTCCATTGAAACAGGAGATACTGATGTCCACTGCACAAATGGAAATCAATTCAATGAGAGAATTGAATTTCGACGAAATGAATATGGTTGGCGGCGCTGATTTTTCCTGGCAGGCGGCGGGTGCGTCGATGGTTGCCGGCGGCGTAGCCGGGGGCCTGGGCGGCATGGCGCTCGGCGGCATCGGGGCCGCGCCTGGCGCGCTGGCCGGTGCCCTGGCCGGGGGCATCACCTACGGCGTCTATGAAGTCGTCATGCTGCTCTAGACGGCCAGCCTCTGCGGGCGCGCGGGATTGCTCGCGCGTTTCCGCGCCCGGGAAAAGCAAACGACGAGGTAAGACGATGACCAATCTGAACGACGGAACCATGCGGACTCTGACCGATGGTGAACAGGAACGCGTCTCCGGTGCCAGTGCCGAGTTGGTAACGACCCTTGCGGTGGGCGAGGAAGACGGCGGCGGCGGCTTTGCCACCACCAAGGCGCTCGGCGAGGAAGATGGTGGCTGGGCAACCACGATGGCGGTCGGCGAAGAGGATGGCGGCGGCCTGTCGCCCATCGCGCTCGACGCCAAGATCCATCGGTAAGACGATGATCGTCATTGCCGGCGGCCTTCACGATACCAACCTGACGGTGCTGCTGGACCGGCTGCGGCAGCGAGAGCTGCCGCACCGCGAAATCCGCGTCGGTCCGGAAGGCGGGCCAGGCCTGCGCATCGACATCGCGGCCAACAGGCTGGAGATAGATGGGGAGGTGCTGGAGCCGACGGCGATGTTCGTTCGGCAGGACGTCTTTCTGTATCCGACGCAGGATATCGCCGCCGCGCATGCCGGCGCGTCGAACTGGTATAGCGCCGTACGTGGCTGGGCCCTCGGCCGGCCGGACATACGCATGTTCAACAGACAGACGAGCCTGCGCGAAAACAACAAGATCCAGAATCTGGTCGAGGCCCTGAAGGCGGGGCTTCGCGTGCCGGAAACACTGGTATCGACGGCTGTGCCGGAAGCGGCGGCCGTCGGCGCCTGGATCACCAAGCCGGTTGCCGGGGGCGCCTATACAAGGCTGGTGGACGAGGTCACGGATGCGGATGGTGCGCCGTATCCAAGCTTTTTCCAGCCCCGGCTGGAGCGGCCGGAAATGCGCATCTACAAGATCGACCGGATTTTGATGGGCTTCTGGCTGGCGTCGCCGGACCTCGACTATCGAGAGACGCAGAGTGCTCTACTGTCCGAGGCTGAGGTGCCGGCCGAGCTGGGCGCCAAGCTTCTGGCGCTCTGCGATAGGCTGGGGCTCGAATTCGCGGCCGCCGACTTCATGGCCGATGCCGATGGCACCCTCCACTTTCTGGAGGTGAATTCGCAACCCATGTTTGCCGCGTTCGACCGTGTCGTCGAGGGGCGTCTTGCCGACGCGATCATCGACCGTCTTCTCGACGCCGCGCCAGCACGATCAGCGACGAGCGAAGCTCGATGGGGCGCAACGGCTTCTGCATGACGGGAATATCCCGCCCCATGACCGCCTGTTGCACCCGCCCGTCGTCGTGACCTGTCATCAGCAGCGCCGGTACCTCGGCGCCCAGCCTGAGGCGAACCCTGTCGACGATGTCGACGCCGGAGACCGGCCCGTCCAGATCGAAATCGGTCAGCACCACGTCCACCGGTTGGGGTTCGAAATCGGCCGAGGCTTCCGCCTGGACGACGCATCCCCAACGGCGCAGCAGCAGCGAGGTCGCGTCGAGAACCTGCCTGTTGTCCTCCACCAGAAGGACCCGCAGGCCGGCCAACGGCTCGTACGCAACGGGGCCGGACCGCTCCGTGGTCTGGTGCCGCGCTTCCGCGGCGCTGGCGATGCGCAGCCCGGTGATGGCGAAGCCGGCGCCGCGCCCGGGCGTGGACCGCACCTGCACCGAGCATTCCAGAAGGCGCGCCATGCGCTGCAGGATGGACAGGCCGAGGCCGATGCCCTCCACGTCGCGGCCGGGTTGCGGGATACGATAGAACTCGACGAAAATGTTGGCCTGTTCGTGCGGCGCAATGCCCGGTCCGCGATCGATCACCCAGATTGCCGCGGTCCCGCCATTGCGGCGGCAGCCGATCAGAATGTCCGAGCCGGGAGCGTGCTTGAGGGCATTGGAGACGAGGTTCTGCACCATCGTCTCCATCAGGGCGCCGTCCGTGCGGACGCGCAACGCCGTTTCGACCACCCTTATCCGAACGCCGCCGGCGCGTGCCGCTTCGCCGTTGCGCGCCGCAACGCCCTTGAGAAGCCGGCCGATGTCGACAGTGGACGGTCGCACCTCGATCTTGCCGCTGTCCAGCATGGAGACATCGAGAAGCGAGCGGAACAGGTTCGACACGCTGTCGAGCGCGCGGTCGATATTGTCGGTCATCTGGCTTTGGGCGCCGTTCAACCCTTCCTCGCGCAGGCAGGCCGTGAACAGGCTGATGGCATGGATCGGCTGGCGCAGATCGTGGCTGGCCTGGGCCAGGAAGCGCGATTTTGCGATATCGGCAGCCAGTGCCGCATCGCGCGAGCGCCGCGTTTCCCGCAGCAGGAGGTTGGCGTAGAGCGGCACGATCATCGCGGTCAGGAACAGCATGCCGACAAGGCTTGGATGCTGCCGCCAGAACGGCGAGGTAAGACCGATCACCAGCACGCTGGCCAGCGATGCGGCCGTGCCGGCCAGAAGATACCACTGGCCGAAGCGCATGCCGTAGCCCACCGTGACCCAGATGAGGATGGCATAGATCGGCGCGGCGAACTGCGCGCCGATGGCGATCGTGGCGGTCAGGATGGAATAGTCGAAGATCAGCGTCGTGATGCGGCGCAGCCGTGACGCGTGGGGCCACAGCCGAATCGATGCGCGGATCACGAGCGAGAAGGCCAGTGCGCCGATGAACATCCAGAGATATAGATTGCCGAGCGTCGGCGACAGCAAAGAGAACGCGCGCCCGAGCAAGAGATAGGCATTGGCGACAAGAACGATGGCAACGCGGATGTCGGCCTGCTCGCGTTCGTGCCGCGCAAAGGGCAGGCTGTCCGATGCACTGCCCAGCGACCGGATGAGGGCAAGCCGCTCCGAACGGCTGCCGACGGGATCGGCCAGTTCCGTCAAAGGCCCAGCTCGGCAGCCCGGAAGGCAGCCGCGCTTCGGGACGACACGTCCAGCGCCCTCAGCAGCGCCGAAACGTGCACGCGGGCGGTAAAGGGAGAGATGGCAAGATCCCAGGCGATTTCCTTGTTCGTCTTGCCTTGCGCCAAGAGGGCAAGCACCTCGCGCTGACGCGGCGTGAGGGCGTCCAGGCACACACCGGGAGCCTCGTCCGTCGGCTCGCCCGAAGGCGCTTCCGTCACGATGACCGGTTCGCCGGCCAGGATCGCCTCTACCGCCTCGACCAGTGCCGTCGGCGGCACCGACTTGCAGATGAAGCCGTCGGCGCCGTTGCGCATCACGGCCTGGATTTCGGTCTGGTCTTCGACCATCGAGACGACCACGATCGCCATGCCCTTGAACTCGGCGCGCAAGGCCGGCAGGCAGGTTTCCGCGTCGAAGCCCGGGAAGCGGAGATCCAGCATCATCATGCCGGGCGGCTGGCCGTCGCGCGCACAGGCCAGCGCTTCGTCGAAGCTGCCGCACTCGGCGATGCGCGCCAGCGGAAAGCTGCGCTGCATCAGCCGGCGCAGGCCATCGCGGAACAGGGGGTGATCGTCTGCTATGACGATGCGCTCGGAATCCTCGAATTCACCCATGAGTAAACGTCCGACCCTCCCGGCGATCCTGCACTGCGACTTAGGGCGCGGACCGTTCACCTGCCCTAGTACATGTGTACGACTAGCGGCTTGCGGCGCGACATCTAGCCTTTATTGCCCAATTGCAACTCAAGGGTAAGAGGCGACCGGCGATCCAGATGGCTGACCCTGCACCTCTGTTCCGGCCTGAATCGCTGGAATCGCGTCGCCATTCCTGGCTGGGACGTCCGATGCTGATGCCCTCTCCGTCGGGGGCCGTCTTCGCGATATTCTCCATAGTACTGGTGGTAGCCCTGGCGGTCGGACTGGTGTTCGGGGAGTATACGCAGAGGGTGCGCGTCGGCGGTGTTCTGCTTCCATCGGAAGGGCTGACCCGTATGGTCGCGCCGCAATCCGGCTGGGTGACGGAGGTGGCGACGGCCAACGGCGCACGCGTCGGGCGCGGCGATCTTCTGTACCGCATCAGCATAGACCAGCAGACGGCGCTCGGCGACACGCAGGATGCGGTGGCGCAGCTTCTGCGCGACAAGGCGGACAATTTACGCGCCGCCATCGAAAGGCAGGTCGAGCTCGACGCGCAGGAGCGCGGCTGGCTGGACGTGCGGACCGCCAACCTGACGGCGGAAATAGAGGGAGCGGACGAACAGATCGTCGTCCTGACCGAATTCGTCGAGCAGACGCGCACCTTCGCCGAACGGCAGGAGGACTATGTTTCGCGCGGTATCTCCGTGGCCGGCGAGTATCAGGCCCGGTTGTCGGCCTATCACGCGGAGCGGAGCCAGCTTGCCCGTTTGAAGCGGGAGCGTATCCAGCTCGAGTCCCAGCGTGCGGAGATCGTCAACCAGATCGCCGGCTTCGATCTCGCCGCAGAGACGCGGATCTCCGAGATGCGCCGACAGATCATCGACACGGAGCAGCAGCTTTCCGAAGCGGAGGCGCGGCGGTTGATCGAGGTGACGGCCCCGCGCGACGGCCGGGTAACCGGTCTTCTGACGCTGGCCGGGCAGACCGTATCGGCCGGCACGCCGCTGTTGACCATCGTGCCGGAAGACAAGCCGCTGAGGGCGGAGCTGCTCGTACCCAGCAGCGGCATAGGCTTCGTGCGCGAGGGCAGCCCCGTCCTGCTGCGCTACGAAGCCTTTCCCTATCAGAAGTTCGGCCAGCATCCCGGCCGGGTCGAGTCGATTTCCCGCACGACGCTGCGGCCGGAGGAACTGACCTTGCTCAATGCCACGGCAACCCAGGACACGGGTTCGGTCTACCGCATCACCGTATCGCCGGACGAGGAGCATGTCGCGGCCTATGGGCAGGACGTCCGGCTGCAGGCCGGAATGCAGGTGGAGGCCCACATATTGACCGACACGCGACCGCTGTATCAATGGATCCTTTCACCGGTGTACAGCCTGCGTGGCGGCCTGACAGGCGCCGACGAGGGGCGTCCCGCCGCGGGGCCCGGTCCGCTTGCCGAGGCCGCGCCATGACGGGCGAGACGGGCGCATCGCTGGCCGGGCGGATTTCCACCAGCCTCTTCGCACGCACACCGCTGATCCTGCAGAGCGAGGCGGCGGAGTGCGGGCTGGCCGCCATGGCGATGGTGGCGGGGCACCATGGCCACCGCATGGACATGGCCGCCATCCGCCGCCGCTTCTCAGCCTCGATCAAGGGCACGACCCTGCGCGATCTCGTGTCGGTGGGCTCCGGGCTTGGCTTGGCGACGCGCGCGCTGCGGCTGGAGCCGGGCGATCTCGGCAAGCTTCGGTTGCCGTGCATCCTGCACTGGGGGCACAATCATTTCGTCGTCCTGACGAAGGTGCGCAACGGCTCGATCGTCATCCACGACCCGGCCAAGGGGCGACGCGCAGTGCCCATGGCGGAAGTATCGCGCCAGATGACGGGCGTCGCCCTGGAAGCCTGGCCGGCAGAGGGTTTCACGCGGCGGGACGAAACCGCGCGCCTGCGTGTGACGACCATGCTGGCCCGGACGACGGGCCTGTGGCGCACGGCATTCCAGGTGCTGGCCATATCGCTTGCCATCGAGGCGGCGGTGATCGCCATGCCCATCGGTTTCCAGCTTGTGCTCGACGAAGTGGTCGTTGCCGCCGATTACGACCTGCTGACGCTGATCGCACTGGGCTTGTTCCTGCTTCTGATCGTTCAGGTGGCCGCCACCTTCGCGCGGGCGTGGGTTACCATGCTGGTCGGCTCCAGCCTGGCGCTTCAGTGGAAGGTCGCGCTGTTCGACCAGCTACAGCGGCTGCCGCTGTCCTTCTTCGAGAAGCGGCATGTCGGCGATGTCGTCTCCAGGTTCTCATCTGTGGATGCCGTCCAGCAGACGCTGACCACAAGTGCGATCCAGGCGATACTGGATGGCATCATGTCCGTCACGCTGATCGTCATGATGTGGCTTTACGGGGGCTGGCTGCTGTGGATCGCGCTGGCCAGCGTCGCGGTCTATTCCATCATGCGCCTGCTCTACTACCGGCCCTATCGCGGCCTTTCGGAAGAGGCCATCGTCGCGGCCGCGCAGGAAAATTCCCATTTCATGGAATCCGTCCGGGGAATGAGCAGCATCAAGGTGCTCAACCTGGAAGAGCGGCGTCGCGGCGTCTGGTCGAACCATCTCGTCGAGCGGATCAACGCGCAACTTGCCGTATCGCGGTTCGACGCTGTGTTTTCCGCAGGCAACGGCTTTCTGTTCGGGGTCGACCGCATCCTGATGATCTATCTCGGCGGACGGGCGATCCTGGCCGGAGACCTGTCGATCGGAATGCTCGTCGCCTTCCTGGCCTACAAGGACCAGTTCGCGGCGCGTGTCGCCAGCTTCATCGACACGATGCTGCAGTTCGCGATGCTGTCCCTGCATGGCGAACGCCTTGCCGACATCGCCTTCGCCGAGCCCGAAAAAGTCGGTAATGGGGCGGCGGCGCCGGTACGGGACGGGGAGAACCGGCCAGCCGCGATCACCCTGTCGGGCGTCGGCTTTCGGTATGCCGAAAACGATGCCCCCATTCTTTCGGGCTTCCACATGCATGTGGCGGCCGGGGAGTGCGTCGGCATTGCCGGGCCGTCCGGTGTCGGAAAATCGACGCTGCTGAAGCTCATGGCAGGTTTGGCCGAGCCGGAGACGGGGCAGGTGCTGGTGGATGGCGTGCCGCTGGCATCGATCGGGCTGAATGCGCATCGCGAACGGGTCGGCTGTGTGTTGCAGGAAGACAGGTTGTTTGCCGGCTCCATAGCGGAGAACATTTCCGCCTTCGATCCGGCGCCCGATCCGGCCTGGGTACAGGCGGTGGCCAGGATGGCAAATATCCATGACGAGATCATGCGCATGCCGATGGGCTACGAGACGCTCGTCGGAGACATGGGCAGTTCCCTGTCGGGTGGGCAGAAGCAGCGCGTCGTCCTGGCAAGGGCCGTCTACCGGCGCCCGGCACTGCTGCTGATGGACGAGGCGACCAGCCATCTGGACCCGGATGCCGAAGCGGCGATCAACGCCGCGGTCCGGCACCTGCCGATGACGCGTATCCTGATTGCGCATCGGCCATCCACGCTGCAGATGGCCGATCGCGTCGTCACGCTTGCGCCGCCGGGCGCGGCCGCGCAGGCGGCGGAGTGATGCGGCTACGGGCTCAATTTCCCATCATGGCGTTTGGCAGCCAGGTTGCGAAGGGCGCGTAGTAGGACACCATCAGCAGCACGATGATGTTGGACAAAAGGAATGGCAGCACCGCCTTGATGACCGGCAGCAACGGGATGCGGGCAATGTTGCAGGCCACGAACAGGCACACGCCGACTGGTGGCGTCGTTAGTCCGATCATGAGGTTCAGCACCGCGAAGGTCGCGAAATGGACCGGATCGATGCCGACGCTCGTTGCCAACGTCAGGAGCGGGACGAACAGGATGATCAGCGCCGCGATCGTTTCCATGAACATGCCGACGATCAAGAGCAGGATGTTGATCAGCAGGATGACCAGCAGCGGATTGTCGGTGATCGACAGGACGGTCTGCGCAAGCGCCTGCGGGATCCGCTCGGAGGCCAGGATGGATCCGAACACATTGGCGAAGCCGACCAGGGCCAGGATGCCGGCCGAGGAGATCGCGCTGTCGATGATGATGCGCGGCACCTTGGACAAGGGCAGTTCCCGGTAGACGAGCGTGCCCACAAGGAAGGCGTAGATGCAGGCGACGACCGCCGTTTCTGTGGGCGTGGCCATGCCGGTGATGAGGCCGCCGATGATCAGCGCGATCATGGCCAGCGCCCACGACGCCGACAGCGCCGCCGACACGAGCTCGCCCCAGCCTTGCCAGGGCATGCGCGGATAGTTGCGGCGCACGGAAATCACGTAGCAGGTGATGCCCATGCCGATGCCCATGAGGACACCCGGCACGGCGCCGGCCAGGAACAACTGCCCGACCGAGATACCGGACAGCGCGCCGACGATGATCATCGGAACGCTGGGCGGAAGCATGGGCCCGACGGTGGAGGAGGCCGCCGTGATGGCGGCGGAGAAGTCGGCCGGATAGCCGGACTTCTTCATGCCGGGGATCATGACCGAACCGGTTGCCGCGACATCGGCGACCGCCGTGCCGGACACGCCGCCGAACATCATGGAATCGGCCACGTTGGCCATGGCGAGGCCACCGCGCATCCAGCCGACCAGCGCGTTGGCCAGACGGATGATGCGTTCCGTCACGCCGCCGTAGTTCATCAGGTTGCCGGCCAGGATGAAGCCGGGAATGCACAGCAGCACGAAGACATCCATGCCGGCATACATGCGCTGCGGCAGGATGACGATGGGCAGGCCGGCGACCAGCATGTAGGCGAGCGACGACAGGGCCAGACAGATGGCAACGGGCACGCCGAGGGCGAGCGTCACCACGAAGGTGACGAGAAGCAGTGCGAGTTCCATCGATCAGGCTTCCTCTGGGCGTTGCGGACGCCCGTCATCGGCGCCGGCCAGCATGCCGACGACCCGCAGGGCGGAAAAGAGAAACAAAAGGACCGCCAGCACGAAGACGCTGGCATGGACCATGTCCATGGTGACGCGAAGGGCGGGCGACCGCTGGAAGGCGCCGATCTGCACGAAGCGCCATGCCGGCCAGATCATCACCGCCGCCAGCAGCGCGGTGGCGGCCAGCGCCACAAGGCGCATCCACCAGGAGGCACGTTCGGGCACCGCTTCCTGCAAAAGATCGACCGCGACGAACTCGCCGGTCATCAGTGACAGGCCGATGCCGAAGGCGACCATGTAGAGCAGAAGGATGCGCGACAGCTCTTCCGTCCAGACCGGGGAGGGCAGGCCGAAGGTTCGCGTGGCGATCTGCAGCGTAACCACGACGATCAGCCCGAAGAAGGCCAGGCCGACGAGGCTTCGGGTGGTTGCCACCAGCAGGCGCGAGAAGAGATTCAGGAAGTGCATTGGCGATCCCCATGCGTTTCGCGCGATGGCCATGCGCGTGTCATGGCCATCGCGCGGTTCGGATCAGCGGGCGAACAGCTCTTCGACCGTCGGACGGATTTCCGCATCGACGGAGTCGATCACGGGCTGGCGCGCCTTTTCCGCGAAGGCCGCCTTGTCGACCTCGACGAAGGTCATGCCCTTGGCTTCCAGGTCGGCGCGGATCGCGTCCTCGTCGGCCAGGAACTGCTCGCGCTCGAACTCCTGCGCGATCCGCGCGGCTTCGATCAGGTGCGCCTGGTCGGCTTCGTCGAGCTGGCTCCAGACCTGCTCGGCAATCGCCAGATAGATCCAGGAACGGACATGCTCCGTCATGTTCACATGGCTCTGCACTTCATTGAACGATGCCGTCTGGATGAGCGCGAGGGGGTTTTCCTGGCCGGCGATGGTGCCGTTCTGGAGCGAGGTGAACACCTCCGAGAAGGCCATGGGCGTCGGCAGCGCGCCGAGCGCGGTCCACGTATCCACGAACAGCGGCACGTTGGGTACGCGCATGCGCATGCGCTGGAGTTCGTCGGGCGTGGTGATGGCGCGGTTGGCGGTCAGGTTGCGCGGTCCGCGCGCGAAATAGGCGAGGGGGCGCACCTGGGCGCGCTCGACGATCTGCGCCTCGATCTGGTCGCCGATTTCGCCGGAGGCGACCGCGTCCATCTCTTCCAGCGTCTGGTAGGCATAGGGCAGGGCCAGCAGGGAGGCCATCGGCGCCCAGTTCTGCAGGCTCTCGCCGGTGATGGTCATTTCCACCGTGCCGAGCTGCATTCCGTTGATCAGGTCGATTTCGCGGCCGAGCGAGTCGTTCGGGTAGACTTCCACGACGATGCGCCCGTCGGTCCGCGCCTTGACCTCCTCGCCGAAACGAAGCGCTGCCTTGTGCCAGGAGTTCTGTTCATTGGCGAGATGGCCGAGCTTGAGCGTCAGATCCTGCGCCAAAGCGCCCGTACCTGTCGCCAGCGCCACGATCAGCCCCGCGATACCCGTCTTGAAACCCGTTGTCATGAAATCCTCCCTGAAGATGCGTTCGAAAGTTCAGCCGCCCTTCCCGAACAGGTCGGGATGGGCCGCGGCGATATCCGGAAGCGAGCGCAGGATTTCGCGCAGGTGCCCGCGCATGGCCTCCTCCGCGGCGGCGGCGTCGGCCGCCTCGATGGCTCGCGCTATGGTCTCGTGCTGGGCGATCAGCCGGCGCACATGCATCTCTTCGACGCTGAGATAGCGGATGCGGTCCATCTGCGCCTTGACGTCCTCCACCACGCGCCAGGCGAAAGGCACGCCGGCGATCTCGGCCAGCGTGCGGTGGAACAGCTCGTCCAGCTTCATGAAGGCGGCGACGTCATCCTCGGCTACGCGCTTCTGGTCGTCGATCTGTGCCAGCAACCGGCGGGCGTCGTTGCCGTCGGCGCGGGTGGCCGCAGCGCGTACGACATCGGCCTCGATGGCCTCGCGCACGAAGCGCGCCTCGGTAACCGCCTCCGCCGTGATCGGACTGACCATCGTGCCGCGTTGCGGCCGAACCCGCACAAGTCCTGCCTCGGCAAGCTTGATGAAGGCTTCGCGCACGGGTTGCCGCGAAACGGAGTAGGCCTTTGCGATTTCCGTTTCGGAGATGATCTCGCCGGGGCGCAACTCGGCGCGCACGATCCGCCCCCGCAAGCTTTCGTAAAGCTGCGGCGCGATGGCGGTGTCGGCGTCGAGCTCGACGGCCGGTCGCTCAGATCCTGCTCCCACGCGAATCCCCCTCGTCCTCGCGCCTATTCTCTCCATACTTCCATACTAGTCAACTCTAGTTTAAGAATCGGTGCGTTCGGTCACGGTTCGGGGCCGGTGAAGATAAGGGAGTGCCCAATGAGGCAGACTTGGCGATGGTTCGGTCCGCATGATCTGACCTCGGTCGACGATATGCGGCAGGCTGGCGTGGAGGGCGTCGTCAGCGCCTTGCACCATGTGCCGACCGGTGCGGTCTGGACCGACGAGGAAATCCGCAAGCGGCAGAGCGAGATTTCCCGCATGAAGGACGGCAGCGCTTCCGGCCTGTCCTGGGACGTCGTCGAAAGCCTGCCTGTATCGGAGGCGATCAAGAAGCAGAAGGGCGACTGGCGCGCCCATATCGCGAACTACAAGGTGAGCCTCGAAAACCTCGCTTCTGCCGGGCTGCAGACGATCTGCTACAATTTCATGCCCGTGCTGGACTGGACGCGCACCGACCTCGCCTTCCGCGTCGGCCATGGCGGCACGACCATGCGCTTCGACCATATCGATTTCGCGGCATTCGATATCCACATCCTGCAGCGGGGCGGTGCGGCCGAGAGCTTCGGGCCCGAGGTCACGGAAGCAGCCGGCGCGCGTTTCGCGGGCATGAGCGAAGAGCGCAAGCAGCAACTGGCCGCCAATGTCACGGCCGGTCTTCCCGGCTCAACCGAAAGCATGACCACGCAGGAGGTGAGGCAGCACCTTGCCGAGTACGATTCCATCGGCGTGGATGCCTTGCGGGCGAACTTCATCGCCTTCCTGGAAGAGGTGACGCCGGTGGCCGAAAGACTGGGCATGCGGCTCTGCTGCCATCCCGACGACCCGCCTTTCCCGCTGCTGGGCCTGCCGCGCATCATGTCGACGGCCGACGATTACGCCGTCATCCTGGATGCGGTGGACAGTCCGGCCAGCGGCATGACGCTCTGCTCGGGTTCGCTCGGGGCGCGGCCCGACAACGACATCCCGGCGATCATGCGGCAGTTTGCGCCGCGCGTGCATTTCCTGCATCTGCGCAACGTGACGCTGGAAACGCCGGGCATGCCGGCATCCTTCCATGAAGCGGAGCATCTCGGCGGGGGCACCGACATGGTGGCCCTGATCGCCGAGATCGTCGCGGAAGAGGCCCGCCGCAAGGCCGAAGGGCGGGCGGACCACCAGATACCCATGCGGCCGGATCATGGACAGGACATCGTCGACGATCTCGGCCGCGATGGGCAGCCCGGCTACCCGATCATCGGGCGGCTGAAGGGCCTGGCGGAGCTTCGCGGCGTCATGACGGCACTGACTCACCCGTCGATGGCGCGTGTGCCGGCATAGCCTGGCGGCGTACCGGTGCCAGGCGGCGCACCAGGACGTAGAAGACCGGCGTCAGGAACAGGCCGATCAAGGTGACGCCGATCATGCCGGCGAAGACGGCGATACCCATGGCCGAGCGCATCTCTGCGCCGGCCCCCGTCGACAGGACGAGCGGCAGCACGCCCATGATGAAGGCCAGCGACGTCATCAGGATCGGCCGCAGCCGCAGCCGTGCCGCTTCGATGGCCGCCTCGCGGGCGTTGCGGCCCTCTGCCTCCAGCTCGCGGGCGAACTCCACGATCAGGATGGCGTTCTTGGCCGATAGTCCGACAAGCACGATCAGGCCGATCTGCGTGAAGATGTTGTTGTCGCCGCCGGTCAGCCAGATGCCGGTAAGCGCCGAGAACAGCCCGGCCGGCACGATCAGCAGGATCGCGATCGGCAGGGTGAGGCTTTCGTACTGGGCGGCCAGCACCAGGAAGACCAGCAGCAGCGCGAGCGGGAAGATGATCAGGCCCGAATTGCCGGCGATGATCTCCTGGTAGGTCAGTTCCGTCCATTCGAAGGAGAAGCCCGGCGGCAGCGTTTCCGCCGCGATGCGCTCCACCGCCTCCTGGGCCTGCCCGCTCGAATAGCCGGGCGCGGCGTTGCCGTTGACGTCGGCCGACAGGAAGCCGTTGTAGCGCAAGGCGCGCTCTGGCCCGGACACCATATCGACATTCATGAGGGCCGACAGCGGGATCATCTCGCCCGTGTTGGACCGCACCTTCAGGGCGCCTATGTCCTCGGCCCGTGCGCGGTAGGGCGCGTCGGCCTGGACGCGGACCGAATAGGTGCGGCCGAACTGGTTGAAGTCGTTGACGTAGAGCGAGCCCAGATAGATTTGCAGCGTATTGAAGATCTCGGTGATGGGCACATCAAGCTGGCGGGCACGGGCCCTGTCCACATCGGCGAAGAGCTGCGGCACGTCTATGCCGTATCCGGTGAACAGGCCGACAAGCTCGGGCGCCTGCTGTGCGCTGGCCAGAAACGCCTTCACCGTATCGTCGAGGGCCTGGAACCCGTTGCCGGCCCGATCCTCGATCTGCAGCTTGAAGCCGCCGATCGTGCCGAGCCCCTGCACCGGCGGCGGCGGGAAGATGGCCGTGAAGGCCTCCTCGATCCCGGCGAAGCGCCCGTTCAGGCTTTGTGCGATGGCGCCGGCCGAAAGCTCCGGCGTCTTCCTGTCCTCGAACGCGTCGAGCGCGAGAAACACGACGCCGGCATTGGACGAGTTGGTGAAGCCGTTGATCGACAGGCCGGGGAAGGCGATCGTGCTTTCGACGCCCGGCGTCTCCAGCGCGATGTCGCCCATGGCCCGCACCACCTTTTCCGTCCGATCCAGCGAGGCGCCGTCGGGTAGCTGCGCGAAGCCGACGAGATACTGTTTGTCCTGCGCCGGTACGAAGCCGCCCGGCACGGAGTTGAACAGCACCGCCGTCATGGCCACCATGAGCACGTAGAGCCCCAGCGTAATGCCCTTGCGGGATATGACGCCGCCCAACCCGTTGCCGTAGCGCCTGGAACTTGCCCCGAAGAAGCGGTTGAAGCCGCGGAAGAACCATCCGAGGGTCCGGTCCAGGAACCGCGTGAGGCGGTCTTTCGGGGCATCGTGGCCACGCAGCAGCAGAGCCGCCAGCGCCGGCGACAATGTCAGCGAGTTGAAGGCCGAGATGACGGTGGAGATGGCGAGCGTCAACGCGAACTGACGGTAGAACTGCCCCGTCAGGCCCGAGATGAAGGCCAGCGGCACGAAGACGGCCACCAGCACCAGTGCGATGGCGATGATCGGGCCCGACACCTCGCTCATGGCCTTGTAGGTGGCCTCGCGCGGGGCAAGGCCGTTCTCGATGTTGCGCTCGACATTCTCGACGACCACGATGGCGTCGTCGACGACGATGCCGATGGCGAGGACAAGGCCGAACAGGCTGAGCGCGTTGATGGAAAATCCCAGGAAGTACATGACCGCGAATGTGCCGACGATCGACACGGGCACGGCCAGAAGGGGGATGATCGAGGCGCGCCAGGTCTGCAGGAAGACGATGACCACGATCACCACCAGCAGGATGGCCTCCAGCAGCGTGTCCACGACGGCCTCGATGGAGGCGCGCACGAACTGCGTCGTATCGTAGACGATCTCGTAGTCGATGCCCTCGGGCATGGTCTGCTTGATCTCGGCCATGATGGAACGGACCTCGTCCGCGATGGCGATCGCGTTGGAGCCGGGAGCCTGGAAGACCGGTATGGCGACAGCCGGCTCGTTGGACAGAAGCGAGCGCAGCGCATAGTCGCTGGCGCCCAGCTCGACCCGGCCGATATCGCGGATGCGGGTGAGCGCCCCGGTTTCCGGGTCCGTCCGTACGATGATGTCGGAAAATTCCTCGACATCCTTCAGGCGGCCCTGTGCGTTGACCGAAAGCTGGAATTCGACGCCGGGCACGCTGGGCGATGCGCCGATGACGCCGGCGGCCGCCTGTATGTTCTGCTCGCGTACGGCCTGCACCACGTCGCTGGCCGACAGGCCGCGCGCCGCCGTCTTTTCCGGATCGAGCCAGATGCGCATGGAATAGTCGCCGGAGCCGAAAAGCTGCACCTGCCCCATGCCTTCCACCCGCGCCAGCCGGTCGCGCACGTTGATGAGGGCGTAGTTGCGAAGGTAGGTCAGGTCGTAGCGCCCGTTGGGCGAGGTCAGGTGGACCACGAGCATCAGGTCGGGAGAGGATTTGACGACGGTGACGCCGAGGCGGCGCACTTCCTCGGGCAGGCGCGGTTCGGCCTGGGCGACGCGGTTCTGCACGAGCTGCTGAGCCTGGTCCGGGTCGGTGCCGATGCGGAAGGTGACGGTCAACTGCATGACGCCGTCCGTGGTCGTCTGGCTGGACATGTAGAGCATGTCCTCGACGCCGTTGACCTGCTCTTCCAGCGGCGTCGCCACCGTTTCGGCGATCACCGCCGGGTTGGCGCCGGGGTAGGTGGCGCGCACCACGATGGATGGCGGCACCACATCCGGATATTCGCTGACCGGCAGGGCGAAGATGGACAGAAGGCCGGCAAGGAAGATCATGAAGGACAGGACACCGGCGAAGACCGGCCTGTCGATGAAGAAACGGGACATGTTCATGGCTGTTGGTGCTCTGTTGCCGGTTCGGCTTGCGCCGTGCGTGTCGACAGGGGCTGGCCCGTTTCCATCGACACCATCCGCGGTTCTACGCGTGCGCCGGGGCGCAGGCGCTGCAGGCCGTTGACGACGATGCGCTCGTCTTCGGCAAGGCCGCTTTCCACCACGCGCATGTCGCCGGAAGCGCGACCCAGCGTGACATTGCGATATTCCACCGTGTCGTCCGGCCCGACCACCAGGACGTAGCGCCGGTCCTGGTCGGTGCCGACGGCGCGTTCGGCCACCAGTATGGCCGGCGCCGCGTTCGCCTCGCCGAGGCGGATCCGGGCGAACTGGCCCGGCAGCAGCGCGCCGCTCTTGTTGGAGAACGCGACGCGGATGCCGACCGTGCCGTTTTCGGGATCGACGCTGGGGTCGATCAACTGGATATGTCCCCTGACCATGGTGCCGTTGGCGAGGTCCATCTCGACCGGAACCCGATCCAGCCCCTGCGTGGCGGCCAGAAGGCCGTCGACCGTGCCCTCGTCGGCATCGAAGCTGGCATATATGGGATCGACGGAAACCATGCGCGCCAGGACGGGCGAGCCGGCACCGGCCGAGACGAGGTTGCCGGCCGTCACCTCCAGCCGCCCGATGCGCCCGGATACCGGGGCGCGAATGTCGGTATAGGCAAGGTCCAGCCGCGCGCTGCGCAGCATTGCCTCTGCCGCGGCCAACTGGGCCTGCGCCTCGAGGCTTGCCTGGACGCGCCGCTCGTATTCCGAAACGGCGATCGTGCGGTTGCCCTGAAGCTGCGTGCCGCGCTGCAGTTCGCCCCGGGCGTAGGCAAGGCGTGCCTTGGCGGCTTCCAGCTCGGATTCGGCGCGCGAGACCGCGGCCTGGTAGGGCGCCGGATCGATGGTCAGAAGCGGCGCTCCCTTCTCGACCAGGCTGCCCTCGCGGAAATGGGCGGCCTCGACGGCGCCTGCCACGCGCGAGCGGATGTCCACCCGCTCGACGGCTTCGAGCCGCCCCGAAAAGCGTGTCCACAGCTCTACCGGCCGCCGCTCGACGCGCGCTACCGAGGCGGGGACCGCGGCTGGCTGCTCGCTCGGGAGCGTTTCGGCTCCGGCGTTGCGGCCGACGAACCCGATGCCGAGCAGGACGACGAAGAAGGCCACCGTTGCGAGCGTGGCGAAAATGCCGACAACCCAGTTCACGATTCTCTGGATGCTGGACATGGCGTTTTCCTGATAATGGAGTGAAGACGAGTGTCGGCCGGCTGACGCCATGCGACAGCAGTCCATGCCCGGAAGACGAGGCCGGGCGCCGGTGAAAGTGTTGATTACCGATCGGTAAGAAATGAATTAGGGGCTTGGAACCGAAGTGTCAATGGATTAATTTACCGATAGGTATAAAAGTTGACGACAACGGTTTTGCAGGCAGGAAAGGAATAACGCGATGGGTGTCGGCCGTCCGCGGGAGTTCGATCCCGATGTGGCCCTCGACAGGGCAATGGAGCTTTTCTGGCGCCAGGGCTATGAAGGGACGTCGCTGTCCGACCTGACGGAAGCGATGGGCATCGCCAAGCCAAGCCTGTATGCCGTTTTCGGCAACAAGGAGGAATTGTTCCGCAAGGCGCTGGATCGCTACGCGTCGCGTCGCTCCGATACCGCCTGCGATGCCTTGAACGAGCCAACCTCGCGCCGTGCGATCGAGATGCTTCTGCTTGGCTTCGCCGGTGTCGGCGCCGAGGATGACAAGCCCAAGGGTTGCCTGATGGTGCAGGGCGCGCTCGTCTGCAGCGAGGCCAGCGAAACCATCCGGCGGGAACTGTGCGACCGGCGCGCCGAAAGCGAAGCCGCCCTTTGCCGCCGCATGCAGGAATGGAAAGCCGCAGGAGACCTGCCGGACAGCGCCGATCCGGAGGATCTTGCACGCTATGTCATGACCGTGGCCAACGGCATCGCCGTGCAGGCGGCCAGCGGCGCCAGCAAGGAAGATCTGCGGCAGGTGGTGGAAATGACCATGCGGACCTGGCCGCCGGCCTGAGACGAACCCCCTGCCATCGCCCCTGTGCCGGGCACGTCGATTTTTTCGCTTGCTCCTCTAGTCGCTAGAGGAAGCAAGCTCCCGGATCATGATGGCCGCGTGCGTTGCGGCCCCTGCATTCGGGACGGGTTCGATGAGAGACGATAGCGTGCAACGGCGGGAATGGACGGTCACGGGCATGGATTGTGCCGCGTGCGCGACCAAGGTCCAGAATGCGCTTGGCAGGCTGCCGGGCATCTCCGAAGTCCGGGTCGGGCTGATGAGCGAGCGTCTTTCGCTCAACCTTCTCCCCGGTGTCGGCGTGGATGGCGATGTGGAAGATGCCGTCCGCCGGCTTGGCTACGGCATCACCCCGCGCGAAAGCGGCCCGGTGCACGATCATGAAGAGCAGGGCGACGCTGGGGCGTGTTGCGGTGGCCATGCCGCCGCCGCCGAGACCGGGCATCACCACGATCATGGCGACCCGCACGATCATGGCCACGCGGCGGAGGATGCCGCGCATGGCGGGCACGTCCACGACGACCCCGCCGACAGGGGCAAGCGCTGGTTCCGCACCGCCAAGGGCCGGCTCGTTCTCCTGACGGGCGCGCTGCTTGCCTGCGCCTGGGCCTTCGAGATGCTGACCGGCACCCGCTACGGCTACTGGGCGTTCCTTGCGGCGTGCCTCATCGGGGTGGCGCCCGTTGCGCGGCGGGCCTTCGAGGCGGCACGCATGGGCCAGCCCTTCACCATCGAAAGCCTGATGACCATCGCGGTGGTGGGCGCCCTGTGGATCGGCGCCGCCGAGGAAGCCGCGCTCGTCGTATTCCTGTTCGCGGTCGGCGAGGTGCTGGAAGGCGTTGCGGCCGGCAAGGCTCGGGACGGCATCCGGGCGCTGGCCGACCTTGTGCCCAAGACGGCCCTTCTGGACGATGGCGGCACGACGCGCGAAGTCGCGGCCGACACCTTGCGCGTCGGCCAGACGGTGCTGGTGCGTCCCGGCGACCGGATCCCCGCCGACGGCGAGATCGCCGACGGCACCAGCGGCGTCGACGAAAGCCCGGTAACGGGCGAAAGCGTACCGGTGACGAAGGGGCCGGGGGAGGCCGTCTTCGCCGGCTCCATCAATACCGAGGCGGTCCTGCGCGTCACGGTCACGAAAGAGCCTTCCGACAACACCATCGCCCGCATCATCCGCCTCGTCGAGGATGCGGAGGAGGCGCGGGCGCCCACCGAGCGCTTCATCGACCGGTTCAGCCGCTGGTACATGCCGGCCATCGTGGCGGTCGCTGCGCTGGTGGTGCTGGTGCCGCCGCTGGCCTTCGGTGCAGATTGGGACATTTGGGTCTATCGCGGGCTGGCCCTGCTTCTGATCGGCTGCCCCTGCGCCCTGGTCATCTCCGTGCCCGCATCCATCGCCTCGTCGCTGTCCGCCGGAGCACGCAAGGGCCTGCTGATGAAGGGCGGCGCGGTGATCGAGGCGACATCGGTGGTGCGGACCGTCGCCTTCGACAAGACGGGCACGCTCACGCATGGCCGGCCGGAGGTGGTGGACATCCGCCCCGCCGCCGGGGTGGATGCAGCCGAGCTGCTGGCCGTCGCGGCCGCCGTCGAGGCCGGCTCGAGCCATCCACTGGCACGTGCGGTGCTGAAGCGCGCGGCCGCCGACGGCGTCTCTCCGCTGGCCGCCGCCGACGCACGGGCCATGCCGGGCAAGGGCGCCGAGGCCATTGTGGACGGTGCGCGCGCCGTCGTCGCTTCGCCGCGCCATGCGGCGACCGAAGGCGGCATCGATGCCGAGGGCGCAGAGCTGGCCGGCACGATGGAAACCGAAGGCAAGACGGTCGTCGCGGTCTACCGGCAGGGGCGTCCGCTTGGGATTCTGGCACTGCGCGACGAAGCGCGCGGCGACGCGCGCGAGGCCATCGCCCAGTTGAAGAGGCTGGGCGTCGGCGCGGTGATGCTGACCGGCGACAACCCCCGTACGGCCAAGGCGGTGGCCGGCGGGCTTGGCGTGGACTTCAAGGCCGGAATGATGCCGGAGGACAAGCTGGCCACCGTACGCGAGATCGGCGCGCAAGGCGGCGTCATGATGATCGGCGACGGTATCAACGACGCGCCGGCCCTCAAGCAGGCGGCCGTCGGTGTCGCCATGGGTTCCGGCACCGACGTGGCGTTGGAAACCGCCGATGCGGCCATCCTGCGCGACAGGGTGGTGGATGTGCCGGCGCTGATCCGGCTGGCGCGCGCCACCATGGGCAACATTCACCAGAATGTCGCCATTGCCCTGGGGTTGAAGGCCGTATTTCTGGTGACCTCCGTTCTGGGCATCACAGGCCTGTGGATCGCCATCCTGGCGGATACGGGCGCGACCGTGCTGGTGACGCTCAACGCCCTGCGTCTTCTGGGCTTCGATCCGACGCGGGAGCGCTCTCACCAATAAGCCGGGACGGCAACCGTCTTTCATGGAACCGCAGCAATAGCTTCATGCGCCCGTCATGGAACCAGCCGATATGCCTCCACCTAAGGTTAGGAGCAAGGCATGGCAGCGCAATCGGTGGAGCTTGTCGGGATCGGCAAGCGGTTCGGCTCGGACGAGGTGCTGAAGGGCATCGACCTCAGCGTACGCGCCGGCGAGTTTCTGTCGCTGGTCGGCATGTCGGGCTGCGGAAAATCGACGCTTCTGCGGCTCATCGCAGGGCTGGAGCTGCCGGATAGCGGGTCCGTCGCCATCGGCGGCGAAACGGTGACCGACCGCGATCCGAGCGACCGCAACCTTGCCATGGTGTTCCAGTCCTACGCGCTGTACCCGCATATGACGGTGCGGCAGAACATTGCGACGCCCCTGCGCATGCGCCGGTTGTCGGCGCTGGCGCGCCTGCCGCTTGCCGGGCTTCTTGCGCCGGGCCGCCGGGCCGCGATGCGCGCCATCGACGCCGAGGTGGAAGACGCCGCGCGCACGCTGCAGATCGAGGCCCTTCTGGACCGTCGTCCGGCCCAGCTTTCGGGTGGCCAGCGGCAGCGCGTCGCCCTGGCCCGTGCGCTGGTGCGCCAGCCGGCCGCCTTCCTGATGGACGAGCCCTTGTCGAACCTAGACGCCAAGCTGCGCGCTCATATGCGCGACGAGCTTGCGGGCCTGCACCGGCGTCTCGGCGCGACGTTCATCTATGTCACGCACGACCAGACCGAAGCGATGACCATGTCGGATCGCATCGCACTGATGGAGGGTGGGCGCATCCTGCAACTGGGCACGCCGGCCGAGCTGTACGAGCGTCCGGACAGCCTTGCCGTCGCCCGCTTCATCGGCACACCCACCATCAATGCGGTTCCGGCCACTATCGACGGCGGCGGGCAGGTCGGCGTGTTCGGCTACAGGCTGGGTGTCGCCTGCGTTGAAGCGCGCGGCTCCTGCACCGTCTGCATCCGCCCGGAAGACGTACGCTTTGCCACCGATGGCATGCCGGCGCGGCTGATCCGCAGCGAAATCCATGGAGCGGACCGCTATTTGACCCTTTCGGTTGAGGACGGGGTCGAGATCACCATGCGCACCCGTGTCGGCGATAGCCTGCCCGTGGATGGCGACGGCGCCGCCTGGATCGCGTTCGACCGGCGGCGCATCCATCTTTTCGATGCCGGCGGCAGACGGCTGGACGTCCGGACGCGCGAGAAGGTGGCCGCATGAGCGCCGCCGACATCGCCCTTTCCGGCGCCACGGCACACGCCACGGCGGCCCGTCGTCCGTCACGGCGCCGCTGGGTGGGCTTGGCCTTTGCCGCACCCGCCGTGCTTCTTCTTCTGGGCATCTACATCCTGCCGATGGCGGCACTGGGCCTGTTTTCCGTGACCGACTATCAGCTCGGCGCGCTGTCCTTCGGCTTCGTCGGCCTAGGCAACTTCACTGCCGCCTTTTCCGATCCCGTCTTCATGCGGGCCATGGGCAACACGCTTCTCTATGCCTTGATCGTCATTCCCTTCGGGGTCGGCCTCGGCCTCGGGGCGGCGCTGCTGGTGGACGGAACCAAAGGCAGCCGGCCTTTCTGGGAGGTCGCCTATTTCCTGCCGGTGACGGCCACCCTGGTTGCCATGGCGACGGTGTGGCAGTTCCTGCTGCACCCCTCGCTCGGGCCGGTCAACGCAGCGATCAGGGCGCTGGGCTTCGACCCCGTCTACTTTCTGTCCAACCCCGTCCTGCTGATACCGACCATGGCGCTGATCGGCATTTGGCAGGTGCTCGGCTTCAACATGGTCCTGTTTCTTGCGGGTCTTACGAACATTCCGCGCGATCTTTACGAGGCCGCACGGCTGGATGGCGCAAAAAGCCCGGTGGACCGGTTTCTGACGGTGACATGGCCGATGCTGGGGCCGATCACGATGTTCGTCGTGGTCACCACCTCCATATCGGCACTGAAGGTGTTCGAAACCGTCGCCGTGCTGACGAAGGGGCGTTCGGGTTCGGAAACGGTGCTCTACGCGCTGTATCTCGAAGGCTTCGAATATTCCAACACCGGATATGCCGCGGCGCTGACGCTGATCTTCCTGGCGCTGGTGCTCGTGCTGTCCATCGGCCAGACACTCTCGATGGACCGGAAGGTGCATTACTGATGACCCGCTCCGGCCAGTTCTTCCGCTTCCTCGTGCTGGCTGTCGGCGCGGCGGTCATGCTTCTGCCCTTCTACTGGATGGTGCTGACCTCGCTGCGCTCGCCGGCCGAGATCTTCGATGTTTCGCTGTGGCCGACCGTCTCGCCGCTCGACGCCGTGGACAATTATGTACGTGCCGCTTCGCAGGTGCCGATGGCGCGCTTCATGCTCAATGGCGCCATCGTCTGCCTCGGCATTCTTGTGGTTCAGGTGCTGACGGCGGTACCGGCCGCCTATGCGCTGGCAAAGCTGCCGTTTCCGGGGCGGCGGCTTCTGATGACGTTGGTCATCGCGGCCCTGTGCATTCCGATGCAGGCGCTGGCGCTGCCGCTCTTCGTCGGCCTGGCGATAACGCAGATGCTGAACAGCTATTTCGCGATGATGCTGCCCTTCTTCCTGTCGGTCTTCGCCATCTTCCTGTTTCGCCAAGCGTTCCGCAGCTATCCTGACGAGATCATCGAAGCGGCGCGCATGGATGGCTTCTCCGAAATGGAGATCTGCTGGCGGCTGGTCCTGCGCGGTGCGCTGCCATCGCTTGCGGCCTTCTCCGTGTTCTCGGTCGTCGCCCATTGGAACGATCTCTACTGGCCGATGATCGTCGTTTCCGACACCAATCTGGCGCCGCCGCCGCTGGGCATGCTGTTTTTCTCGGATGTCGAATCCGGGGCCAACTACGGCGCCCTGATGGCCGGAGCCACCCTCATCACCGCCCCCATGGTCGTCTGCTTTCTCATGGCGCGGCGGCACTTCATCGCCGGAATCACCATGACCGGCGTCAAGTAACCGGACGGCTGGAACAGCCGTCCGGCCCATCGACAGGAGATGTCTACATGTCGCTTCCCACCCGCATCGTGGCCGGCGCGCTGGCGCTTGGCCTCGCGCTTCCGGGCGTTGCCCGCGCCGAGCCCGTGGAGTTGCAGGTTCTCTACAACCTGCCCGGCTTCACCAAATTCCACCAGCCGCTGGCCGATCAGTTCATGGCGGCCAACCCCGACATCAAGATCAACTTCCTTGCGCCCGCCGCCGGTTACAACGAGGGGCAGCAGCAGGTGCTGCGCGCCGCCGTCACCGGCAATCTGCCGGATGTCTACTTTTCCGGCTACAATTTGACGGCCGAGCTGGTGGGCACCCTGGCGCCTCGCTCGCAGATCACCGATCTGGCGCCCTTCATCGAGGCGGAAGGCGGACAGGCTTTCCTGGACGAGAACTACACGCCCAAGATGGCGGCGCTGGGCCAGATCGACGGCAAGCAGTACGGCCTTCCGGTCAACGCATCGTCGCCGATCATCTATGTGAACGCCGATCTGGTGCGGCAGGCGGGCGGCGACCCGGAAAACATGCCCGACACGTTCGATGGCCTTGTCGAGCTGGCCGCGAAGATCGACGCGCTCGACCCGCGATACGCCGGCATGGGATACGATATTGGCGGCTGGCCGGACGACTGGCTGTGGCAGGCGCTGATCTTCCAGCAGGGCGGCCAGCTTGTCGACGCGCAGACTGGCACCGTCGCCTTCGATGGCGAAACGGGTTTGAACGCGATGAAGCTGGTGCGCCGCTTCGTGACCGAAGGCGGCCAGGAGATGCTGGACTGGGATCAGTCCCGCCAGCAGTTCGGGGCCGGATTGACGGGCTTCATCTTTTCCACCCCCGCCCATGTCCAGACCATCGAGGGGCTGGTGGGCGAGCGGTTCGAGCTGACCACCGCAACCTTCCCGCTGGAGAACAAGGAGACGGGCGGCGTGCCGACCGGCGGAAACTCGGCCGTCATCCTGACGCAGGACCCGGCGCACCAGCAGGCCGCGTGGAAATACCTGAAGTGGATCACCGGTGCGCAAGCGCAGAACCAGATCGTGCGCATCACCGGTTACCTGCCGACCAACAAGCGCGCGACCGGGCCGGATTACCTTGCGCCCTATTACGCCGAGAATCCGAATGTCGAAACGGCGTCGCGGCAGGCAGACCGCTCGCTGCCCTGGGCCGGGTATCCGGGCGGTGACTCCGTCCGCATCTGGCGCACGCAACGCGACATCATCGGCACCGTCATGCGTGGCGAGGTGACGCCGGAAGACGGCCTGAAAGAGATCGTCGCGCAGACCAACGCCCTGATGAAGTAACCCCGAAACGGGGACGGGCGCGGGGGGCCATGCCGCCGCGCCCCATTCGGAAAGACGATACCTTGAAGATAATCCAGATCACCGACACGCATCTCGTAAAACCCGGCCGCGTCGTCAACGGAGTGGATCCGGAGCTGCAGCTGCGCCGCGCGCTGGACGACGTCCTCGTGCGCCATGCCGATGCCGACCTTCTGGTCATAACGGGCGACCTGTGCAACGACGGCGAACCGGAAGCCTACGCGCTCCTGCGCGAGATCCTGTCGGACGTGCCGTTTCCCGTCCGCCTGATGATCGGCAATCACGATCGGCGACCGGCGTTCGTGGATGCCTTCCCCGATCATCCCGTGGACCGCCACGGCTATGTCCAGTCGAGCGTCGATACCGTGTATGGCCGGCTGCTGTTTCTGGACACGCATGAGGCCGGGACGATCGGCGGCATCTACGGCGCCGACCGGCTGGCCTGGCTCGACGATGCGCTTGCCGGGGCGGATGGCCACCCTGTCACCGTGTTCGTCCACCATCCGCCGGTGCATGACGGGCTGGCGCATTTCCGGCATATCGGCCTGCATGACGATGGTGCCCTTCTGGCGCGCCTTGCCGCCCATGCAGGCGGGGTCCGCCACATCGTGTTCGGCCATATCCACGTGCCTCTGGCCGGCACGACGGCCGGCGGCATCGCCTTCAGCTCGGGGCAGTCCTGCGCGCATCGCTTCATCACCGATCTCGACGCGCCCGACCCGTGGTGGACCGGCGGCAACCCCTGTTACCGCATCCTGATGCTGGACGAGCACGGCTTCCGGGCCTATGGCGCCGAAGTCGGAGAGGCGCGCCTTGCCCAGGCCGAGATCTGCGCCGGGCCTTGAGGTGGCTTTGCGTCGGCGGCGCTTACGGCACCGCCGACATAAACAGGAAGACGAAAAAGATCACCAGATGGACGCCGCCCTGCAGGATCGTGGTCCGGCCGGTGGCCAGGGTCATCGTGCCGATGATCAGGGTCAGCACGATCTGGACGATGTGATCGCTTTCCAGACCCAGCGTGATCGGCCTGTCGGTGACGATGGAGACGATGGCGACGGCCGGAATGCTCAGTCCGATACTGGCAAGCGCCGAGCCCAGGGCCAGGTTGAGGCTCGTCTGGATGCGGTTGGCGCGTGCCGCGCGGAAGGCGGTCGTGCCTTCCGGAAGCAGCACGACCGCGGCGATCAGAACGCCGATCAGCTCCGAGTTGAGGCCGGCCGACAGCACCACCGTGCTGACGACGGGCGTCAGATCCTCTGCCAGAAGGATGATCATGAGCAGGGACAAAAGCAGAAGGCCGAGGCTGGCCAGGGCCCGGCCTCTGCTTGGCGCCTCGTGCGGCTCGGCCTCGATCAGGTCGGTGAAGTAGTTGCGGTGGCGCACCGTCTGGACGAACAGGAACAGGCCGTACAAGGTCAGCGACACCACCGCCACGAACCCCAGTTGCATGGTCGAGTAGGACGGACCCGGCGTTGCCAAGGTGAAGTTGGGCAGGATCAGGGTCAGCGTCGCGAGCGTACCCAGAACCGACAGCGCCGCCGCCGCCCCGGTGGTGTGGAACCCCTGCTCCTTGTGCAGGATGCCGCCCGTCAGAAGGCACAGGCCGACGACGCCGTTCAACACGATCATCAGCGTCGCAAAGACCGTGTCGCGCGCGATTTCGCTGCCGTCCGCGCTGGCCGACAGCATGATCGATACGATCAGCGAAACCTCGATCAGCGTGACGCAACCGGCCAGCAGCACGGAGCCGAACGGCTCGCCGATCTTAAGCGACAGCACTTCGGCATGTTCGACCGCCGCGAAGACCGAGCCGATCAGAAACAGCGCCGCCAGGCCGACGAAGAGGCCGGAGCTTTCCGAAACGAGATGGGTTGCGTGCGCCAGCAGCAGCAGGACCGCGCCGGCGACGAAGAGAAGCGAGCGGCCCGTGACAGGGCGCGAGACAGACGGTGCGTGCATCGATGATCCGGAACGGGCCGTTGCGACAAGACCTGTCTGGCGCAAATTGCCGAACCGGTCCCGCCAAGCTGTGTCAGTTGCGCGCGCCCTGTCAAGACGCCACGGCCCGCCATAAGACGCTTCCGAAACGTGCAACCTGTGATATTCGAGCGGCCGAGATGGGACGCTATAAAGGTGGGAGGAACGAGATGGTTCAGGCGCGGATCAACCGCCGCAGCATGCTGGCGATGACGGCGGCGCAACTGGCGCTGTGCGGGCTGACGGGCCATCGCGCGATGGCCGCGCAGTTTCCGACCGGCACGCTGACGCTCGTGGTGCCGTTTCCGCCCGGCGGCACGCTGGATATCGCCGCACGCCTTCTGGCCCGGAAGCTGGAAATGGCCTTCGGGCAGTCGGTCCTCGTCGATAACAGGCCCGGGGCCGGCGGCAATATCGGCGCCGATTTCGTGGCCGAAAGCGCACCCGACGGTGCCTCCCTTCTGATGGGCGCCACCTCGACCCACGGCATCAATGTCAGCCTGTTTCCCGACATGCCGTTCGACCCCGTGGCGGATTTTTCTCCCGTCGCGCTCGTCGGCAAGACGCCCAACGTGCTGGTGGTGCGGGAAGAAGCCGGCATCGATACGCTGGACGCGTTCGTGGAGCGCCTTCGGCAAGAGCCGGAGCTGGGTATCTATTCGTCCGGCTCCAACGGAAGTGCGGGCCATCTGGCGGGAGAACTCTTTGCGCAGAAGCTCGGTCTCGATCTGACCCATGTTCCCTACCAGGGTTCGGCCGCGGCGTTGCAGGCGGTTCTGTCGGGGGAGGTCGGCTTCATGTTCGACAATCTGTCGTCCGCGTCGAGCCATATCGATTCGGGCGTGCTGCGCCCTCTCGCGGTGACGACCAAGGCGCGCTCGTCCTTCCTGCCGGATGTGCCGGCGATGGCGGACGAGGGGTTCGAGGACTTCGACCTGACCACATGGTTCGGCGTTCTGGTGCCGGCCGGCACGCCGGAAGCGTCGGTGACGCGGCTGAATGGCGCGATCCGCGAGGCGATGGCGCAGCCGGACATCGTCGAGGCGCTGGCCGTGCAACGCACCGAGGCGGCCGCGGGCAGCCCGCAGGATTTCGCCGCGTTCATCGCGGCCGAGATCGCGCGCTACAAGGCCATCATTGAGGCGGCGAACCTGTCCCTGAACTAGGCCGCGACGTCATCGCGCCATGTCAGTGTGCCGCGGCCGCTTGTGACGTCGGCCACGAGCCGCTCCACCCGGGCCCGTTCGGCCACGGGTATCGCAACCTGGATCAGGGCGCCATGCGCGGTGAATTCCTGGCCGGTCGTCTCCAGCCCCGCGATGGCGACCAGCCGCGCCGTCAGGATGGCAAGGTCGCCGAATTCGCAGGCGATCGACGCCGGCGCAAGGTCGAGGCATTGCAGCTTTTCGGCCTGGCGTAGGCATTGCGCCGCAGCGCCGCCATACGCCCGCACGAGGCCGCCGCCGCCCAGCAATATGCCGCCGAACCAGCGGGTGACGACAACGGCCACCTTGTCGAGGTTCTGCCCGTCGATGGCCTGCAGGATCGGCTTGCCCGCCGTACCCGACGGCTCGCCGTCATCGTCGAACCGGTAGGCCTGCCCGATCCGCCATGCCGAGCACTTGTGCGTTGCCGCCAGATCCGAATGGGCGGCGATGAAGGCCTTTGCCTCGCCTTCGTCCCGTATGGGCCCGGCGACCGCCAGGAAGCGGCTCTTGCGGACCTCCGTCCGGACCATGGAAATGGCAACAAGGGTGAAACTGTCTGACATGGGCATCGCAAGCGGACGTGGATCGCGGGCCGGTTTTCCCCGGCCCTTGCGCCCTTATACGACCGCCTCGATCGGATTTGGAGGCCAAAGGCTCACAGACTGGCGGGAATGAATATGGTGGGGCGCTCCGGCAGCGTCCGGACAGACAGGTCCAGCGTGTCGCCGTCCAGCCTGCGGACATCGAAGGCATCGCCCATGCGCCCCGTAAACGCATCGATGGACGTGGCATTGCGGTGCATCGGCAGCACAACGGAAGACGACAGCCGCCGTGTGATCGTTTCCATGTTGGCAAGTGACGAGGTAAGGCCCCCATCCACCGGCACCATGACCACGTCCAACCGGCCGATCCGGGCGTAGTGGTCGTTTGTCAGCTCGTGGTGTAGGTGGCCGAGATGGCCGATGCACAGGCCGGCAACCTCGAAGATGAAGATGGAGTTGGCATCCGGTTCGGAGGCGCCCCATCGGCGGATGTCGGTCGTGACGTTGCGTATGACGACATCGTCGACAGCAAGCCCATGGCGCGCCGGTCCGGACTCGCCCCAGCCCTTCAGCACATGCTCGATGCCGGGATCGGGTGTTTCGGTGTAGTGCGTCCTGTGCGCCTTGTTCATGGTGACGATGCGGGGCAGGGGCGTGCTGCCGTAGAAGCCCGAATAGTCGGTGGCGATGGTGACGCCGCCGGGCGTTTCGATGCGGTAGGTCGAATGGCCGGCATAGGCGATGCGCACCGTGCCCTCCATCGTGCTGACCGGCGTGTAGGCCACGTTGAAGGCCCGGGGCATCGTGGAAGCCATTGCCAGGCAGGAAGACGCGACCGAAGGCGCCTCGTTCGATTGGGCGGCCGTCTGCGTCGCCATCGCCAGAAGCATCGCCATGGAAAAGAGAACCGGTCGCATCATCGGCATGGCCTTCGACTGTTCCAGTTCCGAAGGATAGGCATCATCGACCGCCGCTGACCAGCCCTCCCCAATTCCTGCCCGTCAATTCAGCGTGACGCATAAATGCGCATGCGCCTTGACAGGTCCGTAAAATGACGACACCGTAATCGCTCTGCAATTTGAAAA
This sequence comes from Aureimonas altamirensis, assembly GCF_001463885.1. Lineage (GTDB taxonomy): Bacteria > Pseudomonadota > Alphaproteobacteria > Rhizobiales > Rhizobiaceae > Aureimonas > Aureimonas altamirensis. Next base: position 365,481 of record NZ_BBWQ01000011.1, on the reverse strand, counting down.
ATCGCACAGCGATTAAACAGGGCGTGATGGAATACAAGGACCGCCTCTTCGTCGAGTCTCTGGAACGTGGGTTCGAAGTGCTGCGCGCCTTCGAAGGCCATGAAAGCCTCGGCCTTGCGGAAATCGCCGAAAAGGCCGGCATCACCCGCAGTGCCGCCCAGCGCTTCACCCATACGCTGGAGGTTCTCGGCTTCCTGCGGCGCGATGCGGCGCGCCGCTGGCGCCTGACGCCGCGTACGCTGGAATTCGGCACCTATTATCTGGCGGCCGATCCACTGATCGCGCAGGCGACGCCCCATCTTGTGGACCTCAACAATGATTGCGGAGAGACGGTAAACCTGTCGCGTCCGGATGCGCTGGACATGGTGTTCCTGGGCCGCTTCACCGCCAACCGCCGCTCGTTCATCCACATGCCGCAGGGCATGCGGGTTCCGATGTATTGCGGCGCCACGGGCAGGGCCTACCTGGCGACCCTGCCACGCGATGCGGCGCAGGAGATGGTGGAGCGTTCGGTGCGGCGCGCCTTCACGCCAAGCACGCAAACCGATCCGGACCGGATCATGGAGGCTGTCGACGCCGCGCGCGAGCGGGGCTTCGCCACCGCGGCCGAGCAGTTCTACGTCGGCGACCTCAACATCGCCTGCGCCATCGTCGGCACGGACGGCACCGGCCTCGGCGCCGTGAACATATCCTGCCCGACCAGCCGCTGGAGCATGGCGGACATGGAGCGGGAACTTGCACCCCGCCTGATCGAGACGGTCGGCTTCATTTCGTCCGTGCCGGCGGCACGGGCCGATAGCGGACTTCACCACAGCGAAAGGAACCAGTCATGAAACTGCAGGCATTCCTAGCAGGCGCAGCCATGCTCGCCATCGGCTCGCTGCAACCGGCCAACGCCGAGACGCTGACCGTCGGGTCCACGCCGACAGGCGTTCCCTTCACCTTCCTCGACATCCAGACCAACGAGATCCAGGGCATGATGGTGGATCTCGTTCGCGCGGTGGGCCAGGAAGCGGGCTTCGAGGTGACCGTGCAGCCGGTGGATTTCGGCTCGCTGATCCCCTCGCTCACGTCCAGGCGTATCGACATCATCGCCGCCGCCATGATCGCCACCGACGCCCGGCGCGAGGTGATCGACTTTTCGCAGGAAGTGATGCCCTACGGCGAGGGCGTGGTGGTGGCCTCCGGCTTCGAGGGCGGCATCTCTCCCACCTTCGAGGAGCTGCGCGGCGAGGTGATCGGAGTCCAGCAGGGCACCACCTATCTGGACCGGCTGCAATCCATGGATGTCTTCGGCGAGGTCCGCGTCTACGACTCGCTCGCCGATATCCTGAACGAGGTGAACCGTGGCCGCATCGCCGCCGGCATGGGCGACAAGCCGATCATGGCCTACCAGATGTCGCAGGGCCGGTTTCCCGAGGTGAAGATGGCCGACTACGAGAGCCAGCAGACCGGATCGGTGGGCCTTGGCGTGCGCAAGGACGACACGGCGCTTCTGGAACGCATCGACGGCGCGTTGGCCAAGCTCAAGGAAAACGGCACGGTGGACGAGCTTGCCGCCAAATGGGGCCTGAAGTGACCGCCGCCCGCGCCGCGAGGCGCTAGGCGATGGGAGCGTTCTGGCAGAATTCCGGGCAATATCTGCCCATCCTGATGGAAGGCGTGGCGATCACCGTCATGCTGACCCTCGCGGCGCTGGTCATCTCCACCGCGCTCGGGCTTGTCTGGGCGCTGATGCGCTATTCGGGCATCTGGCCGCTGGTGCTGATCTCCAAGACGGTGGTCAACACCGTTCGCGGTATCCCGATCCTGGTGCAGCTTTTCTACATCTACTTCGTGCTTCCCGAATTCGGCATCGACCTGTCGGCCTTCCAGGCCGGCGCGATCGGCCTTGGCATCGCCTATTCCTGCTACATGGCGGAAAACTTCCGGGCCGGGCTGGAGGCCATCGACAAGGGGCAGATCGAGGCGGCGCATTCCATCGGCATGAAATGGTCGTTGATGATGCGCCGGGTGGTGCTGCCGCAGGCCCTGCGCACCGTGCTGCCGCCCTACGGCAACACCATGATCATGCTGCTCAAGGATACCTCGCAGGCATCGGTGATCACCGTTGCCGAACTGACGATGAAGGGTAAGCTCGTCGCTTCCGCCACGTTCGACAACATGACGGTCTACACGCTGGTGGCGCTCCTTTACCTGGCGCTGTCGGTGCCGCTGATCGTGCTGGCATCCTATCTCGAGCGGAGGTTCGGCACGCGATGATCCGGCTCCAGAACATTCACAAGCGGTTCGGCAATATCGAGGTTCTGAAAGGGATCGACGGAGAGATCCGGCAAGGCGAGGTGGTCTGCCTGATCGGCGCTTCGGGCTCCGGCAAGTCGACGCTGCTTCGCTGCATCAACGGGCTGGAAAGCTATGAGAGCGGCCTCATCACGGTCGATGGCGTAACTGTGGATCGCAAGTCGCCGTCCATCCGCGACATCCGCACATCCGTGACCATGGTCTTCCAGCGCTTCAACCTGTTTCCGCATCGCACGGCGCTGGAAAACGTCACCGAAGGGCCGATCCATGTGAAGGGCGAGAGCCGCAAGGCGGCCGAAGAGCATGGGCGCGCGCTTCTGGAGCGCATGGGCCTTGCGGCGAAGGCCGACAGCTACCCTGCCGCCCTATCGGGCGGGCAGCAGCAGCGCGTGGCCATCGCGCGGTCGCTGGCGATGCGCCCGAAGGCCATCCTGTTCGACGAACCGACATCGGCGCTCGACCCGGAACTGGTCGGCGAGGTGCTGGCCGCCATGCGCGATCTGGCCGACGAGGGCATGACCATGCTGGTCGTGACGCATGAAATGGCGTTCGCCCGGGAGGTCGGTGACCGCGTCCTGTTCATGGATGGCGGACTGATCGTGGAAGAGGGGCCGGCCAGCCGGGTGCTGACCGATCCGCAGCATGAGCGCACGCGCGATTTCCTTCGCCGCGTGCTGGACAAGTAGCAGGTGAACTTGTGACCGAACTTCGACTTCCCCCATCGCTCTGGGCGGCGACAGCCACCGCCGCCCCGCCCACCGCGCCGCTTCAGGCGGATATTTCGGTGGACGTCTGCGTCATCGGCGGTGGGTACGCCGGCTTGTCCACCGCAATCCATCTGGCAAAGTCCGGGCGCAGCGTGCAGCTTCTGGAGGCGGGCGATATCGGCTTCGGCGCGTCCGGGCGCAGCGGCGGCCAGGTCATCCCCGGTATCAAATACGATCCCGACCAGCTCGAAACGATGTTCGGCCCGCAGGCTGGACGAAGCGCCGCACTGGCATTCGGATCGACCGCAGCCAAGGTATTCGAACTCATCGACGAATTCGGGATCGACTGCGACGATACGCGGGCAGGCTGGGTGCAGCCGGCGCATTCCAAGGCCGCCGAGGCCGGTGCGCTGGACCGATGCCGGCAGTGGCGCGCGCTCGGTGCGGACGTGGCCGCGCTGAGCCGCGAGGAAGTCGCCGCGCTTCTCGGCACCACGCGTTATCACGCAGGCTGGATCGATCGTCGCGGTGGCAGTGTCCAGCCCCTGTCCTATACGCGCGGGCTGGCGCGCGCCGCGCTCGGCCTTGGGGCGGCCATCGCCACCCATACGAAGGCGAGCGCGCTCGAAAGCCGATCCGGCCGATGGGTCGTTGCGACGGAGGCGGGGCCAAGCGTCACCGCCGAGCGTGTCGTCGTCTGCACCAATGCCTATACGGATGGGCTTTGGCCGCGCCTGTCGCGCACCGTCATCGCGGCCAACAGCTTCCAGGTGGCCACGGCGCCTTTGTCCGGCAATCTCGACAAGGCGGTGCTGAAGGGCGGCGTCGTCGCTTCCGATACGCGCAAGCTTTTGTCCTATTTCCGGCGCGACCGCGAGGGCCGTTTCATCATGGGCGGGCGCGGCACCTTCGCCGAGCCATCCGGGCCGGACGATTTCGCCCATGTGGAGCGGATGATCCGCATTGCCTATCCCATCCTGGCCGACCAGCCGATCCAGTATCGCTGGGGCGGCCGCGTCGCCATCACGCAGGATTTTCTGCCGCATCTGCACGAGCCCGAGAAAGGCCTGTTGTTCCAGCTCGGTTGCCAGGGGCGCGGCGTCGGGCTGCAGAGCAAGATGGGAGAGTGGATCGCCGATTACGTGCGGACCGGCGATCCGGCTGCATTGCCGCTCCCCGTCACCGCAATCGCGCCCATACCGCTGCACGGCTTGCGCAGGCTCTATGTTTCGGCAACCTTGGCTTACTACAAGGCGGTGGATCTGGTTCATTGAGTTGAGCCAAGGCGACGAGGGGTAAGGCAGGGCCGTGTTCTGGCTGGGCGGGCGCAAGGGGATGGTGCGGCGCTCGCGGGCGCTGCTGGCCTCCCGGCGCATGTGGCGCATGCGGTTGGTGTTCTGGTGCGGCGCGCTTGCCATCGGCCTCGTGGCGACGGTCTTTGCCTACGCATCCGACGCGGCGCAGCACATCTTCTTTCGTCTGACGGACCCGCGAACCGGCCTCTGGTGGTTGCCCCTTCTGATCACACCGGCCGGCTTCGTCGCCTGTGCGGTCATCGCCGAGCGGTTCTTCCCCGGCTCGCAGGGCAGCGGGATACCGCAGGCCATGGCGGCGCGCCGGCTGGAGGGGCGCGCGCGCTTCACCTACCTCACCATGCGCATCGCCGTCGGCAAGTTCTTCCTGACCGTGATGGGGTTGCTGTGCGGCGCCTCGATCGGGCGCGAAGGCCCCACCGTCCAGATCGGCGCGGCGCTGATGATGCTGTCGGCGCGGCTGGGCGGCATGTCCTATGCGCGCGGGCTGATCCTGGCGGGGTCGGCCGCGGGCATCGCCGCCGCCTTCAACACACCATTGGCCGGCATCGTCTTCGCCATCGAGGAACTCGGGCGCGCCTACAGCGCCCGTACCAACGGACTGGTCCTGTCGGCCGTCATCATCGCCGGCATCGCCTCCCTCGCGCTGGTCGGCAACTACACCTATTTCGGCGTCTCGGACGCGGTGGCGATGTTTCCGTCCGACTGGCCGCTGGTGATCCTGTCCGGGGTCTGCGGCGGCATTCTGGGCGCGGCCTTCAGCATCGCCACCCTGTCCCTGACCCGAAGCATCCGGCGCTGGCGCTCGGTGCCCGGCCGCTGGAAGGCGGCGATCGTGGCAGGGGCCGCCGGCCTGGTGGTGGCCATCGTCGGGGTGGCTGCCGGCGGCGCCACCTTCGGCACCAGCTACGACATCGCGCGCGGCGGCGTCGAGGGCGAGACCCTGCCCGCCCTGTTCTTTGCCGCCAAGTTCGTGGCCACCCTCGCTTCCACCGTCTCGGGCATCCCGGGCGGCCTCTTCGCACCGTCGCTGGCCGTCGGAAGCGGCCTCGGCAGCACCATAGGCGCGTTTCTGGGCTCGCCGCCCGGCCTGGCCGCCATCCTGGGTATGGCGGGCTATTTCGCCGGCGTCGTCCAGGCGCCGATGACAGCCTTCATCATCGTGCTGGAAATGACGGGAACCCAGACCAACGTGATCGCCATCATGACGGCTTCGATGATCGGCTACGGCGTCTCGCGGCTGATTGCGCCGGAACCGCTCTATCATGGCCTGGCGCGGCTGTGGCTGGCCGATGCCTTGCGCGGGCAGCGAAATCAGGACAAGCCGGACACCTGATCCGGGCAGGATCCAGCCGGCATCTTCAATCCGGAACGTGTCGCGGCGCCCCGACGGGGCGCCGCGATGCATAGGCTGTCGCCGCCTTAGAAGCGGTAGGAGAAGGTTGCGCGGGCGCTATGATCTTCCCCGCCGTCGCCGAACTGTCCGCCATAGGAGACGTTCAGGCTGGCATCCGGCGACAGGTTCATGCCGAGCCCGATCTCGACCACGGCCGAGTCGCTTGCGATCGGTGCGCCCGCGACGCTGAAGGGCAGGCCTTGCGCGAAGGCGAAGGTGGAAACCGGCGTCCTGTCGTCGAAAGCGTGGCGCCAGCCGAGCATACCGTCCAGCGTTACCGTCTGGCTGCCGAGGACCACATCCGTCGATGCCCGCAGGCCGAGGGTGGAGAAGGTCGTTTCAGTGCTGCCGCCGCCGCCCGACAATGCCGCCGCGCCGCCGGTTTCGCCGAACCCGTCGACGTCGAGGTTCACATAGGCGATGCCTGCAAACGGCTCGAAGGCCACGTTGCCGGCCTGCATGGCGTAGCCCGCTTCGCCGAAGAGCTGCACCGTACCGGCGTCGTAGTCGGCCGAAAGCGCATCGGCGAAGCCGCCGAAGGCCACCGCGCGGCTGGCTTCCACCTCGTGCCAGGTATAGGCGATGCCGCCGCGAAGCCCGAAGCCGTGCAACTGCGTGCCGCCGTAAAGGCCGAGGTGGTAGCTGTCTACATCGGCGGACGACGACAGGGCGTCGACATCGAAGCTCGACCGGCTGTAGCCGGCCAGGATGCCCAGCCGGACATCATCCGTGACGAAGCCGTCGATACCGGCGACGAAGCCCCCGGTGTCGCGGTCGAGCTTGCCGGAGGTGCCGTTGGCGTCGGTCGTGCCCCAGGAGCCGAAGACGCGGCCCCAGGCCGCAGGCTCCAGCGCGGTGCCCGTCGGCTGCGCCGACTCCCATGGGCCGGACGTGCTGGAAACGGAGGAGGGACCGGCGAAGGCGGCGCGGATGCGATCCGTCGCGGCATCGCGGATCAGGCGGCTGTCCTCGATCAGGCCGGTGCGCACGGAAGCATGGACCTCGCCCGACAGGCCAGAGAAAGCGGTGCGGGCTGCGTCGACCGTGCCGAAGGCGATGGTGCGGCCGAGCGTTCCGTTGATGGGCAGGCTCTCCAGCGCGTTGGCGACGGCGCGCTGGTTGTCGCCTTCCGCCACCGAGGCATAGGCGATGCCGTTACGCTGGAAGGTCAGGTCGACGGAGGTTGCGTCATAGGACAGGAGCGCCGACACGAAGGCGTAGCTTTCGGTGAAGGACACTGCGTCGAACCGCGTGCCGCCAAGGCTGCCGGAAGTCAGGATGGTGTAGGGCGTGCCCACCAGATAGCCGCCCAGCGGGCTGACGGCCACGGAGCCGGCGAGCGTTGCCGTGCCGCCCACCGCAACCAGATCGGATGCGCCGGTGGCGTCGATCTCCACCTCATAGATATGGCCTTGTGCCAGCGTCAGGTCGCCGCCGATGGTGACGACGCCGATGGAGTTGCCGGGGGTGATCGTTCCGGCGCTGGCAAGGCTGCCCGCGATGCTCCAGTTGCCGCCCATGATGGATTGTGGCCCGACCGCGACGTCGCCCTGGACCTCGATGGGGGTTTCGATGCTGCCGCCGGTGGTGCGCGCCGAGCCCTGCAAGCCGACATTGCCGGCGATGACGCCGCCGGCGCTGCTGAATGCAACGGCGGAACCGTTGCTGTTCAGGTCGCCGTTCACCACGGCCCGCTCGGTGAAGTTGACCTCGCCGCCGGCCGCCGTGTTGAAGGCGTCGACACCGCGCAGGATGCCGGTCCAGCGGGCATTTTCACGCAGGTTGACGATCGTCTGGCCGCTCGTCTTCGTGCCGTCGTCGACGATGTCGCCGGCCGATGTCGAACCGGCGTCGAGGTTGAGTGTCACGACGCCGACTGCGCCGGCCACGTCGCGCTCGACCTGCATCAGCGTCCCGTTGTTTTCGGTCGCGACCGTGCCTGCGCCAAGCGTTACGCTGGCTTGGCCCTTGCCCGCGACGACGCCGATGGTCGCGGCATTGCCGGCCGCGAGCGTCGCTCCGTTGACGACGATCGTGCCGCTGTCGAGGATCGCAAGCGCCGTCGCGCCTTCTCCTGCGGTGCGGATGCTGCCGCCGTCGATGAGGATCGTGCCGCCATCGCCGGCGACGGCGCCGGCCGCGCTTTCGCCGCTGGTGAAGACGGCCACATTCGAGGCGGACAGCACGCCGGCTGCCGTGGCCGCGTCATTGTTGGCGATGAGGCCGAACGCGAAGGCACCGCGCGTCTCTATGCTGCTGTCGGACAGGGCTATGGACGAATCGGATTCGGCGAAGGCCCCGAAGCCCAGAATGCCGTCGGTGGCGATGGTTGCCTGTCCGGAAATCGCGCCGCCGTCGATGGCGTGCAGACCGTAGGCCTGCGCGCCGCTTGTGCGGATGCTCGCGCCGGTCAGCACGACGCTGGACCCGTCCTGTCCGCCGGTGCCGTTGGTGGTGCCGAGGCCGGACTGCACCCCATGCGCGGAGGTGCCCGTGGTTACGATGGTGGCCGCGCTGGTGATTGTCGACCCACGTCCGGCGAGGATGCCGTAGCCTCGTTGGCCGGACGTCGTGATGGTGCCGTCCGTCAGGGTGATAAGCCCGCCGCGATCCGCAAAAGCGCCATAGGCCGACGCGCCCGACGTGGTGACGTCGATCGTACCGGAGAAGGCCTCCTCGGTGCCGATGACCCGCAATGGTTCGGTTGCCTGCTGCGCCTGCGCTGCGCCGGCGGCGCACAGGCCGATCACCATCAACGAGGCAGACTGCGCCAGACCGCGTCTGCCGCAGCGTAGAATATTACCTATCATCGGTTATGCGTCCCCCGCCAACACCGTCAAAATACAACTGACGGTTACAAACTGGATGATTGGAGAAGCAATCAAATCATATGTGATCCATACTGTTCGCTGGTGAACGATGTAAAATCGCCACAATGGCGCTTGGTCTATCGACACACGCCGACACACTTTGAAACCTGATTCACGGTGCGTCGGCTGATATGACGGCAGGGAAGGGATGGCTGGTCGGCCTCCACCGGGAAGAAGTCATGCTGCAGCGTCTCGATCCACTCGATCTCCCCCAATCGACTGAGCCGCGCCGCGCGCGGCGCGGTGCCGGCCGACGCCGGCTGGCGCTTGTCGCTATCGTCTGCCTGGTCGCCGCCGCAGCGGCATTCTAGGTCTTCGGGCAGGAGCGCAGTGCCGCCCCCATCTATCGTTTTGCCCCGGTGACGCGCGGCGCGGTGGAAGATACCGTGGCAGCGGTGGGCGTGCTTGCGCCGATCCGCACCGTCGATGTCGGCGCGCAGATATCTGGCCAGTTGAAAGCCGTCCATGTGGCTGTCGGCGACCGCGTCGAGGAAGGCCAGCTTCTGGCCGAGATGGACCCCGCCATCTACGAGTACACGGTAGAGGCGACAGAGGCGCAGATCGCCAATCTGGAAGCCCAGGTGGTCAATGCGCAGGCGCAACTCGTTCTGGCGGGACAGACGCTGACGCGGCAGGAGACGCTGCGCCGCGCCAACACATCGGCCGCCAGCGACTATGACGCGGCCGTGGCCGCCGTGGCCGCTGCCAAGGGAGCGCTCGAAAGCCTCGATGCCCAACTGCGCGAGCGCCGTTCCGATCTGCGCCGGGCCGAGACGAACCTCGGCTACACGAAGATCTATTCGCCGCTGACCGGAACCGTCGTTTCGCAGACCTCCGAGCAGGGACAGACGCTGGCCGCCACGCAGACCGCGCCGGTTATCGTGACGGTTGCCGACCTGTCCACCATGACGGTCGAGGCCAAGGTGTCCGAGGCCGACATCGCCCGGCTGACGCCCGGCATGAAGGGCTGGTTCACAACGCTCGGCGGCGACGACAAGCGCTGGGAGGGCACGCTGCGGCTGATCGAGCCCACCCCGGAGATCGAAAACAACGTCGTCCTGTACAAGGCGCTGTTCGATGTCCCCAATCCGGATGGGCGGCTGATGATAACGATGACGGCGCAGGCCTTCTTCGTGGTCGCAGAGGCGCAAGACGTGCTGACGGTGCCCGCCGCCGCCGTGCGGAACGGCCGCGATGGCAGCATGGTGCAGGTGCGCCAGGAAGACGGCACGGTGGCGCGGCGCACGGTGGAGACCGGGCTTTCGACGCGCGCCGTCGTCGAAATCCGCTCGGGCCTCGATGAGGGCGATGAGGTGGTGGTGTCGGCCGACGGCGCCCCGTCGGGTGCGCCCCAATCCCAATCCCAGCGGCGCGGGCCCGGCGGCCCGCCGGCCTTCTGAGCGGGAGCGGCGTCATGAACCTGCATATGCCTGAGATGGAAGCCGCGCCTGCGGCACGACGGGTGTCGCCGGCGCGCCTTCAACTGTCCGGTATCGCGCGTCGCTTCGACAGCGGCGGCGCGCCCGTGGACGTGCTGAAGGGCGTATCGCTGGACATCGCCCCCGGCGAGTTCGTCGCCATCATGGGCCAGTCGGGCAGCGGCAAATCGACCCTGATGAACATTCTCGGCTGCCTCGACAGGCCGACATCCGGTCAGTACCGCGTCGGCGGGCGGGATGTCGCCACCCTGTCACCGGATGCCCTGGCGGATTTGCGGCGTGACACGTTCGGTTTCATCTTCCAGAGCTACCATCTGATCGCAGGGTCCAGCGCGGTCGAGAATGTCGAGCTGCCGGGGATCTATTCCGGCATGGCGGCGGATGCCCGCGCGGCCCGCGCCGAGGGGCTGCTTGCGGCGCTCGGGCTTGCCGACCGGCTGGATCACCATCCCAATCAGCTATCCGGCGGCCAGCAGCAACGCGTGTCCATCGCGCGGGCGCTGATGAACGGCGGGTCCATCATCCTGGCCGACGAGCCGACCGGCGCGCTCGACAGCGCCTCCGGGCGCGACGTGATGGCGCTCCTGCACCGCCTGCATGCGGCGGGCCACACGATCGTCGTCATCACCCATGACAGGAGCGTGGCCGACGAGGCCGAGCGGCAGATCGAAATCAGCGACGGGCGCATCGTCTCCGACACCGGGCGCGTGCCGGCGCAAACGGCAAACGGGACGCAGGATGACGGGGCGCGGGGCGGACGACGGCTTTCCGGCTTCGGCGAAGCCGCGCGCATGGCCATGCGTTCGCTGTTCGCCAAGCCGCTGCGCACCCTGCTGACCCTTCTTGGCATGATGATCGGCGTTGCCGCCGTCATCGTCATGCTGGCCATCGGCAACGGGTCGCGGCAGGATGTGGTGGACCGCATCAGCGCCATGGGCTCCAACCAGTTGCTGGTGCGCCCCGGATCGCCCGGGCAGCGAACCCCGGACGGCGTCACGGCAACGCTCGTGCCGGACGACGCGCGGGCCATCGCCGAACTGCCGAACGTTGCCCGCGTGGTGCCGGAGATACAAGGCAGCGTGACGCTGCGCGCCAATGGTGTGGACTACCAGTCGACCGCATCGGGCACGTGGCCCGACTTTCCGCAGGCGCGGAACTGGCCGTTGGATACCGGCACCTTCGTAACGCCGCAGGACGAGAACAGCTATGCGCCGGTGGCCGTCCTTGGCCGGACCGTCACCGAGGTTCTGTTTCCGCAGGGGCAGGACCCGGTCGGCCAGTATATTCTGGTCAACTCCAACCCGTTCCTTGTGGTCGGCACCATGAGCGAGAAGGGCGCCTCGCCCATGGGCACCGACCAGGACGATATCGTCTTCGTGCCGCTGTCCACGGGCGGCCTTCGCCTGTTCGGCCAGCGGCACCTGCGCTCCATCTCGGTCGTGGTGGAGGATACGGCGCGCATCGACGAAACGCAGGCCACCATCCAGAACCTTCTGGATCAGCGCCATCGTGTCCGGGATACGACCATCCGCAACATGGCCTCGCTGCTGACGGCCGTCAGCGAGACCGCCTCGACCATGACGATCCTTCTCGGCTCCGTCGCGGCCATCTCGCTGCTGGTCGGCGGTATCGGCATCATGAACATCATGCTGGTCAACGTGACGGAGCGCACGCGCGAGATCGGTATCCGCATGGCGACCGGTGCATCGCAGGGCGATATCCTGCGGCAGTTCAACACCGAGGCTGTGGTAGTGTCGGCCATCGGCGGCGGCATCGGCTGCATTATCGGCATCGGTGTCGCGCTGGCGCTCCAGCGTTTCGGCATATCGGCGGTGATATCGCCCGGGCCCATCGCGCTGGCCTTTGCCTCCGCGTTCCTGTCGGGCCTCGTCTTCGGCTACCTGCCTGCGCGCAAGGCCGCCGCAATGGACCCCGCTGCCGCGCTATCGAGCTGACGGCCTATCGACCGCAAGCGTGTAGCGCGCATAGCGGCGTTCGCCGGTGCGGCGCATCGCTCCCTTGTCCACCAGATCCTGCAGGTCACGCGTGGCAGTCGAACGCGATGCCTGAGTGATGGCAATGTATTTTTCCGCGCTCATGCCGCCCTTGAAGCCGTCCGGCCCTTCCCGGAACATCCGGGCGATAGCCTTGTGCTGGCGTTCGTTGAAGAGGCCGTCAAACGACTCGTAGAAGCGTGCCTTTGCGAGAATGAAACCGATGCGCGCAAGAGTGGCGTTCTGGGCATCGAGTATCGTCTGGCCGAAATAGACGAGCCATCCCGTTACATCCAGACCGCGCTGATAGCGCTCCAGATTGTCGTAATAGGATTTTCGATTGCGCTCTATGGTCTGGGAAAGGGCAATCAGGCTCGGCCGCCCGATGCTTTGCGCAAGCGACTTTTCCGCGAGTGCGCGCCCAATGCGTCCATTGCCGTCTTCGAACGGATGGATGCTCTCGAAATAGAGATGCGACAGGCCTGCCCGTGTCAGCGCCGGCATCGCCGCCGGGCCGGCGGCGCCGGTGTCGTTGAACCACCTTACGAATTCGGCCATTTCCTGGGGCACGCGGGCGGACGGGGGTGCCTCGAAATGGATCTGAGGCCGCTCGAGTGCTCCCGATACGATCTGCATCGGTTGCACATGCGTGCGATAGCCGCCGATGATTTCGATATGGCGGGCGCCGGCAAGCATCATGCGATGCCAGCGAAACAGGGTGGCGTCGTCCAGTGCGGTCGCGAAGCAGCGGTAGACATCCGCCGTCATCTCGGCAATTCCGCGTTCCTTCAGGCCGCCAAGCTGTCCATGCGCGGCAAGACCGAACTGTCGGCAAAGCGAGGATTGCACGCTGGCCCGGTCGAGAACCTCTCCTTCGATCCTCGACGTCGTCAGGGCCTCGTCAATGAGGATCTCGATTCTGAGCTCTTCTCGGGTTTCGGCATCCATATGGCGGATCGTGCCGGCGACTTCGCCCGTCGAGACGAGAAATGCGCGTTCGAGAGCAAGCATGGCGTCACCATCGAAGGTGAAATGCGGCCAGTCGTCGAATGTCCAGTTCCATGCCATGGGCTATAGAATCCGTTTCTATAGCCCAGAAATAGCGCTATTCATGAGCAATAGAAAGCGGTTCTATAGCCCACCGGCATCCCAGAGCCGATCGTAGACCGTACGGATTTCCGCAGCTTCGCGCTCCAGCGGGAAGTTGCGCCGGGCCGTTTCCAGCGATTGCACCGCGCCATCGCGGCGCCTGTCGCCATCATCCATCCAGCGCGCCGCCGCCGCCATCATCGCCGGAAGATCGCCCGGCGGGACGATCTCACCCGTGCCGGGCCCGATCACATCGGAAAACACGCCGACATCGGCGGCAACCACCGGCACGCCGCTGGCCATCGCCTCCAGCGGCGTCAGCCCGAAGCCTTCCCAGCGCTGCGGAGCCACGAACAGGTCCAGCGCGCGATAATAGGGCGCGACGTCGGAAAACTCGCCAAGAAACAGGATGCGCCCGGAAAGCCCGGCATCGGCAACCTTGCGCTTCAACTCCGCTTCGAAGCCGGCATGCTCGGCCGTCGCCCGCCCGCACAGGATGGCCTGCCAGCCGGGGCGTTCGGGCAATAGCGCGATCATCGCCTCGACGAAAAGGTCGCTGCCCTTCTGGTGCCGGATGCGACCGAAGCAGCCGACCGTCTTCAGGTCTGGAAGATCGAGCGACCGCCGGACGCCGCCCGCATCCTCGGCCGGGCGGAACCGGTCAAGGTCGATGCCATGCGTCACGACGCTGTGGGAAACCGAAAGATAGGCGCCGCTGCGGCGGCTGGTTGCGATCACCGCGTCCATGCGTGCGATCAGCCACCGCGTGTAGGCGGTATGCCGCCGCTGCGACGCCGATGTGAAGACAAGCCTGAGCGGCATGCGCAGCACATCGCGCATGAAGATGCCGGGCAGCATCTCTACATTGCGGCGCGCGTGCCAGATGCGGAAAGGTTTGGTGCGCGGTCGCTTCCACAGCCCGGCAAGCTGCCGGACATGCAGCTTGGGCAGGGCCTTCGGGAGGCCCGGCCCGAAGGCCACGATTGGCAGGGATTTTGCCTGCAGCGGCACGAGCTGGATGATGGTGGAGGTGACGCCCGACAGCCGCCGCTTGAAATTGGGAGCGATGACCAGAATGTCGGACGTCCGCATGAATCAGGCCCAGCTGATCTGCAGCACCTCGTAAGAGCGCGCGCCACCAGGGGCGGCCACTTCCACCGTGTCGCCCTCGGACTTGCCGATGAGCGCGCGTGCGATGGGCGAGGAGATGGAGATACGGCCTTTCTTCACGTCGGCTTCCTGCTCGCCGACGATCTGGTAGACCTTCTCTTCCTCGGTGTCCTCGTCGACCAGCTTGACCGTCGCCCCGAACTTGACCCGGTCGCCCGAAAGCTTCGTCACGTCGATCACTTCGGCACGGGCGGTCAGGTCTTCCAGCTCGGCGATCCGGCCCTCGTTGAGGCTCTGCGCCTCCTTGGCGGAGTGATATTCCGCGTTTTCGGAAAGATCGCCATGCGCCCGCGCTTCCGCGATCGCCGTGATGATGCGAGGGCGCTCTTCCTGCTGCCGGCGGCGGAGCTCTTCTCTGAGCGCCTCGAAGCCACCCGTGGTCATCGGAACCTTTTCCATGCCGTCATTCCTTGCCCGCGGCGGGTAACGCATCCGTCCCGCAAATCCGCGACCTGAATTTAAAAGAAAGACTGGCGCCCGAGGGCGCCAGCCTCAACAGAATCACTTCTGACGTACCAATCAAACACCCCGGAGGGGGGAAGTTCAAGCAGAGTGAAAGTATGACTGAAGGGGTCGGACTTCAAGGCTGCCGGCCCTGAGCGCGGCGATCGCCTCCGCGGCGGCCACCATGCCGGCAAGCGTGGTGTAGTAGGGCACCTTGTGCATCAGCGCCGCGCGCCGCAGCGACCGCGAGTCGGACAGCGCCTTGGCGCCTTCCGTCGTGTTCATGACAAGCTGCACCTGCCGGTTGCGGATGGCGTCCTCGATATGCGGACGGCCCTCCAGCACCTTGTTGACGCGCTCCGCCTTGACGCCGTTTTCTTCCAGGAAGAGCTGCGTGCCCTTGGTGGCCGATATTGTGAAGCCAAGCTCCACCAGACGGCGCACCGGCGCCAGGACCGCTTCCTTGTCGCCGTCGCGCACGGACACGAACACCGTGCCGTCGCGCGGAAGGTCCACGCCGGCGCCAAGCTGCGCCTTGGCGAAGGCCAGCGCATAATCCACGTCGAGGCCCATGACTTCGCCGGTCGAGCGCATCTCCGGTCCCAGAAGCGTATCCACGCCGGGGAAGCGCGCAAAGGGGAACACCGCTTCCTTGACGGCGATGTGCTTGAGGTTCTTCACGTCCGGCCTGCCGCCATAGGCCGAGAAGGCCTCGTCCAGCGTTTCGCCGGCCATTACGCGGGCGGCGATCTTGGCAACCGGAGCGCCGATCGTCTTGGCGACGAAGGGCACGGTGCGCGAGGCGCGGGGGTTGACCTCGAGCACGTAGATCTCGTCGCCCTTGATGGCGAACTGCACGTTCATCAGGCCGCCGACGTCGAGGGCGAGGGCCATTTCCTGCGTCTGCCGCTCCAGCTCGTCCGTTACCGGCTTCGACAAGGAGTGGACGGGCAGCGAACAGGCCGAGTCGCCCGAATGAATGCCGGCTTCCTCGATATGTTCCATGATGCCGGCAACGAAGGTTGCCTTGCCGTCGCAGAGGCAATCGACATCCACTTCGATGGCATCGGACAGGTAGGAATCGATTAGCACGGGGGATTTGCCCGATACGACGACCGCTTCCTTCATGTAGCGCTCGAATTGCGCGTCGCCGCGCACGATCTCCATCGCCCGGCCGCCCAGCACATAAGAGGGACGGATGACGACCGGATAGCCGATCCGCTCCACGATCGTGCGCGCTTCCTCGACCGAGCGGGCGATGCCGTTGTTGGGCTGGCGCAGGTTGAGCTGGTGCAGCAGCTTCTGGAAGCGGTCGCGGTCCTCGGCCAGGTCGATCGCATCGGGCGATGTCCCAAGGATCGGGATGCCCGCGGCTTCCAGCGCATTGGCAAGCTTGAGCGGCGTCTGGCCGCCGAACTGCACGATGACGCCCACCAGTTCGCCGCGCGCCTTTTCTGCGTGCAGGATCTCCAGCACGTCCTCGGCCGTGAGTGGCTCGAAATACAGCCGGTCGGACGTGTCGTAGTCGGTCGACACGGTTTCCGGGTTGCAATTGATCATGATCGACTCGAAGCCGGCATCCTTCAGTGCGAAGGCCGCGTGGCAGCAGCAATAGTCGAACTCGATTCCCTGGCCGATGCGGTTGGGTCCGCCGCCCAGGATCACGACCTTGCGCTTGTCCGATACCTCGGCTTCCGAGCGGGGCTGGCCGGCGAAGGGCGTTTCGTAGCTCGAGTACATATAGGGCGTGGGCGAGGCGAACTCGGCGGCGCAGGTGTCGATGCGCTTGAACACCGGGCGCACGTCCAGCCCGGCGCGCAATGCCGTCACATTCGCTTCCTCGGTGCCGGCAAGCTTTGCCAGCCGTGCGTCGGAAAAGCCCATGGCCTTCAGCATCCGCAGATTGTCGGCATCCTGCGGCAGCCCATGCTCGCGCACGCGGGCTTCCGTGTCGACGATCTCCTGCAGCCGGTCCAGGAACCAGGGGTCGATCTTGCACGCCTGATGGATCTGGGCCTTCGGCATGCCGATGCGCAAGGCTTGCGCCACCATGCGCAACCGGTCCGGCGTCGGCCGGCCGAGTGCCTCGAGTACGGCGTTGGTGTCGTCGCCTTCGCCGAGGCCCGGGATGTCGATCTCGTCCAGCCCGTCGAGGCCGGTTTCCAGACCGCGCAATGCCTTTTGCAGGGATTCCGAGAAGGTGCGGCCGATGGCCATCACCTCGCCGACCGACTTCATAGCGGTCGTCAGCGTGGGCTCGGCACCGGGGAATTTCTCAAACGCGAAACGCGGGATCTTGGTGACGACATAGTCGATGGTCGGTTCGAAGCTGGCGGGCGTGGCGCCGCCGGTAATGTCGTTCTTCAGTTCGTCCAGCGTGTAGCCGACGGCCAGCTTCGCCGCGACCTTGGCGATGGGGAACCCGGTGGCCTTCGATGCCAGCGCGGAGGAGCGCGACACGCGCGGGTTCATCTCGATGACCACCAGCCGGCCATCGGCTGGGTTGACGGCAAACTGCACATTGGAGCCGCCGGTCTCGACGCCGATCTCGCGCAGCACCGCGATGGAGGCGTTGCGCATGACCTGGTATTCCTTGTCGGTCAGCGTCAGCGCCGGCGCGACGGTGATCGAATCGCCGGTATGCACGCCCATCGGGTCGATATTCTCGATGGAGCAGACGATGATGCAGTTGTCGGCGCGGTCGCGCACGACTTCCATCTCGTATTCCTTCCAGCCGAGGACCGATTCCTCGATAAGCACTTCGGTCGTGGGCGAGGCATCGAGGCCACCCTCGACGATCTCGAAGAATTCCGACCGGTTGTAGGCGATGCCGCCGCCGGTGCCGCCCATGGTGAAGGAGGGGCGGATGATGGCCGGCAGGCCGACATGCTCCAGCCCTTCGGCCGCGGCGCCCATGGCGCGCGCCATGTAACGCTGCTTGCGGTCGGTTTCGGACAGGTTCCACTGCTGTTCCAGATCGGTCAGCGCCTTGTCGCGCGCCGGGCCTGCGGGGATATCGCGGATGATGTCGCCGCGCTTCTCTTCGTGGGCAAGACGGTCGGCATGCTTCGCCTCGGTCGCGTTGGCCAGGAAGGACCGGGGCGTGGCAAGGCCGATGCGGGCCATCGCCTCGCGGAAGAGGGCGCGATCCTCGGCCATGTCGATGGCGGCGGCGTCGGCCCCGATCATCTCGACATCGTATCTTTCAAGGACGCCCATCCGCTTCAGCGACAAAGCGGTGTTCAGTGCCGTCTGGCCGCCCATCGTGGGCAGGATGGCGTCCGGCCGCTCCTTGGCGATGATGCGCGCGACGACTTCCGGCGTGATCGGCTCGATATAGGTTGCGTCGGCGAGATCGGGATCGGTCATGATCGTCGCCGGGTTCGAGTTGACGAGAACGATCCGGTAGCCTTCCTCGCGCAGGGCCTTGCAGGCCTGCGTGCCGGAATAGTCGAATTCGCATGCCTGGCCGATGATGATGGGACCCGCGCCGACGATGAGGATGGTTTTGATATCGTTGCGTTTGGGCATCTGCGATCCGTCTCGTTTGTTCGTGCGCGAAGACACCCGTGCCGCATGCGGCCGGGGTTCTGGAAATCTCTAAGGTCTGGCTAAGCCCGCCTTATAGGTGAGACAGCCAGGGGAAGGAAGGGGCAATCGCCCCTTTCCTCAGGCCGCCTTGCGGCGATGCTCGTCGATCAGGTGGAAGAAACGCTGGAACAGGTAGTGCGAATCCTGCGGGCCGGGCGAGGCTTCCGGGTGATGCTGTACGGAAAATACCGGCTGGTCCTTGAGGCGGATGCCGCAATTGCTGCCATCGAACAGCGAGACATGCGTTTCCTCGACATTGCCGGGCAGCGAGCCGCGATCCACCGCGAAGCCGTGGTTCATGGACACGATCTCCACCTTGCCGGTGGTGAAGTCCTTGACCGGGTGGTTGGCGCCGTGATGGCCCTGATGCATCTTTTCGGTCCGAGCGCCCAGCGCCAGCGCCAGGAGCTGATGGCCGAGGCAGATGCCGAACATCGGGATGCCGGTATCGGCCAGCGCGCGGATGGTGGGCGCCGCATACTCGGCAGTGGCGGCCGGATCGCCCGGTCCGTTGGACAGGAAGATGCCGTCCGGCTTGTGGGCCAGCACGTCCTCGGCCGTGGCGGATGGCGGCAGGATGACGACCTGCGCGCCATGACCCGACATGAGCCGCAGGATGTTGCGCTTGGCGCCGTAGTCGATGGCGACGATGGTGTAGGCGGCTTCGGGGTTTGCCGCATAGCCCGAGTTCCAGGCCCAGGGACCTTCGGTCCAGACCTCGGCGCGCTTGGATGCGGCATCCCTGGCGAGGTCCAGTCCGACAAGGCCCGACCATTCGGCCGCCTGCCGCTGCAGTGCCGGAATGTCGAAGACGCCGTCCGGATGGTGGGCGATGACGCCGTTGGGCATGCCCTTGTCGCGAATCAGCGCGGTGAGAGCGCGTGTATCGACGCCCGACATGGCCACGACGCCGCGCGCCTTCAGCCAGGCATCGAGGCTTTCGGCCGAGCGGTAGTTGGACGGGTCGGATACGGTGGCGCGGAAGATGGCGCCCACCGCTCCGACGGCGTTTTCGGGCACGAGATCTTCGAGGTCTTCGTGGTTTGCGCCGACATTGCCGATATGCGGAAAGGTGAAGGTGACGATCTGCCGGGCATAGGACGGGTCGGTCAGGATTTCCTGATAGCCGGTCAGTGCCGTGTTGAAGCAGACTTCGCCCAACGCCTCGCCGGTGGCGCCGATGCCGTCTCCTTCGATCACCGTCCCATCGGCAAGGACGAGAAGCGCAGTCGGTTTCCTGCGTGTCCAGCCTTCGCTCATCGCGATCTTCCTTCGTCTGCGCGGCATGGCGCACGTGCCGGGCGCTTTCGCTGCACCAGCCCGTTCGCGATTGGCATGCCTGATCGTTTCGGTCGAGCTATGCATATCGCTGCAACCAGCCTCCCGCGCAACCCCTTGCAGACGGCCTGGGGCGATATTAATCAATATGCCCGAAACAAGGCGCGCTCCGCCTGGCCGTCCAATGAGCCGGGCGAGACAGTCATGAAAGTTCCCGAAATGCGAGAATGCCTCGCGGCCGCGCTGGACGACGCACGATCCGGCAACGATCCGCAACGCCTGTGTACGCTCCGCCTGATCGCCACGGCCATCAAGGACAGGGATATCGCCCTTCGGGCCGAGGGGCGCGAGCGCCTCTGCGACGAGGAGATCGCCCGGCTGTTGCACCGCATGGCCTGCCAGCACGAAGAGAAGGCATCGGCGCTCGAGGCAGCCGGCGATGTCGGCCGCGCCGCCGACCAGCGCCGGCTGGCCGGCATCGTCGCCGAGCTCATGCCGCCATCGATGGATGCCGGATCGATCCTGGCGGCCTGCGAGACGGCGGTTGCCGAAACCGGCGCGCGCGGCCTGCGCGACATCGGCCGCTGCATGGATGCCCTCAAGCGCAAGCATGGCACGGCGCTGGACCTGCCCGCCGCCGGGGCGGTGGTGCGCGGCATGCTGCGCTGAGGCGCGGCCGGGTATTCTGCCCTGTGGAAAGCTGTGGACGGCTGTGGACAGCGGGGGCATTTCCCGCGCAGCCGGAGAATGTCTGGATTTGTCCGCCGCTCTGGCCGATATGTCGGCCATGAGGTTTCCCCCGCACTTCCTTGAAGAGATCAAGAGCCGCATCCCGATCTCGGAGGTCGTCGGCCGGCGCGTGACCTGGGACCGCCGCAAGTCGCAGGCCGGCAAGGGCGACTACTGGGCCTGCTGCCCCTTCCATGGCGAAAAGACCCCGTCCTTCCACTGCGAGGACGCCAAGGGACGCTATCACTGCTTCGGCTGCGGGGTTTCGGGCGATCACTTCCGCTTTTTGACCGATCTTGAGGGAATGAGCTTTCCCGAGGCGGTGGAACGCCTTGCGGGAGAGGCCGGGCTGCCGATGCCCGAGCGCGACCCGGAGGCCGAGCTGCGCCAGGAGGCGCGGACCAGCCAGATCGACGCGCTGGCCATTGCGCGCGACTATTTCCGCCAGGCCCTGCAGGAATCGGATGGCGCCAAGGCGCGCGCCTATCTGCGCGACCGGGGCATCGGCAGCGCTGCACAGGCGGCTTTCTCTATCGGATACGCGCCGGACAGCCGGTCGCGCCTCAAGGAGCATCTGGCCGGCCGCGGTGTCGGCCGCGCCGTGATCGAGGCGGCCGGCCTCGTCGTGCATGGCGAGGGCATCGCCGTTTCCTACGACCGCTTCCGCGACAGGATCATGTTTCCGATCGAGGACGCGCGCGAAAAGGTGATCGCCTTCGGCGGGCGCGCCCTGTCGCCCGGCGCGCCCGCCAAATACCTGAACTCTCCCGAGACCGACGTCTTCCACAAGGGCGCCACGCTGTACAATCTGGCGCGGGCGCGCCGCGCCGCGCGCGACGGCGGCACGATGATCGTGGTGGAGGGTTATGTCGACGTCATCGCCCTGCACCAGGCCGGGATCGGGCATGCGGTCGCGCCGCTGGGCACGGCGCTGACGGACCGCCAGCTCGATCTTCTGTGGCGCACCACGCCCGAACCGATCCTGTGCTTCGACGGTGACGCGGCAGGCGTCAAGGCGGCGCAGCGCGCCGCCGACGTGGCCCTGCCGCTTCTGAAGCCGGGCCGTTCGCTGCGCTTCGCCTTGCTTCCCGGCGGACAGGACCCGGACGATGTCGTTCGGGAAGGGGGCGCCGAAGCGTTCCAGGCCATTCTGGCAGGCGCCCGGCCGCTGGCGGACATGCTGTGGGCGCGCGAGACGGCCGGTGGCGCCTTCGATACGCCCGAGCGCCGGGCCGAGCTGGAAAGCCGCCTGCGGACGCTGAGCCGGCAGATCGCCGACGAAAGCGTGCGCCGCCATTACCAGCAGGATCTTCAGGAGCGCCTTTCGGCGTTCTTCGGCCCGCCGCCCGGCCAGGGGCGCGGCGGCATGCGCCGAAGCGAAACGGGCGGGCGGGGCGCGCAGCGCCCCGGCACGCCACGCCGCTCGGCGGTGTCGGATCGCCTGATCCGCTCCGGCCTCGCTTCGTCGGCCGGCCGGGCGAACCAGGGGTCGATGCGCGAGGTCGGCATCGTCGTCGGCTTCATCAACCATCCATTGCTGATCGCCGAGGCCTTCGACTATCTCGCCGAGCTGGAGCTGCCCGAGGGCGAGTTGTCGCGCCTGCGCTCGGCCGTGCTGGACGTGGCGATGACGGCCGCGGCGCTGGACCGGCAGGCGATCCTGTCGGCGCTGGAGGGGCGGGGGCTGCGCGGCGTGTTCGATGCGCTGGAGGCGCGGGTGCGCGCCAACAGGGACTGGATGTTCCTGGCGGAAGCCGCCGTGGAGGATGCGCGCGAGGCGCTTCGTCAGGCGCTTCACTTGCAGCATCGCCAGCGTTTCCTACATAGGGAACTCCGGAACGCGGAAGTGGCTTTTGCCGCCGAGCAGACGGAGCAGGCTTATGCGCAGATCGTCGCGATCAAGCAGGAAATGGACAACCTTGCCGGTACCGAGGCGTTGATCGACGGATTCGGGCTGCTGTCCGGCCGTCCGGCCCGCAGCATATAGGCGCGGTTCCTGTTTTTTTGGCGCATGGCCTTGACTTCAAAGGGTGAAATCGAAAGAGACGATGCTCATAGCGGCATCTTCGGAATTTTGGATTGGTATAATTGGCGTGGCCGGGCGTTTCGTGAGCGAATCGCCCGAGCTGCAAGTCGGGCGGTTTCGACTGCCTGTCCGGTTCATCGAGAATTTACCGCCTTGGCGCTAGTCAGGTGGCGGTTCGCCGGACGCGGCTGACGCGAATTGGAGAGATACGCGAATGGCGACTAGGGTCAAGGAAAGCGAAGCGGCCGTCGAAGAGCGTCCGGAGACGCCTGACAGTCCTCTGCTGGACCTGTCGGATGACGCCGTCAAAAAGATGATCAAGGCCGCCAAGAAGCGCGGCTTCGTCACGATGGAAAAGCTCAATTCCGTCCTGACGGCGGATGACGTGACCTCCGAGCAGATCGAAGACACGATGGCCATGTTGAACGACATGGGCATCAACGTCGTCGAAGAGGACGAGTCGGAAGAGGCCGAAGAGCGCGACACCGAGGAGTCGAGCACCGAAGTTGCCGAGACCGGCGCCGGCAGCGCCGTCGCCACCACCCAGAAGCGCGAGGCCGGCGACCGGACGGACGATCCGGTGCGGATGTACCTGCGCGAGATGGGCTCGGTCGAGCTTCTGTCGCGCGAGGGCGAGATCGCCATCGCCAAGCGTATCGAGGCCGGCCGCGAGACGATGATCGCCGGGCTGTGCGAAAGCCCGTTGACCTTCCAGGCCATCATCATCTGGCGCGACGAGCTGAACGAGGGCAACATCATGTTGCGCGAGGTCGTGGACCTCGAGGCAACCTATGCCGGGCCCGAGGCAAAGATGCCGGCCGC
Organism: Aureimonas altamirensis; assembly: GCF_001463885.1. Taxonomy (GTDB): domain Bacteria; phylum Pseudomonadota; class Alphaproteobacteria; order Rhizobiales; family Rhizobiaceae; genus Aureimonas; species Aureimonas altamirensis. The sequence continues at coordinate 342,312 of NZ_BBWQ01000011.1, read as the reverse complement.
GCCCGCCCCGACCGCCGATGAACCGCAGCCCCAGCCCGAGCTGGAGCCCGGTGGCGGCGAAGAGGAAGACGAAGACGACGACCTGGAAAGCAACATGTCGCTTGCGGCCATGGAGGCGGAGATCCGCCCCCAGGTCATGGCGACGTTCGACCTCGTCGCGGATAATTACAAGCGCCTGCGCAAGTTGCAGGACCAGCAGGTCGAGAACCGGCTGGCGGCGCAGGGTACGCTGTCGCCCGCACAGGAGCGCAGCTACCGCAAGTTCAAGGAAGACCTGATCGCGCAGGTCAAGTCGCTGTCGCTCAACCAGAATCGTATCGATGCGCTGGTGGCGCAGCTCTACGATATCAACAAGCGCCTCGTGAGCAGCGAAGGCAAGCTGTTGCGGCTGGCCGAGAGCCATGGCGTCAAGCGCGAAGAGTTTTTGAAGAGCTACCACGGCGCCGAGCTGGACCCGAACTGGACCCGGCATATCGCCAATCTGTCGGGCAAGGGCTGGACGAAGTTCGCGCAGGGCGAAAAGGAAAACATCCGGGGCCTGCGCCAGGAGATCCAGAACCTTGCCACCGAGACGGGGCTGGAGATCACCGAGTTCCGCCGTATCGTGCACATGGTGCAGAAGGGCGAGCGGGAAGCCCGGCAGGCCAAGAAGGAGATGGTGGAAGCCAATCTGCGCCTGGTCATCTCCATCGCGAAAAAATACACCAATCGCGGCCTGCAGTTCCTGGACCTGATCCAGGAAGGCAACATCGGCCTGATGAAGGCGGTGGACAAGTTCGAGTACCGGCGCGGCTACAAGTTCTCCACTTATGCGACATGGTGGATCAGGCAGGCCATCACCCGCTCCATCGCCGACCAGGCCCGCACGATCCGCATTCCGGTGCACATGATCGAGACGATCAACAAGATCGTGCGCACCAGCCGCCAGATGCTGCACGAGATCGGACGCGAGCCGACGCCGGAAGAGCTGGCCGAAAAGCTGGCCATGCCGCTGGAAAAGGTACGCAAGGTCCTGAAGATCGCCAAGGAGCCGATCAGCCTCGAGACGCCGGTGGGCGACGAGGAGGATTCACACCTCGGCGACTTCATCGAGGACAAGAACGCGATCCTGCCCATCGATGCCGCGATCCAGGCGAACCTGCGAGAGACGACGACGCGCGTCCTGGCTTCGCTGACCCCGCGTGAGGAGCGCGTTTTGCGCATGCGCTTCGGCATCGGCATGAACACCGACCATACGCTGGAAGAGGTCGGGCAGCAGTTCTCGGTCACGCGTGAGCGTATCCGCCAGATCGAGGCGAAGGCCCTGCGCAAGCTCAAGCATCCCTCGCGCTCGCGCAAGCTGCGCAGCTTCCTCGACAGCTAAGCCAAGCTGCCGCAGGACTGGATAGCAGGAAGGCCGGGCGCCCAGCGCCCGGCCTTCCCGTTTGTGGGTGAACGCCGGCTGAACACGCCCTTCCGCATCGGTTCAGTTGCCACGGTGCAAGGTCACGTTCGAAGGCCCGGACAGCCGGGCAGAACAGACCTTGAAGGAGGAACCCTCATGTTCGGCAAACTCATTCGTTCCGCCATGCTGACCCTGGCTCTGGCCGGCGGCGCAACCGCAGCGGCCGGGGGCCTCGCAGGCATGTCCGCCGCCGCGCAGGAAGTGCGTATCGGCGTCGGCTCCGGCCCCGTCATTCAGGTGCAGGGCAGGGGCTACGATCACCGGCATGACCGCTGGCGCGAGCGCGACCGCGATCGCGGCGGCTGCGATGCCCGGCAGGCCCTGCGCAAGGCCGATCGCATGGGCGTACACCGGGCGCGCGTTGTGGACGCCGGACGCCGCAGCGTCACCGTAGCCGGCCGCGACCGTGGGGGCCGCACCTTCGTGCGCTTCGCCAATGCGCGCGGCTGCCCGGTCATCGGCCAGCGTTGACGGACCCCCGCCGCGTGCATGGCTGCCATGCACGCGGCGGGCTGGCTCGCTCACCGGCGATGTGCGATCAACATTGCCAGCGGGCTACCTCCTCCCAGCCCGCAACATTAAGAGCCCGCCCGGTCCTCCCCCGGTGCGGGCTTTTCTTTTGCCTGGAACCAAATTAGCAATCGACAGTTGAGCGTTGGTGTTGGTTTACCGCCGGGCGTGCGCGGCGGCCTGTCTATGAAAGGCCTACCCAGATGAGGAAAGTGACGATTGCCGGCTGTGCGGCGTTGTTGATGGCGGTGGCGGGTTGCCAGTCCGTCGATCGGGATATAGCGGCTCCCGCCGCAATCGGTGGTTTGGGTGGCGCTGCAATCGGTGCTGCGGCATCGGGCGATCTGGGCGGTGCTTTGATTGGCGGTGCGCTTGGCACGGCAGCGGGCGCGTTGATCGGTTCCGCAACCAAGCCCAACGAGTGCGTCTACCGCGACAACAATGGCAACCGTTACGTTGCGGCCTGCCCGCGCGGCTACCGCGGATGACACGCCTGGCGTCGAAGTGGCAGGCAATCGCCTTCGGCCTGATGGCGGGTAGCTGGGCCCTGGCTCCGCTGCCGTCAGCGGCGGCTGCGGTTGTACGCCCCGCGGCGGTCGAGACGTCCTCTCGGCCGGTGATCCTGGCGCAGACCGACTTCAAGGAGATCATGCGCGGGGTGCAGCGGCGGGAAGATATGCGCAATCGCGGTGGCCCACGCCACTACGATCGCCGCTATGACCGCGACAGGCGCTACGACCGCGACAGGCGCTGGGAGCGGGACCAACGCCGCTACGAGCGCGATCGCTGGGAACGCCGGGGTCCACCGTCGGCCTATAGGGGCCTCAGCCGTCACCAGGCCGAGTGCGCCCGCCGATACCGGACCTACGATCCGCGCACCAACACCTTCTTCATCCGGCCGGGCGTCCGTGCCGTATGCCGCTAGGGCGTTGTAGAGAGCGCATTTCAAAGGGCCGCCTGAACCGTTCAGGCGGCCTTTTTCATGCCCGGCCGGTCTTCTTGCCGCCGGCGATGGTGATGATGGCGATGATGATGAGGCCGGTGACGAGCAACCTCAGCCCGGCGCTGACACCGTAGGTGTTGAGCATCGTGACCAGCAGATACATGAACAGCGATGCGCCCCACAACCCGGCGACATTGGCCTGGCCACCGGCGACGGACGTGCCGCCGACGACGACGACGGCGATGGACGCCAGTAGATACTCTTCCCCCATATTGAGCGATGCCCCGCCGGAAAAGCCTGCAAGCACCGCGCCGCACAGGCCCGCAAGTGCTGCCGAAAGAACGTAGGTTGCCCAGCGCACACGGTCGACGCGGATACCGGCAAGCCCGGCGGCACGGCTGTTTTGCCCGATGGCGGTGACCGACCGGCCGTAAACCGTCCGGTGAAGGAGCACGGCCATCGCAATGGTCAGCAGGAGCGTGGCAATGGCAAGGATCGGGATGCCGGCAACGCGCCCCGTCGCGAAGTCGGCGAAGGCCGAGGGCGGACGCACGCGCAGGCCACGGCCGAAAGCAATGGCGCTCGACATGACCAGGAAGCTGGCCGACAAGGTGGCGATGATCGGCGGGATCGAGAGAAGGCGGATCAGGCCGTAATTGAAGCAACCGACCGCCGCGCCGACGGCGAGGGCCGAGGCGATGCCGGGAAGGATCATGGCGTTGTCGCCATTCATCACCCGCATGGCCACGGCGCCGGCAAGTGCAATCGTTGCCGGTATGGACAGGTCGATATTGCCGGGCCCGGTGGTGATGACGAACATCTGGCCGAGGCCCACGATGACATACATGGTGGCGAAGGTGAGCGCCGTCGTGAGCACCTGCCCGGACCCGGCGCCGCCCGAGGCGGCGATGGTTGCGAAGAAGATCACGACCGCCCCGGCAAAGGAAAAGGCCGAGGGAACGCGCTGGCCGAAATCGCGGATTGCGGCAAGAGCGCTCATGCGGATTTCCTTTCGGCACGGTTGACGAGGGCGCGCAGCGCCAGCACCAGGATAAGGATGGCGCCCTGCGCGCCGATCTGCCAGTCGGGCGAGATGCGCAGGAAGGCCAGAAGCGAGCCCGCCAGCGTCAGGGTAAGCGCGCCGATGACCGCCCCGACGGGAGATATCCGCCCGCCGGTAAACTCGCCGCCGCCCAGGATGACGCCGGCGATGGACAGAAGCGTGTAACGCAGCGCGATATTGGCGTCGGCCGACGTTGTCAGGCCCACCAGAGCCAGCCCGGCCAGGACGCCGAAGAAGCCGGCAAGCGCGTACATGGACATCCGCACCTTCAGAAGCGACCAGCCGGCCCGTGCCATTGCCTGCGGGTTGCCGCCCGCACCGCGCAGCACGGTGCCGACAGATGAGCGCATCAGGAACAGGTGGACCGCCAGTGCCAGGACTGCGCTGGCCACCAGCGCAAACGGAACGATGGGCGTGCGGAACTTGACGATGGCCTGCAGCCAGGCCGGGGCGCTGCCGCCGGGCGATGGCAGGATCAGGACCGCCGCGCCCAGCCAGACGAAGGACATGCCGAGGGTGACCACGATGGATGGCAGGTTGCGCCATTGCACGAGTGCCCCCACCAGGGCGTAAACCAGAATGCAGCCGGCCAGGGCGGCGATGCCCAGCACGGGCGTATCGTTCAACAGCGTCGCGCCGACGCACGCCACGAACGAGACGAAGCTGCCGATCGACAGATCGATGTCGTTGATGGCGATGATGAACATCTGCGCGATGGTGGCGAGCGCGATGGGCAGCGCCAGGTTGAGCATCAGATTGAGGCCCATGAAACTCATGGCCCTTGGCTGGATGATGAAGATCGCCGTCAGCAGCAAGGCAAGCGAGACGGGTGGAAGAAGCGCCCGCATGATGCGCGGCGATGTGAGGTCCAGCTTCAAGCCGCATCCTCCGTAAAGGAACTCTGCAGCACGCGGGCCTCGGTCAGTTCGCCGCGCGGCATGTCCGCGACGATCCGCCCGGACCTGAAGACGTAGGCATGGTCGCAACTCAGCAACTCGTCGAACTCCGTCGTGTACCAGATGAAGGTGCGCCCGCGCGCCGCCTCGGCGCGGATCAGGGCATAGACATCCTGCTTTGTGCCGATGTCGACGCCACGCATCGGGTCGTCCATCAGGATGATGTCGGCGTCGGAGGCGAGCGCCCGGGCAAACAGCGCCTTCTGCTGGTTGCCGCCCGACAGGGTGAGGATGTTGTTGTCCATGTCGGGAGAACGGATACCGATGCGCGTGCGCCAGTCCGACGCCATGCCGGCTTCGGCGGCCTTGTCGATCAACCCCATCTTCACAAGCGCGGGCAGCGAGCGGACGGTGATGTTCTGCCCGATGGACCACAGCGGAAAGACGCCGTCGCTTTGCCGGTCTCCGGCGACGAAGGCGACTTTGCCCGACAGCCGCGCGAAGCGGGAGCCGCGCACCCCGGCATTCTGCATCAGGACCAGAAGCGCCGTCTGGCCGTGCCCGGCAAGGCCCGCCAGGCCGACGATCTCGCCCTTGTGCGCGACCAGGCGCCGGTCATTGCCCTGACGCGGCGGTGCGGCGGTGGCGACAACCGGCCCGGTCCGCGCCTTCGCCTGCAAGTCGGCATGGGCGGCCTCGGCCACGACATGGCCCATCGCCTCCACCAGAGACACCCGGTCGAATTGCGCGGCAGGCCGCAACTGGGTGATCCGGCCATCGCTCATCACGGCGATCCGGTCGCATGTGGCGAGGATCTCGCCGAGGATGTGGGATATCAGGACGACGCTGCCGCCGCCTTCGACGAACCGGCGCACATGCGCAAGCAACTGCGCCGCCACCGTCTGGTCGAGCGAGGAGGTGGGTTCGTCCAGAATGATCAGGCGCGGCGCCAGATCGGAAACGGCGAAGACGATGGAAATCTCCACCATCTGCCGCTGGCCGAGCGCCAGATCGGACAGGAGGTCATCCGGGCCGATGCCATGTCCGGGAAAGATCGTATCGAGGCTGCTGCGCGCCAGGGCCGCCGCGCGGCGGCGCCAGCCGAAACCTTTCAGCGACGGATGCCGGATCCGCATGTTTTCGGCGACGGTGAGGTTGGGGCAGAGCGACAGCTCCTGGAAGACGCATCGGATGCCGGCCCGGTTGGCGGCCGCAACGCCGAAGCCACCGGAAACCGGCGTGCCGTCGACGGCCAGACGTCCCGTATCGGGTGTCACATTGCCGGCCAGCACCTGCATCAGCGTCGACTTGCCGGCGCCATTATGCCCGGCAAGCCCGATGCACTCGCCCGGGGCGAGGTCGAGGCTGACGCCGCCCAGCGCCTTGACGGCGCCGAAGCTTTTGGCGATGTCGCCCAGCGAAACCAGCGGCGGGCGCGCCCGGTCGTCGATTGCGGTCATGATGTCGTGTCCGTCCTGTCGGGGGCCGCCGCGCGCGGCCAGTGCCGCACGCGGCGCTCCAAAGCGCTTACTTCGCTTCGGCGATGACCTTCCGGGCGTCTTCCAGCGTGTACTCCACGTTGGCGACGCCGCCTTCCTGGGTCGTTTCCAGCGCCTTCTCAAGGCCCGCCTGGTCGATGGACAGGAAGGGAACCACCAGGTCCTTCGGAACGTCTTCACCATCCAGGATCTGCTGCGCCACCCAGAAGGCGAGGGTGGAGACACCCGGCGCGATCGAAACCGACATGGTCTCGTAGCCGTTCGCGTCCTTCTGCTGCTTCCACCAGAGAAGCTCATCCTGCCGGTTGCCCATGATGATGGTGGGCATGTCACGGCCGGCGGCCGCGAAGGCCTCTGCGGCACCGAAACCGTCGCCGCCCTGCGTCACCACGCCCACGACCTGCGGGATCGAGGGCAGCACGCCGGCTACGGAGCGCTGGGCGACGGTCTGGGTCCAGTCGCCCTGGACCTCGGACACGATCTTGAAGTTGGGATGCTTCTGCGCGCCCGCCGCGATGCCTTCGTGGATCTCGGAATCGACCGAAGTTCCCGGCAGGCCGCGGATCTCGAGCAGGTTGCCGCCGTCCGGATAGCGGCCGGCGAGATAGTCGAGCTGGTCGGACCCCATCTTGCGGAAGTCCACCGCGACGCGCCATGCACAGGGCTCCGTCACGATGCCGTCGAAGGAAACGACGGTGATGCCGGCGTCGCAGGCTTCCTTGACGGCGCCGTTCAGCGCGGTCGGCGATGCGGCGTTGATGACGATGGCATCATAGCCCTGCAGGATCATGTTCTGAATTTGCGCGGCCTGCTCGGTTGCCTGGTTCTCGGCCGTCGTGAAGGCATCGGCAGAGGCGACGACACCATCGGCGACCGCCTTTCCGGTGACGGTCTGCCAGCTTTCCAGCATGGCCTGCCGCCAGGAATTGCCGGCGTAGTTGTTGGACAGCGCGATGGTCTTGTCGGCGGTCTCGGCGCTGGCGGCCAGTGGCGTGGCCAGAAGCGTGGCGGTCGACAACAAAAGGATGCTGCGTCGGATCATGGGTTCCTCCCTGTTCGAATGCGTCGCGCGGCCTCCCGTACCTGGCCCTGGACAGCTGGTGTCCGGCCGCGACCCGATGCGAAGTCTTCCCGCTCCCGTGGTTTCTGTCCAACCCTTTCATCGCAGATGCTTTGCGGGTTCGCGCACGTGGCGTGCCAAGGGCCGACCGATTTGCGCTAGGATGCGCGTAGGCAGGACAGTCGAAAGGTGATGCGCTGGGCAAATGGCGACGATGCGATACAGCGATGCGGCGGAAGAGGTACGGCGGACGGCGCGCCGTCCCGCCATGCGACACGAATCCGTGTTCCGTCACCTTTTGCGCATATCCCGTGCCATGGCCGGCAGGCTGGATTTCCAGTCCGCCATCCAGGCCGTCTCGCAAGAGATGCAGGAGGTGCTGCCGCACGACCATCTGGACGTCTGCATCGTCCACCGCGACATGCATGTCGCCTACGAGGCGGGGCTGCATACCGATTGGGGCCTGACGCCGGCCATGCATCCGGTAGTCGGCAGCCCGATCCGCGATCTCCTGATGGGCGCGGAGCCCTTCCTGATCAGCGACGATGCCGTGAACGACGCGCGCTTCCGCTTCGACGGCGCCTTCAGCCACCCGATCCACGACCAGAACCTGCGCAGCCGGCTGCATGTGCCGCTGATCGTGCATGGCGAGATCATCGGGGCGCTGTCCTGCTCGAAACACGATACCGGTTACTATCGCCGCACCGACATCCCCCTGGCGCAACATCTGGCCGATACGCTGGCCCCGTACCTCTATGCCCTGCGCGCCGCCGAGGAGCTGCGCCGCTCCGCCATCGAGGAGGCCGCCGTGCGCGCCCGGGAAGAGGGCTTGCGGGAAGGGGCGCTGCGGCTGACCGAGGAGCTGGAGCACGAACGCCAGCGGATCGGCATGGACCTGCACGACCAGACGCTGGCGGACCTGACGCGGATCGAACGGCGTCTGGCGCGGCTGGAGGCGGTCGACGACGCACGCAAGGGCGAGATCGCCGCCCTGTCCGGGGCCATGCAGCGCTGTATGGCGGGCCTGCGCGAGATTATCGACGATGCCCGGCCCAATGTCCTCGAGCTGTTCGGTTTTGCCGACGGGGTGGAGGATTTCCTGCACCGGGCCCTCGGCGATTCCGGAAGCGGTATCGAGGGACGCTTCGTGGATCGCAGCGACGGGGCGGTCGACAGGCTGGCGCCGGCCCTGCGCATCGCCTTGTTCCGTATCGTGCAGGAGGCCGTCAACAACGCCGTGCGGCATGCCGAGCCCTCCCGTATCGAAGTGGAGGTAGAGGTGCGCATGGTGCCCGGCGGCCGCCATGCGCTGTATATCTGTATCCGGGACGATGGGGTGGGCTTCGATTCGCCGTTGCGCCGCCGACGTGCCGGCGGCATCCGCAACATGCAGACGCGGGCACGGCTGGTATCGGCCGAACTCGAGATCGAGCGGCGGAGCGGCGGCACGGGAACGCAGGTCACCCTGTCGCTGGCTTTGGAGGAGGATGCCCGATGGAGGTCCTGATCGTCGAGGACGATGCCGTCCACCGGGCGTTCCTGCGCGACGTGATCGCGGCGGCGCTGCCCGACAGCAGCCTCTATGAGGCCGCGGACGGAGAAGAGGGCGAGGCGATCGCCCGGCGCCTCGGCGCGCGTAACGTGGTGGTGGACCTGCAGATGCCCCGGCGCACCGGCGTCGACATGGCCCGGACTTTGTGGCGGGAGCGGCCGGACACGGCGATCATGTTCTGGTCCAACTATGCCGACGAGGCCTATGTGCGGGGCGTTTCGCGCATCGTGCCGCCCGGCGCGGCCTATGGCTACGTGCTCAAATCCGCCTCCGAGGAGCGGCTGACCCTGGCGGTGCGCGGCATCTTCGTGGAAGGCCAATGCGTCATCGACCGTGAAATCCGCACGGTGCAGCAAAAGGCCGCCAGCCATTTCGAGGGCCTGTCGGATGTCGAGTACGAGATATTGGTGGATGTCGCACTGGGCCTGACGGACAGGCTGATCGCGGAGCGGCGCGGCCTTTCGCTTCGCAGCGTGCAGAACCGGCTGCAGCAGGTTTACGACAAGCTCGGCATCTATGGCGAAGACATGCCCACCGAAGCGATCAACTTCCGGACGCGGGCCGTCAGCCTTGCGCTGCTGCGGCGGCTGATCAACCGCTCCGGCCTGGAGGAAGCCGAGGCAGACCTCAGCCGATGGTTGAAGGGCAGATCCCGGCGCTGACGGTCAGCCCGACAGGGCATGGGCGCGGAACAGCTCGATCGCCATGGCGTCGGCATGTTCGCGGTGCGACTGAAGCATCTGCGCCGCCTTGAACTCGTCGCCTGAAACCAGAACCTCCACAAGGCGGCGGTGCTCCACATTGGAGCGGACGGGCAGGGGGCGATACGGAACGATGGCCATCCGCGCCCGGAACTGCTCTGCCCAATAGGTGCGCAGGGTCGCCCGCAGGCGGTCGTTGCCGCTGGCTTCCGCAATCGCCCAGTGGAACGCGTCGTCGAGTTCCGACCAGCCGGCGACATCCTCCTTCTCGGTGGCGCGCTCCATGGCGGTCATCAACTGGTTCAGCCGCGCATGCACGCCGGGCGCGAGCCCTTCGCGCGCGACGATCCGGCAGGCCATCGCCTCGAGCGCCGAGAACACTTCGTAGATCTGCATCAGATCCTGCAGCGACTGCCGGCGCACCGTCATGCCGCGGCGCGGACGGATATCGATCAGATGCTCGCCCTCCAGCATGATCAGGGCTTCGCGCACCGGTGTCCGGCTCATCGACAGGAGCGAGGCGACCTCCGATTCCAGAAGGGTCGTGCCCGGCGCCAGATGCCCCAGCAATATCCGTTGCCGCAGGTTTTCGTAGGCCCGCTCGCGTGCCGATGCCGTTCCGCGCTGCTCGTGCTCGACACTCATCGGTGAACTTCAATCCACGATGTATACGTTGACAAGATGGTACGTACTAAGGATAGTTCTTGGCAAGAGGCCGAAACAGGCCCGCAGGAAACGGTCGGCGGCGATAGTCCGCCATCAATGTATCCATTGTGTGGATACGCGCGGAGGTATCATGCTCAGACGGACATTTCTCGCATCCTCGATCCTGGCCCTGACGGCAGCCGGCGTTCTGCCCGCTGCGGCCCAGTCGGATTTTCCGCAGCGCCCGATCCAGATGATCGTGCCGTGGGGCGCCGGCGGCGGGACCGACGCGGTCGGCCGCATCGTCGCCACGCTGCTGCAGCAGGAACTCGGCGTGCCCATAAACGTCGTCAACCGCACCGGCGGCTCCGGCGTGGTCGGGCATAGCGCCATCGCCAATGCGCGCCCGGACGGCTACACGATCGGCATCATGACGATCGAGATCGACATGATGCACTGGATGGGCCTGACCCAGATGACCTACGAGGATTTCGATATCCTCGCCATGATGAACGCCGATCCGGCCGGCCTGATGGTATCGGCGGACTCGCCCTATCAGGATGCTCCGGCGCTTCTGGCGGCCATCAAGGAGCAGCCCGCCGGTACGTTCAAGGCATCGGGCACCGGGCAGGGCGGCATCTGGCATCTCGGCCTTGCCGGCTGGCTTTTGTCGCATGACCTTGCCCCCAACCATGTCACCTTCGTTCCCAGCCAGGGCGCGGCCAGCGGAATCACCGACATGGTGGCCGGCGGCGTCGACCTGATCCCATCGTCTCTGGCCGAAGGCCGCTCCATGATCGAGGCGGGCCGCGTCAAGGCGCTCGGCACCATGTCGGAAGGCCGGCAGGAGGCATTCCCCGACGTGCCGACGATCAAGGAGGCGCTGGATTCGGACTGGACCCTCTCCGTCTGGCGCACCGTTGCCGCACCCAAGGGCCTTCCCGACGATGTAAAGGCCAAGCTCGAGGCAGCGCTCGAGAAGGTCTACAATACCGACGAGTATCAAAAATTCATGCGCGATCGCGGTTTCGGCGTCCGCTGGGCCGGCGGCGCGGAGGCCACCCAGATCGTTGCGCAGGACGATGCGACGCTTGGAGAAGTGATGAAGAAAGCCGGGCTCGCCAAGTAGCGAGCCCTTCGCCGCGTCCATTCCGGGGTTCAGGCATAATGATCAGATTGAGCGAATTCCAGCTCGGCGTCCTTACCGCCGTGCTGGCCGCAGGGTTGCTCTATGCGTCGAGCGCCTTCGCCCCCATACCGGGGCAGGACTACGGCGCCGGGACCATGCCCCGGCTGATCGCCTGGTGCGGCATCGCGCTCGGCATCTATATGATGGCGATGAGCTTTCGGACATTGCCGGCGGCTCTCAAGCCGCATCTGTCGGAGTGGACGGGGTCTCGCCGCTCCGTGCTGTCGGCGCTGGCGGTGCTGGCCGTCATCCTGTTCTATATCTTCTTCTCCGAGACGTTCGGCTTCATCCCCACCAGTTTCATCGGACTCTTCGGGCTGATGCTGGCTCTGGGCAGCCGGGCGCATGTCGCGGCACTCGCCAGCATCGCTACGACGCTGGTGGTCTACTACGCCTTCTCGCGCATGCTCCTGGTGCCGCTGCCGCGCACCGAATGGCTCTCGTTCCTCGGGTGATCCCATGATGATTATCGAACAGGCGGCGGCCCTCGTCTTCCAGCCCTACGTTCTGGGCGTGATCCTGCTGTCGGCCATCTTCGGCATGTTCGTCGGTGCCATCCCCGGCCTGACGGCCACCATGGCGACCGCCCTGCTGGTGCCGCTGACCTTTTTCATGGAGCCGGTGCCGGCCATCGCCGCCATCGTGACGGCGACGGCCATGGCCATCTTTGCCGGCGATATACCGGCCGCGATGCTGCGCATGCCCGGAACGCCGGCCAACGCCGCCTATGTCGAAGACGCCTACCGCATGACCATCAGCGGACGGGGCGACGATGCGCTCGGCGCGGCGCTCGTCTTTTCGGCCATCGGCGGCCTGTTCGGGTCGATCGTCCTGATGACGCTGTCGCCGGTGCTGGCCGAGATCGCACTGAAATTCAGCTCCGAGGAATATTTCTTCCTTGTTCTCCTGGGGCTGTCCTGTGCCGTGTTCGTGTCGCCCGGCTCGCCGACGCGCGGCCTGATTTCGCTGCTCATCGGCCTGTTCTTCGCCACCATCGGCATCGACAACCCTTCCGGAGAGCCGCGCTTTGCCTTTGGCAACGTCGAATTGATGGCGGGTATCCAGTTCATTCCGGCCATGATCGGCCTGTTCGCCGTGTCCGAGGTGCTACGCACCGTAACCTCGACGACGCCGCGCGGCGCCGTACCGAAAATGGACGGCGGCGGCATCTTCAAGTCGCAGTGGAAGAACCTGAAGACCTATCCGGTGCAGGCGGCGCGCGGCAGCGTAACGGGCACGGCGCTCGGCATTCTGCCGGGAGCCGGCGCGGACATCGCCGCGTGGATTTCCTATGCGATCTCGAAGCGCTTTTCCAAGCATAAGGAACTGTTTGGGAAGGGCCATGTCGAGGGTCTGGTGGAGGCCGGCTCGGCGAACAATTCGTCCGTCAGCGGCGCCTGGATCCCGGCTCTGGTGTTCGGCATTCCGGGCGATTCCATCACCGCCATCGTGATCGGCGTCCTGTATGTGAAGGGCATCAACCCCGGCCCTGCGATCTTCATCAACGATCCGTCGTCGATCTACGCGATCTTCATCGTCTTCCTGATCGCCAACATCATCATGCTGCCTTTGGGCTGGCTGGCGATCCGAGGCGCGCGGCCCATCCTGTCGATCCCGCCGGCGATGCTGATGCCGATGATCCTGATGTTCTGCATCGTCGGGGCATTCGCCATCAACAACTCCATGGCCGGCATCGTCATGATGCTGTTCTTCGGGCTGCTCGGCTTCTTCATGGAAGAGAACGACATTCCCATCGCCCCGGCCATCCTTGGCCTGGTGCTCGGACCCATGCTGGAGCAGAACTTCATCTCCTCGATGATCAAGGCGGACGGCAACCCGATGGGCTTCTTCGAGCGGCCGATCGCGGCCGGGCTCGGCGTCTTCACCATTCTGGTGTGGCTGTTGCCGCTAATTCTTCTGGCCTGGCGTCATGCGCGCCGGCCTGCGCGGGCAGCCTGACGGGAAAGGCTTACAGGGGGCCGAACGCTGCCTGTGGACTCAACAGTCCTCGCCGAAGCGATTGGCGACGAGTTCGGCAATCGCCTCGATGGCGCCCTCGGCTTCCGGCCCGGTGGCCGTCACCTGGATCGTGCTGCCCTGGCTGGCCGCCAGCATCATCAGGCCCATGATGGATCGCCCGCCAACCGAAAAGCCGTCGCGGCTGATGGTCAGTTCGGCGTCGAAGCCTTCCGCGGTCTGGACGAATTTGGCGGAAGCGCGCGCATGCAGCCCGCGCTTGTTGATGATGGACAGGGTCCTCGATGTTGCGATTGCGGCCGGGCCCGGTTGCGTCACAGCATCGACCATCATCTATTTCCCTGCGAGAATGCGGCTTGCGACCGCTATGTACTTGCGGCCGGCCTCCTGCGCCTCGACGAGCGCGGCTTCCATGGGGCGGTTTTCGCGGACACGGGCAAGCTTGATCAGCATCGGCAGGTTGACGCCGGCCAGGACGTCGACGTTCCCCTCATCCATCACGGAGATGGCCAGGTTGGACGGCGTGCCGCCGAACATGTCGGTCAAGATGATGACGCCATCGCCCTTCTCGGCGGCGCGCACGGCGGCGACGATGTCCTCTCGGCGCTGCTCCATGTCGTCGTCCGGTCCGATCGATACCGTCTCGAAAGCCTCCTGTGGACCTACGACATGCTCCACAGCGGCCTTGAACTCCTTGGCGAGTTGGCCGTGGGTAACGAGAACCAGTCCGATCATGCCTGTCGATAGTCTCCACGCTTGCGCAATTGTGAGGCAGCCTTCGATTGTGCGCCTGCTTCCTGCGGGCTGCAAGATGCCGGACGACAACAGATGGAATTATTCGAGATTACAACGAGAATTGATGCAAACCAGTGTTTTCCGGGCGTTCGCAGCGCCGAACGGGCGTCGCGCTTTGTGTGCAGTGCAACCTTAGGTAGTAGTCGAGCCCAGAACTTCGAGGATGATTTCCGCGCCAAGCGTCGCCTCACGGCTGTGCAGGTGCACCTGGCGAATCGACAGGCCGCATAATTCGGTGGTGGGTTGGTCCGGCAGGCGAGGGGGCTCCGGCGACAGGGATACGACCAGGAATATCTCCGCCTCACGCAGGTTCGCCTGCGCGACGATGCCGACGCCGGAAATCTCCAGAAGGCCCGCAATGGCCGCTGGCGACGCGCCGACCAGCCGGTCCCCGTCCCGTCGCAGCAGAACCTGATCGTCGGCCACCAGGGCGGCCTGCCGACCTTCGCGACGGGCGAGACGAATGAGGCAGAGGGCCAGCGCCGATTTGCCGGACCGGGCCGCCCCGAGGATCAGGACACCCCGACCGTCGATGGAGACAAGCCCCGCATGCCGGTTGCCGACGCTCATACGGCCGGCAGCGAGATGATGAAGCGGGCCCCGGCAACGCCTCCCGGTGCATTGTCGGCCCGGATGTTCTCGGCGGTCAGCGTACCGGCATGCGCCTCGACGATCTGCCGGCTGATGGAAAGGCCCAGCCCGGAATTCTGGCCGAAGGCCTCGCCCGCCGGCCTGTCGGTGTAGAAGCGCTCGAAGATGCGCTCGATCTTTTCCGCCTGTATGCCCGGCCCGTTATCTTCCACGGTCAGGATCACCCGCGTTCGGGATCGCTTCAGCCGCACGCTGACGCGGCCACCCGGCTCGGCCGCAAACGACCGCGCATTATCGATGAGGTTGGTCAGAACCTGGCTGAGGCGCAGATCGTGGCCGGCCACGGCAAAGCCCTTGATGCCCTGCGGGGGCGGTTCCACGGCCAGGTCGATGGCGACATCGCGCCCGTCGCGGCTGTGCGAGCGCGCGCCGTCCACCACGGATGCCGCCAGCCTGTCCATATGCACCGTATCCGACAGTTCGCGCGCAAGCTCGGCGTCGAGGCGCGATGCGTCGGATATGTCGGTAATCAGCCTGTCGAGCCGCTTCACGTCGTGCTGGATGACGGCCAAAAGGCGTTGCCGCGAGTCTTCGTTGCGCGCCAGCGGCCATGTTTCCACCGCGCTGCGCAGGGAGGTCAGCGGGTTCTTCAATTCGTGGCTGACATCGGCGGCGAAGGATTCGATGGCGTCCATGCGCGCATAAAGCGCGTTCGTCATGTCGCGCAGCGAAGTCGCAAGATGCCCGACCTCGTCGGCGCGGTCGCCGAAATCGGGGATTTCCTCGCGGGCATTGACCGAGCGCCGCACGCGCACCGCCGCAGCCGACAGCCGGCGCAGCGGCGTGGCTATGGTGGAGGCGAGGAAGATCGACAGGAAAATCGTCACCGACGCGGCAACGGCGAAGGTGCGCACGATGGCCATGCGCTCGGCCTGCACGATCTTGTCGATGTCGCCGCCCTGCGTCGACAGCAGCAATACGCCCAGCACGGCGCGGAAACGCTGGATCGGCACGGCGACGGACACGATCAACTCGCCGTTCTCGGTGGAGCGCACCACGGTCGAGGGGCCGCCCGTCAAGGCGCTGAGCACTTCCGGATAGGTGCTGCCGGACCCACCGGGCGTCTCGTGATAGATGGGCAGGCTGGAATTGCGGAACAGCTTGCCGACTTCGTCGCCCAGCCATTCGGCGGCGCCGCGTTCGGCCGGCTCTACCGGCGGCAGGTTGTACCGCAGGATCTGCCCGCGCGAATAAAGGTGCCGCGAGTCGAGGATCAGGTTGGTGTCGCGGTCGTAGATGCGGGCGCGTGTTCGGGTGGGGGAGATCAGGCGACGCAGCAGCGGCGCAACCCGTTCGGGGTTGATCGGAAAATCGAGGCTGTCCGACAGGTCCATGCCCGGCGTCAGCGTGGCGCCGGCCTGCAGTTCCAGGAGGCGCTCCGGATCGAGCGAGATCGAATTGGTTTCGACCGTTGCCGACGAGGCGATGGCGCTGGCGATGATCTCGCCCTGCGTGAGCAGGCTTTCAACCCGCGCGTCGATCAGCCCCGCCCGGAACTGGTTGAGATAGAGGATGCCGGATACCAGGACCAGCAGGGCAACCAGGTTCAGGAAGATGATGCGGCGCGTCAGCGACGAGAAGATCGTATGGCCGAGCACCCAGCGGAAGCGCAGAAGCGCGCGACGCACGAGGGGCACCCGCCGCCACCGTGCGCGACGGGCGGACCTGCGGGGCTCTTCGCGCATGTCCGTCGTTGATACCAAGGCACAATTCCTGTTTCTTGTCCGTGCCTTAGCACCCGCGCGTCAAATGCGCGACAGCAAACTTCGTCAAATTTCGCGGAAGCGGTAGCCGACGCCGTAGAGCGTTTCGATCATGTCGAAGTCGTCGTCGATGGCCTTGAACTTCTTGCGCAGCCGCTTGATGTGGCTGTCGATGGTGCGGTCGTCGACATAGACCTGCTCGTCATAGGCCGCATCCATCAGGGCATCGCGGCTTTTGACGACGCCCGGCCGCTGCGCCAGCGAATGCAGGATCAGGAATTCGGTGACGGTGAGCGTGACCGGCTTGCCCATCCAGGTGCAGGTGTGGCGCTCCTGGTCCATGACGAGCTGGCCGCGCTCCAGCGATGCCTCAGGGTTGGCGCCCGGCTTCGCCGTTGCGTCACGCGGGGCGCCGCGCCGAAGGATCGCCTTGACGCGCTCGACAAGAAGACGCTGGGAAAACGGTTTGCGGATGTAATCGTCGGCGCCCATCTTGAGGCCGAACAGTTCATCGATCTCCTCATCCTTGGACGTCAGGAAGATGACGGGCAGATCGGACTTCTGGCGAAGACGCCGCAGCAGCTCCATGCCGTCCATGCGCGGCATCTTGATATCGAAGATCGCCAGATGCGGCGGCCTGGCCTGAAGACCCTCCAGCGCCGACGCCCCGTCCGTATAGGTTTCGACGCGGTAGCCTTCGCTCTCGAGCGCGATCGAAACCGACGTCAGGATATTCCGGTCGTCGTCGACCAGTGCGATGGTGGGCATGTGCGAAGAATCTCCTAAAACCGCGGTTGCCTGCATATCTGGCGGGCAATTGTGGCATTTCTACCACAATTGCCGCCGAGGACGCCAGCGGTCTGCCTGGCGCGGACCCGGACGTGCTTTCGACGGCCAGCGACCGAACATCCCCTGTCTATCCTGCTGCCCTGCGGACAGGCAGTTCGACACAAACCGGTGATTAAATAATAGCCGCCCCTCGAACGCGTCTTGAGAAGAATAAAACGATTTAAATCATGTGACAAATTTTTTAAACGATTGAATTACTGTCGGTCGATAGTAACCCTTTAAAAATGCCTTGCTGTTTCTGTTTCAGACACGTATTTGCCGATGCAGAGGCTGGGGCGTTGCCCTGGCCGGGGCCGCCTGCGCGGCCTCGCAACTTTGCGGAGCGACATGACGATGGAAGAAATCGGGCAGAGAAATCCGGCCAGCGGCATCGAGACGACCGGTCTTTCCGGCCTGGCCTCCGTGCGCTGGAACCTGACCGAAGCCGATCTGGTCGAGGCCGCCATCCGCCGTGGCGAGGGCCGGCTTACCGCCCATGGCGCCTTCCTGGCCACGACAGGTCAGCACACCGGACGCTCGCCCAAGGACAAATATGTCGTGCGCGACGGCGAGTCCGATGCACGCGTCTGGTGGGACAACAACAACGCGATGGAGCCCGCCGCGTTCGAGCAGCTCTACGCCGACTTCAAGGCCCATGCCGAAGGGCGCGACCTGTTCGTGCAGGATCTCGTCGGCGGCGCCGACAAGGACTATGCGCTCAACACGCGCGTCGTCACCGAATTCGCCTGGCACTCGCTGTTCATCCGCAACCTGCTTATCCGTCCGAACGCCGAGGAACTGGCCCGCTTCGTGCCGGACCTGACCATCATCGACCTGCCGTCCTTCCGCGCCGACCCGGCCAAATACGGGGTCCGCTCCGAGACGGTCATCGCCTGCGACCTGACCCGCAAGATCATCCTGATCGGCGGCACGGCCTATGCCGGCGAGATGAAGAAATCCGTCTTCACGGTGCTCAACTATCTTCTGCCCGAAAAGCACGTGATGCCCATGCACTGCTCGGCCAATGTCGGCGCGCATGGCGATGTGGCCGTTTTCTTCGGCCTGTCCGGCACCGGCAAGACGACGCTGTCGGCCGATCCGCACCGCACGCTGATCGGCGATGACGAGCATGGATGGGGCGAGCATGGCGTCTTCAATTTCGAAGGCGGCTGCTATGCCAAGACGATCCGCCTGTCGGCCGAGGCCGAACCCGAGATTTTCTCCACCACGCGTCGCTTCGGCACGGTGCTGGAAAATGTCGTGCTGGACGACCGTCGCGTGCCCGACTTCGACGATGGCAGCCTGACCGAAAACACCCGTGCCGCCTATCCGCTGCACTATATCGCCAATGCCAGCGAAACGGGGCGTGCCGGCCATCCGCGAAACATCGTCATGCTGACGGCGGATGCCTTCGGCGTGTTGCCTCCCATTGCCCGGCTGACGCCGGCCGAGGCGATGTACCATTTCCTGTCCGGCTATACGGCAAAGGTGGCTGGCACGGAGCGCGGCGTGACCGAGCCGGAGGCGACTTTCTCCACCTGCTTCGGCGCGCCCTTCATGCCGCGCCATCCTTCGGAATACGGCAATCTGCTGCGCGATCTGATCGCCGAGCATCAGGTGGACTGCTGGCTGGTGTCCACCGGCTGGACGGGCGGCGCCTATGGCACCGGCAAGCGGATGCCGATTCGCGTGACGCGTACGCTGCTTGCCAGCGCGCTTGACGGCTCGCTCCGCAATGTCGAGTTCCGCACCGATCCGAATTTCGGCTTCGAGGTGCCGGTGGCCGTTCCCGGCATCGAGGACGCCATCCTCGACCCCCGCGAGACCTGGACAGACAAGGCGGCCTACGACGCGCAGGCACGGCGCCTGTCCGAGATGTTCCGCAAGAACTTCCAGAAGTTCGAGGCGCATGTGGATGCCGATGTGCTGAAGGCCGCACCCAGCATCGCGCTGGCAGCCGAGTAGGCCGCCCGCCAAAGGCACCGTCGAAACTGGATTTGCCCGCTGCACGCCTTGCGTGCGGCGGGCATTTTCGTGGATACAGACATGCCACGGCTGGCGGAGGATGGTTCGATTTCTGACGATCGCGACGACAACAGGCCGGGAGGCGACCTTGCCGTTTCGCGCCGTGTGGTCATACCCGCAGCCGAGCTGGAAGAAAGTTTCATCCGGGCCGGCGGACCGGGCGGGCAGAACGTCAACAAGGTGGCGACCGCCGTGCAGCTTCGGTTTCTTGCGGCGGCATCCTCGGTCCTGTCGGATGATGTGAAGGCGCGGCTGCACAAGCTTGCGGGGCAACGGGGCACGAAGGACGGCGACGTTCTCATCGAGGCATCGCGCTTCCGCCTGCAGGAGCGCAACAGGCAGGACGCGCGCGAGCGGCTGGCGGAGCTCGTTCGGCAGGCCCTGGTGCCGCCGCCGCCGCCACGGCGCAAGACGAAGCCCTCCAAAGGCGCGATCGAGCGTCGCCTGAAGGAGAAGAAGGGTCGTTCGGGCATCAAGCGCATGCGTGGCCGCGTCGACGATTGATGATCGCGAAAGCGTGTTCCCCTTTGCCATCCAAATGCCCCGATCCATATCAGGATAAGCGTGTGCAACACTTTGGGGAGCCAAGGCCATGATCGGCCGTCGAACGTTTCTGGCGGGCGGGGCCGTCGCCCTCGGCGCCGCCATGACCGGCATTGCATTCCGTACGGGCGCGCAGGAGGCGAGCTATCCCGTCACCATGACGGACGCCGAATGGCGCCAGAAGCTGAGCGCGGATCAGTATGCGGTCCTGCGCCAGGAGGCGACGGAGCGGCCCTATTCCAGCCCGCTCAACAGCCAGAAGCGGCGCGGTATCTATCGCTGCGCCGGGTGCGACAGCGATGTCTACACCTCGTCCACGAAGTATGATTCCGGCACCGGCTGGCCGAGCTTCTACGAGGCGGTCGACGGTGCGGTCGCCACCAGGTCGGACTACAAGCTCGTGGTGCCGCGAACCGAGGTGCACTGCGCCACCTGTGGCGGGCATCTGGGGCACGTGTTCGATGACGGGCCGCCGCCCACCGGCAAGCGCCATTGCATCAATGGGGTGGCGCTTACCTTCTCGGCCGGTACGCGGCTGGGATGAGGGGTTAACCATTCATTCATTCTGCGGGCTCATCGTGATCCAACGGGGATGTTGAAGAGCCCGGGTAAGGTTGCCATATATCTGCAGAAGGGATGGGAGTGCCGCTCTTGGGCTCTCATCCACAAAGTCGCTTGATACAAGGACTTGTCGCAGATGAGCAGGATGACTCCGTTCTCTAACCCTCTTTTGCTCGGCTTCGACAGCGTCGAGCGGACGCTCGAGCGCCTGCAGAAGAGCGGTGACGGATATCCGCCCTATAACATCGAACGCATCCACGCGGGTGCCGGAGATGATCGCATCCAGACGGATGCAGGGGGCGGCGATACGGTCATCCGGATCACGCTGGCCGTCGCCGGTTTCGGACCCGGCGACCTCGATATAACGACCGAGGAAAACCAGCTTACGATCCGCGGCTCGCAGGCCGACCAGAAGGACCGCGACTTCCTCTATCGGGGTATCGCCTCCCGTCAGTTCCAGAGGAGCTTCCTCTTTGCCGACGGTATGCGGATCCTCGGGGCGGAGCTTCGCAACGGTCTTCTTTCGATCGACCTGGCAAGGCCGAAACCCGAGCGTGTCGTCAAGAAAATCGACATCGTCGTCGCCGACTGACGATCTCGTACCTGCTCGAAGGAGGAGCCAACATGACCAATGTCCATTCCGGCCCTTACACCGACAGCGAACTGGCTGCCTTGGGCGAGGGACACCTCGCATATCTTCGCCGCATGTCCTCCGATGACATCCGCGCGAAGTTCCCGTCCGCTCAGTCGATCCGTCCGGGGTTGAACCTGTGGGCGCTCTTCTCGGCCGATGGAACGCCACTCGCCGTGTCTGACGATCGTGGCAGCATCCTGGCCAGCGCCAGCGAGAACGAGCTTCTGACCGTCAGCCTGCACTGATGGGCTGCCCTGGAGCCTGTCAGGCGGATACGCCGCCTGACAGCATCAACCCGTAAATGCCCTGGCGGTCGTCGGCGCCCCGCAGTGCCGCGACCGTGTCCGGGTTGCGCAGCATCCGCGCCACGCGCGACAGCGCCTTCAGGTGATCGGCCCCGGCTTCTTCCGGGGCAAGCAGCAGAAAGAACAGATCGACCGGCTCGTCGTCCAGCGCCTCGAAATCGACGGGCCTCGGCGCGCGGCCGAATACGCCGACCATCCGATCCAGATGGCGCATCTTGCCGTGAGGAATGGCGATCCCGTTGCCCACGCCCGTCGAGCCGAGTTTCTCCCGCCTGACCACCGCCTCGAAGATCTCGCGCTCGTCCAGACCGCTCAGTCCGGCCGCACGTTCGGACAGTTCCTGCAGGATCTGCTTCTTGGAGTGTCCCCTCAGCGCCGGGATGATGGCATCCTGAGTGATGAAATCGAGCGGCATGGGCAGGGTTCGAGCTTTCTGTTCCGGGCATGGGCGGAGCGCGGCATGCGTCCCCGTCGCAGAGCGGGCATGCTGTAGAACAAAGCGCGGACAATTGGAACCGGAGATTACCACCCGCCCCGCGACCGCGCCTGTCCTGAAGACGAGGGTGGGGCAGTATCACGGCCCTTCAAGCCGTTCGGGCGCCGGATCGCCCGAATGTGAAAAAAGGCCCCCGCACCGAAGCGGGCGGGGGCCTCGTCGCTGTCAGGCGCGGTCGCGCAGCGTGGATGGGTCCACCCAGCCGACATTGCCGTCCGAACGGCGGTAGACGATGTTAATTTCGCCGCTGCCGGCATTCTTGAACACCACCACCGGGCTATCGCGGCGGTCGAGCTCCATCACCGCGCCGGCCACCGAAAAGATGCCGACGGGGAAGGACGTCTCGGCCACGATCGCCGGGGCGTAGTCCTCCGGAATGTCGTCGTCTTCGTCGGGGATCGGTGCGAAGACGGAATAGGCGACGTCCGAACTCTTGCCGTTCAGCCCCGCCTTATGGTCCTTGAGACGCCGTTTGTAGCGGCGCAGGCGCTTTTCGATGCGCTCGCAAGCCTCCTGGAAACTGTTTTCTGGATCATGCGCCATTCCGGCGGCCTGGAAGGTTACGCCCGTGTCGAGGCGCAGGGAGCAATCGGTGTTGTAGCGTGACGACTCCTTGGACAGGACGACGGAACCCGAATAGTTGCCGTCGAAATATTTCGCGACCTGTTCCTTGAGCCGGTCTTCGATCCGGGTCCGAAACGATTCACCGACATCCATGTGCCGGCCCGATACGCGAATTGTCATTCCTTTTCCCTTCCCTTGTATGTGTGCGGAGCGTGTCCCGACACCGTCGAAGCAGCCCGCAGCACAGGAGCGTAATCCCAATGCAGGCAGGAGCAAGCGAAACTTGGCGCTGCCTGCCGGGACAGCCGCCACAGCAACGCACGAGGATGGGGCCGCGTTGCGGCACAAGGCACAATCGAAAGTGATCGATAATTCAGGAGGCGCAGCGCCTGGCGTTCAGTTCGCGGCGCCGCTGGATGGACGATGAGAGGCCGAGCGCCTCACGATACTTGGCCACGGTGCGCCGGGCCAGGTCGATGCCGTCATCCTTGAGCTTCAATGCGATATCGTCGTCCGACAGGACGTTGCCCACCGTCTCGGCCGCGATCAGCCGCTGGATGCGCAGCTTGACGCTTTCGGCCGAATGCGCATCGCCGCCATCCGTGGCGGCGATGGCGACCGTGAAAAAGAACTTCAACTCGAAGGTGCCACGCGGGGTCGCCATGAATTTGTTGGCGGTCACGCGGCTGACCGTGGATTCGTGCAACGAAACCGCCTCGGCCACCGATGCAAGCGTCATCGGGCGCAGGCCCTGCACGCCGCGCTTCAGGAACTCTTCCTGCCGGCGGACGATTTCCGCCGTTACCTTGAGGATCGTCCGGGCGCGCTGGTCCAGCGAGCGGATCAGCCAGCCGGCCGAGTTCTGGCACTGTGCCAGGTACTCCTTCTCACCCGTCGACGCCGCACGCGAAACGATGTCGCTGTAGTCGTTGTGTACAATCAGGCGGGGCAGGGCGCGGCCGTTCAGCCGTATGCGCCATCCGGACCCGCCATCGGACGACACGAAGACATCGGGCACGATGCTGTGGATCGTCCGATCGCCGAACTGCTGGCCAGGCTTCGGGTTCAGCCGGCGGATTTCTGAAAGCGCTTCCATCAAGCCGTCCTCGTCTTCGCCCGTCAGGCGGCGCAGGGCGGCAAAGTCGCGCTTTGCCAACAGATCGAGGTGAGACAGGATGCCGGCCATGACCGGGTCCATCCGGCCCTGCCGGGAAAGCTGGATCGACAGGCACTCGGCAAGGCTTGCCGCAAACAGTCCGGCCGGCTCGATCGCCCGTCGGATGCGGTCCAGGCAATCGACCACCTGTGCCGGCGGGCAGCCGAGGGAGGCCGCGATATCCTCGGCGGGGGTGCGCATGTAACCGGCTTCGTCGAGATGCATGGCGAGCGTCTCGCCGATCGCCCTGTCGCCGGGCGGCAGTATATCGCACAGTTCCGCCATCACATGGCCGAGCAGGCCGGGCCTGTCGTCGGCAATGTCTTCCATCGTCGGCGGGGCGCCGACGTGGAATTCCGGCCCATGCCCGCGCCGCGGCCCGCCGGCATCGTCATCGCCCTCGCGCGGGGCAGCAGGCGCCTGCGGCAGCGCGGATGCCCCCCGCTCTGCCGATGGGATCATTTCCAGAAGGGGGTTCTGCTCGATCTCACGCTCGATGAAGCCCTGCAGCTCCAGCGCCCCGAACTGCAGCAGCCGGATCGACTGGAGCAGCTGGGGGGTCATCACCAGAGACTGGCTCTGGCGGACCTGAAGCTTCATGGACAGGTTCATGCGCTATCGATCGCTGCAGGATGAGGGACGGCTAGAGGAAACTGGTCCGCATCTTGCATGTCAAGCTTGTCCGCGCGTGTCACAGCCGCACAGCATCAATTAGTAGGTGAATTGCTCGCCCAGATAGATACGCCTGACGTCGGAATTCGCGACGATTTCGTCCGGGCGGCCATGGGTCAGCACCGCGCCGGCATGCATGATGTAGGCGCGGTCGATGAGCCCGAGCGTTTCCCGCACGTTGTGATCGGTGATCAGTACGCCGATTCCGCGCCGCGTGAGATGGCGCACCAGCTCCTGGATATCGGAGACGGCGATGGGGTCGACGCCGGCGAAGGGCTCGTCGAGCAGCATGAAGCTTGGCCGGGAGGCAAGGGCGCGTGCAATCTCGCAGCGCCGCCGCTCGCCGCCGGACAGGGCGGTGGCGGGTTGCTTGCGCAGGTGGGCGATGCCGAATTCCTCGAGAAGCGCGGTGAGCTGCCGCTCCCGCTCCTTGCGGTCGGGCTCGACCACCTCCAGCACGGCGCGGACGTTTTCCTCGACCGTCAGCCCCCGGAAGATCGACGCTTCCTGCGGCAGGTAGCCGATGCCCAGGCGCGCCCGCCGGTACATCGGCACCCGCGTGATGTCGTGGCCATCGAGCTCTATGCGGCCGCTGTCCACCGGCACGAGGCCGGTGATCATGTAGAAACAGGTCGTCTTGCCGGCGCCGTTGGGGCCGAGCAGGCCGACGGCCTCGCCACGCCGCACGCCGACTTCCACGCCATCCACGACGCGTCGTCCACGATAGGTCTTGGTGATGCCGCGCGCCACGAGTGTGCCGGCAGGATAGGCCTTGCCAGCGGTGGCCGTCCGCGCCGCCGCTTCATCCGTCACTATGGTCATCCGTTCGGCTGGCTCCCGGGCGACAGCAGCATGCGCACGCGGCCGCCACCGCCGGCCGGCGCCCCACCACCGCAGTTCTGGCTTTGCAACTGCGCCACGCTGGTTTCCATGTTGATCGTCAGCCGGCAGCCCGTGGCCACGTTGGGACCCTGCGTCAGCACCACATCGCCCGTCATGACGACGACCTGCGTGCTCATGTCGAAATCGGCGCGATTGGACGTGGCGACCTGGTCGGCCGACTTGACGTAGACATTGCCCTCGGCTTCCAGGCGCTCGATATCGCTGGAGTTGCCGGGCATGTTGCCTGCCGGGGCCGGCTGTGCGCCCTCCTGGCCCTCGGCGTTGCGCACATAATGGACGATCAGCCGCGCCGTACGCAGGAGAGTCTCTCCCTGGACGACTTCGACATCCCCCGAGAAGGTGGCCACGGACTGCGCATCGTCGACGTCGAGCTGGTTCGATTCGATCGTGATCGGCTGGTCTCCCTGTACCTGGAGGCCGCCGAAGCTGTTGCCGAATCCTCCGGCCTGCTGGGCAACTGCAAGGCCGGGGGCCAGAAGCAGGGCGCCCGTCAGGCAGGCTCGAACAAGGTTATTCATCAGATCTACTCGCCGTTGGCTGCCCGTTGATCGCCATCCGTCGCCGGGTGCAGCGTCAGCTTTACCCGATCCCCGAAGGTCAACCTGTTTCCACTATTCTGGATTGTGACGTTGCCAGACTGCAAGGTCTGATTGGGAGTTTGGATAACGACCGGACCGCGACCTTCGAGCCGACCGTCGTTGAGGACGATGTCGGCGCTCGTCAGATTGATGGTCACGTCGTTGGACGTGCGGACGCTGATATTGTCGTAGAGGCGCAATGTCTCGGCCTGCGGGTCGTACCGGCCTGCGGCCGCGACGATATCGGCGGTCGTCTCCGGGTCCAGCGTCAGGTTGGCGTTGATCTCTTCCAGGTCGACCGAGCCGGTCCGATCGAGCGCCTGCATGGCGCGGCGCGCGACGACGGTGAAGGGGCGGTCGTTCTTGTCCTTGCCGGACATGCGCGGATCTTCCATCACCAGGCGCCCATCCTGGATGGATGTCGCCGCGACGGCGATGTCGACGGGTACGGAGCGCGCCAGCCACGTTGCGAAAAGGCCTGCCGCCACGATGCCCACCGCGACGATGGGCAGGGTGATGCGCAGTATGCGCACGCGGCGCGTGTTGCGATGGGCGCGGCGGAAATCCGCAGCCGAGCGCGCGCCCGCGCCAAGGGCGATCGTGTCGTCGGCGGCTCGCTGCGGCCTCTTGCCTTCCATCGTACCTGTTCCGATCGTGAAACCCGGCAATCACGCACTGTGTATGCCTGCATCGGCGCGTTACGACGCATATGCGGCTTTTGAGTGATAATTGGAAGGTGTCGCACGGGATTTTGGGACGACTTGGCAATCTTCCCGCAACGCGTTATCCCGCCTGCCAGCAACAAGCCGGGATGAATGGCCATGAGCGCACAGGACTGGATCGACAGGCGCCGCCTGCGCCGCAAGCTGGGCTTCTGGCGGCTGGCGGCCATCCTGCTGCTCATTGCGGGGCTGCTGGCCATTCCCTTTTTGATGACGGGCGGCACCGATGCGCTGCGCGGGCCCGAGATCGCCTCCGTCAAGATATCGGGTGTCATCACCGAGGATGACGA
Source organism: Aureimonas altamirensis (assembly GCF_001463885.1). Lineage (GTDB taxonomy): Bacteria > Pseudomonadota > Alphaproteobacteria > Rhizobiales > Rhizobiaceae > Aureimonas > Aureimonas altamirensis. The sequence goes on along the minus strand of NZ_BBWQ01000011.1, from coordinate 315,407 downwards.
GCGGCTGGCGCTGCTGGAAGATCTGGCCGACAACCCGCGCGTGCGCGCCGTGATCCTGAAGGTGAATTCGCCCGGCGGAACCACCGTCGGCGGCGAGACGCTCTATCATGCAGTCCGACGGCTGGCCGAGGCCAAACCCGTCGTGGCCGAGATCGGCACGCTGGGTGCCTCGGCCGCCTACATGGTGTCGCTCGGGGCCGACCGGATCGTTGCGCATGATTCGTCGATCGTGGGCTCCATCGGGGTGATCTTTCAGTATGCGGACGCATCGCGCCTCCTGGACACGATCGGACTGCGGGTCGACGCCGTGCGCTCCGCGCCTTTGAAAGCCGAGCCATCGCCCTTCGCGCCGGCCCCGCCGGAGGCGTTGGACATGATCCGACGGCTCGTATCGTCGAGCTTCGACTGGTTCGTCGGGCTTGTCGTCGAACGACGGCCGCTGGACGAGCCGGCGGTGCGCCGCCTGGCGGACGGGTCGATCTTCACCGGCCTGCAGGGGCTGCAGAACGGACTGGTCGACGCCCTGGGCGGCGAGGCTGAATCGCGGCGTTGGCTGGAACAGGAGCGGGGCGTAGAACCGGGGCTGGACATCGTCGAGCACGAGCCGCAGCGCAAGGGCCGCTACGGCTTCCTCAGAAGTGCGACCTTTTCGCTTCTGGGGCTTGACCCGGCCGCCTCCAGCCTTCAGGACGCGCTCTTCGGAACGGGCGCTCGCCTTGACGGTCTCCTGTCCCTCTGGCAGCCTCCCACCGGCTGACCATTGCGTGGCAAGGGGCCAGGGTCGTCCCAAGCCGATCGGTTGGCCCTCCGGGCCGGTTCCAACGAGGATTGAAGTTTCGTGATCAAGTCCGAACTCGTGCAGATCATCGCAAGCCGGAACCCGCACCTTTACCAGCGGGACGTGGAAACGATCGTCAATGCGATCTTCGACGAGATCACCGATGCGCTATGCCAGTCCAACCGCGTCGAATTGCGCGGTTTCGGGGCATTTTCGGTGAAGAACCGCCCGCCGCGCGCCGGCCGCAACCCACGCACGGGCGAGGCTGTCGACGTCGAGGAAAAGTGGGTACCGTTCTTCAAGGCAGGCAAGGAACTGCGCGAGCGCCTCAACGGCGAGTAAGCCACCGGCGGCGGATTGACGCCGACGCGGCGGGCATTACCTACCGCGCCAGGGCAGGGCGGTCATACACCCGGCCAGCGGATCGATCCAGGGGACCAAGACAGGCATGTTGTCCAAGCTTCTGACACTTCTCATCGGGCTGCCGCTCGCCGTGCTGCTCATCGTCTTTTGCGTGGTCAACCGCCAGCCGACGACGATCAGCCTCGACATGTTCGGAACGACGCCGTCCCTGTCGCTGACACTGCCGCTCTTCGTGCTGCTGCTCCTGTGCGTCATCGCCGGCCTGCTGCTCGGCGGCGTCGGCACCTGGCTCACCCAATCCCATTACCGGGCCAAGTCGGCCCGTCGCCGCCGCGAGATCGAGGGCCTCAAGCACGAGGTCGAGGTGTCGCAGGAGCGTTTGCGCCGGCTGCGCGAAGAGCGCGACCGGGATTTGTCGGCAGGTCCGGCGCTTGCCGCCCCGACCGGGCAGCAGGCCATCGCGGCTTCGCAGCCCTGACCGCCGGTCAGACCTTGCCCTCTTCGATACGCGCCTGAAAACTTTGGAAGAAGCGCTCCGCCAGCTTGCGACCGGCCTTTTCGATCCATGCCTGGCCGAATTCGGCAAGCTTGCCGCCGGCTGCCGCTTCCGCACGATAGGCAAGCTGCGTTCCGCCGTCGGCGTCGGACAGGTGCACATAGGCACGCCCCGTTGCAGCGCCGGCGATGCCGCGGCCTTCTCCGTTGAGGACATATTGTTCGGCCGGGACGACATCCGACAGGCGGATCGTGCCATGGAACCGCACCTTGGCGATGGACACCTTCACCGCGACGGTGGCCTCCAGAAGGTCCGGCCCCACCCATTGCAGATGCTCGCAGGCGTGGATGCAATCCTTGAGGACGTCAGGGTCGTTGAGCCCCTGCCAGACGCGCTGCCGTTCCAGTGGCAGCCATACCTCGCCCTCGATCTTCATCATGCACGCTCCCGGTCATCGGCGTCCTCTTGATAGGGATGCCGGGCTGGCGCTTCAAGCAAGAGCTGGGGAATTCCGCTGGCGCCGAAAATGCTCTACAGCACCTTCCCATGAAGAAACCACATGACAGACGGGCCGGTGGCGCAACCGGCCGCAAGGCCGAGCGGCACGAGGGCAAGGCGCGGCCGCAGGCTGCGCCGCAGCGTGTACAGGCGCGCACGCCCCGCCCGCCCGAGCCGGAGGCCGGGCCGCGTCTCAGCGCTGCGGAAAAGGGCGAGGAGGCGCGCGCCGCGCGGCCGCCGCTGCGCTATCCGGAAGGGCCGCTTCCGGCGCTGTCCATGCCGGTCATACTGACGGTGGAGCCCACCGAAGAATACGCCCTGATCGATTCCGGCAATGGCGAAAAGCTGGAGCGCTATGGATCGCTGACCCTGCGCCGGCCGGAAAACCAGGCCATCTGGCGGCCGCGCCTTGCGTCCAGGGCCTGGGATGGCGCCGATGCAGCCTTTACCGGCGACACGGACGAGGAGGGCATGGGCCGCTGGCGCTTCGCGGCCGGCGACCTGACCGAGACCTGGCCGATGACGCAGGATGGGCTGCCCTATTGGGGCCGCTTCACCTCGTTCCGGCATGTCGGAGTGTTTCCCGAGCAGGCGGCGCACTGGCGCTTCGTCACCGATGTGATCGGCCGTGCCGGCCGCCCCGTGCGGCTTCTGAACCTGTTCGGCTATACGGGCGTCGCTTCGCTGCTGGCGGCGCGGGCCGGCGCCGAGGTCACGCATGTCGACGCCTCGCGAAAGGCCATCGGCTGGGCCCGCGAGAACCAGACCCAGGCGGGCCTCGACGACCGGCCCATCCGCTGGATCTGCGAAGATGCCGTGCGCTACGCCGAGCGCGAGGCGCGGCGCGGCTCGACCTATGACATCATCCTTCTCGATCCGCCGAAATTCGGCCGCGGCCCCAAGGGCGAGGTCTGGCAGCTCTTCGAGGATCTGCCCTATCTTCTGTCGCTGATGCGTACGCTGATGTCGGCCAACCCGCTGGCTCTCGTGCTGACGGCCTATTCCATCCGGGCGTCGTTCTATTCGCTCGCCGCCTTGATGGCCGATCATTGCCGGGGCCTTGGCGGCCGGATCGAATCCGGCGAGCTCGTCATCAGGGAGGCGGGGGAAGAGCCGCGCCTCCTGTCCACCTCCCTTTACTCCAGATGGGTAGCCGCAGAATGAACGATGGCAGGACAGAGCCGCGACGCCCGCTTTCCGCGCCGGGCCGGGTCAAGGAAGTCACCAGCGTCTCCAACCCGATCGTCAAGAGCATCCGCAACCTTGCCATGCGCAAGACCCGCGAGGAGACGGGCCTGTTCATGGCCGAAGGGCTGAAGCTGGTTTTCGATGCGCTCGAGGCCGGCTGGAAGATCGATACGCTGATCGTGTCCCGCAACCAGCTAGCCGACAGCCCGCATCTGACGCGGGCCGCCGCACGGACGGTCGCTGCCGGCGCCGACGTGCTGGAGGCCTCCGACAAGGTGCTGGCCGCCATCTCGCGCCGCGACAACCCGCAACCGGCCATCGGCGTGTTCCGGCAGCATCTGGCCGAATTGCCGTCGCTGGACCTCGGCAAAGACGGGCTCGTCGTCGCGCTGGACAGGGTGCGCGACCCCGGCAACCTCGGCACCATCCTGCGCACCGCCGATGCGGCGGGCGTCAAGGGTGTCGTGCTGATCGGCGATACGGTCGATCCGTTCTCGCTGGAGGCAGTCCGCGCCACGATGGGCTCGATCTTCTCGGTGCCCGTGGTCCGCATGGGCGAAGCCGCCTTCCTGAAATGGCGCGCCGGCTTCAAGGGCCTGGTGGCCGGCACCCACATGGACGGCACGGTCGATTACCGCAAGCCGGATTACGCGGCGCGGCCAAGCGTCCTTCTGATGGGCAACGAGCAGGCGGGGCTGTCGGATGCGCTTGCCGCCGCCTGCGACGTGCTGGTGCGGATACCGCAGGTCGGCAAGGCGGACAGCCTCAACCTTGCCATCGCCACCGGCCTGATGATCTTCGAGGCGCGACGGCCTCTCCTGACACTCGGTTCGGATGGATGATGACGTGAAGTTCGTTCTCGGCAACGTATTTTTGGTCGTCATGGCCATCTTCCTCGACCAGTTCATCAAGCTGGTCGTGGTCGCGACCATGCCGCTCGGCTCGGCCATCCCCATCCTGCCCTTCTTTGCTCTTCTGCATGCGCGCAACGAGGGCATCGCCTTCTCGATGTTCTCCAGCCTCAGCGGCTGGACGCTGGCCGCCGCGTCAAGCGTGGTGCTGCTGTTCGTGCTGTGGCTGTGGTGGAATACGCCCCGCAACCGCATGCTCACCCATGTCGCCTTTGCGATGATCTTCGGCGGTGCCGTCGGCAACCTGATAGACCGGGTAACGCTCGGCTATGTCACCGACTACCTCTATTTCCACACGCCGGTCTGGTCCTTTGCGGTGTTCAATCTTGCCGACACGTTCATAACCGTCGGCGCGGCGCTCATCATCCTCGACGAGTTCGTGCTGCAACCCCGCAACGCGCGGCGCAAGCGCGCGATTGCCGGTGACGGTGAGCAAGAGTAAGCTCTGCCGAAAACAGGCCTGGGCGCGGTCATCAAAACTTTGCGATCCCTCGCTAGATCAGGCCGCATGCGCCGGGCGTCCTGGCGTGAATGAGTGGGGGGACGGATCATGAGCGTCTATCGTGCGGATGGGGCTTCCGGCAGGGGGTTCCCGGCTCTTCGGCTCCTGCCGGACAGATTGCGGCGGCCGATCCGGATACCTGCCGAGCCGCCGCTTGGCCGCATCGGCGGCCTGGAGGTTCGCGTCGCGGCATCCAGGCTTGAGGTGCGGGCCGCGCAGGCGCTGCGCTACCAGGTCTTCTACAGTCAGGGCGGCGCGAAACCATCGGCGCTCCAGCGGGTGACGCGCCTCGACAAGGATGCGTTCGACCGCGTCTGCGACCACCTGATCGTGCTGGACAAGAGCCTGCCCGGCAGCACCGCCCAGCAGATCGTGGGCACCTACCGCCTGCTCCGGCAGGAGAGGCTGCCTGTCGGCGGGCGCTTCTACACCGAACAGGAATTCGAAATCGGATCGCTGGTCCGGCGCCATCCGCACAAGCGCTTCCTGGAACTTGGCCGCTCGTGCGTGTTGAAGAACTATCGCGGCAAACGAACCGTCGAACTGCTCTGGCAGGGGATCTGGGCCTATGTGCTGAGGCACCGGATCGACGTCCTGTTCGGCTGTGCGTCGCTTGCCGGAACGGACCTTGCCACCTTGGACACGTCCCTGTCTTTCCTGCGGGAAAACGCGTCCGCCCCCGAAGAGTGGCAGGTCAGCGCCCTGCCGCATCGTCATGTTGCCATGGGTGCCGGCCGCTGCGCAGACCCGCGCCGTGCGCTTGGGGGGCTTCCGCCACTGCTGAAAGGGTATCTCAGGCTCGGCGGTTACATCGGGGACGGCGCGGTCGTGGATCGGCAGTTCGGGACGACGGATGTTCTTGTCGTCCTGCCCGTTTCGCGGATCAGCGCACGCTATGTCAGCCATTACGGGCAGGATGCGGGCCGCTTCGCGGCCTAGGCGCTAGCCGACGCGGACGATGGAGCGCGTGGTCATATCCACGAGGATAGGCCGGCCTTCATAGTAGAAGTAGCCGTAGACGCCATTGCCGCCTTCGGCCTGATGCACTTCAACGTTTTGCGGCACCGAGGCGCCCACGGAGGGCGGCGAGGGAAGCCGCGCGTCCGCCGTCGGGTGCTGGAGGGCGTAGTCGTAGATCGACGGGGCGGAATCCTGCGCCGATGCGGCGCCCGCAAGGTAAAAGAGGGCAACGACAGCGAAGCCGAGTTTGCGCATCATACCAACCATCCCTTCGAACAGACCCCAGACTAGCATTCGCCGGTGAACGCGGGCTGAACGCTTTCTGCTCATATCGTGCGTTTGCGCCCGGCTGCAAGAACCCGTCCGTTGATGTGGACGAGGCGCCGCCGCCGCTTCCCACGCCGCGGCGCGGCGGATAGAAGTCCGGCATGAGGCAGAGCGCATTTACACCCCGGACCTTGCGATGAGCGAAGCGGACACCGCCCCGACGCCCATGATGGCGCAGTATCTGGCCATCAAGGATGCCAATCCGGACTGCCTTCTGTTCTACAGGATGGGCGATTTCTACGAGCTGTTCTTCGACGATGCGGTCAAGGCGGCCGCGGCGCTGGGGATCGCGCTGACCAAGCGCGGCAAGCATCGGGGTGAAGATATCCCGATGGCCGGCGTGCCGGTGGTTTCGTCCGAGGATTATCTGCAGCGCCTGATCGCCGAAGGCTTCAGGGTCGCGGTCTGCGAGCAGATTGAGGACCCGGCCGAGGCGAAGAAGCGCGGCTCCAAATCGGTGGTCGCACGAGACGTCGTCCGGCTGGTCACGCCGGGCACCATCACCGAGGAAACGCTGCTGGAGCCGGGCCGGCCCAATTACCTCGCCGCTGTCGCGCGGCTTGGCGGCGGCGGGCCCGGCGCCGAGTATGCCATCGCCTGGACGGATCTTTCGACCGGCCATTTCCGCATCGCCGAAACCGACCTGGACAGGCTTTCCACCGATATATCGGCGCTCGAACCGAGCGAACTCATCTACCCGGACCAGCTATCCGGCGAACCCGAGATCGCGCCGCTGGTGCGCCGCCTGCAACGCGCGGCGCGGGCCGAGCCGTCGGTCCTTTTCGATGGTGCGACCGCCAGCGAACGGCTGTGCCGCTTCTTCGGCGTATCCACCCTTGCCGGGTTCGGCGCGTTTTCGCGTGCCGAGCTTTCGGCGGCGGCGGCGCTGGTGTCCTATCTCGGCAAGACGCAGTTTGCGGCGCGGCCGGCGCTCGAGCGTCCACGCAAGGTGGCGCCCGGCTCCACCATGCTGATCGATCCGGCCACCAGAGCCAGCCTGGAGTTGACGCGCACTTTGTCGGGCCGCAGGCAGGGATCGCTGCTGGCAACCATCGACAGGACGCGGACGGGGGCGGGCGCCCGGCTTCTGGCGGCGCGCCTCGCCCAGCCGCTGACAGACCCTGCCGCCATCCGCGAGCGGCACGATTCCGTGGGGTTCTTCGTTGAGGAACCGGCCATCGCCACGGCGCTTCGGCTGACCATCAAGGGTGCGCCGGACCTGGAGCGCGCATTGGCGCGCCTGTCGCTGGACCGGGCCGGCCCCCGCGACCTCGGCGCCGTACGCGAAACGCTGGACCGGTTCCGTCAATTACGCGACTTGATGGCAGGCGCAGTGCTGCCTGCCGAGCTGGCCTCGGCCCTCGGCGCCGTGGCCGCCGTGCCGGCCGAGCTGGAGCAGCTTCTTTGCGCCCTTCTGGCTGACGAGTTGCCGCTGCAGAAGCGCGATGGCGGCTTCATCGCGAATGGGGCGATCGAGCCGCTGGACGATGCCCGCGCCCTGCGTGACGAGTCGCGCCAGTACATCGCCGCGCTGCAGGCACGCTACATCGAGGAAACGGGTGTGCGGAGCCTGAAGGTCAAGCACAACAACGTGCTCGGCTACTTCATCGAGGTGCCTGAGGCGCAGGGCAAGTCGCTGCTCGGCTCGTATGCGGGCTTCACGCACCGGCAGACCATGGCCAGCGCGATGCGCTTCGCGACGGTGGAGCTGGCCGATCTGGAGGCCCGTATCGTGGAGGCCGGGTCGACCGCGCTGAAGCTGGAGCTCGAAGCGTTCGACCATCTGCGCGCGGCGGTGCTGGCCGACATGGCGGCCTTGCGGGCCGCGGCCGATGGCGTGGCGGTGCTGGACGTATCGTCGGCCCTGGCCGATCTTGCGCGCAGCGACGCCTGGGTGCGGCCGGAGGTGGACGATACCCTGTCCTTCTGCATCGAATGCGGCCGCCATCCGGTGGTGGAAGCAGCCCTCAAGTCATCCGGCGGAGAGGCGTTCGTCGCCAATGACTGCGACCTGTCGCCACCGGCCGGGTCCGGCGCCAAGGGCGGCGCGATCTGGCTGCTGACGGGGCCGAACATGGGCGGCAAGTCCACCTTCCTGCGGCAGAACGCGCTGATGGCCGTTCTGGCCCAGATGGGCGCCTTCGTGCCGGCCACCAAGGCGCGCATCGGCATGGTCGACCGCCTCTTCTCTCGCGTCGGGGCTTCCGACGACCTGGCCGAGGGGCGGTCCACCTTCATGGTCGAGATGGTGGAGACCGCCGCGATCCTGAACCAGGCGGGGCCGCGGACGCTTGTGATCCTGGACGAGATCGGGCGCGGTACGGCAACCTATGACGGCTTGTCCATCGCCTTTGCTGCGGTGGAGCACCTGCACGAGGCCAATCGCTGCCGTGCGTTGTTCGCCACCCATTTCCACGAGCTGACGGCGCTTGCCGCGCGCCTCGGCCGCCTCAGCAACGCGACGATGCGTGTAAAAGAGTGGGAAGGGGAGGTGATCTTCCTGCATGAGGTGAAGCCGGGCGTCGCCGACCGCTCCTACGGCATCCAGGTGGCGCGGCTGGCGGGCCTTCCGGCCGCCGTCGTCGAACGTGCGCGCCATGTGCTTTCGGAACTGGAAAAGGGCGAGCAAGGCGAAAAGCGGACTGCCTTCGTGGACGACCTGCCCTTGTTCTCCATGCTGTCGAAGCCCGCCCCCGTGGCCGCCCAGCCCAAGGCGGAGCCGGTGCTGGACGCGTTGAAGGCGCTGGATCCGGATGCCATGACGCCGCGTCAGGCGATGGATGCGCTGTACGAGTTGAAGCGGCTGGAGCGCTCGGCGGCTTTGCCGCAAGGGCGAAAGGGGCTATAGCCGCGCCAGACCCATTTTAGACGGATATCCATGGCCTCTCACGATGCCCGACCCCGCCGCGACGGAGCGCATGTTCAGGACCAGCTCCGTATTGCCGAGATCGTCGACGTCGCCCAGTTGACGGCGGACGTCGCCGCCATCGGCGCGGCGCGCGGGGACAGCCGGCCGGCCCTGCTGCAGCGTTTGCGCCAGGCAAAGGACGAAGGGCGCGCCAGGGCCGAGCGCATGCTCTTCGAGGATGGCAGCGGCCTGCTTTGCGCACGGCGCATCAGCGTGCTCCAGGATATCCTCATCCGCGCCATCAGCGAATTCGCGCTGGACCATGTCTTCGAGGCGCAGAACCTGTCCGCCGCGGAACGCGTCGCCGTGCTGGCGGTGGGCGGCTACGGACGCGGCACGCTGGCGCCGGGCTCCGACATCGACCTGCTGTTCCTGTTGCCCTACAAGCAGACCGCGCTGGGCGAGCAGTGCGCCGAATATCTGCTCTATCTGTTGTGGGATCTCGGCTTCAAGGTGGGACATGCCACCCGATCGGTGGAAGAGTGCATCCGCCTGTCGCAAACCGACTTCACCATCCGCACCGCGATTCTGGATCGGCGGTTGATCGTCGGCAACGCGGCGCTGTTCGACGAATTGTCGCAGCGCTACGACAAGGAGATCGTCGCCGGAACGAGTGCCGAGTTCATCGCTGCCAAGCTGGCCGAGCGCGATGCCCGCCACGCCCGCTCGGGCGATACGCGCTATCTGGTGGAGCCGAACGTCAAAGAGGGCAAGGGTGGCCTGCGCGACCTGAACACGCTGTTCTGGATCGCCAAGTATCATTACGGCGCCGGCACCCCGGCCGAGCTGGTGACGGCCGGCGTCCTGTCGCGGCGCGAGGGGCGCATCTTCGACAAGGCGGAAGATTTCCTGTGGGCCGTCCGCTGCCACCTGCATTTCCTGACCGGCAAGGCGGAAGAGCGCCTGTCCTTCGATATCCAGCCCGAGATCGCCGACCGTCTCGGCTACAGCACCCACCCCGGACTGCGCGAGGTGGAGCGCTTTATGAAGCACTACTTCCTCATCGCCAAGGATGTCGGCGACCTGACCGGTATTCTCTGCGCCGCCCTGGAAGAGGAAAACGCCAAGCCGCCCTCGGGCATGGTCCGCCTGCTGGGCAGCCTGCGCAGCAGATCCCGCTCGATCCCGGGAACGCTCGCCTTCCAGATCGACAATGGCCGCATAAACGTCACCTCTCGGACCGTCTTCTCGGACGATCCGGTCAACCTGATCCGCATGTTCCGCCTGGCGGCGCGGCACGAGCTGGAGTACCACCCCGACGCCTTGAAGCTGGTGCGCCGATCGTTGCGGCTGATCGATGCGAAGCTGCGCGACAATGCCGAGGCCAACAGCCTTTTCATCGACGTCCTGACCGATCGCCTCAATCCGGAGTTGCATCTGCGCCGCATGAGCGAGGCGGGCGTGCTGGGGCGCTTCATCCCCGATTTCGGCCGCATCGTCGCGATGATGCAGTTCAACATGTATCACCACTACACGGTGGACGAGCATCTGTTGCGCTCCATCGACACCCTGTCGCGCATAGAGCGGGGCCTCTACCGCGACGAGTTGCCGTTGATCGCCGGCATCATCGGCACGATCAAGGATCGCACGGCCCTGTACGTGGCGCTGCTGCTGCACGATATCGCCAAGGGCCGCCCGCAGGATCATTCCATCGCCGGGGCCGCGATCGCGCGCCGACTGTGCCCGCGCTTCGGGCTCGACGAGCGCGAGACCGAGCTGGTCGAGTGGCTGGTGCAGGAACACCTGACCATGTCCATGGTGGCACAGCAGCGCGACCTCAACGACCGCAAGACCATCCTCGACTTTGCAGAGAAGGTGCAGTCGCTGGACAGGCTTCGCCTGCTGGTCATCCTGACCGTGTGCGATATCCGCGCGGTGGGGCCGGGCGTGTGGAACGGCTGGAAGGGCCAGTTGATCCGCACCCTCTACTGGGAGACGGAGCCGGTACTGACGGGCGGCTTCACGCAGATGTCGCGGTCCAACCGCGTGTCGTTGGCGCGGAGCGAGTTGGAAGGCCGGCTTGCGGATTGGCCGGAGGCGGACCGTAAGGCAGCCCTGGACAGCCATTACGACAATTATTTCCTGACGGTGCCGCTGGACGATCAGGTTCGGCTGGCCGAGTTCATCCGTGGGACGCAAAGCGCTTCGCTGGCCACCGACATCCGGACGGACCGCTTCCGCGGCATGACGGAAATCACCGTCATCGCCCCGGACCATCCGCGTCTGTTGTCCATCATCGCCGGCGGTTGCGCCGCCGCCGGGGCCAATATCGCGGATGCGCAGGTGTTTACCATGGTGGACGGGCGCGCCCTCGATATCGTCACCATCAGCCGCGCCTTCCCGGACGACGAGGACGAGTTGCGCCGCGCCGAGCGCGTGGTGCGCAACATCCGCGACCTTCTCGGCGGCAAGGAAGCCATGCCAACGATGCTGGCGCGCCGCCGCACGCGCGACCTGTCCACATTCGCCGTCGCGCCGCAGGTGCGGATCGACAATGCCCTGTCCAACGCGCTTACCGTCATCGAGGTCGAGGGGCTCGACCGGCCAGGATTGCTCAGCGACCTGACGGGCGCGATCTCCGATCTCAACCTCGATATCCGCTCGGCCCACATCTCGACCTATGGCGAGAAGGCGGTGGACGTCTTCTATGTCACCGACCTGATCGGCATGAAGATTACCGGAGAAAACCGCATCGAGCGGATCGAGAGGCGGTTGGCCAGCGTCCTCGAAAGCGCCGAGGGAGAGCTGAGCTCGGGGACCGCGAACCGGGGCCCGTTGATGTCCGGACTGGGACCCGCGTGAGCCTCGTATCCAAATTCGCCACGGTCGGCGGCGCAACGCTCGTATCCCGCATCTTCGGCTTCGCGCGGGAAATGATGATGGCGTCGGCACTCGGCATCGGGCCGGTGGCCGACGCCTTCAACCTGGCGTTCCGCTTCCCCAATTTGTTCCGCCGCTTCTTTGCGGAGGGCGCGCTGAACGCCGCTTTCGTGCCGCTCTTCTCGCGCGCGCTCGAGGAAGAGGGCGAGGCGGGCGCACGGCGCTTCGCAACGGAAATCTTCTCCTCGCTGACGCTGGTGCTGTTTACCCTGACGGTTCCGGCCATCATATTCATGCCGTTCCTGGTGCGCACCATCATCGCGCCCGGCCTCAATCTGTGCATCGACGAGGCGGCGGCCGCGCAGGCGCTGAGCTGCGCCGACCGGTTCGACATAACCGTCGCCTTCTCGCGCATCATGTTCCCCTACCTCGCCTCCATGTCGCTCGTGGCGATGGTGAGCGGCATCCTGAATGCCTATCGCCGGTTTTTCGCGGCGGCGGCAGCGCCGGCACTTTTGAACGTCTTCCTGATCGCCGTTCTCGGATGGTCGCTCTGGACCGGACAGAACACGCAAACCCTCGGCTTCGCCATGAGCTGGGGCGTCCTGGCTGCGGGTGTCGCGCAATTCCTGATGGTGGCCGTTGCCATGCGCATGGCCGGCTTCTCAATCGCGTTGCAGCGCCCGCGCTGGACGCCGGGGCTGAAGCGGCTGCTGGTGCTTGCGGGGCCGGCGGCGCTGATCGGCGGCATCACGCAGATCAACCTCTTCGTCGGACAGGCCGTCGCTTCTTTCAAGCCGGGCGCGGTGTCGATTCTCACCTATGCCGACCGGCCCTACCAGTTGCCGCTCGGCATGGTCGGCGTCGCCATCGGTGTCGTGCTGCTGCCGGAGCTGTCGCGCGCCCTGAAGGGGGGGCGCCTTGCCGAGGCCCAGCACACGCAGAACCGCAGCCTCGAGTTTGCGCTGTTTTTGACCCTTCCGGCAGCCGTCGCCCTGTTCATCATTCCAGAGCCGATCGTGCGCGTCATCTACGAGCGCGGCGCCTTCGGCCCGGATACCACGGCGGCGGTGGCCGCCGTCCTCGGCATCTATGCGCTGGGCCTGCCGGCCTTCGTGATGATCCGCGTGTTCACGCCCGGCTATTTCGCGCGGGAAGATACGCGAAGGCCGATGCTGGTGACGGTGGCGTCGGCCGTCGCCAACACCGTCCTGTCCGTCGGCCTGTTCTTCGTGATGGAAGAGAAGGGCATAGCGCTGGCCACCACGCTGGCCGGCTGGCTGAACGCGCTTCTGCTGTTTCATGGCCTTTACGCACGCGGCCTCTGGGCCGTCGACGGGCCATTGGTGCGGCGATGCCTGATGCTGCTGGTCTCGGCCCTGGCCATGGGCGGCCTGCTCATCTTCGCCATGCCCCATCTGGAGGGCTGGATCGTGCCGTCGGCCGGGCTGCACCGGCAACTGGCCGGCATTGGCATCCTGGTGCTGATTGCCATGGCGGCCTATTTCGCGCTGTGCCTTTTAACCGGGGGCGCCGACCGCCAGATGGTGGCCCGGCTGCTGCGGCTCAGGCGGCCACGTCGCGGCGCTTGATCGCGGCGGCGCGGCGATCCATAAGACGCCCGTCACGAAAGGACGAAGCGTCATGGCGGAATTCACGCAGCGGGTATTTTCAGGCGTCCAGCCGAGCGGCAATCTGCATCTGGGCAACTATCTGGGCGCGGTCCGCCGGTGGGTGGAACTGCAGGACAGGTACCCGTGCATCTTCTGCGTCGTCGACCTGCATGCGATCACCGTCTACCAGGAGCCGAAGGCCCTGGAACACGCCACCCGCGAAGTTGCCGCCGCCTATATCGCCGCCGGCATCGACGCCCAAAAACACATCGTCTTCAACCAGAGCCGCGTGCCCGAGCATGCCGAGCTGGCATGGCTGTTCAACTGCGTCGTACGCCTTGGCTGGCTGAACCGCATGACGCAGTTCAAGGACAAGGCGGGCAAGGACAGGGAGGCGGCCTCGGCCGGGCTCTACGTCTATCCGTCGCTGATGGCGGCCGACATCCTGGCCTATCGCGCCACGCATGTGCCGGTGGGCGAAGACCAGAAGCAGCATCTGGAACTGACGCGCGACATCGCCGCCAAGTTCAACCACGACTATGCCGAACGCATTGCGGAGCGCGGCGTCGGCGTGCCCACGACGATCGGCGACGAGACGGTAAATGCCTGGTTTCCGCTGACGGAGCCGCTGATCGACGGTCCGGCGACGCGGGTCATGAGCCTGCGCGACGGCACCAAGAAGATGTCGAAATCCGACCCTTCCGACCTGTCGCGCATCAACCTGACCGACGATGCGGAGCAGATCTCGCGCAAGATCCGCAAGGCCAAGACCGATCCCGACGGCCTTCCGTCGGAGGTTGCCGGGCTGGCCGGCCGGCCGGAAGCCGACAACCTCGTCGGCATCTATGCGGCGCTGGCCGGCAAAACCCGGCAGGACGTTCTGGCCGAGTTCGGCGGCCGCCAGTTTTCCGAGTTCAAGCCGGTGCTGGCCGACCTTGCGGTCGAGGTGCTGTCGCCGATTTCCGGCCGCATGCGCGAGCTTCTCTCCGATCCGGCCGGGATCGATGCGACCCTGCGGGACGGCGCCGGCCGGGCGCGCGAAATCGCAACCGCCACGATTGCCGAAACGAAGGCGATCATGGGCCTGATCGACAATTGACATGAACTCGGCGGCTGCCCGCTTGCGGGCGGCCGCTCCGACTGCCATTTTGCCGCCATGGTTTCAAAACGCATCGGCCGCCAGGAAGGCGGCAAACGAAAATTCCTGGCCGTCATCGACGAGACGCCCGAGTGCACCCGTGCGGCGTCCTACGCCGCCCGGCGTGCCAAGGCCAGCGGCGGCGGCGCTGTCTTCCTGTATGTCATCGAGCAGGACGAATTCCAGCACTGGGCCGGGGTCGAGAAGATCATGCGGCAAGAGGCGCAGGCCGAGGCGGATTCGCGCCTGTCGCGCATCGCCGAAACCCTGCGCGCCGATGTCGGCATCGAGCCGGAGCTCGTCGTGCGCGAGGGCAAGAAGGAAGAAGAGATCCACAAGCTGATCGAGGCCGACCGCGAGATCGCCATCCTGGTGCTGGCCACCAGCCAGGAGAACGAGGGCCCGGGCCCGCTCGTTTCCGCCGTTGCCGGACGGTCGGGTGGCTTCGCCATCCCCGTGACCATCGTGCCGGGCGCCCTGACCGAGGAAGAGATCGAAAGCCTCTCCTGACCGTGCCGGTTGCGCACTGTTGCCACCGGACTTACATGACGCTGAAACACTTCCGACGCGCAAAGGCCCTGAAGCCATGTTCATCCAGACCGAAACGACGCCGAACCCGCAGACGCTGAAGTTCCTGCCAGGTCGTGTGGTGCTGGAACAGGGTACCGCCGAATTCCTCGACGCCGACGATGCCGACCGCCGCTCGCCGCTGGCCGCGCGCCTGATGGGTATCGACGGCGTGACCGGCGTGTTCTTCGGCTTCGACTTCATCACCGTCACGCGCGACGACACGGCATGGCAGCATCTGAAGCCGGCAATTCTTGCCGGCATCATGGAGCATTTCATGTCGAACCAGTCCGTCATGGCGGACGATGCCGGCCATGCGCCGTCCGGCTCGGATTCCGGCGAAGAGTTCTACGAGCCGGGCGATGAGTCGATCGTCGCCACCATCAAGGAATTGATCGAGACCCGCGTGCGGCCCGCCGTGGCACAGGATGGCGGCGACATCACCTTCAAGGGTTTCCGGGAAGGAACCGTGTTCCTGAACATGCGCGGAGCCTGTGCCGGCTGCCCGTCGTCCACGGCGACGCTGAAGCACGGTATCGAAAACCTCCTGCGTCACTTCGTGCCCGAGGTCGAGGCTGTCGAGGCCGTGGCGGCCTGACGCGAAACCGCAGCCGAAATGACTGCAGTGAGCCGCGACCCTTCGTACGACAATCGCTACTGCCTTCTCCTCGACACCGCCGCGGCCCGTTCCGCGGCGGCGGTTTACGATATGCAGTCCATGCAGATGGTTTCCTGCGTCGACAGCCTTATCGGCAAGGGCCATGCGGAACTGCTGCTCGATCAGGTTGCCGAGGCGTTGGCCGGCGCCGGCATCGTCATGCACGACCTGGCGCGAATCGGCGTGACCGTCGGTCCCGGCTCGTTCACGGGGCTCCGGGTGGGCATCTCGGCCGCGCGCGGCCTGGCGCTGGCGCTCGATATCGAGGCGGTCGGCATCGGGACGCTGGAAGCCCTGGCGTTTCCCTGGCTGCGGCAGGGCGGGCCCGTGCTGGCCGTGCAGGATGCGCGGCGCGGCGAAGTGTTCGCCGCCCTCTACGACGTGGATGGTGGCGTCCTGGCGCCTGCAGCGGCGCTGTCGCCAGCCGCTGCCGCGGCCCTTGTGCCGCAGGATGGGCGGCTTCTGCATATTGCCGGCTCCGGCACCGAGCTCGTCGCGCCCTTGGTGCAAGGTGGCTTCAAGCAGCTTCACGATTACGAAGGCCTTCCGCAGGTGGCCGCGATCGGCGCAATCGCGGCGACACGGCAGCCGGGAGAGCCGGTGCGCCCGCTTTACCTGCGCGGCGCGGATGCCAAGCCGCAGGCTCCGGTTGCCGGAATCGTCCGAACGGGGCTTCCATCCGCCTGAAACGGCTTCTACAGGATGGCCGAAGGGATTTCCCGAGGGGCGCGCATGGTTTGGCATCTTCCCTTGAACTGGACACTGGCATTCTGGGAGGGGCTCTTGGGGCAGGGCGGTTCCTATGTCGCAACCGGGCTCGATAGCGAGCAGGATCTGGCGGCCGTTGCTTCGGTGCATGGCGGCGCCTTCGCCCACGCCTGGGATGAAGACGAGTTCGCCGCGCTGATCGCCCAGCCCGGCACGTTCGGCTTCGTGGCGCGACGCGCCGGCCACCGCGAGCCGGAAGGGCTCGTTCTGGCGCGCCTTGTCGTCGACGAGGCGGAGATCCTCACCATCGCCGTCGACCGCAGCGCGCGCGGCAAGGGTGTCGGGCGCCTGTTGATGGACATGGTGCTGCAGCATCTGCATGCCGAACGCGCGCTGGCCCTGTTTCTGGAAGTCGACGAAACAAACGCGCCGGCGTTGGCGCTGTATCGCCGGCTGCGATTCGAGGAGGTGGGCCGACGCCCCGCCTATTATCCGGGCCCCGATGGCCAGCGCACCAGCGCGCTGATCATGAAGCGTACCTTGCGCGGTTGAGGGCGTTTTGCCGGGGCGTTTGCGCATCGCTGTCGTCGCCGTCGGACTTGCCGCACTGACGGCGGTGCTTGCGCCTCTTCAGCTTCTGGCCATGCGGTTCGACTGGCCGGTGGCGCGCCGGCTGCCTTTCCTGTGGCATCGTGTCGCCGCCCGCCTGTGCGGCATGCGGGTGCATGTGCGCGGCAAACCCGCGGCCGGCCGCCCGCTGCTGATCGCCGCCAACCATCAGTCATGGGCAGACATCGTGGCGCTGGGCAGCGTCATGCCGCTCAGTTTCATCGCCAAGTCCGAAGTCGGCACCTGGCCCGTATTCTCGGTTCTCGCCCGCCTGCAACGCACCGTCTTCGTCACGCGCGGCGAGCGGCGGCAGACCGGGCAACAGGCGGCGTCCATTGCCGAGCGGCTGCGCACGGGCGACGTGATGGTGCTGTTTGCCGAAGGGACAACCTCGGATGGCAACCGGGTGCTGCCCTTCAAGACGGCGCTGTTCGGCGCGGCTCAGGCCGCCCTGCGGGGTGCCGGGCAGGATCGTGTGTTGATTCAACCCGTGGCCGTGGCCTATACGCAGGCGCACGGACTGCCGTTGGGTTTTCACGGGCGTCCGCTTGCGGCCTGGCCGGGGCATGTCGCGCTGATGCCGCATCTGCTGGCGTTCCTGCGCTGCGGCGCGGTGGATGTGGAGGTTTCGTTCGGGGCTCCGGTCGAATTCTCCGAAGGCTCGGACCGCAAGATCGTGGCGCGGCTGTGCGAGGCCGGCGTCCGCGCCATGCTGGAAGCCAGCCTTTACGGCCGGCACCCGCAGGAAAGCATCGCAAAGCATGGGGACGGAACCTGAGGGCGCTTGCGCAGCCGCCTTATCGGGCCGATATTGAAGGACGAGGGCCGGCTTGCCGGCATCCCGGAAGGATCGATGACCGAGACAGCGAACGAAGGTAAGTCGGGCAGCAACAGCCGCAAGGTTTTCATCCGCACCTATGGGTGCCAGATGAACGTCTACGACAGCCAGCGCATGGGTGATGCGTTGTCCCGCGACGGTTACGAGCCCACCGACACGATCGAGAACGCCGACCTCGTCCTCATCAACACCTGCCACATCCGCGAAAAGGCGGCCGAGAAGATCTATTCGGAACTCGGCCGCATCCGCGAGCTGAAGGCCGAGCGCGCCGAACGCGGCGAAGCCATGACCATCGGTGTCACGGGCTGCGTGGCGCAGGCCGAGGGCGCCGAGATCATGGCGCGCGCGCCGGTGGTGGACCTCGTCGTCGGCCCGCAAACCTATCACCGTCTGCCCGAGGCGCTGGGCCGCGTGGCCCTTGGCGAGCGCGTCGTCGATACCGACTATGCGGTGGAGGACAAGTTCCGCCATCTGCCCGGCCAGAACCGCAAGCAGATCGCCAGCCGCGGCGTCACTGCCTTCCTGACGGTGCAGGAAGGCTGCGACAAGTTCTGCACCTTCTGCGTGGTGCCCTATACGCGCGGCGCGGAAGTGTCGCGGCCGATGGCGGACGTCGTCGAAGAGGCACGGCGCCTTGCCGATGCCGGCGTGCGCGAGTTGACCCTGCTTGGCCAGAACGTCAACGCCTGGACCGGGGCGACCGGCGATTTCGCCGACCTGCTCCATGCGCTGGCGCAGGTGCCAGGCATCGCGCGCCTGCGCTATACGACGTCGCATCCGCGCGACATGGACGATGCGCTGATCGCGGCGCACCGCGACCTGCCGCAGCTCATGCCCTATCTGCATCTGCCGGTGCAATCCGGTTCCGACGCGATCCTGAAAGCGATGAACCGTCGCCACAAGGCTTCCGACTATGTCCGGCTTGTCGCGCGCATTCGCGCGGCGCGGCCCGACCTTGCATTGTCGGGCGATTTCATCGTGGGCTTCCCGGGCGAAACGGATGCCGATTTCGAGGCGACTTTGCAGATCGTGCGCGACATCGGCTATGCGCAGGCCTACTCGTTCAAGTATTCGCCGCGCCCCGGCACGCCGGGCGCCGCGATGGACGGCCATGTCGCCGAGGCCGTCAAGTCCGAGCGCCTCGAACGTCTGCAGGCCCTGCTGCGCGAGCAGCAGGTGGCCTTCCAGGAAAGTTTCGTCGGCCGCACGACCGACGTTCTCATCGAGAAGACCGGCCGTCACGCCGGGCAGATGGTGGGGCGCTCGCCCTTCCTGCTGCCGGTGGTGGTGCCGGATAGCGCCGGCGCAGTCGGCGACATCGTCTCGGTACGGATCGCCTCTTCATTGCCCAATTCGCTGATGGCAGAGGGCGCAGAGCCCCGGGTCCAAGGCGTCCGTGCCGGCGCCGCCGGAAACTTCACCCAACACGACCTGAGGGAGAGCGCATGACACCAGCGCGCGGCATGTCACCGGCTTCCGGTGCTTCGGACATGGCCCATATCGTGCTGACTTTCGACGATAATCGTCTTGCCGGTGCGCTTTTCGGCAAGTTCGACGAAAATCTTGCCCTTCTGGAGCAGAAACTTCATGTCGACGCGCGGGCGCGCGGCAACCAGCTTGAGCTGCGCGGCGAGCCCATGGCCTGCGAGCAGGCCCGCCGCACGCTCGATACGCTCTATGCCCGCCTGCAGGCAGGGCACGATATCCAGCCCTCCGACGTCGAAGGTGCCATTCGCATGGCCGTGGCGCAGGACGACCAGCTCGTCCTTCCGACACTCGAAAAGAAAGGTCGGATGGCGCTGGCCCAGATATCCACCCGCAAGAAGACCATCCATGCGCGCACGCCGACGCAGGATGCCTATATGCGGGCGATGGAGCGGGCCGAACTCGTCTTCGGCGTCGGCCCGGCTGGCACCGGCAAGACCTACCTTGCTGTGGCCTATGCCGCCCAGTTGCTGGAGCGCGGGCAGGTGGAGCGGATCATCCTGTCGCGTCCGGCGGTGGAAGCCGGCGAACGGCTGGGCTTCCTGCCCGGCGACATGAAAGAGAAGGTCGACCCTTATCTGCGCCCGCTCTACGACGCGCTCTACGACATGATGCCCGCCGAAAAGGTGGAGCGGGCCATCGCGGCTAACGCCATCGAGATCGCGCCGCTTGCCTTCATGCGTGGACGTACGCTTGCCAATGCCGCCGTTATCCTGGACGAGGCGCAGAACACGACCACCATGCAGATGAAGATGTTTCTGACCCGCCTTGGCGAAAACGCCCGCATGGTGGTGACGGGCGATCCTTCCCAGATCGATCTGCCGCCCGGCCAGAAGTCCGGCCTGGTGGAGGCGCTGCGCGTGCTGTCCGGCGTATCCAACATCGTGACGGTGCGCTTCCAGTCGGCCGACGTTGTGCGGCACAAGCTGGTCCAGGCCATCGTCGAAGCCTATGAGGGCGACGCGACACGCCAGCGGGAAGCCGTCCAGGCGGGGACCGCATCGCCGGCATGAACGATGAGCCGTTGCACGCGGCCGGCTATCCGTCGGTCGAGCTGATCCTGTCGGTCGACGATGCCGATTGGAACACCATTCTGCCGGATGCGGCCCGTCTTGCGGCCGAGGCCGCAGGCGCGGCCTTGTCCGGCGCCGGAATGAAGCCGGGCCTAGCCACGGAAGTCGGCGTCACGCTTGCCGACGACGAGGCGCTCCGCGCCTTGAACGGGCAGTGGCGCGGCAAGGACAAGCCAACGAACATTCTGTCGTTTCCCATCGTGCAGCTGACGCCGGGCAAGGCACCCGGCGCCATGGCCGGAGACCTGGTGCTGGCGCGCCAGACCCTGCAACGGGAGGCGCTGCGCGACGGAAAACCGCTTGCGGATCATTTCCGTCATCTGGTCGTTCATGGCATGCTGCATCTTCTGGGTTACGATCACGAAGAGGCCGAAGAGGCCGAACAGATGGAGCGTCTGGAAGTTCTTGTGCTTTCGACGCTTGCAATTGCCGATCCTTACGCCGATTCTGGCGGGGTAGCCGGTGTGGACCCGGTCGACTGAGATGTTGAACATACGATGGATAAAGGGATGAACAGGACCGCGAGCGGCAGCACGTCTGCCGACAACGCGCATGACTCGGTCGAGGGCGCCTATGGCGATGGCGACGCCGCCAACGAAGACCGAAGTCCGCGCCCCGACGAGCGCAAATCGTCGGAACCCGGCTTTTTCGAGCAGTTTCTCTCGCTGCTGAAGCCGAAAGTACCGCTGCCCTTGAGAGAAAAGATCACCGAGGCACTTCTGAATGCCGAGGAGGGATCCGGCCTGACCGGCGAAGAGCAGGTCATGCTGACCAACATTCTCGGGCTGCACGAATTTCGCGTCGAGGACGCGATGGTGCCCCGCTCCGAAATAGAGGCCGTCGATATCAACGCGACGCTGGGCGAGTTGCTCGTCAAGTTCCGCGAGTGCGGCCATTCCCGCCTGCCGGTCTATGGCGACGGCCTGGATGACCCGCGCGGCATGGTGCACATCCGCGACCTTGTTGATCATATCACCGAGTACGCGCTGGGTGCCGAGGGTGGGGGCGCCCCGGCATTGAACCTGGCTGCCGTACGCCTGGACAAGCCGCTTTCCGAGCTGGCCCTGATTCGCAAGGTGCTGTTCGTTCCGCCGTCGATGTCGGCACTGGAATTGATGAGCCGCATGAAGGTCAGCCACATCCAGATCGCCCTCGTCATCGACGAGTATGGCGGTACGGACGGTCTGGTTTCCATGGAAGACCTTCTCGAGATCGTCGTCGGCGACATCGAGGACGAGCATGACGACGAGGAAAAGCTGATCCAGCCCGAGGCCGACGGCGTGTTCATGGTCGACGCGCGTGCCGACCTCGACGACGTCCGCGACCGTATCGGGGTCGATTTCGACATCGCGCCCTATGCGGACGAAGCCGATACGATCGGCGGGCTCGTCGTGCTGGAGTATGGCGACATTCCGCCCGAAGGCGTCGTCATCGACACCGTCAGCGGATATCGGCTCGAAGTCATCGAGGCCGACAGCCGCCGAGTGCGCAGGGTGCGCGTCATGCGCAACGTCGATGGAGCCGCCGACGCCGTGGCGTTGCACGCTTGACGCTGCCGGCCGGGGTGCCTGCGGCCGTCGTTGAACGGCCGTTCGGCGCGGCCGGCTGGCGCCGCGCCGCATTGGTCGCGCTGGCCGGGGCCATCGCCACATTGGGCCTGGCGCCGTATCATATCGTGCCGGCGGGCTTTATCGCCTTTCCCATACTGGTTCTGGCCATCGACGGCCTGGTTCGCCGTGGCGATGGGATGGCGGCTGCCTTCCGTCTCGGCTGGTGGTTCGGATTCGGCTATTTCGTCGGTGGTCTCTGGTGGCTCGGTGCCGCCATGCTGGTGGATGCCGCCGCCTTCTGGTGGGCGCTGCCGCTGGCGGTCCTCGGCCTGCCGGCGGTGCTGGCCGTGTATTTCGGTATCGCCGTCGCCATCGCCCGGCGCTTCTGGTCAACCGGGGCGGAACGTATCCTCGTGCTGGCGCTGGCCTTTGCGCTGGCCGAATTTCTGCGTGCCCGGCTGCTGACCGGCTTTCCCTGGAACGAGATCGGCATGATGGCCGCGCCCTGGCCGCTGTTCATGCAGACGGCGGCGGTCTGGGGCACGCATGGGCTGACGCTCATTGGCGTCGTGGTCTTTTCGCTGCCCGTGCTGTTGCTTCGCCGGCAGCCGAGGCGGCCGGCCGTTGCGTCTATCGGCCTGTCGCTTCTGGCGTTCCACGGCGCCTATGGGGCGTATCGCCTGGCGGCGGACGTGCCCGCACCGGGGCCCGACCCCGCACATGTCCGCATCGTCCAGCCGGCGATCGACCAGAGCAGCAAATGGGACCCGGCCGAGGCAAACGCCATCCTGCGGCTGCTGATGGACATGTCCGCTCCACGGACGGACAGCCCCCCGGGCGAGATCGTCATATGGCCGGAATCGTCCTTCCCATACCTGATCTCCGACGTTTCGCCCGTGGTGGGCGCTGCCGCGCAAAGCCTTGCGCCCGATGCCCGGCTTCTGGCCGGCGCCGCCCGCACGCAAGAGCGCGCCGGGGCGGAGCCGCGTTACTATAATTCCATACTGGCAATCCGGCCGGACGGCACGGTGGATGGCCGTTTCGACAAGCTGCACCTTGTCCCCTTCGGCGAGTATCTGCCGTTCCAGTCGGCCCTGGAACGCCTCGGCATCATGCAGCTGACGCAGCTTCCAGGTGGCTTTTCGGCCGCCCAGGAGCGGCAGTCGGGCGGGGTGGAAGGCGTTCCGCCCTTCCTGCCGCTGATCTGCTACGAAGTGATCTTCCCCAACGAGATCCGGCGTCAGCCCGGCGACGCGTTCATCCTGAACGTCACCAACGATGCCTGGTACGGCGATACGCCCGGCCCCTACCAGCATCTCGCGCATGCCCGGCTGACAGCCGTGGCATTGGGCCTGCCGCTGGTGCGGGCGGCCAATTCGGGCATTTCCATCGTGACCGATTCGGTGGGCCGGGACGTGGCGCGCATGGGCCTCGGCGAGCGTGGAACCATCGCCGCCGCATTGCCGGCGCCGGGTGCGCAAACGGTGTTCGCACAGTATGGAAGCCTCGTATTCTGGCTCATGTCGGCGGCCGCACTGCTGACCGTATCCACCCTCCGCCGCAGCCATTCCTGATCGCCATTGACGGTTGCGCCATTCTGCGCAATAAACATAATCCTATAGAGTAAGATGGATATTGTTGGATAAATATGGTTACAAGGAAATTGGTGGAGACAGAGGTATTGAAGCCCATGGATTTGACAGTGCAGCAAAATCAAATACCCGAAGGTCGGGTCAACAAGAAAAAGCCTGACGAGGCCGACGTCATCGTCGGCCGTCAGATCCAGGCGATCCGGATGCGCGCCCGCGTCAGCCGCGAATGGCTCGGAGATCGCCTCGGCATCACGTTCCAGCAGGTGCAGAAGTACGAGAACGCCACGAACCGCATTACGGTTGGCCGTCTCTGCGACATCGCACGCGTTCTGGAAGTGCCGCTGATGCGCTTCTTCGAGGGGGTTCCGGCAGTCGCCGCAGCCCGCGGCGGCATGGCCGAAGGCGAGGGAAGCGGCTGGATCGGTGGCGACAGCCTCTCCGCCGAAGAGGCCCGGTTGCTGGAGCGGTTCCGCGATATCAGCGATCCGAACGTGCGCCGCATGGTGCTGGAGCTCGCCGATACGCTGGCCGCGACCAATCGCAAGCCGCAGCGCGGCTTCCGGCAGTAAGGCCCACAACGGACTGAACGGGCGTTCAGGCGCCCGTTCGCATCTTCCCCCTTGACGCGGAAGCCGCGTCTCGCCAAACCCCTTGCGATGAACGACATTGCCACAAGCACCGTCGTTTCCCCGTCGATCGGCTGGTTCTGCCGGCTATCCAGGGCCCTTGGGCCGCGTCATCCCGCTTTGGCGGCAAGGTTTGGCATTCATGCAGCGCAACGAGTTCTTCTTTACGTCCGAGAGTGTGTCGGAAGGCCATCCGGACAAGATCTGCGACCGCATATCCGACGAGGTCGTGGACCTGTTCTACCGCGAAGCGAAGAAGATCGGCATGGACGCCGGCCAAATTCGCGTCGCCTGCGAGACGCTCGCAACCACCAATCGGGTCATCATCGCCGGTGAAGTGCGATGCTCGCTCGACGAGCGGCAGATCCGCTCCAAGGTGCGGGCCGCCGCGCGCCGTGCGATCAAGGCGATCGGCTACGAGCAGGACGGCTTCCACTGGAAGAAGGTCAAGATCGACGTTCTGCTGCATGCCCAGTCGGCGGATATCGCGCAGGGCGTGGATGCGGGCAACAAGGCCAGCGAGGGCGCGGGCGACCAGGGCATCATGTTCGGTTATGCCTGCAGGGAAACCGCCGACCTGATGCCGGCGCCGATCTATTATTCGCACAAGATTCTCGAGCGTCTGACGCAGGCCCGCAAGGCCGGCGAGGGGGAGGCCGGCAAGCTCGGCCCCGACGCCAAGACGCAGGTGACAGTGCATTACAAGGACGGCGCCCCTTCGGCGATCAGCTCGATCGTGCTGTCGACGCAGCATTTCGACGAGACCCTCACCTCCGAGGATATCCGCCGCATCGTCGAACCGTTCGTGCGCGAAGCCACGGCCGAGCTTCCCATTGCCGAAGACTGCGTCTGGCACGTCAACCCGACCGGCAAGTTCGTCATCGGTGGTCCCGATGGCGATGCGGGCCTGACCGGCCGCAAGATCATCGTGGATACTTATGGCGGTGCGGCGCCCCATGGCGGCGGCGCCTTCTCCGGCAAGGACCCGACCAAGGTGGACCGGTCCGCCGCCTATGCGGCGCGCTATCTGGCCAAGAACGTCGTTGCGGCCAAGCTGGCCGACCGCTGCACGATCCAGCTTTCCTACGCGATCGGCATCGCCGAGCCCGTCTCCGTCTATGTCGACCTCCACGATACCGGCAAGGTCGGCGAGGATGTCGTGGAGAAGGCGATCCGCGAGGTAATGAAGCTGACGCCGCGCGGCATCCGCGAGCATCTTCAGCTTGCCCGGCCGATCTATGCGCGCACCTCCGCCTACGGGCATTTCGGCCGCAAGCCCGGCCGCGACGGTGCCTTCTCGTGGGAGAAGACCGATCTCGCGCCCAAGCTGAAGGCGGCGGTGGCAGCGGCCAAGGCGTGACGTCGCACCCCGTACGCTCGCGGGAGGCCTTTTTCGGCCGCCACAAGGGCAAGTCGCTGACAGCATGGCAGCAAGGCCTGATCGACGGCCTTCTGCCGGACCTGGCCGTGGATCTGTCGACGCCTGCGCCGGCGCGGCTGGAAGCGCTTTTTGCCCGCCCCGTCGAGGCCGTCAGGCTGGAGATCGGCTTCGGCGGCGGCGAGCATCTGCGGCACGAGGCGGCGCGCTTCCCCGATGTCGGCTTCATCGGCGTCGAGCCCTTCGTCAACGGCATGGCCAAGATGCTGGCCGCGCTGGAGGCCGATCCGCTTCCCAACCTGCGCCTCTATGCCGACGACGCAACCCGGCTGCTGGACTGGCTGCCGGAGGCTTCGCTTGCCGGCATCGATCTCTTCTACCCGGACCCGTGGCCCAAGAAGCGCCACTTCAAGCGACGCTTCGTCAATCCGCGCAACCTGGACCGGTTTGCCCGGGTGCTGCGGCCCGGCGCACGGTTTCGGTTTGCTTCCGACATCGACACCTATGTCAACTGGACGCTTGCCCATATCGACGCGTACGAAGCCTTCGACTGGCCGGCAACGAGTGCCCGCGACTGGCACACGCCCTACGAGGCGTGGCCCGGCACGCGCTATGAGGCGAAGGCTTTCCGAGAGGGGCGTCGGGCTGCCTATCTTACCTTCCTGCGCCGGGACGTTGCCTGATCGGCTTGAAAAGATGGGCCGGAATGGGTATATGCCATTTCAAATTCTCTGCGATGTCTTCGTGAGAGTGGGTCCAGCCGGTCCCGCTCTTTTTTGTTGATAGGGCTTCGCAGCGATGAATCCCTGCCGGGGTATCCCGGCACGATCGCTTTTCCGGAGTGTCCGTGAACGTAGACAATCGCATCATCGTCGAGGAAGGGCTCGAAGGGCGTATCGCCGCCATCGTCGAGCCCGTCATCGAGCAACTTGGGTATCGCCTCGTCCGCATCCGTATGTCGGGCCTGAACGGTACGACGCTGCAGATCATGGCGGAGCGGCCGGACGGCACCATGACGGTCGAGGATTGCGAGGCAGTCAGCCGCGGCGTTTCGCCGGTGCTCGACGTAGAGGACCCGCTGGATCGGGCTTACCATCTCGAAGTGTCCTCGCCCGGTATCGACAGGCCGCTGGTGCGTCGCCAGGATTTCGAAGCCTGGGCCGGACATCTGATCAAGCTGGAGACGAACCGCCTGCTGGATGGCCGCAAGCGGTTTCGCGGCAAGGTCACCGGTGTCGAGGGCGATTCGATCCGCCTCGACCGCGATCAGCCCGCCTATGGCGAGGAGGCCAGCGTGCTGGTTCCTCTCGATGCCATCGCCGAAGCCCGTCTGATCCTGACGGACGAACTGATCCAGGCATCGCTGCGCCACGAGAAGATGGCGCGCAAGGGTGTGGCCGGCGAGGCCGGTGACGATGCGGATATCGGGGCGCGCCAGTAGGCCGGCCCCGACGCCCAGAGTTGGACAGCGCCGCCATGGGCGTGCGCCAAGCGGCCGGCATGACAGCCCGGCGGGCCGGAAGGCCGCTAACAGGAGATGACGTCAATGGCAGTCAGTGCGAACAGGCTTGAGCTTCTGCAGATCGCAGACGCCGTCGCGCGCGAGAAGTCTATCGACCGCGAGATCGTGATCGCGGCCATGGCCGACGCGATCCAGAAGGCGGCGCGGGCCCGGTACGGGCAGGAAACCAACATTCGCGTGGACATCAACTCCCGCACCGGCGAGATCAAGCTGCAGCGCCTGCTGGAAGTGGTCCACGATGTGGACGATCCGTCGACGCAGATCTACCTGGAGTTGGCGCGCGACAAGAACCCCGACGCCGAGCCGGGCGACTTCATCGCCGAGCAGTTGCCGCCGATGGAATTCGGCCGTATCGCGGCCCAGTCGGCCAAGCAGGTCATCGTGCAGAAGGTGCGCGAGGCCGAGCGCGACAAGCAGTACGAGGAATACCGCGACCGCGTCGGCGAGATCGTCAACGGTACGGTCAAGCGGGTGGAATACGGCAACGTCATCGTCGATCTCGGCAAGGGCGAGGGCATCATCCGCCGCGACGAGCAGATCCCGCGCGAGATCTTCAGCTATGGCGACCGCGTGCGCGCCTATGTCTACGATGTCCGCCGCGAGCAGCGCGGCCCGCAGATCTTCCTGTCGCGGACCCATCCGCAGTTCATGGCGAAGCTGTTCACCATGGAAGTTCCGGAAATCTACGATGGCATCATCGAGATCAGGGCCGTGGCCCGCGATCCCGGCTCGCGCGCCAAGATCGCCGTCATCTCGCGCGATTCGTCCATCGACCCGGTCGGCGCCTGCGTCGGCATGCGCGGCTCTCGCGTGCAGGCGGTGGTCGGCGAATTGCAGGGCGAGAAGATCGACATCATCCCCTGGTCGCCGGATGCCGCGTCCTTCCTGGTCAACGCCCTGCAGCCGGCCGAAGTGGCAAAGGTCGTGCTGGACGAGGACGCCGAGCGTATTGAAGTCGTGGTGCCGGATGACCAGCTATCCCTTGCGATCGGTCGTCGGGGCCAGAATGTGCGCCTTGCGTCGCAGCTGACCGGCTGGGATATCGACATCCTCACCGAGCAGGAAGAATCGGAACGCCGACAGAAGGAATTCGTCGAGCGGTCGGCTCTTTTCATGGACGCGCTCAATGTCGACGAGATGGTCGGCCAGCTTTTGGCGTCGGAAGGCTTTTCCTCGGTAGAGGAAGTAGCTTATGTTGATACAGACGAGGTATCCGCAATCGAGGGTTTCGATGAGGATACGGCTTCGGAAATCCAGACCCGGGCGCGTGAGTATCTCGATCAGCGCGAAGCGGAGCTGGATGCACGTCGCCGCGAACTCGGCGTTTCAGACGATCTGCGCGAGATCGACGGGCTGACGACACCCATGCTCGTCGCCCTCGGCGAGGACGATGTGAAGTCGCTCGAAGATTTCGCCGGTTGTGCTGCGGACGATCTCGTTGGCTGGACCGAGCGCAAGGACGGGGAAACCAAGCGTTTCACCGGCGCCCTGTCGGCCTTCGATGTCAGCCGCGCGGACGCCGAAGCCATGGTCATGCAGGCGCGCATCAAGGCGGGCTGGATTTCGGCCGACGCCGTCGAGGAAACGGAGACGGCCGAAGACGAGCAAGCCTGAGCGGCATCGATCGCCGCAGGCAGAAACGGAAACGAGGTTACGAACGGTGGAAGAGGAGGTGCAGTTGAACGATCGCATGTGCATCCTCTCTCGCGCGACCATGCATCCGGACGCGCTTGTCCGGCTGGTTGCGGCGCCGGACGGCACGGTCGTACCCGATCTGCGGCGGCGGTTGCCGGGACGCGGCGCCCACGTCGAGGCGCGGCGCAAGGTCGTGGAGGAGGTCGTCCGCAAGGGGCTTCTGAAGCGCGCGCTGCGACAGGACGTGAAAGCCGGGCCGGAACTGGCCGATACGGTGGACGCGGCGCTGTCGCGTTCGGCGCTTGGATCCCTTGGGATGGCCCGCAAGGCCGGCCAGGTGGTGACGGGGGCAACCAAGGTCGAAGCCGCCATCCGTGGCGGCAAGGCCGTGGCGCTGCTTCATGCGCTGGACGGGGCGCCCGACGGGATCCGCAAGCTGGATGGTGCCGCCAAGGCGGCGACGGCGGGCGGACTAAAACCCGTACCGGTGTTCGGATCCTTTTCCAGCGACGAAATGGGTTTGGCACTCGGCGGCGATAATGTGATACATGCTGCCGTTCTTGCCGGAAGCGCAGGCACGGCATGCCTGAAGCGCCTTCGGGCGCTGGCGAATTTCAGGGAGCAGAGCTCCGAGGAGAGCGTGTTGCCGGAGCGGGATGCCGCCCGGGGCGACACGGTCTCGAACGAACATGCAGGGCAGCCCGGCTATCTCTGCGGCACGGACGATAGGCGTGGGACGACACCCACGCAGGAAGCGGAAGCGTAAATGAGCGATACCAAATCCGGCGACGACAAGACTCTGAGCGTCAACACGAAGAAGACTCTGTCGATCAAGCCCGGTGGGGTCCAGCAATCCACCGTGCGGCAGAATTTTTCGCATGGGCGCACGAAGAATGTCGTGGTCGAAACGAAGAAGCGCAAGTTCTCCAAGCCCGAGGACGCGCGTCCCGGCGATGGTGCGGTCCGCAGTGGCCTGACGCCGGCGCAGGCGCAGGCGCTTGCCAATGCGCAGGCTGAGGACGAGGCGAAGGCGGCACGCGCCGCCGCCGAAGATTCCGCGCGCCAGGAAGAGGCCCGCAAGGCTGCCGAGGCGGAGGCTGCAGCGGCAGCAGCCGCCAGCGCAGCAGCGGCAGCCGAGGCGGATACGGCCCGCCGTGCCGCCGAGGCGGAAGCCGCGGCCGCCAAGGCCGCAGAGCCGGTTGCGGAAGCGCCGAAGCCGGCCGCAGCCGCGGCACCGGCCCCTGCATCGGCCCCTGCTGCAAGTGAGACGGCGACGACGCCCGCTGCGGCCAGCCCGGCTCAGGCTACCCCGGCTCCGGCGGCCCCGGCCGCAACGGCGCGTCCGGCAAGCCCGGCGGCTTCGCGGCCTGCTGCGCCGACGTCCTCTGCCGGCGCTCCGCGTCAGGATGCGTCCCGACAGGATCGCGGTGGAGGCAATATGGCCTCCCGCAATCGTGGAACGGCGCCCGGCCGATCCGGCCCGGGTGGCCAGGGTGGGCGTGACGGCAACCGCGGTGCACCGGCTCCGGCCGGACGGCAGCCGCGCGGCGCCGTACTGTCCGATCTGTCGTCCAAGGAAATGGATGCGCGCAAGCGCGCCCTCGAGCTGGCCCGCCAGCGCGAGGTGGAAGATCGCCGCCTGTTCCAGGAGGCGGAAGCACGCCGCATCGGAGAAGACCAGCGCCGCCGCGCCGAAATGGAAGAAAGCGAGCGTCGTCAGGCCGAAGAAGCGGCGCGCGTCGAGATGGAAGCAGCCGCCCGTCGCAAGGCCGAGGAGGATGCCGCACGGCGTGCCCAGGCCAAGCCGCAGAAGCGTGGCGGTGGCGGCGTCGCCGAAACGGTCATCCCCGGGCCGCCGCCCGTCGATGACGGGCTGGGCCTCAAGCCGGCAGCGCGCAGCGATCTGTCGCGCGGAACCCGCCGTGCCACCGAGGACGACGACAGCGCCCGTGCCGGTGCACGCCGTCGCAGCGCAGGCGCCGGTGCCGGACCTGCTCCGGATGCCGCACGTCCTACCCGCACACGCGGCACGGAGGACCGGCGCGCAGGCCGGGTCAACCTGGACCGTGCACTGTCCGACGAGGATTCACGCGGACGTTCCCTCTCCTCGATGCGTCGTCGTCAGGAGAAGTTCAAGCGTTCGCAGCAGTCGCAAAGCCGAGAGAAGATTTCCAGAGAAGTGATTATTCCAGAGACGATCACCATCCAGGAACTGGCAAACCGCATGTCGGAACGTGCGGTAGACGTGATCAAGTACCTGATGCAGCAAGGCCAGATGATGAAGCCGGGCGACGTCATCGACGCCGACCTTGCCGAGCTCATCGTCGCGGAATTCGGCCATACGGCGAAGCGCGTGGCAGAGTCCGACGTCGAGGAAGGCTTCTTCAACGTCGTCGACGACCCTGCCAAGATGCTGCCGCGGGCACCCGTCGTGACCATCATGGGCCACGTCGACCACGGCAAGACGTCGCTTCTGGATGCGATCCGCAAGACCAGCGTCGTTTCCGACGAAGCGGGCGGCATCACGCAGCATATCGGCGCCTATCAGATCGAGCATAACGGGCAGAAGGTGACCTTCATCGATACGCCCGGCCACGAGGCGTTCTCGGCCATGCGTGCCCGCGGCGCCCAGGCAACCGACATCGCCGTGCTGGTGGTGGCGGCCGACGACAGCGTCATGCCGCAGACGATCGAGTCCATAAAGCACGCCAAGGCTGCGAACGTGCCGATCATCGTGGCGATCAACAAGATCGACAAGCCGTCGGCCGATCCGTCCAGGGTACGCAACGGGCTGCTGCAGCACGAGGTGTTCGTCGAATCGATGGGCGGCGAAGTGCTGGACGTCGAAGTGTCGGCCAAGGCCGGTACGAACCTCGACAAGCTGATCGATGCGATCCTGCTGCAGTCCGAGGTGCTCGAACTCAAGGCCGATCCGGACCGGCCGGCCGAGGGCGTCGTCATCGAGGCCCAGCTCGACCGCGGTCGCGGCCCGGTGGCTACCGTTCTGGTGCAGGCGGGTACGCTGCGCACCGGCGACATCATCGTGGCCGGCAACGAGTGGGGCAAGGTGCGTGCGCTGGTCGACGATCAGGGCCGCCAGGTCAAGGAGGCCGCGCCTTCCATGCCCGTCGAGGTTCTCGGCATGCAGGGCACGCCCCGTGCCGGCGATCGTTTTGCCGTCGTGCAGAACGAAGCGCAGGCCCGCGAGATCGCCGAGTACCGTCAGCGCGTCTCCCGCGAGAAGGCCGTCGCCAAGTCGGCCGGACAGCGCGGCTCGCTGGAGCAGATGATGAGCCAGCTTCAGGCGACCGGCCTGAAGGAATTCCCGCTCGTCATCAAGGGCGACGTGCAGGGTTCGGTCGAAGCCATCGCCGGGGCGCTCGAGAAGATCAGCACCGACGAAGTCGCGGCACGCCTGGTGCATTCCGGCGCCGGCGCGATCACCGAGTCGGACGTGGCGCTGGCCGCCGCCTCCAATGCGGCGATCATCGGCTTCAACGTCCGTGCCAACGCTCAGGCTCGGCAGGCTGCCGAGCGCGAGGGCATCGAGATCCGCTACTACAACATCATCTACGATCTGGTGGATGACGTTAAGCAGGCGATGTCGGGCCTTCTGTCGCCGGAGCGCCGCGAGACGTTCCTTGGCAATGCGGAGATCCTCGAGGTCTTCCACATCACCAAGGTCGGCAAGGTTGCCGGTTGCCGTGTCACCGAAGGCCGCGTCGAGCGCGGCGCCGGTGTGCGCCTCGTGCGCGACGGCGTCGTCATCCACGAGGGCAAGCTGTCGACGCTCAAGCGCTTCAAGGACGAAGTGGCGGAAGTGCCGGCCGGCCAGGAGTGTGGCATGGCCTTCGAGCGTTACGACGCCATCCGCCAGGGCGACGTCATCGAATGCTTCCGCGTGGAGCACATCGCCCGCTCGCTCTAGGGGCGTCACTGGCGGCAATGCTTTCGGCCCGGCGTCATGCGCCGGGCCTCTTGCCGTTATCGCTCGATTTTGCTCCCGGCCAGCATGGCCGGCGGGCGCGTCCATCCGTTTCCATCATGCCAGGCTGAACGACGTAACATGGCTCGAAGCCCCAATCCCTCCAAGGCGCCCTCGCAGCGCCAGCTCAGCGTCGGCGAGAAGGTTCGCCACGCGCTGACTGAAATTCTGCAACGCGGCGAGTTGCGCGATCCGCTTCTGGAGCGGGCAGTGGTGTCCGTTACGGAAGTCCGCATGACGGCCGACCTGAAACTGGCGACCGCCTATGTGACGGTGCTTGGCCAGGAGGATTGCGAGCCTTTCGTCGCCGCGCTGAACCAGAACCGCAAATACCTGCGCGGCCGCGCCACGCCCGCGCTCAGACAGATGAAGTACATGCCCGATATCCGCTTTCGCGCCGACGACAGTTTCGACAATTTCGCCCGGATCGACGCTATTCTGCGCTCGCCTGCCGTCGCCCGCGATCTCGACGACGCGGACGAGGACGATACCGGCGGGGAGCAACGCTGATGGCCCGCCGCGGCAAGCCCAAAGGGCGCCCGATTTCGGGCTGGGTCATTCTGGACAAGCCGAAGGGCCTCGGCTCGACGGATGCGGTCTCCAAGCTGAAATGGCTGTATTTCGCGCAGAAGGCGGGCCACGCCGGAACGTTGGATCCGCTGGCGTCCGGCATGTTGCCCATCGCCTTCGGCGACGCGACCAAGACCGTACCCTATGTCATGGATGGCCAGAAGGTCTACCGCTTCACCGTCCGCTGGGGCGCGGAGACGGCAACCGACGATACCGAGGGCCCGGTGCTGCGGGCAAGCGACCTGCGTCCGCAACAGACGGACATCGAGCAGGCGATGAACGCCTATCGCGGCGAAATCTCGCAGGTGCCGCCCCAGTACTCCGCCATCAAGATCGATGGCGAACGGGCCTACGACCTTGCGCGGGGCGGTGAATCGGTCGAGATCGCCGCGCGCGGCGTGACGATCCACCGGCTCGATATCGTGTCCATGCCCGACGCCGAGACAACCGTCTTCGAGGCGGAATGCGGCAAGGGTACCTATGTGCGTGCCCTGGCGCGCGACATGGGCCGCGACCTTGGCTGCTTCGGTCATGTGATCGACCTCAGGCGGCTCAGCGTCGGCGCCTTCGACGAGGCCGACATGGTGACGCTCGAAGAGCTGGAAGCCGCCGCCGACGAGGGCCGCGAGACGCTGGACGAAGAGGCCGTGACGGCGGGCGCACGGGCGCGCGTCGTGGACTTCACGCCGCTCGACGATTACCTCCTGGACGCCTCCGAGGCGCTGGGCGAGTTGTACGAGGTCAGCCTCAGCGACGAGCAGTCGGCACGTGTCCTGTCGGGCAACCCCGTGCTGCTGCGCGGCCGCGATGCGCCGGCTTTCTGCGACGAAGCGTTTGCCACCGGGCTTGGCCGGCTGATCGCCATCGGCTCGATCGAACAGGGCTCCTTCCATCCGCGCCGCGTCTTCGGCGGGCGCTGACGGCGGCGTCATGCGGCCTGCATGGGGCGGGCTGGCATTTCGCACCGTTTTGGCTTATATCCCGCCGATCGCCGGCCCACGGGCCAGAGCGAGTAACGACCCATGCTGGACGACATCCCGGCTTTGGGTGTCCCGACCCTCCTGAATACGAAAGGGAAACACGATGTCGATCACGCTTGAGCGCAAGGCCGAGCTTATGAAGGAATTCGCGACCAAGGAAGGCGATACCGGTTCGCCGGAAGTGCAGGTAGCCCTGCTTTCCGAGCGCATCGCCAACCTGACCGAGCACTTCAAAGGCCACAAGAAGGACAACCACTCGCGTCGCGGCCTTTTGAAGATGGTCTCGCAGCGTCGTCGTCTTCTCGACTACCTGAAGAGCCGCGAAGAAGAGCGCTACCAGGCGCTGATCTCGCGCCTCGGCCTGCGTCGCTAAAGACTGAAAGTGGCGGGTTTCCTGACGGAGCCCGCCCTTTCGACATCTGCCCCAGGCGCCCATGGGGCAGGATTGCCGGATGCTTGTGCCGCGCTGGCGCAGTGGAAGCCTCCCGCCGTCTTGCCCATGTGCGTTTCCAACCAACGGAACGCCGGCGGCGCACTTGCGCCGCGGCAATCAGAAGAGAACGATTCAACGATGTTCAACACCCATAAAGTGGAAATCGAATGGGCCGGCCGCCCGCTGACGCTTGAGACGGGCAAGATCGCCCGTCAGGCCGACGGCGCCGTCCTGGCCACCTACGGCGAAACCACGGTCCTGGCGACCGTCGTCTCCGCCAAGGCGCCCAAGCCCGGCTTCGACTTCTTCCCGCTGACCGTCAACTACCAGGAAAAGGCCTTTGCGGCCGGTCGCATCCCGGGTGGTTACTTCAAGCGCGAAGGCCGCCCCTCCGAGAAGGAGACGCTCGTCTCCCGCCTGATCGACCGCCCGATCCGTCCGCTCTTCGCCGAGGGCTACAAGAACGACACGCAGGTCGTGATCACCGTTCTGCAGCACGACCTCGAGAACGATCCGGACATCGTGTCGATGGTTGCCGCTTCTGCCGCGCTGACGCTGTCGGGCGTGCCCTTCATGGGCCCCATCGGCGCGGCGCGCGTGGGCCTCATCGGCGGTGAGTTCAAGCTGAACCCCCATGTCGACGAAATGGTCGAGTCCAAGCTGGATCTCGTCGTCGCCGGCACGCAGGACGCCGTCCTGATGGTAGAGTCGGAAGCGCAGGAACTCGACGAAGAGACGATGCTCGGCGCCGTGATGTTCGGTCATCGCGGCTTCCAGCCGGTGATCGACGCGATCATCCAGCTTGCCGAACATGCAGCCAAGGAGCCGCGCGATCATTCCGCCCCGGACTTCTCCGCCCTCGAGGGCGAGATGCTGAAGCTGGCCGAAACCGAACTGCGCGACGCCTACAAGATCACCGACAAGCAGGCCCGCTATGCCGCCGTCGACGCCGTCAAGGCGAAGGTCTCGGCGCATTTCCTGCCCGAGGGCGATGAAGCCCCGCGCTTCACCAAGGAAGAGATCGGCTCGGTCTTCAAGGAGCTCCAGGCCAAGATCGTGCGCTGGAACATCCTCGACACCAAGAGCCGCATCGACGGCCGCAGCCTCGACACGGTCCGCCCGATCGTCGCGGAAGCCGGCCTTCTGCCGCGCACGCACGGCTCGGCCCTGTTCACACGTGGTGAGACGCAGGCCCTCGTGGTGGCGACGCTCGGCACCGGCGAGGACGAGCAGTATGTCGACTCGCTGACCGGCACCTACAAGGAAACCTTCCTTCTTCACTACAACTTCCCGCCCTATTCGGTGGGCGAGACGGGCCGCATGGGCTCGCCCGGCCGCCGCGAAATCGGCCATGGCAAGCTGGCCTGGCGGGCGATCCGCCCGATGCTGCCGGCCAAGGAAGCCTTCCCCTACACGCTGCGCGTCGTCTCCGAAGTCACCGAATCCAACGGCTCCTCGTCGATGGCCACGGTGTGCGGCACCTCGCTGGCGCTGATGGATGCCGGTGTGCCGCTTGGCCGTCCGGTTGCGGGTATCGCCATGGGCCTCATCAAGGAAGACGAGCGCTTCGCCGTTCTGTCCGATATCCTGGGCGACGAGGATCACCTCGGCGACATGGATTTCAAGGTGGCCGGCACGGACGAGGGCATCACCTCGCTCCAGATGGACATCAAGATCCAGGGCATCACCGAGGAGATCATGAAGATCGCCCTCGAGCAGGCCCGCGGTGGACGTATCCACATCCTGGGTGAGATGGCCAAGGCCCTGTCCCAGAGCCGCTCCGAGCTGGGCGAGTTCGCTCCGCGCATCGAAGTGATGCAGATTCCGACCGACAAGATCCGCGACGTGATCGGTTCCGGCGGCAAGGTGATCCGCGAGATCGTCGAGAAGACCGGCGCCAAGATCAACATCGAGGACGACGGCACGGTGAAGATCGCCTCTTCCTCCGGCAAGGAGATCGAGGCGGCCCGCAAGTGGATCCACTCCATCGTGGCGGAGCCGGAAGTCGGCGGCGTCTATGAGGGCACGGTCGTCAAGACGGTTGAGTTCGGCGCATTCGTCAACTTCTTCGGTTCGCGCGATGGTCTCGTCCATATCAGCCAGCTCGGCGCCGACCGCGTCGCCAAGACGACCGACGTCGTCAAGGAAGGCGACAAGGTTTGGGTCAAGCTGATGGGCTTCGACGAGCGCGGCAAGGTCCGCCTGTCGATGAAGGTCGTCGACCAGACTTCCGGCCAGGAAATCGGCAAGGACGCGGAAGACGCGGCGTAAGCTGCGACTGCGTCGAGACTATTGGAAAGGCCGGGGAAACCCGGCCTTTTCGCATTCAGGCACTGGAACGTCCGGTGCGATCGTGGAGGGCGTCAGCCGCCCGCCGACATGAAGGCATCGATCAGGGCGCGCGCATCCGCGCCCGCCCATTCGGCCGGTCCGTTCATGACGCCGCGGGCACAGCCCGTGCTGTCGACGAGCATGGTCACCGGCATGCCGAAGGCCACCCCGTTGCCCTTCAAATCGTTGAAGAGTTTCAGCGTCTCGTCGCGGTACATGGGCAGATGGGTCAACCCGATCTCGTCATAGAAGGCCTGCGGCTTGTCGCTCTCCCCGAGATCCAGGTTGATCGGCACCACCGCGAAGGCGTCGCTGCCCGCTTCCGCTTGGAGACGGTCGAGCTCGGGCATCTCGACTCGGCAGGGCACGCACCACGTTGCCCACAAATTGACGAGCAGCGTCTGCCCGGCCATCGCGCCGATGCTGGTCTGCACGCCGTCCGCATCCTTGAAGGCCAGCGCGGTGGCGTCGAAGGGTGTGTCCATGGCCACCATCGCCGCCACTTCGCCGCGCGCCGCCGCGTCGATCCGCGCCTTCAACTGATCGTCGACGGGGCAATTGCCTGCAACTTCGTTGCCAGAGCGGCTTTCGATCACGTATACGCCAAAGGCGCCGGCCGCGACGCCGGCAAAGAGCGCCAACGTGCCGAAGCTGAAAAGCGAGCGCTTGCGCGGCTCCTTGCCGGGGGACGGTTGCTGCGGCGACGACTGCATGATGAAAAACCTTCAGGACGCATGAGCCAGGAGACCGGAATGACCAAAAAGCCTGGCAACGAAATGTGGGGCGGCCGGTTCGCACAGGGGCCGGACGCGATCATGGAGGCCATCAACGCTTCCATCGACTTCGACAAGAGGCTTTACCGCGAGGATATCGCAGGGTCGATGGCCCATGCCGCCATGCTGGCCGAAAACGGCATCATTTCGGCAGAGGATGCGGCGGCCATTCACAAGGGCCTGACCGAGATCCGTGCCGAGATCGAGGAGGGGCGCTTCTCCTTCTCGCGCGAGCGCGAAGACATCCACATGAATATCGAGGCGCGGCTGGCCGAGCTGATCGGCCCGGCGGCCGGCCGCCTGCATACCGCCCGCTCGCGGAACGACCAGGTGGCCGTGGATTTCCGCCTCTACGTCAAGCGTGCCCTGCAGGAGCTGGAAGCCGGACTGAGCGCCTATATGGGCGCGCTGCTGGCCCGCGCGCAGGAGCATGCGGCAACCGTCATGCCGGGCTTTACCCATCTGCAGGCGGCCCAGCCCGTGACCTTCGGCCATCACTGCCTCGCCTATGTGGAGATGGCGGGCCGCGACCGCTCCCGCGTGCGGGACGCCCTGCGCCGCATGGACGAATCGCCGCTCGGTGCGGCGGCACTGGCCGGCACCGGCTTCCCGATCGACCGGCATCGCACGGCGCAAGACCTCGGCTTCCGCGAGCCGACCCGCAACTCGCTGGATTCCGTCTCCGACCGCGATTTCGCCATCGAGTTTCTGGCCCTGGCCGCCATGACGGCCATGCACCTGTCGCGTCTGGCGGAAGAGATCGTCATCTGGTCTACGCCGCAATTCGATTTCGTGCGCCTGTCGGACGCCTTCTCGACCGGCTCGTCCATCATGCCCCAGAAGAAGAATCCCGATGCCGCCGAACTGGTGCGCGCCAAGAACGGCCGCATCAATGGCGGGCTCGTGGCGCTGCTGACGGTGATGAAGGGGCTGCCGCTGTCCTATTCGAAGGATATGCAGGAAGACAAGGAGCAGGTCTTCGACGCCATCGACTCGCTGTCGCTGGCCCTTTCGGCCATGACGGGCATGGTCCGTGACCTCGAGGTGAACGTGGCCCGGATGCGCGCCGCCGCCGGCGCCGGCTTCTCTACCGCCACCGATCTCGCCGATTTCCTGGTGCGCGGCGCGGGCCTGCCTTTCCGCGAGGCGCATCATGTGACGGGCCGGGTGGTGGCTCTGGCGGAATCGCGTAAGGTCGCGCTCGAGGATCTGCCGCTGGAAGCCCTGCAGGAGATCGACGAGCGGATCGGGCCCGAGGTCTTCGATGTGCTGTCGGTCGATTCATCGGTGGCCAGCCGCAAGAGCTTCGGCGGCACGGCCCCCGACAATGTGCGCCAACAGGTTGCCTATTGGCAGCAACGCCTATCCACGGGCGAGTGATTTCTGATCTGGAGTGATGGGCGATGCGCGTAATGATCCTTGTAAGCTTGGCACTGATGCTCGGCCTCGCCGCCTGCGGACGCAAGAACCTGCCGGTGCCGCCGACGCCTGAGGGCCAGCCGGCACGGCCCTATGTCATCGCGCCGGACGGCAACGGGTTGGCGCGCGCACCCGCAATCACCAATCGCTCGTCCGAGACGTCGGTGGTGCCGAAAGAGGTGACACGCAATCCCGGCGCGCCGGAGCGGCGCTTCCTCCTCGACGGCCTGTTGAACTGACGATCCATATAAAAAGCGCGCCATGAACCACTTTGACTATGTCGACGGCGTCCTGCACGCCGAGGATGTCGATATCCGCAGCATTGCGGACTCTGTCGGCACGCCCTTCTATTGCTATTCCACGGCGACGCTGGAGCGGCATTACCGCGTCTTCGCGGAGGCCTTCTCCGATATCGACGCGCTCGTCTGTTACGCCATGAAGGCCAATTCCAACCAGGCCGTGCTGAGAACGCTGGCGGCATTGGGCGCGGGCGCCGACGTGGTGTCCGGCGGCGAGTTGAAGCGGGCTCTGATGGCCGGCATTCCAGCCGAACGGATCATGTTTTCCGGGGTGGGCAAGACGGACGCCGAGATCGAGGCCGCCCTCGATGCGGGCATCTTCTGCTTCAACGTGGAGTCCGAACCCGAGCTGGAGGCGATCTCGGGGCAGGCGGCGGCGTCCGGGCGCGTTGCGCACATCTCGTGCCGCATCAACCCGGATGTCGATGCGCGTACGCACGCCAAGATCTCCACCGGCAAGAAGGCCGACAAGTTCGGCATCGCCTTCGACCGTGCAGAAGAGGTGTACGATCTCGCCGCGCGGCTGCCCGGGCTGAAGGTGTCGGGCATCGATATGCATATCGGCAGCCAGATCACCGAGCTGGAGCCATTCGACGAGGCGTTCGGCCGTCTGGCCGCCCTTGTTCGCCGGCTGCGCGCGCTTGGCCACCAGATTTCGCATGTGGATCTGGGTGGCGGCCTCGGCGTGCCCTACAAGCGGGACAATAACCCGCCCCCGGAGCCGCCCGCCTATGCCGCGATCGTCAAGCGCCATGTGCGCGATCTCGGTACGCGCGTGATCTTCGAGCCGGGGCGCCTGATCGCCGGCAATGCCGGCATTCTGGTTGCGCGTGTCATCTATGTGAAACGCGAAAGCGGGCGCACCTTCGTCATCGTCGACGGGGCAATGAACGACCTGATCCGCCCGACCCTCTACGATGCCTGGCACGATATCGCCCCGGTGATCGAGCCGGCGGCAGGGGCACCGGCGCAGCGCGTGGATGTGGTGGGGCCGGTGTGCGAGAGCGGCGATTTCTTCGCGCGGGACCGGGACTTGCCGGAGTTGAAGGCAGGCGACCTCGTCTATGTCTCGACGGCCGGCGCCTACGGGGCCGTCCAGTCCGGGACGTACAATACCCGACCCCTTATCGCCGAGGTTCTCGTCAAGGGCGATGCCTTCCATGCGGTGCGGCCACGGCAGACGCTCGAAGAGTTGATCGGACTCGACCGCATTCCGCCCTGGCTTTGACGGCAAGCACGGCGCGCGCCTCGCCTTCGCCTTAAAAGCTGGTAAGCTTCGGTCAGGGCGGCGTGCCGCCCGATCCAGCCGCCGGAACGAAGGCCCGCGCCATGGCACCAGCCGACAGCAACGACCAGAACCGCGGACAGGGCGGCGGAACAGGCTTCATACCGGCCCGATTGTCGGCCTGGTTCTCGATCGCGGTCGAACGGTTCTGGCCGCTCGTCCTTGGCCTGTCGGGCCTTGTCGGCCTGTTCCTCATCCTGGCCTGGACGGGCATCTTCGCCGCCATGCCGGCACCGGCGCGCATTGCCGTTTTAACCACGCTCTGCCTTGCGGCGCTTTGGCTGGCATGGCGCAACCGGCACCTGCGTCTGCCCGGCGCGGCCGCCGTGACGGCGCGTGTGGAAGAGGCAAGCCACCTTGCCAACCAGCCGCTGCGCGCCCAGGAAGAGCGCGCGCTGGGTGACGATCCGGTCTCCATGGCGCTGTGGCGAATTCACCAGAAGCGCATGGCCGAGCGTTTGACCGGGCTGACCGGCGGGCTTCCCAATACGCGGACGGAACGTCTGGACCCTTATGGGCTGCGCGTCCTTGTCGCCCTCGGCGTCGTGACGGCCTTCGCCTATTCCTTCGGGCCGGGCGGTGGCCGTATCTCCGATGCCACGACGCCGCTTGAAGGCACCGTACTGGCTGCGGCACGCGTCGACGCCTGGGTGACGCCGCCCGGTTATACGGGCCGGGCCCCCATCTTCCTGACCGGGGCGGAGGATTCCGGTCCGTTCGGCGTGCCGGCGGGCAGCGTTCTGTCTGTTCGCGTATCGGACGGCAGCGGCGTCGATATGAGCTTCCGGGCGGCCGACGCCGCCGAAGCCGAGATCGTTCCGCAGGCAGTTGACACGCCTGCGGATGGCGAAGCCGCTTTGCCGGCGCCAACCTCCGGGCCTGCCGAATACGAGTTTGCGCTGGATCGCTCCGGCGCGGTGGCGGTGGAAACCCGGTTCCGGACGCTCGGCGCGTGGCAGTTCGACGTCGTCCCGGATACCGTGCCCGTCATCGCCTTCGACGGCGAGCCGCGTTCCGCGCGCAATGGCGCATTGGAAATCGGCTTCACGGTGGAGGATGATTACGGGGCGCCACAGGGGCAGGCATTGATCGAGCCGGTGGACGTGGCCGAGAACGCCCGTCCGCTGATCGAGCCGCCATCGATCAACCTTGCCATGCCGAGACGCACGAAGGGCGTTGCCAAGGGGCGGACATCGGCCAATCTGGTGGATAGCCCCTATGCAGGGGCAGCCGTGCGGATGACCCTGGCGGCGCGGGACGATGCCGGGCAGGAGGGCCGTTCCGACCCTATGGAGCTTGTGCTTCCGCAGCGCCCCTTCAACAACCCGCTGGCGCGTGCCGTGGTTGAACAACGCCGTATCCTGGCGCTGGATGCGAACGCAGCCCGGCGCGTGGTCGATCTGATCGATGCCGTCACGCTGCATGCCGACAGCTTCATCCCGCGCACCGCCGATTATCTGGCCCTGCGCGCGGCGCGCGAGCGCATCGCCCATGCAGCCAACGACGACGACCTTCGCTCGGCGGTCGACTTCCTGTGGGAGATCGCGCTCGGCATCGAGCAGGGCAACCTGTCCTTTGCGGAGCGCCGCCTTCGCGATGCCCAGCAGGCCCTGTCGGAAGCCCTGCAGAACGGCGCTTCGGAAGAGGAAATCGCCGAGCTGATGCAGGAATTGCGCGAGGCGATGCAGGAGTTCATGCAGGCCATGGCAGAGGCCATGCGCAACCAGCCGCCGCAGAATCTGGGCCAGATGGACAATGCTCAGGAGATCAGCCCGCAGGATCTGCAGCGTATGATGGACCGGATCGAGGATCTGGCGCGCTCCGGTTCGCGCGAGGCGGCGCAGCAGCTTTTGTCCGAGTTGCAGGACATGATGAACAATCTGCAGATGGCCCAACCGGGACAGCAGCAGCCGCAGGGCGAGAGCCCAATGCAGCAGCAGATGAACGAAATGGGCGAGTTGCTGCAGCAGCAACAGCAGTTGATGGACCAGACATTCGAACTGGGCCGCGAAGACCTGCGTCGGCAGATGCAGGAGGGCATGGAAG
The DNA here is from genome assembly GCF_001463885.1 of Aureimonas altamirensis. GTDB lineage: Bacteria > Pseudomonadota > Alphaproteobacteria > Rhizobiales > Rhizobiaceae > Aureimonas > Aureimonas altamirensis. The sequence goes on along the minus strand of NZ_BBWQ01000011.1, from coordinate 272,543 downwards.
GAATGCCGCAGCCACCGGGCGCGCAGGGAGGCGAGGGCCAGCAGCCTCCGTCTGCCGAGGAGCTGCGCCAACAGATGGAGGATCTGCAACGGCGGCAGGGCCAGTTGCAGGAAAGGCTGGAGGCGCTCCGGCAGCAGATGGAAGAGTCCGGGCTCGAACCCGGCAAAGGCATGGGGCGCGCCGACGAGGCGATGGGCCAGGCAGAGGGCGCCCTCGGCCGTGGCAGCGACGGCGAAGCCGTGGACCGGCAGGGAGAAGCCCTGCAGGCATTGCGCGAAGGCGCGCAGGACATGATGCGGCAAATGCAGGAGGCCATGCAGGGGCAGCCGGGGCAGGGTGGCCAGCAGCAGGGCGGCACGATGGGGCCGGGTGCGGCGCCCGGCGAGCAGCGGTCCGGCCGCGATCCGCTGGGCCGGCAACGCCAGACGCAGGGCCCGGATTTCGGTCAGGATGTCGACATACCCGACGAGATCGACATTCAGCGCGCAAGGCGCATCCTGGACCAGATCCGCGAGAAGCTGGGCGACAGGCTGTCACCCCAGCAGGAGCGCGATTATCTGGAAAGGCTTCTGAGGGCTCAGTAAGGGCGTTCAGCCGGCGCGGCGGATGGGCTCTGCGCGCGCCCGGGGCGGATGCGCCGCGAAGAGATCGCCCATGGCGCGGCGAATCTGCGTCAGGGTGAACGGCTTTTCGACGACGCCGAAGACGATGCGCGTCAGGCTTTCCGCCGCTTCCTTCTGTTCCGCGTAGCCGGTCATCAGCATGATCGGCAAATCCGGAAAGACCGCCTTGACGGCGTGCGCAAGCTCGATCCCCGTCAGGGCCGGCATGCGGATATCGGACAGCACGGCATCGAAGCCGTCATGGTCGCCGGCGATCACCTCCAACGCTTCTTCACCGTCCTCGACGGTGACGACGTCGTGGCCTTCGAGGGTAAGGGCGCGCGCAACGAGAAGGCGTATTCCCGCTTCATCTTCGGCGATCAGGATCCTGGCCATCGCTCACTCCGGCAACTCGGCCCCCATCCCATTGATCGGCATGAGAGATTCCGCAATGCATAAGACGCACGGACAACCTGTCCGTTCCCCTATTATGCAGAAAATTCTTTCCCAGAACTTTCAGCCGTTGCTCAAATGCAACCACGACGAAATATTTCTGCCGATCTCCAGCCCTATTCGACGACGCGACCGACGAAGGGCAGCTCACGGAAGGCGTGGCCGACATCCATTCCGTAGCCGACCACGAAGTAATCCGGGCAGTCGAAGCCCACATGGTCTGCCTCGATCTCGGATTTGCGGCGCATGCGCTTGTCCAGCAGAACGGCGATCTCAGCCCGCGCGGCGCCGCGCTCCAGCATCAGGTCGCGGGCGTATTTCAGCGTGCGTCCGGATTCCAGGATATCGTCCACAAGCAGCACCTGCCGGCCCTGAACGTCGCTTTCGATGTCGCGCACGATCCGCACCTCGCCCCCGATGGTGCCGGCGCCGTAGCTGGACAGGGTTATGAACTCGACTTCCGGTGCCACCCCGGCCCTGTGCAGGGCGCGGATGAGATCGGCCGCGAAGACGAAAGAGCCCTTGAGCACGGAGACGACCAGTAGATCGTTGCTGGAGTTGGCGGCAACCTCGGCTGCGACGCGCTCCACGGCCGAGGCGATCTCGGATTCGGAGTAGAGGGTGTCGATCTGCTTGCCGCGAACTTCGATCATGGAACAGCCGTTTCCATCCTGAATTGACAGGATGCCTGCCTACATCGCCGCGCCCCGGAATGCGAGCCCCGCGTGCTCACCCTCTGCCAAGACGCACAAGCCTGCGGAGCGCATCGCCGAAGGCCGCAGCCAACCCACGCTTCAGCGGTACGGCGCGCCGCAGCTCGGGGCCGGAGGGCCTGCGAACGGTCCAGCATTCCGCGTCGATGATGCGCCATTGCGGATGGCGGGCGGCGCTGCTGCGAGACGTCTGTGCCATCGACCCTCTCCGGCGCTTTGAAGACATTGCGAAAAGGTTAACGGCGGGTGGTTAATGAACGGTAAAGGAATTGACGTCACACTCCGGGTTGCGTCATGCCCGGCCGTCACCACGGCAGGCGGCGGAGGGACAGGGTCTTGATCAGGTTCGAGAATGTTGGGCTCAGATACGACATGGGGCCGGAGGTTCTACGCGACCTCAGCTTCCGCATCGACGCCCAGTCTTTCCAGTTCCTGTGCGGCCCTTCCGGCGCCGGCAAGACGAGCCTGATGCGCATGCTGTTCCTGGCGCTGCGGCCGACGCGCGGCATGGTGACGGTGATGGGGCGCGACGCGGCCACCATGCGCCGCGACGAGCTGCCGGAGCTGCGTCGGCGCATCGGCATCGTCTTCCAGGACTTTCGGCTTCTCGACCATCTGACCACCTACGAAAACGTGGCGCTTCCACTGCGCGTGCGCGGCCGGGAGGAAGCCACATACCGGCAGGATGTCGTGGATCTCTTACGCTGGGTCGGCCTCGGCGACCGCATGGATGCGCCGCCCATGGTCCTGTCGGGCGGCGAAAAGCAGCGCGCCGCAATCGCCCGCGCGCTGATCGACCGGCCCGACCTTCTGTTGGCCGACGAGCCAACCGGGAATGTCGATCCGCCGCTGGCGCGCCGGTTGTTGCGCCTGTTTCAGGAAATGCACAGGCTGGGCACTTCGGTCGTCATCGCCACGCATGACGTAAGCCTGATGGAGCAGGCGCCGGCCCGGCGGCTGGTGCTGGCGGACGGGCGGATGAGCATCCATGACTGAGCTGCGCGACCGTCTGGTAATCGGCCTCGGGTCGCTGTCGCGGCAGGTGTCGTCACTTGCGCGGCGCTCGACCGCAAAGCGCCCGGTGCCGATCGTGCCGGCGCGCAGCGTAACGAGCACGGCGCTGATGGCCGTCATCGCCATCATGACCTTCCTGGCCAGCCTGACGCTGGGCGGCGTCCTGATGATTTCGGATACGGCGCGTGCATGGCGCGACGACATCGCCCGCGAGGCGACGATCCAGATCGAGCCGGAGCCCGGCCTCGACATGCAGGCGGCAATCGGCGAGCTGCAGCTTCTGGCCTTGTCGACCCCCGGGGTGACCGCCGCCGTGCCTGTCGGAGAGGACGAAGCCGGGGCGATGCTGCGGCCCTGGCTGGGCGGATTGGACGTGGCCGGCCTGCCCATGCCGCGTATGATCGCGGTGGAGATAGACCCGGCATCGCCGCCGGATTTCGATGCGCTGCGCGAGGCGGTAGAGCGCGCGGTGCCGCAGGCGACGCTGGACGATCATCGCATGTGGATGTCGCGCCTCGTCGCCATGGCGCAGGCCACCGTGCTGGCCGGCATCGCCATTCTGGTACTGGTGGTTGTTGCGGCGGTGCTGACGGTGGTGTTCGCAACGCGCGGGGCCATGGCCGGCAACCGGCACATCATAGAGGTGCTGCATTTCGTGGGCGCCCGGCACGGCTTCATAGCGGCGCAGTTCCAGCGCCATTTTTTGCGGCTGGGGCTGATCGGGGGCGCCATCGGCGGCCTGGCGGCCCTCAGCATCTTCGCCGTGGCGGGCTGGTACGCGGCCCCGGACGCCGCCTCGGCCGAGGGCGACCAGCTTCGAGCCCTGTTCGGCACCTTCAGCCTTGGGTTGTGGGGGTACCTCACCATCGCGCTGATGGCCTTCGCCGCCGCGCTGTTGACGGCTCTCACATCACGCTTCACCGTGCGGGCGCAACTTTCGGAGATGGATATCCTGTCGCCCGCCGGCACCGCATGAACGGCTTTGGAAACCACAAGGCTCGGGCATAGTTCCTCGCTCATATGTACGGATTGGACAGTGTACGCAGGCAAGCACATGCAGGCTGAAAGAGACAGAGCAAGGCGCAGGGGCGGTGCACGGCCCGGGATGCGCCTTGGCCTGCTTCTGTTTCTGGCCGTCCTTGGCCTTGCCGCCTATCTGGCCGGAGGCTTCCTGCGCTTCGCCAACGACGTGGCAAGCCTGCGGGCACCGGCATCGATTGCCGATGTCGGCGGCATCGTGGTGCTGACCGGCGGCGAGATGCGGCTTCAACAGGCGGTGGATCTTCTGACGAAGGACAGCGGCCAGCGTTTGCTGATCAGCGGCGTCAATCCCGGCACCAGCCTGTCGACGCTCGCGCGCATCACCGGCGGCGACCGGACATTGTTCCAATGCTGCGTCGACCTCGACTATGCCGCGCTCGACACGATCGGCAATGCGCGCATGACGGTGGAATGGGCGCGCTCGCACGGGATCGGCCGCATCGCCCTGGTGACGAGCGACTATCATATTCCACGGGCCATGACGGAGCTTGGCGGCGTTTCCGGCGCGCCGGAGATCGTGCCCTATCCCGTCTCGCCGCAGAAATTGTGGCGCACGGACGGTTTCCCGACCCGGCTGGGCCTGCGCCTGCTGTTGAGCGAATATGCCAAGGTGCTTGTGGCGCGCGCGCGTCTTGCAACGGGGTTCGACATCGTCGATACGCTGGGGCGGCATGTGACGTCGCAGGGCCATACCGGCCACGGCTGAATCGCCGCCCAGTCGATATACAAGCGGGACAGCCATTAAGATGATCGCCCTGCGCTCCCTTGCGTTCCAGATCCTGTTCTACGCCAATCTGATCGGGCAGCTTCTGCTCTTCTCCCCCGTCTTCTTCCTGCTGCCCGAGCGGACATGCTGGCGGATCGTCAAGAACTGGGCGCGCTCCTCGCTGTGGCTTCTGCACCGGGTGGCCGGTACGAAATCGGAGATCGTCGGGCAGGAGAACCTGCCGGACGGCGCGACCATCATCGCGTCAAAGCACCAATCCTTCTGGGAAACCTTCGCCCTTGTCCCGGAGCTGGATCGCCCGACCTTCATCCTGAAGAAGGAGCTGATGGCCATACCGGTTTTCGGCGCCTACTGCCGCCGCATGGGCATGATCCCGGTAGACCGCAGCCGCCGTGGGGCCGCGCTGGCCAGCATGCTGGAGGATGCCCAGAAAGCGATGGCCGAGGGGCGGCAGATCGTCATCTTTCCGGAAGGGACCCGCAGCGCCCCCGGCGCAGTGCCGAACTACCGGCCGGGCATCCATTTCATCTACAACGCAACCAATGTGCCCGTAACGCCGGTTGCGCTCAATTCCGGGCTGTTCTGGCCACGCCAGGCCTTCTATCGCCGGCCGGGCACCATCCGCGCCGAGTTTCTGCCGCCGATCGAGCCGGGGCTGGACCGAGCGGCCTTTCTGGCGCGCCTGACCGACGAGATCGAAGCGCAATCCATCGCGTTGATGCGCCGCGCCTACAAGGAACAGCCCGAGCTTCCGATGAGCAAGCTTGTCGCAAGCCGACTGGGGCAGGATGGCGTTGCGGCCAATAACGTCGAAGCTTGAGTCTTTCGGTGGAATGGCGCATAAAAGAAAAATTCTGCATGATGACGTTTATATGACCCGCCTCTGACGGCGGAGCAACGCCGGGCAAGGGGTGAGCCGATGGCATATGCGGATTTTCTGTCATTTCCCGACCGGGCGCCGACATTGCCCGCATGGTTCGCCGAGCCGCGGGTGCTGAGCCTGGATCGGCACGCCGGCCTCGGCGTGCGGCGAAGCGGCAATCTGCGCTTTGCCGCCACCATCGAGACGGCGCCCCTGGCGTTAAGCGAATTTGGTGCAGCCATGCGCTGCTATCCCATCTGCTTCACGAACGGCGACACCCCCACACCTGTCGCCGTCATGGCGCTCGAAAAGGGACGCAACCTCTTCGTCGATGCGCTCGGCGGCTGGCGGCGAGACCACCATGTGCCCTCCTGCCTCAGCCGATACCCGCTTGTCGCCCTGGCGGGTCATGACGGCAAGATCCGGCTCTACGCCGATTTTTCCAGCGGCCGCCTTGTCCAGATGCGGCCCGGCGTGGACGAGGATGTCGACCCGATCTTCGAGGAATCCGGCGGGTTGTCCTCCTTCGGAAAATCGTCGGTCATCCGCAGCCAGCTTGCAGAGCGTAGCCTTGCGGATTCCGCCGAGCTGGGGCGCGCCCTTGCCGAGGCCGGCGTCCTGACGCCCTCCAAGGCGCCGGGTCTCGGCGATGCCGGACAGGCGCTCCGCGACGGTCTTCTCTGCGTCGACGAGGGGGCCTTGAACGCCCTGCCGGCGGCGCTGCTGGCCGAGTTCGCGCGTCGCGGTTGGCTTGAGCCGATCGTTTTGTCCATCGTCTCGCGCCAGAACTGGCACGCTCTGGCCCAGATGGCCCAACGATACAACCCGACGGGGCGCTCCCGCGCGGCCTGAGGAGCGCTGTCTAGAGCGGGCGCGGCCCCATCAGTTCCGCATCGGCCAATGCCGGTGCATCCGCGTAGTCGGACACCGCATGGTTGAAGGCCCGGGCGCCGGCCGTGTCGGCGCCGGGCCAGACCGGCCGCACAAGGCCACCCTCCATCAGCAGCACCAATGACTGGTTCAGAAGACCGGGCCGGCCGGAAAATGGCGGCAGGCGCGCCAGCTCGTCAAAGCCGCGGTCGCCCGACGCGAAGGCGTCGAGAAGCGGACCGAAGATCGCGGCTGCACCCTCCACCGGCCCCACCCTGGTCTGGACGGTGACGGCACCGCCCGCAACGTGCGCCATGCGGCGGAAGCGCAAGCCGGCAAGCGCATCCATATGCGCCTGGGGCGTCAGCGGCCGGCCGTTCTTCACATAGATGTCGCGCCGCAGGGCCTGGTCGCGGGCAATGTCCTTTAACACCTCGCGCAGGGGCGTCTGGCCGACGCCCTCCAGTGCGGCAAGGCAGTCCTGGGGCAGGGACATGCGGTCGACATTCTCGATGGGGGTGGCGCTGCCGGCGAAGGCGCATCCCTGTGCCGCCATCGCCGTGATGACATCGCCGCTCGACAGGGGCTCGAACGTATCGCCTGCCAGCTCGTGGGCGACATAGGCATCGGGCTGGTTCGCCAGGCTGTCCCATGATGTCCCGGCCTGGGGATGGGCAACGAACAGGCCCGCGCCACGCCGCATGCGCGCCAGAAGCGGACGGACTTTCTGAAGACGCTCCATCGGCGTGCCACCGGGCGCGGCGGCCCGCATCGCGCCGTTCAGCACTGCCAGGGTGGAGGCGCCCGGCTGGCAGGCATAATGGAGATAGGCGATGCCGCCATCCTTCAGCGCCGAACCGGCAAACCGGAAGATCGCCTCCCGGACATCCGGCTGCACCCAGGACAAGACGCCATGGACGACGATGATATCGTAGGTCCTTGGCGGATCGTCGGCGAGCCGGCGGATGTCGGCGGTGTCGAAGCGGATGTTGCCGAGGGCGGCGCTCCTGGCCAGTCGTTCGGCCGTTTCGATATGGCCCGCATCGGCATCGAAACCATCCACGGTTGCGGACGGCACGCAAGCCGCGGTCAAAGCGGCCGAATAGCCGGTGCCGCAAGCCAGGTCGCAAATGGCGAGCGGGCCGTTTGCCGGATGGCGGAACCCCAGCATGGCGGCGAGGGCCAGAAGCCATCCCGGCGACGTCTCGCGCCAGGCGGTATGGATATAGGCTTGCGTATGCGGCATCATTGCAACGCCCTCCGATCGTGGCGGAACCCTTGCCGGTCAACGAGGGGCGACCGGCATTGTTGCCCTTTGGCATCACAGATCGCCAGTTGCAATAGTTGAGTGCAGGAATCTACTTTTAGCTTTCAGGCTCCTGTGTCACATGGGGGCGAACCTGAAAGTCCGGGCAGTAGCCGCCGCCAGCGCCACGGTTTTCCATTCCAGCTCATCACCTGATCCCGGCTTCTCCCAAAAGCCGGGAAACGGCTTGCCTATGGAGATTTTCGCCTTGTCGCGCACTCTTACAAACCGAACCGTCCTCCGCTCCGGTACCGCCATCGGGCTGCTGATCGCCCTGTCCGTACCGGTGGGCCATGCCGCAGCCCAGGAAGGCGCCGTTGCGCAGGAGCAGATCGAGGAAGGCGAAAGCGTTCTTCCGGCCGGCGAGGCCATCGCGCTCGACGAGGTGCTGGTGCTTTCGGCCGACGAACAATTGAAGCAGGCGCCGGGCGTTTCGATCATCACCGCCACCGACATCGATCATCGGCCCCCGGTCAACGACCTGTCCGACATCATCCGCCGGCAGCCGGGCGTGAACCTCACCGGCAATTCGGCGTCGGGCGTGCGTGGCAACAACCGCCAGATCGACATTCGCGGCATGGGGCCGGAAAACACGCTGATCCTGATCGACGGCAAGCCTGTCCTGTCGCGCAATGCCGTCCGCTACGGCCGCTCCGGCGAGCGCGACACGCGCGGCGACTCCAACTGGGTGCCGCCCGAGGCGGTCGAGCGGATCGAGGTGCTGCGCGGCCCGGCCGCCGCGCGCTACGGTTCGGGTGCGGCGGGCGGCGTCGTGAACATCATCACCAAGCGCCCTGCCGAGCAGAGCGTCACCGTTTCGAGCTACGTCAACATTCCGCAGCACTCGGAAGAGGGCAAGACCTTCCGCGGCAACGTTTTTGCGGGCGGGCCCCTGGGGCAGGACTTCGCCTACCGGGTCTACGGCAGCTACAGCAAGACCAACGCCGACGACCCGGCGATCAACGCCGACGCGGCCCTGCTGCCGACCGACATACCGGCCGGGCGCGAGGGTGTCGTCAACAAGGACGTGCGCGGCGTGCTGACCTGGTATGCCAACGAGTCCCACGAGTTCGAGTTCGAGGCCGGCTACAGCCGGCAGGGCAACATCTTCACCGGCGACCGGCAGCTTGCCGGCACCAGCAGCATCATCGAGGAACTGGCCAGCCAGGGCGAGGAGACCAACACGCTCTACCGCACCACGCTGGCACTGACCCACCGCGGCAATTACGAGTTCGGCACCTCGAACTCGTATGTGCAGTGGGAGAACACCCGCAACAACCGCTTCCTGGAAGGAACGGCCGGAAGCGGCGAGGGGGCGATCAGCAGCAATCTGGAAAAGGGCACGATCACGCTCGACAACTGGGCGGCGAAGTCGGAATTCAACATCCCCTTCACTTATCACTTCGACCAGAACGTCACAGTGGGCGCCGAATTCCGCGGCGAGTACATGGACGACCCTGTGTCGCTGCGGCAGGGGATTGCCTCGGGCGTGGTCATTCCCGGCGTCCCATCCGACCCCGCCGACCGCGACTCGAAGATCGACGCGCAGCTTTACGGCCTGTATCTGGAAGACAATATCCACGTCACGGACAAGCTGATCGTGACGCCGGGCATCCGGGGCGATTATCACAGCGAGTTCGGCGGCAATGCCAGCCCCAGCCTCAACGCCTCCTACGACCTGACCGACGAGATTTCGCTGAAGGCGGGCATCGCAAGAGCCTTCAAGGCGCCCAACCTGTACCAGCTCAATGAAAACTACGTCTATTTCACCATGGGCAACGGCTGCCCCTTCAACTTCCAATCGCTCGGGCTCGGTTGCTACGTCATCGGCAATCCCGACCTGAAGGCCGAGACGAGCATCAACAAGGAAGTCGGCATCAACTATATCAACGATGCCGGATGGCAGGCGGGCCTGACCTACTTCCACAATGACTACAAGGACCGCATCACGGCGGGCGTGGTGCCCGTCGCGGTTCTGGGGCGTGCGCAGTTGTTCCAGTGGGACAACACGCCGAAGGCGGTGCTGTCCGGGCTGGAAGGCAACCTTCTGGTGCCGCTGCTGGACTCGGTGAACTGGCGCACCAACGCCACCTACATGCTGGAATCGGAGGACAAGGAAACCGGCAATCCGTTGTCCCTGGTGCCGGAATACACGATCAACACCGCACTGGAGTGGCAGGCCACGGAACGCCTGTTCACCGCCTTGACGCTGACGCACTACGGCAAGACGGAAGCACCCTCCCGCAACGTCGTGACGGGGCGCCTGGCAACCAATACGGACGATCTCGATCCGTATACGCTGGTGGGCTTCAACGTGGACTTCCAGGCCAACGAGCAATTGCGGATCGGCGCCGGCGTCAGCAACATCTTCGACGAGCGGCTGTTCCGCAAGGGCAGCGGCAACGCAGCCGGCGCGGCAACCTTCAACGAGCCCGGCCGGTCCTTCTACCTCAAGGTCAGCACCACGTTCTGACGCGGCGCAAGGCGAAATATCCGCACGCACACCTTGTGCCACCGTGTTCCCCGCACCTATGAGTGGGGGGCACGAGGGGAGACGACATGATCGATATCGCAATGGGGGAGGCGATCTGGCTCGCCTTGGCGCTTCTGGCCGGCGGGGCGGTTACCGGCCTTCTGGCCGGGGTATTCGGCGTCGGGGGCGGGGCCGTGGCGGTGCCGATCCTGTACGAGCTCTTCCGCATCCTGGGCGTTCCGGAAGATGTGCGCATGCCGCTGTGCATCGGCACCTCGCTCGCCATCATCATCCCGACCTCGATCCGCTCTTTCAGCGCGCACCGGCGGCGCGGCGCGGTGGACATGTCGATCCTGAAAGTGTGGGCGATACCGGTGGTGCTGGGCGTCGCGGCCGGAAGCTTCATCGCCCGCTATGCCCCGGCCGACCTGTTCAAGATCGTCTTCATCGTCGTGGCGGGCATTTCGGCCGTCAAACTTCTGTTCGGCCGGGAAAGCTGGCGTCTTGGCCTGGATATGCCCGGCCGGGTCGTGATGGTGATCTACGGCTGGGTCATCGGCATTCTCTCGGCCCTGATGGGCATCGGCGGCGGGCAGCTTTCGTCGCTCTTCATGACCTTCTACAGCCGCCCCATCCACCAGGCCGTGGCGACATCGTCGGGGCTGGGCGTCATCATCTCCATTCCGGGAACGATCGGCTACATCTATGCCGGCTGGCCCGCTGCGGCGCAGTACCCCGGCATCGCGGCATTGCAACCGCCGCTCGCTTTCGGCTACGTCTCGGTGATCGGCTTCGCGCTGTTTTCCATCACCAGCGTCATCACCGCGCCGATGGGCGCCGCGCTTGCGCACAGGTTGAACAAGAAGCGGCTGGAGATGGCCTTCGGCATCTTCCTGCTGCTGATCTGTGCGCGCTTCGTCTATTCGCTTATCGCCTGAGGTCAATGTCGATGGTCGCGATCGATATCGCAACGCGCGTCTGGAACCACACGTTCAAGCTGGATCCGATCATCCGGAGCCTTCTCGATACCGATTTCTACAAGCTCCTGATGCTGCAGCTCATCTGGGGCCGCTACCGCGATACGCAGGTGACATTCGAGCTGATCAACCGCACGGCCTCGGTGCGCATCGCCGACGAGATCGACGAAGCGGAGCTGCGTGCCCAACTGGATCATGCGCGCACCATCCGCTTTTCCAAACGCGAGATGATCTGGCTGGCCGGCAACAGCTTCTACGGCAAGTCGCAGATCTTCCGCCCCGATTTCCTGGACTGGCTGAGCGGCTTCGAGCTGCCGCCCTATGAGCTCAGCCGGCGCGACGGCCAGTACGAGCTGCAGTTCCACGGCCCGTGGACGCATACGATGATGTGGGAGATACCCGCCCTCGCCATCATCAACGAGTTGCGCTCGCGCGCGGCCATGCGTGGCTTCAAGCGCTTCGAGCTGGATGTGCTTTATGCGCGCGCCAAGACGAAGATGTGGGAGAAGGTCGAGCGGCTGGCCGAGCTTCCCGATATCCGCATCTCGGATTTCGGCACGCGCCGGCGCCATTCCTTCCTGTGGCAGCGCTGGTGCGTGGAAGCCTTGAAAGAAAAGCTCGGAAGCCGTTTTTCCGGATCGAGCAACGTGCTGCTGGCCATGGAAACGGATCTGGAGGCCATCGGCACCAACGCGCACGAACTGCCGATGGTGGCCGCCGCGCTTTCGGTGGACGACGCCACCCTGCGCGATGCGCCCTACCGCATGATGCGCGAGTGGCAGGACTGGTACGATGGCAACCTGCTGGTCGTGCTGCCCGACACGTTCGGAACGCGGTCCTTCCTGGACAATGCGCCGGACTGGGTTGCCGACTGGACAGGCTTCCGGCCCGATTCCGCGCCGCCCATCGATGGCGGCGAGACGATCATGGATTGGTGGCGGCAGCGCGGGGTGGACCCACGGGAGCGGCTTCTGGTCTTTTCCGACGGGCTCGATATCGAAACCATCGAGGAAACCTACCGGCATTTCCATGGCCGCGTCCGCATGAGCTTCGGTTGGGGCACCAACCTGACCAACGATTTCAGGGGCGTCGCGCCCGAGCCGACGAATGGGCTGAAGCCGATTTCCCTCGTCTGCAAGGTCAAGGATGCGGCCGGCCGGCCGGCGGTGAAACTATCGGACAACCCGGCCAAGGCGACAGGGCTGCCGTCCGAAATCGAGCGGTATCGCCGCGTCTTCGGAACCGAAGGGGCCATTCCACGCAAGGTCGAAGTTTAAGAAAATTCTTTCTCGCAATAGGATGTGTTCTGCGGCATGAACCCGCTGTACGCCGCCAGAACGTCCAGATAACGCCAAAGGCCGATCGACATGAACGCTATCGTCAAGCCGCAGGATGAGGCGCAGCCGGTATTTCCTGTCCCCGCGAACGTCTTTGCCGAGACGGTGACCGAAGTCCACCACTATACGGACAGCCTGTTCCGCTTCCGCATGACGCGGCCCGCCAGCTTCCGCTTCCGGACCGGCGAGTTTGCCATGATCGGCCTGCCCAATGCAGAAAAGCCGGTGTTCCGGGCCTATTCGATCGCCAGCCCGTCCTGGGACGAGGAACTTGAGTTCTTCTCGATCAAGGTGCCGGGTGGCCCGCTGACCGAGCATCTGCAGAAGATCAAGCCGGGCGATACGGTGCTGATGCGCAAGAAGCCGACGGGTACGCTGGTGCTCGACGCGCTCATTCCGGGCCGGCGTCTGTACCTGTTCTCGACCGGCACGGGCATTGCGCCGTTTGCCGGCGTCATCCGCGATCCCGAGACCTACGAGAAGTTCGAGAAGGTCATCCTGACGCACACCACCCGCGAGACCGCCGAACTGCAGTACGGCAAGGATCTCGTGGATTCCATCGCCCAGGACGAGATCCTGTCCGAGATCGTCGGCGACAAGCTTCTCTATCATGGGTCGGCCACCCGCGAGGGCGAGCCGCGCGGCGAGCGCATCACCACCATGATCGAGAATGGATCGCTGTTCTCCAGCCTCGGCCTGCCGCCGCTGGACCCGGCCATCGACCGCGCGATGATCTGCGGCTCCATGGCGATGCTGAAGGATACGGCGGCGCTCCTGGAAAAGGCCGGTCTCGAGGAAGGGGCCAACAACAAGCCCGCCACCTATGTGGTTGAACGCGCCTTCGTCGATTGATAGCAAGGGGCAGGGTGCCGCCGCGCGGCGCCCTGTCCGCAACGCTTTTCACGGGGGCACGCCGTGCGCGCCATCTTCGTTCAGTTCAAGTGCCGGCCGGGCCGGGCCTATGCGGTGGCCGAAGCCCTCGTCGAGACGGTGGAGGAACTGTCCGAGGTCTATTCCACGTCCGGCCAGTTCGACCTGATCGCAAAGTTCTACCTCGATCCCGAAAGCGATACGGGGCATTTCGTAACAGAACGGCTGCAGACCGTCGACGGCGTATCCGACACGTTCACGACCGTCACCTTCAAGGCGTTCCGGTAGTTCTTCCCAGGGCTGCCGGGAAATCTTCCCGATATCGTTTCCGAAAATTCCTTCGGCCTTCCCATGATGGAGCGGACGTCATAGCGTTTCGCCTGGGCACCGTTGCGTCTTGAGGGAGGATAGCGTGACACGTAGCTTGGTCGCGTTGACACTGGCCCTGACGGTCCTGCCGGGCATAGCCCTTGCGCACGGCCCGTCGCGGCAGAAGCATGCCACGTCCATCGAAGTCGACATGGCGCCGGTCGCCGTCTGGCAGAAGATCGGCAATTTCGACGATCTGTCGTGGAATCCGCTGGTTGCCTCGGTCAAGGCCGAACCGGGCAACGCGGTGAACAGCGTGCGCGAGGTGACGCTGAAGGATGGTGGGGTCCTGCGACAGGAGCTCTACAAATACGATGCCGCGCGCATGAGCTACCAGATCCAGATGCCCGAGGTGGGTACCGCGGTTTTGCCCGTGACCAATTACAGCGAGTTCCTGACGGTGAAGCCCGCAGCCGGGGGCGACAAATCCGAGATCGAGATTCGCAGCGCCTACTACCGGGGCTATCCGAACAACGAGCCGCCGGAAAACCTCAACGACAAGGCCGCCAACGATGCCGTGGCCGCCATGCAGGAAAAGGTCGTGGAGGGGTTGAAGGCCAGTCTGGAAAACGGGTCCTGATTCCATGCCGGCATCGGTCTTTCGGTGCGCGGTACTGGCGGCCGCCCTTCTGACGGCAACGGGCGCCGGGGCGGACACGGCCTATGTCACCAACCAGTCGAGCGACGATCTGTCGGTCGTGGACCTGACGTCCATGCGCGTCGTGGCAACCATCCCCATCGGCGGTAAGCCCGCCGGTGTCGCCGTGCCGCCGGATGGACGCCATGCCTATGTGACCAGCCCGGAATCCGGCACGCTCACCGTGATCGATACCAAGGCGGCAAGGGTGGCGCGCCGCATCGAGGTGAAGGGCGGGCCGCTGGGCGTCGCGGTGCATCCATCGGGCGCGCCGGTCTATGTGGCGGACTGGTATGCCCATCGACTGTCGGTCGTGGACCCCGAAGATGGCCGCATAATCGCCGAGGTGGCGACCGGCCTTTCTCCGTCGGGCGTCGCGGTATCTCCGGATGGCAGGCTGGTTGTGACGGCCGACCGGGATTCCAACCGCATCTCCGTCTTCGAGACCGGCAAGATGGCGCTTGTCGGAACCGTGCCGGTGGGCGAGCGCCCTTTCGGCGTCGAGTTTTCGCCCGATGGCAGCCGGCTGCATGTCGCCAACGTCGTGTCCAACGATGTCAGCATCGTCGATGTGGCTTCGCTGGCGACAGTGGCCAGCGTGCCTGTCGGTGACCGGCCCTATGCGACGGCCACCGCCTCCGGCCGGGTCTTCGCCACCGACCAGCACGGTGCGACGGTCAGCGTATTCGACGCCGAAACATTTGCGCCTGTCGGGACGGTCGATGTCGGGGAATATCCGGAAGGGATCGCGGCGGCCGGGGATGGACGCGCGCTCTACGTGGTCAACTGGTTCGATAATACGCTGATGAAGATCGATGCTGCGACATTGCAGCGTGTGGGCGAGGTGGCGGTGGGCGACGGCCCGCGCGCCTTCGGCAAATTCGTCGCCTATGACGGCGGCCAAGGGAGGTCCGAATGAAGAAGCGATCCATCGGCCTCATGGCCATTTTGGCATGCGGGCTTTTTGTGGCGCCCTCCGGCGCCGTCACGAACGACTATCCGACGGACGCCGTCGCCGACTACGTCTTTGCCTGCATGCAAACCAACGGACAGACGCAGCAGGCGCTGCGCCAATGCTCCTGCTCGTTCGACGTGGTGGCCTCCATCGTTCCCTATGCGCGCTATGTCGAAGCCAGCACATACCTGTCGATGGGGCAGGTGACCGGCGAGAAGGGCGTCGTCTTCCGCACGTCCGCCCCGGCGAAAGCCGCCATCGGCGATCTGCGCCGCGCGCAGGCCGAAGCAGAGGTACGCTGTTTCTGAGCGGCTTTCAGCCCTCTCCGGGGCTGAAGACCTTGGCGAAGGTCTGCCCTTCCGTGTCCGATGCGATCACCCGGAACACGCCCTCCGGCCCATCGTAGCGGAAGCGGAAATTCGGGTCCTCGGAAATGCTGATCCCGCCGCTCATGGACAGAAAGGGCTTGTCGTCCAACCGCACTTCCAGGTCGGAGACGAAATGCGCCGGAATGTAGAGATGCGTCACCTGATCGCGCTGCAGCCCGGAATTATTGGGGTGGCGGATCATCAACTGCGCTTCCTGGGTCTGGCCGTTGGCCGCCTCCACCAGGCGCCGCAGCCGCATTTCGCCCAGGGTGGACGCAGCCTCGGCGGGGTTGCGGGCGGCAGGCGCGGCGCAGCCTCCGGACGCCTTCACATAGACGACGGACTCATGCAGTGCCCCATCGGCCGTCTCGGCGACGGCGCGCACATTGCTGTAGGCGTTGACGCGCAAGCGCGTCTCGATGGAGCGGATGCCCGTATCCGGCCCGAGGGTGAAGGTGGCGGCGACGGGTGCCGGGTTTTCATCGACGATCAAAGTCACCTGCTTGATCGCCGCATCTTCGGCAAGCCGGATGACGACGGGCACGACGGCCGGGTCGGTGGCTCTGGATGGCGCTTCCAACTCCACCACGCGATCATCCGCGATGGCTCGGTCTCCGAAGATGGCGCCCTTCAATTCGCTCCAACTGTCGGACGCCCGGCTTGGCCCGGCCCCGGCCGTAACGGACAAGCCAAGAACGAGCGCGACGAGAGCTGCGCTTGAAAAGCGGTTGATAGGCATGGCGGCCATGTCCGATCCTCCCAGATCGACGATGCCCGTGGTGAATGTGGCGCGCCGCGATCCGGAAGGGAAGCCTATTCCCATTCGAGCTCGGTGAAGGCGGCAGACACGTTTTGCCCGTTATACGCATCGAAGAGCGCCCATTTCCCGCGTTCGGACGCCGCAGCGCCGGTCTGGGCCGCGCCGATCGAGCCGCCGGACGCGATCTGCGCCCTGATGTCGCGGGCAAGCACGTCAAGGTAGCGGGCCTCATTGCGCAGTGCCTCCGGCCAGGGCTGCGGCGCCGGGCCATGGCCCGGCACGACCTGCCGGGCGGGGATGGCCGCCAGTTGCGGCAAGGCTGCGATCCAGCCTTTCAGGCTGCCATCGAGCGTCGGCACGTGGTCGACAAAGACGAGGTCGCCGGCGATCAACGTCCCGGACGTTTCGTCCAGCACGGTCAGGTCGGTTGCCGTGTGGGCAACCGGCCAGGATGTCAGCCGGAGCCGGCGGTTGCCGAGATCGATGATGCGATCGCCCTCCACCACCTCGTCGGGCGCGGAAAAGAAGAACGCCTCCGGATCACCGTCCTGCCGCCGAACTTCGAGATCGCGGTAGAAGTCGCGGCGCGGCGCGATGGACGCCTCGTATCCGGAATGCGCGATCACGGTTGCGCCGGCCTCCACCAGCGGAGCGGATCCGGCGACATGGTCCGGGTGCATGTGTGTCAGGATAAGCCAGCCGACCGGCTTGTCCGTCACGCCCCGGATCGCGTCCAGCGTGGCTTGCCCAATGGCTCGGCTGCCGCCGGCGTCCACCACAACCACCATGTCGTTGCCGACGACGAAGGCGATATTGGACGTATCACCCTGATTCGCGCTGTCCGGCACTGCCACCTGGCCGACATGAATGTACAGTCCGGGCTCCATTTCCTTGAAGTCGATGGGTTCGGCAGCTTCCGAAAAGCCCATGCCCCATATGACCGCGACGGCCGCAAAGCCCTGTGCTGCTTGAAGTCGGGAAAAAGTCCATGTCGGATTCAGGATACGGATCACAATAGAACCTTTCCATTAGTCGGAAGCAAAGGGGACCGAACAACAATTTCAGGTTGAGCTCCCATATCCCGATCGTCGAGTTGCAGTTCATGCCACCCCTGGAAGGCAGTTTAGACCTGCGTCGAACCGGTTGATCGAAAGCCGATCTTCGTCATGGGGCCTCGTGTCGCCGTGATATCATCTTATGTAACGCCGTTACGCGAGCCATATTTACTTACAATATTGTCCTTGCTGCGGTGCAATGATATATGTGTTTGCGTTGCAGCAACAAATTCTTTCAATTGATACTTGCACAAACGGGAAACTCGGCCTAGCTTCATCCTTGGTTTCCGGCTTCAAGGCTGTCGGTGTTGGGAGCGTCGACAGATCTCGAAGGCCTCGGTAGGGCGAACTTTAACGGTGCCCACCAGGACCCCTATTGGCGGTCGTGACACGCTGCCGGAAACCGTCCCCAATTAACATTGCGATGTTGCTCGTGCGGTTCCGCGACCGCGCATGGCTTGCTGACGCTTGCTTTGGGAGGAATCCGTGCTGAAATCCATAACGAAGGCGGCCGCCGCCTCGACGATGCTGCTTGCCCTGAGTTCCGGTGCGGGGGCCAACGAGTCTCTCGCTGAGCTCGGCAAGGATCCGACCAACTGGGTCATGCAGTCGGGCGACTACGCTAATACCCGTTACTCGCCGCTCAAGAACATCGACAAGGCCAATGTGGGCGATCTTCAGGTCGCCTGGTCCTTCTCGACCGGCGTCTTGCGTGGTCATGAAGGCGGCCCCCTCGTGATCGGCGACACGATGTTCGTGCATACGCCGTTCCCCAACATCGTCTACGCGCTCGATCTTTCCGAAGACGGCGCGATCAAGTGGAAATACGAGCCGCGTCAGGATGCCAACGTCATCCCGGTGATGTGCTGCGACACCGTGAACCGCGGCGTCGCCTATGTGCCGCCCGAGGGCGATCAGCCGGCCAAGATCATCCTGCATCAGGCCGACACCTCGGTCGTCGCGCTCAATGCCGACACGGGCGAGCAGCTCTGGTCGGTCAAGAATGGCGATGCGTCCAAGGGCGAAACCGGCACGGCCGCGCCGCTGGTGGTGAAGGACAAGGTCTATATCGGCATTTCCGGCGGCGAGTTCGGCGTGCGCGGCTCGCTGACCGCCTATAATCTGAAGGACGGTTCCGTCGCCTGGCGCGCCTATTCGACCGGGCCGGACGAGGAGATGCTCTTCGATCCGGAAAAGACGACCGAACTCGGCAAGCCGGTGGGCAAGGATTCGTCCCTCAAGACCTGGGAAGGCGATCAGTGGAAGATCGGCGGCGGCACGACCTGGGGTTGGTTCTCCTACGATCCGGAGACGAACCTCGTCTATTACGGCTCGGGCAACCCATCGACCTGGAACCCCTCGCAGCGCCCTGGCGACAATAAATGGTCGATGACCATCTTCGCCCGCGATGCCGATACCGGCATGGCGAAATGGGTCTACCAGATGACCCCGCACGACGAATGGGATTTCGACGGCGTCAACGAGATGATCCTGGCCGATATTCCGGTGGATGGACAGGACCGCAAGGCGCTCGTGCATTTCGACCGGAACGGCTTTGCCTACACGCTCGACCGGGTATCGGGCGAGTTGCTGGTAGCCAAGAAATACGACCCGGTCGTCAACTGGGCGACCGAAGTGGTGATGGACAAGAACTCCGATCAGTACGGCCGGCCGCAGGTGGTGGACCAGTATTCGACGGAATTCAACGGCGAAGACGTCAACACCACGGGCATCTGCCCGGCGGCCCTGGGCACCAAGGACCAGCAGCCGGCCGCGTTCTCTCCGGACACGGGCATGTTCTACGTGCCGACCAATCACGTCTGCATGGACTACGAGCCGTTCCGCGTCGCCTACACGGCCGGGCAACCCTATGTCGGCGCAACCCTGTCGATGTATCCGGCGCCGAACAGCCATGGCGGCATGGGCAACTTCATTGCCTGGGACGCCAGCTCGGGCGAGATCAAATGGTCGATCCCCGAGAAGTTCTCGGTGTGGTCGGGCGCGCTGGCCACCGGTGGCGGCGTCGTCTTCTACGGAACGCTGGAAGGCTACCTGAAGGCCGTCGACGCGGAAACGGGCAAGGAGCTCTACAGCTTCAAGACGCCGTCCGGCATCATCGGCAACGTCACGACCTATGAGCGCGACGGGCAGCAGTATGTGGCCGTATTGTCCGGCATCGGCGGCTGGGCCGGCATCGGCCTCGCGGCTGGCCTGACCGATGCCAATGACGGCCTCGGCGCGGTCGGCGGCTATGCCTCGCTGTCCCGATACACGGCACTGGGCGGGCAGCTGACCGTCTTCACCGTACCCGACCAGACAGCCTCCGCGACCGATGGCAATTAAGATCGGAGACGGTTTGTCGATGAACAGGGTAATCTTGGCGTTTGCCGGCGTCGTCTTCCTCGCAATGGGGACGGCGTCGGCGCAGCAGCAGCAGCCTTCTGCCCATCCATCGCTCGACACCGTCAACAACGGTGTCGAGGCGACGGAGGGGGAAAACGGCAAGTTCGTGGACTCCGCCGACGTGCCGACCTATTCGCTGCAGCAGGACGGGACCGCCGATTTCTATACGTGGCGCGGCTACAAGAAATACACGGCCAACTGCATGCAGTGCCATGGGCCGGACGGGCAGGGCTCGTCCTTCGCGCCCAACCTGACGGAATCCCTCAAGCAGATGGATTACTACGCCTTCACCGGCGTCGTCGTCGGCGGACAGCAGAACGTGTGGAACACCGGCGGCAATTCGGTGATGCCGGCCTGGGGCGAAGACAAGAACGTGATGTGCTATCTGGACGCCATCTACGTCTATCTCCGCGCCCGTACGGACGGCGTCGTCGGCAAGGGAGAGCCGAAGCGTCCGCCGATCAACGAACAGGCACGCGCGGCGGAAAACGAATGCCTCGGCTTCTGACGCTCATGATCGCGCTTATGGTGGCCGGCGCCCTTGCGCCGGCTTCCGCCCGTGCGCAGGACAGGGATTTCGGCGGAGCCATCGAGCTGGTCGATCCCGACGTACTGCGCGTCTGCGCCGATCCCAACTCCATGCCCTATTCCAACCAGAAGGGCGAAGGTTTCGAAAACGAACTCGCCACCTTCCTTGCGGGCAAGCTCGGCCGCAAGTCGGTCAGCTATACCTACTTTCCGCAGGCGACCGGTTTCGTGCGGATGACGCTGGGCCTGCATCGCTGCGATATCATCATGAGCTATCCGCAGGGCGACGAACTGGTCCAGAACACCAACGCCTACTACCGCACCGCCTATGCGATCGTCTATCGCAAGGGCAGCGGGCTCGACGGCGTCGAAACGCTGGAAGATGCGCGGCTGAAGGACAAGACGGTCGGCGTCGTCGCCGGTACGCCGCCGGCAACCTTCATCGCCAAGGCCGGGTTGATGGGCAAGGCCAAGGGCTACCAGCTCATGGTCGATACGAGGATCGACAATTCCGCAGCCGACATGATGGCGGATCTGGAAAACGGCGTCATCGATGCAGCCGTTCTCTGGGGCCCGCTGGCCGCGTACCAGGCCGGCAAGGCCGGCGCCGACTACGTTGTCGTACCCTTGCTGAAAGAGCCGCGCGGGCCGGCAATGGTGTTTCGCATCACCATGGGTGTACGGCCGAGCGACCAGGAGTGGAAGCGCACGTTGAACCGGGTGATCGCCGAAAACCAGGATGACATCAACGAAATCCTGTTGTCCTACGGCATCCCGCTGCTGGACGAGCAGAACCGCCCCATTGCTCCGGCGCAGGGCGGATAAGACCATGCGGCGCTCCGCCCCGGCCATGCTGGCGCTGCTGTCGCTGGTCTTCGGCGCACAGGCCGCCGCTGAGGTGAGCGAGCCCGGCGACTATCGACGCTCCGATTACCGTGCGCCGACACCGGCCACGCTGGCCGGGGCGCATGTATTGACCACCGACGAAGCGGTCGCCCTGTGGCGCGACGGCGAGGCGGTGTTCGTCGATGTGCTGCCGCGCGCGCCGAAGCCCGACAATCTCCCGGAAGGCACCATCTGGCATCCCGCACGTCGCGACGCCATCCCGGGGTCCGTCTGGCTGGCCGACACGGGTTATGGCGATCTCGCACCGCAGACGGAGCGTTACTTCACCGAGGGACTCGCAAAGGCCAGTGGCGGCGACCGTGCCCATCCGCTGGTGTTCTACTGCCAGCGAAATTGCTGGATGAGCTGGAATGCCGCCCGACGTGCCATCGCCATGGGTTATACCTCCGTCGCCTGGTATCCGGACGGCACCGACGGCTGGTCGCAGGCCGGACAGCCCTTGCAGCCGCACGAGCCGCAATAGGCCAGGCCGTCGCCTCCGCTGCGCCCGCCGTTAAACGGAATCGGGAAACTTTCGCGGATTGCCCGTTGTACCCAAGCCTCGCCTTGCCAAGCAGGGTCGCGAGGCAAAGATAGATGATCGTCGGGACGCGACGGGATTCGATTTCGAGGGACTGGGCATGAGTATCGGACTGATCGCGCTTCTGGACGACATCGTCGCCCTGACCAAGGTTGCGGCGGCATCGCTGGACGATGTCGCGGCGCAGGCCGCCAAGGCCGGCGCCAAGGCGGCCGGTGTGGTCATCGACGACGCGGCGGTGACGCCGCGCTATGTCGTCGGCTTTTCCGCCGACCGGGAGCTGCCCATCGTCTGGCGCATCGCGCGTGGTTCGCTGTTCAACAAGCTGGTCTTCCTGCTGCCCGGGGGGCTTCTGCTCAGCAGCTTCGCGCCCTGGGCGATCACCCCCATCCTGATGCTGGGCGGACTTTACCTCGCCTATGAGGGCGCGGAAAAGATCTTCGAGATGATCGCCCCGCACAAGGCGCACAAGCACGAGGCGAAGATCGGCACCGTCGCGCCCGATGCACGGACGCTGGAAGACGAGCGCGTCGCCAGTGCCATAAAGACGGACTTCATCCTTTCGGCCGAGATCATGGCGATCACGTTGGCGGGCCTTGGGCCGGACACGGTGTGGATGCGCGCGGCGGTGATGGCGGTGGTGGCCATCGGCATCACGGTCGCCGTCTATGGCGCCGTCGCGCTGATCGTGAAGGCCGACGATGTCGGGCTTGCCATGGCAAAGGGCAGCAACAGGGCGTTGGCCACGATCGGGCGTGGACTGGTGCGTGGCATGCCGGGCTTTCTCAAGGGGCTCGCCATTCTCGGTACGGCTGCGATGGTGTGGGTGGGCGGCGGCATCATCGTCCACAGCCTGGCCGGCTACGGGATCGCCGCGCCCGAACATTTCATCCACGATATCGCCGTCGCCGCGGGCGGTCTCGTGCCTGCGGCCTCCGGCGCGGTGACATGGGTGGTCACCGCCATCGGGTCGGGCATCGTCGGCCTTGCGGCGGGCTTTGTGTTGATCCCGATCGTCGAGAAGGTTCTCGGCCCCCTCTGGAAGGCTGTGACGGGCCTGCGCTCCATTCAGGAGGGGAAAGCCTAGCCAGGTCTGGTCCCCGGCCGGCGGGGCGTCCATAATAGCCATATGGATACGAAGCATCCGGGCGTTTCGGTAGAGAATGACGGCATCATGCTGGATGCCGATTTTCTGGCAGCGCGTTTTTCCCTGACCGAGACGCAGATGCGGGGCCTGATGGCCCGGCGTCTGGTGCAGAGCCGCGTGGAACGCGGGGAGGGCGAGGATCTGGGACGCTGGCGGCTGACCGTGCGGATCGGCAACCGCGTCTGGCGCGGCGTCGTGGCGGCGGATGGCGCCCTGCAGTCGGAATCGATGGGCCTGTCGCCCGCCAGGTCTAGCGATCGTTCTCCGCAAAATCCTTAAGAAGCCGGCCAAGGGCAAACATGCGCTGCTCGATCAGCACAGGCACCTCGCAGACATATGTCAGGGATTGGCGGCGCTCGTCGAAGACGCGCGTCTGCCAAAGCAGGGCCTCCTGTTCCCGGGCAACTTCGTTCTGGTCGGGCATAGGCTGGCTCATCAGCCTGTCGAACTTTGCCGTCTCGGCACGGATGCTTTCGGCTAGGGTCTTCTGCTTGCCGGCATAGCGGCCGATGCCGTTGATGACATCGGCCCGCTCGCGGTTCAGCTCATGCAACAGGTCGATGAAGACGGCTTCGGCAGCCGCCCTGCGCCGCTCCGGCGGCAACGCCGCCAGATGGTCGGTCAGGCGCTGGCGTGCATCTGGTATCGGCACGCGGCGCTGGGCGATCTCCCGCACAAGCTGGCGCTCGGCCGGCGTGCGTTCCGGCTGGGCAACGGTTTCAGGCGCGGCGGGCCAGATCTGCGCGGCATCCATCCGGGCAACCTTGCGCTGGATGCAGGGCCAGTCGGCGCTGCCATGATGCTCCGGCGCGGCCAGGACGGGGTTTGCGGCGGCGTTGCCCTTGGGTGCCGGGCCGGGCAGGACGAAGCCTTCGGGTATCTCGCGCGGGGCCGGCGCCTGGGCCGGCGCCACAGCGGGGAAAAGCCAGAGCCCGCAGGCGATGAGGGCGGTCAGGCGCATTGGGCATCTCCTGTTCAGCTTGCGGGACGCGCTTCGCCCTTGCGGGCGATCGTACCGCGCATGGGGTCGTAGGCGAGGATGGCGAGGCCGAGGAAGGCTGCCGTGCAGGCCGTCACGACCGCCAGGGCCGGCACATTGACCTGCCCGTATAGGGCGAAGCGGATCAGCTCGACCGCATGGGTGAAGGGGTTCAACTGGCATATGTGGTAAAGCAGCGGCGAGGACTCCCGCACCCGCCACAGGGGGTACAGCGCCGATGAGGCGAAATACATCGGGAAGATGACGAAGTTCATCACCCCGGCGAAATTTTCGAGCTGCCGCACCAGCGACGACAGCAGCATGCCGAGCGCCCCCAGCATCAGGCCCGACAGGATAATTGCGGGCAAGACGGTGATGTAGCCGAACTCGGGCGGCCGCACGCGCCAGAACCAGGCGATGGCCAGAAACACATAGGCCTGCAAAACCGCAACCATGACGCCCGCCGCAAGCTTGGACACCAGCAGGAACCAGCGGGGCAGCGGGCTGACGAGCAACGTCTTCATCGACCCGGATTCGCGGTCGTAGACCATCGACAAAGAGGATTGCATGCCGTTGAACAGAAGGATCATGCCGATCAGCCCCGGCGTGATGAAGACCTCGTAGAGAATGTAGGTGCGGTAGGGTGGGATGATCGACACGCCCAGCACCTGCCGGAAGCCGGCGGCGAAAATGAACAGCCACAGCAGCGGGCGCACGAGGGCGGAGACGAAACGCTCGCGCTGGTGCAGGAAGCGCAGCGCCTCGCGCACGACGATCCCGTAAAAGCAGCGCCAATAGACGATCATGGTGCCCCCGCCGCCTGTAGGGGCGCAAGCGCCGTCAGCCTTGCGAAGGCCTCGCCGATGGTTGCCGCGCCCTCCGCCTCCATCACGTCGCGGCAGCCGCCTTCGGCCAGGACATGGCCGCGATGCAGCACCACGACGCGGTCTTCATCCTCGATCTCGTCGATGAGATGCGTTGCCCACAGCACGCTGACGCCTTCCTCGCGCACCAGCCGGCGCACGGTGCGGATGATCTCGGCCCGCGAGGCGATGTCCAGCCCGACCGTCGGCTCATCCAGCAGGATCAGGCGCGGCCGATGCATGAAGGCCCGCACGATCTCGACCCGTCGAAGCTGTCCGCCGGACAAGGCGCGGCCTTTGTCGCCCAGGCGGTCCAGAAGCTCGGACCCTGCCAGGATCTCGCGCGCCCGTGCCCGTGCCTCGCGCCCGGACATGCCGTGCAGGGCGGCATGATAGGCAAGGTTCTGGCCGATCGACAGATCGAGATCCAGCGTCCTGCCCTGGAAGACCACGCCAAGATGCCGCAACGCATGCCCCGGATGCCGCGACAGATCGTGGCCGAGAATGCGGATCGTGCCTTCGCGCGCGTCGAACAGGCGGGTGACGAGCGAGAAGAGCGTGCTCTTGCCGGCTCCGTTGGGGCCGATCAGCGCCGTGAAGCTGCCCTGCGGCACCACGAAGGATACGTCGTCCAGCGCGCGCCGCCGGCCATAGGCATGGCCGACGCCGTCGAGTTCCAGCGCCTGCGGGCGCGTTGCGGTGGCGGAGGGCGGCACGACAGCCTCAGGGCACGACGGTGATGGTGCCCTTCATGGCCTGCGCCCCGTCGAGCCCGTCGATCCACCATTCGAAATTGCCGGGGCGGACGGTGTTGAACTGGATCTGGATGGTGCCCTTGGCATCGTATTCCAGCCATGCGGGCGGCCCGGCCATATGCAGCTCCAGATCGCTTATGACGATCTGGTTGAACCATACATTGCGGAAGAAGTCCGGGGCGCGGAACTTGTATTCCAGCGCTCCGTCCGAGCTTATGCGCCAGCGATAGGCCTGTCCGGCCCGCATGACGAAATCCTTCTTGTTCACCGCGAAATCGCTGTCGGCACTGCCGAGGACCAGCTCTTCCACATCCTGGCTCGACCGCGACAGCGCAGGCAGCCCCAGCGCATCGGCCGACATGGCGCTGGCGGGCATCTGGGCGTTGCCCGCGCCGGCCGGTGCGGCGGGTGCGGCCGCAGCCGGCGCCTCGTCCGCGTCATCATCGTCGTCGTCATCGTCGTCGGCCTGCACCTGCGCCGCGTTGCCGCCCTGCGCATGCGCCGCGACATGCGGCGCGAAGGCAAGGCAGGCGGCCATCAGCATCAGCCAGTGCGTCTTGATCGTCATTCCATTCCTCCCACTCGTATCCGGTCGTTTCTGACCTGTCATTGCGTGTCCGCCACGGCGACGCCCCAGGGCTGCTCGCCGACCTGCACAGACTGGATCACCTCGTCCTTCGCGGTATCGATGATCGAAATGTCGTTGGAGATGCCGTTGGTGGAAAACAGGTGGCTGCCATCGGGCGAAAAGGCCAGTTGCCACACCCGCTGGCCGACCAGCAGATAGTCTTTGACCTCGTAGGTGTTGGCATCCACCACGGCGACCCGGTTGGCGGGGCCGAGGGCCACATAGGCCTTGGACCCATCCTTGGTGATCCGCACACCCACGGGCTGGATCAGCTCGGCGCTGATGCCCGGTATCTCGAACGTCACCTTGTGCTTGATGTCGCGCGTCACGGCATCGATCACGCTGACGGTTCCGCCGATCTCCGCCGACACCCAGACCTCGGAATTGTCATTCTTGAACTCGGCGAAGCGCGGCCGGGAATCCACCAGCACATTGGCCACGATCTGCTGGGAATCGCGGTCGATGAAATGCGCCATGTTGGTGGTTTCGGACGTGTTGACGATGATCTTGCCGTCCGGGGAAACGCCCATGCCTTCCGGCTCGACACCCACGGGAATCTCCACCACCCGGCTACCGGTCTGCAGGTCGATGACGGTGACGAGGTTGTCGTCCTCGTTGGCGACGTACATGCGCGTTCCGTCCGGAGAGACGACCATCAGCTCCGGGTCCGGCCCCGAAGGGAGCGTGCCGGTGATCTGGTGCGTGGCCGTATCGATGACCTCGATCGTGTCGTCGTCGCTGGCGCAGACGTAAAGCTTCGTCCCGTCGGGGGAAACCACGATACCGCGCGGGCGCTGGCCCACCTTGATCGTGTCCACCACCTCGAATGTCGCGGAATCGAGCACGGTGACATCGTTGCCGCGCTCGTTGGATACGTAGATCTTGTAGGCGAATGCCGGGCTTGCCGACATGCAGAGCACGGCGGCCATCGCCGCCAGAACGGGCTTCGTCATCGATCCTCCCCACACGCTTCTTTTCTGCGACGCTAGGGAAAAATGTCACGGCGACCCATGGGAATAGTTCCCGTATTGGGCGGCGGCGCGCCGAATGCGGCCGGCGATGCCTAGATGCCGCCCACGAGCCGGCCGCCGCGTGTCTCGACGGCAAAGCGGATCAGGTCCGACGTGCGCTCCAGTCCGAGCTTTTCCTTGATGCGGGTCGAGCTGTTGGCGATCGTCTTGTAGGCGACGCCGAGGCCGGAGGCGATGTCGTTGAGGCTCTGGCCCTCGCCCAGCATATGCAGGATCTCCAGCTCGCGCGTGGACAGCCGGGCCGCCACGTTGATGGCCGCGTTCTCCTGGGTCGCGGCGGTGACGCAGTCCACATAGGTTTCGCCGCGCAGGGCGCGGCGGATGGCCGTCAGCAACTCGTCGGACGGCGCGCTCTTGGAGACATAGCCGAGCGCTCCCTCGCGCCGGGCCGATGTGGCGTAGACAAGGTCCGAATACATCGAAAACACCACGATGCGGGCCTTGGCGTCGTCCGCATGAAGGCGGCGCAGCACTTCCAGCCCGCTGCCGCCGCGCAGGTTGATATCGAGGATCACGATATCCGGCCGCATGCGCCGGAACGCATCCAGCGCGTCGCGCGGGGTTTCCGCCTCGGCGATGGCTTCGGGCTGAAGGGGGGCGATCAGCCGGCGCACGCCATCGCGGACCACCATGTGGTCGTCGACGATCAGAACCTTGGTCATGCCGCTGCCTCCAATCTGTCCCCGGGGCCGTCCAAGGGACTGTCCACGGCGATGGGCAGGCGGCCTTCGACGCGGAGCCCGGCAGGCGTGTCCACCGGCACGATGCGCAGCTTGCCGCCGGCGGCCTCGACCCGCTCGCGCATGCCGATGATGCCGAAGCCGTCTGCGCCCGCATGGCGGCCGCCGCCATCGTCGATGACGGAAAATTCGGCCCCACCGGCGATGGCGCGCACGCTGACGTCCAGACGGCTCGGCTCCCCGTGGCGAAGGGCGTTCAGCATCGCCTCGCGCAGCACCATCAGAAGCGTCGCATCCGTCTGGGCGTCGAAACCGGCCTCCGGTACGGCAATCTTGATGCGGATACCCGGACGGCGGCTTTCGAAGTCGTGGGCAAGATGCACGAGGGTTTCCCGCAGGCCGAGGCCCGGCAGGAGGCCGGGGCGAAGGTCGGCCAGGATGCGGCGTACGGCCTGCCGGGCCCGCGCCGTCGCCTGGCGGATCGCGCCGGCGCGTTCCTCGTTGACGGTGCCGGCCGGCTCCCGCTCGATGGCCGCGGCATCGACGTCGATGGCGAACAGGAATGGCCCGACCTCGTCATGCAGGTCGCGGGCAAGTTCGGCGCGCTCTTCCTCCTGCATCCGGTAGACGAGCTCGCTGAGGCGGCGATTGTCCGCCGACATCGCCGACAAGCGCGCCGCCATGTCGTTGCAGCTTTGTGCAAGCGCCCGGATTTCCGGGGGGCCGGCCAGGGCCGCCCGCTCGTCGGTGCGGCCCTCGCCGATGGCGCGGAGCGTGTGCCGCAGCCCGTCGAGCGGCTTCAGCGACGTGCGGGCGATCACCCACACCAGCGCCAGCGCGGTCACCACGAAGAGGCCGAGCAGGGTGAGGCCGAGCCCGAGATCGGTCCACACGTCGCGCGTGTGGCTGGCAGGGTCCACCGTCAGTTCCAGCGCGGCGACCGGCCCGGAAACAGGCAGCGGAATGACGCTCACCTCCGGCCCCGGCGCAAACAGCGCGGCAAACCATGCCGGCGCGGGGTGTCGCGGGCCGTCGAGATGCGAGCGCATGATCATCCGCCCGTCGCGGCCGATAAGCGACAGGCGGGCATGGCGGTCGCTGTCGAAGGTGCGGATGAGCGCCCTGAACTTGGCTTCATGGTCCATCGTCGCGGGCAGCTCGGCAATCTGCCGCGCAACGCGATGCTCGGCCACGATATGGGCGGAGCGCATCTCGGCCTCGATGCGCTCGCGCACGTGCAGGACGGTCGCCAGGCCGCCCAGCAGCAGCATGGCGCCGAGCGCACCCAGAATGGCAAGGATCAGCCTGGTCTGCAGGGACACCGTCGATCGAGCCTCCCATTGCGGATCGTGCGTCGATCACAGATTGCAGCTTTCGCGGTGCTTTGTCACTGCGCGAGATTGCAGGCGGTTTCGGGCCGGTCGACGCCCAATGTATCCAGCTCCGTCGTCTGGTGCAGGAAACCCTCCTGCGGGGAAGCGGAAACGACCGACCTGCCTTCGCCGAGCAGGATCGGCTGCCGCAACTGCCAGTTCCAATCGCGGAAGGTCAGCTTCTGGCCCTTGAAGGCGGCGATGGAGAAGTCCGGGCTCTTGATATAGTCCACGATCCTGTCCGGCTCCGCAGATTGGGTGCGGGTTGCGGCCTCTCCCACGATGCGGATCGCCGTCCAGACCTGCATGTCCTTCGCCAGCATGCGGCGGCCGGCCATCTTTTCGAAGCGGTTCTGGATCTGCGCGCCGCCCCACTGCTCGCTAGCCGGGTGCCAGGAGGCGGCGACAAGCCCCGCGGTGCCTGCAACCGGGCGGGGCAGCCATGTGCGCCAGGGTATGAAGCTGCCGAAGACCTCGCTCTCGTCGGCCACCAGCACCACGTCATGATCGGGCAGACCTTGCATGAAGACGGGGATCTGCCGTTGCACCTGTGCCTGTCCGGAATCCGTGGCGCGGGCCCCGCCCGCATCCTCGAAGGTGCGTTCCTCCAGGATATCGCCGCCGAACTTTTCCGCAGACGCCTTCATCGCGGCGGCAAAGAGCCGGTCGTTTTCGTGCTCACCCGCAATCAGCACCCAGTTGCGCCACTGTTTCCACATCAGATACTGCGCCAGCGCGTCGGTCAGCATCGAGCGGGTCGGCGCCGTGTGGAACATGTTGGGCCGGCAGTTTTCTTCGCGCAGGCTGTCGTCGGTGGCCCCGGCATTCAGGACGCTTGCCCCGGCCTTGCGGGCAAGGTCCGCCGCCTTCAGCGTGTCGGGGGCCGGCAGGTCGGTGACGATGAAGTTGACGCCGGCATCGGCAAAGGCCTGCATGGCAGGCCCGATATCCTCGCCCGGCTTGAGGGTCGTGACGGACAGCTCGAAATCCTGCCCCATGAACGCGCCGGTCGTGTCGTTGTCCGCAATGGCAAGTTCCGCCCCCGCGATGCCGATCGTCTCCGGCGGGATATCCAGCGCCGAAAGAGCCAGCACGGGCTCGTAGGCGCGCAGCAAGCCAATGCGGACGATGGCGGTTTCCGGCCCCGGCTGCTGGGCCTCCGCCACGCCTGCAATGCCAAGCGCCATCGCGGCGACCAGGGTGCCGATTTGTATATTCATGCTCGAGCCTCCCCCGAAGTTTTCCCCAAGGGGAGGCATAAAAATGCCCGGCCGCAAGGCGACTTTTTCCCGTTCGTCGCCCTGTGCCTGTTCAAGGGCGGGGGCTGCGGCCTATAGGGAGAGCTGCCCCGCAGCGATGGATGACCGAGATCATGGCGACGAAATTTCTGGCAAGCGTCCGAAACCGTGCCGAGGCCCTGACCGCGCTGGACAACGGGGCCGACATCATCGACGTCAAGGAGCCCGATGCCGGCGCGCTGGGTGCGGCCGATACGCAAAGCCTGGCCGATATCCTGGCTGCGGTGGCCGGGCGCAAGCCCGTGTCCGCCGTCGCCGGAACGCTGTCCATGGCGCCGGAGTCCCTGGCGTCGGCGGTTGCGGCGCGGCGCCACGCGGACTTCGTCAAGGTGGGCCTGTCGACACCGGACGCCGTGCAACTGGGTAACGCCCTCGAAAGACTTGCAGCGCATGCCGGCGCAACGCGGCTGATCGCGGTTCTCTTCGCCGACGAGGGCGTCGATCCTGGGTTGCTGGACCGCATCGCGGCTGCCGGCTTTGCGGGGGTCATGCTGGATACGGCCCGCAAGGACGGTCGCCGCCTGATCGACCATGCGCCGCTTTCCACCCTGTCGGCTTTCGTGGATGCGGCGCGCCGGCTCGATCTTTTCTGCGGGCTTGCCGGGGCGCTCGAGGCCCCCGATGTGCCGCGCCTTTTGCCGCTGCGCGCCGATTATCTCGGCTTTCGCGGCGCGCTGACGGACGGCGGACGCGGAGACGGCATCTCGGCCGCGCGGGTGGCCGGCATCGCCGCCCTCGTGCATCCGCAGGCGGGGCCGGTCGCGCCCGGCCCGGTGGACCGGGTCTTCATCCGCGACTTCGTCCATGACATGGAGATCGGGGCCTATGGCTTCGAGCGCGGGCGGCGGCAGCGCGTCCGCTTTTCCATCGAGGCCGAGGTTCCAAGACGGGCGGCCGGTGGGGGCGGTATGGCCGATATCTATTCCTACGACCTCATGATGGACGCCGTGCGGGCCATCGTGGCGCGCGGGCATATCGATCTGGTCGAGACGATCGCGGAAGAACTCGCCGCCACGATCCTTGCCGACAGCCGCGTGACCGGCGTCACCGTGAGGGTCGAGAAACTCGATCTCGGACCGGCGGCGGCGGGCATCGAAATCCGCCGCGAAGCGGGCGATTCATGCTGCGGCGCAGCATCGAATTGATCGGCGGTCACCCTTGCCCTTCGCCGGAAAAAGGCGAAAGAGTGGCGGCCGACCGCGCGGTACCGTCCGGGATAGCCGTGGGCCTTGCCTGAACGTTCAAGGAGTCCGCAGAGTGAAGGACCTGCTCATCGTCAAAGTCGGAGGAAGCTCGATTTCTTCTCCCGACCTGAAACTTTGGGTCGCAAGCATGGAAAAGGCGGCTCGACCGCTGGTACTCGTGCCCGGCGGCGGACCCTTCGCGGATGTGGTGCGCCGGTTCCAGCCGGTGATCGGCTTCGACGACGACGCGGCCCACCACATGGCGATCCTGGCTATGGAGCAGTTCGGCCGCGCGCTTGCCAGCCTGGGCGACAGGCTGGTGGCCGTCGCTTCGATGGAAGCCATTAGGCGCGAGCTGGATGCCGGCCGGATACCCGTCTGGATGCCCGCGAAGCTGGCGCTGCGCGCCGGCGAGATTCCGCGCAACTGGAGCGTGACGTCCGATAGCCTGGCCGCGTGGCTGGCGGGGCAATTCTCCGGGTGCTCGCTGTGCCTCATCAAGCAGCTCGACATGCCCGAAGGCTCGACGCTCGATGCCATATCGGCGGCGGGCGTGGTGGATTCCTCTTTCGTCAAGCTGCTGCATCCGGAGACGAGCGTGTATGTGGCCGGCCCGTCCGACCTGACGCTGGCGGCCAAGCGGCTTTCGGGCGGCGGCGTCCCGGGCCGCGCCATTCCGCGCAGCACGCCGCCCGGGGCCTACGCCGTCGAAGCGGCGGAGTGAACGGGGCGCCGCCGCCTGCAAGTCCCTTTACCGGCCAGCGCCTCCTGTTCCTGACCGGACGGCTGGCGCTGCCCCGGCTGGAGCGCGTTCTGGCCGAAATGGGGCCGACCGACTTCGATTTCGCTATCCGCGACATGGGCGTGAAGGTTGCCGCCCTGTTGACGGGCGACATCATCCGGCGACGCCTGGAACTGCCCGTCGATGCCGACAGGATCGTGCTGCCGGGCCGATGCCGCGCCGATCTTGAAAGCCTGGAGCAGCATTTCGGCGTCGCCATCATCCGTGGGCCGGACGAGGTTGCGGACCTGCCGCAATTCCTGGGGCGGGGCCGCAAGGCGGCCGACCTTTCGAAGCACGACATGCGCATATTCGCCGAAATCGTCGACGCCTCTGCCCTGTCGCTGCCCGCCATCGTCGAAAGGGCGCGGGCCATGGCATCGTCCGGCGCCGATGTGATCGATCTCGGCTGCCTGCCGGATACGCCGTTTCCGCATCTGGAGGATGCGATCCAGGCCCTGAAGGCGGAGGGGCTTGCCGTCAGCGTCGACAGTGCCGACCGGGGAGAGCTGGCGCGCGCGGCGCGCGGCGGCGCCGACTACCTGCTGAGCCTGACCGAACATACGCTCGACATCGCGCTGGAAGGAGATTGCATTCCGATTCTGGTGCCGGCCGAGCCGCGCGACCTTGGGTCGCTGCTGCGCGCGGTGGATGCGGCCAGCGATCGCGGCCTGTCCTTCATCGCCGATCCGGTCCTCGATCCGATCCATTTCGGCTTCACCGACTCGCTGGCGCGCTATCACGCATTGCGCGCCGCGCGGCCCGATATCGACATCATGATGGGCACCGGCAACCTGACGGAACTGACGGAGGCCGACACATCCGGCATCACGGCCTTGCTGCTGGGGGTCGCCTCCGAACTGTCCGTTCGCAACCTGCTGGTCGTGCATGTCAGCGCCCATACGCGCCGCACGATCGAGGAGCATGATATCGCCCGCCGCATCATGCATGCGGCGCGCGCCGACAACGCCTTGCCGCGCGGCTACTCCCCGGCATTGTCGCAGGTGCACGATTTGAAGCCGGTGGCCAACAGCGCCGCGGACATCGCGGAGCAGGCCGCAGCGGTGCGCGACCGCAACTACCGTATCGAGGTGGCCGAAGACGGCATCCATCTGTTCACGCGCGGGCAGCACGCGGTACATGGCGACGCCTTCTCGTTCTATCCGCTGCTGGATGTCGATGGGGACCCGGCCCATGCCTTCTATCTGGGTGCCGAACTGCAGAAGGCCGAGATCGCCTATCGCCTCGGCAAGCGCTTCGCACAGGACGAGCCGCTGCGGTTCGGGATCGCGACACCGGAAGACGCGGACGAGGATCGCACCCGGCTTGCAGAGGCCGGCCACACGCTGAAAGCCGGGCGCGGCGGGGCAGGCGAGGCATGATCCGGGAAACGATCCTGACCAGCGTGTCGGCATCGGGCCGCGTTCATATCGCGCCGCTCGGTATCATCGCGGCGGGCGAGGACGAGGCGGGGCAATGGATCGTGGCGCCGTTCCGGCCGTCGACGACGCTTGCCAATATCGAGGAGACAGGCTTCGCCGTCGCCAATTACACCGACGACGTGCTGATCTTCGCCGGCTGCCTGACCGGGCAGAAGGACTGGCCGCTCGTGCCGCTGGACGGCTGCCCCGTGCCGCGTCTTGCCGCGGCGCTGGCCCATGACGTGCTGCAGGTCGAGCATGTGGAGGACGATGCGGTGCGACCGCGATTCCACTGCCGGGTCGTCGCATCCGCCGCCCATGCGCCCTTCGCCGGCATGAACCGGGCGCGCGCCGCGGTGCTGGAGCTGGCCATCCTGGCCAGCCGCCTGTCCATGCTGCCGCGCCGGAAAGTAGAGGATGAAATCGCCTACCTTCAGATCGCGGTGGACAAGACCGCCGGTCCGCGCGAAAGGCAGGCATGGGACTGGCTGATGGACAAGGTCGCGGCATTCTACCGCGACGAGCCCGCCGGCACCTGATCGGCGAGGGCGGTTACGAGGGGCTATGATGAGCGATAGAGGCGGTTACTTCCCGCGCTGGACGTTGAAGACCGAAGGGCGGATCCTGCCGGACGAGCGGCTTCCGGCCGGCCAGACGGTGGTGCTGGGGCTGCAGCACGTCGTCGCCATGTTCGGCTCTACCGTTCTGGCGCCGATCCTGATGGGTTTCGACCCCAATGTGTCGATCCTCTTCTCCGGCATCTCCACGCTGATCTTCTTCATTGCCGTCGGCGGCCGCGTGCCGAGCTATCTGGGCTCGTCCTTCGCCTTCATCGGACCGGTCCTCGTGGCCACCGGCGCCATGGCCGGTGCGCCCAACCCCAACATCGCCCTGGCGCTGGGCGGCATCATCGTCGCAGGTGCGCTTTACGCGCTGATCGGCCTTATCGTGATGGCGGCAGGGCATCGCTGGATCGAGCGCCTGATGCCCCCGGTGCTGACGGGCGCCATCGTTGCCGCCATCGGTCTGGTGCTTGCGCCCATCGCCATCGCCAGCGCATCGGGCATATCGCCGGCCAACGCGGATGGCGACCAGCTATCGCGCTGGGTCGCCATCGCCACGGTTGCCGCCGTCGGGCTTGTCGCCGTGTATGCGCCCGGCATGACACGGCGGCTGCCGATCCTGATCGGCGGGGCTGCCGCATACATCCTCTATCTCGTCCTCGCCAATGGCATGGGCCTCGGCGCACCGGTGGACTTTTCCGGCGTCGCGGCGGCGGCGTGGTTCGGGCTGCCGCGCTTTACGGCGCCGGTCTTCTCGGCGTCGGCCGTCACGCTGATCGCTCCGGTCGTCATCATCCTGGTGGCCGAGAACCTTGGGCACATCAAGGCCATCGGCGCGATGACCGGCCGCAACCTGGACCCCTATCTCGGCCGCGCCTTCATCGGCGACGGCATCGCCACGATGGTCTCCGGCTCGTTCGGTGGAACCGGCATGACCACCTATGCCGAGAACATGGGCGTCATGGCCGTAACGCGCATCTTTTCGACGCTGCTGTTTCTGGTGGCGGCCGCCATCGCCATCCTGCTCGGTTTCTCGCCGAAATTCGGCGCGCTGATCCAGACCATTCCCGGGCCGGTGCTCGGCGGATTGTCCATCGTGGTCTTCGGCCTCATCGCCGCGACTGCCGGGCGCATCTGGGTGGAAAACAAGGTGGATTTCGCCGACCCGCGCAACCTGATCACGGTTGGCGTTGCGCTGGTTCTCGGTGCCGGCAATTTCACGCTGGATGTCGCCGGCTTCACGCTGGATGGCATCGGCACCGCCACCATCGGCGCCATCGTGCTTTACCATGCGCTGGGCTGGGCCCGGCCGCCGCGCGACGCATAAGGCGATAGAAGGGGATGCCGTCGGGCGGCATCAGATGCCGCCCGCCTCCTGCCGATTGCCCGACCCCGTGGTCTTATTCCTTGCCCATACAGGCCAGGGCTACGGCCGGCGCGGCGCGGCTGGCCGCCTCGCGCAGGCCGGACCGGCAGTCCGCCAGATCGGCGAATTCAATGACGCCCCGGTCCAGGCGTTGCGCAAGCCGCCGCAACAGCGGGCGGCCCGTGCCGGCAATGACAAGCGGGGCGTCTGGCGCAAGCTCCCCGCGCGACAGCACAAGCGACAAGGCGTCGTGGACAAGCCGCAATTGCGCTTCCGTCAGCGCAAGCGCAACAGCGCGCCAATCCTCGTCGCTGCCATCGGCCGCATCCGCGCCCAGCATGCGCGCCAGACGGGCCCGCGAATGCGCCGGCGTCTTGTCACGCCCATCGGCCGTGGGCATCTGGTCGTCCCCTTCGTCCAGATGGCCGGCCAGCCGCGCCACATCCGCCATGGTGGCGAAATGCTCGGCCATCAGCGGCGCCATCCGACCCTGGAAGGGAACCGCGCGCGCAACCGCCATCAGGCTGGTACGCGTGAAGCCCTGGTAGACGAGCTCCCCACAGGCCAGCCGCTCGCTGTCCGTATAGCCCGCATTGCGCACCGCCCGGCCGGCGATCGGAACGATATCGGTGGTCGTCGACCCCATGTCGATGAACAGCGCATTATCGAGGGCAAGGGCAACGAAGGCGGCGCTGGCATGCCAGTTGGCCGAGCCCACCAATGCCGGATGCCTTGCGGCCTCCGCCGGCGACATCAACCCGCGCGGGCCTGCATGGACGCGAAGCCCTGCGCCCAGCCGGGCCGCCAGCCTCTCGCATAAAAGCCGTACCCCGCTGGCCCTGTCCTGGAAAATGTCGGCCAGCTCGCCGGTCATCGTCAAATGATGGTGCTGCACGGCGCCCGTCGCGGCGAGGATGCGGTCCAGCGCCGAATCGAGATGTTCCATACCCCGCCACAGCGGGGAGGGCTCCTGCCAGACGCCGACGAGCCGTCCGTTTTCGAAGAGCGCGGCCTTCAGATGGGCCCCGCCCACATCCCAGCCGAGCCGCCTGTCCATGCCGGTCATTGCCTTCGCGTACCTGCGCCTGTTTGCGACGAGCCCCGAAAGGACCGTAAAATGGCATGAAAGGAAAGAGGCGAATGCGGATCGTGCCGGTTCTGGATTTGATGGGCGGTGTCGTCGTGCACGGGCGCGGTGGGCGGCGCGAAACCTATGCGCCGATCCGCACGCCCCTTGGCCGTGCCGACGATGCGCCGGAGCTTGCGGCCGGGCTGGTGCGGGCCGCCGGCGCGGACACGCTCTATATCGCCGATCTCGATGCGATCATGGGCGGCGCAGTGCAGCGGGATCTCTTGGCGCGGATCGGTGCGCGCGTGCCGGGCGTCGACATCTGGGTAGATGGTGGGTTCGGCGCGCCGGGGCAGGCGGCCCTGCTGCCGGCCGGCATGCGCCCGGTTTTCGGTACGGAAAGCCTCGCCTGCAATGCGGTGGAGCTGCCGTCTGAGGCGGTGCTGTCGCTGGATTTTGCAGGCGACAATTTCCTCGGGCCGGCCTCCTGGCTGGATGCCGGCCAGTGCTGGCCGCAGCGCGTCATCTGCATGACGATGGCGGCCGTGGGCAGCGGCGCGGGACCGCAGATCGACACGATAGAGGCAGTGCTGGCCCGTGCGCAGGGCAGGCAGATATACGCCGCCGGCGGCGTCCGCCATGCGGAGGATATCCATGCGCTCGGAAGGCTGGGATGCGCCGGGGCCCTGGTGGCCACGGCGCTTCACGACGGGCGGATCGCCGCCCTCTACTGAAACCCGAATATGGCGGCCAATCGCCGAAGAAGGCCTGCTTTCATCGCCGGTTCGTCTTCCTCGGGATGGTCTCTTGTCTAGGCGCCCGCCCCGGCGAAGGGGTGGTGCGCCGCGCCCTTCTGGGCCACGACTTCGGCGGCCGTCGGCTTGCCGTTGACCGCGCGCTCGATGGATTCCAGCGTGGCGCGATAGTTGTAGTCGCGGATCTTGGCGTCGTCCTCGGCCTCCCAGTGGATGAAGACACCGACGCAGATGAAGATGTCGTCGGCCTCGTCCTGCGGGATGATGCCCTTTTCCACGGCGTCGGCGACGGCCCGCGCAACGGCGGTCTGCGCCGGGCCGAACATCTGCACGGCCTGCTTGGCGCCCTTGATCGTCACCTTGTTGAACATGACCGTGTTGGGCTTGGTCACGAGATTGGGTGCGATGACGGCGAGCAGCGAGGTGAAGCCGTCCTTGTTGTTGGTCAGCGCGTTGCAGAAGGCGCTTTCCGCGGCCGAGCCGCGCGGGCCCATGATGAGGTCGATATGCGCGACTTCGTTGCCCTCGCCGACAAGCGACTCGCCGACCAGAACCTTATTGATTTTCGCCATGGTCAATGTCTCTCCCTGGTTGTTCACGATCCGGCTGGTGCCGGCGCGATGCCGGACCACCGGTGAAACAGTCGTGCGGAATGGAAAGACGCCCCTCGCGGCCCACGAATTTCCCCCGCAAACCCGACCCTCCTCCGGCCTGGTCCTGACTGCCCTTGTTCTCGACGTCCGTGGGGGACCGGTTAGCCAGACAGTTGGCAAGAGACTGACCTCCAGTTGCGGCCTCGTCAATCCTTTCCATGGCCTCGAAGGCAGGTTCAGCGCGGCTCGGACGCTTTTTCGTCCAGTGCGGCGGCAAACAGCGACGCGACCGTCATGTCGGCGCTGGTGCCGGGGTTCAGCCCTTGCGCCTTCAGCGTGCGATCGAACGCCGCCAACGCCTCTTGCGGGGCGCCGACGAGGGCGCGAAAGCGGTGCATCAGGTCGGCGGCTGCGGCATCGCCGAACTTGCGGGCGACATGGCTGTCGGGTGTCGCCGTGGCGAAGGCCAGAAAGACCTGCTGCGCCGCCTTTTCCATGGGCCGGCCCTCTGCC
The DNA here is from genome assembly GCF_001463885.1 of Aureimonas altamirensis. Taxonomy (GTDB): domain Bacteria; phylum Pseudomonadota; class Alphaproteobacteria; order Rhizobiales; family Rhizobiaceae; genus Aureimonas; species Aureimonas altamirensis. The sequence goes on along the minus strand of NZ_BBWQ01000011.1, from coordinate 233,798 downwards.
AGCGGAACGCCGATCTCGAAGATATCCGCAAAGCCGTTCGCATACTGGCGGGCGATGAGGTCCCGGTCGGCCGCAAGGCGCATCGCCGCGAGCAGGCCGATCTGCGGCGGCTTGCGCACATCCCCCTCCGGCGCGGTGCCGAGCCCGCCGGGGGCGGCCAGCGCGATGGCGCGGAACGTGTCTTCGGCATCCTGCGGGCTCATATCGGCAAGCACCGCTTGAAGATGCGTGCGCAGCAGCCCTCCCGGCCGCTCGGCCGCCTTGGCCAGCGGTGCGCAGAGCAGCAGGATGCCGAGATTGGTGTTCTGTCCCACGGCCTGCCGCGTGGCCGAGACCGCTGCAAGAATGCGCGCGCCGACGCCGACGCCCTTGGCGCAAAGCAACGGGGCGGAAACCTCGGCGCTCGTCTCGAAATCCTGCACGCTCATGCCGTGCCCGGCTTCGAAGCGATGCACGTTGCCGGGTTTCAACGCGTCCAGCTCTGCCCGGCATGCCTTGACGAACAGGGCGGCGACCGCGTCCGCGCTTGTCACCGCACGCTCCGGATGCGATGCCGGTCCTGTGCGCTGAGTGCGGCGACCAGATCTCGGGCGCGGATGGCGGCGACGTCTATGCCGGTCGCCTGTTCCAGCCCGGTCCAGGCCGGCATGGAATTGACCTCGATCACCTGCGCCACGCCATCGGCGTCGCGCATCAGGTCGACCCCGCAGAACTCCGCTCCCACCGCGTCCGCCGCCGCGACGGCGAGGCGCTCCAGTTCCGGGTCCGGCGCGATACCGACAGCCTCCGCACCCTGCGCGACATTGGTGATCCAACTGGCCGGCGAGCGGCGCATCATGGCGCCCACGGCCACCCCCCGCGATACCAGGACGCGATAGTCGCACCATGCCCCCGCGCGGCGATGGCCGATAAACCGTTGAAGGTAATACACGCCGCCGACATCGCCGGGTTCGGGCAGGTCGTCCGGCGTCTTCACCAACCGGATGCCCTTACCCTGCGCGCCGAACAGCGGCTTCAGCACCAGCGGCCCGGGCGCCGCTTCCAATATGGCCAACGCCTGGCCGCGCGTCTCCACCGCATGGCTGCGCGGGGAGGGCAGCCCGGCCCGCGCCAGAAGGAAGCTCGTCATCGATTTGTCGGTACAGCGCTCCACCGTCCGCGCGTCGTTGGACACCACGACGCCCAGCGCCGAAAGGGCATGCAGGATCGAGAGCCGACGGGTGACCGCCTCGAAGCTGCCGCCGGCCATGGTGCGCAGGCAGACGGCGTCGGGCAAGGCCTCGCCCAGCTCCGGCATGACGATGCCGTGGGCAGCGCCGGTGTCGAAGCCGATCTGTGCCGTCTCGAAGCGGTGGCAGTCGCAGCCAAGTGCCGCGAACGCCTTTTCCAATTGCCGCGCATGTCGGTCGGGCGCGGCGGACAGAAGCACGATGCGCATGGTGGCCTTAACCGAAGGACGTGTCGACGAGCCGCTCGTCGAGCCCGCCGGACCGGAAGGTCTCACCGGTCTCGAGCGCCACGACCGTCACCTCCGCCGGAGAGAAGAGCGTCGGGTCGATCTTGTAGAAATCGCCGTCGAAGCGGCGGAATATTTCTGCAAAGGGGGCTCCGTAATCCTTGCACATGCTGCTGGGCAGGTTCTGTGCCAGGCGCTTCGCCTCGGAAACCGGGCCTTTGACGTGCAGGCGGATACGCCCGCCATAGATGACGGCGTCGTTGGTGCGCCCCATGGCGGTGATGAAGTCGGGGTGCGGCGGCGGCAGCGGGGCGGTGCCGATGCCTTCGACGATATCGGCAAGGGCAAACCCCATCTCGTGCGCCTTGTGCAGGGCAACCTCCACCACCCGACCCACGATCTGCACCGTCCCGGCCAGGCTTTGCGTCGGGGCGTAGATCAGTGTCAGGTTGGCAGGCTCTACGCCGCAATCCTCGCACAGGCGGCGGACAAGAGCTTCCGGCGGTGCGCTCGATGTCTCCAGCACCAGTGTCGCAACGTCGCTGTCGTCGCTATAGCCGAGATCCTCGAACAAGGGTTCGCGGCGGGCCAGGGCACGGGCGGGGCCGGAGCCCATGGCGAAATAGCCCTCCTTGCCCGCGCCATGCGTGAGCTGCCAGCCGGCATACTGGCTGGCCAGGCAGGCAAGCACCGGCCGCGAGGTGGCCACGGTGACGCCGAAGGGATGGTTGGGCAGCCCCGTGCCCGCATCCAGCCGCACGGTGCCAAGGCCGCCCAAGCATATTTCGGCGATGATGCGGCCCGCCTCGATGCTGCCGGGCGTTCGTGCCCCGGCATCTATGAGCGTTTCGCCGGCGCCGCCTTGCGACACCGCCACGCGCAGCGCGGCGGCGTGCCGCTTCAGCCTGTCGACGAGCGGCAGCGCGCCCCGGTTGACGGAAACATGGTCGCTCGTCATGCGGCATCCCTTCTGAGACAGGAGAGGAGATAGGCGCGCCGGCTGTCGAAAAGCCGGCGGGCATCGGCCTCTTCTCCGTCGTGGGCCCCGTCTTCCACGCAGACGGTGCATAGCGGTTCCCCGGCGGCGACCTGTGCGCCGGCAGCGGGCAGGTCGGCCGCCCAGGCGGGCCACGCGAAGGCGCGGTCCACGACGCCGGCTTCCGTCGCCCAGGCAAGGCCGCTGGCCCGTATCCCCGGCCGCCTCGGCCGCCACCTTGTGCCAAGGCCCTGCACGGCTGCAAGGTGATGAACCAGAAGCGGATCTTCCGCGGTGTCGTGGACATCCAGGGTGGCCCCGGGGCGCGGGTTGAGTTCCAGAAGGGTTGCCACCGCACCGTCGACGACGAAATCGGCGCTGCCGATGCCGATCAGCGGGATGCGGCCAAGCACGCCTTCGACCGCCGCCACGAGCTGGCCCTCGATGCTGAGGTTCAGCGGCCCGACCGCCCCGCCATACCGGTAAGGCGCGGTCGCCACCGGATCGCACCATTGGCGTGTGACGCCAAGGCTGGCGATATGCGTGCCATGCGCGACGAAGCCCAGCGACAGGCGCTCGCCCGGAACGATGCGCTGAAAGTAATGGCCGGCCGGGTCCGCCAGGCTTTCGGCGGGCACGACATGCCCGCCGCCCGCGCCGCCCTGCCGCTTGGCCAGCCAGCCACGCCTGTCGGCCGGCGGTGTCATGCGCGTTTCAGGGTGTGGCACGCCGGCCGCGGCGCAGGCCCCGGCAAACAGGATGGGGTCCTTGATGCGGCGCACGGTTGCGGCATCGTTGCCCAGCACCGGCCAGAACCGGGCGATCTCGCCGAGAAGGTCGGGCCGATCCTCGAAGCCGGCGCCGTAGACGAAGCCGAAGGGACGCCGCCCTTCGGCAAGGCGCGCCAGCGCACCCATCAGCGCCGGGCCGGAAAAGCCGTCGGGATACTCGCCCGGCAGGCATTCACTGGCCAGGCAAAAGGGGGCCAGATCCCTGTCGTTGAAGAAGTCGACCGCCAGGACGTCGTAACCCGCCGCCACGGCAGACCGGGCGATCTGGCGGGCGGAGAATGCCGCGACGAGGAGACAGGCTTTGGCCACCCTATCCAACCTTGAGCTGGCGGGCGAAGGCGAAGGCGTCGCGGAAGTCGAGGGCCAGCGGCGTATCGCTTTCGATCATCCGTTTGAACAGTCCGGACTCGGTCTTGTACTTGATGTTGCCGATGGCCAGCGCGCCGATGCCCACGGCCTTCGTGCCGTCGATGGGCTTGCCGTCGTCGAACGGGTCGATGCCCTCGATGCCGGCGGGCGGAACAGCGTTGACATCGGCGGCGACGCGCAGGCTTTCCGAGCCTTGCAGAAGGCTGCGATCCAACACGCGAACGCCGGCCTTGGCGGCGGCCAGCGCCACATCCACCCTGCCCAGTATGGCGGCCTTGGCGGCATCGTCCGGCCCATCCACCGCATCGACCGTCACGCCGAAGCGCGCCTTCATCTCATCGGCCCGCCTGCGCACCCGCTCTACCCCGTTGTGGCCGACCAGCGTTACGCGGGCGCCCTCGAGGGCGGCGATGACGGCGGCGCAGTAGCCGACGACGCCGGTTGCGCCGAACACGGCCACCGAAGATTGCCCGAGCGTCCTGCCCTGACCAGCTTTCAATGCGGCCTCGACGGAGGCCACCATGGCGGCCGCGGTGGTGAAGGAGCCGGCGGGATCGGCAAAGAGGTGCACACCGAATGGCGGCACCATCGCCTTGCGCGCCGCGTCCATCATGTCGAGGGCCAGAACCGCATCGTCGCCGCCAAAGAAGATCGCCGTCGAGCGCCCCCATTTCGGCGGACGCGAGAATATGGCGTCCTGGACAAGATCGGCCACTTCCGACAACTCCACCGATTCATAGGGAATCACGACGCCGAAGCCCGCGTCGCTGGCCATGTTCACGTCGAAAGGGCTGACATGCTTGTGCGGCGTCAGCATGTGAAGAATTTTCGCTTCGCTCATCGGGCGCTCTCCATCCTGTCATGTTTCATGCCGTCCAGCCCGTGCGAGACGGTCTCGACGACAGCCCCGCCACCGCGTGCCGCGACGACACGTATGTCGAGGCCGTCGGCCAGACCCTTGCCGACAAGCCCGCGCCGGAGATTCTGCGCGGTATCCTCGCTGTCGGCGAAGGCAAATCCCGTGGGCCCCCAGGAGCTTTGCCCGGTTCCGTGAGCGCCCATGGCATCCAGCGCCGCCATGGCCGCGCCGACGCGCGGGCTGGTGAAGACGCCGCCCTGGGCCGGGGCGAAGTGGGCGCCGACCATGCGCTGGATTTCGTGGACGGCGGCGCCGAACCCCTCGATGTCGCGTTCCGCCACACATGGCAGCATCTGCATCAGGGTAAGGCGGCAGATGCGCGCCGCATCGGCTTCGGGAAATGGCGGCAGGCGCCGGAAGGCCTCGACCTCGGCCGTGCCGTGGATGCCTTCATCCTTGCTGTCCATCACAAGGAGCACGCGCCAGTCGGATGGAAACGGCAGGCACGACACGATGGGCGGAGGCGCATCCAGGTTGCCCTTGCCGCCATCCACCATCAGGCCGCCACGGCGGAACAGGCCGGCTCCGAGGCCCGAGCGCAGACCCCGGCCAAGCCGCGCCGCATCCCCCTCGGGGTCCAGCGGCAGCTTTTGCAGATGGCGCACCGCCGCCGCGACCGACAGCGCAAGCTGGGTGCCGGAGCCAAGCCCCGCATGAGACGGTATGGCCTGCGACACGTGCAGCGAGAATGGGCCGGGCAGCGCCAGTTGCCGGGAAATCGCTTCCAGGTAGCGCGCGGCGCGACGACCTTCCATTCCGGTAATGTGATGCGTCTTGCCCTCGGCATGGCACAGGGTCAGGCATGTGCGGGGCTCGGCAATGCCGAGGCCGATGCCGCCGAATGTGCGGCCGAGGCTGCCATTCATGTCAAGAAAGCCGAGATGTAGGCGCGCCGGAGCCAAGACGCGGACGACGTCCGTTTTCACGAATCCCCCTGCCATCGCGTGCCCACGGTTATTATGAGTCAAAAGATCGCAACCGCCAAGACAAGTCGCACTTGCCGCCATTGCGCATTGCAGCACCTTTTTGCGCTTCACCTCCATGGCCGGCTCGACTAGAAATCGTTGCAGGGCGCCAGAAAGCGATCAAGTTGGGCAGTGCATTCGTTGCGGGGGCCGAAACCACCCTCGATCAAGCCATCGATGCGGCGGCCCTGGCCCTTGCACGGGCAAGGCACGTCCTGGTGACCGGGCTGGATGCGGACGCCAACGCCGTGCGCTCGGCGCACCATCTTGCCCGTGCCTGCGGCGGCGTCATCGACCACGCCGGGTCGGGCCGCATCTACCCGTTCCTGTCGGCATTCCGCGATCATGGGCTGGTCATGGGCGTGGCGTCCGAGGTGCGCCGGCGAGCCGACCGCGTCCTGGTGGTCGGCGCCGACGCCGCCACCCTTCACCCCGGTTTCCTGGAATCGCTCGCCAAGACCGCGCCGGACCTGCCGACGCCGCTTGAAGGCCCACGACGCCTGTTCTGGCTGGGCCCGGAAAGCGCACCCTGCGCCATCCCGGCGATGGTGCAGCCGGAGTTTGCGGCCTGTCCGCCGGACCGGCTGACGGAGGCTCTGGCCATCCTGCGCGCCGGCATGAAAGGGCATCGCCACAGTTCTGGCCCGTTGGGAGAGGCGGACCAGGCGCGGCTGCTCGCCTTCGTGCAGGGTGCCCGGTTCGGCGCGGTCGTCTGGGCGGCGGCCGCAACCGACGCGATCGGCAACGAGATGGCGGCCGGCTTGGTAGACGATCTGAATACGGAGCGTCGCTTTACCTGCGTGCCGCTGTTGCCGGACGACGGCGCCTATGGCGCGGCGCTGCTGTCCACGTCCATCACCGGCTTCCCCTTACGCGTGTCCTATTCGGGCCCGGCGCCCCATCACGACCCCTATGCGTTCGACGGCATGCGCATGATCGCGCAAGGGGAATGCGATCTCGTGCTGGCCGTATCCGGGCGGGCGGAAATCTTCGAGGGCAGCCATATCGCCATCGGCCCCGCATTCCGGCCCGATGCCGCCGACATCGTCATCCGGGCCGCGGTGCCGGACCGGCCCGTCTATTATCAGCCGCAACTCGGCAGCTTCGGCCAGAGCGCCACGGCCGAGCAACCGGCGGGGACCGCGATGCATCAGGTGCTGCGTGCCCTGGAGCGGGCGGTGCGACAGCAGGTTTCAGCGGAGGGGCGGCCATGACGATCCTGTTGAAGGGCGGCCGTGTCCTGGACCCGGCCGCAGGGCGCGACGCGATCGGAGATGTCGTCGTCGCCGATGGCCGGATCGCGGAAGGCGCATCCGGCGCCGTCGAGGTGATCGACTGCACCGGGCTCGTCGTGATGGCCGGGGGCATCGACATCCATTCCCACATCGCCGGAGGATTGGTGAATACCGCGCGGCTCCTGCTGCCCGAGTTTCATCCGGCCCATGCGCCGCGTCCGGCCGGAACGCCCCTGTCGCAGGTAGGGTGGACCACTTGGGAAACCGGCACACGCTACGCCCAGATGGGTTTTACCATGGTTGTGGAGCCGGCCATGGGGCCATCGGGCGCCCTGCACACGCATCTGGAACTGGCCGATATTCCGATCATCGATCGTGCGGCGCTGGTTGTTCTGGGCAATGACGACTTCCTTTTGTCGCGCCTGCGCGACGGCGCAAGCGAGGCCGAGATCGACGACTACGTCGCATGGCAGGTTTCCGCCGCCGGCGCCCTCGGCGTCAAATGCATCAATGCCGGCGGATCGGCGGCCTTCAAGGCCGATGTCCGAACCTTCGGTTTCGACGACGAGGTGCCCGGCTACGGGCTGTCGTCGCGGCATATCGTCAAGGCCCTGCAGGATAGCGTACAGCGGCTGGGCATAGCCCATCCCCTGCATGTCCACTGCAACAATCTGGGCGTGCCCGGCGAGGGCGAGGCCGCCGCCGAGGCGACGATGCTCGCCGCCGAAGGCGTTCCGATGCACCTGGCCCATATCCAGTTCTACGGCTACGGCACCGATGGGCGCCGTGGCTTTTCCTCGCAGGCCCGGCGGCTGGCCGACCTCGTCAACGCACGGCCGGAACTAACCGTCGACATCGGGCAGGTGATGTTCGGCCAGACGGTCACCATCTCGTCCGACGAGTTGCGCCAGTTTGCCGGACGGCCTCTGGCGCGGCCCCGCAAATCGGCCATTATCGACGGCGACGCCAATGGTGGTGGCGCGGTGCCGATGAACTATCGCCGGGCCGATTACTACAACGCCATGCAGTGGGCGATCGGGCTCGAGCTTTTCCTGATGATCGACGATCCGTGGCGGGTCTTTTTCACCACCGACCACCCGAACGGGGCTCCCTTCACCACCTATCCGGACCTGTTCGCGCTGCTGATGAGCCGCGACCTGCGGGCCGAGTGGCTCGACGCCCTGCCGCCGGGCGTGCGCAAGCGCAGCGCGCTGGCGGACCTTTCGCGGGAATATACGCTGCCGGAAATTGCGATCATGACGCGCGCCGCCCCGGCGCGGCTGCTGGGCCTGCCGGACCGGGGCACGCTGGCGCCCGGCGCACGGGCCGATATCGCGGTGTATCGCCCGGGCGCGGATGTCGCTGCCATGTTCGGCGCGGCCGAGCACGTCTTGAAGGACGGTGCGCCCGTGGTGCGCGGCGGCCGGGTCACCGCCACGCCCGCCGGCCATACGATGGCCCTGTCGCGCCCGCGCGACCGCGCCATGGTGCGTCGGCTGGAGACGTTCTACGACGAGAAATACGGTCTCCCCCTGCATTGGTTCGAGGTGGAGGACGGCGCGCTCGGCGGCGACGTGCTGGAGGTCGTGCCATGAGCGCGCGTATCGTCAATGGCGTCACCGTCGACGACACCTTCGCCGAAGCCTTCCCCATGCGGGGCACCGCCATCGTGGTAACGGCGGTCGATGAGGCATGGGCCATCGAGGCGGCCCGCTCCTTCACCGGCTTTGCCACATCCGTCATCGCCTGCGGATGCGAGGCTGCCATCGACGCGATCCTGTCGCCGCAGGATACGCCGGACGGGCGGCCGGGCGTGCGCATCCTGATCTTCGCGATGGATAGCAAGGGTTTGGAAAAGCAGCTCGCCACGCGCCTCGGCCAATGTATCCTGACCAGCCCGTCCTCGGCCTGCTACGCCGGGCTGGACGGGGCGACGCGGCTGCCGCTGGGCGATGCGATCCGCTATTTCGCCGATGGGTGGCAGGTCTCCAAGCGGATCGGCGAACGCCATTTCTGGCGGCTGCCGGTGATGGAAGGCGAGTTTCTGTGCGAGGCCACGACCGGGCTGACCAAGGAGGCCGTGGGCGGCGGCAACCTTCTGCTGCTGGCATCGGATGCGGCGCGCGCACTGGCGGCGGCGGAGGCGGCACGCGATGCGATCGCCGCCCTTGACGGCTGCATCATGCCGTTTCCCGGCGGCATCGTGCGGTCCGGCTCCAAGATCGGCGGCAAGTACAAGGGCATGATGGCCTCCACCAACGACGCCTACTGCCCGACATTGAAGGGCACGGTCGACAGCGCCCTGTCGCCCGAAATCGGCTCGGTGCTGGAGATCGTCATCGACGGCCTGAGCTTCGACCATGTCGCCGCGGCAATGCGGGCAGGGCTGTCCGCCGCCCTTGCCCTCGGGCCCGACAGGGGCGCCATGCGCATTTCGGCCGGCAATTACGGCGGCAAGCTCGGCCCCCATCACTTCAAGCTTCTGGATCTCCTGCCATGACCCAGTCCATCCTTTCCTTGCGGGCACTGCCTGGCGAAAGGCTGGACCTGTCCCGGCTCGACCCGGTGGCGCTTGCGTCATCGACACAGGGCGAAATCGCCCGGCTGCCCATCGGCATGGCGGGGGGCGGGCCGCTGCTGGGCGATCTCTTCGATATCCGTCTCGGCGATGAAGGCGCCCTTGTGATCGAGGGTGGTTCGCCGCGCTTCGACCGGCTCGGACAAGGGCTCGAGGCCGGCACGATCCGTGTCGTCGGCGATGTCGGGCAACTGGCCGGCCGCGGCATGACGGGCGGGCGCCTCGACATCGAGGGCGCGGCCGGGCCGCTGGCGGGCTCCGGCATGGCGGGGGGCAGCATCCGCATCGGCGGCGATGCCGGCGACTGTCTCGGCGGTCCGATGCCCGGCGAGATGGCCGGAATGCGCGGGGGGCAGATCGTCGTCGAAGGCCATGCCGGCGCGCGCGCCGGCGACAGGATGCGGCGCGGCACGATCGTCATCGCCGGCAGGGCCGGGGCCTATGCCGGATCGCGCATGATCGCCGGCACGCTCGTCGTCGGCGGCGCATGCGCAGCCGGTGTCGGGCAGCTCATGCGGCGCGGCACGATCATCCTTGCGGCAGCGCCGGAATCGACCCCCGGAAGCTTCGTCGACAACGGCGTCGCCGAAATCCTGTTCGTTCGTGTGTTGGCCGGCCTCGTGCCGCAGATGCCGGCCTTGCCCGCCAGACTGCGAAGGCTGGCGGGCGACATGGCCACCATCGGTAAGGGCGAAATCCTGCTGCCTACCGAATGATCGGTCGCAACCAGAAGCACAGCAGGCAGGCGTTATGCCCAAATAATGACCTGAGGTTGCGCACGCGATTTACGACTTTTGATCTCAGGGCGATCTCTTGCGAATAAAATAGGCTTTCGTTTCAGGTGCCGAACCAGCCGAGCCTGGCGCACCGTCACTTGGCACGAGGCTTGCACACCCATTCGTCCAGCAACCGCATGTCGCGGTCGATGGAATGGAGATGGGGATGACTTCTGCTTTGCAATGGGTGCGGGGGGCGCTCGGCGCCACCGTGATTACGGCGGCAAGCCTGACGGGAGCCTTCGCGCAGGATGCTGCCGCGCCGCAGGGCGAGCCGATCAAGGTCGGTGTTCTGCATTCCTTGTCCGGCACGATGGCCATTTCCGAGACAACGTTGAAAGACGCCATGCTCATGCTCATCGACGAGCAGAACAAGAAGGGCGGCCTTCTTGGACGGCCCCTCGAGGCGGTCGTGGTGGATCCGGCGTCCGACTGGCCGCGCTTTGCGGAACTGTCGCGCCAGCTCCTGACGCAGGACAAGGTCGCCGCCGTTTTCGGCGCGTGGACATCCGTGTCGCGCAAGTCGGCCCTGCCGGTCTTCGAAGAGTTGAACGGCATCCTGTTCTACCCCGTCCAGTACGAGGGTGAGGAATCCTCCCGCAACATCTTCTACACGGGCGCCGCCCCCAACCAGCAGGCCATTCCGGCTGTTGACTACCTGGCGCAGGAAGAAGGCGTGGAGCGCTGGGTGCTCGCGGGTACGGACTATGTCTATCCGCGCACGACGAACCGCATCCTGGAAACCTACCTGAAGGATCAGCTCGGCGTTGCCCAGGAAGACATCCTGATCAACTACACGCCGTTCGGCCAGTCCGACTGGCAGTCGATCGTGTCCGAGATCAAGGCCTTCGGCAGCGCCGGCAAGCGCACCGCCGTCGTTTCCACCATCAATGGCGATGCCAATGTGCCCTTCTACCGCGAGCTGGCCAACCAGGGCGTCAAGGCCGAGGACATCCCGGTCGTGGCGTTTTCCGTCGGCGAGGAAGAGCTTGCCGGTATCGACACAGCGCCCCTGGTCGGCCATCTGGCAGCCTGGAACTACTTCATGAGCGTCGATACGCCCGAGAACGAAGAGTTCATCAAGAGCTGGCACGCCTTCATCGGCAACGAGGACCGCGTCACCAACGATCCGATGGAAGCTCACTATATCGGCTTCAACATGTGGATTAAGGCTGTCGAGAAGGCCGGCACGACCGATCCGGATGCCGTCATCGACGCGATGGTCGGCGTTTCGGTGCCGAACCTGTCGGGCGGCTACTCCAGCATGATGCCGAACCATCACATCACCAAGCCGGTGCTGATCGGCGAGATCCAGGACGACGGTCAGTTCGAGACCGTGTTCGAAACGCCCGGCCTCGTCGTGGCGCAGGAATGGTCCCCCTATCTCGAAGGCTCCAAGGACCTGATCGCCGATTGGCGCAAGCCCATGTCCTGCGGCAATTTCAATGTCGTGACCGGCAAGTGCGGCGGCCAGGGTGAACAGGCGGCCGCCCAGTAAGGGCGCTTTCGCAAAGCCACCCACCCACCCTACGGCGCGCCGGGCCATTCCCCGGCGCGCCTCTTGCCAGCGCGAACGGAACAAGATGCTCCGCACCATCATCGCAACCACGCTTCTATGGCTGGCCTGCCTGTGCCTGCCGACCGCCGCGCTTGCGCAGGACGATCTCGGCGCGCTCGTGAACGCGCTCGGCCAGGGCAATTACAACCAGACCGAAGCGGCCATCGGCGCGCTTGCCGCCACCGGACGGCCGGAAGCAGCCCGCGTGCTGAACGAGCTGGAAGCGGGCAATCTCGTCGCTCGGAAGGCCGACGGCGCCGTCTTCATCGGCACGCGCGACGGCACCGTGTACGACCTTGAAGATCCGTTGACGGGCGCAGCCGCCGGACAGGCGCAGCGCAGTGCGGTGGAGGCGATCCGCGTCAACAACCGTATCCGGCGCGCCGTGCGCGCGGCCATGGGCTCTTTGACGCTGCAGAGCGCCGATGCCGGCCAGCGCCGCGCGGCCGCCAATGCCATCTTTGCGGGCCGCGACCCGGAAGCGATCGAAGCGCTGGATGCCGCCATCGCCGCCGAGACGGATGCCGGCATCGCCACCCTGATGCGCCAGGCCCGCGCCAGCGCCATCCTCAACTCCGACCGGCCAGAAGCCGAAAAGATCGAGGCGGTCAACGTCATCGGCGCGCGCGGCGACCGCGACGCGCTGGTGATCCTGACGCCGCTGGCCGAGGGCGAAGGTGCGCTTGCGCAAGCCGCCGGCAGCGCATTGGAGGCGGTGCAGGGCCGGCTGGCGCTGATCGACATCGCGCAGAACGTCTTCTTCGGCCTGTCGCTCGGCTCCGTGCTGCTTCTGGCTGCCATCGGCCTTGCCGTCACCTTCGGCGTCATGGGCGTCATCAACATGGCGCATGGCGAGATGGTGATGCTGGGCGCCTACACCACCTTCATGGTGCAGCAGCTTCTGCGCGACCACGCGCCGGCCCTGTTCGACCTGTCGCTGCTGATCGCGCTGCCGGCCGCCTTTCTGGTGGCCGGCCTCGTCGGCGTGGCCATCGAGCGCGGGGTGATCCGCTTTCTGTACGGTCGTCCGCTGGAAACGCTGCTCGCCACATGGGGCGTCAGCCTGATCCTGCAGCAGGGCGTGCGCACTCTGTTCGGCGCCTCCAACCGGGAGGTCTCCTCGCCGTCCTGGATGTCGGGCACCATCGACGTGTTCGGCGCAAGCCTGACCGTCAATCGCCTCGTCATCATCCTGTTCGCCATGGCGGTGCTGGCCGGGCTCATGCTGCTGTTGAAGGCGACGCGCTTCGGCCTGTCCATCCGCGCCGTGACGCAGAACCGGCGCATGGCGGCCGCCATGGGCATACGCACGCCCTGGGTGGATGCCATGACCTTTGGCCTCGGCTCGGGCATCGCGGGCGTGGCCGGCGTCGCGCTCAGCCAGATCGACAATGTCAGCCCCAATCTTGGCCAGAGCTACATCATCGATTCTTTCCTGGTCGTCGTCTTCGGCGGTGTCGGATCGCTGTGGGGCACGCTGACGGCCGCGATGTCGCTGGGCGTCGTCAACAAGTTCCTCGAACCCTATGCCGGCGCCGTGCTGGCCAAGATCTTCATCCTGGTGCTCGTGATCCTGTTCATCCAGAAACGTCCGCGCGGTCTGTTCGCGCAGAAGGGAAGGGCGGTGGAAGCATGATCGCCAAACGTCTCTTCGGCGGGCTTGGCGGCCTCGTCTTCGTTGCCGTGCTCCTGTCCATGGCGGTCTATGTGCCGCTGGCCAACATCGTCTTCGGGCCGGACTCCCCGGCCTCGCTGCCGACAACCTGGGTTGTGCTTCTGGGCCGCTGGCTGGCCTTTGCCATGCTGGCGCTGGCGCTGGACCTCGTCTGGGGCTATTGCGGCATCCTGTCGCTTGGCCATGGCGCGTTCTTCGCCCTCGGCGGCTATGCCATGGGCATGTACCTGATGCGGCAGATCGGCCCGCGCGGCGTCTACGGCAATCCGGACCTGCCTGACTTCATGGTGTTCCTGAACTGGTCGGAACTGCCCTGGTACTGGTGGGGCATGGGCAATTTCGGGTTCGCCATGCTGATGGTAGTTCTGGTGCCGGGCCTGCTCGCCTTCGGCTTCGGCTGGCTGGCCTTCCGCTCGCGGGTGACCGGCGTGTACCTGTCCATCATCACGCAGGCGCTGACCTTCGCGCTGATGCTGGCCTTCTTCCGCAACGAAATGGGCTTCGGCGGCAATAACGGCCTCACCGATTTCCGCGATCTGCTGGGCTTCGACCTGCGTGCCCGCGAAACGCGCATCGCGCTGTTTTCCATCACGGCGCTGATGCTGGCCGCCGCCTTCCTTCTGGCGCGCGGCATCGTCACGTCCAAGCTCGGCATCGTGCTGGTGGCGATCCGCGATGCGGAAAGCCGCACCCGCTTCCTCGGCTACCGGGTGGAGCGGTTCAAGCTGTTCGTCTTCACCGTTTCGGCCATGCTGGCCGGCGTGGCCGGCGCGCTCTACGTGCCTCAGACAGGCATCATCAACCCGAGCGAGTTCGCGCCGGCCAATTCCATCGAGGCGGTCATCTGGGTGGCCGTCGGCGGCCGCGGCACCCTGTGGGGGGCGGCGCTCGGCGGCCTTGTCGTCAATGCCGCGAAAAGCTGGCTGACGGGCGTCGCGCCGGGCCTGTGGCTGTTCTTCCTCGGGGGCATGTTCATCGCCGTCACCATCCTGCTGCCGCGCGGCATCGTGGGCACCGCCCAGCACGGCTGGACCGCGCTGGCGGACAGGCGGCGCGCGATGCGGGCGGAAAAAGGCGTGATCGCGGAAAGCGCGGCGGAGTAGGCGGACATGAGCACGCAGATCATCGGCATGCCGAGCCAGCCCGACAAGGGCGGCTCGCTTCTCTACCTCGACAACGTCTCCAAGAGCTTCGACGGCTTCAAGGCCATCAATGCCCTCTCGCTGGTGATCGGCAAGGGCGAGATGCGGGCCATCATCGGCCCCAACGGCGCCGGCAAGACGACGATGATGGACATCATCACCGGCAAGACCCGGCCCGATACGGGCGAAGTCTTCTTTCGCGGCTCCGTGGACCTGACGCGCCACGACGAGGCGGAGATCGCCAATCTTGGCATCGGACGCAAATTCCAGAAGCCGACCGTCTTCGAAAACCTGACCGTCACCGACAATCTCAGCCTGGCCATGGCCGGCACGCGCGGTGTCTTCGGAACCCTGTTCTTCAATGCCTATGCAACGCAGTCCAGGCGCATCGCCGCGATACTGGACGTGACGCGGCTGACGGCCAGGCGCGCCGTCCTGGCGGCGGACCTCAACCACGGGCAGAAGCAGTGGCTGGAGATCGGCATGCTTTTGGCGCAGGACCCGGAGCTGCTGCTGATCGACGAGCCGGTGGCCGGCATGACGGATGCCGAAACGGAAGAAACCGCCCGGCTGTTGCGTGAGATCGCCGAGACGCGGTCCGTCGTGGTGGTGGAGCACGACATGCATTTCGTGCGGGAGCTTGGCGTCAAGGTCACGTGCCTGCATGAGGGCCATGTGCTGGCGGAAGGCACGCTCGACGCGGTTTCGGCCGATCCACGCGTCATCGAAGTCTATCTGGGGCGCTGACGACATGCTGAAAGTCGACGATATCGACCTGTACTACGGCGCGGCCCAGGCCCTGCGCGGCGTTTCGCTGACGGCGGGGCAGGGGCAGATCACCTGTGTCCTCGGGCGCAACGGTGTCGGCAAGACCAGCCTGATGCGCGCCATCGTGGGGCAGCAGGCCATACGGCGCGGCAGCATCGATTTTAACGGTGATGAAATCGCCGGCGAAGCGCCCTACCGCCGGGCCCGGCGCGGCATCGGCTTCGTGCCGCAGGGGCGCGAGATTTTTCCGTTGCTGACGGTGCGAGAGAATCTGATGACCGGCTACGCGCCGCTCAAGCGCGCCGACATGACTATTCCCGACCATGTCTTCGAGCTGTTTCCGGTCTTGAAGAGCATGCTGGGCCGGCGCGGCGGCGACCTGTCGGGCGGCCAGCAGCAGCAACTGGCCATCGGGCGGGCGCTCGTCACCCGGCCACGCCTTCTGGTGCTGGACGAGCCGACCGAAGGCATCCAGCCATCCATCATCAAGGACATCGGACGGGCGATCCGGTTTCTGAAGGAAGAGGCCGGCCTGGCGATCCTGCTGGTGGAGCAGTATCTCGATTTCTGCCGCGACCTGGCCGACAAGGTCTACATCATGGATCGCGGGCAGATCGTGTTCGATGGAGTGGGAGAGGATCTCGACGACCCGTCCGTGCGCAAGCACCTAACCGTCTGAAAATATCTCCGCAGTCTCGTCAGCGCGGCAGGTCCGCGACCATGCCTTCGTCTTTCTCGACGAAGCGATAGCGGCCCTCGATGGCCGAGTAGAAAGCGGGGCCGGTGCGATCGCCGATCGTGACGATGCGGGTCGTCTCGGACGCACCCGTTCCAGCCGCGCCGGACGACAAGGCCACCAGGGTCAGCCCTCCAGCGAGGGCAATAAGGGGTTTCATGGTTTCCGTTCCCACCAATCGGTGATGCAGGCCTAATACGCTTGCGATGCAAACTTGTCTTCATATGTGATCGGCCCGATCACCGTTCAATATGCGTATGGTTAACGGAAACTCCGGTTATTGGTTGCTTTAGAGGCCTGTGCCGCGCGGCTGCGCCGGCTCAGGAACCGTCCGGCTTTGGCGTCGCGCTCGGCCACGCGCGCAGCGCGGAGCGGATCTGCTCCAGTTGCACGCCGACATGCGGGCGGGGGATATCGAACAGGCGGGAAGGACCCGTGCCGGCCAGCGACTGAAAATCATCCGTGCCGCCATAGGTGCCGCCGATGCTCGTCGCCGCGCCAAAATCGCCCGTGCGGGCGGCATCGTCGACATTCAGGCTGTTGATGCTGGACGAACCCGCGGACGCGGCGGGGCTTGGCCCGGCGCCGACACCGCTTGCCGTTCCGCCGACCGAAACGCCCGCGCCGCCAAGGCTGGGCGTCGAGCCACCGCCCGCACCCGCCCCGCCGAGATCCTGCGCAACGGCGGGAAGGCTCAAGCCAAGGGCCGTCAAGACTGCGATGGAAAGCCTGGATACGGCCATGGCGGAGGTCCTTTTTCGAACGGAAGCGTCAAAACAACTTGTGCGAGAGTGCCGTGGTTCCCTTCGGTTGAGAAGCCCTATTCGACGATGCGGGCACGATCCCTGACGCGCGGCGGCTTCAACTGCGGGCGGGTAACGCCGCTGCGGCTGATGACGCCCGGGTCCGACCGCGAGAAGACACCGGAATTGATGGTGTTGAGGTCGGACCGGCCTTCCGTCGCGCGCAACTCCACCGGAGGGGCGGCACGCGGCTGCACCACCTTGGGGCGCAAATAGCTGTTGTCGTATTCGCGCCCATAGGCGCGTTCTTCCACGGTGTCGCCGAAGACCTTGGCGCGCGGGATGTCGACGTTGCGCCGCACCTTCGGCGCCCCGTCGATTCGCATGCCGGAAACGGAAGAGCCCGGCACGCGGCCGAGCGGACCGGGCTCATAGGGCTGTGCCACCGTTTCCGTGGCAAGCACCGCTGCCACGGCGGTCAGCCCGGCGAGAACGAGGCCTTTTCGGGTATGCATCGGGACTTCCTTCCAACTGCTGTGCCGAGACCGGCCCGACCATCGAGGGCGGGGCCGACCATAACGATCTAGGTCAATGAGGAGAAGTTATGCGGCGTCGGAACGATCCGCAGCGGCAGAACACTATTTCCTGTTCGCAAAGGGCCTTTATCTAAGGTCGGATAACATATGGAACGGAGCGCCCTCATGTACCGCATCTTCGTCGCCGCAATCATGCTCGCCCCGGTGGCCGCGTCCGCCGCCCCGGTCGAGCTGGACCTGCCCGGGCAGGTGGAACGGACAAGCGTAACCTATAAATGTTCGGACGGCGTCGACCGCACGGCGGACTATATCAATGTGGGACAGAACAGCCTGGCAGTCGTCGGTATCGACGGCGAGCCCACGGTGTTCGTCAACGTGATGTCGGGATCGGGCGCGCGGTATGCCGCACGCCAGTATGTCTGGTGGAGCAAGGGGGACAGCGTGACCCTGACCAACGAAATGAACAGCGACGATGCCCCCGTGACATGCACGCAGAAGAAGGGTTGAGGCCGGCGTGATCGAAGCCGAAACCATCATCGCCCGTGAGGCCCGGCCCGGTCCGCTGGCCGATACCATCACCCTCGATGACAGCCAGCGGATGCGACGCCGCATGGCCATGGTTTCGGATGGCGGCATCGCCTTTCTCCTGAACCTCGCTCCGGGCGTGATGCTTCGGGAGGGCGATGCCATCGTGCTGGGCGACGGGCGGCTGGTGGAGGTACGCGCCAAGCCGGAAGAGGTTTACGCCGTGCAAGGCCGCGATGCGGCGCATCTTCTGGCGCTGGCCTGGCACCTCGGCAACCGGCATGTGCCGACCGCGATTTCCGAAGGTCGTCTGCTGATCCGGCGCGACCATGCGGTGGCAGAGATGGTGCGCGCGCTGGGCGGCACGCTGGAGGCGGTGGACGCCGTCTTCGAACCCGACGTCCATGCCGATACGGCCGGGGATGTCCGATCATGAGCTGTGACGCCATCTTACCCCATTCGACGCTCTGGAGGGGGGTGGACGCCATGGTCCCCTTCCTTGAAGATGCCGCTTGCCCGAACCGATTTGCCGCACAGGAGCGTGCATGACCGCCATCCGTTTCCTGCTCAATGGAGAAGAGCGCCATGTCGAAGGCATGGCGCCCACGACCACGGTGCTCAATCATCTGCGCTACGGCGAGCGCCTGACAGGCACCAAGGAAGGCTGCGCGGAGGGCGACTGCGGGGCATGCACGGTGCTTGTCAGCGAGCCGGATGGCGCGGGCGGCATCCGCCGCCGCGCGATGAACAGTTGCATCCTGTTTCTACCGGCACTGCATGGACGGGCGGTGGAAACGGTAGAGCATCTGGCGCGTGACGGGCTGAACCCGTTGCAGGAAGCGATGGTGCGCCACCATGCAAGCCAGTGCGGCTTCTGTACGCCCGGTTTCGTGATGCAGTTGCACACCGCCTGGCTGAACGGTGTGCTCGGCGACCGGCAATCGGTGAAGGACGCCGTATCGGGCAATCTGTGCCGCTGCACCGGCTACGGACCCATCGTCGATGCGGGCGCGGAACTGGCAGGTGTGACACCGCCCGATACCGCGCAGGACGACGCTGCGCTGGCGGCGCGGCTGGACGCACTGCGCGGGCCCGGTGTGCATGCCTATCGCGCGGCCGGCGGGGCCTGGTACGGACCACGCGACAGCGACGATCTTGCCGATCTTTATGCGGCCAACCCGGACGCCATCCTTGTGGCGGGTGCAACGGATGTCGGCCTTTGGGTCACCAAGCAGCGTCGCCATCTACCTGTGCTGATCGACGTGTCTCAGGTGTGGGACCTGGCGATGATCGAGGAGGCGGCCGGCCGCGTCTACCTTGGCGCGGCGGTTACGCATGGGCAGGCGTTGGCAACGCTGACCGATATCCACCCGGCGCTGGGCGCGATGATGCGCCGCTTTGCCGGCTATCAGGTGCGGAGTGCCGGGACGATCGGCGGCAATATCGCCAACGGCTCGCCCATCGGCGACCTGCCGCCCGCTTTGATCGCCCTGGGCGCGCGCCTGCATCTGCGCCGGGGCGACGAGGCGCGCAGCATCGCATTGGAGGATTTCTTCCTCGAATACGGGCGGCAGGACCGCCAGAAGGGCGAGTTCGTCGCGGCCGTAGAGGTGCCGCGCCCTGCGGATGACGAGGATTTCGCCGTCTACAAGATTTCCAAGCGGATGGATTCCGACATATCGGCCGTGCTTGCAGCCTTTCTGTTGAAGCGCGGTGCCGATGGCTGCGTCGTGGAGGCGCGCCTTGCCTATGGCGGCATGGCGGGCACTCCGAAGCGGGCGCGCGCGGCCGAAGCCGCACTGCTGGGCCGGCCTTTCGATGAAGCCGCGGTTGCGGAGGCGCAACGTGCCCTGGCGGAAGATTTCTCGCCGCTCACCGACATGCGGGCCAGCGCGGCCTACCGACTGGAGGTGGCCGGAAACTGCCTCGAACGGTTCCGCCTCGAACTCGAAGGCGCGCCGACACGCCTGTCGGAGCTGGCATGATGGACGAAACCCGCATCCAGGACAGGGGCGAGGCCGGCACCGTGCGGCCGGAAGCCCTGCACGAGAAACCGCCCGAGCCGCGCGCGCATCTGAAGGGCGGCGTCGGACAGGCGATCCCGCACGATAGCGGGCCCCTGCATGTCAGCGGCGCGGCACGCTACACCGACGACGATCCGGAACTGCCCGGAACGCTGCAAATCCACATCGCCATGTCCGGGCGCGCCCATGCGCGGATCTTAGCGATGGACCTTTCGGCGGTGCGCGCGCATCCCGGCGTCGCCGTCGTGCTGGCAGCGGCGGACGTGCCTGGCAAGAACGACTATTCCCCCGTTTTCGGCGATGATCCGATCTTTGCGGAAGGCCATGTTTTCTACGTCGGGCAACCGCTGTTCGCGGTGGCAGCGGGGGATCTTGACACCGCACGCGCTGCGGCGGCACTGGCAAAGGTAGAGTACGAGGACCTGCCTGCTGCCAACACCATCGACGAGGCCATCGCGCTTGCCGATGCCGAGGGAGAAGACCTTCTGCCCCCGCACGAAATGCTGCTCGGCGATGTGGCGGCCGCCATGGCGGCAGCGCCGCGCCGCGTGGAAGGGCAGGTCGAAACCGGTGGGCAGGATCATTTCTACCTCGAGGGGCAGGTGGCTTATGCCCTGCCGCAGGAAAATGGCGACATCGTCGTGCGGTCGTCGACGCAGCACCCTTCGGAAGTGCAGCACAATGTGGCCAAGGCATTGGGCCTGCCGGACCATGCCGTGACGGTGGATGTGCGCCGCATGGGCGGCGGTTTCGGCGGGAAGGAAAGCCAGCCGGCACTGATGGCTAGTGTTGCGTCGCTTGTGGCGGCGCGGACGGGCCGGCCCGCCAAATGCCGTCTCGACCGCGACGACGACATGGAGATGACCGGCAAGCGGCACGAGATGCGCACGGTGTACGCCGTGGGTTTCGACGATAACGGCCGGGTGCTGGCCGCTGACTTTTCCCATGCCGTGCGGTGCGGCTATTCGCGCGATCTGTCCGCGGCCATCGCGGACCGCGCCATGTTCCATGCCGACAACGCCTATCGGCTGCCGGCCGCGCGTATCCATTCGCGCCGTCTGAAGACGCACACCGTTTCCAACACCGCCTTCCGGGGCTTTGGCGGGCCGCAGGGCATGGTGGCCATCGAACGCGCCATGGATCGCATCGCCTTCGAGCTGGGCATCGATCCACTCGATGTGCGGCGGCGCAATTTCTACCCGGCGGGCGGCGATGCCGTGACGCCCTACCACATGCCCGTCACGGACAGCATCATCGGCGAAATCGTCGATGAGCTGGAAAAGACATCGGATTACCGTGCGCGGCGCGAAGCCGTCCGCGCCTTCAACGCCGATAGCCCGGTGTTGAAGAAGGGCATCGCGCTGACGCCGGTGAAGTTCGGCATCTCGTTCACGACCTCGCATCTCAACCAGGCCGGCGCGCTGGTGCATGTCTACAAGGATGGTTCGGTGCAGCTCAACCATGGCGGCACGGAGATGGGGCAGGGCCTGTTCACCAAGGTCGCGCAGGTGGTGGCCGAGGAATTCCAGATCGACGTGGAGCGCATCCGCATCACCGGCACCAGCACCGGCAAGGTGCCGAACACGTCGGCGACGGCTGCCTCCTCGGGCACGGATTTGAACGGCATGGCGGCGCAGGCGGCGGCGCGCACCATCCGCGACAGGCTGGTGGCCTATGCGGTGTCGCGCTACGCCGTGTCCGCCGGCGAGGTGGCGTTTCTGCCGGGGCGCGTGCGCATCGGCGACAAGGAATTGCGCTTCGAGGATCTGGTCGGCGAGGCCTATCTTGCCCGGGTCTCTCTGTCGGCCACCGGCTTCTACGCCACGCCCGGCATCCATTACGACCGCGAAAGCGCCAGCGGCGAGCCCTTCTATTACTTCGCCTATGGGGCGGCGGTCTCCGAGGTCGCCATCGATACGCTGACGGGCGAAAACCGGTTGCTGCGCGCCGATATCATCCACGATGTGGGCACGTCGCTGAACCCGGCCATCGACCTTGGGCAGGTGGAGGGCGGCTTCATACAGGGCATGGGGTGGCTGACGATGGAGGAGCTATGGTGGGATGCCAAGGGCCGGCTGCGCACCCATGCGCCCTCGACCTACAAGATCCCGACCGCCAACGACCGCCCCGACGATCTGCGCATCCGGCTGTGGGACAAGGGACGCAATCCTGCTGCTACCATCTACCGCTCCAAGGCCGTCGGCGAGCCGCCCTTCATGCTGGCCCTGTCTGTCTTTTCGGCGCTGGCCGATGCCGTGCTGGCCGCCGGCGATTACCGGACGTTTCCGGCACTCGACGCGCCGGCCACCCCGGAACGCATCCTGGCCGCCGTCAACGCGGTGCGCGCCCGATGAAGTTGTCGGTTGCCCTGGCCGACCGGCTTGCGGCGGGCGAGCCCGCCGTGCTGGTGCGCATTCTGGCTGCCCACGGCTCTACCCCGCGCGAGGCGGGCGCGGCGATGATGGTGACGCCGGACGGCGCCCGAGGCACGATCGGCGGCGGTGCGCTGGAGATGGAGGCCATCCGGCAGGCCCGGTCGATGATCGCCGCCGGCACGGCCGACGGCTTCATGGACGTGCCGCTTGGACCCGCCATCGGGCAGTGCTGCGGCGGGCGGGTCGAGCTGTCGTTGAAGCTTCTGGACGCGGCGGTGCTGGATGGTGTCCGCCGGACAGAGGAGGCGGCAAGCGGCCGCGCCATACCGGTTCTGGTGTTCGGCGCCGGCCACACCGGCCGCGCCATCGCACTGGCGTTGCAGCCGCTGCCTTTCCACGTCACCGTTGTCGATACAAGGCCGCAGCTTCTGGCCGAACTGCCCTCCGGCATCGATTCGCGCGCAATGCCGCTGCCGGAGCAGGCAGTGGCCGCTGCCCCGGCGCAGGCCGCCTTTCTGGTGGTCACGCATGATCACGCACTGGATTTCCATATCGCAACCGCGGCACTGGCGCGCGCCGACGCCGCCTATGTCGGCATGATCGGTTCTGCCACCAAGCGGGCGCGCTTCCACCGGCATCTGGCGGAAGCCGGGCTGGAAGGGCAGGCGGCCCGCCTGCATCTGCCGATCGGCGGCAACAGGGTGCGCGACAAGCGCCCGGAAGTCATTGCAGCCATGGTTGCCGCCGAGCTTCTGGTTCACTTCATGGGTACAGACGTGGAAAACCCGATGCACAGGCTTTGCACATGCCCATAGGCCGTGCATAAAACAATCATTCCAGCCTTTCCGAGCGGGATGTCGATCGATAACGGGAGTCCCATGCCGCCACGGCTCGAGCTCAGCCATGTGACGAAGCGCTATCCTGGGGTGGTGGCCAACAGCGACGTCTCCTTTGCCGTCGAGCCGGGGCGCATTCATGCGCTGCTGGGCGAAAACGGCGCCGGCAAGTCGACCCTGGTGAAGATTATCTACGGCGTCCAGAAGGCCGACGAGGGCAGCGTAGCCATCGACGGAACGTTGGTGAATATCGCCTCCCCACGGGAAGCGCGGGCCCGTGGCATCGGCATGGTCTTCCAGCACTTTTGCCTGTTCGAGGCGATGACCGTGCTGGAAAACATCGCCCTCGGCATGGACGAGCCGCCGCCCCGCCGCGAACTGGAGGGACGGATCGCCGAGGTGATGCGGGCCTATGGGCTGGAACTCGATCCGCACCGCGACGTCCACACCCTGTCCGTCGGCGAGCGCCAGCGCATCGAGATCGTCCGCGCGCTGCTGGGGCGGCCGCGCATCCTCATCATGGACGAGCCGACCTCCGTGCTGACGCCGCAGGAGGTGGAGGTGCTGTTCTCCACGCTGCGCAAGCTGCGCGACGAGGGGTGCTCCATCCTCTACATTTCGCACAAGCTCGACGAGATCCGCACCCTGTGCGACAGCGCCACCATCCTGCGCGGCGGCAAGGTGGTCGCCACCTGCGACCCCGCCCGGGAAACGGCGCGCTCCATGGCCGAGATGATGATCGGCGCGACGCTTTCCGACGTCTCCCGACATGGCGGGACGGTGGATGGGCCGGTGAAACTGTTGGTCGAGGGCCTGGGCCTGCCGGGCGAGCCGCCCTTCGGCACGACCCTTGCCGATATCTCCCTTGCCGTGCGGGCCGGCGAGGTGCTGGGCATCGCCGGCGTTGCCGGCAACGGGCAGAACGAGCTGGTCGCCGCCCTCTCCGGTGAATCGCGCGACGGGTTGACCGGGCGTGTGTCCTTGAGCGGCGTCGATATCACGGCACGGGGCGTATCGGGCCGGCGCGCCGCCGGCCTTGCCACCGTGCCGGAAGAGCGCAACGGCCACGCCGCGGTGCCGGGCATGAGCCTTGCGGAAAACGCCATCCTGTCGGCGCGCCAGCGCCGGGGGCTTGCATCCGGCGGGCTGCTGAAGCTCGGCAAGGCGTCGGCCTATGCGGCCGAGATCATCCGCGCCTTCTCCGTGCGGGCGACGGGGCCACAGGCCGCCGCGTCGAGCCTCTCGGGCGGCAATCTGCAGAAATACATCATGGGACGCGAGATCATGCAGGAGCCGGCCGTGCTGGTGGTCGCCCAGCCGACATGGGGCGTCGACGCCGGAGCGGCAGGCTTTATCCGGCAATCCATGCTGGACCTTGCGGCGCGCGGATCCGCTGTCGTCGTCGTCAGCCAGGATCTGGACGAGCTTCTGGAGATCAGCGACCGCATCGCGGTCATCAACGGCGGCCGCCTGTCGGAGCCGCATCCGGTGGGGGCCATCACGCTGGAGGAGATCGGCCTGCTGATGGGCGGCGTGCATGGCGATGGCGCTGGCGAGACGCACGTGGAAACCACAGGTGCGGAGGCGGGGCCCCATGCGTAACGCCGGCTCGTTCCTGCGCTTCCAGCCACGGCTGCAGCCCTCGCGCGCCATGCTGTATCTGTCGCCGGCACTTGCCGTGGTGGCGACCCTCGTTGCAGGCGCGTTGCTGTTCACCCTGCTCGGCTATGATGGGGTGGGGGCCGTTCGCGAAATCTTCGTGACGCCGCTGTTCAATCCCTATCGCTGGCAGGATCTTCTGGTGAAGGCGGCGCCGCTGGCGCTGATCGCCCTCGGCCTGTCTATCGGTTTCCGCGCCAATGTCTGGAATATCGGCGCCGAGGGGCAGTATGTCGTCGGTGGGCTCGCCGGCACGGGCATCGCCCTTCTGACGCTCGATATGGATGGACCCTGGATTCTGCCGGCCATGGTGGTGGCGGGCATTGCGGGCGGCGCGCTCTATGCAGCCATCCCGGCCTTTCTGCGCGTGCGGCTGGGCGTCAGCGAGATATTGTCCAGCCTGATGCTCAACTATACCGCCATCCAGCTTCTCTATTACCTGATGCGCGGCCCCTGGAAGGACCCGATGGGGTTCAACTTCCCGCAGACGGCGATGTTCTCCTCTGCCCAGACGCTGCCGACGGTCTTTCCCGGCACGCTCATCCATCTCGGCATTCCGCTGGCGTTGGCGGCAGCACTGACGGTGTGGTTCGTCATGGCGCGCACCATCGCAGGCTTCGAGGTGCGCGTGGCCGGCCTGGCGCCCAACGCCGCGCGCTATGGCGGCTTCCGCGATGGGCGCATTATCTGGCTTTGCCTGTTGGCCGGCGGCGGCTTTGCGGGGCTGGCGGGCGTATTCGAGGTGTCCGGACCGTTCGGGCAGATGGTGCCTTCGTTTCCCACCGGCTACGGCTTCACCGCCATCATCGTTGCCTTTCTCGGCCGGCTGCATCCGCTTGGCATCATCGTTTCGGCGCTGGTGCTGGCGCTCACCTATGTGGGCGGCGAGAGCGCCCAGACGGGCATCGGCCTTCCGGCCGCCGCCATCGGCGTGTTCCAGGCGATGCTGCTGTTCTTCCTGCTGGCGTCGGATATCTTCGTGCGCTACCGGCTGGCATTCGGCCGCGAAGGGGTAAAGGCATGACGCCCGAATTCGCCGTGGCCATCTTCGTGGCCGTCGTTGCCGCCGCCACCCCGATCCTCATCGCCGCGCTCGGCGAACTTGTGGTCGAGCGGTCGGGCGTGCTGAACCTCGGCGTCGAGGGCATGATGCTCATCGGGGCCGTAACCGCTTTCATCGTGTCCGTCACCACCGGGGTTCCGGCGCTTGGCGCGCTGGCGGCGATGGCTGCGGCTGCGGCATCCTCGCTGATCTTCGGCTACCTGACGCTGACGCTGGCCGCCAACCAGGTCGCCACCGGACTGGCTCTCACCATCTTCGGCACCGGTGTCTCGGCCCTGGTGGGCGCAAACTACGTCGGCATGACGACGCCGGCCTTCGGCAGCATCTTCCCGGCCGCGCTGGCGCAGGACCCGATCTGGCGTGTCGTCTTCGGCTATTCGCCGCTGGTCTATGCCTCGCTGATCCTGACGCTGGGCGTCTGGTGGTTCCTCAAATACAGCCGTGCGGGGCTTATCCTGCGGGCCGTGGGCGAGTCCGATACCTCGGCCCATTCCATCGGCTATCCCGTGCTGAGGGTGCGCTATCTCGCGGTGCTCTTCGGCGGGGCGATGGCCGGTCTCGGCGGCTCGTTCTTCTCGCTCGTGCTGACGCCCATGTGGGCCGAGCGGCTGACCTCCGGGCGTGGCTGGATCGCCATCGCGCTGGTCGTCTTCGCGTCGTGGCGGCCCGGCCGGCTGCTGCTGGGCGCCTATTTGTTCGGCGCGGTCATTACGCTGGAGCTGCAGGCCAAGGCCGCCGGATGGTCGGGGCTGGCGCCGGAGTTCCTGACCAGCCTTCCCTACATCGCGACGATCGTCGTGCTGGCATTGATCTCGGCGCGCAAGGCAAGCGCCAGGAATACCGCGCCGGCTTGCCTCGGCAAGCCGTTCCGCCCCACCGCCTGACTGACAAGAACCGACAGAGGAGTACAGTCCATGTTCGCCACCACCCGCCGCAAGCTCATGCTGGGCGCCGCCGCACTCCTGTCCTTCGCCGTGGCCGGCACGGCCTCGGCCCAGCCGCATGAAGGCCCCGTCAAGGCGGCCTTCGTCTATGTCGGCCCGGTGGGCGATTTCGGCTATTCCTTCGCGCACGACCAGGGGCGCAAGTTCCTGGAGGAGAAACTCGGCGACAAGGTCGAGACGTCCTATGTCGAAAACGTCGCGGAAGGGCCCGACGCCGAGCGCGTCATCCGCCAGCTTGCGCAGGACGGCAACGACATCATCTTCGCCACCTCGTTCGGCTTCATGAACCCGACGCTGAAGGTGGCCAAGCAGTTCCCGAACGTGAAGTTCGAGCATGCGACCGGCTACCAGACCGCCGAGAACATGGCCGCCTACAATGCCAAGTTCTACGAGGGGCGCGCCGTACTCGGCACCATCGCCGGCATGATGTCGAAATCCGGCAAGGCGGGCTATGTCGCCTCGTTCCCGATTCCCGAAGTGGTCATGGGCATCAACGCCTTCACGCAGGCGGCCCGCAAGGTGAACCCGGATTTCGAGACCCAGGTCGTGTGGGTGAACTCCTGGTACGACCCGGCCAAGGAGTCGCAGGCCGCCAGCGCCTTGCTGGACCAGGGTGCCGACGTCATCACCCAGCATACGGATTCGCCGGGGCCGCTGCAGGAGGCCGAAAAGCGCGGCGCCATCGCCTTCGGTCAGGCATGGGACATGCAGAGCTTTGCGCCCAATGCCCACATGACGGCCATCGTGGACCAGTGGGGCCCGTACTATGTGCAGCGCGTGCAGGCGGTGCTGGACGGCACCTGGGAGACGCAGAACGTGTGGCTGGGCATGAAGGAAGGCGAGGTGGTGATGTCGCCCTTCAACGACAAGATGCCCGACGACGTGAAGGCCGCTGCCCAGAAGATCGTGGACGGCACGATCGACGGCAGCTACCACGTCTTCGCCGGCCCCATCAACGACCAGAGCGGCGCCGAGAAGGTTCCGGCGGGCCAGACCGTTTCGGACGAGGACCTGCTCAAGATGGACTGGTACGTCGAGGGCGTGCGTAACTAAGCGTAACGGACAGGACCGGCGCGGCCTTAATCGCCGCGCCGGCCAGGCTCCAAGCAGATTTGTTGTTTTAAAGCATAATAATGAATAGCGGCGTATCTAGCTAGACTTTTAGCACTCTTCTGAAATGAATGGCGAGGTGGTAGTAAGATAGAATATTTCCGCCTTGATATAATAGTATAGAAACTCAGCATAGCTCAGCTTATTAGCCATCGTCATTGCCATCAGCACGTCCAGAAAACAAAGCTTCGGCGATGCAAATTTCATAATATTTTCAATACGCTCTTTGCCTTTGAGGCTTCCAAGAAGGTAATCCCTATCATTGAGGATCGTAATGCCCAGATAAGAGTCCAGTTCCACGTCGCTAGCGACCACAAACTCTTAGAAAGTCTCCTGTAGCAGGACATATTTTCTAAAATCCTGTAAAGTTTTGCTATCTATATTAAAGATATGCGGAATATTTATATATATTACGGACGACTGAATGGTGCTATTATTTATAGGGATCATAGCGCCAGCAATTGCCGCAGCGTAGTCAATCTTCGGAAAGTCATCATTAAAAAAGAATGGCGCATCATAACGAGTTAAAAGCACATTGAATAAATTTGAAAAGAAGAGATGACCCGTGGGATTTTCAGAGTATATAGATTCTAAGTAAGAACGAACTTTTTCTACTGCTCGACGTGCAAATTGATGGCTTATATCCGGGTCAGGTACATTTTTATTTACTATGATATAGGTCGAGTATTCCTCTGCATGATCTATATCAAAGCGCGAAGCTTCGATATCTTGCCCAGACAAATCGGCATAAAGAGAATAGATGTCGGTAAGAGTTCGGTAGTCATCCGCAGAGACAGCTTCGTCGACATACACCTTAAGTGGCCGATTTGGATCGCGTGTTGCGTAACTATTGCTGTGTATATAGTTTATAAGAACGCCATATTTCTCAGTCGATAGATAAGTCAGATCATTATAAATCAAATGTTCTTTATATAATTGGTGGAAGGAAATCAATGCTATTACAAATAAGGAAAATGTGATACAAAGAAACCCAATATCTTTGGTCGATTTAGACATGCGGCTTCCGCTCTAAGCAATTAGCGCTCGCATTTGACGCGAGCGCTTTTCGTTTCAATTTAAATGATGCGTCATTTGTCTTTCGACTAGACAGGGTCGCGCTCTGATGC
Source organism: Aureimonas altamirensis (assembly GCF_001463885.1). GTDB lineage: Bacteria > Pseudomonadota > Alphaproteobacteria > Rhizobiales > Rhizobiaceae > Aureimonas > Aureimonas altamirensis. The sequence goes on along the minus strand of NZ_BBWQ01000011.1, from coordinate 204,912 downwards.
GCTTCGCGTCAGACGTGGCCGCTCGTGGCTGAGCTGCCATTTAAAAGATATATCATAAAAATATTGAAATAACATTTATATTGCTTGTTGCGTAAGGCGAAGTCGTTGGTGCCGGAAGTGGGATTTCGAGTCGGTTATGGAGCCGGGAAAAATGCCTGGGGGCAGGCCGTTTTGGACGAAGACCTGCTCAAGATGGACTGGTACGTCGAGGCGTGGGTAACTAAGAGTAACAGACAGGACCGGCGCGGCCTTAATCGCCGCGCCGGCATGCATGACAGGAGCCATCGGCATGAACCACGAGATCGCGGCCGAAGGCATCACCGCGCTCCGCGCCCGGGTATTCACCTTCGGTGCGGACGCGGCGCAGCCGATACACCATCCGGATGGCCTCGTGGTCATGCGCGGCGGGCTGATCGAGCGGGTGGGCGCTTACGCCGAGATCGCGCCGCTGCTGGACCCGACGGTTCGGGTGACGGATCATCGCCCCAACATCGTGATGGCCGGCTTCATCGATCCGCATCTGCATATGCCGCAGACGCAGGTGATCGCCTCCTATGGCACCGAGCTTCTGGACTGGCTGTCGAAATACACCTTCCCGGAAGAGAGCCGCTATCACGACCGCGCCGTGTGCGACGCGGCCTCGCGCTTCCTTCTGGATACGTTGCTGCGCAACGGCACGACGACGGCCGCTGCCTATTGCACCTCGCATCCGCAATCGGTCGAAAGCCTGTTCGAGGAGGCCGCGAGGCGGAACATGCGCATCACCGCCGGCAAGGTGATGATGGACCGCAACGCCCCGGCATCGCTGACGGATACGCCCGAGCGCGCCTATGACGAGTCGCGGGCGCTTATCCAGCGCTTCGACGGCGTCGGGCGCCTGTCCTATGCCATTACGCCCCGCTTTGCGCCCACCTCGACGGAGGCTCAGTTGGAGGTGGCAGGCGCCCTGGCGGCCGAAAACCCCGACATGGCCATCCAGACGCATCTGTCGGAAAACCAGGCCGAGATCACCTTCGTTGCGGAGTTGTTCCCGTGGGCGAGGGATTATCTGGACGTCTATGAGCGCTTCGGGTTGGTGCGGCGCGGCGCGCTGTTCGGTCATTGCATCCATCTGACGGAGCGCGAGCGGGCGTCGATGGCCGAGCGGCGGGCCAGCGCCATCTTCTGCCCGACCTCCAACCTGTTTCTCGGCTCCGGCCTGTTCGACCGGCAGGGTTTGCAGGGCGCCGGCGTCATCACCGGCATCGCAACCGATATCGGCGGCGGCACCTCCTACTCGATGCTGGTAACGGCGGCCGAAGGCTACAAGGTGCTGGCGCTGCGGGGCGAGCGGATGACCGCCGTCGAGGCCTTCTACTGGATGACCGCAGGCAATGCCGAGGCGATGAACCTTGGCGACAGGATCGGCCGGATCGCCCCGGGAATGGAGGCGGACCTGGTTGTCCTGGACCCTCGGGCCACTCCGGAAATGCGGCACAGGATGCAGCGCGCCGACAATTTCGACGATGAGCTGTTCGCGCTTCTGATGATGGGCGACGACCGGGCCATCGCGGCAACCTATGTCGGCGGGCATCCGGCGTACCTGAGGGGTGGGAGGGGCTTGCCGCCACGGCAGCACGGTGAAGCCTATGCCGGCAGCCCGGCGGAGGAAGCAGCACAGGCCCAGCAATAACCGCCGCAAAATTTGTGCGAAGTTTCTGGACATCGCATAAAAAACATTTTCTAATCGAGAAAAGACGATCTCGGGAGGAAAATTTGAAGCTCGTCACTTACCAATCCACGCGTGGGCCCATTGTCGGCGTCGTGGCAGACGGCAAGGTCTATTCCGTATCGGACCTCGTTCCGGGCTCTCCCGAGACGATGATCGGCGTGATCGACGGCGGCACGGCGCTTTTGTCCAATATCCGCGCGGCGCTGGCGGTTACCACCACGCCCGGCGTGGAGCTTTCGCAGGCGGAGTTGCTCGAGCCGGTGCCCGGCCATGGCAAGTTCATCTGCATGGGGCTCAACTATCTGGAGCACATTCGCGAGGGTGGACGCGACCGTGCGGTGCCGGAGTTTCCGACGCTGTTCCTGCGCACGCGCACCAGCCTTCTGCCGCCGGGTGGCGCCATCGTCGCGCCGCAGGCCTCGGAGCGGCTCGACTTTGAAGCGGAGCTCGTCGTGGTGATCGGCAAGCGCGTCCGGAACGTGGATGAGGCGACGGCGCTCGAAGCCGTTTTCGGGTACACGGCCTTTAACGACGGGTCGCTGCGCGATTTCCAGAAGCATACGACGCAATGGACGGCCGGCAAGAATTTCGATGCGACCGGCCCCTACGGCCCCGCCATCGTCACGGCCGACGAACTGCCGTCCGGCGGCGCCGGCCTTTGGATACGGTCGCGCCTCAACGGTGCGGTCATGCAGGACGGCAATACCGACGACATGATCTTCTCCGTTGCGCGGATCATCGCCTATGCCTCGCAGGCGATGACGCTGGAGCCCGGAGACCTGATCGCAACCGGTACGCCCTCCGGCGTCGGACAGGCGCGCACACCGCCGGTCTTCATGAAGCCGGGCGATGTCGTGGAGATCGAGATCGAGGGTATCCCGGCCCTTCGCAACACCGTGGTGGCCGCGGCCTGATAGGCGTCAGGCCGCCGGGTCGCGGCCGAAATAGCGTTCGATGACGGCGAATGTCGTCATGTAGTGTTGCGTCAGCCGGGCGACGGCCAGTTCCGTATCTCCGGCCATGGCCGCGTCGGCGATGGCCCGATGCTCGTCCAGCGAGTCGCGTCGCTTGAAATTGGTGGAGGCGATGTGCCGGTATCGGTCGGCGCGCTCCCGAAGTTCCCGGCAATAGGCCAGCATGATCTGCGAACCGCAGGCGGAAAGGAGGGCGTCGTGGAATGCGTTGTGCCTTGGGCCCCATTCGGGGTTGGCGGTCTTTTCGTCGGCGCTCCAGTGCCGGGTGCGCGACAGCCAGTGCAAGGCCACGACCACGCGCTCTTCCCATGCCTCGTCGCGATTTCGGATCGCCTCGCCCAGGGCGCAGCCTTCCATCAAACAGCGCGCCCGCACAACATCGCGCCAGTCTTCCAGCGAGATCGGCGCCACGGTGAAGCCGCGCTGGTCCTCCTGGGTGACGAGGCCCTCGGAGGTCAGGCGGTTCAATGCCTCGCGGACGGGGTTGATCGTTGCGCCATAGGCCTTGCACAGGCCGTCGATCCGCAATTTGCGCCCCGGCTCCAGCGCGCCGCTCAGTATGTCGCGCCGGATGGCGGCGAAGGCCGTGCTTGCAGCGGTGGATCTGGCGGGCGCAGCGTGTTCCGGGAGGGTCGTTTCGAGCATGAGGATTAGGGAAGCCGTCCGTCATCGATAGAGACGGCATTATAATGCATTATTTTTCTAGGGAGGATAAAAAATGCAAAAACATGGCAGGATCATCATGTCGCTGGCTGCGGCTTTGCTGGCAGCAGTCACAGGGGCGAGGGCGGAGGACATCATAATCGCCGTCCCGAACCCGAGCTACGTGCCGCTGCTGCCGATCGCCGTCGCGATGGGCGAGGGCTATTTCGAGGATGAGGGGCTCTATGTGCGCGTGGAGGCGCTGAACGGGTCCGGCGCGGTGCTACAATCCCTGGCATCGGGGCAGGCGCAGATCGGCAATCCGGGCGCCGGCCCGTTCCTGTCGGCACGGGCGCGCGATCTGGACGTGAAATTTCTCTATCGCCTCAACCCCAACAGTTCCTATGGCCTCGTCGTGCCGGAGGCGTCCGAGGCCGATACGCCCGAGAAGCTCAGGGGCAAAGTCATCGGCATCGGCACGGCGGACGGTGCGGAGGCCGCCTTCACACGCTCGATCTTCAACGATTCCGGCATGACGGAGGGCACCGACTATTCCTTCCTCGTGGTGGGTGATGGCGGGCTGGCCATCGCGGCCTTCTCGCGCGGGGACATCGACGCCTATGCGGCGGCGACCGGCGATGCGGCCATCCTCAACAGCCGCGGCATCCTCGTGCGCAACATCACCCCCGACCGGTTCCGCAAGTTCTTCGGCAACGGGCTTGCGGCGATGACTTCCTATGTCGATGAAAACCCCGAAGTGGTGGAGCGCTTCGGTCGGGCCATCGTGAAGGGCGCGCGCTTTGCCGAAAAGCCGGAAAACATCGATACGGTGGTGGACCACATCGCCACCATCAATCCGCAGGAGGCCGAGGACCGCGACTTCGTCAAGGCGCTGGTGGAGCAGATCATCGTCCGCCAGACGCCGTTCGAACCGGAGAAGGGGTTCGGCTACCAGGACCATGAAGCCTGGGTTGCATGGCAGGACAGTCTGGTCCAGTCGGGCGACCTCGAAGAGCCCATTGCCGACCTGAATGCCGTCTACACGAACGATTTCGTGGAGCGCTGGAACGCCGTCGATTGAGAAAAGTCGTCCGCCCGGGTCTTTTTCGCCCGGGCGGAACTGGATATGTCCTGAAGGATTCCTATCCCTTTAGTGCACCGCACAGGGCAGGGGACCGACGACATGGATGCCAAATCGTCTAAAGATAAGCCGCGCAGCCCGAAACGGGCGGAAATGCCGCCGGCTCCGGATGGGTTGCGCATGCTTGCACGCAACCGCGTGGCGATCGAAGGCGTGACGCCGCTGGTCGATGGCGGCCGCTTTGCCATCAAGCGGCTCGAGGGCGAACCGCTGAAAATCGAGGCCGACGTTTTCTGCGACGGGCACGAGAAGATCGGCGCCGCCATCCTGACGCGGCCGGCCGGCGAGGCGGGCTGGACGGAGACACCCCTGGTCTTCGTCGAAAACGATCGTTGGGCCGGTGAGGTCGTTTTGGATCGGCCGGGCCCCTGGCGCTATACCATCATCGGCTGGCGCGATGCCTTCGGCACCTGGGCCAGCGACACCAGGAAGAAGCGCGATGCCGGCCAGGTCATCGCGCTGGAACTGAAGGAAGGGCGCGCGCTTCTGGATCGCGCCGTGGCGGGCAAGCGGGGCACCAAGGCCGATTGGGCCGAGCTTGCGTCACTGATTTCCAGTTTCGACGCCTTGCCGGAAGCCGACGGCGACGCCCGCTACGAATTGCTGGAACAGGAAGGCACCGTCGCGCTGCTGGGCCGCACGGGCCCGCGTGACGAGTTGTCCACCTTCGAGGTCGAGGTGCCCGTCTGGGTCGACCGGGAGCGGGCCGGCTTCTCGGCCTGGTACGAGTTGATGCCGCGCTCGCAGAGCGGCGACGTGAACCGGCATGGCACCTTCGACGATGTCGTGAAGCGGCTTCCGGACATCCGGGAAATGGGCTTCGACGTGCTCTATTTCCCGCCCATTCACCCGATCGGCCTCACCAACCGCAAGGGACGCAACAACAGCCTGAATGCCGGCCCCGGCGAGCCGGGCTCGCCCTATGCCATCGGCTCTCACGAGGGCGGACATCGCGATATCCACCCCGAGCTCGGCAGCTTCGAAGACTTTGCGCGCCTGGTCGACGAGGCCAAGGCGCATGGGCTGGAAATCGCGCTGGACTTCGCCATCCAGTGCTCGCCCGACCATCCCTGGATCAAGCAGCATCCGGACTGGTTCGATTGGCGGCCCGACGGCACGATCAAATACGCCGAGAACCCGCCCAAGAAATACCAGGACATCGTCAATGTGGATTTCTACCGCGAGGGCGCCATCCCGTCGCTGTGGTACGAGTTGCGCAACACGGTGCTGTTCTGGCTGGACAAGGGCGTGCGCATCTTCCGCGTGGACAATCCGCACACCAAGCCCTTCCCCTTCTGGGAGTGGATGATCGCCGAGGTGCGCGCCGCGGACCCGGGCGTGATCTTCCTGGCGGAAGCGTTCACCCGGCCCAAGCTGATGAAGCGGCTGGCAAAGGTCGGCTATAACCAGTCCTACTCGTACTTCACGTGGCGGAACGAGAAGTGGGAGCTGGAGGAGTACCTGACCGAGCTGACGCAGGAGGAATGTGCCGAGTACATGCGGCCGAACTTCTTCGTCAACACGCCGGACATCAACCCGCTTTATCTGCAGACAAGCGGGCGCCCCGGCTTTCGCATCCGGCTGGCCCTGGCTGCCTCCCTTGCCGGCAATTATGGTATCTATTCAGGCTTCGAGCTGTGCGAATACGAGCCGGTGCCGGGCAAGGAAGAATATCTGAACTCGGAAAAATACGAGATCCGCGCCTTCGACTGGAATGCGCCGGGCAATATCCGCGAGGATGTCGCCTTCTTCAACCGACTGCGGGCGGAGGAGCCGGCGATGAAGGCGTTCCGCAACCTCGCCTTCTACAATTTCTATAACGAGAACATTCTCTATTACGGCAAGCGCACGGAGGACAAATCGTCCTTCCTGCTGTTCATCGTCAGCCTGGACCCGCACAACCCGCAGGGCGGCCATTTCGAGGTGCCGCTGTGGGAGTTCGGCCTGCCGGACAACGGGTCGCTGAAAGTAGAGGATCTGACGGACGGACGGCAGTTCGTCTGGCAGGGCAAGGTGCAGCATTGGTGGATCGCCCCATCTCAGCGCCCTTATGCCGTATTGCGTATTTCAGCCTGATACCGAGGAACCGCCCCACCCTGTGGGGCTTTTCCTGTGACGACGATTTGGGGAGCCAAGATGAACGAGCATGTGTCCGCATTGCCGGCCGTTGACAACGCCGCGCCGAACCCGGAAGCCAACGACTGGTACAAGGACGCGATCATCTATCAGCTCCACGTGAAGACCTACGTGGACTCCAATGGCGACGGCATCGGCGATTTCGAGGGGCTCATCTCGCGGCTCGACTACATCAAGGAGTTGGGCGTTACCTGCATCTGGCTGCTCCCCTTCTACCCGTCGCCGCTGCGCGACGATGGCTACGACATCGCCGACTACCGCGCCGTCAATCCGAGCTACGGCACGATGGAGGATTTCGAGCGGCTGGTGGACGAGGCGCATAAGCGCGGCCTGCGCGTCATCACCGAGCTCGTCATCAACCACACGTCCGACCAGCATCCCTGGTTCCAGGCCGCGCGCAGCGCGCCGGCCGGCAGCCCGGAACGCGATTTCTACGTCTGGGCCGATGACGACAAGGGCTATGACCTGACACGCATCATCTTTCTGGATACGGAAACCTCGAACTGGACCTGGGACCCGGTGGCCGGCCAGTACTTCTGGCACCGCTTCTATTCGCACCAGCCGGACCTCAACTTCGACAACCCCAAGGTGCTGGAGGAAGTGCTATCCGTCATGCGCTTCTGGCTGGACAAGGGCGTCGACGGGCTGCGCCTCGACGCCATCCCGTATCTGGTGGAGCGCGAGGGCACCAACAACGAGAACCTGCCCGAAACACACGACGTTTTGAAGAAGATTCGCGCAGAGCTGGACAGGGTCTATCCGGACCGCATGCTGCTGGCCGAGGCCAACCAGTGGCCGGAAGACACGCGCCCGTATTTCGGCGACGGCGACGAGTGCCACATGGCATTCCACTTCCCGCTGATGCCGCGCATGTACATGGCGCTGGCCCAGGAGGACCGGCACCCGATCACCGATATCCTGCGGCAGACGCCGGATATCCCGGCCAATTGCCAATGGGCTATCTTCCTGCGCAACCATGACGAGCTGACGCTGGAAATGGTCACGGAAGAGGAACGCGATTACCTCTGGGCCACCTACGCCTCGGACAAGCGCGCCCGCATCAACCTCGGCATCCGCCGACGGCTGGCGCCCCTGATGGGGAACGACCGCCGCAAGGTGGAGCTGTTGAACGCGCTTCTGATGTCGATGCCCGGCACGCCGACCGTTTATTACGGCGACGAGATCGGCATGGGCGACAACTACTATCTCGGCGACCGCGATGGCGTACGCACGCCCATGCAATGGTCGCCGGATCGTAATGGCGGCTTCAGCCGGACCGATCCGCAGCGTCTGTACCTGCCACTGATCCAGGACCCGGTCTACGGTTATCAGGCCGTCAACGTGGAGGCGCAGTCGGCCAACCCGGCCAGCATGCTGTCGTGGATGCGCCGCCTGATCCAGGTGCGCGCCACGCGGGAGGCCTTCGGACGCGGCGAGATCGTGTTCCTGTATCCGTCCAACCGCAAGATCCTCGCCTATGTGCGCCAGATCGGGGACGATCGCATCCTGTGCGTCGCCAACCTGTCCAGCCAGGCGCAGGCGGTGGAACTGGACCTGTCGGCCTATGCCGGCTCGATCCCGGTGGAGATGCTGGGGCTCTCGGCCTTCCCGCCGATCGGCGAGGGGCCTTACGTCCTGTCGCTGCCCAGCTACGGCTTCTTCTGGTTCGCGCTCGGTGCGCCCGATCAGGTGCGGGCCGGAGGCGATATCCTGCCGGCACCGGAATTCACGACGCTGGTCATCACCGGCGACCTCAAGGACACGATCCCCGGCCGCAACCGGCGCGAACTGGAAAGCGTGCTGCCCGGCTTCATCGGGCGGCAACGCTGGTACTCCGGCAAAGCGGATGCGCCTAAGAGCGTGCGCTACGAGATCATGGGCGCGCCGGAGCCGACCAACCGCAAGCACATTCTGGCGGAAGCCATCGTGACCTCCAGAAGTGGCGAAACGCAGACCTATTTCCTGCCGCTGGCCGCACGCTGGGGCGAAGCCAACCCCGGCCGCGACGCCAACAATCTGCCGTACACGCTGGCGCTTATCCGGCAGGGTCCGCAGATGGGGTCGGTCATCGACGCCGGTCGCGATCCGCAATTCTGCATCGACCTGACGCACATCCTGTCGGCCGGCAAGCCGCTGAAGCTCGGCGACTGGACAATCGAGGTCGAGGCGTCGTCGGCACGGCCGGAGGCGCTGGAGAAAGCCAATTCCATCGAGGCCGATGCCGTCGTGCCGGTTTCGGGAGAGCAGTCCAACACCTCCATCGCCATTGGCACGGCCGCGATCCTGAAGATCTACCGCCTGCTGCGCGACGGGGTCCAGCCGGAGCTCGAGGTCACGCGCTTCCTGACGGAGAAGACCGGCTTCACCGCCGCCCCGGCGCTGCTGGCCAGTGCGGAGGTGGTGCGCCCGGACGGCACCCGCGCCGCCATCGCGGCGCTTTTCGAGCGGATCGAGAACCAGGGCGATGCGTGGAGCCGCATCACCGAAAGCCTGTCGCGCCACCTGCGCGATACGGCCTACGGCGTCGAGGAGGTGAGCGAAGCGGACGAGGAGGGCGCAAGCGAGGCCATGTTTGCCCTGCAGTTCGACCCGGGCGAGGCCATCGGCCGCCGCACGGGCGAGATGCATGCTGCTCTGCAGACGCGCACCGGCGACGCCGCCTTCGACCCGGAGGATATGACGCCGGAGTGGCTGGACGCCGCGGCCCGCAAGGCCGCCGACGAGGCCGATGCCGTGCTGGACAAGCTGGCGGAGTGGCGGGCCCGGGGCGCCGACGGACTGGAAAGCGAGGTCGACCAGCTCCTGGCGGGGCAGGCCGCGGTTCGCCAGTGGTTCGAAGCCATTGCCGGTCGGCAGGCTGCGGGCGTGCTGACGCGCATCCATGGCGATTTCCACCTGGGCCAGATCCTGGTTGCGCGCAACGACGTCGTCATCCTCGATTTCGAGGGAGAGCCGGGCAGGCCGCTGGAGGAGCGGCGGGCCAAATCCTCGCCGCTGCGGGATGTGGCCGGCATGCTGCGCTCTTACGACTATGCCGCCTTTGCCGCGCGCGATCGCACCGGCCCGACGGACGACGCCACCAGCGAGCGCATCCGCGAGACGGCCGAGAACTGGCGGGACCAAGTCAGTGCCGACTTCCTGGCCGCATGGTCGGAGGCCAGCGGCATCGATCTGGACGATGAAGGCAACCGTTCGCTGCTGGACCTGTTCCTGGCCCAGAAGGCATTTTACGAACTGAATTACGAATTGTCGTCGCGGCCGGCTTGGCTGTCCATCCCGCTGCGCGGCATCGTTACCCTTCTCAAAGAGAGGCAGGTCATCTGAATGGCAAAGGCACAATCGAAGGCAGCCGCGGCTCCATCACCGGAGCATCGGCTGGACGAGGGCGCCGTGACCGCCTTGGAGAACGGCTCGCATGGCGACCTCTTCTCGATCCTGGGTGCGCATGGGGGCGGCGCTATGCGGGTCATGCGCTGCTTCCGCCCCGGCGCGGAGGCGGCCAGCGTTGTCGATACCAGCGGTTCCATCGTTGCGGAACTGGAGCCGCAGGGGGCGGCCGGCCTCTTCACCGGGACGGTGCCCGGCACGCTGGAAGGCTACCGCTTCCGCTTTCGCCATGGTTCGGTCGAATGGGAAGAAGAGGACCCGTATCGCTTCGGCCTCATCCTGAGCGACCTCGACGCCTATCTTCTGGCAGAGGGGCGCCACTACCGGCTGTACGAAAAGCTCGGTGCCCACCCGACGCATATGGACGGTGTCGCCGGAACGCGTTTCGCCGTCTGGGCGCCCAACGCGCGCAGGGTTTCGGTAGTCGGCAACTTCAATGCCTGGGACGGGCGCCGGCATGTCATGCGCCACCGGTACGAGACCGGTATCTTCGAGATGTTCATTCCGGGCGTTGCGCCGGGTGAAGTCTACAAGTTCGAGATCGTCGGCCCGCATGGCGAGGTGCTGCCGCTGAAGGCCGATCCGGTGGGCTTCCTGCAGGAATCCGCGCCCTCGACGGCCTCCGTCGTCGCCGGGCTTGTCGAGCATGAATGGGCCGACGGACAATTCAGGGCCAAGGATCACGGCTGGCAGGGCCGCGACAAGCCCGTCACCATCTACGAGGTGCATCTCGGCTCATGGCGCCGTGGAGAGGATAACAGCTTCCTCGACTATGACGCGCTGGCGCGCGAACTGGTGCCCTACGTGCAGGAAATGGGCTTCACCCATGTCGAATTCCTGCCGGTGTCGGAGCATCCCTTCTACGGTTCGTGGGGCTACCAGCCCATTGGTCTTTATGCGCCGACCGCGCGCTTCGGCGACCCGGCCGGCTTTGCCCGGCTGGTGGATGCCTTGCACGCGGCGGATATCGGCGTGCTTCTGGATTGGGTGCCGGGCCATTTCCCGACCGATGTTCACGGGCTTGGCCGGTTCGACGGTACGCCGCTCTACGAGCATGCCGATCCGCGCCGGGGCTTCCACAAGGACTGGAACACGCTGATCTACGATTACGGGCGCACGGAGGTGAAGAACTTCCTTGTCGCAAACGGGCTCTATTGGCTCGACCGTTTCCATGTGGACGGCCTGCGCGTCGATGCCGTCGCCTCGATGCTGTATCTCGACTATTCGCGTAATCATGGCGAGTGGGAGCCGAACATCCACGGCGGCCGCGAAAACCTGGAGGCCATGGCCTTCCTGAAGGAAACCAACGAGCGCGTGGGCGAGTATTTCCCCGCGACGGCCACCCATGCGGAAGAGTCCACCGCCTTTCCCAACGTGTCACGTCCGACCTATGAAGGCGGGCTCGGCTTCCATTTCAAATGGAACATGGGCTGGATGCACGACACGCTCGATTACATGGAAAAGGACCCGATCCATCGGCGCTACCATCAGCACCAGATGACGTTCGGCCTGGTCTATGCCTATTCGGAAAACTTCATCCTGCCGCTCAGCCACGACGAGGTCGTCTACGGCAAGGGCTCCCTGTTGGGCAAAATGCCGGGCGACCAGTGGCAGAAATTTGCGAACCTTCGCGCCTATTTCGGCTTCATGTGGACGCATCCCGGCAAGAAGCTTCTGTTCATGGGCGGCGAGTTCGGGCAGTCGGCCGAATGGAACCACGACCAGTCGTTGGACTGGCATCTGCTGCAGTATCCCGAACATGCGGGCGTCCAGCGCCTGATCCGGGATCTCAACACGCTGTATCGCGGCGTGCCGGCACTCTACGAGATGGACTGCGACCCGGCAGGCTTCGAATGGGTGGACACGTCCAACGAAGCCGACAGCATCATCACCTTCCTGCGCAAGGACAAGCATGGCGGGCCGGTGCTGGTGGTGTGCAACTTCACGCCGAACCCGCATCATGGCTATCGCGTCGGCGTACCCAGGGGTGGTTTCTGGCGCGAGGCGCTGAACACGGATGCCGACATCTATGGCGGCTCTAATGTCGGCAATATGGGAGGCAGGAGGGCCGAGGACTTCGGCGTCAACGGCCGGCCATTCTCGCTCGAACTGTCGATCCCGCCGCTGGCGACGATGGTCTTCGTACCGGAGGACTAGGTAGCCGTTTAACGTTCTGTGGTGCGGCGGGTGGTGGCGCCATCGAAGGCGCCGCCGGTGAACACTCCACCTGCCGTTACCGCCGAATGCCGGCCGAGCAACGGGAAAACCAGCTCGGCGAAACGCCAGGCCTCTTCCAGATGCGGGTAGCCGGACAGGACGAAGCTGTCGATACCGATGTCCGCATACTCCTGGAGGCGTTTTGCCACCGTTGGTGGATCGCCGACCAGCGCGGTGCCTGCGCCGCCGCGCACCAGGCCGACGCCGGCCCACAGGTTCGGCGCGACGTAGAGATTGTCGCGGCGTCCGCCGTGCAGCGCGCTCATCCGTCGCTGGCCGACGGAATCCATCCGCGCCAGCGAGGCCTGTGCCGCGGCAATCGTCTCATCGTCGAGATAGCGGATCAGTTCCTCGGCCTCCGCTTCCGCCTCAAGCGTCGTTTCACGCACGATGACGTGCAGGCGCAGGCCGAACCGCATGGTCCTGCCCAGGCCGGCGGCACGCGCACGCACATCCTCGATCTTTGCCGCGACGGCGTCGAGCGGCTCGCCCCACGTCAGATAGACGTCGACGTGCCGGGCGGCCAACTCATGCGCGGCCGGTGAAGAGCCGCCGAAGTAGAGCGGCGGATGCGGGCGCTGTACCGGCACGAAATTATTCCGCGCCTGTTCGACCCGCAGATAATCGCCTGAAAAGTCGACCGTTTCGCCGGCCAGAAGGCGTTTCCAGATCGTCAGATATTCCTCGGACTGGGCGTAGCGCGCATCATGGTCCAGAAAGACACCATCGGCGGCAAGTTCCGCTGCGTCGCCGCCCGGCACGACGTTGAGCAGCAAGCGACCCTCGCTGACGAGGTCCAGCGCCGCTGCCTGTCTGGCGGACACGGCCGGCAGGCCGAGGCTTGTGCGCAGGGCGACAAGCAGCTTGATGCGCCGTGTGGCGGCGGCCACCGCCGTAGCGGTGACGAACGGATCCAGGCAACTGGACCCTGTCGGAATAAGCAGCCCGTCATAGCCGAGCGTGTCCGCGGCAACCGCGATCTGCCGGATGTAATCGAAGGTCGCCGGCCTGCCGCTCGAGGCACGTCCCAGATGGCGGGTATCGCCCGATGTCGGAAGAAACCAGAAAATGTCCTTGGTCATGACGATCGATCCACAGTCGGTTTTCCGGTCAACGCGCACGCGCCCACGGAATGAAGAAATGCTCGATGAGCCGGAAGGTGAGTTCGAACAGGAAGGCGAGCGCGGAGATGACCAGGATGCCGACCATCACCATTTCCGTGACGAGGAACTGGGCTGCGGACTGGATCATGTAGCCGAGGCCGGTCGTCGCGGCGACGAGCTCGGCTGCGACGAGGGTTGTCCATCCCGCGCCCAGTGCAATGCGGATGCCGGTGACGATGGAGGGCAGGGCGCCCGGAATCAGCACATGAAGCAGCACCTGTGATCGCGTTGCCCCGAAGGAGCGTACGGCGTTGATCTGCGATGGCGAGACGCCTCGGACGCCGAGCGCGGTGGCGATGGCAATCGGAGCGAACATGGCGATCGCGATGATCAGCGTCTTGCTGGGCTCTCCGATGCCGAACCAGATGATGATCAGCGGCAGGTAGGCCAGAGGGGGCAGCGGCCGGATGAATTCGATGATGGGATCGAGGATGGCCCGTCCGACCGGGCTGAGCGCCATGAACAGGCCGACGGGCACAGCCACCAGGATACTGGCCACGAGTGCCGACAGGACGCGCGACAAGCTGGCCAGCGCATGCTGCCACAAGGTTGCGTTGGCGTAGCCGTTGACGGCAACGGACCATGCAGCCCGCCATACCCGCACCGGCGACGGCAGGAATACGGCCGACACGAGCCCGGCGGCCGAGGCAGTCCACCAGGCAAGCAGGAGAATGACGAGCGTCGCCAGGCCGCCGCCCAGCGGCACGAGGACATGGCGCGGAAGGCGCCGCCGGCTCTTCCCTTCGGTATTCGGGGCGCGGCTCATGCGGGCTCCATCTCGTCCGCATGAATGGCCGCAGCGAGATCTTCCCGAAGGGCGATGAAATCGGGCCGCGAACGCAGCTCCCGGCCCGGCTCTCCGGCCAGGAAGCGGGCAGAAAAAGGGGATTCGACATCGCGCACGATGCGACCCGGCCCCGGTGCAAGGACAAGGATGCGGGTGCCCAGAAATACCGCCTCGTCGATGCTGTGGGTAATCAGAAGCGTGCCGGCGCCACTGGCGCCCCACGTGCGCAGGAGCAGATCCTGCATACGCTCTCGCGTCATGGCGTCGAGCGCGCCGAGCGGCTCGTCCATCAGCAGGAAGGGCGGTGCGCCGGCCAGCGCACGGGCGATGCCGACGCGTTGCCGCTGGCCGCCCGACAGTTCCCACACGTACCGCTTTCCAAAGCCTGCCAGGCCGACCTGCTCCAGCAGCGTCTCGGTGCGGCTATCGCGGTCGGCCCGCGACGCATGCCGAAGGCGCAGCGGCAGGGCGACGTTGCCGGCAACCGTCAGCCACGGCAGCAACGCATCGTCCTGGAAAACCACCGCTCGCTCCGCGCCGGGGCTTTTGACGGGAATGCCGTCGAAAAGCACCTGTCCGTTCGTCGGCATGATGAAGCCGGCGGCAAGGTTGAGCAGCGAGGTCTTGCCCGCCCCGGATCGCCCCAGGACGGTGACGAACTCGCCCTGCCGGATGGTCAGGTCGATTCCATCAAGAACATAGGTGGACACCGCGGAGCCGGCCTTTCGGGCCGGCTCGTAGGCAAGGCTTACGCCTTGAAACTGAAGAAGGCTCATGACGCTCAGTCTTTGGCCGCTTCCGCAAACGATGCGTCCACATAGGGCGTGTAGTCCGGCAGTGCTGCCGAGATGGTACCCTGAGTGGCCAGGAACTGCGCCGTATCGGCCAGCGCCTTTGCCGTGCCGCCACCAAGGTATGCCGCGCTTGTCTGCGCGTTCAGATCGGCAAATGTGTAGCCCTTCAGAAGCAGCGGAACATCTTCGGCCTTGGCGCCCGTCAGGCGGGCGATGGCCTCCACCTCGGACGAGCCGGTGGACCACTTGTCCGGGTCTGCCAGATAGTCGGCCGTGGCATTGCCCAGGACCTTGACGAACGCCGTGACGATTTCCGGATGTTTCGCGGCGTAATCCTTGCTGACGATCCACGCATCGAAGGTCGGGCTGCCCCATTCGGCGACATTCGACGAGTTTGCAAGGACCGTGCCACCCGAAGTCTTGATTGTCTGCAGGACCGGGTCCCAGATGTAGGCGCCGTCGATATCCCCGCGCTCCCAGGCGGCGGCGATTTCCTGCGGGCGCAGGTTGAGAAGCTGCACGGACGCCGACGGAATGCCCCAGTGGGACAGCGCGCTCAACAGCGAATAATGCGCCGTCGAGGCGAATGGCGTTGCGATTTTCTTGCCTTCGAGCTCCTTGGCATCGGTGACGCCCTTGACCGCCAGCGCCTCGGCCTCGCCGATATTGCCGACGATGTAGATGGCGGAGATCGGCAGTTCCTGGCTGGCGGCAGCGGTCAGGGGGCTGGAGCCGACATAACCGATATCGATGGAGCCGGATGCGATGGCGGCCACGACGTCGGCTCCGCTGGCGAACTGGCTCCAACTGACCTCGGCGCCCGTCTCCTTGTCGAATGTGCCATCCGCCTGAGGGACGCGTGCCGGCTCGACGAT
Source organism: Aureimonas altamirensis (assembly GCF_001463885.1). Lineage (GTDB taxonomy): Bacteria > Pseudomonadota > Alphaproteobacteria > Rhizobiales > Rhizobiaceae > Aureimonas > Aureimonas altamirensis. The sequence goes on along the minus strand of NZ_BBWQ01000011.1, from coordinate 189,085 downwards.
CTGTTGCCAGCCGACGCGCAGCTCTTCAGCCTGTGCCGATACGCTTGCCAATACGACGCCGGCCAATGCGGCCGTACGGAATAGAAACTTCATCGCAAACCCCCGTGATAGATCTGATTAAAATCTATCCGGGTGATGGATTTTATATAGGCATAAATATCCATCTTTGGCACATGCGATAGAAACCGCGTGCGCGCAGCGATGCCGGGGCAATCGACGATTTTCGCTCAGGCAAGGTTGGACAATACCTCGCGGCGGCCAAGGCGGCCGCCACGGCGCTGAATGGCGCCGATGGCCAGTTGCTGGGAAATGGGCTTGGACAGGACGGGCAGAACGCGCGCTTCCCAGATGCCGCGTTCCTCGGCCGAAAGATGGCCCTGGCCCTTTTCGGCGACGATGGAGGCAACGCGCGCATCGTCGGAGCGGGGCTTCAACAGGCCCGCGTCGAGGGCTTCGACGATGAGGTTCCGCAATTCCGGATCCACCGCGCGATTGTGTATGGCTGACATTGCGACTGCTTTCCCCACCTGATGCGAGCGGAACTTAAGCGCGCAAAATGAGATGTCCATGACACAATCAAGGATTTCTCATGATGCTTCGTCAGACCCGGACAAGCTTTGCTCCACAAGCGAAATCCAGTAGGACGCGCCGTAGGCGATGGCCTCGTCGGCAAAGTCGTAGGCCGAGCTGTGCAGTCCGGCGCTCGGCCCGTTGCCGATGAAGATGAACGCGCCGGGGCGCTCTTCCAGCATGTAGGAAAAGTCTTCGGCCGCCATCAGCGGCGGGCAGAATCGGTCGACGGCATCCTGCCCGGCAACGAATGCCGCGGCCTTCGCGGCCGCTGCCACCTCGGCCGTGTGATTGCGCGTCACGGGGTAGTTGCGGCGATAGGTCAGCGCCACCGACACGCCATGGATGGCCGCAATGCCCTGCGCGATCGCGCCCATGCGCGCCTCGACTTGGTCGCGCGTTTGCGCCGACAGGCTGCGCACCGTGCCCGATACCTGTGCCGTGTCGGGAATGACATTGTGGGCAAAGCCGGAATGGAACTCTGTCACCGAAACGACGAGGCTGTCCAGCGGATCGGCATTGCGCGAGACGATCTGCTGGAGGGCACCCACCAGCGCCGTGCCGGCCAGGATGGGGTCCGCCGTCTTCTGCGGGATCGCGGCATGGCCGCCCCGGCCCTCGATGGCGAAGGCGAATTCGTCGGTGGCGGCCATGATCGGCCCGTCGCGCATGGCGAAGCGCCCCACGGCAAGCCCCGGCAAATTGTGCATTCCGTAGACGCGGCGGATGGGAAACCGCGTGAACAGGCCATCCTCGATCATCGCTTTCGCGCCGGCGCCGCCTTCTTCGGCCGGCTGGAAGATCAGCGCGACGCTGCCCGCAAAATTGCGTGTCCGGGCCAGCGCCCGGGCCGCACCGAGCAGCATGGCCATGTGCCCGTCATGGCCGCAGGCATGCATCGACCCGGGCCGCGTGGACGCGTAGGCAGCGCCGCTCGCCTCGATGATGGGCAGCGCGTCCATATCGGCGCGCAGGCCGATCATCGGGCCGCCGGCGCCCGAGCGCCCATGCACGATGCCGACGACGCCTGTACGCCCGATGCCCGTTTCCACGATATCGCAGCCGAATTCGGCGAGTTTTTCGGCAATGAAGGCAGCCGTATCGACCGTGTCGTACAAGAGTTCCGGAATCGTATGGAGGTGCCGGCGCCAGGCGGTGATTTCCGCGCTCTCGTCGGCGATGCGGTTGTGAATCGGCATGGAGTTCGCGGTCCGATTTCGTTATTGCCAGTGCTAAGGCTACAATCTTCGCCTCACCCATGCCACGTGACGGGCGCAAGGGTTAAGCCTGGCTCAAGGTTCGCGCATGGCGGGCCGGTGACGCAAGCAGGATGAAAGGGTCGATCGAATGGCTTGGGCAGGCGGACGACGAGTTTGCGCGGCGGTGGCGCTGCTTATGGCGCTGTCCGTGCTTCCGGCCAATGCAGGACCGTCCATCGCCGTCGACGTGGGAACCGGCAAGGTGTTGTCGCAGGACAATGCCAGCCAGCGCTGGTATCCGGCCTCGACCACCAAGCTCATGACCGCCTATCTGGTGCTGCGCGAAGTGCAGGCCGGCCGTGCCTCGCTGGATACGCCCGTCGTCGTCACGCGGCTTGCCGCCGCGCAGGCGCCCAGCAAGATGGGGTATCCCGCAGGGTCCGTCATCCGGCTGGACAAGGCGCTGCGGATGCTGCTCGTCAAATCGGCCAACGACATCGCCGTTGCGATCGCCGAGTCCATCGGTGGCTCTCACGAAGGGTTCGTCGCCCGCATGAACGCCGAGGCGGCGCGCCTGGGCATGCGGGATACCCACTTCATCAACCCCAACGGCCTGCCAGGGCCCGGCCAGTATTCCAGTGCCAAGGACCTCGCCATCCTGGCGGTGGCCATCCGCCACGAATTTCCGGCCTTTACCGATTACTTCTCTACCGAGGCCATCCGCGCCGGCGATGCGACCATGGTCAACGGCAACGGGCTGCTGGGCCGCCTGCGCGGTGCGGACGGAATGAAGACGGGCTATATCTGCGCATCGGGCTTCAACCTCGTTTCCAGCGCCACGCGCGATGGACGCACGATCGTCGCCGTTGTGCTTGGGGCGCAGGGACCGATTTCCCGCGAGCGGGAGTCCGCCCGCCTTCTGGAAGACGGGTTCAAAGTCGATCCGGCAAAGGCCGAATTTACCGTGACGCAACTGCCTTCATCGAGCGGGCCGCCCTTCGATGTTTCCGAAACGGTCTGCTCTGCCGACGCGCGCACCGCGCGCGCCAACGAGCGCAAGCTGGAGGACGAGCGGGAACAGCCCTTCGGCTCGCCCTTCCTGACGGCGCTGGACCGCGACCCGGTCGTCTACCCGGTCGAGCTGGGCGGTGCGGCCGGTGGCCATGGCGCGGCGCCGGGCGTGTCCGTCATCGCCGGCTACGGCATCCCGGTGCCGACATGGCGGCCGGAGCCGCCCCAACTCGTCGAAACGGGCGATGCGGCGGCCGATGCCGGGCGCGCCGCGCGTGTCCTGTCGCCACAGCCTGAAAGCCGGGAAGCATCGCAATGAATTTTCCTCTGCGCGTAACGGTGCTGACGGGGTTTCTCGGCGCCGGCAAGACGACGCTCCTGAACGCCGTGCTGAAGCACCCCGACATGGCGCGCAGCGCCGTGATCGTGAACGAGTTCGGCGAAGCGGGGCTGGATCATCTGCTGGTGGAAAGCGCCGGCGAGGAGATCGTCGAGCTTTCCAATGGCTGCATCTGCTGCTCCGTACGCGGCGAGCTGGTGGACCGCCTGGCCGATATCGTGGACCGCTTGCAGACCGGGCGCCTGCCGCCGATCGAGCGGGTGCTGATCGAAACCACCGGAATGGCAGACCCGACGCCTGTCCTGACCTCCCTGATCGGGCATCCGGTGCTGGCGCAGGCCTATGCATTGGACGGGGTCGTGACGCTGGTCGACGCTCATGCCGGGCTTCCCGGCATCGAGGGCCGGGTCGAGGCCGAACGGCAGGTTGCCGTGGCGGACCGGATCGTGCTGACCAAGACCGATCTGTCGAAGCCGGGCGCCGACCTTCTGTCGTGGATCGCGCGGCTGAACCCGCGCGCACGGCTTCTGGATGCCGCCAGGGGCGAGGCCGTGCCGGCCACGCTGATGGAGGCCGGCGTGATCAACTCCCGCACGCGGGAGGCGCAACTGGCCGCCTGGCTGGGCGATGGCGGATGCGATTGCGGCGATCCGGAGCACCACGATCATCATCATCACCATCACCACGACCATCATCACCATCACGATCATCACCACCACGATCATGCGGGGCACCGGCACGGTACGGTGAATACCGTATCCATACTGTCGGATACGCCATTGCCCATCGGGCAGATGGAAGAGTTCATCAACCTCGTCCTGTCGATGCACGGCGACAAGCTGCTGCGCATGAAGGCCATGCTGCTGACGCGCGAAAACCCGACCCGTCCGCTGGTGGTCCATGCGGTGCGCCGGTTCCTGCATCCGCCGGTCTTCCTGCGCGAATGGCCGGCATCCATCCGCCCGCACAGCCGCTTCGTCCTGATCGGCGAGCGGCTGGACGAGGGCAAGCTGCGCGACCTGTTCGCCGCGTTCGCCGGTGGCCTGCGCAGCGACGCGCCCGACAGGGCCGCTCTGGTGGACAACCCTCTGGCTATCCCCGGCAGATAACGAAGCGCCAACCCCCATTGGGCAGCGGCGTGGTCGACACAAGCGCATGCCCCGCCTCGTTGCAGAGATGCGCCATATCCAGCGGGGCCAGCGGGTCGTCCGCCACGATGCTCAGGCGCCGTCCCGCGGGCAGGGCCGCCAGCGCCTTTTCCGTCCGCAGGGCCGGTAGCGGACATTTGAGGCCCATGAGGTCCAGTTCCTGCACGCGGCGGTTTCCTTGGCAGTGAATTTGCCCGATACGCGCACTATCTTGGGGCGGAAGGCTGATGCAAGCCGCAAGATAGTGAAAGGCTCGAACGGGAATGAGTGAGACGATCCTCGATCCGCAGGTCATCGTGGATTTCTGGCGCGAGGCCGGGCCGGAAAAATGGTTCGAGAAGGACGAAGCCTTCGACGAGACGATCAGGCAGCGCTTCGGCGACCTTTACGAACGCGCGGCGCTCGGCGACCTCGATTCCTGGGCGGAAGAGCCGAACGGCGCGCTGGCGCTGATCCTGTTGCTGGACCAGTTCCCGCGCAACATGTTTCGCGGCAGCCCGCGCATGTACGCGACCGACGCGAAGGCGGCACAGATCGCCCGGGCATCGCTGGATGCCGGCGATGCCGAACATCTGCCCGACGACGTGAACCAGTTTCTGGTCCTCCCGCTGATGCATTCGGAATCGCGTGCCGATCACGATGCCTGCGTTGCCTGGATGGACCGCATCGGCACGGAAGAGAACCGCAAGTTCGCGCGGCATCACCGCGAGATCATCGAACAGTTCGGGCGCTTTCCGCATCGCAATTCCTTGCTGGGGCGCGAAACGACTGCGGAAGAACGCAAATTCATTGCGGAAGGTGGCTTCACCGGGTGACCGGGCGGCCTTGCGTGCGAAGCTTTCGCCGTGTCGAAGTCGGGCACACAAGACAATGCCGGGGGAGCCTTTCGCCATGTCCGAAACACTGATCGCCGCGACGTCGGAGTTTTCCGCGCTGTTTCCGGCCGGGGCGGCGCTGGAGCGCGTCGCGACCGGCTTCGTCTGGGCCGAGGGCGGCGTCTGGGTGCCGGGGGCGAACGAGTTGCGCTTCTCCGACATTCCGAACAACCGTATCATGGCCTGGTCGCCGGAAGGCGGGCTTCGCACCTTCCGCCAGCCCTCCCAGCGCACCAACGGGCACACGCTGGACCTTTCCGGTGCGATGATAAGCTGCGAGCATGGCGGGCGCTGCGTCAGCCGCACGACGGCGGACGGCACTTATGAGGTGCTGGCCAGCCATTGGCAGGGCAAGCGGCTGAATTCTCCCAACGATGTCGTGGTGAAGAGCGATGGCAGCGTGTGGTTTACCGATCCGCCCTACGGCATCATCTCGGACCATGAAGGCATCCGCGCCGACAGCGCCATCGGATCCAACCAGGTCTACCGGCTGGACCCCCGGTCCGGTGAGGTGGAAGCGGTCAGTGACGCCTTCGACAGGCCCAACGGGCTGGCCTTCTCGCCGGATGAAAGCGTTCTCTATGTCGCGGATTCGGGCCGGGCGCGGGGAAACGGCTTCGGCTTCGACGACAGCCGCCCGCACGAGGTGCGCGCCGTGGAGGTGGTGGACGGAAGCCGGCTCGGCGCTTCGCGCCGGGTGGCCGAGGTGGACATCGTTCCCGATGGGCTGCGGGTCGACCGTGAGGGAACGTTGTGGGTGTCCGCCAATGATGGCGTCCATTGCTTCACGCCCGAGGGCCGGCATCTTGGCCATATCGCCGTGCCGGAAACCGTTGCCAATCTGTGCTTCGGCGGGCCGGATGGACGGCGGCTCTTCATCAGCGCCAGCAGCTCGATCTACGCCATCGATACGACGCGGCAGGATGCTGCCGCGGCCGCGCGAAAGGTTTATGGCTGAGGGCGGCTGCGTTGCGCTCAAGCGCTGTCGTGTGAGCCGGCGGGTTTCAAGCCGTCATCAACCCCCCGACACCTCCCGCGCCATCAGCACCTCGGTCAGGAAGGCGCCGCCCAGCCCGGCGCCTTCGGGCGAAATCGTATGACCGAGCTTCGGCAGGATGCGCAATGCCGTATCCACGCCGGCGGCGCGCAGGCGCGGCGCGGCAACCTCGCTTTCTTCCGGCGGCACCGCTGTATCGCCGGAGCCGTGGATCAAGAGCACGCGGGATGCGGTGCGTGGGTGCAACGGATCGCGCGTTGCCAGCCGGCCCGAATAGCCGAGCACCGCGGCAACCGGCCACCGCCCGCTGGCGAAAGCGTCGAGCGCCATGATCGTGCCCTGCGAGAAACCCGCGAAGACGACCCTGTCCAGGCGGTCGGCCATGCCGTACCAGTCGAGTATGCCTTGCACGACCCGGTCGAAGGCAGGCCGCGCCGCCGCGACCCTGTCCGGCCTGTTGTCGGGAGAGATGCCGGTCAGGCTGAACCATTGATGCAGCGGGCCGCCGCCATCGAAGGGAAAGGGGGCATCGGGCGCGGAGAAATCCGTGTTGGGCAGGCTGCGGCCCCAGACGCGGCCCAGCGGGGACAGGTCCGCGCCACGGGCCCCGACGCCGTGGAACAGGATGACGAGATTACGATACGTCGCCATCGGCAACCCTCACCACGACACGTCCGCGCACCTTGCCGGCAAGGATATCCTCGGCAATGCGCGGCACTTCGGAAAGGCCGACCGTCCGGGTCATCGAGGCGAGCTTGTCCCTGTCCAGGCTTTCGTCCAGCAGCGCCCAGGCGGCCTCACGGCGGGCGTGCGTTTCGGTAACGGAGTTGACGCCGATCAGCGCCACGCCGCGCAGGATGTATGGCATGACGGTGCCGGGCAAGTCCGCACCACCGGCCAGCCCGCAGGCGGCGACGGCGCTATCGCGCCGCAATTCGGCCAGCACGCTGACAAGGGTGGTGGAGCCGACACTGTCGACCGCGCCGCTCCAGCGCTCCTTTCGCAGCGGCGGCCCGGCTGCCGATAACTCCTCGCGCGATACGAAGGACGAAGCGCCGAGTGCGCTGAGATAGTCTTGCGTCTCGGGCCGCCCGGTGGACGCCGCGACCGTGTGGCCGCGCGCCGCCAGCAGCGCCACGGCCACCGAGCCGACACCTCCGGCCGCCCCGGTGACGAGCACGGGCAGTCCGTCATGCCCGAGAGTGCCCCAATCCTCCAGCCGGTTGACGCAGAGCGCCGCCGTGTACCCGGCGGTGCCGATGGCCATCGCCTCGTCCAGGCCGAATCCGTCCGGAACGCGGGTCAGCCATTCCGGCTTGAGCCGCTGGAAGCGCGCATAGCCGCCCCATTCCGTTTCCGAAAGCCCCCAGCCATTCACCAGGACCCGGTCACCCGGTTGCCAATGCGGATCGCGGGACTCCACAACGGTTCCGGCAAGGTCGATGCCGGCCACCATGGGCAGGCGACGCGCGATCCGCCCCTTGCCGGTGACGGCGAGCCCGTCCTTGTAGTTGACGGTCGAGTAGGCGATCTCCACCGTCACGTCGTGATCCGGCAGGTCGGCCAGCGTCAGCGTCTGGAAGGCGGCGCGCTGGCCCCCTTCGGCCTCGTCGATGACCAGCGCCTCGAAGCCCGTGTCGCTCATGCGGCTTTCTCCTGTCGTCCGAGTGCATAGAATTCGGCATTGGGCCGCATGGAAAAGGCATTAGCGAGGCGGTTCGACATGCCGAAGAATGCCGCGATGGCGGCGATGTCCCATGCGTCGTCTTCGGTGAAGCCATGTTCGGCCAGCCGCTCGTAATCGTCTTCGTCGACCGTCTCGGCGGCCAGCGCCACCTGCATCGCGAAATCCAGCATCGCCATCTGGCGCGGGGTGATGTCGGCCTTGCGGTAGTTGACGGCAACCTGATCGGCGATCAGCGGGTTGCCGGCCCGGACGCGCAGGATGGCGCCATGGGCGATCACGCAGTACTGGCACTGGTTTGCGGCGCTGGTGGCCACCACGATCATCTCGCGCTCGGCCGCCGACAGCCCGCCCGGCTTCTCCATCAGCGCGTCATGATAGGCAAAGAAGGCACGAAACTCCGCCGGCCGCGCGGCCAGAACCAGAAAGACGTTCGGCACGAAGCCGGCCTTTTCCTGCACCGTCCTGATTCGCTCCAGGATGTCCGGGGGCAGGGAGCCGAGGTCCGGTGGCGTGAAACGGCTGATCTTCGGGTCCTGCATGCGGGTTCCTCCCTGGTGTCCTGTCGCTCGAAGCCGGATTGCCGGAACGCCCGCCCTCGACCTATGCTCGCTTCACGTCATCGACCCGGGGAGGAGACTGGAAGATGCGGGATGATGCAATGGGGGAGGGGGCACCCGTCCGCGTCCGGCGCGATGGCGGTGTCGCGTATCTGGTACTGGACCGGCCGGCGCAGCTCAACGCGCTTTCGCAAGAGCTCCTTCTCGGGCTGCTGGATGCGCTGAAGCGGCTGGCGGACGATGATGGCCTGCGCGCCGTCGTCGTGTCCGGCAACGGACGCGCCTTCTGTGCCGGCCACGATCTGAAGGAGATGCTGGCGGCGGACGATATCGACGCCCACCGCGCGCTGTTTGCGCTGTGCAGTCAGGTCATGCAGGCCATCGTGGCGCTGCCCGTGCCGGTGATCGCCAAGGTGCACGGGATTGCCACCGCTGCCGGTTGCCAGCTCGTCGCCAGTTGCGACCTGGCGCTTGCGGGTCAGAGCGCGCGTTTCGCCACATCGGGCATCAATGCCGGGCTGTTCTGCTCTACCCCCGCCGTGGCGCTGTCACGCAACGTCGCCGCCAAGCGCGCCTTCGAGATGCTCGTGACGGGCGACTTCATCGACGCCGCAAAGGCGGCCGACTGGGGTCTCGTCAACGCCGCCGTGCCGGATGACGCGCTGGACGCCGCGGTGGACAGGCTCGTCGCATCCATCCTGGCGAAAAGCCCGGCGGCCATCCGCCACGGCAAGGCGCTGTTTCACCGCCAGCTCGGGCTGTCCCTTGCCGACGCCTATGGGCAAGCCGGCGAGGTGATGGCCTGCAACATGATGGAAGCCGATGCCCGCGAAGGCATCTCCGCCTTCGTCGAAAAGCGCCAGCCGGTCTGGCAGTCATGAGAGAGGATCGCATGGATACCGGAAGCGGCAACATCTACCGGCAGGGCCTAGACCGGCGTCCGGCCAACTTCACCCAGCTTTCTCCCGTCAGCTTCATCACCCGCACGGCGGAGGTGTATCCGGACCGCGACGCGGTCATCTACGGCCAGCGGCGCGATAGCTGGGCCACCACCTATGCCCGGTCGCGGCGGCTGGCGGGCGCGCTGGCCGCGCGCGGCATCGGACCCGGCGACACCGTATCGCTGATGCTGCCCAATGTGCCGGCGATGGTGGAGGCGCATTTCGGCGTGCCCTTCACAGGCGCGGTCATCAACGCCCTCAACATTCGTCTGGATGCGCCAACCATCGCCTTCATGCTAGACCATAGCGAGGCGAAGGTGGTGCTGACCGACCCGGAATTCGCGCCTGTCATCACACAGGCACTCGCCATGATGAAGGGTGCGCGCCCTTTGGTGATCGACGTGCCGGACCCGGTGGCCGGTGTGACGGGGCCGGCGATCGGCGACATGGATTACGATGCCTTCCTGGCCACGGGAGATCCCGAATTTGTCCCGCGCCTGCCGGAGGACGAGTGGGATGCCATCGCCCTCAGCTACACGTCGGGCACGACGGGCAACCCCAAGGGCGTCGTGACGCATCATCGCGGTGCGTATCTCAATGCGGTCAGCAACGTCCTGGTGTGGAGCATGCCGCAGCACCCCGTCTATCTCTGGACGCTGCCGCTGTTCCATTGCAATGGGTGGTGCTTCCCCTGGGTCATCGCGGCCGTTGCGGGCACCAATGTCTGCCTGCGCCGCGTGGATACCGCCCGCATCTTCGACGCCATACGCAGCCACGGCGTGACGCATTACTGCGGCGCGCCCATCGTGCATGCCATGATGGCCGACGCGCCGGCCGAACAGCGCGCCGGCATTACCCACCGCGTGTTCGGTATGGTGGCGGGCGCGCCGCCACCGCCCAGCGTCTTCAAGCGCATCGAGGCCATCGGCATCGACCTCATCCATGTCTATGGCCTGACCGAAACCTACGGCCCCGCCGTCGTCTGCGCGCCGCAGCCTTCATGGGAGGAGCTGGATGCCGACGCGCGCGTCGGCCTCAAGGCGCGGCAGGGCGTGCGCTACACGCTGGAAGAGGCGGTCGAGGTGTTGAACCCGGACACGATGGAGCCGGTGGCGCGCGACGGCGAAACCGTGGGCGAGATCATGTTTCGCGGTAATGCGGTGATGAAGGGTTACCTGAAGAACGAGGACGCCACCGAAAAGGCGCTCGCCGGGGGATGGTTCCATTCGGGCGATCTCGCGGTCGTCTATCCGGATGGCTACATCCGCATCAAGGACCGCTCCAAGGACGTCATCATCTCGGGCGGCGAGAACATCTCCTCCATCGAGGTGGAGGACGTGCTGCATGCCCATCCGGACGTGCAGGCAGCGGCGGTGGTGGCCATGCCCGACGAGAAATGGGGCGAGGTGCCGGCCGCCTTCGTGGAACTGCGGCCCGGCGCGCGGCTCGAGGAGGCCGAACTGATCGCCTTCGCGCGGGAGCGGCTGGCCGGGTTCAAGACGCCCAAGAAGGTGATCTTCTCGGATCTGCCACGCACGTCGACCGGAAAGATCCAGAAATTCGCCCTGCGTGCGACGTTCAACGCGTAAGCCGGGAGACGACGTCCGCCAGCCACGCATCCCGAAGGCCGAGCGCTGCGATCTCCCGGTGCGCCGAGAGCACATAGTCGGTATTGGCGCCCGATTGGCCGTGCGAGCGGGCAACGATATGGGCTGCCGCCTCCGGCGTCAGCCGCCCGGCATACTGGGCGTGGCCCCTGTCGGCGACATAGGTGACAGCATGGACGCTGCGCCCGTCGGCCAGGCGGATAGCCTGCACGGTTTCCCGGTAGACGTTGGTCACCAGTTCCCGTCCGCGCAGATAGGCGATGGTTTCGTCACGGCGCCCGGCGTCCACGCGAAAGGCCATGCCGACGCAGGAGCCGCCCTTGTCCAGCCCGAAGACCAGGCCGGGCTTTTCGGGCGTGCCGCGATGGACGTGGCTGAGAATGCACAGCGCCCGGTGATAGCCCGACAGACGGGCCTTGGCCTGTTCCTCAAAGGCGAAGCCCGGCCGCCATATCAACGAGCCATAGCCAAAAACCCATAAATCGGTCATGTCCAAACGCCATGGTTGCAGCGAACGCCGGTCGAAAGGAAAGCCTTATGAACAAACCGCGCCAAAGAAGAAAGAGCGGGGCCATGCGCGCCATGGCCGGGGTCGTGGTCGTGGCGCTGCTTCTGGCCGGTGGTCTCACCGGCGCATGGTTCTATCTTGCGGGCCAGCTCGACCAAAAGATCGTCGAGGTGGTGGACAGTGCGGCCGGCGGCGGCACGACGATCGTATGCGACGGGCGGCGCGTCTTCGGATACCCGTTCCGCATGGGCCTGGCCTGTGACGGCGTGGCGGTGCAGGCCCCGGCCAGCGGCATCGACGCCTCTGCCGGGGCGTTCCGCGCCGTGGCCCAGATCTACGACCCGAACCTGATCGTCTCGGAACTGACCGGCCCAGTGCGCATCGCCGCTCCGGACCTGCCGGCGGTGCAACTGGCCTACGCCTTGGCGCAATCCTCGACCCATCTGTCGGATGGGCGGCTGCAGCGCTTTTCTCTGGCTGTCGAGCAACCGGTCCTGACATTGGGCGATGGCGGACAGCCGCTTGCCAATTCCGCCCGGCTGGAACTGCATGCGCGGCAGAACGGCGATGATCTCGACCTGGCTCTCACCGATGCCGGCGTCGTCGTGACGCCGCCCGGCCTCAGCCCCTTGCCGCCCTTCGATTTCGGGCTGGACATGGCGGTAACGGGCGGGGCGGAGTGGCTGCGCGGCGTGCTGCCGGGCGGTCGGCTGGAAACGGCCCTGCGCGGGCGCTCGGGCCAGTTGCGGGCAATCCGCGTCAATCTGGATGGCGGCGGCGCGGCCGAGATTGCCGGGCCCTTCAGCTTTTCGCCCGAGGGGTTGCTGAGCGGGGATTTTCGCATCGCGCTGGAAAATCCCCGGGCCATCGCCGATCTCGTCGGACGGATCGCACCGGCAGCCGGCGGCGTCGCCAACGCGATTGCCGGTGGCATCGGATTTGCGGGGCGGCAGGAAAACGGGCGCTCGGTGATCGACGTGCAGGTTCGCAACGGCAGGGCCCAGCTCGGCTTTATCCCGCTGGGCGATATCCCGCCCCTTTGAGGGGCGGGATCGCAATTGGAAAGCGATGCAAGGCGCTTACTGAGGGCCTGCGGCCTCCAGTTCGAACACGATGCGCACGCGGGCGGTGGTGGTGTTCTCGCCCGCTTCCACGGGCGCGCTCGAATCTTCGGCGGACATGCGCAGGGCTGCGCCCATGGGCATCGGCATGGGTGGGCGCCCGCCATAGCTTTCATCGCTGATGGCGATGATGTCGCCAAGGCCGAGCTCTGCCGCTTCCGCTATGACTTCGGCCGTGGCGCGCGCCTTGGCGATTGCATCGCGGCGGGCGGCATCGGCAAGCGGAGCCGGGTCGTCGAGCGTGAAATTGATGTCGCCACCCTGGTTGACGCCCAGCGAGATGGCCTTGTCGAGCACTTCCCCGACCTTGGCGATGTCGCGCACGCGTACGGACAGCGAGTTGCGGACTTCATAGCCGACGATCTTCGGCGGATTGGCCGGCTGCCCGTCCTGGCGATTGTCGTACTGGTACTGCGGGTTGACGGAGAAGCCGACGGTCTGCAGATCGCGGCCTTCGATCCCGAGTTCGCGCAGGGCGGCGGTAACGGCGGACACGGCCTCGTTGGCCTGCCGTGTGGCGTCGGCGGCGGTTTCCGCGTTGCGCAGCACGGTCAGCGTCGTCATCGCGATATCGGGGGCGGCGCTGGCGCGGCCTTCGCCGACGATGGTGAGGGTGCGCGTGTCGCTGTCGGGCGCCTGCGCGGAAGCGACCATCGGAACGGCTGCCAGCAGCACGGCGAGCGGCAATGCCAGGGTTTTTGAAATCATGGGCGGGTACACCTCCGGTTCGTTCGATTCGGCGAACGTGCCAGACAATTGAGGCACGAAACGGCCACGGAAAGGGTGGGCAATTTAACGTGGCCGTCGCTTGTGGTTGTTCGGCCTTTCGGCTAGAGCCTTGGCGCGTAGGGTCCGTAGCTCAATGGTTAGAGCCGGCGGCTCATAACCGCTTGGTTGGGGGTTCGAGTCCCTCCGGACCTACCATTTGCAATTTTCAATATTGATTTTACTACATAATTTTCTCGGCTTGTCCCACCCGTTTAGGATGTGTCCCAAAGTGGGACATTCAAAACCCTACTCCACGTATCCGTGCGGCACGATGATGATGCGGCCGCTGCCGATGTTTCACCATGAGAGTCCCGCAAGATCCGAAACGCGCAGGCCGGTGAACTGGAAGAAGACAAGCGCCCGGAACGGATTTGTTCCTTTCGGGTGGCGCCTTACGAACGCTTCCACTTCTTCGACCTCCACGCATGGAAGCCGTCACCGCTCCGGCAGGGCTTCATCGGCGCCTACTACTACCGCATGGGCTTTTCTGGCATGCCGCAACGCGCTTCGGGCGGTTTTGTGTGAACGGGGAGAAGGGGATAGGGCCAGCGTATTAGGTGGCGACCGCCGGCGGGGTGTAGCCGTTGGGGCGGGAGGCGATGAGATTACCACCGGCGTCCCGAACTTCGGCAGGCAAAAGGCAGCGGGCCAGACGGCCTTGCGTTATCATCGTTCCGGAATTGCAAACCTTCAGCAACTCACGAGCGTGTCCGTGCCTACCAGGTGGGGTCGCGCAAAAGACCTGCTTCCCTGGGTATCGAGTTCGCACCCGGCGGGCAGCAGGCACATGGTCACTGTCCGCGCTTATGATGATGGCTCGATCGAAGACGCTGTCGATCGCATCTTCGAGCAACGTAAGCGAGAAGTGAACGTCAGTCTCTTTCTCTTCGTGCTGCTTCCAAGTGGTGCCGCAGCTGCGGCAGGACGCCGACTTTTCGCTGAAACGCGCCATGTGGCATTCGACGCCAGCGTTTCGGAGAGCTGCAACATACTCCCGATGCCGCGCGTATGCCTCGGTTCTCCAAGTAGCATAAGCTGAAAAGTAAGCGACCTTGACCAGCTGTTCGTCAGGCCGACAGATCGACTGCGCCAAGGCCCAGATATCGAGCCATTTCAGGTGAGGCTTACGGAGGTCATCAATCGAATGGTACAGATTGAAACCGTCAACGTAGCATGCAACTCGCCTCATACACGCGCCTCGAATGAAAAAGGCCGACTCGTAGAGCCGGCCTATCCGATGGGATATACCCAACGGGGGGAATGTGAGGATGATACCTAATTGCGAGTTAATGAAAAGTCAACGGTTCCAGATCGTAGTTCCATCGACACCTCGGGCCGCACCAATCACCCCACCTACAAGTAGGCCGTTGAGCAGAAAATGGTGGGACAATCAGGGCAAAAAGCGGAATGGCTGCGTACTAGGGAAACCCGTCCCGCTTGGGCCTTACCGTATTGAATCTCCGCGAAACGCCAAATCTCTCCGGACCTACCATTTCCCACTTCTCCGTCTTTGCCGTGCAGAGCGTTCCGCATACTGCCGATCAGCGCTCCGGAAGCCTGTTTCCCTCCTTCGCGTCGAACAGGTGAACGCGGCTCACATCGGGCATTACTTGGATGGTTTCGCCGGGGCGGGCATGCATCCTGTCGCGGAAGACACAGGAGATCGTTTCGCTACCCAGCTTCGCCACGACCTGCGTTTCCGATCCCGTCGGCTCCACCACGACGACCTCCACCGGCAAGCCGCTTTCGACGGCTTGCAGATGCTCGGGCCGGACGCCGTAAAAGGCTGAGCGGTCCTCATGCGGGGCCGCTGCGTGCGGCAGCGGCAGATGGATGCCGGACGCCGTCACGAAGCAGCCGCCCTGAATGCGCCCTTCCAGCACGTTCATCGCCGGCGATCCGATGAACTCCGCAACGAAACGGTTGGCGGGCCGGTCGTAGAGGTCCAGCGGCGCGCCGATCTGCTCGATCCGCCCGTCGCGCATGACGACGATCTTGTCGGCCATCGTCATCGCCTCCACCTGATCGTGCGTGACATAGACGATCGTGGTCCCCAGCGTCTGGTGGAGCGCCTTGATTTCGGTGCGCATCTGCACGCGCAGCTTGGCATCGAGGTTGGACAGCGGCTCGTCGAACAGGAAGACGGCCGGGTCGCGCACGATGGCCCGGCCCATCGCCACGCGCTGGCGCTGGCCGCCGGAAAGCTGGCGGGGATATCGCTCTAAAAGGGTTTCGAGGCTCAGGATCGAGGCCGCACGTTCCACCTTCGCGCGGATATCGCCTTTTGCAAGCTTCGACAGCATGAGCGAGAAGCCCATGTTTTCGGCGACCGTCATGTGCGGGTAAAGCGCGTAGTTCTGAAAGACCATGGCGATGTCTCGATCCTTCGGGGGCAGATCGTTGACGATACGCCCTCCGATCTGCATCTCGCCGCCGGAGATGTCCTCAAGCCCGGCCAGCATGCGCAGCAGGGTGGACTTGCCGCACCCGGACGGCCCGACCAGGATGACGAATTCGCCATCGGCGATATCCACGGAGACGCCGTGGATCGCCGCGACGGCCCCGTAGGATTTGCGGACATCTCGAATACTGACGTCGGCCATGCCCATTCCTCCCATTGCTTTCGATTGTTTCAGGCGCTGCCTTATGCGGCCGCGGCGCGGCGCGCGCGGCGCAAGCCTTCCGGCATGGCGTCGCCATGCGCCACGATCATCTCGTCCACCATCTTGCGGATATCGGTGATCGACAGGACGCTGGCGGTATTGCGATCCAGGACGGCGGCGCGGTTGACGCGCTCGACGTCGCCTTCCAGCGCGGCCTTCACCGTCAGATCCTGGACGAAGACGTGGGGGGCGCAGTAGCCGGCCAGTTCCGGTGGCAGATCGCCCACATGCGTCGGCCGCAAACCGTTGCGATCCACCAGGATCGGTACTTCCACACAGGCATTGTCGGGCAGGTTGGTGATCAAGCCGGTGTTGCGGACATTGCCGTAGATGACGCGGGCCTCGCCCGTCACCATGGCATGGATGATCAGCGAACCGTATTCGGCACTGCGTTCGATCGGGAAAGGCTCCCCTGCCAGAAGCTTGCGCCGCGTTTCCGCATAGCGACCGAGATTGCGCTCGGAGCGGCGCACATACTCGTCCACCGGCACGTCGTAATGGGCGATTTCCGCATCGGACCGCAGGAAGTGCGGCGTATATTCGGCGTTGTGCTCGCTGGATTCGGAGATGAAGCGGCCGAAGACGCGCATCAGCTCGAACCGGACCTTGTCCTGCGCGACGATTTCCGGCTGTTCCGCAGCCTTCCACAGAAGCGGATAGGCATCTTCCGCGCCGATGCGCAGCTTCAGGAACCAGCACATATGGTTGATGCCCGCACAATCGTATGAGAGCTCTTCGGTCGGCACGCCAAGGTAACCCGCAAGGTCGCGCGCGGTGTTCTGGATATTGTGGCAGAGCCCGACAACCTTCTGCTCCGGAAACGCCTCGTACACCGCCTGGGTCAGAATGCTCATGGGATTGGTGTAGTTCAGCAGCAGCGCGTCGGGGCAGACATCGCGCATGTCGGCAACCAGCGCCGTCATGAAGGGGATCGTCCGCAGGCCACGGAAGATGCCGCCGATGCCGAGCGTATCGGCGATCGTCTGCTTGAGGCCGTATCGGCGCGGGATGTCGAAATCGATCAACGTCGCCTCGTGCATCCCGATCTGCACCATGTTGATCACGAAGTCGGCGCCGTCCAGCGCCGCACGCCTGTCGGCGTGAAGCTCGATCTGCGGATGCGCGGAAAACTGCGCAGCCGTCCACTGGGCCATCAGGCCGGCCGTTTCCAGGCGTTCCGCGTCGATATCGTGGAGGGCGATGGTGACATCGCGCAGGGCCTCGAAATCGAGGATATCGGTAAGAAGGTTCTTCACGAAGACGACGCTTCCGGCGCCGATCATGGTGACTTTGAACATAGGCTTGGTCCTTGCGGTATGAGGCTTCAGGTCAGGAGCGGGGCGTTACTTGAGGCCGGTGCCGGCGATGCCCTGGATGAGTTGGCGCTGGAAGAAGGCGAAGATCACCAGCATGGGCACGAGCGACAGGAGGGCGATGGCCATGATGCTCGTCCATTCGATATTGTATTGGCCCTTCAACAGGTTGAGGCCGAGCTGCACGGTGTACATGTCCTGGTCGGTCAGGACGATGAGCGGCAGCACGAAGTCGTTCCATCGCCACATGAAGGTGAAGATGATCAGCACCGCGATGATGGGTTTGGACAGTGGCAGGACGATCTTCCGAAAGATCTGGAACTCGGTGGCGCCGTCCAGCCGCGCCGCTTCCAGCAACTCGTCCGGAATGCTCAGCATGAACTGCCGCACCATGAAGATGCCGAAGGCCTCCGCCGCACGTGGCAGGATCACGCCCCAATAGCTGTTGAGCAGGCTCATATCCGCAAGCAGCAGGAACAGGGGAACGATGATGACCTGGATGGGGATCATCAGCGCGCTGATCACCGCGATGAAGAGGACGTCGCGGCCGGCAAAGCGGAACTTGGCGAAGGCGTATCCGCACAAAAGATTGAGGCTGACCGTAATCACCACGGCGACGACGGAAATCACCGTGGAGTTCCACGCCCAGTGCAGGAAGGGCATCGCATCCAGTGCCGCGCGAAAGTTGGACCAGACCCAGCCTGTAGGTAGAAGGCTCGTGGCGCCGGAGAAAATCTCGTCGCTTGGCCGGATGGCCGTGACGAACATCCAGTAGACCGGAAAGAGCATGATGCCGGCGCCCAGGACGAGCAGCAGCCACAGGCAGGCCCGCTCCAGGCGGGTGGTCGTCGGTCGTGTCGAAGAAGCGATCATTCCCGGCCCCCTAGATGAATTGTTCGGTGCGGCGGTTGATGCGCCATTGAACGAGCGTGAACAGCAGTACGAGGACGAACAGCACGACACCCATGGCGCTGGCGTAACCCATCTCCGAGGTCACGAAGGCGGCCTGGTAGATGTACTGGACGAGCATCGTCGTGGAGAAACCGGGGCCGCCGCCCGTCATGACGAAGATGAGGTCGAAGACCTGGAACGAATGGATGACGTTCAGGATCAGCAGCAGAAACGTCGTCGGGCGCAGCAGCGGCCAGGTGACATAGCGGAACTGATGCCAGCGGGTGGCGCCGTCGATGCGTGCCGCCTCGTAGTAACTGGGCGAGATCGACTGCAGCGCGGCAAGGTACACCACCATGCAGAAGCCGATGCGGGTCCATAATGTGGTGATGATGATCGAGGGCAGGGCCCACTGCGTCGTGGAAAGCCACGCGATGGGCCGGATGCCGACGAAGCCGAGTACGGCGTTGATGACGCCGTAATTATCGTTGAACAGCCACGCCGCGATCACCGCCGTCGCCACGCTGGAGATGACGACCGGAAGAAAGAAGGCGCTGCGCAGCAGGGTGCGGGCAAACAGGTCGCGGTTGAGCCCGATGGCCACGGCCAACCCTATCGCCAGGCTGGTGGGCACGGTCGTGACCGAATAGAGCACCGTGTTGCCGAGTGCCTGCCAGAATTGCCGGTCGTCCAGCAAGCGGGCGTAATTCTCTGTCGCCGTATACAGCGGCACGTCGATCAGCGACCATTCGTGAAAGCTGATGTAGAAGGCATAGAGCAGCGGGAAAAAGATGAAGACACTGAACAGCACCATGTTCGGCGCGATGAAGACGTAAGGCGTTGCGCGCGACTTGAAGCGCTGCCACCGGGCGCTCGCGCGCCCGGCCGAGCGCGCGATGGGGCGCTCGATCGTCAGGTTCGTTGCTTGCGTCATGACTGGGCCTCTCGACGATGGTCCGACAGGGTTCGAGCGCGCATCGTCAGGCGACGAGCACCCGGTCGATGTCTCCGGCAACCGTCTCGGCCGTTTCCTCGGGCGACTGGCCGGAGGTGAAGGCAAGGTCGAGCTGGTCGGCAAAACGCGGCGCGAAACGGCCCCATGTGGGCATCGTCACCGTGCGGACCAGATGTTCGGGCACCGTCTTGGTCATCTCCACGAAGACGCCCATCTCTTTCGGCCGCAGCTTGTAGTCGATCCCCTGGTCGACGAGTGCCCGCCGCACCGGCAGGAACTGGGCATCGTCGACGAAGCCGCGCATGTTCTCCTCGTCCGTCAGGAATCGAAGGAAGGCGGCGGCGGCTTCCGGGTCTTCGGCATCGCGCGATACCGCGACGCATGTGCCGCCGAGATCGTCGGCCATGGCCTTGTCACGCGGCAGATAGGTCACGCCCCATTTGAATCGGCTTGCCTGCTGCTCGACGAACGGTATCTGCCAGTTGCCGTTCAACATCATCGGAATCGTTCCGTTGACGAACAGGTTCTGGATGCGCTCGGAACTCTTCAGCGATGTCGAGGGCGGAACCAGCCCTTCCTGGAACCAGCTTTGGGTCCAGCGTATGGTTTCGAGGCCTTCCGGATCCTGGATGGCCGCGGCCGACAGGTCGTCGTTCAGAAGCTTTCCGCCGTGCTGGTACAGATAGACGAGCCACCGGTGCACCGAGCCGTTCTGCCAGCTCATAGCGAATGGATACGAGCCAAGCCGACGCTCCTTCAAAAGGTTGGCGTTCTCGATGAAGCGCTGCCATGTCCACGCGTCGTCAAGGCTGTTCGGCAACGAGATCCCGGCCTGATCGAGCATATCGGCATTGTAGTAGAGCGCGAACGTGTCGGTGTGGTGGGGCATACCGTATGGCGCGCCGTCCACCGTGACCGCGCTCCAGACGGCAGGGGTGAAAGCCTCGGCCGTGCCGGCTTCGATGTAGGGCGAAAGGTCCACTGCGGCGCGGCTGTTGGCGTAGCGGCCGATGTGCTGGTAGGTGACGCGGAACAGATCGGGCGCCTGGCGGCCGGCCAGGCGTGTATCGATCTGCTGGTAGAACTGGGCGAAGGGCATGACGTCCAGCCGGATGGTCGTCCCCGGATTGGCGGCCTGGTATCGCGCGATCACGGCGTTGTACGCGGCCACTTCAGCGTCGCTGCCCCAGACGGCGAGCGTCATCTCGCGGCTTTGCGCAAGCGCCGGCCGCGCAAGCCCGCCCAGCGTGGCGCCGGCGCCCAGGACCAGTCCGGATTTCAAGACGCTGCGTCGATTGATCGAATGTATCATCAGCTTCCTCCCGAAGCGTTTGGTTGTCATTGGCCGATCGCCAGCCGCCTTTCCTCCCGGCGGCGTGGCGCGGCGCATCAAGGTGCGGGTTGGCCCCCGCATGAACCGCGCACGACGAGGCGCACGGGCAGGCGATGCGTTTGGCCTGTCTGGTATCCATCCTCGATGGCCTTGATCAGCGTCTCGGCCGCAAGCCTTCCGATCGCCTCGCGCGGGCTGTCTATCGTCGTCAGCGCAGGGGCGGTGAAAGCGCCGATCGCCAGGCCATCGAAGCCGACCAGCGAGAACTCTCCGGGTACGTTCACCCCGCGTTCCCGAAGGCGCGCGAGGGCGCCGACCGCAAGCCGGTCATTGTAGACGAAAGCCGCCGTCGGGCTGTTTTGCGCCAGCTCGAGAAGACGGTCGACAGCCGCGGCGCCGCCCTCCATCGAGTTTTCCGTAACGAAGACCAGTTCGGGGTCGAACGGCAGCCCGGCCTCGGCCAGGGCACGCCGATAACCGCCGAGGCGGCTTTCGGCATCCGGCAGCGCGCGCAGCCTTTCGGTTATGTGGCAGACGCGCCGGTGCCCCTGCCGGATCAGGTGCCGCGTCGCGATATAGCCGCCTTCTTCCAGGTCGACGCTGATGGAGCTGATGGCGGGATCGGGGCTGGGCTCCTGCACCACGACGACCGCCAGCCCGCGCGCCTTGAGCGCAAGCAGATCGGGCGAACTGCAATTGTCGTGCCCGGTCGCGATGATGCCGTCGCATGCCGCGCCCTGCAGCAGCGCAGAGGTACGCAGATCGCCGGCTGCACGCATGGGAATGACGGCGACGGAGTAACCGGCATCGCGTGCGACTTCCTGCGCAGCGTGCACGACGTCGGAAAAATAGGGGTTGCCGATGGTCGGCATCACCAGCGCGATCAGCTTCGTGCGGCGCTCGCGCAGCGATCGGGCGGCATGGTTGGGCGTGTAGCCAAGGTTGGCGGCAGCATCCAGAACCTTCTGCCGTGTGTCGGCCGAAATCCGGGTGATGCCGGCCTTGCCGTTGAGCACCTGCGAGACGGTCGTCTGCGACACGCCGGCACGGCGCGCAACGTCGGCGCTGGTGGGCGCTTTGCTGGAATCCGGTTCTTGCCGATCATTGGCCACAGATAGCTACCAGTCTTGCTAATACGTATTAGCAAAGTTGCAACCAGTGATGTCTGTTGTCAAGCCTCGACCCGAAAGCGGTTCGGATGGGCGGATTTAAAATGGTCAGCCGAGCTCGGCGACGAGGTCCGATGCCACCCACATCACGGTCGCGTTTCCCGGGCCTTCCGATACCAGCACGTGCGCCATCGCCGAATCGAAATAGCAGCTATCGCCGACGGCAAGCGTCAGCGGCTCGTACAACTCGGTCAGGATGCGCACCTTGCCGGACAGGACATAGACGAACTCCTCGCCGGCATGGCGTACGTAATCGCGCGAGGAGATGCTTTCGCCAATGCCGATAGTGGCGACGATGGGGTGGAAGCGCTTGTTGGAAACATCGGCAGACAGCATCTCGTAATCGTAATGCTGCGCCTTGACGCGCGCGCCAGCGCCGGCCCGCGTTACGGAGCGCCGACCCGACCGCATGCTCGTTGCCTCGTCGACGAACAGCGCCTCCATCTGTGCGCCAAGGCCCAATGCAAGGCGCAGGATGATGTCGTAGGTCGGCGACATACGTGCATTCTCGACCTTGGAGATGGTGGACGCGGCCACACCGCAGCGGGCCGCAAGATCCCTGACGGTCAGCCCACGATCCTGCCGCAGGCTTTTGATCCGCTGGCCAAAACGGTCGATTCGCGTCTGCACCAATTGTTCGGATACGACGGCCTGAGGCTGTTCGAACGTGCGTGTCACTCGTGATGCCTTTCGATGCCTGTGGCCGGACGCACTCCTATCAAGGAGTGTCCGGGCAAGACAACAACCTGCTTTTTGCACAGCTTTCCCGGCCGATTGCCGAAAGTTGGGGCAGGGCCCCGGATTGACCTGCACAATCCTGCCGTGTTCATTATAGGAAACATGATCATTATCGGACACAAGCTCTAGCTTGTCGCCCGGCTGGAGGGGCCGTGACGGAACTATCGATCTCGCTCGACGTGTTGACGGCGACGCTTCGCGATATCCTTGTGGCTCACGGCTGCTCGGACACGGTAGCAAACGCCCTGGCCACCAATTGCGCGTCGGCAACGCGCGATGGCAGCAAGAGCCACGGCCTGTTCCGGATGGCCGGATATGTGTCGACGCTGCGCAGCGGCTGGGTGGATGGCCGCGCCGAGCCGGTGGTGGAGGATGTCGCCCCCGGCTTCGTCAGGGTAGATGCACGCAACGGCTTCACGCTTCCGGCTCATGCGGCCGCGCGGTCGCTGCTGGAAGAAAAGGCGCGGCAGAACGGCATCGC
Source organism: Aureimonas altamirensis (assembly GCF_001463885.1). Classification (GTDB taxonomy): domain Bacteria; phylum Pseudomonadota; class Alphaproteobacteria; order Rhizobiales; family Rhizobiaceae; genus Aureimonas; species Aureimonas altamirensis. Next base: position 166,213 of record NZ_BBWQ01000011.1, on the reverse strand, counting down.
GATCCTGGCCATCCGCGACTCTCATCATCTGGGCGCGCTGTACCTGGATATAGAGCCGTATGCGCAGGCCGGCTTCGTCGCCCTGTCCGTCATCAACTCCATGGCGGTCGTGGTGCATCCGGGCGGCAACAAGCCCGTCTACGGCACCAACCCGGTCGCCTTCGCCGCGCCGCGCGGGGAGGGCGCCCCGCTGGTGTTCGATATGGCGACATCCACCATGGCGCATGGCGATGTGCGCGTGGCCGCGCGGGAAGGGCGGTCCGTGCCGGAGGGTGTCGGCGTGGACGCCAAGGGCAGTCCGACGACCGATCCGTCCGCCATCCTGGAGGGCGGCGCCCTCTTGGCCTTCGGCGGCCACAAGGGCACTGCCATCGCGCTGATGGTGGAACTTCTGTGCGCCGCGCTGGTCGGCGGGCAATTCTCGTTCGAGGTGGACTGGAGCGCCCATCCCGGCGCGCAGACTCCGCGTACCGGCCAGACCGTCATTCTTATCGACCCTACCCGCGCATCCACACCGCTGGCGCCGTTTGCCGACCGCGTCGAGCTGCTCGTGCAAAGCATCCTGGGCTCCGGCGACGTTCGCCTGCCGGGCGAAAAGCGCCTTGCCTGCCGCCGCGCGGCGGAGGCCGGCATCGTCGTGGACGCCGCGCAATGGCAATCCATTCTAGACCTGAAGGACAGGACATCCGCATGACGACAGAAACAATGGCCGCGCCCAGCGCGGCGCATCGGCGCAAGGCGTTGATCGCCAGCCTGATCGGAAGCTCGATCGAGTGGTTCGACTACTTCCTCTATGGCACGGCGGCAGCGCTGGTGTTCAACCGGCTGTTCTTCCCCAGCGCCGACCCGGCCATCGCGCTGCTTTTGTCCTATCTGTCCTTCTCTCTCACCTTCTTCATCCGGCCGTTCGGCGGCATCATCTTCGCCCATATCGGCGACCGGATCGGCCGCAAGAAGACGCTGGTCATAACCCTGTCGCTCATGGGCGCGGCGACGGTCGGCATCGGCCTGCTGCCCACCTACGACACCATCGGAATCTGGGCGCCGATCATCCTGATCATGCTGCGCGTGGTCCAGGGCCTCGGCATCGGCGGAGAATGGGGCGGCGCCCTGCTGCTGGCCTATGAATACGCCCCGAAGAACCGCAAGGGCTTTTTCGGCTCCGTACCGCAGACGGGCGTCACCATCGGCATGCTTTTGGCCACCCTGTCCATCACGGCGATGCTGCTGATCCTTCCGGAAGAGGCCTTCCTGTCCTGGGGATGGCGCATTCCGTTCCTGCTGTCGGCAAGCCTCGTCTTCCTCGGCCTGTGGATCCGCTCCGGCATCGACGAGACGCCCGACTTCAAGAAGACGAAGGCGGAAGGCAAGGTCGTGCGCATGCCGGTGGTAGAGACGCTGCAGACGCAATGGCGCGAGGTGCTGATCGCCGCCGGATTGAAGGTGGCCGAGACCGCGCCCTTCTATATCTTCACCACCTTCATCGTCAGCTATGCCGTCACCAATGTAGGCTATGCGCGTGAAAGCATCCTGACGGCGGTGATGATCGGCGCGGCGATCTCGACGGTGATGATTCCGCTGATGGGCCTTCTGTCGGACTATGTCGGGCGCAAGGTCGTCTACACCGTGGGCTGCATCGCCATGGGCCTCTTCGTGTTTCCCTACTTCATGATGGTGAACACCAACGACATCGTGCTCCTGACCGTCGCCACCGTGATCATCTTCGGCTTCATCTGGTCGCCGGTAACGGCGGTGCTGGGCACGCTCTTCTCGGAGATATTCCCGAGCCGGGTGCGGTACACCGGCGTTACGCTGGGCTATCAGATCGGCGCGGCGCTGGCCGGCGGCACCGCGCCGCTGATCGCCACATGGCTGCTGACGCGTTTCGACAATGACTGGCGTACCGTTGCGGCCTACGTGCTTGCCACGGTCGTCCTGTCGCTGACGGCGGCCTTCATGATCCGCAAGCGGCCGGCGAACATAGGCGGCTGAGCTGCACTGAACGATGACAGGGAAAGCCTCCTCGCACGGGGCTTTCCCATAGTCGATGAAACCGGTGCTTAGCACCAATGGCTGTCGACACGGGCTGCCCAATCCGGGTAGAGCAGACGCGATCCTATGCCGTCCGGGAGACCGACCCTTGTCCAAACTGCATGCCGATGCGCTACCGCAAGTGTCTGTCTTCGTGCAGGTCCACTATCCGGACATATGGCAGGACATGAGCGGCATCATCGCCGAGCGGATGGCCACTCCGTTCCGGCTGATCCTGACGACTTCGCATCACGGGGAACGGTTGGCCATTCCGGATACGCCTAATCTGGCGTCGCACCATGTCCTGTACACCGCCAATCAGGGGCGCGATATCCTCCCCTTCCTGCGGGCTCTGGCAGCGGAACCCGAATTCGATATAGGCCTCAAACTGCATACAAAGAAGTCGCCCCAGAGGGGCGATGGAGACAGGTGGCGGACCGACATCCTCAATTCCCTTCTGCCGGACCAGGCCGGCACCCGCCGCATCGTGCGCAAACTGGCTGAAGATCCGCGTGTGGGTTTCGTGGCGCCCGATCGGTTCTGCCTGCCGGTGGAACCCTGGATACTGGAGAATGGCGATGCGATGCGGCGAGCCATGGAAGCCATCGCGCCCGCTGCTCCGCAGGCCTACATGGATGGCGCCTACTTTGCGGCTGGCAGCATGTTCTGGTTTCGGCGCGCTGCGTTGGCAGCCCTGGGGAGCGAGCGTCTTTTCAGCATTTTCGAGCCTGAGATGAAGCAGCTCGATGGAACGATCGCGCACGGGCTGGAGCGCCTATTTCCGGTAGAGGCACGTCGTCAGGGCTTTCTGACGATGCCGCTGTCGACATTGATGGCGGCCGGTCCGCAAACGCCTGCGGAGCAGGTTGAGGCAATCACCCGCCTGGAGGTTGCAAAACCCAACCCTCTCTTTCCATCGCCCTATGAGTCCCCGGCGTCGGCGTCCCTGTCCGTTGATAGAGCCCCCGCGAAACGCGCGAATATCGTCGCGCGGCTGGGGCCGATCTACATGGCCTTGCCGCTACCGCTGCGGCGCCTTGCCAAGTCGATGCTCAAGCGCTTCAAGACCGGCTGACCGCGTCAGGACCGTTCAGGATTTCTTCCAGGCGAGCATCGATCAGCCGTGCGACGTTCTCGACCCCGAACCGTTCATGAATGAACGCCTTGCCCGCTTCCGCCCGCCGTCTCGCGTCATCCGGCTCCGACACGACCTTGACCATGGCGGCGGCGCAATCGACTTCGTCCGGTTCGGCCCAGACCTGTCCTTCGGTGTAAATGTAATCGTGCGGTGACAGGCGCTTGAGGCGGTATGCGATCGGGTAGGCCGTGTCCGTGCGTACGAATTCCGTATTGCCGGAATAGTCGGTGCCGATGACAGGCTTGCCGAGCGTCATCGCCTCGGCCATCCCAAGTCCGAACCCTTCGGCCCGATGCAGGGATACGTAGCAATCGGTCGCTTTCATAAGCGACAGCATCTGCCCCCGCGACAGCGATTGATCGATGATGCGGATGCGATCATCGAAGCTGGCCATTCGAGCCAGCTGCTTCTTCACTTCGGGATGATGGTCGGCAGACCCCGTCGACTTGACGACCAGGCCTACCTGCGCGGCGTGGTCGGGAAAAGCCTTCTGGAAGGCGCGTACTACTGCGAGAGGATTCTTCCGTTGCAGGAAGGAATAATAGTCGAACGAGAAGAAGAAATAGAATCTCCCGGCGTCGAGGCCGAACCGCGCCCTCGCGTCTTCGTCGGCAGGCAGGCCGTCTATGTCGGGCGGGATGACGCAGGGCGGGATGACGGTTATGGGGCCATCGAAGACCGTTTTGAAGCTTTCGGCTACAAAGGCGTTCGGAGCCCAGATCTCGTCGATGGACGCAAGCTTGGGCCGCCAGCTTTCAGGCGCCCGCGACAACTCCCAGTATGTTCGCAATATCGTGTAGCTTTGGTCGAAGCGCGTACTGCCGATTGAGCCGAAGACTTTCGGGAGTTCGTCCGGCGTGACTTCTATCACGTTCACTGCGTGTGCACGCCGCGTGTCGTACCGCTCTTCCATGTAGGGTGCGCCACGCCTGTCCTCTACGCCGACGGTGAACGGATAGATGCTGAATGGCCGGCTCGTGTGCGAGAGCGCAAGCGCCAGACCCCGCAGAGACTGCCCGAGCCCCAACTGGGCATCGATGTAACCGATCAGAAGGGTTGATCCAGCAACCGGCTGCTGTTGCTTTCGATAGAGCGACATTGCGGCCTGGCTACCCCTCTTCCCGAGCCGGGACAGGTCGCGCCTCATCCCGGTCCACCGCCGTTTGCTGGCGGCCAGAAAATAACCCACCTCCGAGGCCGCGTTGTCGGTAGCTGATTTGAAGCCGTTGGCTTCCCATGCCGTGCCGAACTGCTCGGTCAGGCGTCCGGCCGTCTTCAGGCGTCGGGCGGCGATGCCGCCCAGACGTGCCATTGCCGTGGACTTGTCCTTGTTCATCAAGGATATGGCGCTTGCCGAAGAGTGCCGCCGCTTGAGCGCCTCGATGGTGGGTTCCGGCTCGCGCTCCTCCATTTGCGACAACGCATTGCGAACCATCATGGCCGAGTTCCGCAGCGTATATCCGTTCCTGACACGGAACAGGCCGCGCACGGAGAGTTCGCGACGTTCGGCGTCGTTCAGGCCGTCGCTGCGGATAAGAGCCTGCAGAAGATCGTCGGCAGAGGGATGTTTGCGCGTACCAATCGACAGGCCCGCATCGGATCCACCGCCGAAACCCAACGCTCCATCGAACTTGAAATCCGACGACAGACCGAAATCGGCGAATATGCAGGGTGTTCCGCAGGCATGCGATTCCAGCATTGTCGACAAGCGGCCTTCATTGGAAGACACGCCGATCGTGAAATCGACGCTGCGGTAGAGGACGGCCATGTCCTCGTCGTCCGGCCAGGCGCTCACCTCATGGACGATCACCTGCTCCGCAGCGAAACACGCAATTTCGGCATCGCCCCAGCGATATTGCGAGTCAGGCGCCCGGCCCAGACTATCCAGCAGACCGAGACCGAAAAGCACAAGCTTGACCTTGGGGCGATCGGCCGAAAAGCGGTGCCAGGACTTGAGGACCAGATCGAGCGCCTGGGTCTGGCTCCTGTCCAGAATGGCAAGATAGGTCGTCTCATCGAAAAGCCGCCTGGATGGTCCCCACGGGTTGAAGAGGTCTGTCTCGACGCCGAGCGGAACGACGAACGTGTTGCGGTAACCTGCGGCCTCGAACAGGTCGCATGTCTGCCGGGAGGTCGTGAACACCCCTTGGTAGCGCTCGCTCGAATGGCTCCAGGATGGGGGAAGAGCCGTACCCTCATAGGGGGTGTAGATAATGCCCTGCGTGTCCGCTCCGGGCGACGACATCACAAGCTCCGGGCGCGCGGAATTAAGCAGTCCGTATTGCTTCAGGAAGGGGTGCAGGCGAAAACAGTAGGCGTCCCAGGCATCGGCATGCCGGAGAGACGGCTTTGGCTGATGCAGGCCGTAGCCAAGGTGCTTGCCTGCAAAATACTGCTTGTTCTTGGCGATATACTCGGCCTTGAGAGCCAGCTTGTCCTTATTGAACGTCGAGCTGGAGAAATGCTCGATCTGGGCAGCCGGCAGGTAGGCGCAGCTGTATCCGGCCTGGCGCAGCCTGTAACCGAAATCGGCGTCTTCGTGGTAGAAACCGTACTCATTGTCCAGGAAACCGACCTCGTCGACGATGGACAGTCGAACGAGGGCACAGGTCAGTTCGCAGAAGTCGCATTCCAGCCGCTGCTGTTCGGTATCCAATGGTTTGACTTCATGGAAGAAGTCGACCGTCTCGAGATCCCACCGCACACGATAGGACAGCGGCTGGTTTCCCAGAGTTTCGTCCACGATGATCTGCGACGGAGCGACAATGCCGAGCCGGTCGTCGCGGTCCATTTCGGCGACCATGGCACCGATGACATCCGTCCTGAAGACGATGTCGTTATTCGATATGCAGACGTAAAGAGCACCGCGCTCACGGGCCAGAGAGGCCCCGATGTTGCACGCCTGCGTATAGGTGTGCGGGTGCGACAACTGCACGAGTTCGACGTTCGCTTCGGCACAGACCGCTGCCGTATCGTCGGTGCTTCCCTGATCCAGGACGACGACCCTGGAGGGGTCGAAGCGCAATGTCGGCAGCATCCGGCGGAGAAGCGCGCCTCCATTGATGGATGGGATCACCATAAGGACTTTATCGGACGCATCCACCATGGAACAAACCTTCTGCGTTTCATGTACTCGCGGACTTCAGATGGGGCCTACCGATTGGTCCGCCACGCTTCCAGCACGTCCTGCAGTGTCTTCTCGAATGGTATCTCGACGCGCCAGTCTAGAAGATCGCTCGCGCGGGTTACGTTCCCCACGGCACGGCGCGTGCCGACCGGGCCGAGCTTCATCGGATCCGTCCTGACCTCGATCGGCTGCCGGCTCATCTTCAGAAGCCGGGAAAGGACGTCGGAGATCGGACGCGGCATACCGCTTGCCAGGTTGACGGCAACGCCCGCCGGGAGCGGGTCGTCCATCGTGGCAGCGCGTGCGTAGGCACGCACGATATCCCGCACGTCGGAGAAGTCCCGTTCGGCCTCCAGGTCGCCGACTTCGATGACCGGCTCCTGCCGTCCGGCCTCAATCAAGGCGATCTGGCGCGCAAACGCCGGAACGACGTAGGATTCCGACTGTCCGGGACCGGTGTGGTTGAATGGCCTGAACCGAACGACCTGCAATCCGTCGGCGGCCATCTGCCCCAGCAACATGTCGGCCGAAGCCTTGGTTACGCCGTACAGGGTTTGCGGCTCCAGCGGAGCGGTCTCGTCCAATGGCTCAGCGATCGTGTTGAAGGATCGACCGTATGCTTCGGAACTGCCGGCGAAGATCAGGCGCGTCTGCGGACGGATATCCAGTATGGCCGACGCGAGGTTCAACGTGCCGATCACATTTGTATCGAACGCGGCTACGGGAGCCTTTCGTGCATCCGCCGGCGCGGCTACCGCCGCCAGATGCACGATGGTGTCCGGCTTCTGGGTCGCCAGTATCGACCGGATTGCTGCGGCGTCTTCCAGACCCACGCCGGAATTGTCGAAAAAGGGCACGGCGTCGACGCCCAGCGACTGGAGATGCGCCATAAGCCATCGCCCGACGAACCCGGATGCGCCGGTGACCGCTACGCGCGTTCTAATCATCGAGAGGCTCCGAAATCCCGATCAATGTCGCCCTAGCCGCGCGACGTCGGCATCGACCATTTCGACGATCATGTCCTCCAGCGATGTGCTCGCCTCCCAACCGAGCCGGGCTTTCGCCTTGGCCGGATTACCGAGAAGGATATCGACCTCGGCCGGACGGAAGAGAGCGGGATCGATGACGAGATGATCCTCCATGGACAGTCCGGCGTGAGCAAAGGCGATACGGCACATATCGCGGACCGTAACGGTGCGCCCCGTGGCGATCACATAGTCGTCCGGCACGTCCTGCTGGAGCATCAGCCACATCGCCTCGACATAATCGCGCGAGTGGCCCCAGTCGCGCTTTGCATCGATGTTGCCGAGCCTCAATTCGGATGCGAGACCGAGCTTGATGCGCGCAACGGCGTCGGTAACCTTTCTGGTCACGAATTCTATGCCACGCAGGGGGGACTCGTGGTTGAACAAGATCCCGCTGGATGCATGCAGCCCGAAGCTTTCGCGGTAATTGACCGTGATCCAGTGACCATAAAGCTTGGCGACCGCGTAGGGTGACCTGGGATAGAAGGGCGTCGTCTCGGACTGCATATCCTCCTGGATCATGCCGTACATTTCAGACGAAGATGCCTGATAGAAGCGGGCTTCCGGCCGCTCTATCCGAATAGCTTCGAGCATGTTGGTGACGCCCAGCGCCGTGACCTGGCCTGTCAGGATAGGCTGCTGCCAGGACGACTTGACGAAGGATTGCGCCGCAAGATTGTAGACCTCGTCCGGCTTTGTATCGCGAACCGCCCGCATAATCCCCGACAGGTCCAGAAGATCGCCGTCGATCAGATGCACCTTGTCTGCGATACCGAGCCACTTCAGGCGTACATCGTTGACTTCGGCCGTGCTGGATCGGCGCAGGATGCCGTAAACCTCGTAGCCCTTGCTGAGCAGCAGTTGCGAAAGATAGGCTCCATCCTGCCCCGTTATGCCGGTTATCAACGCCGTCTTGGTCATAGTCTCTCTCAAATTCGTCAGCATGTCGGTATGTGCGGCGAAGGACCTTCGGCAGCGTGCCGCATCTAATCAGGCTGGTAATCAAAGGCAATGTGAATGCCGTTATCTACGGTACTGGGGCGAATAACCTGTACTTGATACATACGTTTGCACCCAGAAGTTGCAGAATTGCACTGGCCTGGAAGGTCTTCACGATGCCGATAATCCGCAAGCGGCCGGCGAACATAGGCGGCTGAGCTGCCTTGCAAGCCCTGGCTGGTCGAGGCTGGTGCCTCGCCAGCCGATATAGCCGTCCGGCCGGATCAGCCAGAAGCGTGCGCTGCGCCCGTAGGAACTGATGAAGCTTTCCGCCGCATCCGCAAGAAGCACGATGCCGGGCCCTTCCGGCCAGGGCACGGCATCGCCTGCGGTTATGCAGACGATGCCAAGTTGCTCGGCAAGGTGCTGCGGCTGCGTCTGCCGCCACGCATGCACCTCTGCCGTGTCGGCCATTGCCACCAGCGTCGGCCGGCCGCTGCGCAATGTATCGAACAGGCGCAGCGGAAAGCCGAAACCGCGCCGCAACAGGCCGTCGGCGTCCGGCGCGCGATCCCCGGCGACGGGCTCGTCCGGGCCGGCCGCCGGCGCGTCCTCGTCTATGAAGGCCGTGCCCTTGTAGGAAATGCGGATCTGCGTATCGGCGTAAGGATCGGGCTTGCCCTGTTCCCGCCCATAGCTGAGGCTCGCCTGCCGGGTCCGTTCCAGAACCGCGGCGCCGACCGGGCGCCGCTCGGCCTCATAGCTGTCCAGAAGGCCGGCATCGACGCCTCCGCGCAACACGGCGGCCAGCTTCCAGCCCAGGTTCCAGGCGTCCTGTATGCCCGTATTCATGCCCTGGCCGCCCGTAGGGGGATGAATATGGGCGGCGTCCCCCGCCAGAAAGACACGCCCGACGCGATAGCTGTCCGCAAGCCTGAGGCTGATCCGGAAGATGGAAGACCATCTGAGGTCGGAGAGGAGCGGTTGGCCGGGCAGAAGGTCGTCCGCGATGGCTTGCAGATCGGGCAGCGCGGGGCCGGGCATATCCGCCTGTATGCCGTGGTCGGTTCCGCCGGGCGGGACGATCGTGGGCGGGGCTGGCATGGAAATGCGGTAGCGCCCTGCCTCCGGCAGCGGGATCGCGATGAACATGTCGGGTGGCCCGTCCTCGTGCAGGCGCAGCGCGCGCAGCGCCATCCCGTAGGGCAGGTCCCATGCGATATGCACGTCGCCCAGCATGAAGGGCCAGGGGAAGGCATCGCCGGTAAAGCCGACGCCGATCTGACGGCGCACCGTGCTGTGCGCCCCATCGCAACCGATGACATAGGCGAAGTGCGCTTCTTCCGCGCCGGCATCGCCCGACAGGGTCACTGTAACGCCGCTCGCGTCCTGCGACAGCGCGGTCAGCGCTATGCCGCGCTCGGGCGTGACGCCATGAAGCGTCAGCTTCCGCGTCAGTATCGCTTCCGTTGCGTACTGCGGAATGCCGAGTTCCGCGTAGGGTATGGGCAGTTCCGGCCGGATCATGTCCTGCGTCGGGCCACCGGCGATTACCGATCGCATACCGCGCAGCCAGAGGCCGGACCCGATCATCTCGTCTGCCAGGCCCATGGCGTCCCACACTTCGAGGGTGCGGGGCGTCACCCCGATGGCGCGGCAATAGGGCAGGGGTTGCGCCAGCCGGTCGACGATCCTGCACGGCACGCCCCGACGCGTCAGCTCCAGTGCGATCGTCAGTCCGACGGGGCCCGCCCCGACCACGAGTACATCCTTCCCCATGTCCGACCTCCCCAATGGTGCAACCGTTGAGAGAGTATGCTGAACCAGCGTGTGTTTGCACCTGCCCAAAGGTCGTGATCGCACCTACGAAGGCATGGCGGCGTAGATGTCGCCAGAGGCCGCTGTGTCCGGCAGAGCCGCGATCTCGTCGCGCATGGTCGCGGCGTCGCACCAATCGGCGTTGACCCAGATGTTGCCTTCCCCGACGACGCGGTTGAACCGATAGGGGGCAAGAGACGCCAGCCGGTCGATTGCGTCCAGCGCCACCGCGCGCATGGGCGGGATGTATTCGAAGGCAATCATCCGGATCGGCTTGCTTAGCCCGGCGAGGATCGTCGCTTCGGCCCCTTCGACGTCGATCTTGCAGAAGGCGGGCATGCCATGGCGCGCAATCAGCATGTCGAGCGTCCGGGTTTCGACCGGCTGCCTTTCGTCCCAGCGCACCCTCTGGAAGCCCGGGGCGCGGGAGGCGCCGTCGATGAAGTCGGCGGACACCGTGGACACGGTCGGATGCCGCGACGAAACATGCAGTATGGTTTGCCCCGGTTCCGCGCCCAGGGCGCAGCGCTCGACCGCAACCAGCCGCCCGCTCATGGTGCGTTCCAGAAAATCGGCGTAGAGCCGCTGCGGCTCCACCGCAATCACGCGGGCACCCAGCCGAACCATGGCGATGCTGCGGTTGCCGACATGCGCGCCGATGTCGAAAACGAGGTCGCCGGGCCGAACGAAACCGGCCAGAAAATGCCGGAGTGCACGATCCTTCCACGGCCGGGCGCGGTATATGACCAGCGAGCGTGCCAGCCCGAACAGTGCGGGAAGCCCTACCAGATCGCTCTCTCCTCTGACCCCATGCCCGATTGCCGTAAGATAGGGCGCCAGGCGGCTTTGCCTTCCGTTGACGCTGCCCAATGTAAAGCTGCCTGACAGGGGAGTGACTGTCGCCGATGAACATCGAAGCAGGAAGCATGGCACGGGCGCTGTGGCTGGAAAGCGAAGGAAAGGCCCGGCTGCGGCAGGAGCCGGCGCCACACGCCGGACCCGAAGACGTCGTGGTGCGCGCAACCTATTCCGGCATAAGCCGTGGCACGGAGAAGCTGGTTTTCGACGGTCGGGTTCCGCCCGGGTCGTGGCCGGACATGCGCGGTCCGCATATGCAGGGCGACTTCGGTTTTCCGCTGAAATACGGCTACGCGGTCGTTGGCGAAGTCGTCGCGGGCCAGCCGGACAGGTTGGGCGAAACGGTCTTCTGCCTGCATCCCCATCAGGATATCTTCAGCATCCCGGCGGCCGATGCCGTGCCGGTGCCCGCCGGCGTGCCGCCCCGGCGCGCGGTACTGGCCGCCAATATGGAAACGGCGCTCAACATCGTATGGGACGCCAATATCCTGCCGGGAGACAGGGTCGCCGTGTTCGGGGCGGGGGTGGTCGGCTGCCTCGTCGCCTATCTGGCGGCGCGCATCCCGGCGACGGACGCAGTCATTATCGACCGGCAGGCCTGCCGTGCGCACACCGCCCGGGCCCTCGGCATCGCTTTCGCCGGCTCCCCCGCCGATCTGACGGACTGCGATGTCGTGGTGAACGTGACGGGTTCGGGTGACGCCTTGTGCGAGGCGATCGAGATCGCCGGCACCGAGGCGCGGATCGTGGAGGCAAGCTGGTACGGCAGCCGCCCGGCAGAGCTGCGACTGGGTGGGGCCTTCCATTCCCGGCGACTGACGATCGCCAGCTCGCAGGTCGGGGCCGTCTGTCCGTCGCGGGCGCCGCGCTGGCCCTCGCGACGGCGGCTGGAAACGGCGCTGGCATTGCTGGCGGATGCCCGGCTGGACTGTCTCGTGGCCGGCGAAAGTGCTTTCGACAGCCTGGATGTCGATTATGCCGGCATCCTCGCCGACCCATCCACCCTGTGCCATTGCGTCCGTTATTGAGGGAGCAGCCATGTACGCCGTCGAAGTCCGAGACCATATCATGATCGCCCATAGCCTGCCCCGACCGGTCTTCGGTCCGGCGCAGGCAATGCACGGCGCGACCTTCGTCGTCGATGCGGCGTTCTTCACGGACGAACTGGACGAGGACGGCCTTGCCGTCGATATCGGCCGCGCCACCGAATTGCTGGCCAGCGTTCTGAAACCGCTGAACTACGCCAATCTGGACGAGGCGCCGGCCTTTGCGGGCAGGGTATCCACCACCGAGGCCATCGCCCGGCACATCTTCGACGCGCTTGCCACGGCGATAGCCGATGGCGGGCTCGGTGGCGCAGGTGCACCCGTTCGCCGACTTCGCATCACCCTGCATGAATCCCATGTTGCACGCGCCTGGTACGAGGCGGACTTGTGAGCGGCGACTTCACGTCCGAATGGCTGACCCTGCGCGAGCCGGCAGACAGCCGCGCGCGGAATGCCGGCCTGCTGTCGCGCCTTGTCGCCATCGCAACCGAGCTGGACATCGAGGATGCGGTGGACCTCGGTTGCGGAACCGGGGCGACATGGCGCGCCATGCCCGCGGATCTGGCCGAGCGCCTTGCCTGGACGATGGCCGACAGGGATGCCTTGCTGCTGCAGGAAGCCGGCCGGCAGATCGGGCCACGAGCGAATGTGTCTTACCGATCGCTGGAGCTTGCCGACCTTGCGGCCATACCGATTCCGGATCGCGGGCTGGTGACGGCGTCGGCGCTCTTCGACCTGTGCTCGCAGCACTGGATCGACGGCTTCGTCCCGCGCATCACCACAAGCGGCGCGGTTCTCTACGCGGCCCTCACGCATGACGGCCGCGTATCCTTTGCGCCGGAAAGCGCGGCCGACGGGCTTGTATGTACCGCCTTCGAAGCCCACCAGCGGAGCGACAAGGGGCTGGGGCCCGCCATGGGTCCGGATGCCGCGCCCTATCTGGCCGCCCGGCTGCGCGATGCAGGAATGAATGTGCTGGAAGCGCCGTCCGACTGGATTCTGACACAAGCCGACGCGCGGCTGCAGCGGGCCTATCTGGACGGCTACGCGGCGGCCCTGCACGATGACCCCTCACTGCCGCAGGGCCTGCTCGACGGCTGGCTGTCGCATCGCTTTTCGTCCATCGACGGGGGCGAGGCTTCCTGCGTGGTCGGCCATTGCGACATTCTGGCCTGGCCGCGCAGGTGATGGTCAGCGGTCGCGCGGCCATCGAGAAGGCCGATGTCGCGGCTCAGCCAATCCGGAAGCTCTTCCTCGCGCAACGTGCGCGGGCCATCAAGCAGCCGACGGATAAAGACATTCGATAGTCGCCGGAGGAAAGCCTTAGTCATGTCCGCATGTCCATGCTGGTCGTTTGCATGGACAATGCGCCCGTGCACGTGCGATGACCAATCGAAGATCGCTCTTCTGGTATAAGGCAGTTCGATACGATGGCACCCCTGCCGCCCTTGTCCGCCATCCGCGTCTTCGAGGCGGTCGCACGCAATCTCAGCTTCAGCAGGGCCGGCGAAGAGCTGGGTATGAGCCAGGCTGCCGTAAGCTACCAGATCAAGGTGCTGGAAGACCGGGTGGGAAAGCTGTTCCACCGGCGCCATCGCCATATCGAGTTGACCGAGACCGGGCGCCTGCTGGCGCCCGGAGTCCGCGAGGCTTTCAGCCAGTTGTCCGACACGTTCGCGCGGGCATCGGCCGAGCGCACCGAAATCCTGTCCATGACGGTGGTGCCCACCTTCGCCTCGCAATGGCTTGCGCCGCGCATCGGCGCCTTCCAGATGTCCCATCCCGATATCGCCGTGCGCGTCGACGCGACGACGACACTCGAAGAACTGGGCTCCGGACGGTTCGACATCGCCATCCGCGCCGGGCCGGGCGGCTGGCCCGCCCTTCAGACGACGCGCCTGCTGCCCGTCCAGTTCACGCCCATGGTATCTCCCGCCGCATTGGAGCGCTTCGGCCGGCTCTCGACACCATCCGACCTTGCGGGCTTTCCGCTGATCGATCCGGGTGACCCGTGGTGGGATCAATGGTTCGCCGAGGTCGGCGTTCGCCGGCCACTGTTGCCCGGGCGGGCCTCTACCATGGGTTCGCAGCATCTGGAGGCCATGGCCGCGATGGCGGGCAACGGAGCCGCGATCCTGACGCCCTTCTTCTTCCAGACGGAGCGGGCGGAAGGCCGCCTGATCGCGCCCTTCGACCATGTGGCGCGGAACGGACATTTTTATTGGCTCTGTGCCCCGCCGGGCCCGGTGCCGCGCAAGGTGCGGTTGTTTGCCGAGTGGCTTCTGTCGGCGCTCGGCGTTGCGGGCGGGGACAGGGACGGCTCTGTCGCCTGATTGCGTCAGACGGCGGTGAAGCCGCCGTCGATCGGCAGGCAGATGCCGTTCAGCATCGAAGCGGCAGGGCTGAGCAGAAAGGCGATTGCCTCCGCCACTTCCTCCGGCTCCACGAAACGCCCCATCGGAATGCGCTGAAGCATCGGCCGCGCCTTGTCGGCATCGCTCCATGCCTTCACCGCCATCGGGGTCAGCGTCACAACCGGGTTGACGGCATTGGCACGGATGCCGTGCGGCCCGTATTCCAGCGCCATCACGCGCGTGGCCGCATCGAGCGCGCCCTTGGAGGCGCAATAGACGAGGTGGTCGCGGATGCCGACGGTGGATGCGATGCTGGATACGTTGACGATGCCGCCGCCGCCGCCCCGGTCGATCGCCTGTCGGGCGAAGTCCCGCGACAGGGCCATGGGGGCGCGCACATTGACGGCCATGATCTCGTCGAAGGTTGCGCCACGGAAATCCGACGCCGCCTCAAGGGTCGTCGTGCCGGCACAATTGACCAGATCGTCCATCTGGCCAGCACGGGCGATGATGCCGTCGACGGCGCCCGCGTCGGCCAGATCGGCCTCAACCGTGTCGCAGCCCGTTTCCTGGGCCAGGCTTTCAAGGTCGGCGCCGGTACGCCCTACAGCAATGATGTGCGCCCCGTAGCCTGCCAGCAGACGCACTGTCGCCCGCCCAATACCCTTTCCCGCGCCGGTCACGAGTATGCGCCTGCCCGCCAGTTCCGCCATGGTCCCTCCCGCTTGGTGAAATTTTGTATTTTGATTTTTACAAAATCTCTTCCCAACCGCAAGTTTGTATCCTAACCTTTGGTCCAGATCGCCGGGGAGCGCGATCTTACCGGGAGGAAATCATGAGACAGTTCCTGTTGGCTTGCGCCAGCGTGGCGGCGCTTGCCTGCGCGGCTCCGCATGCCATGGCCCAAGGAGAAGGCTGGAGCCTCGAAAAAGCGGCGGAGCCCTACAAGGGGTCCGAGATCAGTGTCATTTTCCTGGATCGGCCGGGCTACCGCGCGATCATAGACCTGTTGCCCCAGTTCGAGGAGGCGACGGGCATCAAGGTCAATTACGAGATCGTCCCCTACGAGAACACGCGCGAGCGCCAGGTTCTCAACTTCACCTCGATGGGCGACCTGACCATCGCCCTGGTCGATCTGGTCTGGATCGGCGAGTTCGCCGAGAATGGCTGGATCGTCCCGGTCGAGGAATTCACCGCCGATCCCGAGATCACCGATCCGAAGCTGAACCTGCAAGGGTTCTTCCCGCTGCTGCTCGATGCGTTCGGCACCTGGGACGGCACCGTCTACGGACTGCCCTTCGACAATTATTCGGGCCTCTTGTTCTATAATCGCTGCATGCTCGAGGAGGCCGGTTTCGATGGGCCACCCGATAGCTGGGCACAGTTGAAGGACGAGTACGGACCGAAGCTGACCAAGGATGGCAAATTCGCCTTCGCGCTGCAGTCGCGCCGCGGCGAGACGCAGTCTGCCGACAGTTTCATGCGGGTTCTCTGGCCTTTCGGCGGCTCGCTGCTGAACGACGAGTTCCGCTCGAACCTGATGAGCGAGGGCAGCCAGGCCGGCCTGAACTTCCGGCAGGAGCTGATGCAATACATGCCGCAGGGCATCGTCAGCTACGATCATAACGAGGCCGTCAACGCACTGGCGCAGGGCCAGGTGGCGATGATCACCGAATGGTCGTCCTTCTATTCCACGCTTGCCGACCCCGCCACGTCGACGCTCGGCGACTGCCTTGCCGTCGCGCCGGAGCCGGAAGGTCCGGCCGGCCGCCTGCCGGCGCTGGGCGGCTTCTCGCTTGCCGTCGCCTCGCAGGCGCCGGAAGATCTTCAGAAGGCATCCTGGCTGTTCATCCAGTGGGCGACCTCGGAAGACATCGCACGGGCTTACGTGGATGCAGGCGGCGTCTCCGGCCGCACCGCAATCTATGAAGACCCGGAAATCAAGGAAAAGTACCAGTTCGTCGAGCCGATGGTGGCGTCGTGGCAGAAGGGCGTGCCGGAATTCCGCCCGCGCTTCCCCGCCTGGCCGGCCATTTCGGAAATCGTCGCCGAATGGGGCACCAAGATCATGCTGGGCGAGGTGACCGTTGAAAACGGCGCCAAGGAAATCGGCCAGCGGATGGAGCAGGTGCTGGACCAGGAAGGCTATTACGGCGGCGACAAGGCGCTGCTGCAGTAGTGCCGACGAGGATCGGCCCCTACCGGGCCGCGCTGGAGGAGATCGGCGCGGCTCTGGACAGGTTGGACGAGGGCGGTTTTGCCGCCTTCGTCGAGGCCATCGCCTCGGCGCGCCGCATCGCCCTTTACGGCGTCGGCCGCGAGGGGTTGGCGATCAAGGGCTTCGCCATGCGCCTTTTCCATCTGGGGCTGGACGTTTCCATGGTGGGCGACATGACGACACCGTCCATCGGGCCGGGCGACCTCCTGGTCGTTTCGGCCGGGCCCGGCGGTTTCTCCACCGTGGACGGGCTGATGGGCGTGGCGAGGGCGGCGGGTGCGCGCATCGCCCTCGTCACCGCCAATCCCGGCGGTAGCGCCGCTCAGCTTGCCGACACCGCGCTGGTGGTGCCGGCGCAGACGATGGCCGACGATGTCGGCGGCGCTTCCGTGCTGCCGATGGGCTCGCTCTTCGAGGGGGCCGAATTCATCCTTTTCGAGATGGCCGTCATGGCCCTGGCGGAGCGTCTGGGCGTCGGCGCCGACGCAATGCGCGCACGACACACGAACCTGGAATAGGGCAGGCGGATGAGCAGCGAAACACGAACACCGAACAGGGGCTACGGGCGCTTCACGCCGCTGTGGTTTCTGGCGCCGTCGATCTTCGTGCTGCTGGCGGTCGGCATCTATCCGCTGCTCTTCGCGCTCGTCACATCGTTCCGGAGATACAATATCACCCGGCCGCGTGACGGGTTTCCCTTCATCGGATTCGACAATTACGTCGCCGTCTTCAATGACACCAGCTTCTGGAACGCGCTTCTGCTGACGCTGCGCTTCTATGTGACGGCCCTGCCGGTGCAGATCGCGCTCGGCCTGTTCGTGGCGTTGCTGCTGCATCGGCCGGGGCTGGGCTTTCTGCGCGCCTTCGCGCGTGTCTCGCTGGTCGTGCCGCTGGCGACCACCTATGCGGTCGTCGGCCTTATCGGACGCCTCATCTTCAACGGCAATTTCGGCGTCGCCAACCAGATCATCGGCTGGGCGGGCCTGCCGGGATTCGACTGGCTGGGCTCTCCGGCGGGCGCCTTCGCCGCCATCGTGATGATGGACATCTGGCAATGGACGCCCTTCTGCGCGCTCATCTTCCTGGCCGGTTTGTCGATGGTGCCCGTCGAGATCGAGGAGGCGGCCCGGCTCGAGACGCGGTCCAAGCTGGCCCTGCTGCGCCACGTGCAACTGCCGTATCTCCTGCCGGGATTGACAGCCATCCTGATCCTGCGCTCTGCCGACGTGTTGAAGCTGTTCGACATGGTCTTCGTGATGACGCGCGGCGGCCCGGGCTCGGCCACCGACCTCGTCTCCGTCTATATCCAGCGTGTGGGCTTCCGCGTCTTCGACATGGGGATGGCCTCGGCCCAGGCGATCATCCTGCTCATCTTCACCATCATCATCAGCCGGCTTTACATCCGCCTCTTCTACCGGGAGATCGAATGATGACCTCGCCGCTTTCGCGCGCCTTGCACGCGCTCGGCCTTCTGGCCGTCATCGTCTTCACGCTGTTTCCCTTCTACTGGATGGTCTCCTCCAGCCTGAAGCAGCAATCGGACCTCCTTGCCTCGCCGCCATTGTGGATCTTCAACCCGACGCTTGACCATTATCGCGCCGTCCTGGCCGATCCGCGCGTCCTGTCGTCCATCGGAGACTCGCTCATCGTCGCCAGCGTCACCACCGCCATCGCCGTGCTTCTGGGCACGCCGGCGGCCTATGCGCTGGCGCGGTTCGACTTTCGCGGCAAATCCGATCTCTGGTTCTGGTTCATCTCCAACCGCATGGTGTCTCCCATCGTGCTGGCGCTGCCGGTCTACCTTCTGGCAAACCAGCTTCGGCTGCTCGACAGCTATGCGGTGCTGGTGCTGATCTACCTGACCTTCAACTTGCCGATCGTCGTGTGGATCTGCACCGACCAGTTCCGCTCCATTCCGGGCGAGCTGGAACAGGCCGCGCGGCTGGATGGCGCCAGCCAGTTCACCATCTTCCGCCGCATCTACGTGCCGCTCGGCGTGCCGGGCATCGCCGTCTCGGCGATCTTCAGCTTCATCTTCTCGTGGAACGAGCTGATGTACGCACTGGTGCTCACGCGGCGCAACGTGCAGACCGCCCCCGTCATCGCAACCAGCTTCATGTCGGGCTACGAGCTGCCCTGGGGCAAGATCATGGCCACGGGCACGCTGATCGTCCTGCCGGTCACCATCTTCGCCATCCTCGTCTCGCGCCACATGATCCGCGGCCTGACCATGGGCGCCACCAAATGAGCGTTGCGGAAAGCGGCTTTCCTTCCGATGGCTTGCTGCCGGAGGGCGGCGAACTGACGGCGCGGGCCATCTGGTACTATTATGTCGGCGGGATGACCCAGCAGCAGGTGGCGGAAAAGCTGGGCCTGACCCGGTTGCGCGTCAACCGCATCATCGGGCAGGCGCGGGCCGACGGGCTTGTCCGTTTCGACATCCGCATGCCCATCGCCGGCTGCATCGCTTTGGCAGAAGCGCTGACGGAGCGGTTCGGCCTTGCCGAAGCCGTCGTCGTGCCGGCGCTGGACTCCGTCGAGGAAACCCAGCGCGCGGTGGGCGAGGCGGCAGGCACGCTGCTGGACGCGATGCTGGAGCCTGGGGTCGACCTTGGCCTCGGCTGGGGCCGCACGCTGTGGGCGGGCGTCCGCAACCTGACCGCCCGCAGGCTGGCCGATGCCGACGTGGTGACGCTGATGGGCAGCCTGACGCGGGGCTCGGGCATCAACACGATCGGCGTGGCCACCGCCGTCGCCAACCGCATCGCCGCCGAATGCCATTATCTGGCAGCGCCCATCTATTGCCCGACAACCGACATCCGCGCCGCGCTGCTGTCGCATCCGGGGCTGGAAGAGGTGCTGGCGCGCGCGGCGTCGGTGGATATCGCCATGGTTTCGGTGGGTGACCTCTCGTCCAGGTCCATCCTGGCATCCACCAGCATCGTCGCGCACGAACTGGAAAGCCTGCGGCAGGCCGGTGCGGTGGGCGATGTGCTCGGCACCTTCCTGGATGTCGACGGCCGCCCGGTGGACCACTCGCTGCGCCAGCGCGTCGTCGGGCTGGCTCCCGATACGTTCGCCGCCATCCCCATGCGCATCCTGGCGTCGGGCGGGCTGCACAAGCTTCCCATCATCCGGGCCACCCTTCTGGGGCCCACCGTCACCCATCTCGTTACCGACGAAGCCGTCGCCCGGCGCCTTTTGGCCGAAGACGGCATCGAACATGCAGAGGCCTGAGCCCATGTCCTTCCTCGCCCTCGACAATGTCACGAAATCCTACGGCGACCACGAGGTCATCAAGGGCGTCAGCTTTTCGGCGCAGAAAGGCGAGTTCGTCGTGTTCGTCGGCCCGTCGGGCTGCGGCAAGTCTACCTTGTTGCGGATGATCGCCGGGCTGGAGGAGATCACCGGCGGCGACGTCTCCATCGACGGACGCGTGGTCACCGATGTCGAACCCGCCTTGCGCCAGGTGGCGATGGTGTTCCAGAGCTACGCGCTCTACCCGCACATGACCGTCTTCGACAACATGGCCTTCGGCCTGACCATGGTGAAGACGCCGAAGGACGAAATCCGGCGCAAGGTGGACGAGGCGGCCCGCATCCTGCAGATCGAGCCGCTGCTGCAGCGCAAGCCGCGCCAGCTCTCCGGCGGGCAGCGCCAGCGCGTGGCCATCGGCCGCGCCATCGTGCGCGACCCGAAGCTGTTCCTGTTCGACGAGCCGCTGTCCAACCTCGACGCCGAGCTGCGCACCCAGATGCGTGTGGAGATCGCCCGCCTGCACCGGGCGCTCGGCGTCACCATGGTCTATGTGACGCACGACCAGATCGAGGCGATGACCCTGGCCGACCGCATCGTCGTGCTGCGGGCCGGCAAGGTGGAGCAGGTCGGCACGCCCACCGAACTCTACGACCGGCCGGCCAATCTTTTCGTCGCCGGCTTCATCGGCTCGCCGCGCATGAACTTCCTGACGGTCGACGTGGTGGAGGCGGGGCAGAGCGCGGTGACGCTGGCGCATCCGGCCTTTTCCGGGGGGCAGATGCGGCTGGCGCGGTCCGCCGGCGGCCTTAAAACGGGCGCGCGCGCCATCGTGGGTCTTCGGCCCGAGCATCTCCACATGGGCGGTGCACCCGCGCTGTCGCTTGTCGTCGATTTCTCGGAAAATCTCGGCGGAGCAACGCAGATCTATGCGCGGCCGCCGGGCGGCGACATGATCACCGCCGTCGCACCCGGCCGGCCGGGGCTGGAGCCGGGCGCGAAGGTCGACCTGTCCGTCGACCCCGCCCATGTCTACCTGTTCACGGAGGATGGCCTGGCGCTTTAGCGCCCGGCCGATTGCGGCAGCACGTTCTGGTAGCCGTAGGCATTCTGCCGCGTCGCCACCGGGAACGGGTCCGGCGGATTGTCGAAGACGGGCGCAAGGTGCAGCAGCGGCAGGATCCGCTCGAAGATGCGGCCGCCGGCGGGCACGGCATTCCAGCCCGAGGTGCGGAAGCCGTAGGTCTCCTTCGATCCCTTCGGCTCGTCCAGGATCACTAGCATCAGGTATTTCGGGTTGTTGGCCGGCAGCACACCCATGAACGACGTCATGACGCGCGACTTGTCATAGCGCCCGTTGACGACCTTTTCGGCGGTGCCCGTCTTGCCGCCGATGAAGTAGCCGGGCACGTTCGCGCGCTTGGCCGAGCCCATCACGGCGTTCAGCCGCATCAGGTAGCGCAAGGTCTCGCTGGTTTCCGGGGCCACGACATTGTCGGCGATCATGCGGTCGGCGACGGGCGTGTCCTTGATGAATGTGGGGCGGATCAGGTGACCGCCATTGACGAGGCCCGCCACGCCCGTCGCCGCCTGCAGGGGCGTGACGGCAAGGCCATGGCCGAAGGCGATGGTGGCGGTGTTAACCTCGGTCCACCGCTTGGGCACGATGGGGGCCGCGCTTTCCGGCAGTTCGGTTGTCAGGCGGGTCGTCTCGCCCATCTTGGCCAGGAAAGCCTTGTGCTTTTCCACGCCGACGGCCAGCGCCATCTTGCCGAAGGCGATGTTGGACGACACCAGGAACGCTTCCGGAAGGTTCAGCGGCCGGTATTCGCCGCGATAGTCGCGGATGGCGAAGCGTCCGAAGCTGAGCGGCTTGGAAGCGTCGATCACCGAGCGAAGATTGAACTGCCCGCTGTCGATGGCCATCGCGGTGGTGAGCGCCTTGAAGGTGGAGCCCATCTCGTACACGCCGACATTGATGCGGTTGATATTTTCCTTCTTCAGCGCCTGTGTCGGATCGTTGGGGTCGAAGTCGGGCAGTGACACCAGCGACAGGACCTCGCCATTGGTGACGTCCATCAGCAGGCCGGCACCGCCCACGGCCTCGTACTTCTCGATCTCCTTGGCCAACTGGTCGGTAAAGGCGTGCTGGACATAGAGATCGATGGACAGTTGCACCGGGTCGAGGTCGGCGCGCTCGTAGCGCATGCCGGTGGTGCGCAGCACGCCGAGTCCGGAGGTATCGATCCATTTCTCGATGCCGGCGATGCCGACATTGTCCACATTGACCGCGCCCAGCACCTGCGCCGCCGCCGGCCCGTTCGGATAGAGGCGCTTGACCTCCTCGCGGAAGCCGATGCCCGGAATGCCGAGGTTGAGGATTTCCTGCTGCTTGGCGGGGTTGATCGACCGCTTGATCCAGGTGAAGCCGGATTTGCCGCTGAGCCGCTGATAGAGCGACTTGGCGTTCAGGTCCGGCATCGCCGTCAGAAGCTTCTCGACCGCTTCGTCAGCATCCACGATGCGGCGTGGCTCGGCATAGACCGAGAAGGTGGCAAGGTCGCGCGCCAGGATGTTGCCGTTGCGGTCCAGAATGTCGGGCCGCGCCGTGGAGGGAGCGGCGATACCGTAATTGGGTACCGCCGGCTCGCTGTAGGCGAAATCCACGAGCCGCGCGACAATGGCGACATGCGCGGCGATGAAGATGCCGAGCACGAGGTTGACGCGGACACGGCTCTTGCCGGATTCCATCCTGTTCTGGGGCATTGGCGGCTCACGCTCTGTCGATGGCCCGAAGGCCCGTCCATCCGCCTATGATGGCCGGCGCCGCGTTGAGAACTGGTTAACCTTGATTGTCATCCCGCATGAAATTTTTCGTGCACGGCCCTACGGCGTGTTGCGGCGCATGAGCTTTTCTTCCCAGGCAAGGGCGTTCTGGACGATGCCGGGCAGGTCGTCGTGGCGCGGGGTCCAGTCGAAGAGGGAGCGGGCCCGGCTGCCGTCCGCCACGATGGCCGACGCATCGCCCGGGCGGCGGCCCGCCATCTCTACCGGAAAATCGCGCCCCACCACGCTGCGCACCGTATCCAGCACTTCCAGCACCGAATAGCCGCGGCCATAGCCGCAATTGGCCACCGTGCTGTCGCCGCCGCCACGCAGATAGTCCAGCGCGCCGGCATGGGCGCCGACAAGGTCGGTGACGTGGATATAGTCCCGCACGCAGGTGCCGTCCTGCGTCGGGTAGTCCGTGCCGTACACCTTCATGCCGTCACGCTTGCCCAATGCCGTCTCGCAGGCAACCTTGATGAGGTGGGTGGCGCCGCGCGTCGACTGGCCGGTGCGGCCGTCCGGATCGGCGCCCGCAACGTTGAAGTAGCGCAGGATGGCGTAGCGCAGCCCATGCGCGTGCCCGACATCCTCCAACATGCGCTCGGTCATCAGCTTGGAGGCGCCATAGGGCGATTCGGGAGCCTTCGGGGCGGCCTCCGTCACCGGTACGGCCTCGGGCGAGCCGTAGACGGCGGCCGTGGACGAGAAGATGAAATTGTCGACGCCGCCGGCCACGGCCGCGGCGATGAGGCTGCGGCTGCGCACGGTGTTGTTGAGGTAATATTCCAACGGGTCGGCGACCGAATCCGGCACCACCACGGAACCGGCGAAATGGATGATCGAACGAACACCGCGCTCGGCGATCAGGCGCTCGACCATCGGCTGGTCGCCGATATCGCCCACGACCAGTTCCGCGCCGGGCGCGACGGCCCAGTCGAAGCCGGTGGACAGCCGGTCCAGCACGACCACCGTCTCTCCCCGGTCGAGGAGTTCATAGACCATGTGGCTGCCGATATAGCCTGCGCCGCCGGTTACCAGAATCGTCATGTAGCCTGCCTTCTTTCGGTTTCGCCGTCAGCCGCGTGTCTGCCGCAACGCCTCTCCCAGCACCATGGCCGCGCTGACGGCAAGGTTCAAGGAGCGCGCGCCTGTTGCCATCGGAATGGTCAGGCGGACATCGGCCGCGTCGTGCACATGGGCGGGAACCCCGGCGCTTTCACGGCCGAACAACAGAATATCCTGTGGGTCGTAGGAAAAATCCGTATAGGCGCGCTCGGCCTTCGTCGTCAGAAGGACGATGCGCCGGCCCGCTTCGCGCCGGGCCCTGTCGAAGGCGGGGTACTCGACATGGCGGCGCAGCGTCGCCAATTCCAGGTAATCCATGCCGGCGCGCCGCAGGTTGCGGTCGGACAGGTCGAAGCCCGCAGGCTCGATGATCTCGACGGGGACGCCCATGCAGGCGCCCAGCCGCAGGATGGTGCCGGCATTGCCTGCGATGTCCGGCTGGTAGAGGGCGATGGAAACTGTCATGCCCGATTGATAGACGATGGCGCGCCATGACAGAAGACGGAGGATTCCAAGGCATGTACCGGAAGTTCGAGCGGCTGGTGAATCCCTTCCCGGATACCGGGGGCGGCCGGCCGCCGGCATCCCTGATGGCCTTCGTCTGGTATTATGTGCGCCCTCTGTGGCCGCTGTTCCTTGCCGTCGCGGCGCTGACCGCCATGGTGGCGGTGCTGGAGGTGATGCTGTTCTCGTTCGTCGGCTCCATCGTCGACTGGCTCACCTCCACCCCGCGTGAAACCTTCCTGGCCGAGCAGGGGTGGACGCTGGCCGGCATGGCCCTGGTGATCCTCGTGCTGCTGCCGGGGCTGGTGCTGGTGGAGTGCCTGTTCACCTTCCAGGGCATCTTCGCCAATTTCCCGATGCGCTTCCGCTGGACGGTGCATAATTGGCTGCTCGACCAGTCCCTCGGCTTCTTCCACGACGAATTCGCGGGCCGCGTTGCCACCAAGCTCATGCAGACGGCGCTGGCGGTGCGCGAAACCGTGATGAAGGCCATAGAGGTGCTGCTCTATGTCACGGTGTATTTCACCGGCGTGGTGGTGCTGATCGCCGCGGCGGACTGGCGCCTGACGCTTCCCTTCATCGGCTGGCTTGTCCTGTATGTCGCGATGTTGCGCTATTTCATTCCGCGGCTGATGGTCGTGGCCGAAAGCCAGGCCGACGCCCGCGCCTTGATGACGGGGCGCATCGTCGATGCCTATTCCAACATCGGCACCGTCAAGCTGTTCGCGCATACGCGGCGCGAGGCCGATCATGCCCGCGATTCCATGCGCGGCTTTCTCGGCACCGTCTACGGGCAGGCCCGGCTGATCACGGCCTTCTATGTCTGCCTCTACCTTCTCAACTCGCTGCTGCTCTTCTCGGTCGCCGCGGTGGGGATCGGCCTGTGGCTCAATGAGCTGCTGACGGTCGGCGCAATCGCCGTCGCCACCGGGCTGGTGCTGCGGCTCAACGGCATGTCGCAGTGGATCATGTGGGAGGTGTCCAGCCTGTTCGAGAACATCGGCACCATTCGCGACGGCATATCCACCTTCACCCTGCCGGTTGCGCTGGAAGACAAGCGCGACGCGGCCGAGCTGCAGGTGACGGCGGGTGAAGTCGTGTTCGACAAGGTGTCCTTCTCCTATGCGGCGGCCCTGCCGCACAGGCCGGCCGGCCCGGTGGTGGAAGACTTCACGCTCACCATCCGTCCCGGCGAGAAGATCGGGCTTGTCGGGCGCTCAGGTGCCGGCAAGTCCACGCTGCTCAACCTTCTGCTGCGCTTTTACGACGTATCTTCCGGCCGAATCAGCATCGACGGGCAGGACATACAGGGCGTCACCCAGGCATCGCTGCGGCGTCAGATCGGCATGGTCACGCAGGATACCTCGCTGCTGCATCGCACGATCCGCGACAATGTTCTGTACGGCCGCCCGGACGCCGACGAAGAGGACCTGTTGCGCGCCATCCGCCGCGCCGAGGCCGAGGGCTTCATTACAAGCCTTTCGGACAGGGAGGGCCGCAACGGCCTCGATGCCGAGGTGGGAGAGCGCGGCGTCAAGCTGTCGGGCGGGCAGAGGCAGCGGATCGCGATCGCCCGCGTGATGCTGAAGGACGCACCCATCCTGCTTCTCGACGAGGCGACCTCGGCGCTCGACTCGGAGGTCGAGGCGGCCATCGCCGAAAACCTGTACCGGCTGATGGAGGGCAAGACCGTCATCGCCATCGCCCATCGCCTGTCCACCATCGCCGCGCTCGACCGCCTGGTGGTGATGGACAAGGGACGTATCGTGGAGCAGGGCACCCATGCGCAGCTATTGGCCGCGGACGGCATCTACGCGCAGTTGTGGCATCGTCAGGTGGGCGGATTCCTGGAATGTGCAGACGCGCCGCAGCCCGAGGATAATGCCGCCTATATGCAGCCATAGTCTGGACAAGTTCCAAGTGGCCGCTTAAGAAAACCCGCCGGTCTGCGGACCTTCGGCCATGCGGATTCACGCATCTGGGCGAATCGTTTTCCTGCCGGCCGACAGTGCCGGTTCACGCCGGCAAGCCTGAGGGAGCATGATTGGCCGTGAGCGTTGACCACACATCGGAACCCACCCGCCGGGATTTCCTCTACATCGCGACGGGCGCCGCGGGCGCCGTGGGTGCGGCGGCGCTGGCCTGGCCCTTCATCGACCAGATGAATCCGGATGCCGCGACGCTGGCGCTTGCGCAGATCGACGTCGATGTCAGCCAGATCGCCGAAGGCCAGTCGATCACCGCCAAATGGCGCGGTCGGCCCGTTTTCGTCCGCCAGCGCACGCCGGCCGAGATCGAGGAAGCCAAGCAGGTTCCGCTTGCCGAGCTGAAGGACCCTCTGGCACGCAACGCAAATCTTACCGCCGATGCGCCCGCCACCGACGAAAACCGCGCCGTTCCGGAGCGGGAGCAGTGGCTGGTCATGATCGGCGTGTGCACGCATCTCGGCTGCATTCCGCTGGGCCAGGCAGGCGATTACGATGGCTGGTACTGCCCGTGCCACGGCTCGCACTACGACACGGCCGGGCGTATCCGCCAGGGGCCGGCACCGGAAAACATGCATATTCCGGTCTATGAATTCACCAATGACACGACTATCCGTATCGGCTGACGAGGGGGAAACGCTGCAATCATGAGTGGTCACTCGTCCTATGTTCCATCCACCGGTCTTACCCGGTGGATCGACTCCCGTCTTCCGCTTCCGCGCCTCGTCTATGATTCGTTCATCGCCTATCCGACGCCGCGCAACCTGAACTACGCCTACACGTTCGGCGGTATCCTCTCCCTGTTCCTGGCGGCTCAGATCATCACCGGCATCGTGCTGGCGATGCACTACGCCGCCTCGGTGGACGTTGCCTTCAATTCGGTCGAGCACATCATGCGCGACGTGAACTGGGGCTGGCTGCTGCGCTACATGCATGCCAACGGCGCGTCGTTCTTCTTCATCGCCGTCTACCTGCACATCTTCCGCGGCCTTTATTACGGGTCGTACAAGGCGCCGCGCGAGATTCTCTGGATTCTCGGCGTCATCATCTTCCTTCTCATGATGGCGACCGCCTTCATGGGCTACGTGCTTCCGTGGGGGCAGATGTCCTTCTGGGGCGCCACCGTCATCACCGGCTTCTTCACCGCCTTCCCGGTCATCGGAGAGCCGATCCAGACGCTGCTGCTCGGCGGCTTCGCGGTGGACAACCCGACGCTCAACCGCTTCTTCGCGCTGCATTACCTGCTGCCCTTCATGATCGCGGGCGTCGTCGTGCTGCACGTCTGGGCGCTGCACGTCGCGGGCCAGACCAACCCCACCGGTGTCGAGGTCAAGACCCCGAAGGACACGGTTCCCTTCACCCCCTACGCGACCATCAAGGACGCGTTCGGCATGGTCTTCTTCCTGATCTTCTTCGCCTATTTCGTCTTCTATCTGCCCAACTATCTGGGGCATCCGGACAATTACATTCCGGCCAACTCGCTGCAGACGCCGGCGCACATCGTGCCCGAATGGTACTTCCTGCCCTTCTACGCCATGCTGCGGGCCATCACCTTCAATATCGGCCCGATCGATTCCAAGCTGGGTGGCGTGCTGGTGATGTTCGGCTCGATCATCGTCCTGTTCTTCCTGCCCTGGCTCGACACGTCCAAGGTCAAGTCGACGGCCTATCGTCCGGTCTACAAGGTCTTCTTCTGGATCTTCGCGGTCAACGCCGTCTTCCTGGGTTGGCTCGGCTCGCGTCCGGCCGAGGGCATCTATCCGCTGCTGTCGCTGATCGGCACGATCTACTACTTCGGCCACTTCCTGATCGTCCTGCCCATTCTGGGCCTGGTCGAGACCCCGAAGAAGCTGCCGGCGTCGATCACGGAGGCCGTGCTGGCCAAGCACGCCGCCCGTCACGGTCACGCCGAAGCGGTGGCCAAAGGCTGATGAAGCGCACGAAGGAACTTGCAATGAAAAGGCTTCTATCAGCACTCCTTGCGGCGGCGTTTCTTGCTGCGCCGCTGCCTGCCTTCGCACAGACCGCGGAGCCGGCCCCGGCCACCGAGGCCCCGGCCCCGGGCGAGGCGCCCGCTTCTTCGACCGGCGTCAACACGGTCTCCGGCGAGCAGGAAGGCGAGGCCAATGTCGCCGCCGCGGAAGAACATGCCACGCCGCACTATCCGCTCAAGAAACCCGAGCACATGGACTGGAGCTTCGCCGGCCCGTTCGGCAAGTGGGATCTGGGCCAGCTACAACGCGGCATGCAGGTGTATCGCGAGGTCTGCTCCTCGTGCCACTCGATGAACCTCGTTGCCTTCCGCAACCTGGAAGCCCTCGGCTACAGCGACGCACAGGTTCGCGCTTTGGCCGCCGAATACCAGATCCAGGACGGCCCGGACGCCAATGGCGAAATGTTCGAGCGGCCCGGCATCCCGAGCGACCATTTCCCGGCGCCGTTCCCCAACCCGGAGGCTGCTGCCGCGTCCAATGGCGGAGCGCATCCGCCAGACTTCTCGCTCATCGCCAAGGCGCGGGCGGTGGAGCGCGGTTTCCCCACCTTCGTGTTCGACATCTTCACGCAGTATGCGGAAGGCGGCCCGGATTACATCCATGCGCTGCTGACCGGCTATGGCGAAGAGCCGCCCGCCGGCCTCGAACTGCAGCCGGGTACGCATTACAATCCCTACTTCATCGCGTCTTCGGCGCTCGCCATGGCGCAGCCTATCAGCGATGGCCAGGTTACCTACGGCGACGGTTCGCCCGAGACGGTCGAGCAATATTCGCGCGATATCTCGGCCTTCCTGATGTGGGCGGCAGAGCCGCATCTGGTGGAGCGGAAATCCCTTGGCTTCGTGGTGATGATCTTCCTCATCGGCTTCGCCGGCATGCTCTATGCGGTGAAGCGTCGGGTCTGGTCCAAGATCCCGCACTGACAGCGTTTCACTGCTGGACAAACTTTCGTCAGGGGCCTTTCGGGGCCCCTGTTTCGTTTGCGGTCTCCGGGTGCAGGCTGTTTGCCGATGTCGCCAGGCCATGACGCTGGGCCCTGCGCCATGCGCTTGGCGTCATGCCCATGACACGCAGGAATTCGCGGTTGAAGTTGGATTTCGTCATGAAGCCGGAATCGAGCATGATCGCGGTCACGCTATCGCGCGTTTCGCTCAGCAACTTGCCCGCATGGCGCACCCGATATTCGTTCACATACTGCGATACGCTCATGCCGTGGCTGCGGTTTATCGCAATGGAGACATCGCGAGGCGGTAGCCCAAGCCTTCGGGCAATCTTGGCAAGGTTGAGGTTCAAATCCTTGTAGAGCTCCGTGTCGAGCATGAGCGCTTCGACGCGCCGGGCGATGACCGCCTCGGTGTCGTTGGGGCCGGGGGGCGGGGCTGGCTTACTGTCGGCAGTTGATGCCGCGTCAGCGGGGCTGCCGCGCGCCACCGTGGCCGCCACGCCAAGGGTTACGAGCGCCAGCATGTTTCCGGCCGCGATGATGGTGGGCGCGTGAACGCCTCCGGACCAGTCCAGGTCCAGACCGATAAGGACATCCGAGGCGGCCGACCCGAGCAGCGCCAGCCCGGTCACGTACATGGCGCGATAGGAGTGCAGCACCCCGTCCAGACGCGAGGTGACGAGGCGGTCTGGCCCCGACCGCGCGTCCCATAGAAGCGCGGTGCCATAGGCGGCGAACAGCACGACAATTATAAGACCGACCGGTGCCGGCCAGACGATGACCAGCCCGGCCACGGCCGCCGCCGGTGTCAGATGCAGGGCTATCGTCCGCGGCCGGGGACGGAGACGATCACCGGAGAGGGAGCGGAAGGACAGGAAGGCCAGCGGTGCGATGACCGAGGCCATGATGGCCATGGCGGGCAGTACGGCCAGGATGCCGTAGCCCCACCGAAGACCGATCAGAACTGACTGGATCGCGTAGGCGACAATCAGAACCGTAAATAGAGAGCCTTGAAACGGCTCGTCTTCTGCGTCGCGCCCGACATACTCCTTGGCAAGAAGGATCACGATCAGGAAGGCCACGAAGAAGGGCAGGGGAACAAGAAACATAGGTCGATCACGCTCCGCGATCCGCGACAGGATCAGGTCCCCGATGACCTGGATTACGATCAGGATCGACCTTTATCACGATCCGGGACGCGTGAGCCTGCACCATCCTGCTTCTGGCGGTATCGAAACCGCATCGGAGCCCGATCATGCAATCGAAATCCATTCTGGCGCTGGCAATCTTTCTTCTTGCCTGTCCCCCCACACAGGCGGCTGAAGAGGCTGCAAGTCTCGACCTGTCCGGCGTTACCCAGGTACAGGTGAGCGGCGATGCAAGCATCATCCGGCTGACGGCGTCGCCCGGGCAAACGCATCGCGCATCGGCATCGGCGGTGCGAACGGGATGGTTCGGGCGCTGGTGGCTGTCGAGCTGGTTCTACGAAGACTGCCGATCGCAGACGCGGATGTGGCGGGACGGCGATAAATTGATGCTCGATGCCGGGTCGGCCTGGTCGTTCGGTCCGGGCGAATGCCGGGTCGAGTTTACCGCCGACCTTCCGTCGGACGTGTCGGTGACGATCGACCAGCAGGCCTCCGACATCCATTTGTCCGGCGCGTTCGCATCGGTGCACCTTGCAGGGCAGGCGGCGGATCTGAGCTTGTCGGGCACTGCGCCCGTGATGGAGCTCAGGGCTCGCGCCTTGAGGGCAAACCTCGTCTTCAATCCATCGGCGGCGCCCACAACGACGCTACTGGACAGCGATGCGCTGGATCTGAGCGTTCGGTACACCGATGCCACCAGCATACATTACGAGGTCAGGGCCTCCGCCGCGCTGGTCGACAGCAGTCGGCCGGACGTACCGGATGCCGCCACGAGGTTGCTGGTCACCGCCAACTATGTCCGCGCCACCATCCGCTAGGCGGTGCGCAGGAAAACGCTTGCGTCGAAGCTTAGGGCGGGTTTGCCGTCCTGGGTCTCGGCATCGACGTGGCTGTCGATGACGGCCCATCCGTGCCGGCGTTGCGACAGGCGCTTGGCCGTGGCGGTCGTGCGATAGGTGATCCGGTCGCCGGCATAGACGGGCCGCAGCCACTTGATGTTGCGGACACCAGGGGAAGGGCCCCAATGGGGCTGGTCCAGCCCTTCGGCGGCGCGCCGTGCCGCCGTGGCCGCCATGAATGCCACATTGAGCTTCATGAAGACGGCCGTCGTATGCCATCCGGAGGCGCAAAGGCCCCCGAACAGGCTGGCTTTCGCGGCCTCCGCATCGAGATGGAAGGGCTGCGGATCGAAGGCGCGTGCAAAGCGCACGATCTCTTCCGCCGTGAAGAGGTGCGTGCCGATCTCTACCGGTTCGCCGATGACGATATCGTCGTAGAAGCTCATGCTGCCTCGCGCCTGTGCAGCATCACGCTGTACTCGCTTTCAATCACCCGCTCGCCGGCCTGGTTCTGCAGCCATGTCCGCAGCTTCAGGAAGCCGATATGGGGGCGGGAGGCGGAGCCGCGTGCGTCCAGCACCTCGGTTTCACCGGTGAGGCTGTCACCGGGGCGCACCGGCGCCAGCCAGTTGACGAAGTCGACGCCCGGCGACCCCTGCGAGGACGAGGAATGGATGAAGGCATCGCACATCATCCGCATCATCATGCCGCAGACATGCCAGCCCGAGGCCGACAGGCCGCCGAGAAGGCTGTCGGCGGCCGCACCCTCGTCGAGATGCATCGGCTGCGGGTCGTATTCCTGTGCGAAGACGACGATCTCATCGCGCGTCACCGCATAGGGGCCCATGGGCAGGCGCGTCCCAACCGGGAAATCCTCGAACATCTGCAAGGCCGGTTCCTCCCGATGCGCGTCAGACGTTGAACTTGAACATCATGATATCGCCGTCCTGAACGACGTATTCCTTGCCTTCGTCCCGCGCCTTGCCGGCTTCCTTTGCGGCGGCCTCGCCACCCAGCCGCACGAAATCATCGTAGGCGATGGTCTGGGCGCGGATGAAGCCCTTTTCGAAATCGGTGTGGATGACACCCGCCGCCTGCGGCGCCTTGTAACCGCGCAGGATGGTCCAGGCGCGGGTCTCCTTCGGCCCCACCGTGAAATAGGTGATGAGATCGAGCAGCTCGTAGCCGGCGCGGATCAGCCGGTCCAGCCCCGGCTCCGTCAGGCCCATGGCCTCGAGATAGTCGCCGACCTCGTCATCGGGCAATTGGGCGATCTCCGCCTCGATGGCGGCAGAAATGACGACGCTTCGCGCACCCTGCTTTTCAGCCATGGCCGCGACGGCCGCCGAGTAGGCATTGCCGGTTGCGGCATCTTCTTCGGCCACGTTGCAGACATACAGCACGGGCTTGGACGTCAGAAGGTTCAGGTTGCGCAACTGGCTGCGTTCTTCGGCGTCGAAGCCGGCAATCAGCGTGCGCGCCGGCTCGCCGGTCTGAAGCTTGGCCAGCACCGCTTCCATGACGGGCAACTGGGCGATGGACTCCTTGTCCTTGCCGGCGGCGCGCTTGCGGGTATTCACGATGCGCCGCTCGATGCTTTCGAGATCCGACAGCATCAGTTCGGTCTCGACGGTCTCGGCGTCGGCAACCGGATCGATCCGACCTTCGACATGGGTGATGTCGTCGTTCTCGAAACAGCGCAACACATGCGCGATGGCATCGACTTCGCGGATATTGGCAAGAAACTGATTGCCGAGCCCCTCACCCTTGGAAGCGCCGCGCACAAGGCCGGCAATATCCACGAAGGTGATCCGCGTCGGCACGATCTGCGCGGACTTACCGATCCTGGAGATATCGGCAAGGCGCGGATCGGGTACGCCGACATCGCCCGTATTCGGCTCGATGGTGCAGAACGGGTAATTCGCGGCTTGCGCGGCGGCCGTCTTGGTGAGCGCGTTGAAAAGGGTGGACTTGCCGACATTCGGCAGACCGACGATACCGCAGCGAAAACCCATGATGCACTCTCATCCGATGGCCCCGCCGAGCGGCCGGGTAGGGGCCCTGACTGTTCAATCCTTGCCGAAAATCCGCTTCAGCATGTCGGCCATCGGGCCGCTTGTCGGAATACGCTGCGGGGCGGCGCCCCGCGCCTGCCGAATATGGCTGGCACCCTTCTGCTTTGCCTTCGGCTCAGCCACCGCGCCCACCGAGGGCTTGTCCTTCGGCTTTGCGCCGGCGCCGGACAGGCGGTTCATGAAGCCTGCATCGTCGCCGGATGCGAGAAGGCCCACATTGCGTGCCACGTCTTCCAGAAGCGGGCGTAGCCATTCCTGGTCGACCTTGGCGAAGTCGCCGAGCACGTATGGCGACACGAGTTCCTTGGCGCCCGGATGGCCGATGCCCAGGCGCACACGCCGGTATTCACGGCCGAGATGGGCGTCGATGCTCCGCAATCCGTTGTGGCCACCATGCCCGCCGCCTGTCTTCACCCGCACCTTGCCGGGCGGCAGGTCGAGCTCGTCGTGCAGCACGATGATGGATGCGGGTTCGATCTTGTAGAAGGCGGCAGCGGCGGCGACGCTTTCGCCCGAGGCGTTCATGAAGGTCTGCGGTTTGAGCAGCAGCACCTTCTCGGCCCCGATGCGACCCTCCGAGATTTCGCCCTTGAACTTCTGCGACCAGGGCGAAAAGGACGGATCGCGATGGATTTCGTCCACTGCCATGAAGCCGATATTGTGTCGGTTTCCGGCATAGCGGGGGCCGGGATTCCCCAGACCTGCGATCAGCAGCATGAAGCCCGGCCCCCTCGATGGTCGATCCTGTGGCCCCTGCAGGGGCCGATGGATCAGTCTTCCTTGGTCTCGTCTTCGGCGTCGGCCGCGGCCTCGGAGGCGTCGGCTTCGACGTCATCCTCGATCTCGGCCTGCGGCGCGACGATGGACGCGATCACGAAATCGCTGTCGTCGACCAGCGTCACGCCTTTCGGCAGCTTGAGCTGCGAAGCGTGGACGGAGTCGCCGATGTCCAGGCCCGTCAGGTCGACGGTGAAGGAATCCGGAATGCCTTCGGCAGGGGCCTGCACGTTGACGTCATGCTCGGCGATGTTGAGAACGCCGTTCTTCGCCTTGATGCCGGGCGCTTCGTCTTCGTTCTCGAAGTGCACGGGCACGCGCACGGTGACGACGGACTTGGCGGAAACGCGCAGGAAGTCCACATGCACCAGCGTGTCCTTGACGACATCGAGCTGGTAGTCCTTCGGCAGGACGCGGATCTGCTGGCCGCCGACCTCGATGGTGGCAACCGTGGTCAGGAAGCCGCCCGAATGGAGGCGCAGGAAGGTTTCCTTGTAGTCGATGGCGATCGGCAGGGGCTCCTGCTTGTCGCCATAGATGACTGCTGGCACTTTGCCGTTGCGACGGAGATTTCTGGCGGCCCCCTTGCCGACCTTCTCGCGCGCTTCGGCCTTGACCGTGTAGCTCTCGCTCATGGGTAAGTCCTTGCTTTAAATCGGAGAAGCCGTTCCGGTGCACCATGCAAGGAACGACGAAAAGCGCCACACGGCCAACGGGCAGCCTTGCAGCCGCGCCGCGACCCATGGTCGCTTCACTCCGCGCTGCCTCCAAGGGTGTCTGCGCGGATGGAGGTGCCTATAGACCAGCCCCCGCCATTATTCAAGAAGCGGGAACGCCCTCCCGCCTCGGATACTGTCTGACGATAGGCGCGCGTGATAGCGTCCGGCCTGCAAAATTCTGCGGAGGCGATGATGGCGGAACTCATCCTGTACACCAACCCGATGTCGCGCGGGCGGATTGCGCGCTGGATGCTGGAGGAGGTGGGCGTTCCGTACGAGACGCAAATTCTCGGCTACGGTCCGGACGGCATGAAAAGCTCTGCCTATCGCGCCATCAACCCGATGGGCAAGGTGCCGGCGATCCGCCATGACGGCGTGGTCGTCACCGAGGTGGCGGCCATCTGCACCTATCTTGCCGATGCCTTTCCCCAGGCCGGGCTCGCGCCGGCGCATGATTCCAGAGAGAGGGCGCCATACTACCGCTGGCTCTTCTTCACGGCGGGGCCGTTGGAGCAGGCAGTCGTCAACAAGGCTTGCGGGTTTCAGTCCACGGCGGAGCAGGGCCGCATGCTGGGTTACGGCAGCTACGGCAATGCGCTGGACGCGCTGGAGGCCGCGGTGTCGGCCGGCGACTACCTTGCCGATGGCCGGTTCACTGCCGCCGACCTGTATGTCGGCGCCCATCTGGGCTGGGGCCTTGCCTTCGGCACCATCGAGAAGCGGCCCGCCTTCGAGGCATATGCCAAACGGTTGAGCGAGCGGCCTGCCTGTCGGCGGGCGGCTGCGATCGACGATGCGCTGATGCCCAAGAAGGAGTAACCTAGTCCGGCCTGCCCCTCAGTCGAAGAGGCTGGAGACCGATTGCTCCGTAGCCGTCCGTGCGATGGCTTCGCCGAGCAGGTTGGCGGTGGTCACGACGCGGATGTTGCGCGCATCGCGGATCGCCGAATTGGGCTGGATGGAATCGGTGATCACCAGCTCTTCCAGATTGGAATTGACGATACGCGGTACCGCCCCGCCCGACAGGACGCCGTGGGTGATGTAGGCCCGCACGCTTTTCGCGCCATGGGCCATCAAGGCATCGGCGGCGTTGCAGAGGGTGCCGCCGGAATCGATGATGTCGTCGATGAGGATACAGTGCCGCCCGTCGACATCGCCGATGATGTTCATGAC
Source organism: Aureimonas altamirensis (assembly GCF_001463885.1). GTDB lineage: Bacteria > Pseudomonadota > Alphaproteobacteria > Rhizobiales > Rhizobiaceae > Aureimonas > Aureimonas altamirensis. Next base: position 130,353 of record NZ_BBWQ01000011.1, on the reverse strand, counting down.
TTCGGATTCTCCCGGCTTCTCGCGGCGCTTGTCCACGATGGCCAGCAGGGCATCGAGGCGCTTGGCCAGCGAGCGGGCGCGCACCACGCCGCCGACATCGGGCGAGACGACCATGACGTTGTCGAGGTCGAGATGCTCCTTGATGTCGCGGGCCATCAGGGGCACTGCGAAGAGATTGTCGGTGGGGATATCGAAGAAGCCCTGGATCTGCCCGGCATGCAGGTCCAGCGTCATGACGCGGTCGGCGCCGGCCTCGGTGATGAGATTGGCAACGAGCTTGGCCGAGATCGGAGTGCGGCCACCGGCCTTCCGGTCCTGCCGTGCATAGCCGAAATAGGGCAGGACGGCGGTGATGCGGCGGGCCGAGGCCCGGCGCATGGCGTCGATCATGATGAGCAGTTCCATCAGGTGATCGTTGGCCGGGTAGGACGTGGACTGGATGATGAAGACATCCTCGCCGCGCACATTCTCCTGGATTTCGACGAAGATCTCCTGGTCCGCGAAGCGGCGCACCGTTGCCCGGCCGAGGGAAAGTTCGAGGTAGCGCGCTATGGCCTCAGCAAGAACCGGGTTCGAATTGCCGACGAAGAGTTTCATGCGGTTCCCGCTCGCGACCGATCAAAAGGAACAAACGGGCCTTGCCGTCCGATGCGGTGGCTCTAAGCGCGTTTGCGAGTCGTTTCAAGGATTTCCGTGAGGCGCCGACACTCATACGCGCGTCGGTTACCCAACCACCGTCATTTCCAACGGCAGGCGGGAGAGAGGCTCGGGCGCGCCGGTGGTGGTGAGGTAGGTGCGGCCGAGGCACATGGCGGTGCCGGAATCGGAATCCATGATGATCATGTGGGCGAACAGCGTCATGTCCGGCTGGATCGGCTCCGGATTGCCGGCATAGAACATCTGCGGGTCCATCCAGGATGGCGCGAAGCGCGCGCCGAGCGAATAGCCGCACGCCGTCAGGCGATGGCGAACCAGATTGTGCTCTTCCATGACGCGGGCATGGGCGTCGAAGACGTCGCCGAAGGTCTGGCCCGGCCGCATGACCTCTTCCACCGCCAGCAGCGCCTCGTGCGCGGCGGCAAACAATTCCTCGTGCCGCATCAGCGGGCTGCCGACGATCAGCGTGCGCATCAGGGCCGAATGGTACTGCGATTTGACCCCGGCCCACTCCAGCGTAAGCTGGTCCTGCGCGGAAAGCTTGCGACGCCCCGCCTTGTAGCGGCACAAAAGCGCATCCGGACCGGACCCGATGATAAACGGGTTGGCCGGATAGTCTCCGCCCTGCCGCAGGATGTCGCCCTGCAGGACGGCAAGAAGCTCGCCTTCGTCGGCTCCCTCCTTCACCAGCGGCAGCATCGCCTCGTAGGCATCGTCGGCAAGCCGTGCCGCCTCGCGGACATGGACGATCTCGGCCGGGCTCTTGATCAGGCGCAGCGCCGGCACGAGGTCGGACGCATCGCGCAGGGTGGCGAAGGAGCCGAGCTTCTCCTGCACCAGCCGCCCATTGGCGGCGGTCAGGCCGTGCGTCGCCCATTCGACGCCGATCTTCGCGCCGAGAAGGCCCATTTCGTCGCACAGGTCGCGCAGGTCGATGGATGGATCGGCTCCGGCGCGGTCGCGCCAGAGGACGATATCCTTGATGACGGATGTCGCCTGCGCCTGGCGCAGGTCTGCCGAACGGGTGAGCAGCTTCATCTCACCATCGGCCTTCACGATCAGGCACTGGAAGAAGCAGAACCCGAACGTGTCGTACCCCGTCAGCCAGTACATCGAATCCTGGGCAAACAGCAGCATGGCGTCGAGCTTCTGCTCGGCCATCTCCACCATCAGCCGGTTCAACCGCGCGGCATACTCGTCGGGCGCGAAATGAAGCATGGGGGTTTTCCTCAGAAGCTGTCGTTCAGCATGATAGCCGACAATTGACGCCCGTAATCCGGCTCGCCCCGATGGGTGGTGCGCCGGAACGAGTAGAAGGCGGCAGGCTCGCCATAGGTGCAGCGGCCAACGAAATGGCCTTCTACCCCGGCGCGTTCCAGTGTCGCAAGAATGAAGCCCGGCAAGTCGAACTGGCGCTTTTCAGGCGATACTCCGGGCGCGAAGAAGCGCGCGAAGGCGGGGTCGGCCTCGATGAACTCCGCCATCATGGCGGCCCCCACTTCGTAGTTCGGGGCCGTGATGCACGGGCCGAGAACCGCAACGATGTCGCCCCGGGCCGCGCCGAGCCCTTCCATGGCCGCGATGGTGGATTCCAGGACGCCGCCCAGCGCGCCGCGCCAGCCGGCATGGGCCGCGCCTACCGCGCGTCCCTGCCTGTCGGCGAAGAGAACCGGGCCGCAATCGGCCGTGACGACGCCGATGGCAAGGCCCGGCCTTGCCGTAACCACGCCGTCGGCCTTGGGGCGCGTGCCCACGAAGGGCGCGTCGATCACCGCGACATCGGGCGAGTGGACCTGCCAGGGTGTTGCCGGTCCTTCGCCGGCCGCGCCCAGCCAGTGCATCGCGGCACGGCGATTGGCGGCGACATGGGCCGGCTCGTCGTCGGAGCCGATACCGACGTTCAGCCCCTCATAGATGCCGCGCGAAACGCCGCCGCGTCGGGTAAAGAATGCGTGGCGCACATGGGCTAATGCGTCCAGCGGCGCACCGCCGACGACATCGTCCTGCGTCAGCGTGGGATCTGCTTCGAGACTCGCTTCATTCATGGCGCGGATGGTGGTTGAGCGGCAGGCGCAAGTCAATCGAAGGGCGGCAGCGGCAATGCCGCGGAACCGGCGGCAACGACCTTGAAGAGGTCTCCCATCTCGCCGGGGCCGGTGCCGGCCAGCCGGTGCGCCTGGGAGGTGATGTCGGCGCGCCCCGCCTCGTCGCGCGTCGCGCCAAGCGCCCCGGCACGTTCGGCAAGGCCGAGCGCCAGCAGGAACTGCCCCTGCGTCACGACGGGTGAAACGATGGCGCCCGCATGGCGCATGATTTGCGCAAGGTCGGCGAAGTCGACATGCGACGTGATATCGTGGAGCCCCGGCTGCGCCAGCGGGTCGGCGAAGGCGTGGCCGCGCATGGCCTGGAGCGTATCGCCATAGCCACTGCGCGCATGGCCGTAGTCGAAGCACAGAAACGCCCCGCCGCGCTGCGCCAGCATTGCCCCGAGATGGGCGGCCAGGCGCTGGCGGTCCGGCGACACTTCCAGAATATCGCCGGCGCGTGGCGGCGGCAGGTGCGCGGGCATGCTGATCTGGCCTGCCGGCCCCTCCACGAAGCAGAAGCCGCCTCCGGGCGCGGTGGCCACCAGCCGCTCGCGCAGGCCGACGCCGTCATGGACGAACTGGCGGATGGCGATGGCGTCGAACAATTCATTGGCCACCGCCAGCAGCGGCATGGCGGGCAGTTCGGCGATGCTGCGGTGACGGCGCAGCGGCAGGTCGAACCCGGACAGCCTCTCGTGCTGGATGCCGGCCAACCGATCACTGACTTCGATCAGGTGCACCTGGGCTGCCCGCGAAAAGCCGGTGTCGAGCTGCCGGACGGTGCGCAGGATGTCGGCCATCATTGTACCGCGCCCCGGGCCGATTTCGGCAAGGGCGAAGGGGGAGGGGCTCCCGAGCGCGCGCCAGGCGGCCACGAGCCATGCGCCGACAAGCTCGCCGAACATCTGGCTGACATCGGGCGCGGTGATGAAGTCGCCCTCCGCGCCAAACGGCCGGCGGCTCGTGTAGTAACCGTCGACGGGGTCGAAGAGAGCCGCGTTCCAGAACTCGGCAAGCGTCAGCGGACCCCGCGCCGCGATGCGCTCTGCCAAGCGCTCCGGGAGCGGCTTCGTCATGGCCTTGGGTCGGCGGCCCGCGCCGTGGCGATGGCCCAAAGGCCGATCAGCACCATCGGCAGCGACAGCACCATGCCCATGGTGAGCCAGCCCGTGCCCAGGAGGTAGCCGAGCTGCGGGTCCGGCAGGCGGAAGAATTCGACGAAGATGCGCGCCAGGCCGTAGAGCAGCACGAAGGACCCGCTGACCAGGCGCGGCCGGCCCAGAGCGTGGAAATGGTGCGTCATGATGCGCAGCACGATGAAGATGAGAACGCCTTCGAGAAGCGCTTCATAGAGCTGGCTCGGATGGCGTGGCTCCGGCCCCGCATGCGGAAAGACCATGGCCCAGGAAACGCTGGTCGGCGCGCCCCACAATTCGCCGTTGATGAAGTTGGCGATCCGTCCGAAGAACAGGCCGAAGGGCACCGATGCCGCGACCACGTCGATCAGGCTGAATATCGGCACGCTGTGCCTGCGCGCGAAGATGATCATGGCTATGGTGACGCCGATCAGCCCGCCATGGAAAGACATGCCCCCTTCCCAGATGCGCAGGGCCGAGATGGGGTCGGCGGCGATGCGGGCGAAATCGTAGAAAAGAATGTGGCCGATGCGTCCGCCGGCCACGATGCCGATCGTGATCCAGACGATGAAATCGTCGATATCCTCGCGCGTCAGCGGCGAGCGTCCGCCCGGCCACAGACGGGGGTTGGAAACCAGCGCCCTGCCGTAGAGCCAGCCGCACAGGATGCCGGCCACATAGGCAAGACCGTACCAGCGCAGGGCAATCGGGCCCACCTGCAGGAACACGGGGTCGATCTGCGGATAGGTCAGCACGCTGAGAAAGGGCAGGGCGTTCATGGCAGGTCCGTCGCATGGGTCTTGGCGGCAGGTGTGTCGTGCCGACGGCCCCCGGTCAAGCGCGCATTGCCCGCCGCCATTGCCAACGGGCCTGCCATCACCTACCTCAGACTTCCGGCTTAGATGGAGACAGCGACGATGACGAACAGCGGCCCGAACCGAATTTTCGACGAGTTCGCCAAGGTGTTCACCGACACCGCAGGCGCCGCACAGGGCGTGCGCCGCGAAGTGGAAACCATCGTGCGGACGCAGGTGGAGCGTCTCATGAACCAGCTGGAGATCGTCCAGCGCGAAGAGTTCGAGGCCGCGCGCGACATGGCCGTGCGGGCGCGCACGGAAAACGAGGAGTTGAAGCGCCGGATCGCTGCGCTGGAGGCGCGCCTGGGCGCCGGCGTGTCGCCCGCCGTGCCCGGCGACGAGCCTTCCAGCCCGGCCGCGCCCACGCTCTGACCGGCGATCTACAGGTTTTCCACAGCCGCCCCGGCGTTTATCCACCGGCATTATAGCGCCGGTGGAAAAGCCAAAAAGCGCTTGGGCCAGAGTCGCTTGGCGCAGGCGCATCCCGCTTCGGGCGGGCGTGCGCCTGTCATGAAAGGGTTAAAAACCGGTTACCCCTCTGGCGTCCGGAATCTCTCCCTATACACTGATTCTAAAGGTTGATTCGGTGTCCGGCGCGTTGTCGCGCCAAAGGGGAATGACTGCTCATCATGCGCTTTGGCGAACTGGAATTCGTGCGACACTCGCACCCCGTGGATGTCATCGAGGTGGTCGCTTCCGATCGCGACTGGAGTTTCGAACGCCCGTGCGACGACGAGATCGCGATGAGCGTCACCGGCCGCTGGGCCGACTACTCCGTTTCCTTTTCATGGGTCGAGGATTGCGAGGCCCTGCATCTGGCCTGCGCCTTCGAGTTGAAGGTGCCGGAGCGGCGCCTGTGCGAAATGCACCGGCTTCTGGCGCAGGTGAACGAGAAACTTCTCGTCGGTCATTTCGACCTGTGGAATTCCGAAAGCGCCATCATGTTCCGCCATGCGCAGCTTTTGTGCGGCGGTGCGGACCCGACCAGCCAGCAGGTGGAGCGCATGCTGGTTCTGGCGCTGGATAGCTGCGACCGATACTTCCAGGCCTTCCAGTTCGTGGTCTGGGCCAACAAGCCGGCCGACGAGGCCCTGGCGGACGCCCTGTTCGAAACGGTCGGCAACGCCTGACGGCAATGATCCGTATGCCGGCAACAGCCGGGTGATGGAGATGAGCGGTATGACGGTTCCAAAGCGGGTCCTTCTGGTTGGCGGCGGCAATATGGGCGCCGCGATGGCGCATGGCTGGCTCGATCGGGCACTTGCGCCGGCGGGCCTGACGGTGCTGGACCCGAATGCCGGGGCGCCATTGCAGCCCTTGATCGATAAGGGCGCGCGGCACGTGACGGAGGCTCCGTCCGAACGCTTCGATGTCGTCGTGGTGGCGGTCAAGCCGCAGGTCATGGAAGCGGCGCTGCCGGCGCTGCGCCCGGCCCTTTCCGGCGACACGCCGGTGGTTTCGGTGGCGGCGGGCAAGACGGTCTCCTCCATCGAGCGGCTTCTGGGTGAGCGACCTGTCGTCAGGGCCATGCCGAACACCCCCGCAATGATCGGCCGGGGCATCACCGGCGCCTATTGCAACCAGCGGGTCACCGCAGAGCAGCGCGCCATGGCGCAGACGCTGCTGGAGGCAAGCGGTCCGGTGGAGTGGGTCGAGCGCGAAGGCGATATCGATCTGGTAACCGGGGTCTCCGGTTCCGGCCCCGCCTATGTCTTCCTGCTGGCCGAGGCGATGGCCGCAGCGGGCGCGAAACTTGGTCTTTCGCCCGAACTTGCCATGCGCCTTGCCCGCCATACGGTGGCCGGCGCCGGCGAATTGATGATCCGCTCGGACGACGAGCCGGCAACGCTGCGCCGCAACGTCACCTCGCCCAATGGCACCACGGCCGCCGCGCTGGCGGTGCTGATGGAGCCGGATGGGCTCGAGCCGCTGATGCAGAAGGCAATTGCCGCCGCCGCGCGGCGGGCCGCCGAACTTTCGAAGGACTAAGGGCATGGGTGCAGGCGAGGCGGTGGCCGAGGAGATCGGCTTCGATGACTTCCTCAAGGTGGATATCCGCGTCGGGACCATTGTCCAGGCGGAGCCTTTTCCCGAAGCGCGCAAGCCGGCCTTCCGGCTGATGATCGATTTCGGGCCCGAAATCGGGGTGAAGAAGTCTTCGGCGCAGATCACCGTTCGCCATTCGCTGGACGAACTCGTCGGCCGGCAGGTCATGGCGGTGGTGAACTTTCCACCACGGCAGATCGGGCCGATGCGCTCCGAAGTGCTGACGCTGGGCTTTCCGGACGAAAGCGGCAACGTCATCCTGGCGGCAGTGAGCCACGCCGTGCCGAATGGCGGTCGGCTTTTCTAGCTCAAGCCAGGCTCCGCCGCGTCCGCGCGATCAACACGATCAGGATCAGCGCGCCGGCAAAGGATCCGACGAGACCGGCGGGAATCTCGAACGGATAGGCGATCCGGCGGCCTACCCAGTCGGCCGCCACCATCAACGATGCCCCAAGCATGGCTGAAGCGGGCATCTGGACGATCGTGCGGCGCGCGCCGAGCAGGATGGCTGCCTGCGGCGCAAGCAATCCGACAAAGCCGAGCGGGCCGATGATCGCTACCGCCATGGCGGCGGCAAGGGATGCCGCAATCGTTGCCAGCAGTTCCGTGCGCCGGGCGGCCAGACCGCGCCCACGCGCCATGTCGGCACCGAGTGTCAGCAGGTCCAGTGCCCGGGCCATCGCCATAAGCGACGCAGTGCCGAGGCATGCGGCGGCAAGGGCCACGATGGCCTCCGACCCCGTGGCGAAGGCGGTACTGCCCGAAAGCCATGTCAGCAGCGCCCCCAGTCTTGGACCCGCATTGGCAAGGGCGATCCGCAGCACGCTGTCCATGAAGACGCCGAGCGCGATCCCCGCAAGGATCAGATGCGGCCCCATGTCGGCGCGGCGGGGCGCGATTGTCAGCAACAGCGTCAGGCAGGCGAGGGCGCCACATGTCCCGGCAATCACCATGGCCCCCCGTGACAGGTCTCCGAGCGCAAGCGTCGCGGCCATGATGGCCAGTGCCGCCCCGCCATTGATGCCGAGCAGTTCCGGGCTGGCGAGGCGATTATGCGTCAGTTTCTGGATCAACAGGCCTGCAAGCCCCAGCGCCGCGCCGCAGGCGGCGGCCGCGAAGACGCGCGGCGACCGCGCCTCCAGCAGCCGGCCCAGCATCTGGCCATCGGGCAGCGCGAAGGCGCCGGCATCGGTGCCGGAAACGAGGGCGATTCCCATTGCGACGGCAAGGCCGACAAGACTGGCCGGTATCAGCGCGCGCCCGGGCAGAATTGGACGACCGACGGGTGATGGATCCTGTGCTGGCGGCCGCCGGGGGAGGCGGCGCACGAGCGCCAGCAGGACCGGGCCGCCGAGAAGAGCTGTCACGGCGCCGGCCGGCACCAGTTCGGCCGCCCCGAGCGACAGGAAGCGCGCCACCGCGTCCGCCGCCACGACCATGAGGCCGCCGGTCAACGCGGTAGCAAGGGGATGGCCGGCCACGAAGGCCAGGCCCGCCAGCCGCAGCACCGCGGGGACCGCAAGTCCGACGAAGCCGATGACGCCGAGCTGCGATACGGTGATGGCCGAGATCACCACGGCAAGGGCAATGGCGCACAGCCGCGCCAGCCCGGACGGGAAACCCAGGGCGCGGGCGACATCGTCGCCGACTGCCAGCAGGCGCAGGGGGCGGGCCGTGGCCGTGACCAGCAGGACGGCAAAGGCGAGTGGACTGCCGAGATGCCTGACCACGTCCCAGTCCGCCTGGGCAAGGTGCCCGGAGCCCCAGAGAAACAGGAATGACAGGCGCTCTTCCTGCAGCAGCGCAACAAGGCTTGCCGCCGCCGTGGCGAGCAGCGATACGGCGACGCCGGCCAGCGCCGTGCCGGCGGGGTCGAAGCCGGTTCGGCTGGCCGCGGCCAGGACGATTGCGAAGGCGAGGATCGCTCCCGCAAGGGCAATCGCCGGGGCCGGCACTCCGGAAAGGGTCGGCGTCAGCGCAGCCAGCGCCAAGGCGAGCTGGCTTCCGGCCGACACGCCAAGCGTCGTCGGCGAGGCCAGCGGATTGCGGAGCGCCAGTTGCAGGAGGGCGCCGGCAAGGGCGAGGCTGCCGCCGGCCAGAAACCCGGCCGCAAGCCGCGGCAGGAAGGCATCTCGGAACAGGGTTTGCCAGAAGCCGTCCGGCGTCTTGCCGGCCAGCACCGGAAAGACGGTGGCGCCGTCGAAATGCGGTTCCCATGCAGCGGCGGACGCAAGCAGCGCCGTCAGGCAGAGCGCTGCCCAAAGCGCGACCAGCCGTGCAAGCGTGCCTCGGCTCAAGGTGTGTCCGGAGCGAGCGCGTCGGCGATGGCGTCCGCCATGTGCATGGCGGATGGCACGCCGCCATAGGTCCACACGACGGGCAATTCCCGAACGCGCCCGGCACCAGCCGCCGGCAAGGCGCGGCCCACGGGACTGTCGAACATTGCAGCCATCGTGCCGGGCGCATTGGGGCCGACCGCCAGCACGAAGGCGTCCGGATCGCCGGCCAGAGCGTCCACCTCCGCCGTTGCGAAGCCCCATTCGTTGACGGGACCGTCATAGGCGTTGCGCAGACCCAGGCGCACCAGCACTTCGGCCGCCATGGAGCGGTCGCCGTCGATGCGCAGGGCCGAGCCGGTGACCAGCCGAACGACATAGACCGGTGAGCCGGCCAGCCCTGCCGCCTCGATCCGCCGTCGGGCCGCCGCAAAGGCGGTGTCCGCCCGTGCCAGAAGTGCCTGGGCCTCGGCCTCGCGCCCCGTCTGGGCGCCGAGGTCGCGTGTCGCGGAGACGATCGTTTGCCACGTATCCTGCCCGTTGCCGCCGAAGACGACGGACCGTACGGGCGCGATGGCTTCCAGCCGGGGTCGCATCGCGGCCAGCAGGTCGTGCGACAGGATCAGGTCCGGCTTCAGCGCCGCGAGGCGTTCGAAATTGGGGGCCCGCCGCGAACCGATATCGGCGACGGTTTCCGGCAGTTCCGGCTGTCCCACCCAGTCCCGGTAGCCGTCCGGCTCGGCGATGGCGAGGGGCGCAAGCCCCAGCGCCAGCAGCGTTTCCGCCTGCGCCCAGTCGATAGCGGCGATGCGCTCGGCGGCTTGTGCCGGAAGGCCCGGCGTCACGATCAAAAGCAGCGCGGCCGCCAGATTGCGGATGGTGCGCATGCCGTCAGAACCGCTTGGTCATGGACAGGGCGAAGGTGCGGCCCCGGCCCTTGTAGTCGAAGGCCTGTTCGTCGGCGAGGCTGGAATAGAAGATCTGCGCCCGCTGGCCCCACAGGGTCGTGTAGTCCTTGTCGAAGAGGTTCAGGATGCCGAAATTCAACGTCATGTCATATTTGGCGAATTCGTAGGCGCCCGTCAGGTCGAACAGCGTATACCCGTTCAGCCTGTCGCCCTGATCGTCCGACAGGTCGAACAGATGCTGGCCGTCGAGGCGTAGCGACAAGGCCTCGTTGCGCCAACCGACATGGCCGCCCACCTTGGAAGGGCTGGCATAGGTGACCACGTCCTTGATCCAGCGTCCGTCGTCCTTGGTTTCGTTGCGGGTGTAATGGCCGTTGAGGCCGAGTTCGAAACTGTAGGGAAGCTGCGCGGTCACCTCGGCTTCGATGCCGTAGACCCGCCGGTCCTGGTCGACCAGCGAAATCAGGAATGTCTGCCGGTCGTAGGTTATGGTCTTGTCGGACAGCGAGTAGTAGGCCGCGACATTGGCCGACAGGAAGCCGTCATTGTAACGGTAGCCGAGCTCGAAACTGTTGGTCTGTACTTCCTGGAGGGCGGAGTCGGCGACGGTAACCCCGTTCAGAAGCTGGAAATGCCGGCCCACACGACGATAGGAGCCCTGGCCGTAATACTTGGCCGGGTCGGGCAACTCGAAGCCTTGCGAGAAATTGCCGTAGAGCTGGGACGCATCGGTGATCTGGAAGGCGGCGCCGGCATTGAACAGGTGCGCGTCATAATCAACCGAGCCGCCGGGAACGGCATCGGCGGAGTCCGCCTGGCCGAGCGCGATCGCGACCTGCTGGTTGGAGGCGACGAAATCGCCCACCTTCGTATCGACATACTGGTAGCGCCAGCCGCCGTTCAGCGTCAGCCGATCCGTGGCCTTGTAGCTGGCCTGGGCGAAGCCCGACAGCGTCGATACCTCGATCTTCGGATAGCGCCCCACCACGTCGGTCTCCTGCAGCACCATGCCGCCGCTGGAGTTGGCGATGGCGGTGTCGAAGATCGTGTTGCGCGAGGTGAAGACATCCTTGTCACCGTCGACGCCGTAGGTCAGCGTCAACCCGTCGAGGGGCTCGGCGATCATCGCGCCCTTGAAGCCGTAGAAATCCGTATTCTGGCTGGAGCCCGAGACATAGCTGCCGTAGGGGAACGGGTTGAAGTCGAGTTCCTCGGACCGATAGAAGCCCTGCAGCATCAGCTTCTGGCCCAATAGGTCGTCGTGCGTGTAGGTGCCGTTCACCATCTTGCGGCGAGATGCGGGGTCGAGGTCCGAGCGATAGCCGAAGCGCGCCTCGATCAGGTCCGGGCGTCCGCGCAGGCCGGCGAAATTCTGGCCGAAATACAGGCCGGTCCGGCTGTTCTGGGTCGAGTCGTAGTACTGCCCGGTCAGCTCCGCGCGCTGGTTCTCGTCGATCTGGACACCGACATTGCCGAAGAAATCTCCCAGCCGGTTGTACTGGGTCGAGGTCTGGGTGATGTCGGGGATCAGCAACTGCCCCGCGCCGTCGTAGTAGGCGCCAGTCTTGCCGCCGGTGGCCGAGATGCGCATGTCGACGCTGTCGTTGCGCCAGGTGATGGCGCCGGATGCCTTGCCGTCGAAGTCGTCCTTGCCACGGAAGCCGGTTTCGGCCCCGCCGACGACCTCTCCATGCAGGCCATAATCGGCATCCTTGCCCTTGCGGGTAATGATGTTGATGATGCCGCCCGTGGCGTTGCCGCCATAGATGGCCGAGGCGCCGGACAGAACCTCGATACGGGCTATGTTGAACGGGTCGATGGCATCGAACTGCCGGCTGACCGAGCGTGCCGAGTTGAGCGAGATGCCGTCGATCAGCACCAGTGCACCCCGGCCCCGCAGATTCTGCCCGAAATTGGTGCGGGTGCCGCGGCTGGACGCATCGAGACTGGGGATCTCCATGCCCAGGATCTGCTGCAGGTTCATGCCGGATCGGCTGAGCGTCGCGATCTTCTCGCCGTCGACGACATAGATGGTGCGCGCCGTCTCGCTGATCTGCTGCGGCGTTCGGGTGCCGGTCACCACGATGGCGTCCAGCGCAATGGCGCCCCCTTCCACCGGCGCATCGGACGATGCCGCCGACGCGTCGACAGGACGGATGGTGACCGTTCCATCCGAGGTGAAATCATAGGTCAGCGTCGTACCCGCCAGCAGGGCATCGAGCGCCTGCGCATCGGTCAGCGCGCCGCGCGCGCCGGATGTCGTCTGGCCCGCCGCGATATCGGAGGCGAAAAGCAGCCGCAGCCCGCTTTCCCGGGCAAACTGCGTCAGTGCGCTGCCCAGCGGCTGCGCCGCGATCCGGTAATCGCGCTCCTGCGCCCCGGCCGTCTGAACCGCCAGCATCACCATCAGGCCAGCCGCCGTCAGGCGCAGGCTCATCCTATCGAAAGACATCGCTGTTCGTCCCCAGTCGCATGGCCCGCGCATCCCCACGCACGGGCTCTCAAAACAAGGACGAAGCGGCCGGCCCGATCTTGCAGTCCGCTTGGCAGATTTTTTTGAAGATCAGTAGATGACCGTCGCGAAGGGCAGGTCTGCGACCTTAACGGGGAGCGTCTCGGTCATGGCCGTCAGCACCTTGTCCGTATCGTCGAGGTCGAAGGCGCCCGTCAACCGCAGACCGCCCAGGCGGGAACTGGCGATGAACAGAGGCCGGCGCCGGTAGCGCGCGATGGCCGCCACGATATCGGATAGCGGCCGCTCCGCAAAAACGAGACGGCCGCTCTGCCAGGCGGCTGCGTCTTCCGCGTCGGCGGGCCGTGGCCGGGCCAGCCCGATATCGTCCCCGAACAGGATCTGCTGCCCCGCCTCCAGTTGCGTCGCGCTTCCCGGCGCCTGTGTGATCTCGACCGCCCCGCCCAGCACTGTCACCGCAACGCCGCTTTTGCGCATGTCGACGTCGAAGCGCGTTCCAAGCGCGACGATCTCGCCGCCGCCCGCCGTAACCCGAAAGGGGCGGACCGGATCGCGGGCGACATCGAAGATCGCCTGCCCGTTCTCCAGCGTGACGCGGCGGGCATCCGGACGAAAATCCACAAGGGCCCGGGACGACGCATTGAGCGACAGCGAACTGCCGTCCTGAAGGCGGAAGCTGCGGCGCTCGCCCGTGGCCGTCGCCAGCCGCATGCCGCGCTCCGTGGACGGCATCGACACATAGGCGGCGGACAGTCCGGCAAGGCCGACCGCGCCGAAGGCCAGCAGAGCGCGCCGGTTTACAAGGGCGGCGCTCGGCTTGCGGCCCACCGCCACACCGACGCCGTGCCAAAGGCTTTCGGCTTCGATGGCGGCATTCTCGTGCCGGGGGCTTTCAGCGCGCCAGCGCAGATAGGCGGCCCGGTCCTGCTGCGTCGCGGTGCCGGAGTTCAGGCGGACCACCCAGGCGATGGCCTCGTCACTGAGCTTCAGGTCCTCGTCGGTGCGGCCGGCGGGCATGCGGTCACACCCTGTCGCAGGCATCACGGCAGCGGCAGAGCGCCTGCACCAGATACTTGGCCACCATGCTTTCCGATACGCCGAGGCGCGCGGCAATGCGGGCATGCGTCCAGCCATGGCAGCGGGCCAGCAGCAGCGCCGTGCGCGGTTTGGGGGGCAGGGCGGCCAGCGCGCGCGCCAGCGCTTCCAGCGATTGCCTGTCGATCAGGCATGTTTCGGCCGAAGGCGCCATGTCCGCCACGGCGTTGAGCGCTTCATCGTCCGAAATCGTCCTGTCGGTGTGGCGCCGCTCGCGCCGGACGAGGTCGATGGCGATGTTGGCGGCGATGCGCAGGATCATCGCCTGCCGGTCCTGCACGGCGGCGCCACCCATGTCGCACAGCCGGATATAGGTTTCCTGCATGGCGTCTTCGGCAAGGTCCCGGCTGCCGACACGGCGCTGCAGCCGGCTGGCCAGGCTGTGCCAGTGCGTCAGGTAATCGGCCAGAAGCTCGTTGGCGATGGCGCGTGCCGCCATGATGGTCCCCGGAATGTCCCTTGGGAAAACCTGATTGCATAAATCCACTTTGACTGCAAACAGCGTCTATGCGGGTATCCGGATCATGGCGCGCAGGCCGCCGAGCGCCGACTCCGACAGGAGGATGTCGCCGCCATGGCTGCGGGCGATATCGCGTGCGATGGCCAGGCCAAGCCCCGTTCCGCCATCGTCGATGTTGCGCGCGGTGTCCAGGCGGACGAAGGGTTTGAAGGCTTCCTCGCGGTCGTCCGGTGCGATACCCGGTCCGTCGTCCTCAACCGTGACCGTCAGCCATCGGCCCTCGTGCCGGGCCGTCACCTCGACATGGCCGGCATGGCGCAACGCATTGGCGACCAGATTGCCGATGGCCCGCGTGAAACTGTCCGGCCGCACCAGGATCGTCGGGTCGCCCTCGATGGTGGCGATCAGGCTCTTGCCCTTCATCGCGGCTTCCGTCTCGAAGCGGGCGAGGATCGATTCCAGATCGAGGACGCCGACTTCCTCGCCGGCTTCGCCGCGCGCGAAGGCAAGATAACCTTCCAGCATGCGCTGCATCTCGTCTACGTCGCGCTCCAGCTCGCGGCGGTCCTCGCCATCGGCAAAGAAGGTGAGCTGCAGGCGGAACCGTGTAAGCACGGTGCGAAGGTCGTGGCTGACGCCGTTCAGCATCTGGGTGCGCTGCTCGATCTGCCGTTCGATGCGGTCGCGCATCTGGATGAAGGCAAGCGCCGCCTTGCGCACCTCCTGGGCACCCCGCAGCCGGAAATCCGGCGGCAGCGGCTGCCCGCGGCCAAAGCCTTCGGCGGCCGATGCAAGCTGCTGGATGGGCCGGATCTGGTTCCGCAGGAACAGAACCGCGATCAGGATCAGCACCAAAGAGGTGCCGACCATCCAGACGATGAAGATATGGGTGTTGGACGCATAGGCCGAGTTGCGCCGCGCAAAGACGCGCAGCATGTGATTGTCCAGCTGGATGCGGATTTCGACAAGGCGGGAATCGCCCACAGTGTCGATCCAGAAGGGCCGGCCGATCTGCGCGGTGATCTCTTCCGACAGGACGCCGTCCAGAATGTTGAAGAAGGGCTTGGGCGCCGGGGCGGGCAGGGGCTCCGGCGGCAGCACCAGGATGTTGAGATCCAGACTGTCGCGCGCGATGCGGGTGATCTCGGTGAAATCGGGATCCTGCGGGAAGGTTTCAATGACATCGATGACGGCCGCGATGTCCTGCACCACCGCTGCGGACAGCCTTTGTGTGACCGTCGCCCAGTGACGCTCCATGAAGACGGAGGCAACCACCGCCTGCAACAGGACCATGGGCGCGATGATGATGATCAGCGACCGGGCGTAAAGACCCTTCGGCGTGCGCCGCGACAGCCATCGCATTCCCGGCAGGTCGCGCAGGCGCGGCAGCCATCGCGGCCGGCGCGGCATGCGCCAGCGGGTGGATGATGACGCGCGCCCGGTCGGCAGAAGGCGCTTGAGCGCCGGGAAGGGGCGCAGGTTCAATCGACGTTCAGCCGGTAGCCGATGCCGCGCACGGTCTGCAGCCAGAGCGGATTGGCCGGATCGCTTTCGATCTTGCGCCGCAGCCTGTTGATCTGCACGTCGACGGTGCGCTCGCCCACTTCGCCCTCGCCGCCCAGCAATTCGTGGCGCTGGACGGTTTCACCGGCATTGGCGGCAAACTGGGCCATGATTTCCTGCTCCCGGTCGGTCAGCCGGATCAGGTCGGCGCCGCGCTTCAACTCGCGCCGCGACAGGGAGAAGGTGAAGGGCCCGAAGCGCACGTTCTCCACTTTGTGGATCTGGGGAGGCGCTCCCCGGCGCAGGATGTTGTTGACGCGCAGCAGAAGCTCGCGCGGGTCGAAGGGCTTCGGCAGGTAGTCGTCCGCGCCGGCCTCCAGCCCGTTGATCCGCTCTTCCGTCTCGGACAGTGCCGTCAGCATCAGGATGGGGGTTTCGCGCGTCGCCGAAAAGCTGCGGACGAGATCGAGCCCGCTTTCCCCGGGCATCATCACGTCCACCACCAGAAGGTCGAAATCGAGCCCGCCCAGGATGCGCCGGGCCTCTGCGGCGTCCGCGGCCACCGAGACCCGGAACCCGTGCTCGGACAGGAATCGCGACAGAAGGCCGCGAATGCGCCTGTCGTCGTCGATGACCAGGATATGCGGGGCATCGTCGTCGGGCTTGCGGCCGTCGACCGCAGCGGCGGGCTGGACATGGCTCATCGACGTTCATCCTCCACAATGCCCTGCCGGGCAAACCATTCGCGCGTCGCTTCCCCGTCCTGCCCCATCAGCCGCAGGAAACGGTGGATGGAATCGGAATGGCGCTGTCCGGTGCCGGCCATGGCCAGGTCAATGCGCCGCGCCTGCGCCCGCGACAGTTCCAGTGTCAGCTCGCGGCCGCGCGCCGTCGGAAACAGGAGCCGCTGGCGGCGGTCGTCGTCGCCGGGCAGGATGGCGATGAAACCCTCCTCCACGAGCTGGCGCAAGACCCGCGACAGCGACTGCTTGGTGATCTGCAGAAGGTCCAGGATTTCGGCGATGGTCATGCCTGGGGCGCGGTTCACGAAATGCAGGATGCGATGATGCGCCCGCCCGAAGCCGTATTGCGCCAGAAGCTCGTCGGCATCGGCGGTGAATTCGCGATAGGCGAAGAAGAACAGCTCGATGAGCCGAAAGTCGACCGAGCCGGTCGTGGGCAGCGCTTCCCGCTCGATATCGGTCGGGTCGGCAGGAGGGTCCGTCAGGTCAAGCAAGGTAAAATCCGCAAAAATAGGTCAGCATTGTTGACGTATCCTGACGTTATTGTTACACGCAACACCGCAACGTGGAAACACTCGTCATGCCGGTCGAACCCCGATAAGGTCGGCCCGGGGACAAGTCCCCGGGAGGCATGAGCCGCCGTTCCGCGGCTGCTATGATGTGGCGCATTGCCAAGCGGCAAACCGGATATCCTCTTTGCCAGACAATGCAATGGACAGGAAAGGCCGCCCGCAGGGCGAGGGGAGAAAAATGAGCGTTCCATTCGATCAAATGGACGGACAGATCTGGTTCAATGGCGAATTCGTCGACTGGAAGGATGCCAAGGTCCACGTACTGACGCATGGCCTGCACTATGCCAGCGCCGTATTCGAGGGCGAGCGCGCCTATGGCGGCGAAATCTTCAAGCTGCGCGAGCATACGGAGCGGCTGATCGAGTCCGGCCGAATCCTCGGCTTCACCGTGCCCTATGGCGCGGACGAGATCGACGCGGCCTGCAACGAGCTTCTGCGGCGCCAGGGCTTCAGCGACGCCTATGTGCGCCCCATCGCCTGGCGTGGGTCGGAATCGATGGGCGTTGCCGCCCAGAAGAACCGTATCAACCTCGCCATCTCGATCTGGCAGTGGCCGAGCTACTTCGACCCCGAGCAGCGCATGAAGGGCATCCGGCTCGACATCGCAGAGTATCGGCGGCCCGATCCGCGCACCGCGCCGTCCAAGTCCAAGGCGGCCGGCCTGTACATGATCTGCACCATCTCCAAGCATGCGGCCGAGGCCAAGGGCTATGCCGATGCCCTCATGCTGGACTGGCGGGGGCAGGTCGCCGAGGCGACCGGCGCCAACATCTTCTTCGTCAAGGACGGCGTGGTGCACACGCCGACGCCGGATTGCTTCCTGGACGGGATCACGCGCCGCACGGTCATCGATCTTGCCAAGCGCCGCGGGCTCGAGGTTCAGGTGCGGGCGATCCAGCCGGAAGAGCTGGAAGGTTTCAGCGAGGCGTTCCTGTGCGGCACTGCCGCCGAGGTGACGCCGGTCGCGGAGATCGGGCCCTATCGCTTTACCCCGGGCACGATCACCCGTCAGCTTGTGGAAGACTACATGGCCGAAGTTCAGCCCAAGCGGCTCGCCGCCGAATAGGGCAGCGGTTGCGAGGCAGGCCAGGGTCTGGTTTGCAGCGCGCGAAAAGGCCGGATCGGGAGGCGGGGTGGCCGTTGGCCGCCCCGTTTCCATGTTCACCGTCCTGAACCATCTGTATCGCGGAGACCATGCGACATGACCAGACTTGCGGCCGAGATCGTCCCCGTCACGCCGTTCCAGCAGAATTGCTGCATCCTGTTCGACGTGGAGGAAAAGCGCGGCGTGGTCGTGGATCCGGGCGGCGATGTGGATGACATCGTGGCGGCGATCGAAAAGGCCGGCGTCGCCATCGAGGCGATCTGGTTGACGCATGGCCATATCGACCATGCGGGCGGCGCGATGGACCTGAAGGAGCGGTTGGCGGGTATCGACATCGTCGGCCCGCATCGCGCCGACGAATTCCTCATGCAGCGGATCGAGGATCAGGCGGCGATGTTCGGGGTCGGGGCCGGTTACCGCAACGCGACGCCGGATCGCTGGCTGGTGGATGGCGATGCGCTGGCCATCGGGCCGCACCGCTTCGAAGTTATCCACGCACCCGGCCATTCACCGGGGCACGTCGTCTTCTTTCAGCCGGAAGCCAGGTTCCTGCATGCGGGAGATGTGATCTTTGCCGGCTCGATCGGCCGCACGGACCTTCCCGGTGGCGACCACGCGACCCTTATCGATACCATCCGCACACGCATCCTGCCGTTGGGCGACGATGTCGGCTTCATATGCGGGCATGGCCCCGGCGGGCGCCTGGGCCAGGAAAGGCTGACGAACCCCTTCATCCGCTGATCGGCCGTACCAACCGCGGAGCCAGGATATGATCAGGGGTGAGTTGCGGGAGCGGCCGGGTCGTCGCGGACCCGCCCGATCCTGTCATGACATCGCGCTGAGCCGCGATCCGAAGAGTGTCAGTCGTCGGCCTGCAGGTTGACGGCCTTGGGGCCTTTCCCGCGCTTGTCCGGCTCCATGTCGTAGGAAACCTTCTGGTTCTCCACGAGGCCGGACAGGCCCGAAGCCTGAACGGCGGAGATATGGACGAAGATGTCCGCACCGCCATTGTCGGGCTTGATGAAGCCGAAGCCTTTTTCGGTGTTGAAGAATTTGACCGTGCCGGTCTGAGCCATGCTGGAACCCTTTTCCTAAGGCTATTCGTGTCGCCCTTGCGGGCATGGCAGGCAAGTCTTGATGCGAGGAAAAGGAGCCGATACATCGCAGGCCGCATAAGCGGGCCGCTCGGGGAATGCGCCCCCGATACGCAATTCGTCCATTACCCGTGTTCGCAAAATTGCCCGAACGTCACTTTTGTGAATGCCAATCAAAGACTTTGCAAGCAAAACTTTTGTGCATGACTGCTCAAAAAGTAGCAGGTCCAGTGGTCGATGCGGACCTGCTTCGCAAATGTATGTGAAGCGAACTAATCTGCAAATGGTGACGCCTGTCACCTGTGTTCGCTGCTGCCGGGCATCTTCAAACCGGTCCGTGCGGCGCTTGCGGAGGAATGACATCCTAAGTCGAAATGCCGGCCGGAGGGCCGATTGAGGGTCTCACCCTTTTCCCGACGCTCTTGAGTCCCAGATTGGGGGCATCCCTTCGTGGACGCAGACGTTCGCGACAAGAGTTAAGTCAAGGAGTTTGGACGATGAGACACCTCATTGCCGCCGCCCTCGCCACCACGTTTATCGCTTCGGTGGGCGCTGCCCATGCACAGGCGCCTGCCATGCAGCAGGACATGGAGCCCTCGATGCAGACGGGCACGCCGGTCGGCGGCAGCGCGCCGGTGGACAATGTCCTGGGCACGGGAGCGCTTCCCGGGGTCGGTATGGGCAGCTCTTCCGCGCCGGACACGTCCGGCATTTCCGGGCCTGGCGGCCTGCAGAACGGCATCGGCGCGCAGGGCGTGGCCGCTCCGAGCCTGTCCGGCTCGGCCGTGACCAATGATGGGTCGGTGCCCGGAACGGGCCAGTCCGGCTTCGGCATACCGCTCGATCCGCAGCCGGCGACCGGCAACTAGGCCGCCGCTGAACGCCCGCTTTGCCTACTGCCCCGGTCGGCCTGTCTTGCCGGGGCGGCGCTTGCGCCGCTTCTCGTCGCCCGGGTCCTCATAGGAGCCCACACCGATCCGCTCCCGGCGGATCGGACGCGCATCGCCCTCCGGCTTTGCCGGCGCCGCGCCACCGACCGGCTTTTCGGTCCGGCCGACAGTCATCTCATCCAGCGTATTCTTGCGGAACAGCGATCCGCCGGCTTCGCCGCGCGGCGCCAGCGGTTCTCCGCGTGGGCCGAAGCGCGGGTTGGCCGGCGCCTTCGATCTGCCGCGCCGCTTGCCGCCTTCGGCGTCCGATATATCGCGCGCCAGCGGGTCGTCCGCGATGGCCAGCTCGGTTGCCTGAAGGCGCTTGATTTCGTCGCGCAGCCGCGCCGCCCGTTCGAAGTCGAGATCGGCCGCCGAGTCCCGCATCTCCTTTTCCAGATGCTCCAGATGGCTCTTGAGGTTGGAGCCGACCAGGGCGCCTTCCCGGGCGTTCGGCCCGGTATCCACCCGCACGTGGTCTTTTTCGTAATAGGAATCGAGGATATCGGCGATCTTCGCCTTGACGCTTTCGGGCGTGATGCCGTTGGCCTTGTTGTAGGCTTCCTGCTTCTCGCGGCGGCGGTCCGTTTCCGCGATGGCGCGCTCCATGGAGCCGGTCATCCTGTCGGCATACAGGATCACCCGGCCGTCAACATTGCGCGCGGCGCGGCCAATGGTCTGGATCAGCGACGTCTCGGACCGCAGGAAACCTTCCTTGTCGGCGTCCAGGATGGCGACCAATCCGCATTCCGGGATGTCCAGCCCCTCACGCAGCAGATTGATGCCGACCAGCACGTCGAAGGTGCCAAGCCGCAGATCGCGGATGATCTCGATCCGCTCCAGCGTGTCGATATCCGAATGCATGTAGCGGACGCGGATTCCCTGCTCGTGCAGATATTCCGTAAGGTCCTCGGCCATGCGCTTCGTCAGCACGGTGCAGAGAACGCGGTAGCCGTTACCCACCGTCTCGCGGATTTCGCCGATCAGATCGTCCACCTGGCTGCGCGCCGGGCGGATTTCCACCGGCGGGTCGGTCAGGCCGGTGGGGCGGATCACCTGTTCGGCGAAGACGCCACCCGATTGCTCCAGTTCCCATGCGCTCGGGGTTGCCGACACCGCCACGGTCTGTGGGCGCATGGCATTCCACTCCTCGAAACGGAGTGGCCGGTTGTCCATGCAGGATGGCAGGCGGAAGCCGTACTCGGCCAGCGTCGCCTTGCGGCGGAAGTCGCCACGGTACATCGCGCCGATCTGCGGCACGGTGACATGGCTTTCGTCGATGAAGACGAGGGCATTGTCCGGCAGGTACTCGAACAGCGTCGGCGGCGGATGGCCGGGCTGGCGCCCCGTCAAATAGCGCGAGTAGTTCTCGATGCCGTTGCACGACCCCGTCGCCTCGATCATCTCGATATCGTAGTTGACGCGCTGCTCCAGCCGCTGCGCCTCCAGCAACCGGCCGGCGCGGTTCAACTCCACCAGCCGATGGCGCAACTCTTCCTTGATCGACTTGACCGCCTGCTGCAGCGTCGGGCGCGGCGTCACATAGTGCGAGTTGGCGTAGATCTTCACGCTTTTCAAATCGTCGGTCTTGCTGCCCGTCAGCGGATCGAACTCGGCGATGCTCTCGATCTCGTCCCCGAACAGCGAGATACGCCAGGCGCGATCCTCCAAGTGGGCGGGGAAGATCTCGATCGTGTCGCCCCGCACCCGGAACGAGCCGCGCTGGAAGTCCATGTCGCGGCGCTTGTACTGCTGGGCAACGAGATCGGCCAGAAGCTGGCGCTGGTCGAGCCGGTCGCCCACCGTCATCTGGAAGGTCATGGCGGTATAGGTCTCGACCGAGCCGATACCGTAGATGCACGAGACGGACGCGACGATGATGACGTCGTCCCGCTCCAGAAGCGCCCGGGTGGCCGCGTGGCGCATCCGGTCGATCTGCTCGTTGATGGAGCTTTCCTTCTCGATATAGGTGTCCGACCGGGGCACATAGGCTTCCGGCTGATAGTAGTCGTAATAGGAAACGAAATACTCGACGGCGTTGTCCGGAAAGAAGTTCTTGAACTCGCCGTAGAGTTGCGCCGCCAGCGTCTTGTTCGGCGCAAGGATGAGCGCCGGCCGCTGCGTGCGCTCGATGACGTTGGCAACGGTGAAGGTCTTGCCGGAGCCCGTCACGCCCAGCAGAACCTGTGTCTGCTCCGTATCGGAAATGCCCGATACGAGATCCTCGATGGCCTGCGGCTGGTCGCCCTTCGGCGTGTAGTCGGAGGCGATGCGGAAATTGTGCCCACCCTCCGATTTTTCTGGCCGATGCGGCCGGTGCGGCACCCAGATCTCGCCGTTCTTCAACAGCGGGTTGCCCTCGGAGATCAGGCGCGTCAGCGCCTCCACCGTGGCGGTGACGCCGCTCTCCGGCAGGGCGGCGGCGTCCTCCAGGCTGATATCCATGCCGGCCACGGGGTTGAGCCCGGCGCGCGCGCGCGCCTTGGGGTCCGCCGTGCCGCCCATGGACGTACCGCGCGCCGTGCGCCCGGAACTGGCCTTGCCGTCGCTCTTTTTGCCCTTGCCGCCCTTCGAGCCGGCCTTGGCCGGCTTTTCGCCGGATGTGTCGGCGGCTTTCTCCGCCGTCTCCTCCAACTGCTCGGCGATGGCATCCGCCCAGCCGGACACCGCCCCCTGGTAGGGGGTGGCATCCCAGTTTGGCTGCGGCGCCTCGCGCATGCCGCCGGGCTTGTTCAGCGGCTCGGATGCGTCCGAAAAGTCGAGCGTCGGCGAGCGACGCGGGGAGGGTTTCTTGGAGTCGGCCATGGCGGGAATATGGGCCGTTGCCACGGTCGTGAAAAGGCCTGCGATGATCTTCATCTTTCGCTTACCAAACACGCCCTACAGTGGCACTCGTCCGCTTGAGTTTGCGGGGATTGAGAGGCGATCTCCCTTGGGTTCTGCGTATGGGGGATGGCATTCGACTGCGGCCGCCGCCGCGTGTATGGCGGCGGCGGGCACGGTCCGGCCCTAAGCCTGGCGCTCCCAGTACCAGGCCACATACATGTTCCCGCGCGCGTGGCCACGACGCTTCAGGAGCGTGCGAACAGAGCGGACATCCTGCTTTTCGCAGGCCACGAAGACAAACGTATCGCCCGACATGTTTTCGATGGCCGCGCCGATGGCCTGGCCGAGCCTGCCGCCCTCGTCCGGCGCGTAGCCGCTGCGATGCAGCCAGGTCACGTCCAGCCCCTCGATGCGCGGCAGATACCGCTCTTCGCCGGCATCTTCCACTTCGATGATCGCTCTTGCGGACGCGCCGGGGGGCAGTTCCTCCACGATCCGCGCGATGGCCGGCAGCGCACTTTCGTCGCCGGCAAGCAGGATCGACTGCGCGCGGGGTATGCCGCCGCTGCCCGGACCCAGCAGGGCGACACGCTCGCCCGCTTTGGCATCGCGGGCGAAATCCGCTCCCGGCGTGGGGCCGTGGGAGGATGGATGCTGCAGGAAGTCGATGGACAGCTCGCAGCGCGCCGCATCCACCGCGCGGATCGTGTAGGCGCGAACCACGGGCGCATCCTCGCCCTCGGGCCAATCGACCCGGCCGTCTGCGCGGTAGCCCGGCCAGACGGGTTCGCGGCCACGGGCGGGAATCAGCAATCGAACATGGATATCGCCGTGCAGGAAGGGCTCGATATCGGCGCACCGGAAGACCACACGGCGCATGTTGCGGGTGACGTCATAAGCGGCGACGACCGTGGCTTCATGGAGGTTCGCAATCACCCCCTGCGGTGGGGGCGCCCGCCAGGTCAGGTCCAGCGGTTCCGCACCGGCGAAATAGAACATGTGCTCGGCCAGGTGGTTGCGGCTGAGGTCCAGCTCGGCCTGCGACGGAGAGGCCAGCTCGATCTCGATGCGTTCGCCCACAAGGCGAAGCACCGTCGATCCAAGCTCGTCCGTCAGTGTGGCGGTATCGCCGACACGCCGCACCTCCGCATGCTCGACGAAATGGTCGCAGACTTCATCGAGCATGCGCCGGCCATCGGCCGGCGTCGCCGCGCCGGCAAGCCTGAAGGCGAAATGTCCACTCATGCGTCGCTCTCCCGGGTGGATTGGTCCGGCACGGGGGCCGGTGTCATGCGGTGGCGGCCGATGGGCAGCATCATGGGCCGGCCCGAAAGCGGATCCGCGACGATGCGGCTGTGGATGCCGAACACATGGTGCACCATCGCTTCCGTCAGCACGGCCTCGGGCGGACCCATGGCGTGCAGGCGCCCGTCTGCCATGGCGATGAGCGCGTCGCAATAGCGTGACGCCAGGTTGAGATCGTGCAGCACCATGACGATGGTCGTGCCCCGTTTCTCATTGAGGTCGATGAGAAGGTCGAGAACCTCGACCTGATGGCGGATATCCAGGAAGGTGGTCGGCTCGTCCAGCAGAAGCACGTCGGTCTGCTGCGCCAATGCCATGGCGATCCACACTCTCTGGCGCTGTCCACCCGAAAGTTCGTCGACGGGGCGTTCCGCGAGCTCCATGGTTTTGGTGGCTTCCAGCGCCGCCGTCACGGCATCTTCGTCGGCCCGGCTCCATCGGGACAGGAGGCCCATATGGGGGTTGCGGCCACGGCCGACGAGATCGAGCACGGTGATGCCCTCCGGCGCGATCGGCGATTGCGGAAGCAGGCCCAGCCTGCGTGCAAGCTCGCGCGGGGCCGTCGCGTGGATATCCTTGCCGTCCAGCAGGACATGCCCGCCCTGCGGGCGCAGCAGGCGGGACGCGGCGCGCAGCAAGGTCGACTTGCCGCAGGCGTTTGCCCCGACGATCGCGGTGACCCGGCCCGCTGCGATCGCAAGGTCCAGCCCATGGAGTATGGTTGCGCCTCCATAGCCCGCCACGAGTTGGCTGACGGTCAATCCACGATCCGTCACAGCGATCTCCCCGTACGATTGGTGCGAATGATGAGATAGAGCAGATAGGGCGCTCCGAGGGCGCCCGTCACGACGCCGACAGGCAGGCGGCTCGGCAACAGGTACTGGCCGCAGAAATCGCCCGCCAGAACAAGGATCGCGCCGACCAGCGCCGAGGGTACCAGCAGCGAGCCGTTGGACCCGGCGATCCGCGCCGCGATGGGGCCGGCCAGGAACGAGACGAAGGCGATCGGCCCCGTCACTGCCGTGGCGACCGCGATCATGCCGACTGCCGAGATCATCACCACGATCCGCGTTGCGGAAACGCGCGTGCCGAGGGCGGCGGCCATATCGTCGCCCATGCGCAGCGCCTCGAGGTCGCGCGTGCGGGACAGGAGCAGCGTCCCGAACAGGATCAGGGCGGCCAGAAGCGGCAGCGCCTGGTCCAGCCTGGCGCCGTTGACGCTGCCCGTCAGCCAACGGATCGCTTCCTGGCGGCTCCATTCCGGGGCGTGGAGCAGCAGATAGGCGATGAAACTCTGCACCATCGCGGAAATGCCGATGCCGATCAGGATCAGGCGGGTTCCGGCCTGCCCGTTGCGGATCGACAGAAGGTAGATCAGCAGCGCGACGGCGAGCCCGGCCAGAACGGCCATGAGCGAGACGACGGGCCCGCTGAGCGCCAGGACGACGATGGAAAAGACCGCGGCGGCACTTGCGCCCGAACTGATGCCGATAATGTCCGGACTGGCCAGCGGATTGCGCAGCATCAACTGGAAGGCGACCCCGGCGAGGCCGAAGCTGAGACCGGCAAGAAGAGACAGCACGGCGCGCGGCAGACGCAAGGTGCCCACGGTGAAGCCGACCCCGGCGACGGGCTCGCCCATCAGCACGCGGACGACGTCGCCTGCCGGCACGTAGGATTGGCCGAACATCAGCGACAGCGCGAAGATGACGGCAAGAAGGGAGACGAGAAACGCCCGCAGGCCAAGCCGGCGCCGTGCCTGCCCGCTGCGGATGGCGGCGATCGTGGTTGAGGTTGCCGCGCTCACAGTTCGCGCACCCGGCGGCGGCGGACGATCCAGATGAAGAGCGGCGCGCCGATCAGCGCGGTCACGATGCCGACGTCCAGCTCCGCCGGCCGGGCAAGGATGCGCCCCATGATGTCCGCCGCGGTCAGAAGGGCCCCGCCCGCGATGGCGCAGGCCGGCAGCAGCCAGCGATGGTCGATGCCGACCAGCAATCTGCAAGCATGCGGGACGACAAGCCCGACGAAGCCGATGGGCCCGCACAGGGATGTGGCCGCACCGCACAGCAGTATCGCGCCGGTGGCCGCGCCGATGCGCGCCAGCGCAACCCGCTCGCCCAGCCCGGCGGCGAGATCGTCGCCGAGGGCCAGAAGGTTCAGTTTGCGGGCGCAGAGCAGGCTGATGACGAAACCCGCAACGAATATCGGCAGGATGGCCAGGGTCCGCTCCATCGTCGCGCCGCCGACGCCGCCGATCTGCCAGGCCTGGATTCCGCCGGCGATATCGTTGCGCGGAAGGATGACGGCGATCACCAGCGAGGAAAACGCGATCGACGTGGCCGCGCCGGCCAGGGCCAGCTTGAGGGGCGTGGCACCGCCGCGCCCGAGCGACCCTATGGTGTAGACGAAGACGGCCGTGGCGGCGGCGCCCAGGATGGCGGTCCATACGAATTCGTAAGGCGTGGACATGCCGAACCAGACAATACCGATGACGACCGCCAGCGTCGCGCCGGTGTTGACGCCGAGAATGCCGGGATCGGCCAGGGGATTGCGCGTCATGCCTTGCATCACGGCGCCGGACAGCGCAAGTGCGGCCCCTGCCAGAACGGCCAGCAGCGTTCGTGGGATGCGCAGATCGATCGTCGCCCGAAGCAGCTCGTCGCCGCCACCGGACAGCGCCGTGGCGACGTCCGACCAGCTCGTCACGCGGGTGCCCACCGCCAGCGACAGCGCGCAGGCGAAGGAAAGCGCGATCAGCGCCCCGAGCAGGCACAGGCTTCGCAGCCGGTTCGACTGCCGTCGAACCGGTACGACCTTTGCGATGGGGCCGGCGCCTTGCGTCATTCGGCCTTGGCGGCAGCCTCTGCCAGCAGCCGCACGTAATCCTTGAGCACCCACGATATGGACAGCGGCGTCGGATTGGCCGCCGTTCCGACGGGGTCGCGCCCGAGGCCGATGACGGCACCGTTGCGGATTGCCGGCAGCGTTCCGATCAGGGCGTTGGACTTCACCTGCTCGATGGCGGCAGGGTCGCCATAGGTGACGACGATATCGACATCGTCGAAAAGGTCGACGCGCTCGGCGCTGATCGAGCCGGAGAACAGCCCGCTTGCCGACGCCTCCCGAACGCTTTTCGGAGAGGCAAGGCCGAGATCCTCGAAGAACTTCACGCGGGTGTCGTTGGCCGTATAGAAATTGATGGTACTGAGATCGAGCGGATTGATGTGCGTCACGAACATCGCGGTCTTGCCGGCAAGCTTCGGATACGCCGCCGTCGTCTCGGATATCTCCGCCTCCAGCCGCGCGATCAGCTCTTCGCCCTGCGTCTCCATGCCGATGCCCATGCTGTTGAGCCGGATCATCTCGCGCCAATCCGTGGCCCACGGCGCCTGCGGATAGGCGACCACGGGGGCGATCTGGGACAGGGTGTCGTAATCCGCCTGGCTCAGCCCGGAATAGGCGGCCAGGATGACGTCCGGCCGGCTGGCCGCGACGGCCTCGAAATCGATGCCGTCGCCCTCGTCGAAGATGGCGGGGGGCTGGCCGCCGAGTTCGGCCAGCTTTTCGGCCACCCAGGGCAGAAGCCCGTCATCGTCGTCGTCGCCGAAATTGGCGCGCGCAAAGCCGACGGGGATGACTCCGAGCGCCAGGGGCACCTCGTGATTGGCCCAGGAAACGGCAGCAACCCGTTCCGGCTTCCGTTCGATGACGGTCGTTCCCAGCGCGTGCTCGATGACGATCGGGTAGGTCTGTTCGGCCCTGGCCGCCGCCATCGCACAACCGAGGGCGGCAAGCACCAGCAGGACGGCCGAAAACCGGCGATACAGCTTCGTTCTCATTGTCGCGGCGGCCCTTACCACGTGTAACGCAGGGTCACGTCGAGCTCCTGCCCCGTGTTGTAGAAATCGGCTCCGAAGCCGCCATAGGCGACGTACTTCTTGTCGAACAGGTTTCGCGCATTGGCCTGCAGAGTGGCGTTTTCGGCGATCTCGTACACCAGCACCGCGTCGAACTCCGTATGGCCGCCGACACCGATCGTATTGGCGTCGTCGAAGTAGTACTGGCCCTCGTAGCGGGCGCCGACGCCGAAGGTCAGGTTGCCGCGCCATCCGGATGCCGGAAGCGTGTAGGTCAGGAATGCAGAGGCGATGTGCTCCGGCACGAAGGCGGGCCGGTTGCCTTCATTGCCGAGCGTGCCGTTTTCGACGATCTCGGAGTCCAGGTAGGAGTAGCTGCCGATGAGGTTGAAGTTGTGCGGCAGCTCTGCCTTGGCTTCGATGTCGAGGCCGCGCACCTCGATCTCGCCGATCGGCACGCGCTGCAGCGTGATCGGGTCGGTGCGGGTGAGGTTGTCGCGCTTCAGATCGTAGATCGATGCGGTGATGAGCCCGGGGAAGGCATCCGGTTGGTACTTGACACCGACTTCATACTGCTCGCCCGTCTCCGGCGCGACGCCGATGGCGGCCGGCACGACCGACTCCGAATAGCTGCCGAACACCGCGAACTCGTTGGTCACGAGGTAGGTCAGGCCGAAGCGGCCCGTCGTCTCGCTGAGGTCGTCGGACAGGGTGACATCCGTCAGCTTGTTGGTCTGCTCCAGATCGAGCCAGTCGTTGCGGATGCCCGCCGTGGCGATCAGGCGGTCGAAGAAGGTCAGCTCTTCCTGGGCGTAGAGGGCCCGCGTGCGCTGGTCGGTGCGCTGGCTGGAGAGCAGGGGCACGGAGGACGGACCGCCCGTGTAGATGGGGTTGCGTATATCGATGGACGGCGCGGCCCCGAACAGCGTGTCGTTGTCGCCCGATGCGTCGCGATACTCGAAGCCGAAGAGTGTGCGGCTCTTGATGTTCTCGAAGGTGGTTTCGTAAAGGCCGTGGACATCGCCCACGAAGACGTCAGCCCCGCTGTCGTTGCCGAAGAAGGAGCGGCCCGCGAGGGAAGAGCCCGGCGCCGGCGAACGGGCGATATAGGCATAGCCGTAATCGCTGTCCGTGCTGGAGTAGCGCGCCGTCGACGCGATCGAGAAGCCATTGTCGAAATCATGGTCGAAGAAAAGGCTGACCGTGTCGCGCTGCGTGCCGCGATAATTGTACGACGGCTCGCCGAAGAACTGGCTTCGTCCGAAATCGTAGCCGATCGGATGGCCGCCGCCGCCCGGTACGCTGTCGATGTAGAGGTGATCGTAGACGATGCTGAGGTTGGTGAATGCCGTGGGGCGCCATGTGATGCCGCCCTGGAAGAACTTCTCGTCATCATTGGAGAAGTCGTATTCCTTGTCGGCGTCCTGCAGCTTGCCGGTGACGCGCACCGAGACCGTGTCGTCGGCGGTCAGATTGGTGCCGCCGTCGAACCCGATCTCCTTGTGGTTGAAGGAGCCGCCCGTCACATAGACTTCGCCGAACGTATCCCGCCGTGGGCGCTTGGTGATGTAATTGATCGCCCCGCCGGGGGCGGCAAGGCCGAAGCCGCTGGAGTTGGCGCCGCGCAGAACCTCGATATTGTCGAAGGCATAGATCTCTTCGCGCGGGGCGCCGAAGGGCAGGCCCAGCGGAAGTCCGTCGCGGAAGGCATAGGCATCCAGGCCGCGGATCCGGACGAAATCGAAACGGTCGTCGGAGC
Source organism: Aureimonas altamirensis (assembly GCF_001463885.1). Lineage (GTDB taxonomy): Bacteria > Pseudomonadota > Alphaproteobacteria > Rhizobiales > Rhizobiaceae > Aureimonas > Aureimonas altamirensis. The sequence goes on along the minus strand of NZ_BBWQ01000011.1, from coordinate 100,662 downwards.
CGTAGAAGCCGGTGGATACGCCCGCCGTGTAATCGAGTGCCTCTTCGACGCTGCTCGCGTTGCGCAGGGCCAGCTCCTCCGGCGTGATGACGGACACTGAGGCCGGCGTTTCCAGCATCGAGGTCGGCATGCGGCCACCGGCGGTCGTCTCCTGCACGATCAGGCCGCTATAGTATCCGCCGCCGAATATGCTGCTGCCGTCATTGTTCTCGACGACGATCGTATCCAGCACGATGGCGCCGCCATTCTGCGCGGTAGGGGCCGTCTCCTGTGCGCTTGCGGCCTGGGGCGCGGCCGCCAGGAGCGTGCACCCGGCCAGAAGCGAGGCGCTGAGCGCGCGAAGCCGGAAACCGTGGGCAGGGGAGGGAAGCGATCGGCTCGTCATGGGGGCGTCACTCATACTGAACTGGGATGTCTAAGCCGCAGCGATCGCTTCGGCTGCTCCCGTCAGGCATGAATATGAGCTATCGAGTCAAGTTATTTCCGGCCCGTCACGGTCGTGGCGGTAAACCTCGGTGTTCGTGTGTTGCCGGTGGGCGACAGCTACGTCCGTGTGCCAGTGCCGCGTGCGTCCGGATCGGTCACGCTTCGGTGGGCACCGGGGTGGGGCTGCCGGCGCCATCCAGGGCGACCATGGTGAAGACGCCTTCCGTTACCTTGACGAGGTCGCGCGTCAGATAGCGCTGTGCCCAGGCCTCCACCTCGATCCGGATGGAGGTGCGCCCGACACGCTCGACGGCGGTGTAGACGTTCAACGTATCGCCGATCTTGACGGGGCGGTTGAAGACCAGCTTGTCCACCGCAACCGTGGCGACGCGGCCATGCGCGCGCTCGACGCCGCGAATGCCGGCTGCCAGGTCCATCTGCGACATGACCCAGCCGCCGAAGATATCGCCCGCCGCGTTGGCGTCGGCCGGCATCGCCGGCACCCGTACCGTCAACTCACCCGTCGGCGTCTCGCTCGCCTGCTGATTCATGCGTGTTCGCTCCCCTCGCGGCCCCGTACCGACCAACGAGATACATGACTGTGTCAGCGGGTTCAATTTCCGCTGCGGCGACGGGCCTGCCACGCCGTTGGACCCACTTCCACCAGAAGCATCGCGGCGAAGATGAGCCCGCATCCGGCCAGGGCCACCGGGCCAAGCCGCTCGCCAAGGATGAGCGCGCCGAACAGGCCGGCGAAAAGCGTTTCCGATGACAGCATCACGGCCGCCTGCGGCCCCGTCGTATGCTGTTGGGCCACCACCTGCACGGTGAAGCCCAATGCGACGGATACCAGCCCCGCATACAGGATTTCCGGTGCCGCCGCGGCGATCTCCGAAAGGCCGGTATCCTCGAGAACGAGCGCGCCGACGAAGGAAAGCCCGGCCGCAACCAGAAACTGCGTCGCCGACAGGGCGAAGGGGCGGCCGGAGCCGGGTGCGAAGCGGCCGATGAACAGGATCTGCAACGCCCAGAACACGGCGCCTGCCATCACCAGCATGTCGCCGCCGGACAGGGGCCCCAGATGCCCGCCGCCCGTCAATACGATGCCGGCGAAAGCCATGGGCGCCGCCATCAGGATGACGGGATGCGGGCGGTTGCGGAACAGCGCCAGCGCCAGCAACGGCGTCAGCACGACATAAAGCCCGGTCAGGAAACCGGCATTGGTGACGCTGGTATGGACGATCCCGATCTGCTGCAGGATCGATCCGGCAAACAGGAATAGGCCGATGGCGACATAGCCGCGCCACTGCCGCCCGGACAGGGGTGCAGCGGCGCGGAGCGCCTCCATCCGCACGAGCGGCAGCAGCGCAAGTCCGCCGATCAGGAAGCGCAACCCGTTGTAGGACCAGGGACCGATCTTCTCCATGGCGGTCGATTGCGCGACGAAGCCCATGCCCCACACGGCGCCGGCGAAGAGCAGCAGAAGATTGGCGGTTACGCGGGACATGCCGGGAAACCGTCAGACGAAAATCTCAACTCCGTGAGCGGGAATAATGGAACCAAAGCGTGTGCCGGCGCCTTTCGCACCCCGCAGGCCGACGGCGCATTCGCCGGGGTCGGCTTACGAACAGAGAGGCATTTATGAAGAACATCCTGATCGCCGCCAGCATTGCAGCCCTTATGAGCGGAAGCGCGATGGCGCAGACCACCGCCACGACGCCGGCGCCGGCCTCCGACAACCCGGTCATCGTTGTGCTGCCTCCGGTCACGCAGGGCGCCGCGCCCGCGCATTTCCTGATCGACGATCTGGACGATGAGGATGTCTACGGCGTCGATGGCGCCAAGATCGGCGAGATCGAGGACTTCGTCGTCGACACCGAAGGTCAGATCGCGGCAGTCGTGATCGAGGTCGGCGGCTTCCTCGGCATCGGCGAGAAGGAAGTTCTGGTGGATTGGTCCGCACTCGACATCCAGGTCACCGACGGCGACCTGCGCGTCAACGCACCGACGCTGACCCGCGAAGAGCTCGAAGCTGCCGCCGACGTCGATGTCGACGCGATGGTGCTCGGCCGCGACTGAGGTTACGGAATCCTCCGGATGCTCGCCTGCCATCAGGCGGGCATCCAGTCTTTCGGGCGGTAGCCGGGCAGCGACTCCACCCGCTCCAGCCACGCCGAGACGTTGCCGAAGGGGGCGAGATCGAACCCACCCTCCGGAGCATCCTTCGTGTACGGATACAGGGCGATATCGGCAAGGCTTGGCCGGTCGCCGATGAAGAAGCGGTTGTCCGAGAGCTGACGGTCCATGACCGCCAGAACCGCGTTACCCCTTTCCAGCGTTGTCTGAAGCCGCTCGGCCGTCGCCGCCGCCTTCCGCTCCGGATACACCGACATGGCACGCCGTACGGCAATGGCGGGTTCGTGCTGGTTCTGCTCGAAGAACATCCATTGCAGCATGCGGGCGCGGTCAAAGGGGTCTTGCGGAACATAGTCCGTACCCTCTCCCAGATAATTCAGGATCGCGCCGGACTCCGCCAGGAAGCGACCGTCTTCCAGCTCCAGCAGCGGGCACTGACCGATGGGATTACGCCCAAGGAAGGTTTCCGTCCGCGTCGACCCGTCCCGCGTCGACACCTCCACATGGGCGAACGGACGGCCCGTCAGCGCCATCAGCAGGCGCGGCTTGTAGCAATTTCCGCTGTCCAGCATTCCGTAGATACGCAGCATTGTGCGGTGCCTTATCCCAGATGGTCGTTTCCGGCTCGACGCTATCTTCCCTGCCTGCTCGACGGCAAATTCATAATGACGCGGCACCGCATCACATTAATTGATGCCAGCGATGCCCATTAACGTGTTGCGCCCGCAGGCTTGGCGGCTCTATGTGTGGCCCGCAAGCCAGACTATCCATGCCATCACCGCCGGAGTATCAGGATCATGGCCTTCCTTGCCGCCGCGCTCGACCGCGTCAAGCCTTCCGCCACCATCGCCGTTTCGCAGAAGGCGCGGGAATTAAAAGCGAAGGGGGTCGACGTCATCGGCCTCGGCGCGGGCGAACCGGATTTCGATACGCCCGACAACATCAAGGCCGCCGCGATCGACGCGATCAACCGGGGCGAGACCAAGTACACGCCTATCGCCGGTATCCCGCAGCTTCGCGAGGCGATCTCGCAGAAGTTCAAGCGCGAGAACGGGCTGGACTACACACCGGCCCAGACCATCGTCTCCACCGGCGGCAAGCAGGTTCTGTTCAACGCCTTCATGGCGACCCTCAACCCCGGAGACGAAGTCGTCATCCCGACGCCTTACTGGGTCAGCTATCCGGAAATGGTGCTTCTGTGCGGCGGCACGCCCGTCTTCGTCGAGACCGGCCTGGAAAGCGGGTTCAAACTGACGCCCGAGGCGTTGGAAAAGGCGATCACGCCGAAGACCAAGTGGTTTCTGTTCAACTCGCCCTCCAACCCGTCGGGCGGCGCCTATACGCATGACGAGGTGAAGGCGCTGACGGACGTGCTGCTGCGCCATGAGCATGTCTGGGTCATGACCGACGACATGTATGAGCATCTCGTCTACGGCGACTTCACCTTCGCCACGCCGGCACAGGTGGAGCCGCGCCTCTACGACCGCACGTTGACGATCAACGGCGTGTCCAAGGCCTATGCCATGACGGGATGGCGCATCGGCTATGCCGGTGGGCCACTGAACCTCATCAAGGCCATGGACATGATCCAGGGCCAGCAGACGTCCGGCGCCTGTTCCATCGCACAATGGGCCGCCGTCGAGGCGCTGACGGGCCCGCAGGACTTCATCGCCAGCAACCGGACGATCTTCCAGGGCCGGCGCGATCTCGTCGTATCGATGCTCAACCAGGCGACCGGCATCCAGTGCCCGACGCCGGAAGGCGCGTTCTACGTCTACCCGTCCTGCGCCGGGCTGATCGGCAAGACGACGGAAGGCGGCAAGCGCATCGAGACGGACGAGGATTTCGTCACCGCGCTTCTGGAGCAGGAAGGCGTCGCCGTCGTGCACGGTTCGGCCTTCGGCCTCGGTCCGAATTTCCGGATTTCCTATGCAACTTCGGAAGCCCTGCTGGAAGAGGCATGCAAGCGCATCCAGCGCTTCTGCTCCAGCCTGCGGTAAGCACCAGCCTCATCGCGAACGCGACCCCGAGCCCGCGTCATTCAGCGCGGGCTTTTTCGTGGGCGATGCGGACGACAGGGCAAAAAAAAGCCGGGTTCGAAAACCCGGCTAAATCAAAGGGCTGCATATGGCAACCCTGGGAGGAAACGGTCGGGCGGAGGAATGGGAGGAGGTATTCCCCGGCCGCGACTGATTATCAAAATAGCGGGTCGCGCTCGAACAACCAGAGCCGATTGCACATGCCAGCCATGCACATTTGCATGGCATGCTCCAAAGCGTGCGCGATGCGGCCTAGAAGGCCCAGGTGCGCGCCTTGGCAATCAGGAAGTCGCGGAACACCTTGAGCTTGGCGGCATCACGCAACTGTTCCGGATAGCAGAGATAGGTGTCGAAGGCCGGCATCTCCATCTCGGGCAGCACCTGTACCAGCTTGGAGTCCTTGTCGATCATGTAGTCGGGCAGGAGCGCCAGGCCGATGCCGCGCTCGATAGCGGACTTGATCGCCATGAGATTGTTGATCTGCAGCACGGCCGGGCGCGTCATGCCTTCCGGCAGACCCACGGTTTCCAGCGTGTTGAGATTGCGCAGATAAAGCGGCGCCGGCTCGCCGAAGGTGATCAGGCGGTGGCGGTCGAGATCGGCGATGGTTTCGGGCCGGCCATAGCGTTGCAGGTAGCTGGGCGCGGCATAGACATGCAGATGCACGGTAAACAGGCGGCGCTGGATCAGGTCCGGCTGCTGGGGCTGGCGCAGGCGGATGGCGCAATCCGCCTTGCGCATGGTCAGGTCAATTTCCTCGTTGTCGAACACGAGCTGCAATTCGAGCTCGGGATACAGCTCGAGGAACTCCTGCGCGCGGTGGGTGAGCCAGCCGGAGCCGAGGCCGACCGTGGTGGTGACGCGCAGCCGGCCGCTGGGCTTCTCGCGCGTTTCGGTCAGTTGCATGCGGACGGTTTCGAGCTGCTTGAGCACATCCGTCGCGGTGCGGAACAGGATTTCGCCCTGCTCGGACAGCACGAGGCCGCGTGCATGGCGGTGGAAGAGAGGGGCGCCGATCTCCTGTTCGAGGGCGGCGACCTGCCGGCTGATCGCCGACTGGCTGAGGTTCAGCGCGTTGGCGGCATGGGTGAAGGAGCCGGCCTCCGCCGCTGCGTGGAATATGCGCAGCTTGTCCCAGTCAAGCGCCATCGATCCGTCCCGCTTTCTCGTAAGGTTTGCCGGTGCCCTTTATTCCGCTGCCTGCCGCTCGGCAGGGGCATCGGTGCGCGCCGCCAGCCAACGCTCGGCCTCCAAGGCGGCCATGCAGCCGAGCCCGGCCGCCGTTACCGCCTGGCGGTAGACGTCGTCGGCAACGTCGCCTGCCGCATAGACACCCTCGACCGATGTCTGCGTGGTGCCAGGCTCCACCCAGAGATAGCCGCCCGGCTTGGTGCGCAACTGGCCCGAGAAGAGTTCGGTTGCCGGCGCATGGCCGATGGCGATGAAGACGCCGTCGGTCGACCGCTCGGAGATCTCCCCGGTGACGACGTCGCGCAGCCGGACGCCGGTCACCTGCTTCATCGGGTGCTTGATGCCCACCACGTCGGCGATCTCGGCATTCCAGACGACGGAGACGTTATCGCGCGCCAGCAGGCGATCCTGCATGATGCGCTCTGCCCGGAAGGCGTTGCGCCGGTGAACCACAGTGACGCTGCGCGCGATGTGGGACAGATAGAGCGCTTCCTCGACCGCCGTATTGCCGCCGCCCACCACCACGACATCCTTGCCGCGGTAGAAGAAGCCGTCGCAGGTGGCGCATGCCGAAACGCCGAAGCCCTGGAACTCGGCCTCGGTGTCGAGGCCCAGCCAGCGCGCCTGTGCGCCGGTAGCGATGATCAGCGCGTCGGCCGTGTAGACGACGCCGCCGTCGCCACGCAGGCGGAACGGCCGCGCGGACAGGTCGGCTTCGACGATCAGGTCGGCTGCCATTTCCGTGCCCATGGCGAGGGCCTGCGCCTTCATCTGCTCCATCAGCCAGGGGCCCTGGATCGGGTCGGCAAAACCCGGATAGTTCTCGACGTCGGACGTGATGGTAAGCTGCCCGCCTTCCTGAAGCCCGGCAACCATCAGCGGCTTCAGCATGGCGCGCGCCGCATAGATGGCGGCGGTATAGCCGGCCGGCCCGGAGCCGACGATGAGAACTTCGGCGTGACGCTCGACGGTCATGGCGCTGATTCCGTGTTGATGCCTCGGTGTTCCGCAAGTGGCTTGCGGCACATTATCTTTCAATAGAGGACGTGCAGGGGCGACACAACAAGGGGTGGCGAGAAAGCCACAGGGCTTTGCGGGGCGGGCAGCAGCCCGGCGCGCGGCTTGACCGGCGTGATTTTGGATGGCTTTATGGCGCCTCTCGTCAACGAAGCAGACAGAAAGGGGGCGGCTGAATGAACAATCCGGATTTCGCACGCCCCTCGACGATCCAGGCGTAGGTACCGCCTTCCGCTCGTCCGCCGCCCATTCCGGCCGGCCCACCGCTTCGCCTTCCGCAGAGCATATCTCCATCACTGTCGGACGTCCGATTCGTCCGCGATGAAGGGCGGCCTTCGCGCCGCATCGAACCATGACCCAGTCAATCAAGAGCGGGCGCAGCGCCTATCGCCGCGTCCTGTCCTTCACCTTTTCCAACTGGCGCAGCGAGTGGCGACTGGTCGCCACGATCCTCTGCACGATCACGCTGGCAACGCTGGCCGACATCGCCATGCCTGTCTTCGCGGGTCGGCTCGTGGATGCGATTGCCTCTTCCGGCACCGGCGGCGGGCTCGATACGGCCTTGCACGCACTGGCCGCCATGGCCGTGCTGGGGCTTGCCTATGTCGTGCTGCGGCACATCGCATGGGCGGCGGTCGTGCCGATGACCCTGCGCATCATGGAGCGCGTCTCGCGCGGCGGCTTCACGCAGGTGCAGCGTTTCTCCGCCGACTGGCACGCCAACAGCTTCTCAGGCTCCACCGTCCGGCAGATCACACGCGGCATGTGGTCTCTCGACATCATGCACGACGTGCTTCTGCTGGCGCTCTGGCCCTCGCTCGTGGTGCTGGTGGGCGCGGTCGCGATCCTCGGCTGGCAATGGCCGGTGATGGGCCTTGCCATGGGCGCCGGCGCCATCGCCTACATTCTCGTCACCGTCGTCCTGTCGGTGCGCTGGATCGCGCCGGCGGCGCGCCTGTCCAACCGCATGGATACGCGGATCGGCGGCGTGCTGGCCGATGCGCTTGCCTGCAACGCCGTCGTCAAGGCGTTCGGCGCCGAGGCGCGGGAAGAGGAGCGGCTTGCCGACGCGACGCAGGAATGGAAGCGGCGCACCGCCGTCACCTGGATGCGGCACACCTGGGCCGGGTCGCTGCAGACGGTGCTGTTGTGGATCACGCGTATCGGGCTTGCCGGGCTTGCCCTGTATCTCTGGCACACCGGGCAGGCAACGCCGGGCGACGTCACCTATGTGTTGACCACCTACTTCGTGCTGCAGGGCTATCTCCGCGACATCGGCATGCATGTGAACAATTTGCAGCGCTCGGTGAACGAGATGGAAGAGCTGGTGGACCTTCACGACGAGGCGCCGCAGATCGTCGACGCACCGGATGCCCGGCCCCTGCGCGTCAGCGAGGGCACGATCGCCTTCGACAAGGTGGATTTCCGCTACGGCAGCCACGCGACGCCGCTTTATTCGGGCCTGGATGTCGTCATCCCGGCCGGGCAGAGCGTCGGGCTGGTTGGCCATTCCGGCTCCGGAAAGACGACGTTCGTCAAGCTGATCCAGCGCCTGTACGACGTTACCGGCGGCGCGATCCGGATCGACGGTCAGGACGTGGCGCAGGTCACGCAGCAGTCCCTGCGGCAGAACGTGGCCATCGTGCCGCAGGAATCGATCCTGTTCCACCGTACGCTGTCGGAGAATATCGCCTACGGGCGGCCGGGCGCCACGCAGGGCCAGATCGAGCATGCGGCACGGCTGGCCTCTGCGCACGACTTCATCATGCGATTGCCGCAGGGGTACGAAACCCTTGTCGGCGAGCGCGGCGTGAAGCTGTCCGGCGGCGAGCGCCAGCGCGTGGCCCTGGCGCGCGCCTTCCTGGCCGATTGCCCGATCCTGATTCTCGACGAGGCCACCTCGGCGCTGGATTCGGAATCGGAGCTGCTGATCCAGAAGGCGATGGAGCGTCTCATGGCCGGGCGCACCGCGCTGGTTATCGCGCACCGCCTGTCGACGGTGCGCACGCTGGACCGGATCCTGGTCTTCGACAGGGGACGGATCGTGGAAGACGGCACCCATGCGGACCTGCTCAAGCGGCGCGGCGGCATCTACCGCCGCCTGACCGAGCAGCAGGCCGGCGCAGCGACCGAACAGATGCGGGCAGGCTGACAGGCCTGTCCGCTCTCTGCCCGCCCCATGCCCGAAGCGGCGCGCACCGGGCGGGCAGGGGGTCTGTCATGGCTTCCCCGATACGCGGTTAGCCTTTAGAACGACGAAGACGAACTCACCTTGGGGCGCGTGGTATTTTCAGGATCGTTTCCCACGTCTCGTCGATTTTCGGCCTGGCCCTTGCCGGGGCGATGCTGCTGCCTGCGCTGGTCGACTTCGCGGACGGCAACGACGACTATCTCGTCTTTGTCGGATCATCGCTGCTGATCGCCGCGCTCTGCAGCCTCGTTGCCGTCGCGACGCGCGGGCCGCGCGTGCAGCCTTCGCCGCGCCTCGGCTTCGTGCTGGTGACGGGGGTCTGGCTGGTGAGCTGCGCGGTGGCGGCGGTGCCGCTCTACATGGCGTCCATCGGGCTGACGGTATCCGACGCCGTCTTCGAATCGGTATCGGGGCTCACCACCACTGGCGCCACCGTCATCAACGGGCTCGACGACATGCCGCGCGGAATCCTGCTGTGGCGCTCGCTGCTCAACTGGCTCGGCGGCATCGGTATCGTCGGCATGGTGCTTTTGATCCTGCCGTCGCTGCGCGTCGGCGGCCTGTCGCTGTTCCACCTCGAAAGTTCCGACAGGTCGGACAAGATGCTGCCCCGCGTCCAGCAACTGGCCAGCGGCATCGTCTCGGTCTACCTCGTGCTCACGGTCGCCTGCGCGGTCAGCTACGGCTCGTTCGGCATGGACGATTTCGATGCCGTCAACCACGCAATGTCGACCGTCGCCACGGGCGGCTTCTCCACCAAGGATGCCAGCCTCGGCTATTTCGACAATGACGGCATCCTGGCCGTCGCCACCGTTTTCATGACGCTCGGCGCGCTCCCCTTCGTGCTGTATATCCGCTTCTTCCTGCCACGGCAGTTCCAGCGCTGGAGCGATCCGCAGGTGCCGCTGTTCCTTGGCATCTGCGTCGTGGCGACCGCCGTTCTGGTGGTCATGCGCATGGTGCACAACGAGGTCGGCTTCGGCGAGGCGCTGGTCAGTTCGGCCTTCAATTTCGTTTCGATCATCACCACCACCGGCTTCATATCGGAGGATTTCACACGCTGGTCGCATGCCGCCGTCGGCGTCTTCTTCGTTGCCATGTTCATCGGCGGCTGCGCCGGCTCCACCTCCGGCGGCATCAAGGTCAACCGCATCCTGATCCTGTGGAACGTGGTGCAGGCCGGCTTCGGCCGGTTGCTGCGGCCGCGCTCGGTCCAGTCCCTGAAATACGGCCACAAGGATATCTCGGCGGACGGCATCCAGAGCGTGACCATATTCGTTTCGCTGTTCTTCATGCTGCTGATGCTGGGAACCGCCATGCTGGCCACGCTGGGACTGGATTTCGTCACGGCCTTTTCGGGTGCGCTGACGGCGGTGGCCAATACCGGGCCGGGTTTCGGCGACGTCATCGGGCCGGCCGGCAACTTTTCGGCCGTCGACGATCCGGCGCTCTGGGTCCTCTCATTCCTGATGTTGGTCGGGCGGCTGGAGATCGTGACCGTGCTCATCCTGCTGTCGCCGGCCTTTTGGAGGGACAGATGATGGACGCGGTCTTCATCAATCTCGACCGGGCGCAGGAGCGCCGGGCCTTCATGGAGGCGCAGGCAGCGGCATTGGGCCTGCCGTTGCACAGGCTGCCGGCGGTGGAAGCCGGGTCCATCGACGATGCAACGCGGGCCGCGCTGGGGCGTAGCTGGGAGCGGCCCCTGTCGGCGCCGGAGCTGGCCTGTTTCCTGTCGCACCGCGCGGCGTGGCAAAGGGCGGTCGATGCCGATGCGCCCCTGCTGGTGCTGGAGGACGATGCCGTGCTGTCGCCCCGCCTTCCGCAGGTCCTGCGCGCGGCCATGGCGACGGGCGGGATGGAATTCCTGAATCTGGAGGATTTCGGAAAGCGCCGCTTCGTCCGCAGGGCCGGGGCGCGGCCGTTGACCGAAGACGTGACGGCGGTGCCGCTGGCGCGCGACAAGGCAGGCTCTGCCGCCTACATCGTCTGGCCTGCGGGGGCAAAGCGGCTGCTGGCGCTGGCGTCGCGCCGTGCCGCACCGGCGGATGCCTTCCTGCACGCCGAAGCCGGCCTTGCCGCCTTCGTGTGCGAGCCGGCCATGGCCATCCAGCAGCATGTTCTGGCGGGACAGGAGGGGGCGGCAGGGCCGGGTGCCGCGGCGTCGTCCGTCCAGGCGCAGCGACAGCGGCTGCCGCCGACCCTTGCGAACCTGCCCTTCATGCTGCGGCGGCTGCGCACGCAATTGCGGCTCCTGCCTTTCCATGTCGGCAGGGTGGGGGCGTTGCGCTACAGGCATGTGCGGTTTGACGCGACATCACCGAAAAAGACCACATGATAGAGAATGTGACCGCGCCAAGACTCCAGTGAAGCGATGGAAGACGGTAGGGTTCGCCGTCGATCGTGATGGACGAGGAGTCGGGGACGTGAAGTCGGGTGTCCTGCCAGGCCTGTTTGCGGGCATTTGCCTTGCCGCTCTGCCATTGTCGGGCTGCAGCGGCACGGGCGAGGCGCCGGGCTTTGCCACGGCCGCATCCGCGCTCCAGACCTATGATTATTCCCGGCTCACGCCCTTTCCGCGCAAGCCCGAAAAGGCGCCGCACGGCCAGCCCTACATGCCGGACGAAGCCGAGCTTGCCGAAATCCTGAAGGGCGTGTCACCCCAGCTTGCGGACCCGGTCAGCGGACGCGTGGTGCGTGTTCAGGCGCGCACGCGCACGGCCGGCGTCGTCGAACTTTGCGGTCTCGCCCAGTCCCAGCATCAAAGCGGCGGCGATGCGCGCATGCTGCTGTTTGTCGGGCATCTGACACGCGCGCCGGACGGCAGCCCGCACTTCTCCGTCATGGAAACCGATACGATGTTCGATCGAGTAGAGTTCTGCCGCTCGCGCGGGCTGGTCTGACTTAAGGCTTAGTCCCGGGCGCCCGGACGCCCCAGCGCAACGGTCAGCGCGGCCAGAAGATCGTCCGAGGCGAAGGGTTTGCGGATGGCCTGTGCCGATCCGGCCTCGGCAGGCAGTTCCACCTTCTCGCCATAGCCCGTGACGAAGACGTAGGGGATGTTGCGCTCGTTCAACCGTGGAACCAGCGCGAACGACGTTTCCATACCCAGATTGACGTCCAGAAGAGCGATATCCACGCTCTCGCTGTCGATGATCGTTTGGGCATCGGCGACACTGGCCGCAATGAAGACCGTGCGCATGCCATGGTCGAGCATCAGTTGCTCGGCATCCAGCGAAATGATCATGTTGTCTTCCACGATCAGGCCGGACAGCCCATCCAGACTTGAATTCTGCGTTTCCATCATGCCGGCGGCCTCCTTCGTCGGAGCTCGGACGTCACCGCCCGGCACCTGCGACGCCGGACGGAAACTGCGTTCCGGCAGCAGGAAATTGGCGACGAGACCGGACAGACGGTAGTCCAGCCGTGCTTCGCCGCCAAGATCGTGCGGGATCGAGCGTTCGATGATGGTGGTGCCGAAACCGCGCCGCGTTGGCGCCGTCACGGCGGGGCCACCGGATTCGCGCCATGTGATGCGGCAATTGCCGTCCTGGTCGATGAAATAGTCCACGAGCACGCTTCCGGTCGAATCCGACAAGGCGCCGTACTTGGCCGAATTGGTGACGAGCTCGTGGAAGACGAGCGCAAGCGTGGAAAATGCCGACGCCTCGACCGTCAGGGCCGGCCCCTTTACGTCGACGCGCGACGCCTTGTTGCCGATATAGGCCGAAACTTCCGTGTGGATGATGCTGCTCAGCAGCACCGGTTTGAAATTGTCCGCGGTGAGCTGGTCGTGCGCACGGGCCAGCGCCTGCACACGCCCGGAAATGATGCGGCCGAAATCCTCGATCGATGCCGCTCCCGGCTTGGACTGGGCCACGATGGCGCGCATCAGGCTGAGGACGTTGCGCACCCGGTGGTTAAGCTCGGCAATCAGCAACTCCTGACGCTGTGTCGCCTGGCTTTGCTGGCGCTCGCTTTCCTCGTTGAAGCGGAGAAGGATTTCCAGAATGCTGACCCGCAGGGATTCCGCGGCCTTGATCGTCGCCTCGGAAAAGCTCTCGGACCGTTGATAGACGGTTTCCTTCCACGCCTCGAAGCTTTTGCGCGGTGTCAGCCTTACGCCGTGGGGTCCAACCGTCCGCTCCTTGGTGGAGGGGTCGCCTGCCCATGTCACCGTCTGGACGAGCTCGCGGCGGAAGAACAGGAGATAGTCGCGCGGCGACCGCGAGATCGGCACGGCAAGCACGCCGGCGGCGCGATCGACATAGTCGGCGGCCGGGGGATGGACGTCGGACAGGCAATCCGTTGCGTAGATCCGGCTGGCCCCGGCGCGGTTGAGGAAACGGGCGAGGGCCTGGATCTCCTCGGCGGTCGGCGTCTGACCGAACAGTCTTGCCTCGCCCTTGGCCCATACGGCGAAGCCGTCATTGGGGATGATGGCGCGCAGCTCTTCTGCAAAATCGGCGATCGCCTCGATGGAGGGCGTCGCCGCCACGATCTTGGCGACGAAGTGGTCGTGCAGATCGCGCGTGGCTTCCTCCAGAAGCCGGCGCTCCTTGTTGAGCCGCCCTTCGATCGTCAGCGAGACGATCTGCCCGAACAGCTCCACGGCAGAGCGCAGCTCCATGCCCAGCACGCGCGGCTGATAGTGATGCAGCGCGAAAAGGCCCCACAATTGGCCGTCGATGATGACGGAAATCGACATGGATGCGCCGACACCCATATTGCGTAAGTATTCCAGATGGATCGGCGACACACTGCGCGAGCCGGCCAGCGACAGGTCCAGCAACTGCCCCATGGGGTCCTGCATCGGCACGACGGGCACGGGAGGCGCGTCGACATCGGCGATGATTCGGATCGGGTTGCGGACATACAGGCTGCGCGCCTGCGCCGGAATGTCGGTCGAGGGATAATGCAGGTCGAGGAAGGACCCGATCCCGCTTCGGGCGGACTCGGCGATGACGTGGCCCGAATTGTCCGGAGAAAATCGGTACAGCATCACGCGGTCGAAACCGGTGACGCCGCGCAACTGCCGGACACACTCGCGGTACAGGTTTTCCAGCGTATCCGTGCGGTGGATCCGCGCGATCATGTTCTTGATGAGGATGCCGGGGTTGTAGCTGCTGGCTGCCGCCGGCTCCGCCTCGATGACGATCGACTGTGCGGACAGATGCAGCGCCACGTCGAACAGGCGTCCGTCCTGGAAAAGGTCGATCCCGAACAGGCGCTCGGCGCTGTCCGGTGCGGCCAGAACCTGCAACCGGCCGCGCAGCGTATGAAGCGTTACGGAAGGCAGCAGGAGGTTCAGCGGCTCGCCCAGGAGGTCGTCCACGCTGCGATCGACATAATCGGAGATGTTGGCGGACACGCGCTGGATGAGCCAGTCCATCGAGACGCAGACCAGAAAGCCGATCTGTTGTATCGAGCCCAGGAACTGGATGGGCTCGCGCTCGCAATTGGTAAGGTCGGCTACAAAGGAAAGCGCATTGTCCTGGGATGTCAAACCGGCACCATGACCCTGTCGGCTGAAGAGGCCGCGTCGTCACGCGCCTTCATGAAATAATCGAAAGCAGAACGAGCAGCCCCCACGCAGCGTTCCGTCTCCTCTTTCGTAAAGGCAAGATCGTCCATCCGCGCGGCAAGGCGGGAGAAGCGCTTGTCCTCGCCGGAGCGGGCAAGATACCGGAAGCTGGCGCCCGGCAGCCGCGCGGGCGCGTCGACCTTTTCGAAGGCGCGGTGGATGAAGACCGCCCCGAGGCGAGAGCCTTCCAGCACATAGGCAACGCCCACCGCTTCCGGCAGCCCGCTTTCGGCCAGCGCAAAGGGCGGCATCGACACCGGCGCCAGGCCCATGACGTCCATGTCGGCTTCAAGGTCGGAAAGCCGGCTCCACTCCGGCCATTCGGGCAGCCACTGCGCAAGCGGCGTCGTGGCCAGCCACGCCTCCACGCCGCCATGGGCGGCCTGGTTCATGCGCAGGAAATGGGTGTAGGCCGCGATATCGGGCACCGGCAGCAGCGCCGCGAAGGAGCTGTCCAGCGCCTCGTGCTGGCCTTGCGTTTCGGCGCGCAGATGAAACCGGAGATTTCGGGAAGCATTTGCATCGACGCTCATGGGGCAGCCTTCAGATCAGTTTGCGCCGTCGGTTATCACAACCGGTCGCGAAGCGAAAACCATGTCATAGCCAAAAAAAGAAGCGGGCTACGCAGCTGCGGCCCGCCAGGAAAAGCCGGGATGTCCAGCGCGCGGAGCGGGGCGAGCCTGTCGGGCGCTCCCGCCGCGAACTCGGCATAGAGCCGGCCGAAGAAATTCGCCAGCATGACGCCATGGCCGGAAAAGCCGCCGATGACCGTAAGCCCGGGATGGGGCGTATCCACATAGGGCATGCGCGTCATGGTTATTCCCACCGTCCCGCCCCATGCGTGGGTAATGCCGACGTCCGAAAGATGCGGATAGAGGCCGGCGATCAGGCGCCGCAGCGGGCCTGCGATGTCGCCATCGCCGCTCATGTAAGCCTCGCGCCCACCGAACAGCAGGCGGTTGTCGGCGCTCTTGCGGAAATAGCGCACGACGAAGCGGGAATCGTCCACGGCCTCGCCACCGGGAATAACGCGCTCCGGTTCCGCCAGCGGGGACGTCGCCGCGATGTAGGAGCGAATGGGCATGATGTGGGCGCCGGCGCGCGGCTCCAGCGAACCACCATGGCCATTGGTTGCCACCAGGGCCCGCGCGGCCGTGACGATGCCGAAGGGCGTGTGGGCGCGGATGCCCCCCGCGACGGGCTCCAGCCGCGTCACCGGGGTTTGCTCGTGCAGCACCGCCCCTGCCGCGTCTGCCACGCGCGCCGTACCGACAAGAAGCTTCATCGGGTTCAAATGGAAGGTCGCCGCATCGCGCAGGCCGCCATGATAGCTGTCGGAGCCCAGACGCTGCGCCATGTCGGCAGGCTCGTGCCAGGACAGATGCGGGTAGTCGTAGTGCCTGGCCATGTGTTCGGCATGGGCCTGGTAATCCGCAGCAAACCGTTTGCGGTGGACGACCGACAACTGCCCGGTGCCGAGATTGGCGTCGATGTCGTGTCGCGCCATGAAGCCCAGAAGGTGGCGTTTGGCATCCTCGGCAAGATCGAACAGGGCGCGGCTACGGGGCAGTCCTATGCGCGGCTCCAGCTCTTCCGGCCAGAGGCGCTGGCCGGTGCCGAACTGGCCGCCGTTGCGGCCCGACGCCCCGTCGCCAAGGCGGGCCGCTTCCAGAAGGACGACGCGCGCTCCGCCTTGGGCAAGATGCGCGGCAGCCGAGAGGCCAGTGAAACCGCCCCCGATGACAAGGACATCGGCCTGGCGGCTGCCGTCGAGGCGCGGATAGCGCGGCCGCTCGGCAATCGAGTCCTCGTAGAAGGAGCGGCCGGGCGAAATGGGAGACTGGTAGCCGGCCTCAGACATTGAGCAGGAGGAACTCCCGTTCCCAGGGGCTGATCACCTGCATGAAGGTTTCGAATTCGCCGCGCTTGATGCCGGCATAGGTGGCCAGAAACTCGCGGCCGAGGACGTTCTGGAAGGAATCTTCTGCTTCAAAGGCCGCAACCGCTTCCAACAGGCCGCGCGGCAACGAGATGACGCCGTCCTCGTTGACGGTGCGGTCGGTGGGCTGGTCCGGCTCGATGCCCTCGGTCATGCCGAGATAGCCGCAGGCCAGCGATGCCGCCAGCGCCAGATAGGGGTTGGCGTCGGAGGACGGAAGCCGGTTCTCCACCCGCCGTGCGGCGGGTTCGGATGTCGGGACGCGGAACGCCGTCGTGCGGTTGTCGTAGCCCCAGGCATTGTTGGTGGGAGCGCTCATCCCGTGCGTCAGCCGCCGGTAGGAGTTGACATAGGGCGCCATCATCACGAGTGCGGCCGGCACATAGCGCTGCATGCCGCCGATGAAGTGGTGGAACAGTTGCGAGGGCGTCCCGTCCGGATTGGAGAAGACGTTGGCCCCTGTGCGACGGTCCACCACGGATTGGTGGATGTGCATCGCCGAGCCCGGCTGCCCCTGGATCGGTTTGGCCATGAAGGTGGCGTAGATATCGTGCTTCAGCGCCGCTTCGCGGATGGTGCGCTTGAACATGAAGACCTGGTCCGCCAGCTCTATCGGGTTGCCGTGGCGCAGGTTGATTTCCAACTGGGCGGCGCCGTCCTCGTGGATCAGCGTATCGATCTCCAGGCCCTGCCGGTCGGAGAAGTGGTAGATATCGTCGATCAGCTCGTCGAATTCGTTGATGCCGCCGATGGAGTAGCTCTGCCCGCTCTGGATCTGCCGGCCAGAACGACCGATGGGCGGCGTCAGCGGATAATCCGGATCGACATTGCGCGAAACGAGATAGAACTCGATCTCGGGCGCGACGATGGGCCGCCAGCCCTTTTCCTCGTACAGTTCCACCACATGCTTCAGCACGTTGCGCGGCGTGTAGCCGACCGCCTTGCCGTTGACATCCACGAGGTCGCAGATGATGGCGGCTGTCGGGTCCGTCTCCCACGGGACTTCGGCGATGGTGGAAAAGTCGGGCACCAGCTTCAGATCGCCGTCATTGGGCGAATAGCGGAAGCTGCCCGTCTCTTCCGGATATTCGCCCGAGATCGTGTGCATGAACAGGGCGGATGGCAGCGCCAGCGAGGTATTGCCGGTAAATTTCTTGGCGGGCATCATCTTGCCGCGTGCAACGCCGGCAAGGTCGGGGGTGATGCACTCCACATCCTCGATCCGGCGCTCGGCAAGCCATTCGCGCGCCTCGTCCATGTCAGCGACGCCGCGCCGGGAATCCAGGAAGGCGGGCCGCTTCCGTGCCGCCTTGGCAAGGGGAGGCACGCTGCGCCCGCTTTCGCCGATGGCGGGGACGGCTGTCCTGACCTGTCCGTTCTTCTTGATCCTCGAGGGGGTGCCCGCCTCGGATTTTGGGGGTTTCGGACGTTTGGCCATGCAATCCTTCGCGACGGGTTTCGGCGTCGGTCGATGATAGCCAGTTCAAGTAGAGGCGGGCAAGGCGGCGCTGCGGCCGCCTTGCATGGTTTTCAGCGTTCGGTGCGCACGATGACGGGAACCAGAAGGTCTCCCCAGCAGCCATTGCCGGAATGGTGGCGCGCCGAGCGCACCAGTTCGACGGACAGTCCTTCCTCCACCGCCTTCATGACCGACTGGTTGAGGCGGTGCAGGTCGTTGGCCAGCGAGCGGATGGCCGCCTGCTGTGTGCTATCCATGGTGGCGGACTGCTCTTCGGCGCGTTCGCGGACGCGGGTGCGCGGGCGCTTTTCTTCCATGACGAGGCTCATATCGATCGCTCCTTGAGGTACGGTTGCCGGGTTTACTCTGCGGCGACGTTCAGCGGCGCTGCCGGCCGGAACTGCGCGCTTTCGGTGGATTCGCCCATGGCGGTGGTGGAGGATGTGCCGCCGGTGATGGCCATGCTGACGGCGTCGAAATATCCAGTGCCCACTTCGCGCTGGTGCTTGGTGGCGGTGTAGCCGGCCGCCTCGGCTGCGAATTCGGCTTCCTGCAGCTCCGAATAGGCGGCCATCTGCCGGTCGCGGTAACCGCGCGCCAGCTCGAACATGCCGAAATTGAGTTGGTGGAAGCCGGCCAGCGTGATGAACTGGAACTTGTAGCCCATGGCGCCGAGCTCGCGCTGGAACTTGGCAATGGTCGCCTCGTCGAGGTTCTTGCGCCAGTTGAAGGAGGGCGAGCAGTTATAGGCCAGCATCCGGTCGGGATGCACCTTGTGGACGCCTTCGGCGAAGCGGCGTGCCTGGTCCAGATCCGGCTTGGATGTCTCGCACCAGATCAGATCGGCATGCGGCGCATAAGCGATGGCGCGGGCGATGCAGGGCTCCAGCCCGTTGCGCACGCGGTAGAAGCCTTCCGCCGTCCGGCCGGCATCGTAGTCGACGAAGGGTTGGTCGCGCTCGTCGATGTCTGAGGTCACCAGCTTGGCCGCCTCGGCATCCGTCCGCGCCACCACCAGCGTCGGCACGCCCATCACGTCGGCCGCCAGGCGCGCCGCCGTCAGGTTGCGGATATGCGCCGCCGTCGGGATGAGCACCTTGCCGCCAAGGTGCCCGCACTTCTTTTCCGAGGCGAGCTGATCCTCGAAATGCACGCCCGCCGCACCGGCTTCGATGAAGGCCTTCATGATTTCGAACGCGTTGAGCGGCCCGCCGAAGCCGGCCTCAGCATCCGCGACGATTGGCGCAAACCAGCTATCGACGCTGAGACGGCCTTCCGAATGCTCGATCTGGTCGGCACGCTGCAAGGTGCGGTTGATGCGACGGCACAGTTCCGGCGCGGCGTTGGCCGGATAGAGCGACTGGTCGGGGTACATGGAGGAGGCGGTGTTGGAGTCGGCCGCCACCTGCCAGCCCGACAGGTAGATCGCCTTCAGGCCGGCGCGCACCATCTGCATGGCCTGGTTGCCTGTCATCGCGCCCAGCGCGTTGACGAAATCCTCGGTGCGGAGCAACTCCCAAAGCCGGTTGGCGCCGTTTTCCGCCAGCGTGTAGCGGATGGGGACGGAACCGCGAAGTCGCTTTACATCCTCGGCCGTGTAGGGACGCTCGATCGTGTCGAAGCGGCCTGCCGGTGCGCTTTGGACGAGGTTGTAAAAATCAGTCATGTCCTGTCACTCCCTGATACGACGCTGGTGCTTGCGTGCTCTGCGTCCGGGAGAAGGATTGACAGAACTTCCAGATCACGGCAGCGAAAACCCTGATTTGCGGCGCTGGAAAGATGTCGGCTTGTACGTGCTTTGACAAAAGGCGCCTGTCATGATGTAAAATCTGTAAAGCAGGACGGTTGTAAAAACGCGGTCAAAACGGTCATGGCGGACAACAAGATATTTGCCGGGCCACGATTGCGCCGGCTGCGGAACGGGCTGGGGCTGACGCAGACGGCCATGGCGGCCGAGCTCGGCATATCGCCCTCGTACCTGAACCTTCTGGAGCGCAATCAACGGCCGCTGACGGTGCAGATCCTGCTTCGGCTGGCGGAAATCTACGATGTCGACCTCTCGGGCCTGCAGGCGCGGGAGGGCGACGGTGTCCGCGCCGAGCTGAAGGCCGCCTTCGCCGATCCGCTCTTGTCGGGCGAATTGCCCGGACCGCAGGAGATGGGCGATCTCGTCGACGCCGCCCCCAACGCCGCGGCCGGGATGGCGAAGCTCTATCGCGCCTACAAGGAAATGGAGGCGCGTCTGTCGGACCTGTCCGTGCTTCTGGCCGGGCAAGGCAAGGCGCTGGACGCCGCCGGCTCACGCCTGCCCATGGATGCGGTGCGCGAGGTGCTGGAAGACAGGCCCAACTACTTCGCCGGCATCGACGGGGCGGCCGAGGGCCTGAGCACGGAGATCGGCCTTGGCGACGATGCCTATGGGGCACTGAAAACCTGGCTGAAGGCGCGGCACGACGTTTCCGTGCGCGTCCTGCCGGTGGAAACGATGCCCAACTGGCGCCGCCGCTTCGACCGGCATTCCCGCCGTTTGTTCCTGTCCGAGCGTCTGTCCGCGCCGGACCGGCTGCGCGAGGTGGCCTTTGAGGCGGCATCCCTTGCGCTGGCGCAGCCGATCCAGTCCGAGCTCGACAGTTTCGCCTTTCCCAGCGCAGAGGCGCGGCGGCTGGCCCTTTTCGAGCTGACGCGCTACGCGGCCCACGCGCTGATCATGCCCTATGGCCCCTTTCATGCCGCAGCCGAGCGGGCGGCCTACGATATCGACGCCCTTGCAGGTCGATTCCAGGCCTCGTTCGAGCAGGTGGCCAACCGGTTGACCACGCTGCAGCGCCATGGGGCGCCGGGCGTGCCCTTCTTCATGATGGAGGTGGACCAGGCCGGCAACCGCTTCCGGCGGGCGGGGGCGCAGGGCTTTCCCACCCGCCGCTTCGGCGGCGGCTGCGTCAAGCTGGCCATCCACAACAGTTTCGCCGAGGCCGGGCGCGTGATCGTGGAAGAGGTGGAGATGCCCGACGGAGCCACCTTCCTGACGATCTCGCGCACGCTGGAGGGGTTGAAGGCCGGCTTCGCCGAGCGCCCCCGCCGCACCGCGCTGCTGCTTGCCTGCGAAGTCGCTTTCAAGGATAGGGTCATCTATGGCAGGCTCGGCCGGATGGCGCCGGTGCCCGTGGGGCCGGCGTGCCGGCTCTGCGAGCGGGCGGCCTGCCTGGCCCGGGCCGAGCCGCCGCTGACGCGGCCTCTGGGCCTCGACGCCTGGGTCAGCGGCCTGTCGGCTTTCGATTTTTGAGTAGGAGTGTCGCCGGTGGATATGCGGAGCGGGTCATCCCAGAAAGCGAAGACAGAGGGCCTGGAAGATACGATGAGCCGGCAGGGCTTCGTCGCGCGGGCGGTGCAGAAGGTGGTGGACGGCGCGGAGGCATGGAACCTGTCCAGCGCCACGCTCGGTAACCCGCCGGTCTATGACAACGCCGTCTTTCCATGGGCAGCGGAGGTGGAGGCCGAATGGCCCCTTATCCGCAAGGAACTGGATGCCGTCCTGACCCGCAAGGGAGAGCTGCCCGCCTTCCACGAGATTTCCTCGGAGGTGCGCTCGATCTCCTCCGACCAGAACTGGAAGACCTTCTTCCTGTGCGGCTACGGCATCAAGTCGGAGGAGGCGATCCGCCAATGCCCGCAGACCTGGCGCATCCTGCAGAAAATTCCCGGGATGAAATCGGCCATGTTCTCGATCTTCGAGCCGGGCAAGCATCTGCCGCCGCATCGCGGGCCGTATAATGGCGTGCTGCGCTTCCACCTCGGCCTGATCGTTCCGGACGAGCCCGACAAGATTGCAATCCGCGTTGCCGATACGCTTTGCCACTGGCAGGAAGGCAAGGCGCTCATCTTCGACGATGCCTACGAGCACGAGGCGTGGAACCACTCCGACAAGGTGCGCGTGGTGCTGTTTGTCGATTTCGAGAAGCCGCTGCGGTTTCCCGGGCGCCTCACCAACAAGGCCGTCCTGAACATGGCCGTGTTTACCCCCTTCATCCGCGAAGGCTACAAGGCCCACAAGGCGTGGGAGAAGATCTTCTACGGAGCGGGACAGAAGCACCGATGAACGACACGACGATGGATCAGGCGCGATGGCGCGCGATGGCGGACCATGACGTGGCCGCCGTCACCGCACTGGCCGACAGGGTGCATCCTGGCCTGCCGGAACGGCCGGAGGTGTTCCGCAACCGCATCGGGCTGTTTGCGGACGGGGCCATCGTGCTGGATACCGGCGCGGCGATCGTCGGCTATGGCGTCGCACACCCGATCGAGCGGCTGTCGCCGCCGCCGCTGGACACGATCCTCGACCGGCTGGAGCCGTCGGCGGACGCCTTCTACATCCACGACGTCGTCGTTGCGCCGGAGCGACGGGGGCGGGGAGAGGCGCGGCAGGGCATCGACAGGCTGCTCGGCATCGCGGCGCGCTTTCCGGTGACGACGCTGATCTCGGTGTACGGGACGGGGCCCTTCTGGGCCCGCTTCGGCTTTGCCGCCATCGACGACGCGGCAATCGGCGCCAAGCTCGCGGCCTATGGGCCCGATGCGATTTATATGCAGCGCGACAACCGCTTGTGATCTTGTCCAGTTAGGGGCTACCCAAAGGCCCGACTCTCGGAAATAGTCGGGCATCCGGCCCCGTCGCGTGACTTCAGGAGATGCAGATCTTGCCCAACCGTTCCACTTGCAGCCTCGTCGCCCTCGCCGCATTCACTGCCCTGACCGGGCAGGCTGCCGCTCAGCAGCAGCTCAACATCTACAACTGGTCGGATTATATCGACCCGACGATCATCGAGGACTTCACCAAGGAAACGGGCATCCGCGTCGTCTACGACACGTATGATTCCAACGAGATCCTGGAAACCCGGATGCTGGCGGGCGGCAGCGGCTACGACATCGTGGTGCCCTCGGCCGAATATCTGGCGCGGCAGATCCAGGCGGGCGTGTACCAGAAGCTGGACCCGTCCAAGCTGACCAATCTCGGCAACATGTGGCCGATGATCCAGGAGCGTGTCGCGGCCTTCGATCCCGATAACGCCTACTCGGTCAACTACATGTGGGGCACCACGGGCATCGGGTACAACACGGCCAAGGTCGCCGAGGCCCTGCCCGATGCGCCGCTGGATAGCTGGGCGCTCGTCTTCGATCCGCAATATGCCGAAAAGCTGGCGTCATGCGGTATCGACATGCTGGATTCGCCCGGCGAGATCATCCCCGCGGCCCTGAACTATCTGGGCGTCAACCCGGATGCGGCGTCTGCCGAGGACATCCAGAAGGCGACCGACCTTTTGCTCAAGGTGCGGCCTTTCATCCGCAAGTTCCATTCGTCGGAATACATCAACGCGCTGGCCAATGGCGACATCTGCGTGGCGGTGGGCTTCTCCGGCGATATCTTCCAGGCGCGTGACCGGGCGGAAGAGGCCGGGGCCGGCGTCGAGATCGGCTATTCCATCCCCAAGGAAGGCGCGATGATGTGGTTCGACCAGATGGCCATTCCGACGGATGCGCCGCACGTCGAAGCCGCCCACACATTCATCAATTACATGATGCGCCCCGAAGTGATCGCGCGCGCCACCGACTATGTCGTCTATGCCAACGGCAATCTCGCCTCGCAGAAGCTGATCGATCCGGAAATCTTCGGCGATCCGGCCGTCTACCCGGACGAGGCGACCCTGGAAAAGCTGTACATCAAGCTGCCCTACGATGCCCGGGCGCAACGTCTGGTGACGCGCGCCTTCACCACCGTTCGGACCGGACAGTAGACGCGACGGCGAGGCTCTGTTCGATCATGGCGACGGCGCTCAAATCGCTCGGAAGCATCCGGCGGAACTTCGATCCGTGGAACGACCCCACGGCAAAACCACTGATCGAGTTCGACCGGGTGGTGCGCACCTTCGGCGACTTCAACGCCGTGGACGATCTGAGCCTCAACGTCTACACGCGTGAATTCTTCGCGCTGCTGGGGCCGTCGGGGTGCGGCAAGTCCACCCTTCTGCGGATGCTGGCCGGGTTCGAGACGCCGACCTCCGGCGATATCCGCTTGGGGGGGCAGAGCCTGACCGGCGTTCCGCCCTACCGGCGGCCGCTCAACATGATGTTCCAGTCCTACGCTCTGTTTCCGCATATGAGCGTCGAGAAGAACATCGCCTTCGGCCTGAAGCAGGACGGCATGGCGCGCTCGGAGATTGCCGACCGGGTTGCCGAAATGCTGCGGCTGGTGAAGCTGACACCCTATGCAAAGCGCAAGCCGCAGCAGCTTTCGGGCGGCCAGCAGCAGCGCGTGGCGCTGGCCCGCTCGCTTGCCAAGAAGCCCAAGGTGCTGCTTCTCGACGAGCCGCTCGGCGCGCTCGACAAGAAACTGCGCGAGGAAACACAGTTCGAGCTGATGGACCTGCAGCAGGAGCTAGGCCTGACCTTCGTGATCGTCACCCACGACCAGGAAGAGGCGATGACCATGTCGGACCGGATCGCCGTGATGCGCGCCGGCCGGATCGAGCAGGTGGCGACGCCGGCCATCCTGTACGAGGCCCCGAACTCGCGATACGTGGCGGACTTCATCGGCAATGTCTCGATCGTCGAGGGAACGGTGGAAGACATCTCCGGCGACAGGCTGCGCCTTGCGGCCGAAGGCGGCATCCTGACGGTGGACGGTGCGCCGAACCTGGCAAAGGGGGCGGCTGCCGCACTGGCGGTGCGGCCGGAAAAGATCACCCTCAGCCGCCGCCCGCCGGATGCCGGCGCGGCCAACGTCATGAAGGGGACGGTCTGGGACATCGCCTATCTGGGGGATGTGACGCTGTTCAACGTCAAGCTCGATAGCGGCACGATCATGCGGGCGACCGTCATGAACGCCTTCCGCGTTGCGCCGGAGCAGATCGGCTGGGATGAGGAAGTCTATCTTTCCTTCCCCGCCGATGCCGGCGTCATCCTGTCGGCATGAGGGCGCGGCATGGCGGCTGAAACAAGGGGCGGCGACAAGAAGGCGGGTTCGGGCGGCTGGTTCAGGGCAGGGGTGATCGGCATCCCCTATCTGTGGCTCATCGCGCTGTTCCTCATTCCCTTCCTGATCGTATTCAAGATTTCGCTGTCGGAAACGGCGATCGCCCAGCCGCCCTATCTGCCGACCTTCGACCTGACCGACCTTTCGGCCAGTTGGCAGGCTTTGCGTGACCTGTCCTTCGAAAACTATCTGTGGCTGGGCGGCGATCCGCTTTACATCAACGCCTATCTGTCCAGCCTGCGCATCGCCTTCGTGTCTACCGTCCTCGCCCTGGCGGTCGGCTATCCGCTGGCCTATGGCATGGCCCGCGCATCGGGCAGCCTTCGCCCCATCCTCCTGATGCTGGTCATCCTGCCGTTCTGGACGAGCTTTCTGATCCGCGTCTATGCGTGGATCGGCATCCTGCGAGGCGAGGGCTACCTCAACCAGTTCCTGCTGTGGACGGGTATCGTCTCGCAACCACTGAACCTCCTGAACACCGAGACCGCCGTCTATATCGGCATCGTCTATTCCTATCTGCCGTTCATGGTTCTGCCCATCTATGCGAGCCTGGAGCGGATGGACCACCGGCTGGTCGAGGCGGCGAACGATCTTGGCTGCCCGCCCTTCTGGGCGTTCTGGAAGATCACCTTCCCGCTGTCGCTGCCCGGCGTCGTCGCCGGGTCGTTCCTGGTCTTCATTCCGGCGGTGGGCGAGTTCGTCATTCCCGATCTTCTCGGCGGCTCCCAGACGCTGATGATCGGCAAGGTCCTTTGGGACGAGTTCTTCATCAACCGGGACTGGCCGGTCGCGTCGGCCGTGGCCGTCCTGCTGCTTCTCGTGCTGGTGGTTCCCATCATGATCTTTCAGAAGATCCAGGCCCGGAGCCTGACATGAGCGGTCGGCTGTCGCCCTTCAATATCGTGTCGCTGGTGGTCGGCTTCGCCTTCCTCTATCTGCCGATCGTGCTGCTGGTGGTCTATTCCTTCAACGCATCGCAGCTTGTCACCGTATGGGGCGGCTTTTCCACGCGCTGGTACGCGGCGCTGGCGGGCAACAGCCTGTTCGTCGATGCGGCCTTCATCACGTTGCGCGTCGGTATCCTGTCGGCCACCATCGCCACCATCCTGGGCACGCTGGCGGCTATGGCCATGGTGCGCTACGGCAATTTCCGCGGCAGGCTGCTGTTCTCCGGCATGGTGGCGGCGCCGCTGGTGATGCCGGAAGTCATCACCGGCCTGTCGCTGCTGCTGCTGTTCGTGGCCATCAATTTCGACAGGGGGTTCTGGTCGGTCACACTGGCGCACACGACCTTCTCCATGTGCTTCGTCGCCGTCGTGGTGCAGTCGCGGCTGATCGGCGTCGACCGCTCGCTCGAGGAGGCGGCACAGGACCTTGGATGTCCGCCCCTGAAGGCCTTTCTGCTGGTGACCATACCGGTCATCTGGCCGGCTGTGCTGGCGGGCTGGATGCTGGCCTTCACCCTGTCGTTGGACGATCTGGTGATCGCCAGCTTCTCCTCCGGCCCCGGCGCCACCACACTGCCCATGCGGATCTACAGTCAGGTCAGGCTGGGCGTGACGCCCGAGATCAACGCCATATCGACGATCATGATCGGCGTGGTGGCGACAGGTGTGGTCATCGCCTCGCTCGTCACCAAGCGGCAGGAGGTGCGCCGCCTGCGCGACGAAAAGCTGGCGCAGGAAGCGGAACGTCTGGCCGTCTCGTCTGCCGGCTGACGCGCAGCTTTATCGACAGGCCGTGTCGTGGGCTGCCCGTATGGCGTTCATGGTTTCGTCGAGCGCGGCAGCCACCGGGTCTTCCCCGCCGCCGCGCGCCGCCATCACGATATCCAGCGCCTCGATGTCGGCAAGCGCGTTGATCAGCGCCGGGCGCACGAGCGGGTCGGTGACCGAGGACAAGGTCGGCGCGATCACCGCCAGATAGGTTGCCGCGCCGCGCCCCGGCGCCTGCGTGGCGGCATGCCGGTCCAGATCGATGAAAGCGCCGCGCCGCGCCGCGAAGATAAGCCGCCGCGCGGCACGCTCGAGTTCGCCGCGGGTTTCCAGCGCCATGGGCGGGCGCCGCGCCGCCGGCCCGAAATCGCCGGTCGAGGGCCGGGCCACTGCATTGGACGCAACGAAGGTCAGAAGGCCCGGACCGTCGCCTTGCTCTTCCTCGGCATCGATGGATGGCAGGCCGCCCGGCCCGGCGATCTGCATGCCGGGGCGATCGGCCGGCGCATATCGCGGTGCAGGCGGCGGCTGCATCGCATCGAGGGCCGCCTCGGCGTTGTCGCGGGCCGACTGCGCCAGGAAGGCTTCGGCCTCGTCCAGCCGCAGGTCGGTTACCGCAAGCTGGCTGGTGTAGCTGCGCAGGGTGCCGAGATAGTTGTCGAGGCCCGAGCAAAGATAGGGTGAGGGGCCCTGTGACAGATAGTCGGACAGATCCGTGCGGACCCGTTCCGCAACCCAGCGGTTGGACGCGGTCGCGGGAAGGGACCGGGCGCCGCGCTGGGCGGCAAGCTGGCCGGCCAGCCGCCGTGCCTTGGCCAATGGTGCATCCGCCTTGCCGGGGATGTCGGTGATCGAGAGCCTGCCGGGCAGCCGCGCATCTCCGGGCGCCGTGCCTAGCATCGCCTTGACGTCGATGTCGGCCAGGCGCTTGAAGGCGTCGGCCCTCACGCCCTGCAGGGCGGCGTGATAATCGTCAGAAGGGCCCGCCAGCGCTACCGGGGCGGATGCCGCGATAGCCAGGACGGCGATGGTCCCGATGAAGCCGAAGGTCGCTTTTGCCGGCATGTCTCGAACCCGTCCTCGCGGCACGGAGACGGGTCCGGCGGCGAATGTCTCGTTTCAGATCGGCTTGGAGCGCGGCGTCACGGTGACGTCCAGGCTCGGCCACTCGCCCCTCAATATGAACTCGATGGGTTTCGATGAGGTGAACGTGGCGTTGCTGTTTGCATCTGCGACATCGGCCGCCGCCGGCTCGAAGAGCCCCTCCAGCGACACGGATGTATCGGCCAGCGCGATGAGGCCCTGAAGCGTCATGCGGCCGGCCGAGCCCGCCATCTCGAAGCTGCCGACCCGCAGGAAGCTTCCGGCGGTGGACAGCCGCGCGGTCAAGGTGTCGAAGGTGGTCGCTTGCCCGCCCGGCTGCAACGTATAGGTGCGTTGACCTTCCTGGAGGTCGCCCACCTGCGGCATTCCGGCCACCGTGCCCGCACGGATGTCCACCTTCGCCTCGATACGGTTGTTGTTGGCGATCTCCGCCCAGTTGCGAACGGGCAGGTCCAGCTTACCGCTGATCGTGGCCGCGCCGGTCAACTGCAAATCGTCCGCGGACAGCCGCTGCGCGAGTGTGGCCGCCTCGATGCCCTGCAGCGCATAGGTGCCGGTCAGGCGGGGCGCGGCCGCATTGGCATCCAGCGAGACGCGTCCCTGCGCGCGCCCTCCGAAGACGGAAACATCGCCGATATCGACGACCGCGTTGCCCGAGGCGAATTTTACCGTGGCCGCCAGATCGCTCATGCCGACGCCGGCCAATTGCGATTGCGTTGCCGAAAGACGCAAATCCAGATCGAAGTCGCGGACGAAGTGCAGCGGGATTCGCCGCTGCAGGTCCAGAACGTTCCGCGGCAGAGGCGCGATCGCGCTTCCCAGCGTGTCGAAGTCGAAACTCTCGAAGGCGAGGGTGCCCGCAAGCATGGGGCGGCCGGCCAGCATCGCGATTTCAAGGGCGCCTTGTGCACGCATATCGTCGAGGCCGACGCTGGTGCGGCTCAGGAAGGCACGCTCCCCGGCCAGCCGCAGATCCGTCTCGAGGGCGATGGAGCCGAAATCCGGAAGCGCGAGGCCCGGGCTGCCGATCCACCGGCTGAGGCGCGCCAGCGAGGGCGCTTCCAGGGATAGACGTCCCTCCAGTTGGAACGGCGTACCGCCCGCGCCTGTCCCGTCGAAACGCAGGCTGACGGGCGGCGCACGCAGGGTGGCGGAAAGCTGGCTCTCGTCGCCCACCAGAAACGCCGCCGGCGACGCCACGGCCAGGCTGATGTCGGCCGGCTGGCCATTCCACACGAGGCTGCCGGACAGCTCTGCCGGCTGCCGCCCGCCATCCCACTGCAAGGCCAGGTTGATATTGCTGATGCCGGGCGCATCGCCCTGCGGGCGGAACAGCCCGTCGCGAACCTCGATGTAGCGGACCCCTTCGAACCGTTGCAGAACGGCGCGCAGCGTCTGTGTCGCAAGATCGATCACCTGCAGGCCGTCCGCGGCGTTGCCCTGGGTCAAGTCTTCGTTGGCGGCCGGTGCCGGATCGGATGGCGATGGCGCGGCGGGCCGCTCGTCCGCCTCGGTAAATTCCGGACGCACCAGCGTCAGGCGGGAAATGTCGGTTCGCCCGATCAGCGCATCGATGAGATCGAGTTGCGCGATGACGCGCGCTACGCGCAACTCCCGCGTGTCTTCGGCGCTGTCCATCCGGATGTTCGACAACTCCACGACCGGGCGCGGCAATAGCCGGAACGTGGCGCCGCCATCCACTTGCACGCTGCGCCCCGTCAGGGCGGCAAGGCGCTCTTCTATTCCGTGGCGGGCGTTTTCGAGGTTCAGCGACAGGCTGGAATTGGCAAGAAAAACGACGCCGATCAGGATGGCGGCCGCGACGCCGGCGAAGGTCCAGCCGAAGAGGCGGCGTTTGCGGCCGTCTCCGGGGGGCGAATGCAAGGGCGTATCGTGGGCGGACAAACGGGTCTCGTGCGCGGACTAAACTGTAGGGTGTATATACGGGACATCTCTGCGCGAAGCGAGTGCGCCGCCCCGAGCCGTCATTGCGCCACGACCCGGTCTGCCGGAAAGGTGATTTCGACGATGGTGCCTTCGCCCTGCGTCGAACGCAACGCGAAACGGGCGGAGTTCGCCTCCACCATGGCCTTGGTCAGCGGCAGGCCGAGCCCAGTGCCGTCGCCCCGTTCGCGGGCAATGGCGCTGACCTGGCTGTAGGGAATCATAGCCTCCGACATCTCGTCCTCGCTCATTCCGATTCCGGTGTCGCGGAAGCGCAGGATGAAGCAGCCCTTCGTGTCCACGCTTGCCGAGACCACCACCTGGCCCCCTGCCGGCGTGAAGCGGATGGCATTGGACAGAAGGTTGAGCGCGATCTGCCGGATAGAGCGGGCATCGGCCAGAATGTGCGGAAGGCCG
Source organism: Aureimonas altamirensis (assembly GCF_001463885.1). Lineage (GTDB taxonomy): Bacteria > Pseudomonadota > Alphaproteobacteria > Rhizobiales > Rhizobiaceae > Aureimonas > Aureimonas altamirensis. The sequence goes on along the minus strand of NZ_BBWQ01000011.1, from coordinate 70,473 downwards.
CGTGGCAGGTCGCTGCGAAGGATCACGCGGGCCCGGCCCGCCTGCGGCTGCATGAGGGAGACGATCTCCGCCGCGATATCGACGGCGGATACGGGGGCGATCTTCAGCGAGGCCTTGCCGGCCTCGATCTTGGATATGTCCAGAAGGTCGTTGACGAGGTCCAGCAGATGATGGCCGGAATGCTTGATATCGCGAAGATATTGCAGGTAGCGCTCGTTGCCGATGGGGCCGAAGCTTTCCGCAGCCATCACATCGGCGAAGCCGATGATGGCGTTCAGCGGCGTACGCAGCTCGTGGCTGATATTGGTCAGGAAGCGGCTTTTATGCAGGCTGGCGTCTTCGGCCTGTCGCCGCGCCGCGACGAGCTCTTCCTCGATGCGCTTCCAATGTCCGATGTCCCGGATCACGACGCACCAGCCGCGCCCCGCACCCAGCCTGCCGATGGTGATGAACAGCGGAATCGGCGCGCCGCGCGCCACCTTGCCAAGCACTTCCCTGCCATCGTTCAAAATGCTCTGCATGCCGCCGTCGCGCAGCGCGGCCAGATAGGCGGCCGCCGTTGCACGGCTGTCCTCGGCGATCAGGTCGGTGAAGGGAAAGCCGCGGCACTTTGCGGCCGAAAGGCCGAACAGCGCCTCTGCCGAGCCGTTCATCGCGCGCAGCGTGCCGTCGTCCTCCAGCATCAGGATGCCGTCCGTCGCCGTATCGAGCACCGCCCGCAACTCGATCGTCTCTTCGTCGGCGGGGGCCGGTGCCGGGCGCTGGAAGGTGAACAGAAGGATCGCCGTTCCGGCGACGGTGATGCGCTGCATCTGGCAGGAAACGCGCACGACCTCGCCATCCTGCCGCAGCAGCCGGATGCAACCCTGCGCCTCGCCAAGCCTGCCATCGTCCGCCGCAAGAACCTCCAGCCCCCCGGCCGCTTCCAGGGCCGCAAGGCCGGCATATCCCGACAGGTCGAAGAAACTGCGATTGGCATGCGCAAGGCGTCCGCGAGCCTGCACCAGGGCAGCTACGGGCAGTGCGTCAAGAAAGGTGACGATGTCGGCGGGCAGGTCCGACGGGGGCGCCGCTGGCGGCGTATCGCCAAGGCCGCCAAGGGCCGCACCGATGGATGCGAAGGCATCCGCCTCCGCACCGGACAGGCCGGTGCCGTTAGCCGGTTCGGGAAGGCTTTCCGCCTCGACACGCCCGACGATGCGGCCGAAGCCGCGTATGCCCTCGAAGACGGTTCCCCGCCCGTAGACCGGCAGGGCCGCAAGCTCGATCCGCATGCGGTCGTCGCTGCCGTCGACCGGCCAGTCCACCATCCGGTCCGACCACGGGGCGCGGCTGCGCAGCAGGTGCGCGATCTCGCCGGACGGGTCGAGACCCAGGCGATCCATGATTTCGAAGATCGCGTGCCCGTGCAACGCCTGCGCACTGGCGCCGACGGCGGCGGCCAGCTCCGCGCCGACGGCGGTGAAGCGGTAGGCGGCATCGACGCGCCATTCGAAGCGGCCATCGGCCAGCGAAATTGCCGGTTCGGCCTGTCCGGGGTGCCCTGGCATCGCTTCGGTGCGGAGCCTGTCGCGTGACTCCGCAGCCTTGTAGCGCAGGGTGACCGCCTTTTCGGACAGGCGTTCATGCCACCGCTGGACGATCTGCCCGATCGGCGTCGTCGAAGCCTGTGCCTCGGTTGCGTCGGTCGGCACTGCAGGGGCCTGCGGCGCAGGTTCGGCCATAGCGGGCTTGAAGGGCTGCGCATCCGTCCAGGGGCCTGTATCGGCAACGAGGGCCAGTCCGCTGCCAAGACGCGCAAAGGCGAGTTTGCGGCCCTCGTCGGCGATTTCCAGATAATCGATGGGGCCGGTCAGGAACTCGTCCGCGGCATCGATAAAGTCGGCCGCCCGGTCCGGGTCAAGCGAGGCACTCATCGCCTGCAGGCCGCCGGCTGTGATGATCGCGGCCGGATGTCCGATCATGCCGGACTCGCGCAAGAGACGCTCCGCCAGCATGGCCCCGACGTCCGGACGCGCCATGGGATGCAGGCTGGACAACAGCACGAATTCTTCGCCGGCCGCGGCAACGGCCATGCGCAGGCGGATCGTGATGGAGACGAAGCCGGCGCCGGACTGCGTCGGAAGCCGCGTCGTCACTTCTCCGTCACGCATCAGGGCGCCGGCAAATTCCCTGATGCGCGACAGGGGGGAGGGCGTTCCGGAGGTCAGCGTATCGGCAGCTTTGTTGTGCCAGAGAACTTGGGTCAGGTCGGCGGACAGCGCTGCGACGGCGCAGCCGGCTTCGCCGGCGCGGCGTACATCTTCAAATGCCATGATCTCCAGAGGGTTCATGTCCTGAAAATGTCCTGTCGAGGGCCCCGCCCATCCCGTTGGTTACGCCTTTGTTAATAACGCCCGGCACGCACGAAATCCATTGCGGGCGCCAGGGTCGGCCGATCATTCGTCGGGAAGGGTTAACATCCTGCAATCATTCGATGCGCCGCTCGTCAGTTGTCAGAACATTGGAAATCCGCTCATGTAGGCGTCTTGAGATGGCGAGGGAGAGTGCGATGAAGGAGAAGGTAAGGTCCGCAGGCAAGCCTTCGGGGGAGTTTTCGCAAGCCGAGGACGCCTTCAAGCAGGCGATGGACCCGGAAAACGTAGCGCGTGCGCAAGCCGCGCTTGGCCTCGATCCCGAACGGTTCCAAGAGGCGTTGCGCGGTTTGACGGAGCGCACGGTCGAGCAGTCGCGCAAGACCTATCAGGCGATCCGCGACAATGCCGACGAGGCGACCAAGACCCTGGAAGCGACGCTGGAGAATGCGCATAGCGGCTCTCTGTCCCTGTCCAAGAAGGCCATAGAGGCTCTGCGGACGAATGCCGAACTCGGCTTCGCGCATCTGGAAAAGATGACGAAGGTGCGCTCCGTTGCCGAACTGGTCGAATTGCAGTCGGGCTATGTGCGCGAGCAGACGGAGCTGATGGCCGGGCAGATCCGGGACATGCAGTCGCTGTCGCGGACGGTCGCCAACGAACTGGTGCGGCCCGGCAAGGAGGCCATGGACAAGGCGCGCACCCGCAAGGAGTGATCCGGCGCACGACTTGAATTTTAGGGTGGTCTCCAAGCGCGGGATGGGCTTGCGTCCCGCGCCGAATGAATTTATGTGAACCGCCATGGAGCGACAAGCTCCTCGGTATGCGGTTGTAGCTCAGCTGGTTAGAGCGTTGGATTGTGGCTCCAGAGGTCGGTGGTTCGAACCCACCCAACCGTACCATCCCCAAACCCCTGCGAATTAAGGCTTCGACAGCGCGGGCGGGGTAAGTTCACTGACTTCCATCGCAGTCCATGCACTGCAACTACAGGTTCTGGCGGAGCGCCGGCTACTCCATGCAACATGGAATCGCCTTGCCCTTTCATTTCCGCTCTGCAACGGCCCATCCGGCAGTTCATGCCGAAACGGTGACCTCGATGAAGCGGGCGATCATCGCGTTGATCTGATCCGGAACCTCCAACTGGCAGAAGTGTCCTGACGCGACGGTTTTGCCGAACAACAATTCGGGCGCCAGGTCCCGCAGGCGCGCTGTGTCCGAGCGCGGGGTCGGCTCGTCAGCTTCGATGTACAAGCCGGGAACACGCACGTTCCCGCCTGCTTCAGGATTATAATCCCTGAGGCCCTCGAACGCGGAAACCAGCACATGCTGGGGCGTCTTGGCCATTGCATCGGGAATCTCGGAGCGGCGCTGACGATCGTCGGTCGATATGAACAGCGCATTCCGTACATAGTCTGCCAATACATGGCGATAGCCCGGCCCACGCAACCCGGATAGAAACGGCTCTATCCCCGGCCTCGATGCCGACGGTATGGCTACGGCCGAATCCAGCATGACAATCGCGGCCGGAAGTGTCGCAGAACGCTTCGCCAGTTCGAAGGCGACGATCCCTCCCATGCTATGCCCCACAATCACTGGCGGCCGGAGCTGCAGGTGCTGAGCGACAGCGATTACATCGTCGGCGAAGAGCTGCATCGAATAATGCGAGATCGGCTTGTCACTCTGTCCATGTCCGCGAAAATCGACCGCAACGACCTCATGGCCAAGATTGGCAAAATGATCGAACTGGGGCTGCAGGTAGGTATGGTCGCAGCACCAGCCATGCAGAAACATGATCGGGCGCTTCGGCCCAACGACGCGCTCGTAGAACAGGCGCACATCACCATCGACCACAAAGGGCATGAACGTTCCTCGCGCATGATCGCCAGTAGGTGCCATTTGGTTGTAAAGGCTGCACGGTGTCCAGCCGCGGGCAGAGCTTTGGCCGGGCGTTCAACGGCTTACGTCGGAAGACCCCGGTCCCAGTAGGGCTCCGGTCCGAACCGCGCGATAAGCCAGTCGATGAATACCCGAACCTTGGGGGCCAGTTCTCGCGAGCTTGGATAGAGCGCCAGAAGTGTCTGCGTCGACACGAGAGGGTGATCGGACAGCACAGGCACCAGCGTTCCATTGCGGAGTTCTTCCGCCGCGCACCAGCTTGCCATCAGGGCAATCCCCAGCCCGGCGCAGGCAGCATCGCGCACGGCGCCACCATCATTGATCCGCAGCGTTGGCGTTACCTGCTTTACGAGGGTTTCCCCGCCCGGGCTTTTGAAGGTCCACGCATGAAGCGTGCCGACCACGAGGCAATCGTGCGCGTCGAGGTCGTCCGGGGAGCCGGGGTGCCCGCGTCGTTGCAGGTAATCGGGTGATGCAACCAGCACGCGGCGGTCGGGCGCGATCCGCCGCGCCACGAACGAGGAGTCACGCAGGCTGCCGTAGCGGACCGCAACATCGAACGCGCCTTCCACCAGATCGACGATGCTGTCGGAGAGGCGCATGTCGAGGGTGAGATCCGGATATCGACGCATGAAATCCGGCAGCCCCGGTACGATATGCATCCGGGCAAACGATGCCGGCGCGGCAATCCGCAATGTGCCGCTGGGCGCCGTCTGCTCGCGCCCCAGGGCGGCGCGCGCGGCCGCGGCAGAGTCCAGTATGTTCTGCGCATAGGGCAGGAAAGCGTGCCCATCCTCCGTCAGCGTTGCCAGCCGTGTGGTCCGATGAAGAAGACGCGCGCCGAGACGCCGTTCGAACGATGCCAGCCGGGCACTGGCGCCCGCAGGCGTAATGTCGAGATCGCGGGCGGCCGCGCTGATGCTGCCAAGGCGCGCGATACGAACGAAGAGAGTCAGATCGCCAATATCCATGGTCTCTCTGCCTTTGCCGGCTCGCCTGGCACTTCAATCACCGAGACGAGGCGAGACCTGACGGTGCCATGACCCGCACCAGGTTTCAACAGACTGTTGAAGCTGCTTCAGCCCTGGTCCGACTACCGGGCCATTCGGTGAAAATCCAGATTGCTCTCAGCAAGAAACGGCGCGGCCTGGCGCGGCCTGGCGCGACATGCAGACTGGAAGGAACACCGACCATGACCCACACGATGAAAGCTGCGATCCTTACCCGCTTCGGCGGGGTCGATGCGTTCGAACTCGCGAGGTTCCCGTCCCGGCCGTCGGGCCTCGCCAAGTGCGGGTGCGCGTCCACGCGACCTCCGTCAATCCATTGGATTACCAGATCCGTCGCGGCGACTATGCGAACTATGTGCCGCTGCCCGCCATCATCGGGCACGATATCTCCGGTGTCATCGAAGAGACGGGCTCGGACGTAACCGAGTTCGGCGTCGGCGACGCGGTCTACTACACGCCCAGAATATTCGGCGGGCCCGGCTCTTACGCAGAGCAGCATGTGGCCGATGTCGAACTGGTTGGCCGTAAACCCGCGAATATCAGTCATCTCGAGGCGGCCAGCCTGACGCTGGTCGGCGGGACCGTGTGGGAAGCCTTTGTGACGCGCGCGCAACTGGCCGTCGGTGAAACCGTGCTCATCCATGGCGGGGCCGGCGGCGTCGGCACCATCGCGATCCAGCTTGCAAAGGCCATCGGCGCGCGCGTGCTGACGACGGCCCGCGCCGAGGACCATGAGTTCGTGCGCTCCCTCGGTGCGGATGAGGCAATCGACTACACCACGGAGGATTATGTCGACGCAGTCGGGCATCTGACCGATGGGCAAGGCGCGAATGTCGTGTTCGACACAATCGGAGGCGATACCTTGACCAGAAGTCCGCTGGCGCTGGCCAGCCTTGGACGCATTGTTAGCATCGTAGACGTTTCGCAGCCGCAGAACCTCATCGAAGCCTGGGGCAGGAACGCTGCCTATCACTTCGTCTTCACGCGGCAGAACCGAGGCAAACTCGACGCGCTGACCGGCCTTGTCGAGCGCGGGCTCATCAAACCGGTGCTTGGCGCGACGCTGCCGCTTGCCCGCGTGGGCGAGGCGCATGACCTCCTGGAGAACAGGGGAAGACGCAAAATTCGCGGCAAGATCGCCATCGACGTGGCTGGCGAAACGGTTTCCCTTCCTCCGCTTCGCTGACGCTGCGGTGGCCTCAATCAGCCAAGGCGTCGACGCGCTCGTGATCGACTGGCCCCGGCTTTCCGAAGAGGTAGCCTTGCAACGAGTCGCAACCCTTTGCCGTCAGTATGTACTGCTGGTTTGAGTTTTCCACGCCCTCCGCCGTCGTCGACAGGCCATAGCCGTCGCAGAGCGCCAGCACGGCATCGATGACTGCGGTGGACTTTCCGTCGTCACCGATCTGGTCGACGAAGGATTTGTCTATCTTGATGCGGGTGAGGGGAAGTTTCTTGACGAGCGAGAGCGAGGAGAAGCCCGTCCCGAAATCGTCCAGCGCAATGCCGATCCCATGGTTTCTGAGGGTCCTCAAAATCCCTTCGGCGATCACGACATTGTCCAGCACCATGGACTCCGTAATCTCCAGTTCGAGACGTTCCGGCGCCAGCCCCGTATCGCTCAGGATCTCATCGACGATCCCGACGAATGTCGGATCGGTTAGCTGGGCAGCGGAAACGTTGACCGATACGTAGATGTTGTGCGACCAGCGCATCGCTTCCGAGCAGGCGGATCGCAGAACCCATTCTCCGAGAGCGAATATCAGGCCAAGATCCTCGACAACGGGAATGAACACCGAAGGCGGCACCATCTGTCCTGTGGCGGTGCGCCAGCGGAGCAGGGCCTCGTAGCCCGCAACCTCGCCATCGACGGCGTTGATGATCGGCTGATAGTCCAGATAGAAGAGACGCCGATCGACGGCCTCGCGCACGTCCAGCTCCAGAACGGTCCGCGCCCGTGCGAGCATATCCATTTCATCGCTGTATTGACGCACGCAGCTACGTCCGTCCCGCTTCGCCTGGTAGAGCGCCAGGTCGGCGCGGCGCAGGATGAGATCGATGTCGTAGCCGTGGAAGGGCGCAATCGCAGTCCCGACACTGACCCCGACCTTGGCAAGCTTGCCGGCCACCAGGACAGGCTCTTCCATGGCCGCGACAAGGGCATTTGCAGTCAGCTTGATCGCGTCGAGCGTCGGAGAGCCGAACTGGAGGGCGATGAACTCGTCGCCTCCCAACCGGCCCAAAACCCCATTTTGCCCCAGAACTGCCTGAAACCGCCGCGTGGCGGATTTCAGGACTTCATCTCCCCCTTCATGGCCAAGGTTGTCGTTGACCGCCTTGAAGCGATCCAGGTCCAGGTAGTGAACGGCGATCCTTGAGCCATAGGCGACTTGCGGTAGTTGCTCCTCGAGCTTTTCCCGAATGCCCCGACGATTATAGATCCCTGTCAGGGAATCATGACGCGCCTGATGCTCGAAACGGCGATTGGCTTCCTGTTGCTCGGTCAGGTCACGTGTGACCTTGGCGAAACCCAGAAGCGACCCGGCCAGATCGTAGACCGGGTCGATCACGACGCTCGCCCAGAACGCCGACTGGTCCTTTCGATAACGCCAGCCCTCGTCCGCGAAGTGGCCCAGCCGCTTTGCCGTTTCCAGATTATCCCAGGGCACACCGCGCCTTCGGTCATCGTCCGAAAAGAAACACGAATAGTTCTTCCCGACGATTTCGTCGGCGCTGTAGCCTTTGATGTGTTCGGCGCCCGCGTTCCAATTCAGGATGAAACCATCTTCATCGAGCAAGTAGATTGCGTAGTCTTTTACGCTCGATAGCAGCAAGCGGTACATCAAATCGTCAGTAATGCCCGTGCGGTCCATGATTGGTGAGAGCCTTATCGTGTGGCGTGGATAATCATGATGATGTCTGCGAAGATGGATTACACTGCTGAACTGGCGGCCATCGTGCCGGAGGAGGGACGCCCGACGGCGTCCCCGAATACTCAGGCGATCCCTGCGCCTCCGGTGATGCCGTAGACCTCGCCCGTTATGTAGCTGCCTTCCTGGCTGGCCAGCAAAACGTAGATCGGGGCGATTTCGACGGGCTGGCCTGGCCGCCCGAACGCGCTATGCCCACCGAACTGCTGCACCTTTTCGGGTGGCTGGCCGCCGCTCGATTGCAGGACGCTCCAGAACGGGCCGGGCGCCACAACATTGGCCCGGATGCCCTTTTCGATCAGCTGCTTGGACAGCGCCTTGGTGTAGGCCACGATACCCGCCTTCGTGGTTGCGTAGTCCAGAAGGATATCTGACGGATCGTAGGCCTGCACCGACGCGGTCGTGATGACGGCAGCACCCGCCGGCATATGCGGAACGGCCGCCTGGCAAATCCAATGCAGCGCGTAGAGGTTCGTCTTCAGCGTCTTGTCGAAATCCTCCGAGGATAGCTGCGAGATATCCTCTCGGTACTGCTGACGGCCGGCGTTGACGACAAGGATGTCGATGCCACCCATATGCGACGCCGCCAGGTCCACAAGCTCGCGGGACCAGGCCTCGTCGGTTACGTCTCCCGGCAGCGCCAGGGCTTTCCGGCCCTCGGCCTCGATCAGGGCGATCACCTCCGCCGCGTCGGCCTCTTCAGATGGAAGGTAGGCGATGGCGACATCCGCGCCTTCGCGGGCATAGGCGATGGCCGCAGCGCGGCCTATGCCGCTGTCGCCGCCGGTAATCAGCGCCTTGCGGCCCTCGAGCCGGCCATGGCCGACATAGCTCGTCTCGCCGTGATCGGGGGTCGGCTCCATTTTCGTCGCCAGCCCCGGGGCGGGCTGCGGCTGGTCGGGGAAGGGCGGCTGGGGATACTGCGTACGCGGATCCTGCATGGTGGTGCGGCTGGTCATGAAAGAGTCTCCAATCTATCGACAAGAGCAATCCCGTCGACCAACATACGTTCCGCCGCTCGTTTGGTGGCCCTCATCTGGAGCGTCGTTCGATGCTGGGTGTTCTTCGCAACCGGACCTACCGTCGGCTTTTCGCCGCGCAGGCTCTTTCCCTTGTGGGCACGGGGCTGACCACCGTCGCGCTGGGTCTGCTGGCCTACGATCTGGCGGGGGACGAAGCCGGGGCTGTCCTCGGCACCGCGCTCGCCATCAAGATGATCGCCTATGTCGGCGTTTCGCAGTTCGCAGGTGTCATCACGGCGTGGCTCCCACGCCGGACATTTCTGGTGACGCTGGATGTCGTGCGGGCGGGGTTCGTGCTTCTGCTGCCCTTCGTCACCGAAATCTGGCAGGTCTATGGTCTGGTCTTCGCCTTCCAGTCCATGTCGGCGCTGTTTACGCCGACCTTCCAGGGAACGATCCCCGACATACTGCCGGACGAGCGCGACTATACCAAAGCCTTGTCGCTGTCGCGCCTCGCCTATGATCTGGAAAGCCTGTTCAGTCCGCTTCTGGCGGCTCTGCTTCTGACCGTGATCGGCTTCCACTGGCTGTTCCTGGGGACCGTGATGGGCTTTCTGGCCTCGGCCTTTCTGGTCGCGACAGTCGCTCTGCCGTCGGCGACGGCGATGGCCGGCTCCGGCTTCGTCGATCGCTTCACCCGCGGTGCGCGCATCTATCTTGCAACACCGCGCCTGCAGGGCTTGCTGGCCTTGTCGCTGGCTGCGTCCGCCGGCGGTTCCATGGTCATCGTCAATACGGTGGTGCATGTCCGCACCCAGCTCGGCGGTTCCAACCACGACGTCGCCCTGCTGTTCGCCGCCTATGGCCTGGGTTCCATGTCGGTCGCGATTTTCTTGTCGCGCATTCTCGGTTCGGTATCGACCCGCGCAACGATGATCGGCGGTGCGGTGGCGATGGCCTGCCTGCTGCTGGTCGGCGGCACAGGGCCGGGCTGGATGCCGAGCATCGGCCTTTGGCTTTTGATGGGGGCCGCGTCCTCCGCCATCGGAACGCCAATTGGCATCGTGTTGCGGCGGTCGTCCGGCGCGGCCGACAGGCCTGCGGTGTTTGCGGCACAGTTTGCCCTGTCGCATGCCTGCTGGCTGGTCACCTATCCGCTTGCCGGCTGGCTCGGAGTGACGATCGGCCTCGACGCGACGTTCGTCGCCCTGTCGGTGGTATGCCTGGCCGGCACTGTGGCTGCGACAGTGCTCTGGCCAGCCGACGATGCGATCGAGATCGAGCACCAGCATGCCGCCTTTGCCCATGATGCGATGCATGTCCACGACGAGCACCACAGGCATGACCATGAAGGCTGGGAGGGGCCCGAGCCTCATCGCCATCCCCACCGGCATGCGCCGATCCGGCACAGCCACGCCTTTGCCATCGACGATCATCACTTCGCCTGGCCAACCGCGACACATAGGGGATAGAGGGGAAGCCTCGCCAGCGGCCGGTCATCCGGCGACGCAGCGGTTGCGCCCCTGCGCCTTCGCCGCATAAAGCGCCTTGTCCGCCCGATCCAGCCAGGTCGCGAGATCCGAAGCTTCCGCATTGCATTGCGCAAGGCCGAAACTGGCGGTGAACGGCAAGTCCGGAACTTCCCTGATCGTCGCGTCTTCGATTGCCTTGCGAAACCGCTCGGCTGCGGTCTGGGCTTCGGGCAGCCCGGTGTTGACGAGCAGGATGGCGAATTCCTCGCCCCCGATGCGCCCGATCTGTTCTTCGTTGCGTTTGACGGCCTCGCAGGCAGCGCTTGCGCTTTTCAGCACCGCGTCCCCTATGCCGTGTCCATAGGTATCGTTGATCGACTTGAAGCGGTCGAGATCGAAGATGACAAGCGTGACGGGCTGGCCATGACGCAGGAAGCGGCTCAGCTCCCGCTCCGCAGCCTCGGTGAATGCGCGGCGCGTCGCCAGGCCCGTCAGGCCATCGCGAGACGCGATCTGGCGCAGCTCGAACTGGGTGATTGCGACGGCCGCGAACTGGCGAAGGGTTGCATAGTCGTCCGGCCCGAAACGTCTGGGCTGCGTGTCCAGGATGCAGATGGTGCCGATGTTGTAGCCGTCCGGCGATGTCAGCGGAATGCCGAGATAGCTTCGCAGATGCGGCGCCTCGGCAACCATGGGGTGATCCACGAAACGCGGGTCCAGCGTCATATCCTCGATGGCGAGGATGTCGGCAGACTGGATCGTATAGTTGCAGAAGGACGCGTCGCGTGGAATCTCGACGAGACTGGCCCCGTCAATGGCCTTGTACCACTGGCGCCTGTCATCGATGATTGAGATCAGCGCGATCGGTGCCTTGAAGATCGTCTTCAGCAGGCTGACGATGTTATCGAATTGCGGCTCGGACGGGGTGTCCATGATGTCGTACCGCGCAACGGCGGCCAGCCTGCCGCCTTCGTCGCCGAGTTTGATGTCATGGAACATGGACGCGCTCTCTTCATAACTATCGTGGCACACTCGTACGCATTTAGAGGTAGATGGCCGCGCCGGTACACAATCAACCGGTAGTGCGGCGACTTGACACAATCGGACAGCATCGTGCTGTAGGCCGTGACCGTCGGCCGAGTCTTCTTATAAAAACAAGCTTTGTCATTTATCTGATGATAAGATGCGAAGCGGCTCGGACGCCGTCATTTGATGATGGACGGAGCGCCTTGGCGACTGTAATCCTTTGATTTTCGGTGGATGCCGCGTCGCCGTAAGCTAGGATAGAAGTCATACATGAAGCTGCTCTTCGTGCATCAGAACTACCCCGGGCCGTTTCGCCACCTTGCGCCGGCCCTGGCCAGATTGCCCGATCATCGTGTCGCCGCGCTCCATATGCGGTCGGACCTGCCAGACCGCGTAGACGGCGTGCAGCTTGTTTCCTACCGCCCCGCCCGCAGCAGCACGCGAGACGTACATCCCTGGCTGCGTGACCTGGAAACCAAGACGATCCGGGGCGAAGCGGCGTTTCGCGCGGGCACCGCGCTGCGCGAGCGCGGGTACGAACCCGACATCATCATCGGCCATCCCGGCTGGAGTGAAATGATGTTCCTGAAGGATGTCTGGCCGCAGGCACGCATGGCGATCCACTGCGACTATTATTTCCGAAAGGATGGAGGCGACGTCGGTTTCGACCCGGAGTTCATCACGCCCGATCCGCTCGATGCCAGCCGCATCGCCTTTCGCAACCTGCATCTGGACATGACCCTGCGCGAGGCGGATGCCGGGCTTGCGCCGACACAATTCCAGGCCGACGCCTTCCCCGGCTTTTTCCGCCAATGGATAACGGTCGTTCCGGATGGCATCGACACGGTCCGTTTCGCGCCGCGCGCCGATGCATCCGTCGATGTCGGCGATGGCCTTGTGCTGACCCGCGAGGACGAGGTCGTCAGCTTCTGCGCCCCCGTGCTGGAGCCGGGCAGCGGCTATCATATCTTCATGCGCGCACTGCCCGAGCTTTTAGCCGCGCGGCCGGCTGCGCACATCGTGATTGCCGGCGGGGAGGGTGCGCCGGCCGATTGGCCGTCGGCCGGGCTGAGCTGGAAGCAGAAGTTCATCGACGAGGTGCGGTTGCTGGTCGGCCCGGCCGACTGGGCCCGTGTCCATTTCATGGGACGGCCGGACCGGCGCGGGCGCCTGGCGCTGGCGCAGGCATCGCGCGTCCATGTGCATCTTTCTTATCCGTTCCCGCTGTCGCCCTATTTGATCGAGGCGATGAGCGCAGGATGTGCGGTCGTTGCCGGCAATACCGAGCCCGTGCGCGAAGCGATAACGCATGGTGAGAGCGGCATTCTGGTCGACTATTTCGACGTGCCGGGCATGGCTTCCTCGATCGCATCCCTGATGGCCGACGCGGCCATGCGCACCGAGCTGGGACAACGCGCCCGCGAGGCAGCCTGCGCCGGCTGGGATCTGAATGCGGTATCGCTGCCCCGCGCCAAGGCATGGCTGGAAGCGGTCGCAGCCTGACCCCACCCATGAGAGACCTTCTCTTCGTCCACAACAACTTTCCCGCCCAGTTCAAGCATGTGGGCCCCTTGCTGGCCCGCGAGGGGCGCTATGCCGTGGCGGCCCTTCACAAGCGGACGGACCTGCCGGACCAGGCGTTGGGCATGCGCCTTCACAGCTACACGCCCGTCGGCGCCCTATCGGCCGGGGTGCATCCGTGGCTGACGCAGGTCGAGAATGCCCTCAACCACGGCGAGGCAGCCACGCGCCGGGCACTGGAGCTGCGCCAGGCGGGCTATGAGCCGGATGTCATCATCGGGCATCATGGCTGGGGCGAGATGATGTTTCTGCGCGACATCTGGCCGAGGGCGCGGGTTGGCCTGTACTGCGAACTCTATTACCGGCACAGGGACTCGAGCTGGGACTTCGATCCCGAATTTCAGGAGAGGATCAACCCGGCGGCCGTGTGCAAGGCGCGGATGCTGAACATTCCCTTCGACATCAGTTTCGAAGGGGCGGTCGCGGGCCTGTCGCCGACACGCTGGCAGGCCAATACCTTTCCCGAGCCCATCCGCCGCCGTATCGACGTGGTGCATGACGGCATCGACACCGCGCAGATCCGGCCCAACGGCAGTGCGCGGCTGCAGGTGGAGGGCGGGGTGCTGACCCGCGAGAACGAGGTGTTCACCTTCGTCAGCCGTCACCTGGAGCCCTATCGTGGGCTGCACATCTTCATGCGCGCCTTGCCGGCGCTGCTGCGCAAGCGGCCGGCGGCGCATGTCGTCATCGTCGGGTCGGAAGGGAAGGATGGCGGCTATGGCCCGCTGCCCGAAAGCGGAACCTGGAAGGAAAGGTTCATCGCGGAAGTGCGGCCGCAGATGGACGATGCGCAATGGGCCCGGGTGCACTTCCTTGGCCGCATTCCCTATGAGCGCTTCGTGCAGGTGCTGCAGGTATCCACGGTCCACGCGTATCTGACCTATCCGTTCGTGGTGTCCTGGTCTTTGCTGGAAGCGATGAGCGCCGGTGCCGCCATCGTTGCCAGCGATACCGCCCCTGTCAGGGAGATGGTCGAACACGGGCGCAATGGCATGCTGGTCGACTTCTTCGACAGCACGGCGCTGGCGGAAACGCTGGCGCGCCTGGCGACCGCCCCTTTGCAGCGGGCGCGGATGGGCGCTGCCGCACGACAATTCGTCATCGATACCTATGAGGTGGCGGACTGCGCCAGGCGGCAGGCCGAATGGATCGACCGGGTGGCGGCGGGCTAGCCAACTCCCGTGCACGGCAAGGCAGCTAGAACAGCTTGCCCTGTTCCGGCTTGACGTGTTCCGTTTTGGCCGTGCGGCGGGGCCGCGCCATGGCGCCTTCCGCGTCCAGAGCCATGGCCTCGCGGCTTTCGCCTCCGGCAAACTCGACGGAAAATCTCTGCCCGGTCGACAGCCCTTCGGCACGGGTGATCGCCTGGCCGGTCGTGTCGCGGATGATGGCGTAGCCGCGCTCCAGCACGCGGCGCGGATCCAGGCTGGCGGCGACGCGCCAGACGCCGGCCAGCCGCTCCGTGCGGCGTGTCGCCGAGCGTTCCCAGGTCTGCTGCAGTATCGCGCCGACCGGCGTCAGCCGCCGGCGTCCATTGTCCAGCCGGTGGTCCAGCAAGGACGGACGCAGCCCGGCCGCAACGCTTGCAAAGCGGTTCCGCGCGCCGGATGCACGGCCGGACAAGGCATGGTCCGACCGGTTGGCCAGTTCCGTCAGATGCGCGCGCTTCTGCCCGATCATGACAGCCAGCCGCCCCGGTTGCAGGCGTGCGGATGCCGACAGGAAGCGCCGCCTTTCGCCGGTGACGTAGGCGGTCAGGCCGCGCTCCAGCCCGACGGCCAGGTCGTCCAGGCGGCGTCGCGGCGTGGCAAGCAGCATGTCGGCGCCCGGCATGGCGCGCGCCAGCGCCATCAGCGCGCGGCGCTCCTGCTGAAGCTGCCGGCTGATGCCGGCGCGCAGGCGCGCATGCAGGGCGGCCACCTGCGCCATCAGTTCGGCCCGTACGGGGACGGCCATTTCCGCCGCGCCGGTGGGTGTCGGCGCACGGCGGTCGGCCGCGTGGTCGATCAATGTCCAGTCCGTTTCGTGGCCGACCGCCGAAACGAGGGGGATGGCGGAGGCTGCAGCCGCCCGCACGACGGCTTCATCGTTGAAGCCCCACAGATCCTCGAGGCTGCCACCGCCCCGGGCCACGATGATGAGGTCGGGCCGCGGAACCTTGCCGCCGGGTTGGATGGCGTTGAACCCCTCGATGGCGGCGGCGACTTCGGCCCCCGATGTCTCGCCCTGCACGCGCACCGGCCACACAAGGAGATGCACGGGGAAGCGATCGGCGATGCGGTGGCAGATATCGCGGATGACAGCTCCCGTCGGCGAGGTCACGATGCCGATGACGCGCGGCATGAAGGGCAGGGCACGCTTGCGCGCCGTATCGAACAGGCCTTCCGCTTCCAGCTTCAACCGGCGCTCGTTCAGCAACGCCATCAGGGCGCCGGCGCCGGCCGGCTTCAGGTCGTCGATGACGATCTGGTACTTGGAAGAACCGGGATAGGTCGTCAGCCGGCCGATGGCGATGACTTCCAGGCCTTCTTCCGGCCGGAACGCCAGCTTGGCGAAGGTGGCGCGCCAGACAACGGCATCCAGCCGCGCACGGTCGTCCTTCAGCGTGAAATAGGCGTGGCCCGATGCGTGCGCCCCGCGATATCCCGAGATCTCGCCGCGCACGCGGACATTGCCGAACGCATCCTCGACGGTGCGCCGCAACGCGCCGGAGAGTTCCGACACGGAATACTCGGCGGCATTGGTGCCCTGTGTTGCGAAGCCGCCGTCCGACATTACCAGCCGGCCGCCGTCATGCCCGGGCGCAGGCGCTGCGAGCGGATCAGCCGCGTTTCCGGCAACTGCCGCGTCAAGGGCGTTTCCTCTGTCGGCGGCACCAGGTTGCGCAGGCTTTCCCGGATATGCTCGATCAGCGCGGAAATGACGGGGGTGTCGGTATTCTTGCCGCGCATCACCGCAATCTCGGCATCGTTGAGCCGGGGGAAGCCTTCCTCTTCGGTCAGAACGCGCATTCCGGGCCGCAAGGCGCATTCGGGCAGGACGCTGATTGCGAGTCCCGCCAGCACGGCCGACGTGACGATGGTTGCCGACCAGCTTGTAAACAGCACGCGGTGCTGCCGCCCCGCCTGCCGCAGGGCCTCGATGCCCTGCTTTCGCCAGACGCAGTCGGCGCGACCGATGGCCAGCGGCAGAACCTCTTCCAGGTGCACCGTATGGCAGGCCGACGTCACGAAGTGCAGCGGCTCGCGCCGGACGATCTCGGACCAGGCATGTGTCTTGGACGGGCAGACCAGCGCAACGTCCAGATGACCCTTTTCGACATGCTCGACGAGGCTGTTGGTCGTCTCGCAGGCGATCTGCAGTTCCACGCGCGGATTGGTCCGCACGAAGCGGCCCATGATCTCGGGCAAGAACCGCTCGGCGTAATCGTCCGGCAGGCCGATGCGGACATGGCCGGAGATGTGCTCTTCGTCGAAGGCGGTCAGCGTTTCCTGGCTCAGCGCCAGCATGCGCCGCGCATAGCTGAGAAGGCGTGCGCCATCGTCCGTCAGCTTCACGCTGCGGCCATTGCGCTCGAACAGCTCCTTTCCGAGACGGTCTTCCAGTCGGCGAACCTGCATCGATACGGCCGACTGCGTCTTGAAGACATCTTCGGCGGCGCGCGTGAAACTGCCGGTGTCGACGACGGCGATGAAGGTTCTTAGCTGGTCCAGATCGAGAGGCGTGGCCATGAACTCAACCCATCATTGATGATGATGGGTAGCATTACAAACATTCGTTGGCCTAATCAATGAGCCAGCCTTATCTCCAGATTGTCAGCCAGCGTAATCAGGCTCTGAACGGCGGGGAAAGCCCCTTTGCCGAACGGCTTCGGCTGGCTTCTCGACAGCGAAAGGGAACGAGAATGTCTATCACCCTGAAGGGTAGCGGCCGCGGCGAGTTCGTCGGTATCGCCTCCTCCGTGCGGGTTGGCTTCGCGGCCATCCCGGCCATACTGCGCTCCTGGCGCAACCGTCGGCACGCCTACCGGCTGTCCGAGATGCCGGACTATCTCCTCAGCGATCTCGGCATTCGCCGCGATGACGTGCATGAGGCATTGGGCGCGACCTGGCGGGAAGATCCGACCTTCAAACTCGCGGTAAAGGCGGCCCGGCGCCGGCGCGGACTTTGATGCAAAAACCACCGCCGGACACCGGCATCGCTACCGTAAGATGACCGCCACGGATCGACGAGATTCGTGGCGGTTCTGCGTTCAGGCCTTGAAGGCTTCCACGAACTGCGGAACGAAGGTCTGCTGGAAGGTGACGTCGGCGTTCGCCAGTTCCGGATCCAGCGTCTTCAACATCTCGAACAGGCTGTCGAAACCGTCCTGGCCGATGATGCCGTCCGGGCTGTACATGGCGCGCGAGTTCTCGAAAGCGGTCTTGTAGAATTCGCGATCACCGAACAGGTAATCCTCGGGCACGGTGTCGGCGACGTCGTCCGGGCTGGCGTCCCGCAGCCAGTGCAGCGACTTGACGAAAGCATTGACGATGCGCTGCGTGGTCACCGGGTTGGCGTCGATGAAGCTCTGCTGCAGGTAGACGGTGGCAGCCGGGTTGGTGCCGCCGAACAAGGCGCGAGTGCCTTCCTCGGTGCGCGTGTCCAACAGGATCTCGATATCGCCGTCCGCTTCCAGCCGTGCGATGACCGGGTCGAGATGCGACAGGCCGGCGATTTCGCCGCGCTTGACGGCCGCGACGCCGCTGGCTCCGCCGCCGATGCCGATGATGGACACGTCATTGGCCGTCAGCCCGTTCTTGATGAGGGCGTATTGCAGCAGCAGCGCGGTGGAAGAGCCGGGCGCCGTCACGCCCATCGCGCGTCCCTTCAGGTCTGCGATGCTCTTGACCTCTTCCGCAAGATCCTTGCGGATGCCGATGCAGATGCCGGGGAAGCGGCCGAGCTCGCACACGGCCTTGATGTCCTGGCCCTTGTCCTGCATGCGGATCGTATGCTCGTAGGCGCCCGTAACCACGTCGACCGAGCCGCCGACAAGCGCCTGCAGCGATTTGGCGCCGCCGCCGAAATCGTTGATGGAAACCGTCAGGCCTTCTTCCTCGAAGAAGCCGCGCCGTTCGGCGATGGTGAGCGGCAGATAATACAGCAGCGGCTTGCCGCCGACGCCCAGGGCCAGGCTGGCCTTTTCCGGTGTTGCGGAGGCATCCTGCGCATAGGCCGGCAGGCGCCCGAGAATGGATGTCAGGCCAAGTGCGGCGCTGCCCATCAGGACCGTTCTGCGTGTCGTCATGAAGAGTTCCTCCCTTTGTCGTTTGTTATGCGGTGGCAGAGGTTGCGGCCTGCGGACGCCAGACGAGAAGCCGATCCTCGACAAGGGTCACCAGCCAGTCGATCACCAGCACGAAAGCCATCAGCACGAACATTCCGGCGAAGACGCCCGTCACGTCGAAGACGCCTTCCGCCTGATGGATCAGGTAGCCGAGGCCGGCCGCCGAGCCGAGATATTCGCCGACGACCGCGCCCACCACGGCGAAACCGACGGCGGTATGCAGGCTGGAGAAGGTCCACGACAGGGCGGAGGGCAGATAGATGTGGCGCAGGAGCTGGCGCTCGTTCATGCCAAGCATGCGGGCATTGGCAAGCACGGTCTGGTTCACTTCCTTGACGCCCTGGTAGACGTTGAAGAACACGATGAAGAACACCAGCGTTACGCCGAGGGCCACCTTCGACCAGATGCCGAGGCCCAGCCACAGCATGAAGATCGGCGCCAGCACCACGCGGGGCAGGGCGTTGGCAGCCTTGACATAGGGGTCGAAGACGGCGGCCAGCATCGGCTTGCGGGCAAACCAGAAGCCGATGGCGATGCCGCCGACCGAGCCGATGATGAAGGCCAGCGTCGCTTCCAGAAGCGTGATGCCGAGGTGGTACCAGATGGTGCCGGCCGCGAACCACTCATAGATGCGCACCGCGACATCCACCGGCGTGGAAAAGAAGAAGCGCGCATTGGCCGGGTTGCCGAGGAGGGTGGTTGCGGTGAACAGGTGCCACACCAGGATGACCACCAGCGCAACGCCCACCTGTGCCGGCAGGAGCATGTATTTTTTCATGACCGAACCCCGCTCGTCTGCCGATAGCCCTTCAGCACCTCTTCCTTCAGCGCGTGCCAGATCTCGCGATGAATTTCGTGGAAGTTCTTGTCCAGCTTGATCTCGGAAATCTCGCGCGGGCGGGAAAGGGTGATGTCGTAGGAGCCCATGATGTGGGACTTCGGCCCGGCCGACATGATGACGACGCGGTCGGACAAGGCGATCGCTTCTTCCAGATCGTGCGTCACGAACAGCACGGCCTTGCGGTCCTGCGACCAGAGGTCCAGCAGGAGGTCGCCCATGATGACGCGCGTCTGCGCGTCGAGAGGGCCGAAGGGCTCGTCCATCAGCAGGAATTTGGGATTGCGGATCAGCACCTGCGCCAGGCCGACGCGCTTGCGCTGGCCACCGGACAGCATATGCGGATAACGGTCGGCGAAGGCCGCAAGGCCGACGCGCCCAAGCCACTGCGATGCCCGCTCGCGCGCTTCCTTGCGCGATGTGCCTGCGACTTCCAGCCCGATGGCGATATTGTCCAGCACCGTCTTCCACGGCATCAGCGAATCCTGCTGGAACAGGTAGCCGGCCCTGCCGTTCAAACCTTCCAGCGGGCGCCCGTCGATGCGCACCGTACCGGCCGAGGGCTTGAGAAGGCCGGCGACAGCGTTGAGCAGGGTGGACTTGCCGCAACCGGTGGGCCCGACGATGGACACGAATTCGCCGTCGCGCACGGAAAGGTCCGTGGCCGCCACCGCGTCGAACTTCAATCCATTGGCCAGCCTGAAGGAAATTTCGACTTTGTCCAGGTCGATGGCCGCATTGGCGGCCTTGACGGCTGGCGCGGCGCCAGGAACCGCGCTCACGGGCGCTGGCCCGCCGACGCGTGGGCGCGCCCGAACGTTTGGCATGCTTGCATTCTCTCCTCCCATTGCGAGCGCAACCTAAGATTTTTATGCGTTTCGCGGAATACGTCAGCCGGGAATGGTCGTTTCCATTTGGCGAACGACATGGCGGACCTGTCCGCCGGCCTGCGCGCCCGGTAGGGCAGCCGCGCGGTTGGCCAGCGGCACGAGTGCATCCAGCGTCACGCCAGTCGACACGCCCATGCGATCGAACATCGACACGAGATCTTCAGTTGCGACGTTGCCGGTGGCGCCGGGGGCAAAGGGGCAGCCGCCGAGGCCGCCCATGGCCGCATCGAACACCCGTACGCCCTCCTCGAAGGCGGCGAACACGTTGGCGACGCCGCGCCCGTAGGTGTCGTGGGCATGCAGGGCCCAGTGCCGGACATCCGGAAAGGCCGATCGCGCCTGCGCGAAAAGCTGGCGTACCTCGGCAGGCGCGGCGCGCCCGGTCGTATCGCACAGGCAGACTTCCGCGTCCGGCCGCATCGGCACCAGGCGTTCCAGCAGGGCCAGCACCTCGTCCGGCGCGACACGCCCATCGAAGGGGCAGTCCAGGCTGGTTGCGAGGTTGAGCCTGACAGGAATGTGCGCGGGCGTCGCCTGCATCAGCTCGGCGTAGGCATCGGCGGATTCCCCCGGGGACTGGCGTACATTGTTGCGATTATGCGCTTCCGATACCGAAAGCACGAAAGCGATCATCGGCGCTCCGGCTGCCAGCGCCTCAACCCCGCGCTTGTATGTCGGCACCAGAACCTGCGGCAAAAGCCCGCCAGCCGTCCCGATGCGTTGCAGAACCTCGGGCGTGTCGGCCATCTGCGGAACGGCCTTGGCGCTGACGAAGGAGCCGATCTCGATGCGGCGCAGGCCGGCCTTCGCCGCACCATCCACGAAGCCCAGCTTCTGCTCCGTGGGAATGAAGGGCCCGATGGGCTGGAACCCGTCGCGCGGTCCGACTTCGACGATCTCGACCTCGTGGATCGGTGCAAGAGCCTGTGTCACACGACTTTCCTTTCACGAAGGCCGGTTATTTCGTCGGCTGCAAAGCCGGCTTCAGCCAAAACCTCTTCGGTGTGCGCGCCGATGGCCGGGCCGGGCCAGCGGATGTCTCCCGGCGCTTCCGGAACATGCGGAACGATTCCGGCATGGAGCGTTGGCCCGATCAGCGGGTCGTCGACGCTGCGGACCATGCCGCGCGCCCGGTATTGCGGGTCTTCCGCAATGTCCGCCGCCGTATAGGCAAGGCTTGCGGGAATGTCGGCGGCGTCGAGCTCGGCCGCGGCGTCGGTGGCGTTGCGCGCCGATGTCCAGTTGGCGATGATGGCATCCAGCGCGTCGACATGCGCCAGGCGCGCCGAATTGTCGACGAAGCGTGGGTCGGCGGCCAGCTCCGGGCGGCCGATCGTGGTGGCAAGCCGGCGGAAGAGCGGGTCCGAATTCGCGGCGATCAGCAGCCATCCGCCATCCGCCGTCGGGTAGGCGCTGGTGGGCGCTGCCGTCTTGATGCGCGCGCCCTGCGGCTCGCGGATGGTGCCGAAGCTGCCATAGTCTGGCAGCATGCCCTCCATCATCGACAGGACCGATTCCGTCAGCGCCACGTCCAGCGTCAGGGATTGCGGCCTGGTGCGGCCGGCATCGCGCTGCCACAGCGCGGCCATCAGCCCGAATGCCGCATACAGGCCGGCAATGGAATCGCCGATGGAAATTCCGACGCGCGAGGGCGGCAGGTCGGTCTTTTCGGGCGGATGGTTGGTCAGATAGCGCAGGCCGCCCATCGCCTCGCCGATGACGCCGAACGACGCCTTGTCGCGGAACGGCCCTGTCTGGCCGAAGCCGGAAATGCGCGCGATGACGAGATTGGGGCGTACGGCGCGCAGGCTGGCCGCGTCGAGCCCGAACCGGTCGAGCTGGCCTGCCCGGAAATTTTCCACCAGGGCGTCCGAGCCGGCGGCCAGGCGCAGGACCACGTCGCGCGCTTCCGGCTTCTTCAGATCCAGCGTGATGCAGCGCTTGTTGCGCCCATGCATGGACCACCAGGGCGAATGCCCGTTCTTGTGCTGGCCCCACTGGCGGACCGGGTCGCCGCCCGGCGGCTCGATCTTGATGATGTCGGCGCCAAGATCCCCCAAGAGGCGGGTGCAGAAAGGCGCGGCGACGAAATGGCCAAGCTCGATCACTTTCAGCCCGGTCAGCGGACCGTGCCTCGGCGTATCTTCCATGATGTCCTCCCCGGCCCGTTGGGGCCGGAGGCAGGTTTGCAAGCTCGGCTGCCTGCGTTCCAGTCGCCTTGCGTCAACACGCGTTCGTCCCGCGCGAAGAAACGTCGGCTTACGCCCCGGCCAGGAGATGCTCGCGAAACAGGCGGACGGCGGGCGTCGCCTCGGCCGGGTCGCGGCAGACGAGCTTTAGTTCCCGGTGCGCCCATTCATCCGTCAGCGGAATGGCCTTCAGCCGCATGCCGGGGCCGATGACGGCGAAGACCCCGTCGGGGATGAGGCCGATGCCGATGCCGCTTTCCACCATGCGCAGCACGGCATCGAAGCCCGGTACGTGGAAACGCAGCTTCACGTCGCGCCCCGCCATCGCCGCGGCGATCTCGGAGCGGCGATAGATGGCGCTGTCCTGATGCAGCCCGATATGCTCGTATTCGAGCGTATCGGCAAAGCCGATTTCGGTGCGCCGCGCCAGCGGATGGTCGGCCCGCACGGCCAGCACCAGCCGGTCGCGGCGATAGGGGGCCGAATACAGGTCGCGGCTGTTCATCGTGGCGACGCAGAGGCCGATATCGCCGACGCCCTCTTCCACGCCGCGGATGACGGCGGCGCTGGTGCGCTCTTCCAGTTCGATGCGGATGCCCGGATGCGCCTTGTAGAAGCTCGACAGATCCTCGGGCAGGAACTCCACGATGGTGGAGATGTTGGCGAGTATCCGAACCTGACCCAGCATTCCGCCGGCGTGGTCCGCAAGCTCGGCCCCCATGCGCTCGACATTGGCAAGGATGGCGCGGGCGTGCCCCAGAAGGGCCTCTCCCGCCACGGTTGCGCTCATGCCGCGGGGATGGCGGGTAAACAGCACCGCGCCAAGAACCGCCTCAAGCTCGGCCAGCCGCTTGGACAGGGCGGATGGCGCGATGTTCTCGCGCTCGGCGGCGCGCGTCAGATGCTGCTCGTCACACACGGTCACGAACAGCCGAAGACTGGTCAGGTCGATGCGGCGGATAAGGTCGAGGGGAGCCAAGGCCGGCTCAGAATTCCGACATCTCGCCGCCCAGGGGATGCGCCGGCGCGTGCGTCGCCAGCACCTTGTCGATGCGGCGCCCGTCCATGTCGACGATCTCGAAGGTCCAGTCCTCATAGGACAGCACTTCGCCGACTTCGGGAATATGCCCGATTTCGTCCAGGATAAAGCCGGCCAGCGTCTCGTAGTCGCGATCCTTCGGGAAGGTAAGCTGCACCAGGGCGCGCTCGACATTGTCGACCGTCATGCCGGCGTCCACCAGCCACGAGCCGTCGGACCGCCGCGTCACGCCGTGCTCTTCCTCGATGCCCTCCGGCAGCGCGCCGGCGATGGAAGCGAGGATGTCGGTGGGCGTGACGACGCCTTCGAAGGAGCCGTACTCGTCCAGCACGACCGCCATGTGCGTGGAGGCGGACTGGAACCTGTCCAGAAGCTTCAGCACCGGCATCGCCTCGTTGACGTAGAGCGGCTCGCGCAGCGCGGCCCGCACGTCGATGCCGCCGGATTCGCGGAACTGGTCCAGAAGGTCCTTGGCCTGCACAACGCCGATGATGTCATCGGGGTTTTCCCCCGCCACCGGTATGCGGGAATGGCCGCTTGTCCGGATTTCGTCCAGCACGGCGTTCGGCTCGTCCTCGATGGACACCCAGAACACGTCGGGACGCGGCACCATGACGGAGCGGGCCGTCCTGTCGGCGATGCGCAGCACGCCCTCGATCATCTCCCGTTCCTTGGGTTCGAAGACGCCGCTCTGCGTGCCTTCGGCGATCATCGCCTTGACCTCTTCTTCCGTCACCGTGTTCTCGGCCATGCTGGACACGCCGACGAGGCGCGAGACGGTTTCGGTGGAAATGCGCAGGAACCAGACGATCGGCGCGCCGATCCGGGCCAGCAGCAGCATGAAGGGCGCGACGAAGGCGGCGATCCGCTCCGAATGGGTGAGGGCGAACCGCTTGGGGACCAGCTCGCCGAGGATCAACGACAGGTAGGTGATGATGACGACGACGACGGTGAAGGCCGTACCCTGCGCATAGGCGCCGACGACGGGCAGCGGATCCAGGATCTCGGCCAGCGGGCCGGCAAAGGCGGAGGCGCCGAAGGCGCCCGCGAAGATGCCGACGAGAGTGATGCCAACCTGCACCGTGGACAGGAAGCTCGTGGGATCGTCCACCAGCTTCAGGGCGCGGGCGGCGCCCTTGCTGCCCTCCTGCGCCATCTGCTGCAGGCGGCCGCGCCGTGCCGACACGACGGCCAGCTCGGACATGGCGAAAAAGCCATTCAGGAAAATAAGGAAGATGACGACGACTGCGTTGAAGACAAGCATTCGGCTCGGGGAACCTTTTCAGCGGGCGCGAGCGCCCAGGAGGGGCGCATGGCCCAGAGAAAGCGAAAGATGACACGCCGGCCGAACCGGCGTGGAAGGATAGGGGGTCATCGGCTCTTTCCCGGCCTGCGGGACGGCGGGTGCCGGTCGAAGACGGCCATCATGTCGCGCCAGTATCCGGCCTGCATCTCGCGGCCGTTGGCCATCATGTCGAAGGCCATGTCGATGGGTGTGCGCTGGCGCTCCGTCGCCGCCGGCTGCCGTGTCGCTTGCTCGGCCGCCGGGGCCTCGGCCGGCTGTGCGGCATCCACGGGGAAGGGCCATGGAAAGCCCTTGAACGCATCGGCGAAAAGACGCGTCATGGCGGCAGTGGGATCGGGGGCGGCGTCGCGGCCGGACGGGCGGCTGAAAGCCTCCATCGCATTGGCCGAGCGGCGCATCACCTCTGCCATCCAGACGCCGGCGGTATCGGAGGGCAGGGGCTGACGGTCGGGCCGGCCGGCGGCATTGTGCATGAACGCCTCGAGCGTCATGGCGGACAGCGTCGGCATCATCTTCATCAGCGTATCGGGCGCAAGCCCGCTGACCATGGACGCCTGGCGTGCGACCGCGTCGGCAAGCCCCGACGGCCCGAACAGGCCTTTCATGGCGGTGTTGCCGGCGGCGCGACTGTCGGTCGGCAGCAGGGAAACTTTCCCCATCATGTCGGCGAAAGCGGCCTGGTTGGCCTGCAGTCGGCGGAGGCCCAGCAGAAAGGCGGGCGCGAGGGCGTCCGTCGCCTCGCGCATTTCGTGCTCGCTCAGGCGAAACTGCGCCTGAAGCCCTTGCATCGCCTGCTGCATCTGGGCCGTGGCCGCAAGCCAGTCGGCAAAACCGTTCATCGTCCTTTTCCGCTCATCGGCCCTTAAGCATGGGGCCAAACGTCATCGCTGCCAAGAGGCAAGCGCACTCAATAGACCAAATGAGCGAAAACCTTGGCCATGGAGCGGTCCCATTGCGTTTCGTAAAGGCGCACCAGCTCCTCCGCCGATGTGGTGCCACGGGCCACGACTTCCTCAAGCGGCGCCAGGAAATGGCTTTCGTCGTTGCCTTCCTCGTTCATGCGGGCGCGGGCCTTGAGGCCCTTGCGCGCGATGGCCACCACCGCGCGCGAAAGCTCCAGCACGCTGGCGTCGCGGAACTCTGTCGCAAAGCCGGTTGTCGGCACCGCCTCGCGCAGGGCGGACACCTCTTCGAAGGTCCAGTCGGCGCACAGCGCCTCCGCCTCGGCCATGGCGGCCTCGTCGTAGAGAAGCCCCACCCACAGCGCCGGCAGGGCGCAGATGCGGCGCCACGGGCCGCCATCGGCCCCGCGCATTTCGATGAAGCGCTTCAGCCGGACATCCGGAAAGAGCGTCGAGAGATGGTTGGTCCAGTCGCCGAAATTGGGTGTCGCATCCGCGACGCGGCCCTTGAAGCCGCCGTCCAGGAATTGCCGGAAGGTAATGTCGGTGGCGTCGTGATAGACGCCGTCGCGCATGACGAAGTACATCGGCACATCGAGCGCCCATTCCACGTAGTGGCGATAGGTGAAGCCCGGCTCGAAGACGAAGGGCAGCAGGCCGGATCGCTGGTTGTCGACGTCGCGCCAGACATCCGAGCGCCAAGAGACGAGACCGTTGGGCTTTCCTTCGGTGAAGGGCGAATTGGCAAACAGCGCCGTGGCGACGGGTTGCAGCTTCATGCCGATCTGCATCTTGCGGCGCATGTCGGCTTCGTCGGCGAAGTCCAGATTGACCTGGATGGTGCAGGTGCGGAACATCATGTCCAGCCCGCGCGTGCCGACCTTCGGCATGTAGTTGCGCATGATGTCGTATCGCGACTTCGGCATGATGGGCGTTTCGGCCAGCGTCCAGGTGGGGCTGGACCCCATGCCGAGAAACTCGATGCCGAGATCCTTGGCCACCTTGCGCACATCCGATAGATGGGCATTCGATTCGCGGCAGGTCTGGTGGATGGTCTCCAGCGGCGCGCCCGACAGCTCGAACTGGCCGCCCGGCTCCAGCGAGATCGCCCCTTGGCCGGATGCGCCGGCAAGACCGATGATGCGGCCGTCGTCGGTGATGGCTTCCCAGCCGGACAGCGCCTGCATCCCCTCCAGAAGGCGCCGTATGCCGCGCTCTCCCTCATAGGGGACGGGGCCCAGAGTATCGGCATAGAAGCCGAACTTCTCGTGCTCGGTGCCGATGCGGAACTGCGCCTTGGGCTTTTCCCCGCCCTTCATATACAGGGTCAGGTCATCGACGCTGTCGATCGGCGTCAAATCGGTCGTGTCGCGCGCCATGGCTTTCCAGTCCGCTGTCCGCCGTCGGCGGTCGATGGTTACTCAGGCTGTCTATTGCCCGGACCGGCCCTGATGCAAGTACCCATCGCAACGCAGGGGCATCATGTCCGCCAGTCGCCCGCCGCCGCCTGCACCACGGCCATCGCCGCCACGGCCGCCGTATCGGCGCGCAGGATGCGCGGGCCAAGGGGGATGGCCGTCACGAAGGGCGCCTGCGTCAACATCGAACGCTCGTCGGCAGAGAAGCCGCCCTCGGGGCCGATCAGCAGCGCCAGCGGCTTGCCGGCCAGCGGCGACAGTATATCCAGCACCGCGGCCTCATCGGCCCGCTCGTCGCAGAAGATCAGCTGCCGGCCGGTGTCCCACTGTTCCAGGAGCTGGGGCAGCCGCACCATGTCGCGGCACTCTGCGACAGACAGGATGCCGCATTGCTCGGCCGCTTCGATGGCGTTGGCGCGCATGCGGTCGAGCTTGATGCGCGGTGCCTGGCAATGCTGCGTCATCACCGGTTGCAATACGCCGGCGCCCATCTCCACTGCCTTCTGCACCATGTAATCCAGGCGCGCGCTTTTCAGCGGCGCAAACAGATAGTGCAGGTCGGGCTTCGGCGTCTGCGGCCGGGTCAAGCGCTCCACCGCAAGCTCGAGTTTCTTCTTGGAAACGGGGGCCAGGCGGGCCAGCCATTCGCCGTCGCGGCCGTTGAACAGCAGCACCGTATCGCCCGCGCCGAGCCGCATGACGTTCATTAGATAGTTCGCGTGTTCCGGCGTCGCGGCCAGCACCGCGCCCTCGCCGAGGGCGTCTTCGACATGAAGGCGCGGAGCCCTGAAATCATAGTCCGGCATGGCCACCTCCAGAACTCTTGTCGCAGGCAGAAACCGAATCGCCGCCCGTCACGTTTCCATGCGCACATAAGGGCTGCGTCGGAACCGGTTCAATCGCAAACGCAGTCGCCTTCACGGTCGAGCCTCAAGGAGACGGATTTCATGGACCTCGGAATCAGTGGGCGGGTCGCCATCATCACCGGCGGCTCGGGTGGCATCGGCTTTGCCACGGCCAAGCTTCTGGCGCTCGAAGGGGTCAAGCTGGTCCTGTCCGACAGGCAGCAAGCCGATGTCGACGACGCGGCCGGCATTATCGGGGGCGATGCGATGGCCGTTGCGGCCGATGTTACCAGCCAGGCCGATGTGGACGCACTGGTGTCGCGGACCATCGAAACCTTCGGCACGGTCGACATCGTGGTTCATACGTCCGGCATCACCGGCGGCAAGGGCGATCCGCTGGAGTTGAGCGACGAGGAGTACCAGGAAGCCTGGGCGGTCGACTTCATGTCGGCCGTGCGCATCGGCCGGGCGGCGATCCCGCAGATGCGGCAGGGCGGTTGGGGCCGGTTCGTGTGCATCACCTCGGAAAATGCCGTCCAGCCCTATTGGGAAGAGGCCACCTACAACGCCGCCAAGGCCGCGCTGGCCGCCTTCATCAAGGGGCTGTCCTACAAGGAGGCCGCAAACGGTGTTCTGTGCAACACGGTTGCGCCCGCCTTCATCGAAACGCCGATGACCGACGGCATGATGAAGAAGCGCGCGGAAGAGATGAACATCACCTTCGACGAGGCGGTGCGCACCTTCCTGGACGAGGAGCGCCCCGGCATCGTCCAGAAGCGGCGTGGCAAGCCGGAAGAGGTGGCCGCAGCCATCGCCCTTCTGGTGTCGGACCGGGCGTCCTTCATCAACGGCGCCAATCTGCGTGTCGATGGCGGGTCGGTGCTGGCGGTCCAGAGCTAGCGGTTAACCCAGCAGCTCCCGGCCTTCGCCAGGGACACGCGTCGGAAGCGCCGCAATCTCGCTTCCGACGGCATTCTCGGCCACGCGGATATCATATGAGCTCTGCAGGTTGAGCCAGAATTGCGCGCTTGTCCCGAACCAATGTCCAAGTCGCAGTGCGGTATCACCGGAGATTCCGCGCTGCCCCTTGATGATCTGCGTAATCCGGTTTGTCGGAACATTGAGTTGCCGCGACAACTCACTCGCCGACACTCCGAGTTCGTTCAATTCGTCGGCGAGTATTTCGCCTGGGTGTATCGTTAGACGCGCCATAATGCTGTTTTCTGGTAATCGACAATCTCGATCCACGTCAGCCTGAATCGAGACAAGGTTCAAGCCCTGCTGCGACGCGATCGACCACTAAGCCGCGTCTCGACGATAGCTCCGCCCCGCCACAGGGGCAGGGGCGGGGTGGTTACTCGACGCTTTTGGGCGGTACAGGGTCGGATGCCGGAAAGGTATCGTCCAGCGCGTTGTCCAGGCAGGCTTCCTCGCCGTCGCTGACCTTGGATGGGGTTTCGCGCTCCACCTTGTCGCTGCGGAAGCGGTTTTCCTCTTCCGTCTCGCGCTCCACGCGGTTGACTTCGCTCATGTCGCACTCCCTCTGGAATAAGGCTTTGGGTCAGGAACGGCCGTTGGACGCGCCCGTTCCCGCCGCCAACGCCGCACCCAGCCTGTCGGCGTCCGCCTGCGAGAAGGCGCAGAGCACGATGCGGGTGAAGCCGCCGCTGTTCGCAGCTTCCAGGCAGGCCTCTACGGCAATCCCGGCAGCGTCGTCCTTGGGGTAGCCGTAAATGCCCGTCGAGATGGACGGAAACGCGATGCTGCGCACCCCGTTCTGCCGGGCCAGCGTAAAGGAGTTGCGATAGGCGTTGGCCAATAGTTGCGGCTCGCCTTGGCCGCCGCCATGCCAAACCGGCCCAACGGTGTGCACCACACGGCGCGCCGGCAGCCGATAGCCGAAGGTGATGCGGGCCTCGCCCGTGGGGCAGCCGCCGATGCTGCGGCATTCTTCCAGAAGCTCGGGCCCGGCGGCGCGGTGGATGGCGCCGTCCACCCCGCCGCCGCCCAGGAGGCTCTCATTCGCCGCGTTGACGATGGCATCCACCGAGAGTTGCGTAATATCCCCGATAAGGACCTCGATGTCGGTTCCGTTGCGTGTCGTCTTCATGACCTTCTCCCTTGTGCTTCCTCACATGCTCGGCACTGCGGCAAGCGTGGACTTGCTCTCGGTCCTTCTTTAGGTGCATTCCAGGGTAGTGGAGAAATGGGAGGTCGGGAGCGTCATGACCATAGCCATGCCGAAGCCGGACCGGGAGGTCCTGTCGCGACGGGAGGCCATCGTGGCCGCGCTGCGGGCCATCGTGCCGGGCGAGGGCGTCGTCGACGCGACCAACGAGATGCGCGTCTTCGAGACCGATGCGCTGACGGCCTATCGCCAGTTGCCGCTTGTGGTGGTGCTGCCGGACACGGTGGAGCAGGTGGCCGCCGTGCTGAAATATTGCCATGCGGAGGGCATCAAGGTTGTGCCGCGCGGCTCCGGCACCTCGCTGTCCGGCGGGGCGTTGCCGCTGGAAGACGGCGTGCTGCTGGTTCTGTCGCGGTTCAACCGCATCCTGGACGTGGATTTCGACAATCGCTGCGCCGTCGTGCAGCCGGGCGTCACCAATCTTGGCATTACCCGCGCGGTCGAGCATGCCGGCTTCTACTACGCGCCGGACCCGTCTTCGCAGATCGCCTGTTCCATCGGCGGCAATGTCGCCGAAAACTCGGGCGGGGTGCATTGCCTGAAATACGGGCTGACCGCCAACAACCTCCTGGGGATCGAGTTCGTGACCATCGAGGGCGAGGTGATCCGCCTTGGCGGCAAGCATCTCGACAGCGAGGGCTATGACCTGATCGGCCTGATGACGGGCTCCGAGGGCCTGTTGGGCGTGGTCACCGAAGTGACGGTGCGCATATTGCAGGCGCCGGAAACGGCGCGCGCCGTGCTGATCGGCTTTCCTACCAGCGAAGAGGCGGGCGCTGCCGTTGCCGCCATCATCGCCAAGGGCATCATCCCCGGCGGCATGGAGATGATGGACCGGCCGGCCATCCACGCGGCGGAAGATTTCGTCCATGCCGGCTATCCGCTGGACGTGGAGGCGCTGCTGATCGTCGAGTTGGATGGCCCCGAGGCGGAATGCAGCCACCTGCTGAAAGAGGTGGAAGCCATCGCCCGGGCCAATGGCGCCACCACGGCGCGCGTGTCGCAATCGGCGGAAGAGCGCGCCGCCTTCTGGGCCGGGCGCAAGGCGGCCTTCCCCGCCGTGGGGCGCATTTCGCCCGACTATCTGTGCATGGACGGCACCATCCCGCGCAAGGAACTGCCGCGCGTGCTGGCCGGCATGAAGGCGCTTTCGGAAAAGTACCGGCTGCGCGTCGCCAATGTGTTCCATGCCGGCGACGGCAATCTGCACCCGCTGATATTGTACGATGCATCCACGGACGACGAGTTGCAGCGCGCCGAGGATTTCGGCGCCGACATCCTGCGCCTGTGCGTGGAGGTGGGCGGCGTCCTGACGGGCGAGCATGGCGTGGGCATAGAAAAGCGCGACCTGATGCCCGAAATGTTCGGCGAAGACGATCTGCGCCACCAGCAGCGCGTCAAATGCGCCTTCGACGACAAGCATCTCCTTAACCCCGGCAAGGTCTTTCCCGTGCTGCACCGCTGCGCCGAACTGGGCCGCATGCATGTGCACCGGGGCCAGGTGCCCTTTCCCGACCTGCCGAGATTCTGACAGAGCCCATGCTGAACACGCAACGCAAGATCATTCGTCCCGACACGGCCGAAGCCGTGCGCGATGCCGTGCAGGCCGCCTTGGCCGATGCCGCGCCGCTGGCGGTGGAAGGCACCGGCAGCAAGGCCGCCATCGGCAAGCCGGTGCAGGCGGCGGCGACGCTGTCCACGGCCGCATTGTCCGGCATAACCCTTTACGAGCCGGAAGAGCTGGTCCTGTCGGCCAGGGCCGGCACGCCCATGGCCGAGATCGAGGCTGCCTTGCAGGCGCGCGGGCAGCGGCTGGAGTTCGAGCCCATCGATTACGGGCCGCTGCTGGGCCAGCCGGCCGGAGAGGGCACGCTGGGCGGCACCATTTCGTGCAACCTTTCGGGCCCGCGCCGCATCAAGCAGGGCGCGGCGCGCGACCATATATTGGGGATCGCCGCCGTTTCCGGCCGGGGCGAAATCTACCGCGCCGGCGGGCGCGTGGTGAAGAACGTGACGGGCTACGACCTGTCGAAGGGCATGACGGGGGCCTGGGGCACGCTCTCCATCCTGACCGACATAACCATCAAGGTGATGCCGGACGCGGAAACCGAAACGACGCTGGTTCTGCGCAACCTGCAGGACGATGAGGCCGCGGGCGCGCTGTCGGCTGCCATGGGCTCTTCGGCCGAGGCGTCCGGCGCGGCGCATCTGCCCTACGGGGTTGCGGCCGGCGTTCTGGATGGGCGCTTCGGCAAGCAGGCGGCGACATTGGTGCGGCTGGAAGGCTTCGGCCCATCCGTTGCAGCGCGCGCCGGGCACCTGGCCCAGGCGATGGGGCGTGTCGGCGCCGTGGAGCGGCTGGAGCGGGACGAATCCCGGTTGCTGTGGCGGCAGGTGCGCGATGTGGCGCCCTTTGCCGGGCCCGATCACCGCGCCGTGTGGCGGCTGTCCGTGACGCCGACGCGCGGACCGGAGATCGTCATGGCGCTGCGCATGCACATGGCGGCGGATGCATTGTACGATTGGCAATGCGGGCTGATTTTCCTGCGGCTCGAACATGGGGTGGAAGCGGAGCGGATCCGCGCCGTGATCGCGCAGCATGGCGGCGGCCATGCGACACTGGTGCGGGCCGGGCTGGACGAGCGCTTGTCCACGCCCGTCTTCCAGCCGCAGCCGCCGGCGCTTGCGGCGCTGTCGCAAAGGCTGCGCGCCCAGTTCGACCCGCAATCCATTCTCAACCCCGGCAGGATGGGCTGACGCCATGCAGACACATTTTTCTCTGTCGCAGCTTGCCAACCCCGATGTCGCGCATTCGGAAGAGATCATCCGCAAGTGCGTGCATTGCGGCTTCTGCACCGCGACGTGCCCCACCTATGTGACGCTGGGGAACGAGCTCGACAGTCCGCGCGGGCGCATCTACCTGATCAAGGATATGCTGGAAAACGGCCGCCCGGCCGATACGCAGATCGTCACCCATATCGACCGCTGCCTGTCCTGCCTGTCCTGCATGACGACCTGCCCTTCGGGCGTCAATTACATGCATCTGGTGGACCATGCCCGCGCCCATATCGAGGAAACCTACCGCCGCCCGCTGCCCGACAGGCTCATCCGCGCCATGCTGGCCAAGGTGCTGCCCTATCCCGCGCGCTTCCGCGCCGCGCTGAAGCTGGCCGCCCTTGGCCGGCCTTTTGCGCCGCTGCTGGACAAGGCGGGGCCGCTGCGCCCGCTGGCCGCCATGCTGCGCCTTGCGCCGACATCGGTGCCTGCTGCCGCGCCCGGCCAGGCCCCGGGCATGCGGGCCGAAGGTGTGGCCAGCGGCCCGGCGCACGGCAAGCGCGTGGCGCTGCTGTCGGGCTGCGCGCAATCGGTGCTGGACCCCGGCATCAACGCCGCCACCACGCGCCTTCTGAACCGGCTGGGCGTCGAGGTGGTGATACCGCGCGGCGAGGGCTGCTGCGGATCGCTGACGCACCATATGGGCCGCGAGGACGAGGCGCTGGCCTCCGCCCGCCGCAATGTGGATGCGTGGACGCGCGCCATGGACGAGGGCGGGCTGCACGCCATCATCGTGACCACATCGGGCTGCGGCACGACCATCAAGGATTACGGCCACATGCTGCGGCTGGACCCGGCCTATGCCGACAAGGCAAAGGCCGTTTCCGCACTGGCGAAGGACGTGACGGAGTTTCTATCCACGCTCGACCTGCCGGCCCCGGCGAGGCCCGGCGGCGCGGTGGTGGCCTATCACTCGGCCTGCTCGATGCAGCACGGCCAGCGCATCACCAGGGCGCCGAAAGAGCTGCTCGCCAAGGCCGGCTTTATCGTGCGCGATGTGCCGGAAGGGCATTTGTGCTGCGGCTCGGCCGGCACCTACAACATGCTCCAGCCGGAGATTTCGGCGCAGCTGCGCGAGCGCAAGGTGCGCAATATCGAAAGCGTCGCGCCGGACCTGATAGCAACCGGCAATATCGGCTGCATGACGCAGATCGGCTCGGGCACGGGCATCCCGATCCTGCATACGGTGGAATTGCTGGATTGGGCCTATGGCGGCGCGCGGCCGGCAAAGCTGGCCGGCCAGCCTGCGGCCGTGGCGGCGGAGTAGGCCCCGCCGCCTGATCTGCTTGCGTCAGCCGCCGAAGATGTTGGCCAGGAAGCCGGGCTGCTTGTACCGGCCCACGGCCTTTTCGGTGTAGACGGCGTCGCGGCCCGCGCCGCCGGGGCCGATCACCACCACCTTGGTGCCGGGCGATACGTTTTCGTAAAGGTGGCTGACATCCTCGTTCATCATGCGGATGCAGCCGGACGACATGTTCTGGCCGATGGTCCAGGGCTGGTTGGTGCCATGGATGCGGAACAGCGAATCCTTGCCGCCGCGATACAGGTACAGCGCCCGCGCGCCCAGCGGGTTGTTGGGGCCGCCTTCCATGTAGGCCGGCAGGATGCGGCCCTTGGCGCGCTCGCGCTCGCGCATGCGGGCAGGGGGCGTCCAGCCCGGCCACTCGGCCTTGCGGCCGACGCTCATCGCTCCGCCCCAGGAAAACCCTTCCTTGCCGACGCCCACGCCGTAGCGGGTGGCCTTGCCGTCGGCATGGACGTGGTAAAGGAACTTGCGGTCGGTATCGATGATGATCGTGCCGACCTTCTCACGCGTGGATATCAGCACCGGCGTGCGTGCAAAGCGCTTGTCCGGCGCGGGCATGGCGCGGGTTTCGCGCGTGCCCTGTGTCCAGCGCTGCTCGGTATGGTCGTAGTAACGGGTGGTCTGTGCTGCGGCCGGCAGGGCGCTGCCCAGGGCGGCAAGCGAAACCAGAACGGCCCCGGCAAGGCGAAGATTCTTCATCTGCAATCCCCCATGGAAGGGGCAGGCACGCCCCGTGAGGGACAAGAATAGGACGATCAACTTATAGTTGCTTTGCCGAGTTTGGATTTCGGCGGAATTGCGACAGGCTGTTGCCGGCAGGGCACATTGCGCCAAGGGGCCCGCGATATTTTTTGGCGAGGGGGCGGAAGCGCGGACGAAACCGCCCCACCGCCAACCTCTAGTAGTAGTTCACTTCCCAATCCGCGAGGGCGTGCTGGATGCACTCCCTTGCGAGCTCAAGCCGCATCCGGTTGAGTTGCGACTGGCGGATCTGCCAGCGCCGCTGAGCTGCTGTCTTCACCAGCTTGCGCGCGACGAAAAGCAGGTCTTCGGGAACGATTCTGTGGGCAATGCCCGTGAATGCATCCACCGGCAGGAGATAGCCGTCTTCCGTCTCGATGAGACGTCCGGGGATAAGCCTCCATTCGCCGGTTTTGAACCGGACGTGCATCAGCCTTCCGCAGGCGCAAGGATTGATGCAGACGGTGGAGGAAATATGTTAGAGGCTGGATTAGCCATGATGCTCTGAACTCCATGAATGAGCGTTATGGTTAGGCCCGGTGTGGGAGGGGCTAACTCCCCATCGGGCCGATTGATTTATAAAACATAAGATATCGTCTTGGAAAGCGAGAAGTTGCGATGACACCATGTCGCAACCCGTTGGCGGCTGCCGCGTTATGCGGTGGCCCCTGTTGGGGTGGCCTTTGTACGGGTCGGTGATTCGAGTTTTTCGGGGATGGAAGAACCAGTGAAGACGCTTCTGCCTTTTGCCTTGCTCGCAACGCTGGCGCTTGCCGCCTGCGGCGACGACCAGAACAACAACGCGGCCGGCACGCCGCCGCCCCCGCCTGCGGCCACCACGGAGACTGCGCCACCGCCGCCGGCACGGTCGGAAGCCGGACAGGAAGCGCGTGAGGCAGGCCAGGCGATCGAGGATGCGGCCCGGCAGTCGGGCGATGCCATCGGCGCGGCTGCCCGCGACCTGCAGGAGCGCGCCGGCCCGGCCATGGAGCGCGCCCGCCAGGAGGGTGCCGAGGCGCTTGAGAATGCCAAGCAGGGCATCAACAATCTGACGCGCAGCGCGGCGTGCCAGACGGCGCGCGCCGCCAATGACGCCGAGGGCATCGCGGCCAACTGCGGATGACGATGCTGCCGGAAACGGCATGGCGGAAGGCGGCGCGGCTTTTGCTCGCCGCCTTTTTCGCGTTGGCGGGCATCGCGCATTTCGCCTTCGCTGATGCGCTGGCGCGGATCGTCCCGCCGTTCATTCCTGCGCCTGTCCTGGTCGTGCAACTCACCGGGCTTGCCGAACTTGCCGGCGCCATCGGCCTTATGACGGGGCGCTTCCGCCGCGCGGCGGGCATCGCGCTTGCGCTTTATTGCCTGTGCGTCTGGCCGGCGAATTTCTACCACGCGCTTCTCGACTGGCGCAGCGGCACCGGCCTGCCGATGGCGTACCATGCCATCCGCTTACCTCTCCAACCGCTCCTCATCGCGTGGTGTCTTTGGGTTGGTGGGAGTGTGCGGGGGAGGTGATCTTGTTTTAGACCATCGGATAGTCTAAATTCGGATACAAACAAAAACACATCTGGTTTGGATCGGAGTGAAGTCACATGCTGGTATCTGTCACGGATGCGAAAGGGCAATTGACCGAGCTCGTTCGGCGTGCCGAAGCAGGAGTAGAGGTTGTCCTGACCCGGCATGGCCACCCAGCCGTGCGGCTGGTTCCTGTCACCGTAGCGGCGGACGGCGATACCCGACGCAAGTTGCTCGAAAGTGTTCGAGAATCCGCAGCCGCGAAGGCAGTCGGAGGCCCGAGCGCGGCTCGCAGCCAGGATTTTCTGTACGGCGATGATGGATTGCCAGAATGATCGCGGTCGATACCTCTGCTTTGATGGCCATCATTTTAAATGAGCCTGACGCGGATGGCTGTATTTCCGCGCTAAAGACTGATGGCGAACTGCTGATCTCAGCGGGCACGGTAGCCGAGGCTTTAATCGTCGCTGCTCGACGCAATGTCGGCGAAGAAATGCAGCGTCTCATCGATAGGCTTGGCTTCGAGGTTGTCGGCGTAACGTCGGCATCGGCGCGCCGAATCGCGAATGCTTATGGAGTATGGGGCAAAGGCGTTCACCCCGCAGGGCTGAATTTCGGCGACTGCTTCGCTTACGAAGTCGCAAAGGAGCATGGGTGCCCGTTGCTGTATGTCGGCGACGACTTTGCGCGTACCGATATCGATAAAGCGTAAGATGGCGTACCATGTCCTCGCTGACGATGGTCGTTAGGCGCGCGCGATGCTGCCGTGTCCCAGTTTTCTGCCGCTTTATCACCTGGTCCGCTTGAGACATACCTGAAGCCTTGCGGATTTCGCTTGCGATCGGATCACTTCCAGCCACAAATCTTCGTGGTGCCGAGTTCCACATCCATCGTGAGGCAGGGAACCATGAGCAAGCAAGAGAACCCCGAACTGGCTGGCCTGGTCCAGCGCGTTCAAGGTAGCCTGGACGCATTCCGCGAGGCAGCCAGCGACATCTACAATCGACGCAGTTCAAACGACGAGCCGCTACCGGTGCACGTCACCGTGCAGTCTCGCGTCACGCTGACGGAGCCTGACGAAGAGACGATGCGGATCCGGCCCTACTGCTACGCGCACCACTATGTGGGCGGCCATTTCATGGACGGCACGCCCTACTACGTCGTGGAGACCGTTTGCATCGAGGTGCAGGGAATGGCTGAAACATAAGAGACCTGCGCACGGCGGCGCGGAGAACTTCCCATCAGCGCGACGCCTGCTCCTGCGGGTTCTGAGACACACGCCAGATCGTGTTGGACAGGTCGTCGGCGATCAGCAAGATCCGCTTGGTCGGATCGAAGGTCACGCCCACCGGGCGGCCTCGCGTCTCGCCCCCTTCGATGTGGAAGCCGGTCGCGAAGTCCACAGGGTCGCCCGCCGGCTGGCCCTGTTCGAACGGCACCCACGTGACCTTGTATCCCGACGGGTCCTGACGGTTCCAGCTTCCATGTTCGCCGATGAAGGCACCCTGGGCGAAGTCTCCGCCAAAGCCGTTATCCGTCGTGAACGACAGTCCCAGCGCCGCAACGTGCGAGCCGAGCGCGTAATCCGGCGCAATGGCCGTATCGACAAGTTCGGGCTTCTGCGGATGAACGCGCGGATCGAGGTTCTTGCCCCAGTAGCTGTATGGCCAGCCATAGAACGCGCCATCGCGCACCGATGTCAGATAATCCGGCACCAATTGCGGCCCGAGCTCGTCGCGCTCGTTCACCACGGCCCATAGGCTGTTGGTCGTCGGCTCGATCGCCAATGCCGTCGGGTTGCGGATGCCACGGGCAATCGTGCGGGTTGCACCGGTCAGGCGATCGATCTCCCAGACGACGGCCCGTTCTTCCTCCACGTCCATGCCGCGCTCGCCGACATTGCTGTTGGAGCCGATACCGACATAAAGCTTCGAGCCGTCAGCACTGGCCGCGAGCGACTTCGTCCAATGGTGATTGATTGCCGAAGGCAGCTTGGCCACTTCCTCGCCCGGCGCGGTAATCTCCGTCTGCCCCTCCTGGTAGGGAAAGCGCATCAGCGCGTCCTGATTGGCTACGTAGACGGCACCGTCGACGAAGGCCAAACCGTAGGGCGCGTTGAGATTGTCGATGAAAACGGTTCTGATTTCCGGCGTGCCGTCATTATTGGCATCGCGCAGCAGGGTGATGCGGTTGCCGCTCTGAACCTGCGTATTGCCCTGCTTCTTGATGTAGCCGGCGATCACGTCCTTTGGCCGAAGCGCGGGCGCATTGCCGCCGCGCCCCTCTGCAACCAGAATGTCGCCATTGGGCAGAACGAGCATCTGCCTGGGGATCAGAAGGTCGCTCGCCAGTGCATTGATGGTGAACCCTTCCGGAACGGTCGGAACCTCTCCGTTCCACCCGGCGGGCTCGGCGATTTTCATCGGCGGGATCAGCGTTTCGTTCACCGCCGGCAGATCGGGCGTCGCGCCGACCTGGTTGAGGGAGGGGTCGCTTTCGCTGCAGCCCGTCAGCGCCAGTGCGGCAACGGCAGTCATCAGGAATGTACGGGTCATCGGGCTGCTTCCAAGCGTGCGGTTCGGGAAAAAAACATCCAGCCTGCAATGAGCGCGAGGATGGTGGTGGCAGCCGACAGGACAACGCCCATAGTGCCGACGGAGCTCCAAGCATCCCGGGCATGATGGAACGCGTTGACGAGGCCGAGAACCCACATGAGTGCGACGACTGCTAAGTAGAGAAGGCGGCTGCCGCTGTCAGCGCGGCGTAGCTTGAAGAGCCAGTCGACAAGCGCCCAGGCGGCTACCAGGCCACCGAACACGAGGGCCCCGGCAATCGCCCAGCTTGCAAAGTTGGTCCACTGGATTTCGGCGGTGTTGAGGTAGGCAATGTCCGCAGCGAGCGCCGTCGCGAAAAGGGCTACCGGGAAGCTGAGCAGGATGCCGTGTACGGCCCCCGAAAAGGACCTCCTGCCGTCGATAGTATGGGTCATGCGCAACTCCGGTGCTTTCGCCTGAAACAAACCGGCAATCGATCCGTTCCAAGGGGTGCGACGCTGCGCGGCACCGTTTGCGTGGCCGGATAAGCAATCGATGACGAATAGCCGACAGACGGGGCCGTGATATGGGGCGCGCCGCTAGCCCATGGGCTGGATGTCTGCGCCGTCTGCCATTCCATGCACGGTCCTGCGGGCGTAGGTTCTGGGCGTTGCGCCGACCTCCCGCGAAAAGGCCACGCTGAACGTGCTTTGCGAGCTGTAGCCGACGCGTTGGGCAACGTCGCCAACGGCCGGGCTGTCGGCGCCACGCAGCAGATCCTTGGCCAGCGCCATGCGCCATTTCAGCAGATAGTCCATCGGCGCAACGCCGACCTCGCGCCGGAAGCGGTCGTAGAAGCTGGATCGCGATAACGCCGCCTCGCGGGCCAGCTCGCCCACCGTCCAGGGCCGGGCAGGTTCGCCGTGCATCCGGCGCAGGGCCGGCGCCAGCCTTTCATCCGACAGGCCGCGCAGAAGGCCGGGGGCAGGGGATGACAGCTTCGTCGTCCGAAACGCTTCGATCAGCAGCACCTGCAGCAGATGCCCCAGAACCACCTCGCGGCCCGGCCTTTTGCCGCGCGCCTCCGCGTTCAACAGCTCGACCAGCATGGTCAGCCGCCGCTCTCCGCGCACGATGACCAGATCGGGAAGCAGCGAGACGAGCAGCGCCGAATCGTCGGAGCCGAAGGTGCAGGTGCCGACCAGCATGCGCGCGTCGGGCGTGCCCTCCGGCCCGATGCGGAACATGCCGGGGCCGAGTTCCAGCGGCTCTGTCGTGCGCCCGCTCTCGGGCGGAATGCGGCTGGTGACCTGCAACGCGTCCGTCGCGGGCAGAAGAACGAAATCGCCCGCATGCAGCCGCTCGGGCGCGCGGTCACCGGCCGTCAGGGTAACCTCGCCCTCCAGCAGGGCAGCATAAAACGGCTTGTCGTGCGGCGGGCGCACCGCCCAGCTACCGCGCGCCGTGACCATCTTGGCGTAGGACGCGGCCGGTTTGAGAAGGGCGATCACCTCGGCGAGCGGATCGATCACGGGTTGGACGATCTCCAATTTCTTGCGGACGATGGAACGTAGAACGTCCGGCGTGCAACGTCTATCTCCACCCTCAGTCAACGCAAGGACAGAGAGAAAGCCCATGCAAACCGTATTCATCACCGGTAGCTCCACCGGGTTCGGCCGCGAGATCGCCCTGCGCTTCCTGAACGAGGGCTGGAACGTCGTCGCCACGATGCGCAACCCTGCAGCCAGCACGCTGCCCGAATCCGACAGGCTGCGCGTCCTGCCGCTGGATGTGACGGATGCCGGCAGCATCCGCGATGCGGTGGCCAAGGCCGGCACGATCGACGTTCTCGTCAACAATGCCGGCATCGGCTGGCTGAATGCCGTTGAGGGCACGCCGCTGGACATGGCGCGCCACATTTTCGAAACCAACACCCTCGGAACCATCGCGACGATGCAGGCGGTGCTGCCCGCCATGCGCGAGCGGCGCTCCGGGGTGATCGTCAATGTCAGCTCCAGCACCACGCTTGCGCCGATGGCGCTTCTGTCGGTCTACGCCGCAAGCAAGGCGGCGGTGAATATGCTGACGCAATCGGCCGCGCTGGAGCTGGCCGAGTTCGGCATCCGGGCGCGCGTCGTGCTGCCGGGGGCGGCGCCCACCACCAGCTTCGGCAACAGCGCCCGGGCGCTGATCGGCCAGAATGGCGGT
This sequence comes from Aureimonas altamirensis, assembly GCF_001463885.1. Classification (GTDB taxonomy): domain Bacteria; phylum Pseudomonadota; class Alphaproteobacteria; order Rhizobiales; family Rhizobiaceae; genus Aureimonas; species Aureimonas altamirensis. Next base: position 29,159 of record NZ_BBWQ01000011.1, on the reverse strand, counting down.
TTTCCGGAAGCGTATGGAGATTTCGTCGGCAAGACGATGGAGGCCATGCAGCAGCATGCGGCGGGCCCCGTCACCACGGCGGAGGATGTTGCAGAGGCCGTGCTGCGCGCCGCGACCGACCCCGATTGCCCCATGATGCTGCCGGCCGGTGCCGATGCGAAAGCGCTGGCAGCCAAGGGCTGACACTCATATCCAGCAGTACCACTGGCGCTTTCGCCTTGCCGCGCCCCGCCGGGCGCGGCATCTTTGCAACCTGTGAGCGATGAGTTGCCGGCGGGCGGTGCGCTGAAAGACAGTTATTTCGAGGCCGATGTCTGCCGCAATTGCGGGGCGGCATTGACGGGCCCCTATTGCCAGGCCTGCGGGCAGAAGAAGGCCGACCGCTTTGGCCGCGCCCATCTGAAGGACGAGATCTGGCAGAAGCTGCGCTGGTTCGAGGCGGAGATGCTGAAGGCCGCCTTCAACGTGTCGCTGCGGCCGGGCAAGGTCGCGCGGGATTATGTGCTGGGTCAGCGCAAGGCGCATGTGCACCCGCTGAAACTGCTTCTGGCCGCCATCGTCATCCTGCTCATTGTCATCGCGCAGACAGGCTATCTGGAATCCGGCGATACCCGCCTGTCCAGGGCGCTGGAGCTGGTGCGCGCCTGGTCGAAATGGTCGTTCTCGCTCGGCATCGTCGCGGTGCTGATCGCCTCCAACCTCGTCTTCTGGCGACGGCAGGGCTTCAACTTCTTCGAGCATCTGGTGCTGGCGACCTATGTGCAGTTCGTCATCATCGTCGCCAACATCATCAACCTGTCGCCCCTGTTGCTGCGCTCCGGGCCGGACCTGGTGGCGCGGCACCGTCAGTTGACGGGCCTCTACATGGATTGGGTGGAGGCGGGCATCGTCTTCCTGGCCTTCGGGCAGTTCTTTGCCGTCGACTGGCGGCGACAATGGTGGTGGCCGGCCATCGGCGCGGCCGTCTTCTATGTCGCCAAGGAAGGGCTGCTCTATCTGTATGCCCGCGCGGTGATCCGTATCGTCATCGCGCAACTTCGGTGATTGGTCGCTTTCGCGTGGGAGGACGCCTTATGAAGACCCTGTTTGCCTGCGGGCTCGTTGCCGGCCTAGCTGCCACGATGTCCAGCACAGAGGCCGCGCCGAGAAGCACCTTTCCGACGAAGGCGGACAGGGAAATCTGCGATCCCATCTTTGCCCGTCTGGCCGAAATGGAGCAGGGCGTGCTGATGGCACAAGCGCCGGAACCGGCGCCGCCGCAGCAATCCACCCCGGCCGGGGAAGACGATGCCGCCGGCTTGAGCGAGGGGGAACTGGCAACAGAGCTCAGCGCCATGCTGCAGGCTTGCTCGTACGAGGGCAAGGCACTGGCGGTCGACCCGAAGGCGCTGACCGCGCCGGAGCAGCCGGGCGGGGTAGAGGCCGTGGGCGCCATCATGCGCTTTACCGGCCTGCCGCAGAATTTCCGCATCATGGAGGGCGATGTGCCCAATGCGGCGGCGATGATCGTGCTGGGGCCGGACGGCATCCCGCAACGGGTGATCGCCTATAATGCCGGCTTCATGGAAGAGGTGCGCACCGCCACGCGCGACAATAACTGGTCGCCTTTGTCGATCATGGCGCATGAGATCGGCCATCATCTCTCGGGCCATACGATGGTGCCGGGCGGCAGCCAGCCGCCGACCGAGCTGGAGGCCGACACATTCTCCGGCTTCGTGCTGTTCAAGATGGGCGCGGCGCTGCCCGACGCGCAGATCGCCATCCGGGCGCTGATCCCCGAGGCGGACGGGCCGACCCATCCGGGCCGGGCCAAGCGGCTTGCCGCAATCGAGGCGGGGTGGACGCGCTCCTGCGAGCAGCAGGGCGGGCCGTGCGACGGTGCGGCCGATGTGGCAGTGGCCGCCGTGGAGGTTGCGCCGGCAGCGGCGTCGCCGAGCCCGGCGCCGCAGGCCGCACAGGCCGGCATGCCGGATATCCCCGGCGCGGGCCAGATCATGATGCCGGATGAGGCCCGCCGCATGCGCGAGGCCGATGCCGGCCGCCAGTCGCAGATAGACCGGATGCCGCGCCTGAGCGCGGAGGCGACGCCTGCCAAGTTCGACCGGTTCGTCTATGACGAGATCGGCATATTCGGGCCGTCCATCCGCGACAGGCTGCAGGATACGGCCTTCCGCTTTGCCGCTGCGGCCAATGTCGAAATCGTCACCATCGTGGCGCGCGATCTGCAGGGGCGCACGGCCGACGAGTATGCGCTGGATGCCATGCGGCAACTGCGCGTGGGCAAGCTGAATGTCGGCAACGGGGCCGTGCTGGTGGTGGCCCCGGAGGCGGGGCAGGCCGGCGTGGCGCTCGGCCCCGGCCTGCTGGTGCAGTACGATACGGTGGAGCCGCTGCGCACCTATCTGCAATCCTATATCGATCTCGTCGCCGCCGGTGCGCAGCCCCGTGCCGCCAGCCAGATGCTGGCGGATGCCGCATACCGCATCATGCGCGATGCCCGCGCGCTGGAATGGGACGTGCGCTATGGCACGCTGGATGCCATGACGGAGCAGGCCGGGTCCACCGCGCGCCGGCTGGTGGCCGTGGATGCCACCATCGTTTCGACCGCGCCGGACCGAAGCGACACGACGCTCGGCATCAACGAGCCGATGACGCGCCACACCGGCCCGGCGCTGCATGCGCGCACGCCAGGCGGGCAGGACCTTATCTTCTACGTCAACCCGAACGTGCCGGCCCTGATGCCGGTGCCGCTGCAGGAAGGGCAGCGCTACCGCTTCATCGCCCGCAACAGCCTGTTGATCCAGGATACGCCGCAGCTCGACCTGATCAGCTACGATCTTCTCCAATAGGAGTAGGAAAAGCCCTGATCACGAAAACATGAACGGACAAGTCATAATTTAGAGGCGTTCTTCGTTGAGCGCCGCAATCCCGCCATCGTAAGCCCGATCCGAAGGTTGGTCGCAGAGGGTTTGGCGATGTCGAAGCAAGGCGCATTTTTCCGCTATCTGGCGGGCGGGGCGTGCATCCTGGCGCTGGCGCATGGCACGTCCGCCCATGCACAGCAGATCGACTCCGTGCTGTTGGACGAGGTTGTCGTGCAGGGCGGCGGGCAGGGCGGCAACGGCCTGCCGGCTACCGGAACGGTGGGCCAGCCGCCCGCGCCCTATGCCGGCGGGCAGGTGGGGTCCGGCGCCCGGCTGGGCATGCTGGGCAACCGCAGCTTCATGGAAACGCCCTTCAACGTAACCGGCTACACCGACAAGCTGATCCGCGACCAGCAGGCGCGCACGCTGGCGGATGTGGTGTTGAACGACCCATCGGTGCGCAACGATGCCCCGGCCTTCAGCGAGCGCGACGCGTTCTTTATCCGCGGCTTCTCGGTCACCAATCTCGATACCGCCTATGACGGGTTGTTCTATATCGCCAATCCCCGGCGCAGCTATCTGGAGGGGATCGAGCGGGTCGAGATCCTGAAAGGCCCCTCCACCCTTCTCAACGGTGGCGTCGGCCGGGTGGGCGGCACCATCAACCTCGTGCCGAAGCGCGCGGGCGATACGCCGCTGACACGGCTCACCACCACCTATATCAGCGACTCGCAGATCTGGCCGCATTTCGATATCGGCCGGCGCTACGGCCCGACGGGAGAGTGGGGCATCCGCGTCAACGGATCGTACCGCGCGGGCGATACCACGCTGGATCGCAACGACATCCAGCTCGGCGTCGGCGCGGTGGGGCTGGACTATCGGGGCGAGCGCCTGCGCGCCTCTCTCGATCTCAATTATTCCAACCAGCAAATCGATGCACCGACATCGCTGTTCAACGGCGCGGTGCCGGGCATCACCATTCCGCGCGCGCCGGACGGCAGCATCAACACCGCCAACTCGTTCGAATATATCGACAGCGTGCACCAGATGGCGGCCGGGCGCATCGAATACGACATTTTCGACAACACAACGCTGTATATCGCCGGTGGCGCAAGCCGCTACCGGGAAGACTTCCTGACCTCGTCCTACCTGATCCAGGACGAGAACGGCGATGCCACCGCCACGCTGGCCATCCAGCCGCAGAAGATCCAGGGCTTCACCGGAGAGGTTGGGGCGCGGTCGGCGTTCGAAACCGGGGCCGTGGGCCACCAGTTGAACGTCTCGGCCTCGCAGGCGCTGAACGAAAACTACCGTGGCGGCTTTCCGCGCGTCGTGCTGCCGAGCTTCCCGACCAATATCTACGATCCGACCTTCTTCGTCGGCAGCCCCATCGATACGAGCGCATTCCCGCGCGCCAGCGGCCGGCCGAAATTTGCCGATCTGCAGCTCACCAGCATCGCGCTCACCGATACGCTGTCCATGTTCGACGACCGCTTCCAACTGACGCTGGGCGGGCGCTACCAGGATATCCGCTCGCGCGGCTTCTCCACCGTGCCGGGTCCGACGCTGGGCGAGCGCAACTATTACTACAGCGATTCCCGCCTGAGCCCGGCCGTAGCCGCGCTGGTGCGCGTAACCGACAGCCTGTCCGTCTACGGCAACTATGTGGAGTCGCTGACGGAAGGGCCCATCGCCCCGGCCACCGCCGCCAATGCCAACGAAATCTTCGCGCCGGTGGTGAACGACCAGAAGGAAGTGGGCGTCAAATACGATTTCGGCTTCATGGCCGTAACCGCATCGCTATTCGAGATTACCCAGGCCAGCGGCTTCACCGATCCGGTCACGCGGATCTTTTCGGTGGGGGGGCGGCAGGTCAATCGCGGGCTGGAGCTGAATGTCTTCGGCGAGGTGGCGGATGGCGTGCGGCTGCTGGGCGGCGTCACGCTGATCGAGGCCGAGCTGGAGCGCACTGCGGGCGGCCGCTTCGACGGCAACGACGTGCCGGGCGTCGCCAATGTCGCCATCAACCTCTACGGCGAATACGATATCGACTGGCTGACGCCGGGCCTGACGCTGACAGGCCGCGTCATCCATACCGGCAGCACCTGGTACGATCAGGCGAACACGCAGAAGATCGACGATTGGACACGCGTCGATGCCGGCCTGCGCTATGCCTTCACCGGCCCTTACGACAAGCCGGTGGAACTGCGCGCCAATGTGGAGAACCTGTTCGGCGAGGATTACTGGGCCTCGTCGGCGCGCGGCTTCCTGGCGGCGGGCGCATCGCGCACCTTCACGGTTTCAGCCGCAATCGAGTTCTAGTCGGGAACGCCGGAAAGTGGCATAAATAAGAGGCGTCAAGTCGTCGACCTGTAGCATTGTGGTTATCTGACAGTAAGCTACCTTCAGTCTCGTACTATTTGGAATTTATCGAGACAACTTTGTTGGAGGATACAATGCGTGAACTGACCTTGCAGGAATTCGAGATTGTCAGCGGCGGCGAAGGTGGCACCCTGCGTGAGCCGATTACCAACCCGCAGTCGGAACTCGGCAATTCGATCAATGACGTTGCACGCGGGCTCAACGATTTCGGCTCGTGGCTCGGCATCGCCGTTTACGAACTGATCCACTGATATTTACGGGCCGTCCGATACAGGGCGGCCCGCCTTTGCGTCTCAGCGGCTGACAACCTCGAAGCCGCCATAGATCATCCGCTTGCCGTCGAATGGCATGGGATTGTCGTCCCCGCTGTTTTCCATGTCGGCGAAGACAGCTTTCAAGCCGCTGTCCCGCGTGGCCTTGTCGGGCCACTCGATCCAGGAAAAGCAGACCGTCTCTTCCGGCTTCACCTGCACGGCACGCTGCAGGTCGGTCACCTTGCCGGCCGGCACGTCGAGGCCCCAGCATTCGACATGGCGTGTCGCGCCATTGTTCAAGAAAATCGGCGCGGCCTTGCGGCAATGGTCGATGAACTCCTCTTTGCGGTCGGTCGGCACCGCCAGCAGGAAGCCGTCGACATAGCCGAAATTGCCGCCGGGCCCTTCGTCCACCACCGGGTCGAAGCCGCCGAAGATCATCCGCTTGCCGTCGAAGGCCATGTCGGACATGTCCATGCGCGGGTCTTCCATCATCTTCGCTTCGCCGGCGTCACGCGTCGCCTTGTCGGGCCACTCGATCCAGCCGAAGCCAACAAGCTCGCCCTCCTTTGCATCCACCGACCGGTAAAAATCCGTCAGCTTGCCGTGGGGTACGTCGTCGCCGACCGCATCCACCACGGAATGCGCGCCGAATTCCCGGAAGAAGGGCGCCGCCTGGCGGGCCTGCTCGATGAAGCGTTCGCGCTTGCCGGCCATGACGGGCAGCACGCATCCGACGATATAGGGCATGGTCGTTTCCTCTTATGGTTGGGCATGTCCGGTAGCCTGTCGACGTTCGCGACCGTCAGCCGTTTTTATGTTGATATCAACTCATATTCGGCCTGTCAATCCGGATGCCGCCCGGCTATCCCCGTGGGTAGAGAAGGAGAGCATGGATGCCCCGCAGGATCGACCACCTCGTCGTCACCGTCCGCGATCTGGATGCGGCGGGCGATTTCTATCACCGGCTTGGCTTTATGGTGGGCGCGCGCAACCGGCATCCCTGGGGCACCGAGAACCGGCTGGTGCAGTTTCGCTCGTCCTTCATCGAGCTGATCACCGTGGGGACGGACGAAGGGGCGATCCCGCCGCATGCGCCCGGCCGGTTCAGCTTCGGCGCCTATGTGCGCGATGCGCTCCGGCAGCGGCAGGGGCTGGCGATGCTGGTGCTGGACAGCGCCGATGCGAAGGCCGATGCGGCCCGCTTCGCCAAGGCCGGTATCGGCGATTTCGAGCCGTTTTTCTTCGAGCGCAAGGGCAGGCGTCCGGATGGCAGCGAAACGCATGTCGCTTTCACGCTGGCCTTCGCGGTCGATGCGGCCGCACCCGATGCCGGCTTCTTCGTCTGCCAGCAGCATTATCCGGAAAACTTCTGGAACCCGCAGTTCCAGGCCCACCCCAATGGCGGGCGCAATATTGCAGGCGTAACGCTTGCCGCCGCCCATCCGCCTGCGCACGAAGCCTTCCTTGCCGCCTTTACCGGCGGCGTGCCGCAGGGCGATGGCGTCTTCCCGCTGGATGGCGGCCGGATCGATGTCGTGCCGGCCGAGCAGGGGGACGGTGCCCGCTTCACGGCATTTGCCGTTGCCGTGCCGGACATCGATGCGCAGGCAGACCGCCTCGGCGCGGCCGGTATCGCGTTCGAACGTGCGGGCGACAGGCTGACCATTCCGGCCGAGACCGCCTACGGCGTCGAAATCCGCTTCGAGCGGGCAGAGTAAGGTGACAGGCAGTCCAAGACAAAGTCGGCCCTGTCGGCGACGCCCGCTTTCGGCAGGATGATGGCCTCGTAGCCAAGGTCGACATAGGCGGCCAGGAGGCGGTCATACTCGGCGGTCGCATCGTCGAACCCGTGCCGACGCTCCGGGTCGTGGACATAGATCTCAGGCCAGGGCGGCGTCAGGAAAACCTGCGGATGGTAGCTCTCATGGTCGGCAAGGGTTTGCCTTGAAGGATACCCTGTCGCATGTTCCAGCGCCACGGCCGCATCGACAAGGCTGCGGTCAAAGAAGACCGGATCTGGCACATGCGCGGCGGCTTTGCGGTCCTCGGCCGCCAATGCCACAGCCTTGACAGCGAAGGCGGCAAGATCGACCCATGGCAGTGCCGCGCCGCTGCCTTGCGCTTCGCGCTGCACGATCCTGCGGCCGGGCTCCGGAACGGTGGCAAAACCGCGCTGCGACAGTTCCGCCAGCAGGCTGGACTTGCCGCCACCCGAACAGCCGGACAGGACGACATGCCGTCCGCCAGTATCGCTCACTCGAAATCCGCCATTTCGTAAAGCGGGCGGATTTCCAGATCGCTGGGCCCTGGCATCGGGTTGGGGCATCGCTGCGCCCATTCCATCGCCTCGTCCATATCGCGCACCTGCCACAGCCAGAAGCCGGCGACGAGTTCGTTTGTCTGGGCAAATGGCCCGTCGCTCACCGTACGCGCGGTGCCGTCGAAATGGATGCGCTTGCCCTGCGACGAGGGCTTGAGCCCGTCTCCCGTCACCATGATGCCGGCGGCGATCAATTGTCTGTTGAAGTCTTCCATCGCCTCCAGCAATTGCGCAGAGGGCATGGTGCCCGCTTCCGAGTCCGCACTGGCCTTTACGATCACCATCACGCGCATCGTTTCCTCCTGTCGGTCTTGCTTTGCCTTACTCGTGGTCCTGCAGGAATGTGAACACCGCTTCGCGCATTGCCTTGTCGGAAACGGGAAGTGCCGTAACAAAAGCCGAGATGGGACCGAGATGATCGACCCCATCGAAAAGGCGCAGCGTTACCGTGCCGCCCGCGCGCTTTATGGCGCGCGCCATCGAAACCGAATTGTCCGGCGCCACCGTAGTGTCGGCGGTGCCATGGATCAGGAGTGTCGGCGGTCCGTTGCCGTCGGCGTAGTTGACGGGCTGGCTGCGCTGGCGCAGCGCTGGCGGGAAGATGCGCTTGTAGCGCTCGTCCGTCAACGGCAGGAAGTCGTAAGGGCCGGCCAGGCCCACAAACGCGGAAATGCGCTCTCGCGATGAGCCCGCAGCCGCAAGGTAGCTTTGATCGAAAGCCAGCAGTGCCGCAATCTCGGCGCCGGCCGAGTGACCCATCAGCGCCATGGGATGCGGCCCGGCCGGCAGCCCGTCGGCGCCGGCCCGCACCCTGTCTTCGATGGCCGCGAATGCGCTTGCCGCATCCTCGACGAATGCAGGGAAGGTAACCTGCGGATACAGCCTGTATTCGGGGATGGCGACGACATATCCCTGCGCCGTCAGCGCCTGTCCGACGAAGCGGTAGATGTTCTTGGAACCGGTGTCCCACGATCCGCCATGGATGAATACCACCAGCGGCGTTGCCGCTGTTGCGCCGTCGGGCACATAGAGATCGTATGTCTGGCGTGGATCCGGCCCGTACGCGATGTCTTTCGAAACGCTGTAACCCGCCCGGCTGGTGATCAGGTCGACCACCTGGCTCGCGCAGCCTGTCAACAAGACGGCAATGCCCGCAACCAGGGAGGCCGCGCCGAAACGGCGGGCAAGTCTCATGCGCGGAAGGTCCGGTTACATGCGTCCGATCTGCCGTATCCCATCGCAGCACTCCGTTGAAATGCCGATGTCCAGGCCGGCGCCCGGGTGGAACTGGCGTAGCGCTGCGACTTTTCAAACGCGTGGCCGCGCGGCGATCCGTCGCCGCCGTTCTGCCGCACGGCTGGTAGCAAGAAAATAGGCCGTCCGAAATGTACGGGAAACAACTATCGGACTGCATGCGATTGATGCAGGAGCATGTATCTTGTGCAAACTGTGTCCGCCGGCTTCTATGGATGCTACAGAGCCTTATCCCGCCACCAAGCCGAACAGACGCCGATGGATGCTTCCAACCGTACACTCGTCATATGCCGCGCAATCCGCCGCGCGATCCTGGAACAGGCGCTCGCGCCGGGCGACAAGCTGCCGGAGGACACGCTCGGCGAACGTTTCGGCGTCAGTCGCACCATCGCGCGGCATGCGCTGGGGCAACTTGCTTCGGAGGGCCTGGTGGAGTTGCGGCGCAACCGCATCGCCATCGTGGCGACGCCGTCCTTCGAGGAGGCGCGAGACGAGTTCAACATCCGGCGGGAGCTGGAGCGGCTGGTGGTGCACGCTCTGTGCGGCAACCTGAACCCCGATCAGGTCGAGGCTCTGAAGGCCCATGTCCGCGAAGAGGAAAAGGCGCGCGGCGGACCGGAAGCCAACTCCATCCGCCTTGCGACGGAGTTTCACGTGATGCTGGCGGACATGACCGGAAAGCCCACCCTGACCCGGTTTGTCCGCGAGATCGCCTACCGATCCAGCCTGTCGCTGGCCACCTTCGGGCGGCCGCATTCTTCCGAGTGCGCCGTCTCGGAGCATCGCGCCATCATCGATGCGCTGGTGTCGGACGATGCGGATGCCGCCGCGCGGCTGATGGCGCACCATCTGGACGAGGTCGCGTCCAGGGCCTTTCTGAAGACGCCTGCCGCGCGCGTCAGCCTCATGGACGTGCTGCGGCCGTATGCCGAGGCCGAACGGGTGGCCGCGCCGGGCCGGAAGGCGCGTCGCGCGGACGAGCAAACCGACCGATCTTCGCCAGGCAGTTGAATTTTCGCTTGGACTTTCGCTCAACTCGACGTACAGATTGGTGTATGAAGTGCATGCAGTTAAAGTGCACGATTGTTGAGCATTCTGTGCCCAAGACTTAGGCGGATGCTCGGCGTCGTTCCTCAGCCACGCAAGGAGCCGTCATGATCCGCAAGTCAATCGCCGCATTTGCCCTTATCGCCGCCATCGCCAGCCCGGCCGTCGCCAAGACGCTGACGGTCGGCGCCAATGTCGGCAACGTGCCGTGGGAGTTCCAGAACGAGCAGTCCGAGGTCGTCGGCTTCGAAGTCGACCTGGTCCAGGAAGTGGCCCGGCGCCTTGGCTATGACGAGGTGAAGATCGAGAACATCCCCTTCAACGGCTTGTTCTCGGCCGTCCAGTCCGGCCGCATCGATGCGGCCATCTCGTCCATCACCATCACCGCCAAGCGGCTGGAATCGGTGTCCTTCGCACAGCCCTACTACGATAGCGACCAGTCGCTCTCGGTGCTGGAATCCTCGGGCATCACGGGCCTTTCCGGCCTGTCCGGCAAGGTGGTCGGGGTCGATACCGGCTCCACCGGCGACATGTGGGCAACGGAACACCAGGCCGAATACGGCATCTCCGACATCCGCCGTTTCGAGGGGCTTTCGCCGGCGATGCTCGATCTCGCGGCCGGCCGTATCGACGGCTACGTCTCCGATATTCCGGCGGTCGAATACTACATCAAGGACAAGCCGCAATACGCCGTCGTCGAGCGCATCCGTACGGGCGAGCAATATTCCATCATGTTCGCCAAGGATTCGCCGCTTGCCGCAGAGGCGACGAAGGCGATCGGCGAAATGAAGAGCGACGGCTTCATGGCCAAGCTGCACGAGACGTGGTTCGGCTCGGCGCCCGACGCCGCAACGTCGACCGTCGTGAATGCCGAGATGCCGAAGCTCTGAGGTTGCATTTCAACCCTGCCGGCAGCGCGCCGCGCTTCCGGCATCCCCGTCCAGCGGAAGACCGGTGATGGATCTCGTCAGCACATTCTTCAACATCGATGTCCTGATCCGGTATTTTCCGCTGCTGTTGCAGGGGCTGGGCCGTACGGTTCTGCTGGGGCTTCTGTCCATTGTGTTCGGCCTTATCGGCGGCCTGCTGCTGGCGCTGGTGCGCCTGTATGCGGCCCGGCCGTTTCGCATCCTGGCCATCGCTTACATAGACGTCTTCCGCGCCTTGCCTGTGCTGGTCTGGCTGGTGATCGTCTATTATGCGCTGCCATTCGTCGGCATCCGCTTTTCGCCCTTCGTCGCGGCCTGCTTTGCGCTGGCGACGGTGTCTGCCGCCTATGCGGCCGAAATCTTCCGCGCGGGTATCGAGGCGGTGCCGCGCGGCCAGTTCGAGGCGGCGGATGCCCTGGGGCTCCACGCCTATCGCCGGATGCGCCATGTCGTGCTGCCACAGGCGATCCGCGTCGTCATTCCGCCGCTGACCAACAATTCCATCAACGTCATGAAGGATACGGCGCTGGCCTCGGTGGTGGCACTGCCGGACCTTCTGAAGCAGGCGACACAGGCGCAGGCCCTTGCCGCCAATCCGACGCCGCTCATCGGCGCGGCCATCCTCTACCTCGTCATCCTGCTGCCCATGGTGCGGCTCGTCGCGAAATACGAGCAGCGCAGCGCACGGCAGGGGCGTCACTGACAGAAAGCCAGGCACTGCAATGTCCCTCGACATCGATTACGTCCGCGCGCAGTTTCCCGCTTTGGCGGGGGAGTGGGCATTCATGGACAATGCCGGCGGCAGCCAGGTGCCGCGCCGGGTAGCGGAGCGCGTATCCGACTATCTGCTGACCTCCAATGTGCAGACCGGCGCCAGCTATGCGCCGAGCCGACGGTCGATGGAGCGCGTGTCGCAGACGCGCGACGCCTTCGCCCGGTTCATGAACTGCGATCCCGGCGAGATCGTCGAGGGGCCGAACACCACGATCCTGCTGCGCTTCCTGTCCGAGGCGATGACGGGACGGCTGCAGCCGGGCGACGAGATCATCCTGACGAATGTCGACCACGAGGCCAATATCGGCCCATGGCTCAAGCATGCGGAACGGGGCGTGATCATCAAATGGTGGCGCTGCGACCCGGACACCTTCGAGCTGGACCTCGCGGCGCTGAAGGGCCTGATCGGCGAGCGGACACGGCTGGTCTGCGTCACCCATGCCTCCAACATCCTCGGCACGATCAACCCGATCGCCGAGATCGCCGACATCGTCCACGCGGCCGGGGCCGAGCTCGTCGTCGATGCGGTCGCCTATGCCCCGCACCGCGCCATCGACGTGAAAGCCCTGAAGGCGGATTACTATGTCTTCAGCGTCTACAAGGTATTCGGGCCCCATCATGCGGTGATGTACGGCCGGCGCGACCGGCTGGAGGCGCTGGACAACATCTACCACTACTTCTTCGACAAGAGCCGGGTGCCGCATAAGCTGGAGCCGGGCAACATCAATTACGAATGCGCCTGGGGTGCGATTGGCGCCGTGGATTATGTCGAGGAGATTGGCCGCATGGCCGGCGCCGCCGACGGGCGCGCTGCGATAGAGGCAGGCTTCGACGCCATTGCCGAACAGGAGCGCGCTTTGACCGCCCGGCTGATCGACTATCTGTCGTCGCGCAATTCGGTGCGCGTCATCGGCAGGACATCGACCGCCATCGCCGACCGCGTCTCCACCGTTTCCTTCGTCGTCGGCGCGGAAAGCTCGAAGCGGATCGTGGACGCGGTCGATGCGGCGCATATCGGCATCCGCAACGGCGATTTCTATGCGCGCCGCATCGTGGAAGAGCATGGCCTGATGGCGCAGGACGGCGTCGTGCGCGTATCGATGGTCCACTACAATACGCTGGACGAGGTGGACAGGTTGATCGCCGCGCTGGAGCCGACACTGTGACGCTGGATCTCGTCATCCGCAACGGAACGGTGGCGACCGCGTCCGACGTCTTCCGTGCAGATATCGGCATCCGCGACGGGCGCATCGCCCTGATCGGGGAGGGGCTCGGCGCCGCCGGCGAGGAGATCGACGCAGGCGGGCGCTATGTGCTGCCCGGCGGCATCGACAGTCATGTCCATATCGCCCAGCCGTCCGGCGACGGCATAGTGATGGCCGACGATTTCGAAAGCGGAACCCTGTCGGCCCTGTTCGGCGGCAATACGACCATCCTGCCCTTCTGCCTGCAGCAGAAGGGCCATTCGCTGCGCGCGGCGCTTGCCGACTACCATGCCCTGGCGGAAGGGCGCTGCTATACGGACGTCTCCTTCCACCTGATCGTGTCCGACCCGTCCGCCTCGGTGCTGGGGCAGGAGCTGCCGGCGCTGGTGGCCGATGGCTATACGTCCTTCAAGGTGTTCATGACCTATGAGGGATTGCGGCTCAACGATGCCGAAATCCTGGCCACGATGGATACGGCGCGGCGCACCGGCGCGCTGGTGATGGTCCATTGCGAGAACGAGGATGCGATCCGCTATCTGATCGGCCTGCATGAAGCCAGGGGCGACGTCGCCCCCCGTGCCCATGCCTCGACGCGGCCCGCCGCGGTCGAGCGGGAGGCCACGCACCGTGCCCTGTCGCTGGCGGAGATCACCGACGTTCCCGTCGTCATCGTGCACGTGTCGAACGGCCAGGCCATGGACGAGATCGCCAGGGCGCGGGCGCGCGGCCTGAAGGTGGTGGGCGAAACCTGCCCGCAATATCTGATGCTGACGGCAGCAGACCTCGATGGAATGGATTGGGAGGGCGCCAAATTCGTCTGCTCGCCGCCGCCGCGCGACCGCGAAAGCCAGGATGCCTGCTGGCGCGGCGTGGAAACGGGGGTGTTCGACCTGTTCTCGTCCGATCACTGCCCGTTTCGCTACGACGACCCCATGGGCAAGCTCAACCCTCGTGGGCGAACCAGCTTCCGCCATATCCCCAACGGCATACCCGGCGTGGAGACGCGGTTACCGATCCTGTTTTCCGAAGGCGTCATGAAGGGGCGGATCGACCTGCCGCGTTTCGTGGCCTTGTCGTCGACCAACCATGCAAAGACGTATGGCCTGTCGCGCAAGGGCGCGATCGCGGTGGGCATGGATGCCGACATCGCCATCTGGAACCCGGACGAAGTCCGTACGATCCGCCATGCCGAGTTGCATGACGGCTCGGACTATACGCCCTACGAGGGAGTAGAGGTGCGCGGCTGGCCGACGACGACCATTCTAGGTGGCCGGGTCATGGTCCGTGACGGGGCGCTTGTCGGCGGCATCGGCACCGGCCGCTACGTCCCGCGCGATCTGTCCGGCCTTGCGGGTGGTATGGAGCGTCGCAGGGCCCTTGCTGCGGCGGCCGTGCACGACATCTAGCGCGTTCCCGCCCGTGCAATGGGCCCGGATGAAGCGGTCTGCCCATGCCTCGACTTCGACCCGTTCTCGGCGATCAGCTCAGCCGCAGCCTGTCCAGCCTGTCCGATCTGCAGAGGGGCGACGTCGTACTGATGGCCGAAGTCGCCGACGAGGCGACCTATGTGCGCCACCATCAGCGCAAGATCGCCTTCCTGTTTTCGGCGATGCGCCATTTCGCGGCCGATCTCGGCGCGGAGGGCGTATCGGTGGACTATGTCACGCTCGACGCTGCGGGCAACAGCGGCAGTTTCACCGGAGAGGTGCAGCGCGCCCTTGCGCGCCATGCGCTGGACGGCGTGGTCGTTACCGAGGCCGGCGAATGGCGCGTGCAGCAGATGCTGGAGGGTTGGCAGGATACGCTCGGCGTGCCTGTCGACATCCGGCCGGATGACCGCTTCCTGTGCCCTCGGGACGATTTCGACGCCATGGCGGGTGACGGCCGGGCGCTGTTGATGGAGAATTTCTACCGCCGGATGCGGCGCCATACCGGCTATCTGATGGATGGCGAACATCCGGTCGGCGGGCGCTGGAATTACGATGCCGAAAACCGCGAGCCGATGCCCGCAGGCATGGCGATGCCCGACAGGCCGACCTATCCGCCCGATGCGACGACCGAAGAGGTGCTGGCCCTCGTGCGCGAGCGGTTCGGCAATCATTTCGGGCGGCTGGATGCCTTCGATTATCCGGTTACGCGCAAGCAGGCGAAAGGCTACCTGCGCTGGTTCGTGCAGGAGGCGCTTCCATCGTTCGGCTCTTATCAGGATGCGATGGTGGAAGGGCAGCCGCTGCTGTTCCACTCGCATTTGTCCGCCCTCATCAATTGCGGCCTGCTATTGCCGGCAGAGTGTTGCGAGGCGGCGCTGGCCGCCTACGGAAAGGGCGACGCGCCGTTGAATGCCGTCGAGGGGTTCGTGCGGCAGATCATCGGCTGGCGTGAGTTCATCCGAGGCATCTACTGGCGCGAGATGCCCTCTTATGCCGCGCGCAACGCACTGGGGGCACACCGGCCCTTGCCCGACTTCTTCTGGACGGGCGCTACCGAATTGAACTGCATGGCGCAGTGCATCGGCGAAACGCGTGACAATGCCTATGCCCACCATATCCAGCGGCTCATGGTGCTCGGCAATTTCTGCCTGCTCGCGGGGCTCGATCCGCGTCAGGTGCAGGAGTGGTACCTCGTCGTCTATCACGACGCCTATGAGTGGGTGGAAATGCCCAATGTCGTCGGCATGATCCTGCATGCCGACGATGGGCTCTTCGCGACCAAGCCCTATGCGGCCTCTGGCAACTACATCAACCGCATGTCCGATTACTGCGAAAACTGCCGCTACGACGTTAAGCAGCGCACCGGCGATGACGCGTGCCCCTTCAACTATCTCTATTGGGATTTCATGGCGCGCAACGCCGGGCGCCTGCGCGACAACCGACGCATGACGCGCACCTATGCGACGCTGGACCGGATGGACAAGACCGTCGTGGCCGATATGCGGGCCAGCGCCAGAACCTTCCTGGCGGCGCTGCCGTCATCGGGCGATTACTGAGGCGGCCGCGCCAGGAAACCCGATGCCATCAGCCGGAATGCCTCGACCGCCTTGGGCAGCGTCTGCCTCGGGGTCGCGCTTGCGGCAACCCAGAGCGCGGCGTTCAGCGCCGCCCCGTTCAACAGCCGTGCCGCCGCTTCCACATCCACCGGCCGCATCGTGCCATCGTCGATCAGCCGCGCCACCGTGGCAAGCGTTACCTCAAGGCAGGCGCTCTGGCTCGGCCATTGGGACGGGTCGCCCAGAAAGGCCGGTCCATCCAGAAGCACGATGCGGCGGATCTCCGGATCGAGGGCCATCGAAATATAGGCCGCACCCTCTGCCATGAGCCCTTCCCAGGCGGATGGCGCAGCTTCGCCCGCCCGTTGCGCCCGCGCGGCCATCTCGCCGTCGACCTCGGCGACGACGGCGGCAAGAAGACCCTTCTTGTCGCCGAAGCCATGGTAGAGCGCGCCGCGCGTCAGGCCCGCCTCTGCCGTAAGCTCATCCATGGACGCCTTGGCGAAGCCATGCCCGGCAAAGGCGCGCCTGGCTGCGGCGATCAGCTTTCGCCGGTTTTCTTCCATCCTATCCGCACGCCGCCGGCCTGCCATCATACCCACCCCAAACTCACATACGAAACGTATCTGACTTGACATACGCCACGTATGTCATCACATTCGACATACGCCGCGTATCTAGAAGATAGTGGCTCACCGCGATCGTTGAAAGGACAAATCCATGAGCGCGCGAATCCCCGTTTATCCCGCAAGGCCAAACCCGCTGAATGAGGAGCATGCCTATTCCCCGGCCGTGCGGCACGGCGACCTTCTGTTCGTTGCAGGGCAGGTGGGCGTACGTCCGGATGGCACGCCGGAACCCGATTTCGAGGCGCAGGTGCGCCTGGCCTTCGAAAATCTCAAGGCAGTGCTGGAAGCGGCCGGCTCCACCTTCGACGATATACTGGATGTGACCAGCTATCATACGGACCCGGAACAGCAGTTCGGCACAATCCTGCCGATCAAGGCCGAGTACTTTCCCGAAAAGCCCTATCCGACATGGTCGGCCTTCGGCGTTACATGGCTTGCCGGCTATGATTTCGAAATCAAGGTCGTGGCGCGCATTCCGGCGCAAGGCTGAAGATTCAGTCCTTGGTGACGATGATGGGCGGGGGCCCGCCGCGCCCGTCATCGTAACTGCCCACCGGGCGCGTCACGCCGTCATTGCCGACGATGCCTATGGGCACGCCGCGCCGCAGAATGACATGGCCGCCACTATAGGGTGTCACGAGCCGGGGCCTTGTATAGCCGGGAAAGACCCCGCTGCCGGGCGATAATTGCAGGGTGCGCTCGCTGGCGACCCTGTCTGGCAGCACAAGCCTCTGGCGTTCGCCGGCGTGGGCAGCCGTGCCGCCGGCAAGGGCAGCCAGCATCACGACCAGTCTGGCGGGTATGGCGAAGCGCATGCGCCAATCGTAACCGCAAATGGTAGCCGGGAGGTGAACGACGTCAGCGCGTGGCGCGCCGCGCGTCGCGGGCAAGTGTCGGCAGCAGCGGCCGCGCCGCGTTCAGGCTCGTGCCGGGGCGCAGGCGCGGATCGTACAGCATCGTCATCATGATGCGGTCGTAGCGCGTCAGCACGGTGTGCGTCGACGTATCGTTGAAGACACTGGAGGGCGCGTCGGGATTGTCGTCTAGCGGACCCAGCCCCTGAAGGATTTCCTCTATCAGGCAGCGTTGGAACAGGCGTTCGCCCCTGTCGGAAACGATGACGGCATCCGAGCGTTCGATGCCGCGCCGCCCGTAACTGGCGCGCACGATGCAATTGCCCGGCACCCGCATGAAGGGGTTGCGATGCACCTTGCGGGCGGTGGAGACGTAATCCGCCTGATCGACGACATGGACGACGAAGTCGGCGCGCTCGTTGCCCTCTGCCATCCGCGTTTCCAGCCCCGGGATGTCGCGGCCGATACGGCGCACGAAAGCCTCCACCTCGGCCCGCCTGTCCTGTCGGGCGGTATTCTCGACCCGAAAGCGCACGGGCCCCGTAAACTTCTTGACGAAGCCGGCATTGCTGAAACGGCCGAGGATCTCGGCGTTGAAGACGATGCGCTCGAAGCCGACGATAAGCTCGGCATCGTCCGGAAGGTCCGCCGCCTTCAGGCCGGACAGCGGAACCAGGATCGCGGCGATGAGGGCGATTGCCCGTAGATGGAACGTCATGAAAGCGGTGCCCCCATGGCGTGCCCAAGCGGTACGCCATGGCAACGACTTCTGGCGTATGCAAGCCATCTGTCGCAACTGCCTGCACGTGTGTTTGAAGCGACAACGGACGATGCGTTGCGTAAATGCCGCGTTGCACGCAGCGGTCCGTTTCCATGGCGGGCATGTCGCATTATCGTCGGGCCATGAGCGACGATTCGAACAGGCTTGCGGACGGGCTGGTCCTCTCGGCAGATGGCAAGGCCCGCTGTTTCTGGCAGGCGGGTTTGCCGGAATACGAGGCTTACCACGACCGCGAATGGGGCCGTCCGGTGGGCAGCGACACCGCCCTTTATGAAAAGCTGTGCCTCGAAGGGTTCCAGGCCGGCCTTTCGTGGATCACCGTGCTGCGCAAGCGTGATGCCTTCCGCGAGCTGTTCGAGGGCTTCGACGTGGAGCGCGTGGCGGCTTTCACCCCGGCCGATGTCGACCGCATCGTGCAGGACCCGCGCATCATCCGCCACCGGGGCAAGATCCAGGCGACAATTGCCAATGCGCGCGCGGTCATCCGCCTGCGGCAGGAAGAGGGCAGGTCGCTGGCGGCGTTTCTCTGGGCCTTCGAGCCGCCGGCATCGGACAGGCCGTCTGTCATGACGCTGGACTGGCTGCGCAACAATGCCGTTACGCCCGCCTCGAAGGCGATGTCGAGCGCCCTGCGCAAGCGCGGCTTCAACTTCGTCGGACCGACGACGTGCTACGCGTTCATGCAATCGATGGGGTTCGTCAACGACCACATCGAAGGGTGCTGCTGCCGTGCCGCCTGCGAGGCCGAGCGCACCGCCTTCGTCCGTCCGCGCTGACCGCAAGCGCGGCTGGACGAGCGGCGGTGTCCGCTTACATGTGTCGGAGCCAACAGAGACGGGATCGATCATCCGATGACGACGAAACGGGTAACCGCCCTTGCGCTGACGCTTGCCGCAGCTTCGCTTGCCGCCTGCCAGACCGGCACCGGAGCGGGGAGTGACGGCGCGCCACAGGCAATGTGCCGGCCCGATGCGGCCGCGGCGCTGGTGGGCATGGACCGGCTGACCGATGACGAGGCCATGCAAAGGACGGGGGCGAGCATCGTGCGGCAGATCGCGCCGGGCCAGGGTGTGACGATGGACTATCGCCAGAACCGGGTGACGGTCGAGACAGACCCGCGAACCGGTAAGATCGTGCGGGCGGCCTGCGGCTAGGGCATAACCTTATCCCGTGGGGGCGGCGCGCTTCTTGTGCTGTCAGGTCCGATCCAGTAGACCCCGGCCTATCAGTCAAAACTGACTTATATGCCGAGGCCTAAGACCGATGTCCGCCAAGCAGAACCGGGTGAAGGCGCGCCAGCCGCGCGGCTTCGTCGACCGCAGCGCCAGCGACCTGCGTGCGCAGGACGCAATGCTTGCCACGATCCGCGACGTGTATGAGCGTTATGGATTCGAGCCGGTGGAGACTCCATTCTTCGAATACACCGATGCGCTGGGCAAGTTCCTGCCGGATAGCGACCGGCCCAACGAAGGCGTCTTCTCGCTGCAGGACGACGACGAGGAGTGGCTGTCGCTCCGCTACGACCTGACCGCGCCTCTCGCCCGCTACGTGGCCGAGAATTTCGAGGATCTGCCGAAGCCCTATCGCAGCTATCGCGCCGGCTACGTGTTCCGCAACGAAAAGGCCGGGCCGGGCCGTTTCCGGCAGTTCATGCAGTTCGATGCCGATATCGTCGGCGCGCCATCCGTATCGGCCGATGCGGAAATGGCGATGATGATGTCCGACACGATGGAAGCGCTGGGCATCGCGCGCGGCCAGTATGTGATCCGCGTCAACAATCGCAAGGTCCTGGACGGCATCCTGGATGCCATCGGCCTTGGCGGCGACGGAGCCCGTCGGCTGACCGTGCTGCGCGCGCTCGACAAGTTCGACAAATTCGGTGTGGACGGCGTGCGCCAGCTTCTGGGTGCCGGCCGCCTCGACGACGGTGGCGGCAAGGGCGATTTCACCAAGGGGGCGGAGCTCGACGCATCGGCGATCGAGCGTGTTCTATCGATCTTTTCCTTCGCCGACGCAGGCGGGGCCGCCCGCATCGCAGGTGTGCGGGACGCCTTCGGCGACAATGAGCGCGTCGTGGATGGGCTTGACGAGCTGGAAACCATCCGTTCGCTGGCCGAGGCCGCGGGCTATGGCGACGACCGGGTGTCGATAGACCCGTCCGTCGTGCGCGGCCTGGAATATTATACCGGGCCCGTGTTCGAGGCCGAGCTCCTGTTCGACGTCACCAACGAGAAGGGCCAGAAGGTCCAGTTCGGGTCGGTGGGCGGTGGCGGCCGCTATGACGGGCTCGTCGCCCGCTTCATGAGCCAGCCCGTTCCGGCGACGGGTTTTTCCATCGGCGTTTCCCGCCTCATGACGGCCTTGAAGAATCTCGGCCGCCTCGGTGTGGCCGAGCGTCCCGGACCGGTCGTCGTCACCGTGATGGACCGCGACAGGATGGCGGATTATCAGCGCCTGGCCGGCCTGCTGCGTGCGGGGCTGAACGGCCCGGGCCAGCCTGTCGTGCCGGTCGAGGTATTCCAGGGAAATCCGAAGCAGTTCGGCAAGCAGCTTCAATATGCGGACCGCCGCTCCGCCCCGCTTGCGATCATTCAGGGCGGCGATGAAAAGGCGTCCGGCGTCGTGCAGATCAAGGATCTGATCGAGGGCAAGCGTCTTTCTGCCGAGATCGAGGACAATGCCACCTGGCGGGCTGCCCGGCCGGCGCAGGTGACCGTGCCCGAGGCCGAACTGGTGGACACCGTCCGCCGTATGCTGGCCGAGCAGGCGGCGGATCGCGGGGAATGAGCACGGCGCTCGCAGCACTGGAGCGGTCGCTGCCGACGCAGTTCGTGCAGCGTGGCGCCGTGATGATGGACGTGCCGATCCTGCAGCCCTCCGACCCGTATCTGGATACGGCCGGTGAGGCGCTGCGTCGGCGCATCTTCCTGACCAAGGGCGAGGATGGGCGCGGGCTTTGCCTTCGCCCCGACTTCACCATTCCGGTCTGCCTGGCGCATATCGCCCAAGGGGCCGGCCTGCCGCGCCGCTATGCCTATTGCGGAACGATCTTCCGCCAGAGCGGCGACGGTCCGTCGGAGTATCCGCAGGCCGGGATCGAGGATCTCGGCGATGCCGACCGCGCCGCCGCCGATGGCCGTACGATCGCCGATGCGCTCGGCGTTCTGGCCGATTGCGGCATCGACCTGACGATTGTGGAAACCACGGTCGGGGACCAGGCCCTTTTCGAACAGTTCCTGTCGTCGCTCGGCCTGCCGTCCGGCTGGCAGCGCCGGCTTATCCGCACCTTCGGGCACGATACGCTGCTGCGCCAGGCACTGGAATCGCTTGCCACCGGCGGTAGCCGCGCGTCCATCGACAGTCTGTCGCCGGAGCTCTACGAGCTGGCGCTGGCCCGCGATCTGGCAAAGCTGTCGGACAATATCCGTGACAGGATGGAAGAGGGCGGTCTGCCCCTTCACAGGGGGCGCACCCCGGCCGAGATCGCCGGACGTCTGATCGAAAAGGTTGCCGTTGCGGAAACCCGGCTGGACCGCACGGTGCTCGAGCGTCTGCGCGCCTTTCTGTCCATCGATTGTCCGCTGGATCGCAGCGTCGACGCTTTGGAAATGCTCTGCCGGGAAAGCGGAACCGATCTCGGGCACTCCCTCGGCGCCTTCAAGGCGCGTGGGGAAGCCCTGGCCCGCGCCGGCGTGGACCTGGCCGGGCTGCGTTACCGCGCAGCCTTCGGGCGCGCTCTGGATTACTATACCGGAATGGTCTTCGAGGTATCCGCCAAGGGGCAGGACGGGCCGCTGGTCGGCGGAGGCCGGTACGACAGGCTGGTCTCCTATCTCGGCGCGCGGGAGACGATCCCGGCCGTGGGCTTTGCGCTGTGGCCGGGCCGGATGGCGTCGATTGCATCGGGGGTGCGGGCATGAGCGTCACCCTCGCGATTCCGTCCAAGGGGCGGCTCAAGGATCTGACGATCGAGGCGCTGGCTGCCAGGCGGATCTTCGTTCGGCCGGGCGAGGATGCACGGTCCTACCGCACGCGTGTGGAGGGATGCGACGGGCTGGAGGTCATCCTTCTTTCAGCATCCGAGATCGCGCGGGAACTGCGCGACGGCGCGATCCATTTCGGCGTGACGGGAGAAGACCTGCTGCGCGAGACGCTGCCCGATTTCGGCGATCGCCTGTCCATCGTCGCCCGGCTGGGCTTCGGCCATGCCGACGTGGTCGTGGCCGTTCCGGATAGCTGGGTGGACGTATCCACCATGGAAGACCTGAACGATGTGGCCGGTGGCTTCCGCGCGGTGCACGGCCACCGCATGCGGATCGCCACCAAGTACTGGCGTCTGACGCAAAGCTTCTTCACGCGCAATCACGGCATCCAGACCTACCGGATCGTCGAGAGCCTGGGCGCGACGGAAGGGGCTCCGGCAGCCGGTTCCGCCGATATCATCGTGGACATCACCTCGACCGGCTCGACATTGACCGCCAACCGGCTGCGCGTCCTGTCCGACGGGCTTATCCTGTCGTCACAGGCCTGCCTGGCAAGGGCAACTGTCGCCGATGTGACGCGCGAGGACCAGGCGACCATCGACGACGTGCTCGCGCGCTTCGACGGGTGATTGCGCCGTCTGGTTGGTTGAATTGGTCTTCGCTAGGCCTTATACACAAGGAGTGAGGCCGGGTGCTGTCACACCCGACCCCGTTTCACTTAATGATACCAGAACTGCACCCGGAGCCGGATACGCCAACCGCTCCGGGTTTTTCTATCTCAAGCGTGATCGTCAACGGCGAAACCATTGCTTCTCACTGCTGTTCGAGGGCAAGCCTGCTGCCACAGCCGCGGTGGCTTATCCTCCGCGGTCGGCGCCGGGCTGGCGCGGCGTCTGCTGCTGCGCCCTCCAACAGGACGCGTATAGACGCGCCCCTGCAGGCCCGTCCAACAACGCCTGATTGCGATCTGTCCGAGCGCCAGAGCCGTGTCTCTCGCCTGTCGACGACGTGCTTACGCGCTTCGACGGGTGGTGCGCCGTCTGGTTGGTTGAACTGGTTTTCGTAAGGCCCTATGTTCAGGAAGTGAGGTCGGATACTGTAACACCCGACCTCGTTTCGCTTAGAGCATCGTGAAATGAACCCGGAGCCGGATACGCCAACCGCTCCGGGTCTTTTCTATCTCAAGCGTGATCGTCAACGGCAAAACCATTGCTTCTCACCGCGCCCTCCAACAGGACGCGTATAGACGCGCCCCTGCAGGCCCGTCCAACAACGCCGGATTGCGATCTGCCCGTGCGCTAGAGCCGGTTCGTTTCCTTGTCGATGGACGGTGCGTAGGCGCCGAACGTCGCCAGGTACAGGAAGCCGCCGGCCAGCGCGAAGTTTTTCAGGATGGCGCTGGAATCGCCCCAGTGGCCGATGAAGGCCGTGACGATGCAGAAAGCCGCCAGCAGCCATGCCGCGATGCGGGTCTGGAAACCGACGATGACCATGAGGCCGAACACCAGCTCAAACAGGCCGACGATGTAGGCCATGGCCAGCGGCGCCGGGACGCCGAGACTGCCGAGATAG
This sequence comes from Aureimonas altamirensis, assembly GCF_001463885.1. Taxonomy (GTDB): domain Bacteria; phylum Pseudomonadota; class Alphaproteobacteria; order Rhizobiales; family Rhizobiaceae; genus Aureimonas; species Aureimonas altamirensis. Next base: position 5,322 of record NZ_BBWQ01000011.1, on the reverse strand, counting down.
CCGGCAAAGCCTGCCGCGCCCATCAGCTTGCCGAAGCCGGCCGGCACGAAGATGAGGCCGAGCAGAATGCGCCCGATCAACAATACGGTGGTGTTCATGCGGCTGTCCCCCCATTTGGCCCGCAATACAAGGGTGAGGGTGCAGCAACTTGCGGGCAACGTAAAGTGCTTGATCGCTCAAGCGACATCGCCGGCAGAGCGGGACGAGGGGCGCCAAGGCGCCCCCCGGTGCAGTGTTTATTCGCCAGGGCGTGTCATGGCGGCGGGATCGACGATGCGGTCGTATTCCTCTGCCGTGACGTGGCCGGAGGCGATCGCCTCTTCGCGCAGCGTCGTGCCCTTCTTGTGCGCCGTCTTGGCAATGCCGGCGGCATTGTCGTAGCCGATCGTGGGCGCAAGGGCCGTCACCAGCATCAGGCTCTGCTCCATCAAAGCCTTGATGCGATCCGTGTTGGCCTTGATGCCGTCCACGCAGTGTTCGCGGAAGGAATCCATGCCATCGGCCAGAAGCCGGATCGAAGACAGGACGGCGTTGGCGATGACCGGCTTGAAGACGTTCAACTCGAAGTGGCCCTGGCTGGACGCCACGGTGACGGTCGTCTCATGGCCGAAGACCTCGGTCGCGACCATGGTCAGCGCCTCGGCCTGCGTCGGGTTGACCTTGCCGGGCATGATCGACGAGCCGGGCTCGTTTTCAGGCAACGACAACTCGCCGAGACCGGAGCGCGGACCCGAACCGAGAAAGCGGATATCGTTGGCGATCTTGAACAGGTCTGTCGCCAGGGCATTGAGCGCGCCATGGAAGAAGGCGAGTGCGCCGTGCGAGGCCAGCGCCTCGAACTTGTTGTCGGCGGTGCGGAACGGCAGTCCGGTCAGCCGCGCGATTTCTGCGGCGATCTTGACGTCGAATCCGACCGGCGAGTTGAGGCCCGTGCCGACGGCCGTGCCGCCCTGCGCAAGGGCGTAGACGCCCTCCATCGCCTGCTCGACGCGGCGGCGCGAAAGCGAAAGCGCGGCGGCGTAGCCGGAAAACTCCTGTCCCAGCGTGATCGGCGTCGCATCCTGGGTGTGCGTGCGACCGATCTTGATGATGTCGGCGAACTCTTTCGCCTTCCTGTCGAGCGCATCGTGCAGCGCGTCGATGGCAGGCAGGATGCGGTTGGTGGCTTCGACGACGACGGCAACGTGCATCGCCGTCGGGAACACGTCGTTGGAGGACTGCCCCATATTGACGTGATCGTTCGGGTGGACGGGCTTTTTCGAGCCGAGCTCCCCGCCCATCATTTCGATGGCGCGGTTGGAGATGACCTCGTTGACGTTCATGTTCGTCTGCGTGCCGGAGCCGGTCTGATAGACGACGAGCGGAAAATGATCGTCCAGCTTGCCGGAGATGACCTCATCGGCCGCCTTGACGATGGCGTCGGCGAGGGTGCCGTCGAGCTTGCCCATATCGGCGTTGACGCGTGCCGCGGCCTTCTTGACGGTCGCGAGCGCATGAATGAGCGGCAGGGGCTGACGGTCGGTGCCGATCCGGAAATTATTGAGCGAGCGCTCCGTCTGAGCGCCCCAGTAGCGGTCGGTCGCTACCTCTATGGCTCCGATGGAATCGGTTTCGCGCCGCGTCTTCGTCATTACCCTTGGCTCCCGAAGGTTTCATGAATTGTGGGAAGGGTATGCGCCATGAGGCCGCGCTAGTCGAGGCACGATTGTTGCGTTGCGGCGGTAAAATCGTTTGAAGAGACAGCAACGAAAAAGGCCGCCACGCGGGTGCGTGACGGCCTGGCAGAATAGGCGGGAAGGCGGTCAGCGCCCGACCTGATCCTTCACCGCATCCTTGACCTTGCCGTAATTCTTCTGGGTCTTGCCCTCAGCCTGGTCTGCAAGGCCTTCGGCCTGCAGGCGATCGTTTCCGACGGCCTTGCCCGCGGCTTCCTTGACCTTGCCGGCCAATTCCTTGGCGCCGCCCTTGACTTCGTTCTTGTCGACCATCTGTCACTCCTGTTTGCTTCCGGCGGAGCGCCGGATTTCGGATTAGAAACGGAGGAACCGGAAACCTGTTCCGGCCTACAGATTACAAATTAGTCATCTTGCACCAATCGACACAAAAAAGAGGCCCGGCTGGCCGGACCCCTCTGTCGTTTCGGTGGAAGGCTGGACTTAGAAGTCCATGCCGCCCATGCCGCCGCCGCCCGGCATCGAGGGCATTGCCGACTTGTCCTTCGGCAGCTCGGCAACGAGCGCCTCGGTGGTTACCAGCAGGCCGGCAACGGATGCCGCGTCCTGCAGGGCCGTGCGGACAACCTTGGTCGGGTCGATGATGCCGGCCTGGACGAGGTCGACATAGGTCTCGGTGTAGGCGTCGAAGCCGAAGGCTCCATCCTGCTCGAGAACCTTGTTGACGACGACGGAGCCTTCGACACCGGCGTTCTCGGCGATCTGGCGTGCCGGAGCCTCGAGGGCGCGGAGCACGATCTTGATGCCGGCCTTGATGTCCGGGTTGGCGTCGCTGAGAGCCTCGACGGCCTTCTTGGCGCGCAGCAGGGCCGTACCACCACCGGGGACGATGCCCTCTTCGACAGCGGCGCGGGTTGCGTTGAGCGCGTCGTCGACGCGGTCCTTGCGCTCCTTGACCTCGACTTCCGTCGCACCGCCGACGCGGATGACGGCAACGCCGCCGGCCAGCTTGGCAAGGCGCTCCTGGAGCTTCTCACGGTCGTAGTCCGAGGTGGTCTCCTCGATCTGCGCCTTGATCTGCGCAACGCGGCCCTGGATCTCGTCCTTGGTGCCGGCGCCGTCGACGATCGTCGTGTTCTCCTTGGTGATCTGGACCTTCTCGGCGGTGCCGAGCATGTCCAGCGTCACGTTCTCGAGCTTGATGCCGAGATCTTCGGAGATGACCTGGCCACCGGTCAGGATGGCGATGTCTTCCAGCATGGCCTTGCGGCGGTCACCGAAGCCCGGAGCCTTGACGGCAGCGATCTTGAGGCCGCCACGCAGCTTGTTGACGACTAGCGTGGCCAGGGCCTCGCCTTCGACGTCCTCGGCAACGATGAGCAGCGGGCGCGACGACTGCACGACCGACTCCAGAACCGGCAGCATGGCCTGCAGGTTGGAGAGCTTCTTCTCGTGGATGAGGATGTAGGGCTTGTCCAGCTCGGCGACCATCTTCTCGGCGTTGGTCACGAAGTAGGGGGACAGGTAGCCGCGGTCGAACTGCATGCCTTCGACGGTCTCGAGCTCGAACTCGAGCGCCTTGGACTCCTCGACGGTGATGACACCCTCGTTGCCGACCTTCTGCATCGCCTCGGCGATCTTCTCGCCGACGACCTTGTCGCCATTGGCGGAAATCGTGCCGACCTGGGCGACTTCGGCCGAGGTGGAGATCTTCTTGGAGCGGGACTTCAGGTCCTCGACGGCGGCCGCCACGGCCATGTCGATGCCGCGCTTCAGGTCCATCGGGTTGATGCCGGCGGCAACAGCCTTGGCGCCTTCCTTGACGATGGACTGCGCGAGAACCGTAGCGGTCGTCGTGCCGTCACCGGCCTTGTCGTTGGTCTTGGAAGCGACTTCGCGGACCAGCTGGGCACCGAGGTTCTCGAACTTGTCCTCGAGCTCGATCTCCTTGGCCACCGACACGCCGTCCTTGGTGATGCGCGGAGCGCCGAAGGACTTCTCGATGACGACGTTGCGGCCCTTGGGGCCGAGCGTCACCTTGACCGCGTTGGCGAGAATGTCGACGCCGCGCAGAAGCTTGTCGCGCGCATCGCCGGAGAACTTTACTTCTTTGGCTGCCATTGTCTCTCTCTCCTCGGCGCGCCTTCAAGGCCGCGCCGTTTCAGATTGTCTGGGAAATGCGATGCCGGAAGGGTTAGCCGACGATCCCGAGGATGTCGGATTCCTTCATGATGAGCAGGTCTTCGCCGCCGATCTTGATCTCGGTGCCCGACCACTTGCCGAACAGGACCCGGTCACCGGCCTTGACGTCCGGCGCAACGACCTTGCCCGCTTCGTCGCGCGCACCGGCGCCAACGGCGATGACTTCGCCTTCCTGGGGCTTTTCCTTGGCCGAGTCGGGGATGATGATGCCACCGGCGGTCTTGTTCTCGGACTCCACGCGGCGCACGACGACGCGGTCATGCAGAGGACGGAAGTTCACGTTAGCCATATCGTCGAACCTTCACTTAAATGGGGCGGGCCGAAACCCTTCGGCATTCCGGCCCGGATGGATTGGCACTCACCGCTGGAGAGTGCTAACGGCGACGAGATAGGTGCGGGGCGGCTCGATTGTCAAGGAATGGCTGTCGGCCCGGACCAAGAATTTTTGCGATCGTCCGTGCTGCGCTGCCGCAAGATCGGCCCCTAGGGGTTCGCGCCGAGGTTGACGCGGCGGGATCGGAAACGTACGCCATCACCCATCGGCCGGCATATAGGCATGCCGGCATTGCTGAAACAGGATGCGGAATGGATTCGGGACCGATGATCCCCAGGAGAATCGACCGGCTGTCGACGATCGCCGGTTCCTACGATGTCATCTTCTGCGATGTGTGGGGTGTCGTCCACGATGGCGAGGTGAAGTCGCCGCAGGCGGAGGCAGCCCTTCTGGATGCCAGGCGTGCGGGCTGCCGCGTCGTGCTTCTGACGAATTCGCCAAGGCCGGGCGAGGGGGTGCGCGCGCAGCTCGACGCATTGCACGTCACGCGGGATGCCTATGATACGATCGTCACCTCGGGCGATGCCACGCGGGCGCTGATCGACGAGGGGCCGAACACCATCTTCCATATCGGCGCCCAGCGGGACCTGGACCTTTATGCAGGCCTTGACGTGCAGCTGGTGCCGGAGCCGGAGGCGGAGGCCGTCGTGGTGACGGGCCTGTTCGACGACGAGGTGGAAACACCGGCCGACTACGCCGACATGCTGGCGCGGCTTGCCGCACGCAATCTGCCGATGATCTGCGCCAACCCCGACATCGTCGTGCATCGCGGCCCGCGCCTGATCTATTGTGCCGGCGCCCTTGCCGCCGAGTACGAGAAGCTCGGCGGAACGGTGCACCTGGCCGGCAAGCCGCACCGCCCGATCTACGAAGTCGCGGCCCGCGCGGCGGAACTGGCGGGCGGGCGTCTTCTGTGCATCGGCGACGGGCTCTACACCGATATTCGCGGCGCGAACGCCTATGGCGGCGACGCGCTCCTGGTGGAAAAAGGCATCCACGAGCAGGATCTCGCGCCCTTCCAGGCCGATATGCCGGCCCTGGCCGAAGAGCTGACGCGGCGGCGCCTGCAGGCGCAATACGTGACGGGCTCGCTCGCATGACAGGGCCCGGGCG
>NZ_BBWQ01000010.1 GCF_001463885.1 Aureimonas altamirensis | reverse complement strand
ATACGTGACGGGCTCGCTCGCATGACAGGGCCCGGGCGCATCCTGCGCCTCGATGCCGCCACCGCCTTGCCCGCCGATCTGCGCGGAGGCGTGGTGGCGATCGGCAATTTCGACGGCGTACACCGCGGCCATCAGGCCGTTCTGGGTGCCGCAGCCGAGATCGCCGCGCGGCAGGGGCTGCCGCTGGTCTGCCTGACATTCGAGCCGCATCCGCGCACCGTCTTCCGGCCGGAACAGCCGGTGGCCCGCCTGACGCCCGCGCCGCTGAAAGCCCGCATCCTCGGGGAACTGGGCTTCGATGCGGTGGTGGAGCAGGCATTCACCCACGCGTTCGCGTCCGCGACGGCCGACAGCTTCATCGAGGATTACCTGCTCGGCGCGCTCGGCGCACGCCATGTCGTGGTGGGATACGATTTCCGTTTCGGCGCCCGGCGTGCCGGCACCGCGCAGACGCTGGCGGACGCCTGCGCAAGCAGGGATGTCGGCGTCAGCGTGATCGCCGAGTTCGACGACGAGGGCGGCGCGGTGGTCTCGTCCTCTCGTATCCGTTCGGATCTGTCGGTTGGCGACGTAGCGGGGGCGAATGCCCTTCTGGGCTACCGCTGGATCGTCGAGGGCGAAGTCGTCCACGGCCGCAAGCTGGGCCGCACGCTGGGTTACCCCACGGCAAACATGACGCTTCCGCACGACACGCTGCTGATGCAGGGGATCTACGCGGTCAAGCTGGCGCGGGCCGATGGCGTGGCCATGCCCGGTGTCGCCAGTTTCGGCCGACGGCCCACCTTCGACGGTGGCGCGGCCCTGTTCGAAACCTTCGTGTTCGACTTCGACGACCAACTCTACGGAGAAACGGTCGCGGTCTCGGTGTTCGGCCGGTTGCGGGGGGAAATGCGCTTCGACGATGCGAAGGCGCTGGTTGCGCAGATGGATCGCGATTCGCTGGATGCGCGGGCGCTGCTGTCCGGTTCCAACCCGCTGTCGCCGCTGGATGCGCGGCTGTCCTTTGGCGTCGCCACCTGAATCTCTCTTTATAACAGGCCGGTCTTGCACTAGAAACTGCGCCACCGAAGCCGGTCCATCCCGACAAAAAGCCCGATCCATGACCAAAGATGCCTTCGACTACGCCTCGACCCTCTATCTGCCGCAGACGGATTTCCCGATGCGCGCCGGCCTGCCGGATGCCGAGCCCAAATGGATCGAGAAGTGGGATTCGATGGATCTGTACGGCACGATGCGCCAGGCCTCGAAAGGCCGGCCGAAATACGTGCTGCATGATGGCCCGCCCTATGCCAACGGCACCCTGCATATCGGCCACGCCCTGAACAAGGTGCTCAAGGACGTCGTCACCCGCTCGTTCCAGATGCGGGGGTACGATTCCAACTACGTGCCCGGTTGGGATTGCCACGGCCTGCCCATCGAATGGAAGATCGAGGAGCAGTATCGTGCCCGCGGCCTGAACAAGGACGAGGTGCCGATCAACGAGTTCCGGCAGGAATGCCGCGAGTTCGCTACCCATTGGGTGGGCGTGCAATCCGCCGAATTCCGCCGCCTGGGCGTCGAGGGCGATTTCGCCAACCCCTATCTGACGATGGCCTATGGGGCCGAGTCCATCATTGCCGGCGAGTTGCTCAAATTCGCCATGAGCGGCCAGCTCTATCGCGGTTCCAAGCCGGTGATGTGGTCGGTGGTGGAGCGGACCGCGCTGGCCGAGGCCGAGGTGGAATACCAGGACCACGAGTCGGACACGATCTTCGTGCGGTTTCCCGTCCGTGGCGACGGGCCGTTTGCCGGCGCCGCCGTGGTGATCTGGACGACGACGCCGTGGACGATCCCCGGCAACCGTGCCGTGACCTACAATCCGCGCATTGCCTACGGCCTCTACGAGGTGACGGCGCCCGAAACCGCCGAGGCGCCGCGCTGGGCGCACCAGGGTCAGCGTTACCTGATCGCCGACGCGCTGGCTGCCGATGTCATGGCAAAGGCCCGCGTACCGGAGGGCGGATATGCACGGCTGGCCGACGTGCCCGCCGGCGCGCTCGAGGACATGGTGCTCGATCATCCGCTCAAGGGCTGGCGCCCTGAGGGGGCATCGGCCGCCTCCGGCGAGCCCTATGCGTTTCCGGTGCCTCTTCTGGTCGGCGCCCATGTGACCGACGATGCCGGCACGGGCTTCGTGCACACGGCGCCCGGCCACGGAACGGAAGATTTCGAGGCCTTCATCGATGAGCGTCGGGCGCTGGAGCAGCGCGGCATCGACACGACGATCCCGTTTACGGTCGATGATGACGGGTTCTATACCAAGGACGCTCCGGGCCTTGGGCCGGACGCGCCGGCCGGCGCCGCACGGGTGATCGACGACAAGGGCAAGAAGGGCGATGCCAACAAGCGCGTCATCGACGCCCTGGTGGAGACGGAAACGCTGATCGGCAGAGGCCGCCTCAAGCACTCCTACCCGCATTCCTGGCGTTCCAAGAAGCCGGTCATCTACCGCAACACGCCGCAATGGTTCGTCCACATGGACAAGGATATCGGCGGCACTGACGATACGCTTCGCGACCGTGCGCTGAAGGCGATCGACGAAACGCGCTTCGTGCCGGCTTCCGGCCAGAACCGGCTGCGCGGCATGATCGCCGACCGGCCCGACTGGGTTTTGTCGCGTCAGCGCGCCTGGGGCGTGCCGATCTGCGTTTTCGTGGACGAGGACGGCGCCGTTCTGAAGGATGAGGACGTCAACGCCCGCATCCTGGCGGCCTTCCGCGAGGAAGGGGCGGACGCGTGGTTTGCCGAGGGCGCGAAAGAGCGCTTCCTGGGCAACGGGCACGACGCCCAGCGCTGGACCATGGTCCGCGACATCCTGGACGTGTGGTTCGACTCCGGCTGCACCCATGCCTTCGTGCTGGAGCAGCGCCCCGACCTGAAATGGCCTGCCGACCTGTATCTCGAAGGGTCGGACCAGCATCGCGGCTGGTTCCACTCCTCATTGCTGGAATCCTGTGGCACCCGCGGTCGCGCGCCGTACGACGCTGTCCTGACGCACGGCTTCGTCATGGACGAGGACGGCCGCAAGATGTCCAAATCGCTGGGCAACATCGTCACCCCGCAGGAGGTGATCAAGCAGTCGGGCGCCGATATCCTGCGTCTGTGGGTCGTCTCTTCGGACTATTCGGAAGATCTCCGGCTCGGCAAGACGATCCTGCAGACCAATGTCGACGCCTACCGCAAGCTGCGCAACACGATCCGCTGGATGCTGGGCACGCTGGCGCATGACACGGGCGAGACTGTGCCCGTGGCCGAGATGCCGGAACTGGAGCGGCTGATGCTGCACCGGCTGTCCGAGCTGGAGGCACTGGTGCTGAAAAGCTATGACGCCTTCGACTTCAAGCGGATCGCGCGCGCGCTGCTCGATTTCGCGGTGGTGGAACTGTCGGCCTTCTATTTCGACATCCGCAAGGACGCCCTCTATTGCGATGCGCCGTCATCCCTGCGCCGCAGGGCCGCCTTGCAGGTGGTGCGGGAGATTTTCGACAGGCTCGTGACGTGGCTGGCCCCGCTGCTGCCGTTCACGATGGAGGAATCCTGGCTGGCGCGCCATCCGCAGGCGACGTCCGTTCACCTCGAGCAATTCCGCCCCGTGGGCGCCGATTGGCGCGACGATGCGCTGGCCGGCCGCTGGCGTGACGTCAAGCGGGTTCGCCGCGTGGTTACGGGCGCGCTCGAGGAAGAGCGCCGCGCCAAGCATATCGGCTCATCGCTGGAGGCAGCGCCCGTGGTGCATATCGAGGATGCCGATCTGGCTGCGCTGTTCGAATCGCTCGACCTTGCGGAGATCGCGATCACCAGCGGTATCGAGGTCACCACCGCACCGGCACCGGCCGAAGCCTTCCGGCTTGCCGATACGCCGGGCGTGGCGGTCGTGAACCGGCTGGCGGAAGGGCGCAAATGCGCGCGTTCGTGGAAAATCCTGCCGGATGTGGGCTCGGATCCGGAATTTCCGGATGTCAGCCCGCGCGACGCCGAGGCGCTGCGCGAGTTGAAGGCGCTCGGGGTGGCGGTCGCCTGACCGCCGCCTTGCATTATCGGCCCGGAAATCTGTAATTTAGCCGCAGTTGAGTGTAAGGAGGCCCGGAGGCATCCGCCGGATGGCTTGCGATGCAACGGGGATTGGAAGGTTCATGAGCATGAAGAACGCGAGCCGCGCCATACGCCTGGCCATGCTCGGCACATGCGGGCTTGCCCTCGCCGGTTGTGTCGGTCCGACCTACGGAACGGGCACGACGCAGGGCGCGCAACTTCTGAACGATCTGGACAACATCGTGTCCCTGGGGTCCAGCGACAACAAGCAGCCGATCAACTATCAGCCGCGCCCCGAGCTGGTTAAGCCGCAGAACCTCAACCAGTTGCCTCCGCCGCGCGACGCCACGGTTGCATCCGCCAACCCGAACTGGCCGGTTTCGCCCGAAGTGCAGCGTGCGCGCCGCATGGCTGCTGCCGAATCGACGGCGGGCGATGCCGCTTTGCCGGCAGACTATCGTACCGGCGTCCAGGCGCCGGCCGGCGGCAATACGCGCCTCGGCGACAGCGAGGGCTCGTGGATCGATCCGCGCCGGCTCGGCCGGGAGGGCCAGCAGGCGCAGCAGACGCGCGCAACCCAGTACGGCACGACGTCGGAGCGCCGCTATCTGTCCGAGCCGCCATTGGCCTATCGCCAGCCCGCCGCCGGCGCCCCCGTTGGCGACCAGGGCGTGGACGAGTCAGTCAAGGAGCGCCGCTCCAAGGGCACCAGGACGCTCGGCTCTCGTATCCGCGACGCGCTTCCGTTCTAATCCTGCGAGGGTTCACGCCGCAGGCGGAAAAATTCCGTCAGGATATGGGCGGACTGCGTCTCGGCGATGCCGCCATAGACATCGGGTGCGTGATGGCAGGTCGGCTGCGCATAGAAGCGGCCGCCATGCTCGACACCGCCACCCTTCGGGTCGCTCGCGCCGAAATACAGCCGGCGGATCCGTGCAAACGAGATTGCCGCCGCGCACATCGCGCAGGGCTCCAGCGTTACATACAGGTCTGCGCCGGTCAGGCGCTCCTGGCCGAGTGTGTCGCAGGCACGCCGGATCGCCAGGATTTCCGCATGGGCGGTCGGGTCGTTCTGCGCGCGCGTCTCGTTGCCGGCACGGGCCACGATACGGCCATCCATCACCAGCACCGCACCGACCGGCACCTCGCCGCGCTCGCCGGCTGCCTCTGCTTCTTCCAGCGCGGCCTGCATGAATTCGGTGCCGTTCAACTCGCGTGACCCCTCGTGTGCGTAGGCCGGACCTGATAGAGCATTTTCAACGAAGGTGGGAGCGTGTTGTGCCTGATGACGCCCCGCACCCAGACAGATGACGTGGATAGACCGATGAACGACAGGAACGGCCGCGACGACAAGCGGCGCAGGGATGGCCGCCGGCCGGGGCAAGGCGACGGGCGCCCGGGGGCGGACGGCGACAAGAAGCCATTCAAGCCGCGCAGCCACGGCACGAAGTCGCATGGCGGGCATGAAGCGGACGGCACGCCCAAGAAGCCGCGGAGCTATGGCCGGCTGTCGCATGACGCCGGTGGCCGTGACGACGAGCGGCGCGGTGGTTTCGGCAAGGACGGCGAAAAGCGCGGCGGGTTTGGCAAGCCGCGCGCCTTTTCCGATCGCGGAGACGCACCGCGTACGGCGCGCCCGCCACGCGATGCCTCGCGTCCGCCGCGCGATGCAGCGCCGGAGGATGTCGGCACGATGCGGATCGCCAAGCGCCTGGCGCGGGCAGGGGTCGCCTCGCGCCGTGACGCAGAAGGCATGATCGCCGATGGCAGGGTGCGCGTTAACGGCACATTGCTGGACAGCCCCGCCATCGATGTCGGCCCATCGGACCGCATCGAGGTGGATGGTGCACCGCTGCCGGCCATCGAGCGCACGCGTCTGTGGCTGTTCCATAAGCCCGCAGGGCTGGTGACGACCAATCGCGATCCCGAGGGACGCCCGACGGTGTTCGATCGCCTGCCGGAGGACATGCCCCGCGTGCTCAGCATCGGGCGGCTGGACATCAACACCGAAGGCCTGCTGCTGCTGACCAATGATGGCGGCCTGTCGCGGACGCTCGAGCTGCCGGCAACGGGTTGGCTTCGGCGCTATCGCGTGCGCGTGCATGGCTCTGTTTCGCAGGCCGCGCTGGACGAGCTGCGGCAGGGCATTGCCATCGACGGCGTCTTCTATGGCGCGGTCGAGGCGACCCTCGACCGGGAGCAGGGTTCGAACGCCTGGCTGACGGTCGGTCTTCGCGAGGGCAAGAACCGCGAGGTGAAGCGCATTCTCGGCCATCTCGGCCTTGAGGTGAACCGCCTGATCCGCGTTTCCTTCGGCCCGTTCCAGCTTGGCGAACTGGCCGAAGGCGCGGTCATGGAAGTGAAGGGGCGCACCCTGCGCGACCAGCTCGGCGAACGGCTGATAGAAGAGTCGGGCGCCAATTTCGATGCGCCCATCGTCAATGAATTCTCGAACAAGCCCGTCCGCACCGAAAAGCGCGATGTGCCGGAACGCCGCCGTGCCGATGGCCCCGACGCCGAATGGATCACGGTCGGGGAGATGAAGAGAAAGCCGAACCGCAAGCGTTCGGATGCCGCGTTCCGTGAAAACGGCCTGGCCCGCCTGGATACGAAGCCGGGCGGCGACCGTGGTCCGCGCCGCGAGCGGGACGACAAGCCCTTCCGCGAGGGGCGGCCGGACCGGCGCGAGCGCCGGGATGGCGATGGCGAAGAGACCCCGCGTCCGCGTCGGCCTGCCCCGCCGACGGGCCGCCGGTCGGCAAATGTATGGATGGCGCCGGGAGCCCGCGCCATAGGGCCCAAGCGCAAGGAAGCGCTGGAAGAGAGCGCGCGCACCGAGGGTGGACGCCCGGCCCGTGGCGGCCGGCCGGAGCGGAAAGGCCCAAGAGGCGACGGCCCACGGAACGACGGCCCGAGAAACGATGGGCCGAGAAGCGATGGGCCAAGGGGCGATGGCCCCAGGTGGAACGGCCCCAGGGGAAGCGGCCCGAACGCCGACGGCCCCAAAGGCCCCAGGGGAAGTGGCCCCAGGGGAAGCGGACCCCGCGGAAGCGGGCCCAAGGGCAGCGGACCCCGGGGAAGTGGCCCCAAAGGCGATGGGTTCAGGGGTGGCGACCGGCCGAAGGGAAACGGGCCCCGCCCGAGCCGTCCCGGCCCGTCCCGCGGACGCTGAGCCGGCATGCTGCGCATCGTCGCGGGTGAGTTCAAGGGAAGGGCGCTTGCGGGGCCGAAGGGCGACGCAATACGCCCGACGTCCGAACGCCACCGGGGCAGCCTTTTCGACATCCTCGAACACGGCCTGGCCTTCGACATGAAGGGCGTGCGGGTGCTGGACCTGTTTTCCGGCACCGGCGCACTGGGGCTGGAGGCGCTGTCGCGCGGCGCGCGTACTTGCGTTTTCGTGGAAGAGGGCGTGGAGGGCAGGGGCCTTCTACGCACGAATATCGAGGCGCTGGGGCTGGGCGGCCGCACGAAGGTCTTCCGCCGCGACGCCACGCGCCTTGGCGCGGCAGGCAACCTCGAACCTTTCGATATCGTGATGGCAGACCCGCCCTACGGGAAACGGCTTGGCGAGGCTGCGCTGGAAGCGGCGCTTTCGGGTGGCTGGCTGCGCGCCGATGCGCTTGCGGTGCTGGAAGAAGGCAAGGGCGCGTCCTTTTCGCCCATCGCCGGTTTCGACCTTCTGGACGAACGCGACATGGGCGCCAGCGTGCTGCGTTTTCTGCGCGTCTCGCAGGAGAAAAGCGAAAAGCCCGCGCCCCGCCTTACAAAAACGTAAATTGCGCGTTGCTGGTGGATTGGCCATACCTCGCCGCGCCCGTCGAGCTCCAAAGGATGTGAGACATTGATCGCCAGAGCTATTCATTCCTCGCCGTCCGGAAGCGCCCGCCTGAAGCGGTTGCTTTTGGTTTCCACCATGGCTTTCGGCCTGTCCGCCGGCCTCGTGCCGGCCTCCTTCGCACAAACGCCGGCACAGGACGCGCCTGCCGCGACCTCGACCGTCGAGGAGGCGGTCGCCAAGGCCGAGGCGATGCGCCCGGACATCGAAAGCTTCATGCTGGATAATGGTTTGCAGGTGGTCGTCATTCCCGATCATCGCGCGCCGGTCGTGACGCAGATGGTCTGGTACAAGATCGGCTCGGCGGATGAGCCCCCCGGCCAGTCCGGCATCGCCCACTTCCTCGAGCATCTGATGTTCAAGGGCACCAAGACCCATCCCGCCGGCGAGTTTTCGGCGGCCGTGTCGGATATCGGCGGCGAGGAGAATGCCTTCACCTCCTATGATTACACCGCCTATTTCCAGCAGGTTCCCGTTTCCGCGCTGGAACAGATGATGGAGTTCGAATCCGACCGGATGGCCAATCTGGTGCTGGACGACGCCGCCGTCCTGCCCGAGCGCGACGTCATCCTGGAAGAGCGCCGCATGCGGGTGGACAACGATCCCGGATCGCAGCTTGCCGAGGCCATGGGTGCGACCCTGTTCGTTAACAGCCCTTATGGCACGCCGATCATCGGCTGGCAGAGCGAGATGGAGAAGCTGTCGCGCGACGACGCCATCGCCTTCTACGACCGCTATTACACCCCGAACAACGCGACGTTGATCGTGGCCGGCGACGTGACGGGTGACGAGGTTCGCGCGCTTGCCGAGAAGACCTTCGGACAGGTGGCACGGCGCGCCGACCCCGGCCCGCGCGACCGTCCGCAGGAGCCGAAAGCCCTGACCGAGCGCACCGTGACGCTGCGCGATGCCCGCGTGACGCAACCGAGCGTCCAGACGGCGTACGTCGTACCATCGGAGCGCACGGCTGAAGGGCGCCAGTCCGAGGCGCTGGACATCCTGGCCGACGTGCTTGGCGGCGGCTCGACCAGCCGGCTCTACCGCGCGCTCGTGATCGACAATCCCATCGCCGCAGGGGCGGGCGCCTATTATCAGGGCGACAGCCTGATGGAAGGCCAGTTCATCACCTACGGCACGCCGCGCGGCGCGGCCGATGTCGAGACGCTGAAGGCCGCCATCGACGCGGAGCTGGAGAAGATCGTCACCGACGGTATCACGGCCGAGGAGCTGGCCGCGGCCAAGAACCGCGTACGCAATGCCCTGATCTATCAGCGCGACAGCCAGACCTCTCTGGCCCGTCGTTACGGCGTGGCCCTGTCGACGGGGCGGACGGTCGAGGATGTCGAAAGCTGGCCGGAGCGGATCGAGGCGGTAACGGTGGACGACGTCCAGGCGGTTGCGCGGGACTATCTGTCCGGGATCGGCGCCGTGACCGGATATCTCCTGCCTGCCGCCGACGCGGGCCAGTCGTCCGACGCGCCGGCAGCGGCGACGCCGCCCGCCGGACCTGCAACCGATATCGAGGGCTGATCTCCATGTTCCGTTTTTCGAAGTTCCAGCCCTCCATGGCCGTGCGCGGCGGTCTTGCCTTTCTGCTGACGGCCACGGCCGGCCTTGCGGCAACGCCGGCCTCTGCCATCGAGATCCAGGAAGTGACCAGCCCCGGCGGCATTCATGCCCTGTTGGTGGAGGATTACACCAACCCGCTGATCGCCATGCGGTTCGCCTTCAAGGGCGCCGGCACGACGGAAGATCCGGCCGGCCGGGAAGGCATGGCCAATCTTCTGTCCGGCCTTCTGGACGAAGGGGCCGGCGATATCGAAAGCCAGGACTTCCAGTCGCAACTGGACAAGTTCGGCGTCAGCCTGTCGTTCAATGCGACCTACGATAATTTTGCAGGCAATTTCCGCACCATCGTCGAACACGAGGACGTCGCCTTCGATCTGCTGCGGCTGGCGGTCAACGAGCCGCGGCTCGACGACGAGCCGGTGGACCGTATTCGCGGACAGATCGCGACCGGCATCATCGCCAGCCGCAACGACCCCGGTACACTGGCGGGCGATGCGTTCCGCCGTACGGTATTTCCCGACCATCCCTATTCCCGCCCCACCGAAGGCACGGTCGAAAGCCTGAACGCCGTTACGGTGGACGATCTGCGTCACTTCCGCGACACGGCTTTCGCCAAGGACAATCTGGTCGTCGGCGTGGTCGGAGCCATCGATGCCGAGCGCCTCGGCGAACGGCTGGACGAGGTGTTCGGCCCGCTGCGCGACACCGCCGAACTGACGCAGGTTCCGGATGTCGAGCCGGTGATGGGCGCGCGCGAGCATGTCGAGCTGGCGATCCCGCAGACGACCATCCAGTTCGCGCTGCCCGGCATCGCGCGCGACGATCCGAAGTTCTTCGACGCCTATCTGATGAACCATATCCTCGGCGGCGGGACATTCTCTTCCCGCCTGTACACCGAGGTCCGCGAAAAGCGGGGGCTTGCCTATGGCGTCGGATCGTATCTCGTCGATTACGACCATGCGTCCTTCCTGGCGGCTTCGACAGCCACGCGCGCCGACCGGGCCGGCGAGAGCATCGACATCATCCGCCAGGAGATGGCGCGGCTGGCCCAGGACGGGCCGGGCGCGGAGGAACTGACAAAGGCCAAGGCCTATGTGAAGGGCGCCTATGCCGTGCAGAACCTGTCATCGTCGCTCTCCATCGCCTCGACGCTGGTGGGCATCCAGCTCGACGGCCTGGGTATCGACTACATCGACAAGCGCGAGGGCCTGATCGATGCGGTCGACGCCGAAGGCGTCAAGGCGATAGCGAAAGAACTCCTGACGCCCGACCCGACCATCATCACGGTCGGTCAGGACAACGGCTGAGACGGCCGACATGGACGAGGCCGTCGCACCCATCACGGGCGACCAGCCCCGGCAAAGCGGCAGGCCGCGTATCGGGCTTGCCCTCGGTGGAGGCGGCGCGCGGGGCATCGCGCATATCCATGCCCTGCATGCCTTCGACGATCTCGGCATCAAGCCGCACCGGATCGCCGGCACGTCGATCGGCGCGCTGATCGGTGCGGCCTATGCAGCCGGAATGCCGGCCGGCGTGATCGAGGAGTTCGTGGTCGACACGCTGGGAAACAAGCGCCTGGTTGCGGGCCGGCTGTGGCGGACACGGCCGGCCAGCTTCGCGCAGTTCATGGCCGATGGCGGCGTGCGCCTCGGCCAGTTGAACGCCGAGCGCGTGGTGGGCGCGTTCCTGCCGCTGGAACTGCCGTCCCGCTTCGAGGATCTGTCGATCCCCCTGTCCGTAACGGCGACGGATTTTTATTCCGGTGATGTGCTGTCGCTGGAAAGTGGCGACCTCGTCAGCGCCATAGCTGCATCGGCAGCGCTACCGGCCATCTTCCGGCCCGTGCGGCGGGAAGGCATCGTGCTGATCGACGGCGGGATCTGCGATCCGCTGCCGTTCGATCTCCTGGCTGGGCGGGTCGATCTCAATATCGCCGTCGACGTGACCGGAGGGCCACTGGAATCGGCGGGCGGTTTGCCGACGCCGACAGAAGCGATGTTCGGCGCTTCGCAATTGATGATGCACGCGATCATTCAGGCCAAGCTCGCGTCATCGCCGCCCGACCTGGTGGTGACACCGCCGGTCAGCCGCTACCGCGTCCTGGATTTCCTGCGTGTGCGTACGATCCTTCAGGAAACGTCAGGCCTGCGCGAGGAGCTGAAGCGCAAGATTGCCGCCCTGTGCGAGCTTCACGATCTGGAGCTCTGAGCGCTCTCTTCCAGAAAACGCATCAGGCCGGTTTCGGCCCTGCTGAGGCCCTGCCGGGCACGTCCCTTCATGAGATCGAAATCCAGCTCCTCAGCCTCGAAGGCTGTTATGATGCCGGGATGCACGTATGAAGACCGCGCCACGGACGGCGTGTTGCGCAGGACATCGCTGACGGCGCGCATGGCTGCGGCCACGGCGCGCCGACGCTTCGGCTCGGTATCGGCTGCCGGGCCGACCTCCTCGATGAGATAGCGCAGCGCCTCTGCCGACCCATGAAAGGTTCGAAAATCCTTGGCCGAGATGCGTGCATGGCCGCGTGCGTGGAGATAGTCGTTCAGCCGGTTGGCCGTCAGCACGTGGTCCTGCCTGTCCGACCCCTGGAAACGGAACAGGCGCTTGCCGCGGCCCTTGCGCATCTTGGCAAGGCCGTTGACCAGCCGCCTGTCGCGGATTTCGACCGTCTGCCGCTTGCGGGATTTGCCGACGAAATCCAGGACGGCTCCATCGCCGCGCATCCGCAGATTGCCCTTTTCGAGAGATGCAACGCCCCGACCGCCATCGATGGCGTACTTCTCGTGGCCGGGCCGCATCGACGACAGGTCGATCAACCGGACGGCGGTCGCCGCTGCCAGCTTCTCGTCTGGTTTCCGGCGTCGCATGTCGCGGTCTATATGCCGGCGAAGCTGCGGCAGGGCGCGGCCGAAGCGCAGCAGACGCTCGGTCTTCACTGCGTTGCGCACATTCACCCAGACATCGTGATAGCGATATTGCAGACGGCCCTTTTCATCCCGGCCCGTTGCCTGGATGTGACCGTTTTCCTCCACGCAGATTTTCACGTCGCGCCATGCGGGTGGCAGCACCAGCGCCTTCACCCGGGCCTTCAGGCGCTTGTCCGTGATCGCATCGCCATTGGCGAAGCAGATCCGGTGTCCCTTGCCGTGCGAGCGTCGTTCGACATTGAAATCGGCCGGGTCGACGATGGTCAATCCGTTTGCGGTGGCATGAAATTCGAGTGTCTTCGTCATGGGTTGCATCATCCGCTACGGCCATCGGAAACGGTTGGTGCGTATGTGGGTTCCTGCGGCGACGTGTCCCGGGAACGGCCACCAACCCTTTGGATTGCCCTCATCGGGAACGCCAAAAGAGGACAGCGCAATGTATCGCAAGGGATCGAAGGTCACCTGGTCTTGGGGTAACGGCACCGCGGAAGGCCGGGTCGAGGAAAAATTCACCGAAAAGGTCACGCGGAAGATCGCTGGAAAGTCGATCACCCGGAACGCCGACAAGGAGAATCCCGCCTATCTGATCGTGCAGGAGGACGGCGCGAAGGCGCTGAAGTCGGAATCCGAGTTGTCGAAGGGGTGAACCGCATCCACCGGGTTGATGGATGGCGACCAACTGATACATGTTGATGACCAGAGTTCCGGGCCGATTCCATGCATGACAAGACAGAACGCCTTCTGAACGCCGGGCAGGACATCATCAGGGCTGCCCTGCGCCACGGTGCCGACGCCGCTGATGCGGCGATATCGCAGTCGCGGTCGCGTGCGGTTCAGGTGCGTCTGGGTAAGCTGGAGGAAGCGGAATCGTCCGAGTCCGACAGCCTCTCGCTGCGCGTCTTCGTGGATCGGCGCGTGGCGACCGTCAGCGCCGATCTTTCCGGCGATCTCGACAAGGCCGCCGAGCGTGCCGTGGCCATGGCGCGCGTTTCCCCCGCCGACCCCTATGCCGGCCTTGCCGAGCCGGACAGGCTTGCCACGATCTTCCCCGATCTCGACCTTTACGACGATACCGATATCGCCACTGCCGACCTGATCGAGCAGGCGCAGGCGCTGGAAGCGGCGGCCCGCTCCGTTGCGGGCGTCACCAATTCGGGCGGGGCCAGCGCCACATGCGGGTTCGGCGGGTTCGTTCTGGTCACCTCGGACGGTTTTTCCGGAACGCGGGCGCGCTCGGCCTATTCGCGATCGGTCAACGTGATCGCCGGGGAAGGCACCGCCATGCAGCGGGACCACGACTATGATTCCCGCATCCATTTTTCCGATCTGGATGCCGCCGAGGCGATCGGCCGGAATGCCGGCGAGCGGACCGTGCGCCGCATGAGCCCGGACAAGATCAAGACGGGCCGCTATCCCATCGTTTTCGATCCGCGCACGGCGCGTGCGCTGGTGGGCCATCTGGTCGGGGCCGTCAACGGCGCGGCCATCGCCCGGGGCACGAGCTTCCTGCGCAAGCGGATGGGCACGCGCATCCTGCCGGAGACGATTTCCGTGATCGACGATCCGCTTCTGACGCGTGGCTGGGGTTCACGCTCGTTCGATGGCGAGGGCGCGGCGGCTGCGGCGCTGCCGCTGGTGGCGGACGGCATTCTTGCCAACTGGCTGCTGGATGGCGCAACCGCGCGCGAACTGGGCCTGGAGCCGAATGGACGGGCTTCGCGCAGCGGGGGCGGCGTCTCGCCCTCGTCCTCCAATGTCATCCTGTCGGGCGGTCAAAGGCCTGTGGCCGAGCTGCTGTCGGAAGCCGAGGGGGGCATCTACGTCACCGAGCTGATCGGCCATGGCGCCGACCTCGTGACCGGCGACTATTCGCGCGGGGCGTCCGGTTTTCGCATAAGGGGCGGTCAACTGGCCGAGCCCGTTGCCGAATTCACCATTGCCGGCAACCTTGCGGACATGCTCCTGGCGATTTCCCCCGGAGACGATGTGGACAGCCGTTTCCCGATCATCTGCCCCACCATTGCGGTCGGCGAGATGACCGTGGCCGGGGTTTAGACGTGCGATCCGTCGACGATCTCGTCCTGCTCCAGCGAGCGGCCGGCGAGGCCGCCCGGATCGCGCTCGGCTATTTCAGGCAGGATCCGGAAGTCTTCTGGAAAGAGGGGAACTCTCCCGTCAGCCAGGCCGACCTTGCCGTGGACGGCTTCCTTCGGGATTTCCTTCTGTCGGCGCGGCCACGCTATGGCTGGGTTTCGGAAGAGACGGCGGCAGAGCCGCCCAGCGGGTCCGAGGAGCGCTTCTTCGTCGTCGACCCGATCGACGGGACCCGGTCTTTTCTGCGCGGCGAGACCACATGGTGCGTAGCACTGGCCGTCATCGAGGGAGGGCGCCCGACGCATGGCGTGATCCACGCTCCCGTCACCGGCGAAATCTTCACCGCCTTCGCCGACGGGCCTGCCCAGATCAACGGCCAGGAACTCGCGCAACTACCGCAGATCGCCGGAGAGCGCATGACGCTGTCGCTTCCGGATGGGGTGCGGCGGCGGTTGAGCGCGGCGGATGCCGCACGCATCGACCTTGCGGCGTCGATACCGTCTCTTGCCTACCGCCTGGCGCAGGTGGCGCGCGGCCGGCTCGACGGGACCATCGTCCAGCCGAGGGCGAACGACTGGGACATCGCCGCCGCCGACCTCATCCTCGACAGGGCGGGCGGTGCGCTGCTGAATGGTGTCGGCCAGCATCATAACTACAACTTGACGCCGCGACGTCACGGCCTGCTGATCGCAGGCGGAAAGGGCGTGCTGCCGCGCCTGCAGGAGATCGCTGCTTCCTTGCACGAATAGCCGGTTTCGTGGCAAGCATCCCCGCACAGCAGCATTGCCGACAAGGACGACAGACGATGATTGAAGAGAGCATCCCCAAGCAGAGGCTGCATCTGGTTTTCGGCGGCGAGCTTGAAAGCCTCAACGGTCTTTCCTTCCGCAATCTCGACGACCTCGACATCGTCGGCATCTTCCCCGATTACTCGTCGGCGCTGGCGGCCTGGCGCGGCAAGGCGCAGGCCACGGTGGACAACGCCGCCATGCGCTACTTCATCGTGCATATGCACCGTCTGCTGGAGCCGGAAGCAGGCGCATGATGCGCGGCTTTCACGGGCGATGAGAGACGGCGTGCCATCGGACGACCAGCAGGGCGAGAGCGGCAGACAGCGCGGGGACAGGCGACGCTTTCTGCGGCGCCAGTTGCGCGCGCTGGGGCGGTCCGGTGCGGCGGTGCGTGTCGGTGGCGCCGCCATCTACGGCGTGCTGCAGGCGATCCGCGCCACGCAACGCATTGCCGATGGCTCGTCCGACTGGCGTGCCATCCTGACGAAAGAGCATCCCGCCATCGTCGCCCTCTGGCACGGGCAGCATCTTCTGGCCCCCTTCTTCCGTCCGCGTGAACTGCCCTATGTCGCGCTGTTGTCGCGCAATGTGGATGCCGCCATCAATGCCGACGTGGTCGAGCGGTTCGGCATCGGCACCGTGCGCGGATCGGGCGGGCGGGTCCGGCATGCGGCCTCGGAAAAGGGTGGCGTGAAGGCGCTGATCCAGCTTCGACGCTTCCTCAAGGAGGGGCGCGGCGTGTGCATGATCGCCGATGTCCCGAAGGGCACCCCGCGAGAGGCCGGCCTGGGTGTGGTGACTCTGGCCCGCATGTCCGGGCGGCCGATCATCCCGGCTGCCGCCGTGACGAGCCGCAGGCACGTGGTGCAGCGAAGCTGGGACAAGACCACGATCCCGCTTCCGCTGGGTCGTATGGCGGTGTGGATGGGAGAGCCTATCCATGTTCCGGCCGATGCCGACGATGCAACGATGGAAGAAATCCGCCGGCAGGTTACGCTGGCCATAGAAACGGCCAATCGCCGCGCCATCGCATTGGCCGACGGCGATCAGGCAGAGGCAGGTAGCGCGCATGAGTGACGGCTGGGCGCGGGGCGTTCTGACCACGTACAGGCTGGTGGGGTCCCTCGCATATCCGATGCTTGGAGCCTATGTCGGCTGGCGGGCCGCACGCGGCAAGGAAGACCCGAGGCGGCGGCGCGAGCGGTATGGCTTTACCGATGCGGTACGCCCCGAAGGCGGGCCACTGGTGTGGATCCATGCAGCCTCGATCGGCGAAAGCGCCGCTGTCGCGCCGCTGGTGCGTGAGATCGCCAATGAAGGCTTCACCATCGTCATGACGACGGGCACGGTCACCTCCGCTGCCATCGTCAGGGAACGCCTTTCCGATGCCGTCATCCACCAATATGTGCCGCTGGATCTGAAGCAGTCCGTCGGACGCTTCCTCGACCACTGGCGTCCAGATGTCGCCATCGTCGCGGAAAGCGAAATCTGGCCGATGACGCTGATGGAGCTGACCAAGCGCCGCATACCGCAGGTGCTGGTCAATGCCCGGCTGTCAGACCGCTCCTTCCGCCGTTGGCGCGCCGTGCCGGCGCTGGCCGAGGCCCTCCTGGAAAACATCTCGCAGATCGTGGCGCAGTCGGATGTCGACGGCGAGCGGTTCCACATGCTGGGTGCGCGCAGCGTCACGGTGGCCGGCAACCTGAAGGCCGACACCGCGCCGCCGCCCCTGCCGGACCGGGAGGCCGCTTTGGCGCTGGCGCAGGCCATTGCCCGGCGCCCCACCTTTGCCGCCGTATCCACCCATGCCGGTGAAGAGGCGATCATCGCCGACGTCCATCGCAAGGTTTCCGAGCGGCTGCCGCGCCTGATGACGATCATCGTGCCGCGTCACGTGGAACGGGCGCCGGAAATCGTCAAGGAGCTGACGGGCAAGGGGCTGCGCGTCGCGCGCCGCTCGCTGGGGGAAATGCCCGATCCGACCACCGATATCTATCTGGGCGACACGGTGGGAGAGATGGGTCTTTATCTGCGGCTGACGGAAGTGGCCTTCGTGGGCCGCTCCTTGGCCGGAGAGGGCGGGCAGAACCCGCTGGAGGCCGCGATGCTGGGTACGGCCGTCCTGTCCGGGCGCTATGTCCAGAACTTCCGGGATATTTACCAGCGCCTGATCAAGAATGGCGGCGCGCGCATCGTCAAGGATGGCGAACAGCTTGCCGAAGAGGTGGAGCTTCTGCTGACCGACGTGGAGGCACGCGCGGCAATGAGCGCCGCCGGCAAGGCCAGCGTGCATGAGATGCGCGGCGCCCTGTCCCGCACGATGCAGGCGCTGGAGCCTTTTCTGCATCCGTTGCGCCTGACCCTCAATTTCGAGCGTCGACAGCGCGGCGATCCGCATCGATGATGGGTGGCGAAACCCCTGCCTTCTGGTGGGGAGGGTCGCAGTGGGCGGCGCTCGCGCTGCGGCCCGCATCGGCGATCTATGGCGCCATCGCGCGACGGCGCATGGACAAGGGCCGCCGCGAGGCGGTGGACGTGCCCGTCCTGTGCATCGGAAACTTTACGGTTGGGGGCGGCGGAAAGACGCCGACCGCACTGGCCATGGCCGGCGCGGCCGAGGCCGCCGGCCTGCGCCCCGGCTTCCTGTCGCGCGGCTATGGCGGATCGGCTGCAGGCCCGCTGCTCGTGGACCCTGACACGCATGCAGCACGGCTGGTGGGCGATGAACCGCTGCTTCTGGCGGCGCGGGCGCCGACCGTCGTGGCAAAGGACAGGGGCGCAGGGGCGCGCTATCTGGTGGACACCGTCGGTGTCGATTTCATCATCATGGACGATGGCTTCCAGAGCGCCCGCCTGTGCATCGACTTCGCCCTTCTCGCCATCGATGCCGGGCGTGGCCTCGGCAACGGGCAGGTGGTGCCGTCCGGCCCCCTGCGTGCGCCGCTCAAAGACCAGATCCGCCACGCGGACGCCCTGTTGGTGATCGGCGAGGGCGCCGCCGGCGCGCAGGCCATCCGCCTGACGGCACGCGGCGGCAAGCCCGTCTTCGAGGCGCGCCTGGAGCCGCGCGCCCATGCACTGGCCGGACGGCGGGTGCTGGCGTTCGCCGGCATCGCCGATCCTGAGAAATTCTATCGCTCGCTGCGCGCCGTCGGGGCGGACCTTGTCCGCACGCGCGATTTTCCGGATCACCACCCGCTTCAACCGGCAGAGATATCGGAACTGATGGCCGATGCCGCGCGCGATGCGCTGCACCTCGTCACGACGCGCAAGGATGCGGCACGACTGGCGGGTGAGGGGCATGCCGCCCGGCAGCTTCTGGCGCAGGCGAGCGTGCTGGAGGTCGATCTGGTTTTCGAGCCTTCGTCGCTCGGTAATCGGTTCGTGGCAGAGACGCGGGCAGCCTTCCGCCGCCGAAAGTTCGGCTGACAACGCTTCCCATCCGGCCAACGGGCCTTATCTCCGGTTCACACTTTTCCGACCCGAAGGGACTGAAGATGATCCAGAGCTATGGCTTTGCCTGCACGGCTGCCAACGAGCCTATGAAGCCTTGGAGCTTCGAGCGGCGCGACCTGCGGGATGACGATGTCCGCATCGAAATCACCCATTGCGGCGTCTGCCACTCCGATATCCACCAGGTCCGCAACGACTGGGGCGTGGCCACCTATCCGCTGGTTCCCGGACACGAGATCGTCGGTCGGGTGACCGAGGTCGGCGCGGCCGTCACCGCGTTCAAGCCGGGCGACAATGTTGGCGTCGGCTGCATGGTCGATTCCTGCCAGGATTGCCCCTCCTGCGCCGATGGGCTGGAGCAGTACTGCGAAAAGGGCATGACGCAGACCTATGCCGACACGGACAAGCAGGACGGCCTGCCCACCTATGGCGGCTACTCGGACCAGATCATCGTACGCGAGGCATTCGTGCTCCGCATGCCCGAGGGGCTGGATCTGGCCGCCTCGGCGCCGCTGCTGTGCGCCGGCATCACGACCTATTCGCCGCTGCGCCACTGGAAGGTGGGCAAGGGGCACAAGCTCGGCGTCGTCGGGCTTGGCGGGCTCGGACATATGGCAATCAAGTTCGGTGTGGCGCTCGGCGCCGAGGTGACGCTGTTCACCCGCTCTAAGTCGAAGGAAGCCGAGGCCCGCGCGCTCGGGGTGCACCATGTGGTGCTGTCGACCGACGAGGAGCAGATGAACGCGGTCGCGGAGACGCTGGATTTCGTGTTGAACACGGTGCCTGTGCCGCATGATCTGAACCCGTATAACAACGCCCTCAAGCGCGACGGTACACAGATCATCGTGGGCGTGCTGGAGCCCATCGAGCCGCCGGTCGCCGGCTTCCCGCTCATTTTCAGGCGCCGGTCGCTGGCGGGATCGCTGATCGGGGGCATTGCCGAGACGCAGGAGATGCTGGATTTCTGCTCCGAGCACGGCATCGTCTGCGATATCGAGATGATCCGCATGAAGGACATCAACGAAGCCTTCGAGCGGACCGTCAAGGGCGACGTGCACTACCGGTTCGTCATCGACATGGCGTCGCTGGACGAAACGCGCGCGGCCGCCTGAGCCCGGACGTCCTGGAACGCTGCAGCGATGAGGCTGCGCGTATAATCTGCCTTGGGGCGGGTGAAGATGTCATCCGTCCCGCCTTCCTCCATCAGCATGCCGTCCTTCATGACCATGATGTGGTCCGACATGGCGCGCACGACGCTGAGATCGTGGCTGATGAACACGTAGGATAATCCGTGCTCGTCCTGCAGCTTGCGCAGCAGCGCCACGATCTGCACCTGCACCGACCGGTCCAGCGCGGAGGTCGGCTCGTCCAGCACGATCACCTTCGGCTTCAGGATGATGGCCCGCGCGATGGCGATGCGCTGCCGCTGCCCGCCCGAGAATTCGTGCGGGTAGCGGTTGCGCGCCGAGGGCGGCAGACCGACCTCTTCCAGCGCGGCGGCCGCGCGCCTGTCCCGTTCCGCCTTGCCGATGGATGGTTCGTGGACGAGCAGGCCCTCGGTGATGACCTCGCCCACGGTAAGGCGGGGGCTGAGCGAGCCATACGGGTCCTGGAACATCAACTGCAACTCGCGCCGCAGCGGCCGCATCGCCGCCTTGTCGCGCGTGCCGATCTCCTGCCCTTCGAAGAGGATGCGCCCTTCCGAGGGAACCAGCCGCAGGATGGCGCGCCCGAGTGTCGATTTTCCGGACCCCGATTCCCCCACGATGCCGATGGTCTGGCCACGCTTCAGGTCGAGAGAGATCTTGTCGACGGCCCGAAACAGGCGCGTACCGCGCAGGAAGCCGTTGCCGCGCAGCAGATAATCGACGCTGACGTCCCGGGCCGACAGGATGGACGGCGTGCCCGCCGGCACCGGCGGCTTGCGGCCTGCCGGTTCTGCCGCGATGAGCATGCGGGTGTAGTCATGCTGCGGATGGTCGAAGATGGTGGACGCCGGTCCGGTTTCCACGACCTCTCCCCGCCGCATCACCACGACACGCGAGGCGTAGTTGCGCACCACGCCCAGATCGTGCGTGATCAGCAGCACGGCCATGCCCAGACGCTTCTGCAACGACGCGATGAGGTCCAGGATCTGCGCCTGGACGGTAACGTCGAGCGCGGTGGTCGGCTCGTCGGCGATCAGCAGTTCGGGCTCGTTGGCAAGCGCCATGGCAATCATGACGCGCTGTCGCTGCCCACCCGACAATTCGTGCGGATAGGCGTCGATGCGGCGCTCCGGCTCCGGTATGCCGACCAGCGCCAGCAGCTCCAGGGCGCGTGCCCGCGCCGCCCGGCCCGGCATCGGGTTGTGGTGGCGGATGACTTCCCGGATCTGCCGCCCGACCGTATAGAGCGGATCGAGCGAGGTCATCGGCTCCTGGAAGATCATCGAGATGCGCGCGCCGCGGTAGCGGTTCAACTCTTTCGGCGGAAGGCCGATCAGCTCCGTTCCGTGATAACGCGCCGACCCGGTGGCGTGGCCGTTTGCGGCCAGAAGGCCCATGACCGCCATCATCGTCTGGCTCTTGCCGGACCCGGACTCGCCTACCACGGCCAGGGTTTCGCCGCGGCGGACGCCGAACGACACCCCGCGCGCCGCGTGCACCGGCCCGTCCTCGGTGGCGAAGGTGACGTCCAGCCCCGTCAGCGTCAGGATATCGTCGTCGCTCATCGTCAGCGATCCTTGGGGTCGAAGGCGTCGCGCAGCCCGTCGCCGATGAAGTTGAGCGCGAACAGCGTGACGCAGAAGAAGGTGGCCGGGAAGATCAGCAGCCAGGGCGTCGCCTGTATGGTGGCCGCGCCTTCCGAGATGAGGGCGCCCCAACTGGTCAGCGGCGCCTGCACGCCGAGGCCCAGGAAGGACAGGAAGCTTTCGAGCAGGATCACCTTGGGCACGACGATGGTGACGAAGACGACGACAGGGCCGATCGTATTGGGGATGATGTGCCGGCGTATGATCTGCCAGTCGGTCAGCCCCATCGCCTCGGCGGCGGCCACGAACTCGCGCCGCTTGAGAGACAGGGTCTGCCCGCGCACGATACGGGCCATGTCGAGCCATTCCACCAGCCCGATCACGATGAAGATCAGCACGAAGGAACGGCCGAAGAAGACGACCAGCATGATGACGAGAAAGACGAAGGGCAGGGAATAGAGGATCTCAACCAGCCGCATCATGACATTGTCGACGCGCCCGCCCAGATAGCCGGCGATGGCCCCATAGGTGACGCCGATGACGAGGGCGACGATGGAGGCGAGGACGCCGATGACCAGCGATATCTGCCCGCCGACCATCGTACGCACCAGAAGGTCGCGCCCGTTGCGGTCGGTGCCGAAGGGAAACAGCGCCTGCTGCACCCGGCCGGTCACGACCATGCTGCGGCCGTCCGCCGAGGCCTCCTCGACCTGCGACCCGGCAAACTCGTTGACGCGGTCGAAATAGCGGGTCACGCGCGGATCGATCTCCCGCTCGCTTGTGATGCTTGCCCGGAACGCGCCGTCCTCGATGGTGAAGTCGGCAAGGTCGACCCGGGCGCGGCGCGTGACGCCCTCGACCGCGGCCTGCAGATCGGCCTCGCGCGGGAGAGGCTCCAGGCTCGGCGGAACCGCCACATAGGAAGCGAAGACCTGGTCGTAGCGGTGGTCGATCAGATGCGGCCCGCCGAAGGAGAACAGCGTCACCAGTACCAGCACGACCAGGCCGGCCATGGCGGCGCGGTTGCGGCGCAGCCGCATCAGCGCCAGTTGCAGCAGGCTTCTGCTGCGCGTCTGCGCCGCCGGCGCCGGTGCCGGTGCCGGCGCCTCTGCCGAAAGATCAGTCATGGCGAATCCTCGGGTCCAGCAGCGCGTAGAGGATGTCGACCAGAAGGTTGAACACGATGATGAAGACGGAGATCAGGATGACCGTGCCCATAACCAATGTGTAGTCGCGGTTCAGCGCGCCTTCCACGAAGTAGCGGCCGACACCGGGGATGGTGAAGATGGTCTCCACCACCGTCGAGCCGGTCAGGAGCGCCGCGCAGCATGGCGCCAGATAGGACACGATTGGCAGCATCGCACCGCGCATCGCATGCGTGACGACGACGCTGCGGGCGGGCAGGCCATAGGCCCGCGCGGTGCGGATATGGTCGGTGCGCAGAGCCTCGATCATCGAGCCGCGCGTCAGCCGTGCAAAGACGGCGAGTTGCGGAAGGCCGAGCGCGATGACCGGCAGAACGAGATTGCGGAAGCCGCCATCGCCCCAGCCGCCAGCCGGCACCAGGGACAGGATCACCGCGAAGACCAGCGACATCAGCGGCCCCACGACGAAGTTGGGAATGGTCACGCCGACCGTCGCGACGCTCATCACGGCATAGTCGACCCAGCCGTTCTGGCGCAGGGCTGCGATGACGCCGGCCGTGACGCCGCCGACGAGGGCGAAGGCGAGCGCCCAGAGGCCAAGCGTGATCGAATAGGGCAGGGCCTGCATGATCAGCTCCGCCACCGAATAGTCGCGGTAGATATAGCTTGGTCCGAAATCGCCAATCAGGGCGTTTTTCAGATAGGTGCCGTATTGCACATAGAGCGGCTGGTCGAGCTGGAACGTCGCCATGATGTTGGCCATCGTCGCCGGTGGCAGCGGCCTTTCCAGGTTGAAAGGACCGCCCGGCGCAAGCCGCATCAGGAAGAACGACAGGGTGACGACGATGAAGACCGTAGGCACGGCGCTCATCAGCCGGTGGGAAACGAACCGGAACATGGATTTCGGCCGGGTCGCCGGCCTACCGCTCGACCGTCAGATATTTGGACAGGTGCACGTTGACCGCGTTGTCCTCCCAGCCGGAAACCTTGTCGGACACGAGCCATAGCGAGGCCGTGTTCATCAAAGGCACGACCGGCTGTTCCTGCATCAGGATGGTCTCGGCCTGGTGCATGAGGCCGGACCGCTTCTCGACATCGCGCTCATTGTAGGACTGCGCCATCAGCGCGTCGAACTCGGCATTGCTCCAATGCGCGTAGTTGAAGGTCTTGTTGCTCGACAGGCTGAGCGCCAGGAAATTTTCCGGATCGGCATAGTCGGCCACCCAGCCCGCACGCGCCACGTTGAAGGCGCCACCTTCCTGCAGGTAGGCATAATGGGACGAGACGTCGAGATTGGTCAGCGTTACATTTGCGCCCAGTACCGTGGACCACATGTCGGCGATGGCCGTTGCCACCCGCTCGTGATTGGCGTTCGTGTTGTAGCGGATTTCAACCGCCAGCGGCTTGCCGCCGGGGCCGTAGCCCGCCTCGTCGATCAGCCTGACGGCCTCGTCCTCGCGGTCGAGCTGGCTCATTTCGGCAAAATCCGCCTCGGCGGGCTCGCCGTAATGCTCCATGCCCGGAGGCACCATCGCATAGACCGGCAATTGCGCCCCGCCGTAGATTTCCTCCGACAGGAAGTCGCGGTCCACCGCCATGGACAAGGCACGGCGGACATCGACGTTGTCGAAGGGCGCGGTGCGCGTGTCGAACGTGTAGTAATAGGTCGAAAGGTACGGCGTCACCCGGACCGCTTCGCCAAGCTGCTCGCGCAGATATTGGAGCTGGTCGGCGGGAAACTCCTTGTTGATATCCAGTTCGCCGGCCTGGAACCGCCGCAACGCGGCGGCCTGGTCCTCGATCGGGTAGAAGATCACGCTGTCCAGCGCGACATTGGCGGCATCCCAATATTCGTCGTTGCGGGCGACGGTGATGTGATCGTTGGCGACCTGCTCCGTCAGCTTGAAGGCGCCGTTGGACACCATCGTACCGGGCCGCACGAAATTTCCGCCCTCGGCCTCGACGGTGGCCGGATGCACCGGAAGGCCCGTCTGGTGCGACAGAAGCTCCAGGAAGAAGGGCGTCGGACGTTCGAGCGTGATCTCCAGCGTCTTGGCGTCCACGGCCCGCATGCCAAGCTGGTCCACCGGCATGCCGCTAGTGTTGATCGCCTCGGCATTCTTGATCGGGTAGAGGATGTTGGCATAGCCCGCCGCCGTCTCCGGATTCTGCAGCCGGCGGAACGAATAGACGAAATCATCCGCCGTTACCGGGTCTCCATTGGACCAGTTGGCATCGGCGCGCAGCTTGAACGTATAGACGGTGCCGTCGTCCGACACGGTCCAGCTTTCCGCCGTGCCGGGTACGAGTTCGCCGTCGGGGCCGTAGATGGTCAGGCCTTCGTAAAGGTCCTTGAGGATATTGGCCTCGACATCGATGGAGGTGTGGGCCTGGTCCAGCGTCTGCGGTTCCCCGGCATTGCCGCGCCTGAGCGTTTCCGCGCCGGCCGGAATGGTCAGGATGGCCGTGCCGAGCACGGCGGAACTCAGGAATGCAAACCAGGTCCGGTTCTTCATGCAGGCACCTCCGCGCGGGGCAGCAGCCGGTTGGCGCTACCTCCAATTAAGTATTCTTGTCATTCGAGCGTCATTCGACCCCTTTGTAAATACTGGCGGTTGCGATTTCCCCAAACGTCAACGGAAGCGCGATCATCAGGCCGACGACCGGTCGACCTTCGTTGCCAGGATCACCGATGTCTGTGTGCGTTCGACGCCGTCGAGCTCTCCGATCCTGTCCAGCACGGCATCGAGGGCGGCGACGGACCCCGCCGCGACAATGGCGATCAGGTCGACCTCGCCGCTGACGGAATGGAGCATGCGGACCTCGGCCATGTCGGTCAGTTCCGCGATGGTGCGGGCCGCCTGCTTGGGGCGCACCGTAATCAGCACATGCGCCTTCACCAGATGGCGCTCCATCTCCGCGCCAAGCCGCACGGTATAGCCGGAAATGATGTTGGCACGCTCCAGCCGCTCGATCCGTGCCTGCACCGTCGTCCGCGACAGGCCCAACCGCCGCGCAAGATCGGCCACCGGTGTGCGGGCATTGTCGGCCAGAAGCGCAAGCAGCGCTTGGTCCTTGGGAGAAATTTGCATAATGACGAAACCAGTTGTCGATCTGTCTAAATTTATCGTCGAAACATAGAATTCGACGGTTTGATCTGTAAAGCCTCGCATGGTCCATTGATGGGACGATCGGTCGCATCAGTCGGAGGGTATGTTCATGCGCGATATCGTCGTCATCGGAGCCGGAAAGATCGGCTCGGCCATCGCCGCGATGCTGGCCGAGACAGGAGATTATCGCGTCACCGTCGCGGATCGCGATGCGGCGGCAGCGGCGGCAGGCGCCCGCTGCCCGAACGTCGAGGCGGCCAGTGTGGACATCCGCAACGAGGCCGCGCTGCGTGCGCTTCTGAAAGGGCGCTATGCCGTCCTCAGCGCCGCCCCCTTCCAGCTTACGACCGCGATTGCACAGGCCGCCGCAGCCAGCGGCGTGCATTATCTGGATTTGACGGAGGACGTCGCTTCCACCCGCTGCGTCACGGAGCTGTCAAAGGGCAGCACCACCGCCTTCATCCCGCAATGCGGGCTTGCGCCGGGCTTCATCTCCATCGTGGCCAACGCCCTTGCGGGCAGGTTCGATACGCTGGACACCATGCGCCTGCGGGTCGGTGCGCTGCCGGAGTTTCCTTCGAACGCGCTTGGCTACAACCTGACGTGGAGCACGGACGGCGTCATCAACGAGTATATCGAGCCGTGCGAGGCCATCGTCGATGGCCGCAAGATCCTCGTGCCGGCGATGGAAGAGCTCGAGATGCTGTCCATAGACGGCACGCAGTACGAAGCCTTCAACACGTCGGGCGGCCTCGGCTCGCTCTGCGAAACCTATGCCGGCAAGGTCCGGTCGCTGAATTACCGCACCATGCGCTATCCCGGCCATGCGGCAATCATGAAGACGCTGCTCAACGATCTCGGCCTGCGGCATCGCCGCGAGGTGCTGAAAGACATCATGGAGCATGCGCTTCCCGCAACGCGGCAGGACGTGGTGGTGACTTTCGCCACCGTCACGGGAATGCGGAACGGGCGCCTGACGCAGGAAACCGATGCGCGCCGTATCCATAGCGGGCTCATTGCCGGGGAGGTGCACAGCGCCATCCAGATCACCACCGCAGCCGGTATCTGCACGGTGCTGGATCTCCTGTCGGCCGGCATCCTGCCGCAAAGGGGCTTCGTGCGGCAGGAGGACGTGCCATTCGATGTCTTCCTGGCCAACCGGTTCGGCCGCCGCTATGTGCGGCAGGGCGCGGTGGATGGCGCTTCCGAGCGGCTGCGCGACGCGGCGTGAAGGGGCGGGCTACTTCCAGAAAGGCTTGGCCGCCCGGATGGCTTTATGGGCACGGGCGGCCTTGGCCAGGAGATCGTCTCTCCTGTCTTCGCCGACATGGCCGGCGATCTGCGAAGCGGCGTCCGCGCCAAGGTCGAGCCGCGTGATCGTCTGCGGGGCGCCAGCCAGATCGTTCAGCGCGCCGAGTGCATCCTGAAGGGCTTCCAAAGCGTCGAGAAGGCGCTTCTGGCGCTTGAGGCCGCGCTTGTCGTCGAACAGCGGGGCGTAGAACTCCACGGCGTAACGCAAGCGCTTCGCCATCTTGCGCAAATCGTGCCGCCCCGAATCGTCCAGCGTTTCGAAATGGCGTCCGGCCTTGCGAACCTTCCTGAACTGGCGGGACAGGATCTGCGATGAGGTATCGCGTGCCGGCGCCTGCCGAAGCGTCTGCGTCCCGGCAGCGGCGATCCAGTCGCCGAAAGACAGCCACTGCGAAAAATCCAGAAGAAGCGCCCGGGTCCGTTGCGACTTAAGGGCCTGCGCCACGCGCTCATAAGCGGCGCGGCGCGCCTGTTCCACCGGCTCCAGATAGGCCGACCCTTCCATGCGTGCGGCAAGCACATCGAGGTCGCGCGCCTCGCCCAATGTGGCGCCAAGATCGCGAAAGGCCGACCGCATGGCCGAAAGCTGCTCTCCGGCCAGCATGTCCTTGTGCATGGACAAGGCCGAACGCAGCCGGCGAATGGCCACCCGGGTCTGATGCAGCGCTGCGGGATAGGTCGGGTCAACCTGCATCTCGTTCAGCCGGAACTGACGCAGGCAGGCCGATGCGATCCGCTGAAAGGCAACCGCGCTGCTCATGCCCTCGGACAGCGTCGCCGCTTGCGACCGGGCCGCTTGGCGGACAGGACCGAGAAGCCGGTGCCCGCGCTCTGCCTTGGTCATCACACCGGGCCATACGGGCGCCACCTCGTCGATCCGGCGGGCCAGCGCGAACAGGTCTGCGGCTTCGCCGGCCTTCAACTCGATCTCGATCTCGCAGACCGGAGCCTGGCGGTCGCCCGCCCGCACGATACCCCTGTCCAGCACGATTTCGCACACGGAATTGCCCTGCGAAATGGTCCAGCTACGGCGCTCTACATCGACCTCGAACAGCGGTGCCACCATCCGCAGGCGGTCACCCATGCCTTGCCAGATGGGGCGTTCGTCGTCGAGCATCGGCGTGGGGCCGAGGAGCTCCCGCTCCCATTCCGGGCGCGCCATCAGCCCGGCCGCTTCGTTGCCGAGCGCCTTGACCGTCTGGACGAACGCTCCGCCGCTTTCACGCACGCGCAACGAAAAGCCGGCCGCAGCAAGGTCGAGCGCGGGCGTATCGAAATAGACGGTGTGCGTGGTCCGGACATGGTCCGGCTCGCCGAACAGGTCGGACCCGACAAGCCTGTCCGCCTCCGCCGGGTCAATCAGGAGCTTAAGCTCGATCTCATGGCCATTGGAGGGGAGGGACATGCGCCGCCTGCTCTAGCCGGTGGCGCGGCCGCCGGAGCGGCCAAGAGACGGGTTTACCTGCAACTCGCGTTTCAGGCTGGCGGCCGCGTCGACATAGGCCTCCTGCCGGGCGACGCTCCAGTAGCGCAGAAGGTCGAGGGGGATGGGTTGCCCGGTTACGGCGCACAGCACGTAGGCACCGGGGCGCACGACCTCGAAATCCCCGTCCAGATAGTTGATCCTGGCTTCCCCGCCGCCGTCCATGCGGTTCATCATTACCGTGGCTTTCCCGTTCGCATTCGATGTCGCGGCTATGGTTCAATCAGGTCGGCGGGGCATCGTCAACGCCGACCGAACAGGCGCTCGATATCGACCTTCCTGAGCTCGATATAGGTGGGCCGTCCGTGATTGCATTGCCCGGAGCCCGGTGTGCGCTCCATTTCGCGCAGAAGTGCGTTCATTTCGTCGGCCCGCAGGGCCCGGCCCGATCGGACCGATCCGTGGCATGCCATGGTGGCGGCCACATGGTCGATGCGGGCCTTCAACCCGTCGCTCGTCTCGGAGCCGGCCAGCTCGTCGGCAAGATCGCGTACCAGTTGCACGGTGTCGACCTGCCCCAGCATGGCCGGCACCTCGCGCACGGCGATGGCGCCCGGGCCGAAGCGCTCCAGCGCCAGGCCGAAGCGCTGGAACGTCTCTGCCGCGTCCATCAGCCGGTCCACATCGGCCTCCGGCAAATCGACGATCTCGGGGATCAGCAGCATCTGGGCCGGCAGCGGCCTGTCGTGCAGGGCCGTCTTCAGGGCCTCATAGACAAGCCGCTCGTGGGCTGCATGCTGGTCCACGATCACGAGGCTGTCGGGCGTTTCCGCCACGATGAACGCCTTGTCGATCTGGGCGCGCGCCGCTCCCAGCGGGAAAGTTTCGCCGGCCGTTTGCTCTGTCTGGTCGCCGATGCGCGCCGAGGGCGCGATTGGCAGCACCCCGCCCATCGGGCCGGGGGACGCAAAACCGCCGCCGGCGGCACTGCCCAGCGGTCGGAAGGGGGAGGCGGCCGGCGTATAGCCTATGGGCCTTGCTTCCGGCCGATAGCCCTGGCCAAACGTGCCTGAACGCGGGCTCTCCGCCGTCATGGCGGGACGGAAGGCCGCCAGCATCGCTTCCGCGCCGCTGGTGGTGGACCGCAATCCGCCATCGGCCAGCCGCGCGCGGATGGCGCCGACGACCAGCCCGCGCACCAGGCCGGGGTCGCGGAAGCGGACATCCGCCTTGGCGGGATGCACGTTCACGTCCACGTCGCGCGGATCGATGGTCAGGAACAGCGCGGCCACGGCGTGCCTGTCCTTTGCCATGGCATCCAGATATGCGCCCCGCATGGCCGACAGCAGCATCTTGTCGCGCACCGGACGGCCGTTGACGTAGAAAAACTGGTACAGCGCGTTGCCGCGATTGAAATTGGGCAGCCCGGCAAAGCCCGTCAGCCCCACGCCCTCGCGCAGGGCATCG
The DNA here is from genome assembly GCF_001463885.1 of Aureimonas altamirensis. Lineage (GTDB taxonomy): Bacteria > Pseudomonadota > Alphaproteobacteria > Rhizobiales > Rhizobiaceae > Aureimonas > Aureimonas altamirensis. The sequence continues at coordinate 322,592 of NZ_BBWQ01000010.1, read as the reverse complement.
AGCGCGAGCGCGTTGTCGGCGAAATCCTTGCCGATCACGTCGGCGATGCGCGCCAACGGGTCGGATGCCGCCTCGTAGACGGTGGGGGTGCGGTCTTCTCCCGTCAGTTCGAAGCGCACTTCCGGAAAGGCCAGTGCGATCCGGCGCACCACGTCGGTGATCGCGCCGCTTTCGGCACGCTCGCCCTTCAGGAATTTCAGCCGCGCCGGGATGGAGTAGAAAAGATCGCGCACCTCCACCACCGTCCCCTGCGACAGGGCTGCCGGGCGCGGCCCCTGCAGGACGCCGTTTTCGACGCGGATTTCGGCGGCATCCGCCGCGCTGGCCGGCCGCGAGCGGATCGACAGCCGCGCCACCGACCCGATGGAGGGGAGCGCTTCGCCCCGAAAGCCGAGCGTTGCGATATCGTGCAGGCTTTCGGCAAGCTTGGACGTGCAGTGCCGCCGCACGGCGAGGGGCAGTTCCTCTGCCGGGATGCCACAGCCATCGTCGGTCACCCGGAGCAGGCTTTTGCCGCCGCCCGCCGTAACGATGGAAATACGCCGTGCCCCCGCGTCCAGTGCGTTTTCCACCAGTTCCTTGACGACGCTGGCCGGCCGCTCGACCACTTCGCCGGCGGCGATCTGGTCGATCATATGTTCGGATAGCTGGCGGATCGTCATCGCGTTATGGGGCTGGGTAAATCGGATGCGGCCCAACCTAAGAGGTCAGGCCGCCGATTGCGATGGGTCGGCTGCGTCTTCCACCACAATCGTCACCGAGCGCGGCCCGACCCGCAACATGTTCGAGGCCGTCGCCTCCGGTGCGTCCGGCGTGTCGGAACGCAACTTCACCACCAGCCTGCGGCCCGGCCGGGCCGGCGGCAAGGCCATCGTCGCTTCGTCCATGGCGGCATTGAACACGGCAAAAACGCCGTCGTCGGCGCGCCGCAGAAACAGGCCGAGGAGGCGGCGGTCTGCCTGCCGCCATTCGTCGATGGTCAGGATGCCGTTCTGTCCGTACCAGGCAGCGTCCGGCAGGTCGCACCCCTCGGTGGGCTCGCCGCTCAGCCAGGTATCGGCCGACAAGGCGGCGTGCCTTGCCCGCAACTTCGCGAGCCGCGCGGTAAAGGCTGCCTGCGCCAAGTCGGCGGCCGCCCAGTCCAGCCATGACAGGTCGTTGTCCTGCGCATAGGCGTTGTTGTTGCCGCCCTGCGTGCGGCCGAATTCGTCGCCAGCCGTCAGCATCGGGGTGCCGCGCGCCACGAACAAGGTTGCCAAAAGGGCGCGGATATCGCGCTTGCGCGCCTCGATCACCGCCGCATCCCGGGTGAAGCCCTCGACACCCCAGTTCCACGAATGGTTTTCGTTGTGCCCATCGCGGTTCTGCTCGCCGTTCGCCTCGTTGTGCTTGCGCTCGTAGGAGACGATATCGGCCAGCGAGAACCCGTCATGCGCGGCGATGAAGTTGACGCCGGCGGACGGAACACGCCCATTGCGCTGGAACAGGTCTGCCGAGCCGGCAAGACGGGTGGCAAGGGCGCCGGCCATTGCGTCCTCGCCCTTCCAGAAGCGGCGTGCATCGTCGCGGAAACGATCCTGCCATTCGTGGTAGGGCGGCTTGAAATTGCCGAGCTGGTAGCCGCCGGGGCCGATGTCCCATGGCTCCATCACATGGATACGGTCGCGCAGGACCGGGTCTTCGGTGATCTGCCGCAGCAAAGGTGCGTCGGGCTCGAAGTAACCGGTTTCGGTGCGTCCGAGGACCGTGCCGAGATCGTACCGGAAACCATCGACGCCGGCCGCCTGCACCATCAGTCGCAGGGCGTCGAGCGCCATGCGCCCGACCGGCTCACGCTCCAGCGCCAGCGTGTTGCCACAGCCGGTATCGTTGACGAGAAGGCCGGGATCGTCCGGATGGGCGCGGTAATATAGGCGGTTGTCCAGTCCGCGATAGGAGAGGGTGGGGCCGAACACGTCGCTCTCGCCCGAATGGTTCAGCACCACATCGACCAGCACGCGGATGCCGCGTGCATGGAACGCATCCACGACGCGGCGCAGCTCGGCATAGCCACCGGGGGCAAGGCGCGGGTCGAGCGCCATATGCGTGACGGGGTTATACCCCCAGGCGTTACGCAGGCCGAGTGCATGGAGGTGCCGCTCGTCGACCCACCCGCACAGGGGCATCAGTTCCACCGTCTGGACGCCAAGCCCCGCGATATGGTCCATCAGCGCGGGCTCCGCCAGCGCGGCCAGGGTGCCGCGCAGGGTGGGGGCGATGCCGTCATGCCGCATGGAATAGCCGCGCACCGACACTTCATAGGTAAAGCCCGGAATGCCCGGCGGCATCGGCGCGGCATCGAGCGGAAGTTCCGTCACGATGGCACGGGGCACCAGGGAGGCGGTATCGACCGCGGCATCGTGCGGTGCGGACAGGCGCGGATCGTAGGCGTATGGCCTGTCCAGCGCGAGGGCATACGGGTCTACCAGCAGCTTCGACGGATCGAAGCGGTGGCCGTTGGCCGGCTCCCAGGGGCCGTAGGCACGATAGCCGTACAGCGCACCGGCCTGCAGGCCCGGCACGAAGCCGAAGAAGACGTCGCCCTGCCGCCCCGGCAGCACAAGGCGCCGGTTCTCGCGCGTCATGCCGCCCTCGAACAGGCAGAGCTCCATCCTGTCGGCATGGCGCGATACGATGGAGAGGTGGACACCGTCGCCATCCACCACCGCGCCAAGGCGTGGCGGCAGGCCCCGTTCGGCGGTGATGCCGGTCAAGCGCCGCCCTGCCATGCGCGGATCCAGTCCTGCGGCCATACCAGCATGATGACGTTGAGCGTCAGGTTGTCGCGGATCATGTATCCGGTGAACAGCTCGAAGAAGACGGCGATGGCGACGGTTACCCAGACCGGCAGCCGCCATGCCAGAAGGAACCCGACAATCATGAAGCCGATGTCGGATACGGAGTTGAGCACGCTGTCGCCGAAATAGTCGAGCGCGATGGTGGAGTCGCGATAGCGCGCGATGACCGCATCGGTGTTTTCGACGATCTCCCAGCCGGCCTCGATGATGGTGGCGATGAACAGGCGCCACCCCATGCTCTTGTTGCGGCTGATGAGCCACAGGAACCAGTAGAAGATAAAGCCGTGGATGAGGTGCGAGGGCGAGTACCAGTCCGACAGATGCTGCGAGTTTTCGGAACTGGCGACCGCGCCGTGCCAAAGCCTCACCGTTCCGCATTCGCAGATCGGGACGCGGCCCATGGTCAGCAGGATGGCGGCGGCGGCGATGACGACGCCGAGCGTCGCCAGCCACCACCGCCCATGAATGCGACGGGTGCCCTCCATGGCCATGCCGTCAGGTGCGGACGTCGGGTTCGCTGCGGCCGGTGCGCTTGCGGATTTCCCCGATGGCGTCGGCCGTGTCGATCAGCTCCTTCAACGCTTCCTCGACCGGCAGGCCGTGCTTGTCCGGGTTGGCCTCGAACCGCTCCAGATAGACGCGCAAGGTGGCGCCCTTGGTGCCGGTGCCCGACAGGCGGAAGACGATGCGCGAGCCGCCCGAGAAGATGATGCGCACGCCTTGCCCGGTGGAGACGGAGCCGTCGACCGGGTCCTTGTAGGAGAAGTCGTCGGCCTCGGAGACGACCAGCGTGCCGAACCGCTGCCCCGCCATGGAGGCGAGGCGGCCGCGCAGCGAATCCATCAGGTCTTCGGCGGCCTTCTTGTCGACTTCCTCGTAATCGTGCCGCTGATAGTAGTTGCGGCCATAGGTCTTCCAGTGCTCATGGACGATGTCGGCAACGCCCATGCCCCGCACGGCAAGGATGTTGAGCCACAGAAGGACCGCCCAGAGCCCGTCCTTTTCGCGCACATGGTCCGAGCCGGTGCCCGAGCTTTCCTCGCCGCAGATCGTCACCTTGCCGGCATCGAGCAGATTACCGAAGAACTTCCAGCCGGTCGGCGTTTCGAACATGCCGATCTTCAGCTTCGCGGCCACCCTGTCCGCCGCCTGGCTGGTGGGCATGGAGCGGGCAATTCCCGAGATGCCGCCGGCATAGCCCTTGGCCAGATGCGCGTTGGCCGCAAGGATGGCGAGCGAGTCGGACGGCGTCACCACGATGCCCTTGCCGAGGATCATGTTGCGGTCGCCGTCGCCATCGGAAGCGGCGCCGAAGGCCGGTGCGTTGGCACTCATCAGATGGTCTACCAGCGGGGCGGCCCAGACAACGTTGGGGTCCGGGTGTCCGCCGCCGAAATCCTCCAGCGGCACGGCGTTGACGACGCTGCCGGCCGGCGCCCCCAGGCGGCGCTCAAGGATTTCCGTCGCATAGGGGCCGGTGATGGCGTGCATGGCGTCGAAGCGCAGCGTCAGGCCCCCGGCGATGGCGGCGCGGATGGCGTCGAAATCGAAGAGGGTTTCCATGAGGGCCGCATAATCGGCCACCGGATCGACGATCTCGACGTCCATCGCCTCGATCCGCGTCGTGCCCGGCTGCGAGAGATTGGGCGCCTGCGCATCGGAAATCCGGTACTGGGACAGATCCCGCGTGCGGGCATAGATGCGCTCGGTGACGCCTTCGGGCGCGGGGCCGCCATTGGCGACATTGTACTTGATGCCGAAATCTCCGTCCGGCCCGCCGGGATTGTGGCTCGCCGACAGGATGATTCCACCCGCCGCCTTGCGCTGGCGGATCAGGTTGGAGGCCGCCGGCGTGGACAGAAGCCCGTCGCGGCCCACGACGACACGGCCGAAGCCGTTGGCCGCCGCCATGCGGATCACCGTTCCGACGACCTCGCGGTTGAAGAAGCGGCCGTCGCCGCCCACCACGAGCGTCCCGCCCGCCGGTACGTCGGCTGCATCGAAGATCGCCTGGATGAAGTTTTCGGCGTAGTTCGGCTGCTGGAAGTGCGGCACCTTCTTGCGCAGGCCCGACGTGCCCGGCTTCTGGTCGTCGAAGGGTCTGGTCTCAACGGTTAAGATGCTCATCGATCCTGATCTTTCAGCAAGTCGCGGTAAAGCCCGGCATAGCGCTGGGCGCTGAGTTCCCATGAAACATTGCTGCGCATGGCCTGCAACTGGATGTCCCGCCACTGTGCGGGGTCCTCGTACAGGCGGCGCAGCCGCACAAGACCCTTCACCAGCGCATCGCGGGTGACGGGCTCGAAGATGACGCCGGTGGCCACACCGGCGGTCAAGGCGGCCACATTGGCGTCGATGACGGTGTCTGCCAGCCCCCCGACGCGCGAGACGACCGGCAGGCAGCCGTAGCGCAGCGCATAAAGCTGCGTCAGCCCGCACGGCTCGAAGCGGGATGGCACGATCAGCGCGTCGGCCCCCGCCTGCACGCGATGCGACAGGGGCTCGTCATAACCGATGCGCACGCCGATACGCTCGGCATGGCGGGCCGAGGCGGCCAGAAACTCGCCTTCCAGGAGGCGGTCTCCAGAGCCGACGATGACCAGCCGGAAGCCGCCGGCCACGATGGGCTCGATCGCCTCGACGAGGACATCCAGCCCCTTCTGCCAGGTCAGGCGCGACACCACGGCCAGGATGGGCCCATCGTCCTGCGCAAAGCCGAACTCGGCCTCCAGCGCCCGCTTGTTGATCTGGCGCTTGAATATGTCGTCGACGGTGAAGTTGGCCGCGATCTCCGGGTCGGTCGCCGGGTTCCACGTCTCGACGTCCACGCCGTTGACGATGCCGACCAGGCGTTCGGCGCGGCCGCGCAGCAATCCGTCGAGGCCCATGCCGCCATGGGGAGTCAGGATTTCGGCCGCGTAGGTGGGGCTTACCGTGGTGATGAGATCGGCTGCATGCAGGCCGCCCTTCAGGAAGCCGACCGAGCCGTAATATTCGACGCCCTCGATGGACCAGGCGGTGTCCGGCAGGCCAAGCGCCGGCAGGATCGTGTGCGGAAACGCACCCTGGAAAGCAAGGTTGTGGATGGTGATGACGGTACGCGGACGCGGCCCTTGCGCAAAGGCCAGGTATACCGGCGCCAGCGCCGCCTGCCAGTCATGCGCGTGGACGATATCGGGACGCCAGCCGTCGATGGCGCCAAGGCCGATCTCGGCCGCGGCCTTGCCGAGGGCGGCGAAGCGCGCCCAATTGTCGGTGTGGTCGTAGCCGTTCAGGCCGATATACGGGCCGCCCGGCCGGTCGTACAGATGGGGAGCGTCCAGCAGCAGTAGCTGCAGCCCGTGCGCCTGTGCCGCCAGTACCGTGGCGGCGCCGCCGAAGAGGTCGGCGAAGTGTGCCTTCGGCGCCAGCGGGCCGACGCGATCCAGGATGCTGGGATAGGCCGGCATCAGCGTGTGGACGTCGCTGCCCAGCCGCTCCAGGGCCAGGGGCAGGGCGCCCGCCACATCCGCAAGCCCCCCCGTCTTGATCAGCGGGAAGACTTCGGAGGCGACCGAAAGTACGCGAATGTCACTCAAAGTGCGTCAGCCTGTCGATCATCGGCTGCGTCACGAGGCAGATGCCGCTGGCGGTGCGCCGGAAGCGCTGGGCGTCCAGCTCCGGATCCTCGCCGATGACGAGCCCTTCGGGAATCGTCACGCCCCGGTCGATGACGGCATGGCTGACGCGCGCGTGCCGGCCGATGACGACGCCGGGCAGCACCACCGCATGATCGAGCCGCGAATAGGAGCGCATGCGCACGCCGGTGAACAGCAGCGAGCTTTTCAAGGATCCGCCCGAGATGATGCAATCGCCCGACACGAGGGAGGACACGGCATAACCGCGTCGCCCATCCTCGTCATGCACGAACTTGGCCGGCGGCGTCACGTCGGCATAGGTCCAGATGGGCCAGTCGCGGTCGTAGATGTCGAGTTGCGGGACGATATCCGTCAGGTCGATATTGGCCTGCCAGTAGGCGTCCACGGTGCCGACATCGCGCCAATAGGCGTCGGCCTCGTTGGACGAGCGCACCACCGAGCGGTTGAAGGAATGCGCATAGGCCGCGCCGTGCCGGACGACATAGGGGATGATGTCCTTGCCGAAATCGCGCGCCGACTTCAGGTCGGCGGCGTCGCGGCGCAACTGATCGGCCAGGAAGGCCGTGGAGAAGACATAGATGCCCATCGACGCAAGCGCGGTGTCCGGCCGGCCGGGGATGGCCGGCGGATCTTCGGGCTTTTCGATGAAGTCGGTGACGCGGCCCTTTTCGTCGACATGCATCACGCCGAAGCCGCGCGCCTCCATGCGGGGCACTTCCAGGCAGCCGATCGTGACGTCGGCCCCGGTGTCCACATGCTGCTGCAGCATGATCTCGTAGTCCATCTTGTAGACGTGGTCGCCCGCAAGGATGATGATGTATTTCGGGTCGTAGGCCTCGATGATGTCGAGGTTCTGGTAGACGGCGTCGGCGGTGCCCGCATACCACTGGTCTTCCGACACGCGCTGCGAGGCGGGCAGCACGTCGAAGCTTTCGTTGCGGCCCGGCCGCAGGAAGTTCCAGCCGCGGTGCAGGTGGCGGATCAGGCTGTGGGCCTTGTACTGGGTGGCCACCCCGATGCGGCGGATACCGGAATTGACCGCGTTGGACAGGGCGAAATCGATGATCCGCGACTTGCCACCGAAGTAGACGGCCGGCTTTGCCCGGCTGTCCGTCAGTTCCATCAGGCGGCTGCCACGCCCTCCCGCAAGCACGTATGCCATCGTATCGCGCGAAATCGGAGCCACATGGCGCTCATTCGGCATTCAGTCCCTCCCCGCCCGCGCGTGGGCGGGCACTGAACATTTTGCCGGCCCTCCGGCCGATCTGCAATCGAAGATAGCGCCCCCCGGGGCGGACGCCATATGCCGCCCCGGCTAAAATTCCGGCCGGCTTATCCCTTCTTTTCGAAGGCCCCCGCATGCCAGATATCGCGTGCATATTCCCCGATCGACCGGTCGGACGAGAACCAGCCCATGCGCGCCGTGTTGTGGACGGCGATGCGGTTCCAGTCGGCCTTGTCGTGCCACAGCGTATCCAGCCGGCGCTGCGTCTGCCAGTAGGAGTCGAAGTCGGCGGCGATCATCCACCAGTCCCTGTCGCGCAGGGAGCCGGTCAGGCTGCGATAGCGTCCCGGCTCGCCCTCCGAGAACACGCCGCCCTCGATGGAATCCAGCGCGGCGCGCAACAGCGGCTGCTGGTCGATGAGCGGCTGGCCGCGATGGCCGTCGGCCCGCCTGCGGGCCACTTCGTCTGCCTTGAGGCCGAAGATGAACATGTTGTCTTCGCCCACATGGTCCTGCATCTCCACATTGGCTCCGTCCAGCGTGCCGATGGTGAGGGCGCCGTTGAGCGCAAACTTCATGTTGCCGGTGCCCGAGGCCTCCAGCCCCGCCGTGGATATCTGCTCGGAGATGTCGGCCGCCGGCATGATGATCTCGGCCAGGCTGACATTGTAGTTCGGGATGAAGACCACCTTCAGAAGGTTGCGCACGGCCGGATCGGCGTTGATCACGCTGGCCACGTCGTTGATGAGGTGGATGATTTCCTTGGCTTCGTGGTAGCTGGGGGCCGCCTTTCCGGCGAACACCTTGACGCGCGGCGTCCATTCCAGGTGAGGCGAGGAGCGGATCTGGTCGTACAGCGCCACCGTCTCGATGATGTTCATCAACTGGCGCTTGTATTCGTGGATGCGCTTGACCTGAATGTCGAAGATGGCCTTCGGATCGACATAGGTGGCAAGCCGCTCTTCGATCACCTTGGCCAGGCGCTGCTTGTTGGCAAACTTCACCGCCGCGAACCGGTCGCGGAAGCTGGCGTCGTCGGCATAGGGGTCGAGGTCGATCAGCCTGTCGAGGTCGTCGCGGTAGGCCGTGCCGATGGTCTCGTCGATAAGGCTGCACAGGCCGGGATTGCACTCGAACAGCCAGCGGCGCGGCGTCACCCCGTTGGTCTTGTTTTCGATCCGCTCCGGGAACAGCCGGTGCAGGTCGTGGAAGACGGTTTCCTTCATCAGGTCCGAATGCAGGGCGGACACGCCGTTGACTGCGTGGGAGCCGACGAAAGCGAGCTGCCCCATCCGCACGCGGCGGCCGTTGTCTTCGTCGATGAGCGAGATCGCCGAGACTTCGCCGTCGCTTAGGCCCTTATCCTGCCGCGCATGGCGGATGATGTCGGCGTTGATGGCGTAGATGATCTGCATCTGGCGCGGCAGCAGCCGCTCGAACAGATGGATCGGCCAGGTTTCCAGCGCCTCGGGCAGGAGCGTGTGATTGGTGTAGGAGAAGGTCGCCTGCGTCACCGTCCAGGCCTCGTCCCACTCCATGCCGTGGATGTCGACCAGGATGCGCATCAACTCCGCCACCGAAACGGCCGGGTGCGTGTCGTTGAGCTGGATGGATACCTTGTCGCCAAGGTTGGCCAACGTATCGTAGGTCTGCAGGTGGCGGCGCACGATGTCCTGCAACGATGCCGACGAGAAGAAGAACTCCTGGCGAAGCCGCAATTCCTGTCCGGCCTGATGCGAATCGGCAGGGTAGAGGACACGGGTGATGGCTTCGGCACGGTTGGATTCCAGCAAGGCCCCGATATGGTCGCCGGAATTGAAGGCATCGAGCAGGATGGGGTCCAGCGCCTGCGCGCTCCACAGCCGCAGCGTATTGACGTGCTTGCCGCGCCACCCGACGATGGGCGTATCGAAGGCGACGGCCAGAACGCGCTCGGCCGGGCGCCAGACGCAGCGGGGCGGGCGCCCCGGCTCTTCCACCATGGTGACCTTGCCGCCGAAGCCGATCTCGTAGGCGGTTTCGCGGCGCTCGAACTCCCAGGGGTTGCCGTGGGCCAGCCAGTCTTCCGGCAGCTCCACCTGCGCGCCATCGGCGATTTCCTGCCGGAAGAAGCCATGGACATACCGGATGCCGTAGCCGAAGGCCGGCACCTCGGTAGAGGCCATGCTTTCCATGAAACAGGCCGCAAGGCGGCCGAGGCCGCCATTGCCAAGCGCCGCATCCGGCTCCAGCAGCTCGACCAGGTCGAGCTCGACGCCGTAGCGGGCAAGCGCCTGCTTCACCGGCTCGGCAAGGCCGAGATTGTTGATCGCGTCACGCAGGAGCCGACCGATCAGGAACTCCATCGACAGGTAGCAGACGCGCTTGGACTGGTCCTTGTTGACCTTCTGGGTCGAGGAGATCCAGTGGTCGATGATGCGGTCGCGCACGGCCAGGCACGTCGCGTCCATCCAGTCGTACATGCGGGCGACGCCGGTTGTCTTGCCCAGCGAATAGGTGAGCTTCTCGACAATCTCGAGCGCCAGCGTATCGGCGTCGTTGCCGCGTGGCAGCGGGTTGTGCGTCGCCCGGCGCATGGGGTTGGCGGCCTCGGCCGTCGGCAACGTGGCGTCGTTCGGCATGGTCTCAACCTTTCAATGTCGAAATCGCGTTCACCAGCCCGACGGTCGATGCGTCGCGACCCTCCGCCGATGCTTCCCCACGGACGACGGGCAGAAGGCCCGTCGCCAGTTCCTTGCCCAGCTCGACGCCCCATTGGTCGAAGGCGTTGATCCCGAATAGCTGCGCCTCCACGAAGACCCGATGCTCGTAGAGCGCGATGATGCGGCCCAGCGTGAACGGGTCGAGCGTCCGATACAGGATGGTGAGGGAAGGGCGGTTACCGGAAAATTCGCGGTGCGGGGCGATGCGCTCCGCTTCGTCGGCGGACCGGCCCGCAGCCAGCAATTGCTGGCGCGCCTCTTCCAGGGTGCGGCCCTTCATCAAGGCTTCGCTCTGCGCAAGGCAGTTGGCGATCAGCAGATCCTGGTGATCCTGCAACTCGGGCTCGTGCGAGATCGCACCCAGCAGGAACTCCACCGGGACGACGTCGGTGCCCTGGTGCAGAAGCTGGAAAAAGGCGTGCTGGCCGTTGGTGCCGGGCTCGCCCCATACGACGGGTCCGGTCGGCGTCTTCACGCGCTCGCCGTCGAGCCCGACATGCTTGCCGTTGGACTCCATGTCCAGTTGCTGCATGTAGGCCGGCAGGCGCGCCAGCCGCTGATCGTAGGGGATTACGGCGCGCGAAGGGCAATCTTGCGCAACGCGATGCCACCAGCCGACGAGGCCGAGCAGGATGGGCAGGTTGCCATCCATCGGCGCCGACTTGAAATGCTGGTCCATCGCGCGGGCGCCCGCCAGGAACTCGCGGAACCGGTCGGGACCGATCGCAATCATGATCGGCAGGCCGATGGCCGACCAGAGCGAATAGCGACCGCCGACCCAATCCCAGAAGCCGAAGGCGCGCGCCTCGTCGATACCGAATGCGGCAACCTTGTCGAGCGCCGTCGAGACCGCGCAAAAATGGGCGCCGACCGCACCCTCGCCGAGCGCGTCGGCGATGAAGCGCCTTGCCGTCGCGGCGTTGGTCATCGTCTCGATGGTGGTGAAGGTTTTCGATGCGATGATGAACAGCGTCGTCGCCGGGTCCAGCCCGCGCACGATATCGGCGATATGGGCGCCATCGACATTCGATACGAAATGCAGGCGGGGCCCGTCATGGTAGGGCGCAAGAGCCAGCGTCGCCATGACCGGCCCGAGGTCCGAGCCGCCGATGCCGATATTGACGACATCGGTGAAGCGGCCGCCGCGCGCCGGCGCGATCTCGCCGCTGCGGATGCCGTCCGAAAAGCGCGTCATGGCGGCGAGGACGTCTTCGACATCGTCGCCGACATACACGCCGGCTGCCTCGTAATTGTCTTCCGGCCGGCCGCGCAGGGCGACATGAAGCACCGAGCGCCCTTCCGTGGCGTTGATGCGGGCGCCGGCAAACATGGCGTCGCGCCGCTCTTCCAGCCCGCACTCGCGCGCAAAGGCAAACAGCGCCTCGCGGTCGTCGGCGCTCAGCGCTGTCTTGGAATAATCGAGGGTCAGGTCGTCCAGTGCGGCACTGAATGCGTCGAAGCGCTGCGGCGCGCCTTCGAAGAGCGCCTTGATGCCGCGTTGGCGTGCTGCCTCGCCGCGCTCCGCCAGAGTGCGGACCGCTGCGCCATATCCATGAGTATCAGCCACGTTAACTGCCTGCCCTGCTGTTGTGTTGCGCCGCACAATAGAGGTGCTGCGGCGCGTTGTCCCGGTCACTATCTAACGCCTTTCCGCATTCGGAAAGGGGCAGATCGCGGGGAGGGCAGAAATAAGCTGCGCAATGGCGCCGCTGGAGGCGTCAGTGCCGGGTGGCGTCCAGCCTGTCCAGCGCCTTGTCGAGAGAGGCGTGACGCCGCCGGACGACATCGCTGGTGCCGGCCCGCGCGACACGCGCATCCAGGCGGAAGCGCCAGTCTTCCAGAAGGGCCTGCTTTTCGCCGTGCGACAGGTTTCTGTCATCGACCACTTCGGCCGGGTCGGAAAAGTGGCTGCCGACGCGATAATCGATTTCGGACGGTTCGCGTGCTTCGCTCATGGTTCACACTCCATGGTCATAGGTGAATTTGACATGACAGGATTGGATACGCCCCATCGGCCTGAAATGAGGCATGGCGACCAATCGTTCCATCTATGACCAAATTTTAATGTGCGCCGCACGGCGAGGGCGCTGCCGCCCTCAGTATTCCTTCTCGTAGAATACGCCGACTTCGCCGCCGCCTCCGGCCGTGACGGCCGCGCGCGCCTTGATGTCGCGCCCGAGCTCCAGATCGATGGAGACCCGCCCGGTGGTGTCGACGCCGATATAGGTGTTCTCGTTCAGATACTGGCCGACACCCACCGCCGCCTGTCCGTCGGCCGTGGTGCGGATGTCGATGTCGTCGACACCGAGCTGCGAGCGAAGACTGTCCAGAAGCCCAGTAGAGCCGCCGACGCCGGCCAGCGATGCGGCCGCCGAAGCGAGCTGCGCGATCTGCAGGGGCGACAGGTCGCTGGTGGCCTGTCCGAAGATCAGCCGGGCCAGCACCTCGTCCTGCGGCAGCGCCGGGCTGGAGCTGAAGGTGAAGGCCGGGTTTTCGGCCGGGCCGGTAACCGCGACGTAGACGGTGGCCTCGCCCGTGTCCGACTGTGCCAGGAAATCCAGCGTCGGGACGAGATTGCCGGTGAAGGACAGGGAGGCGCGTTCGAAATCCAGCCGCCGGCTGAGGATCTGCAACCGGCCGCGCTGCAGGTCGAAGCCGCCGACGATGCCGACATTGGACGCCGGCCCGGTGATGCGGATGGTGCCGCCCAGCTCAAGGTCCAGGCCACGGCCGCGCACGAAGACGCGGTTTGGTGCATTCAACGTCAGATCCAGGGTGATGCCGCCGCCGCTGGCGCCGCTGGCGCCGGAGTCCGGATTGATCTCGCGCTGCTGGCGGTACACGGCCGCCGGCGCATTGACGTGCCGCACGTCCAGATCGGCAAGCGAACTGGGCAGCTTGTCGGGTACGACGATGGCGATTTCCTGCGCGTTCACCGTGCCGCCAAGGACAGCGGCGCCGGTGATCGGGCCCGTCAGCGTCAGGTCTGCGTTGAGCCGGGTGGAAAACAGTTCGCCGTCGGCATAGCGACCATCGCGGATGGTGACGCTGATGTCGGCGGGGAAGCCGGCGCCGAGGCCGACGCCACCTGCGACGTTGATCGAGCCGCCACTGCCGAGATTGGCCGAGAAGGCGTTGATCGTCGCGCGGTCGCCGGACAGGGCGATCGTCGTGTTGATGTTCTCGACCGCGAGGTTGATTCCGGTATCGACGAAGCGGGCGCCGCTGGTGGACACGGTTCCCGTGACATTGGGGTTGGCCGCCGTGCCGGACACGCGCGCATTGACGCTGACATCGCCCTGGATGGAGCGGCCGCCCTCGGCCAGGATACGGTTGGCCAGCGACAGCGGCGCGTTGCCGTTCAGCGCCAGGTCGAAGGCCGGCGTGCCCGCCAGGTTGACCGACCCATCGGCGTTGAAGGCGATGCCCGATCCCGAGAGGCTGCCATCCAGGGTCACCCGGTTCTGTGCATAGGTGCCGCGAGCGGCGACATCCAGCGGACCGACACCCGCCTCTCGCGTCTGTGCCAGGGAAAGGCCGCCGACGCGCATGTCGTAGGTGACATCCGGATTGGCGATGGTGCCGCGCGCCTGGATGTTGCCGCCGATCGTGCCCTGCGGCGCCACATCCGGCGCGGCCGCCGCCGCGATGGAGGCCGGAACGTCGGACAAGGTCACGTCGAGGTTGAGCCGCCGTCCGGCGCTGCCGGTGGCTACGATGCTGCCGCCGCCGGACAGGTCGATGCGCGCGGTGCGCAGGGCGACCGTTTCGTCGCGGAAATCGCCTGCCGCGGCAAGGCTTGCCGAAGGCGCACCTGCGGCGCGCGAGGCCGCAACCGAGATGTTGGTGCCATTGATATCGAAGGTGGCGGCCGGCGCCGACAGCGAGCCCGTGGCGCGCGCCGTTCCGGACAGCGTCCCCTGCGCCCCGAGGGTGGGGGAGGCCGCATTGGCCAGCGCCAGCGGAAGCTGCTGCATGGCCAGTTGCAGATCCAGTGTGTCGCCGACCGTTCCGGAGACGTTCAAGGTGCCGCCACCGGCGCGGATGTCGCCGCGCTCGAGCGTCAGCGTGTCGTCGCGGTAGGCTCCGGCGATGTCGAGCGCCACCGTATCCACGCCCGATTGGCGCAGGGGCGCGGCCGCAAGATTGCCGCCCGCAAGCTGGAACGTGGCCTGCGGACGCGCCAGGGTGCCGGTGGCCCGCGCCGTGCCCGACACGTCGCCCGTGGCATTCAGCCCCGGCACGAAGGCATTGGCCAGCGCAACGGGCAGTCTTTCGATGTCGAGATCCAGGTCGAGATCCCGCCCGACGCTGCCGGTGGCGCGGACGGAGCCGGACCCGATGTTGGCGACGGCCTGTGACAGCCGGACGGTGTAGTTGGCCAGCCGGCCCGAAAGGTCGATCGTCATGGACCCTGTGCCGGCGGCAGCCACCCGTTCGGCCGAGATGTCGCGCCCGTCGAGGTCGAAGACGATAATGGGGTTGTCGAGTTCGCCCGTTGCCTCGGCCCGGCCGCTGAGCGTGCCGGATGCGCCGAGATTGGCCACGAAGCCATTGGCGATGGATACCGGAATGTCGGTGAGGGTCAGGACGGCATCTAGTGTCTGGCCGACATCGCCCGTCACGTTCACCGTGCCCCCGCCGAGATTCAGACGCGCCGTATCAAGGCTTGCGATGCCGCCGCGGTAACGCCCGGTCAGGGCGCCGTCCACGGCCGGCAGGTCGGCCTGCCGTGTCTGGGCGCTTTGCAGCCCGGCCAGCGCCACATCGAAATCGGCCCGGATGTTGTCGGCCGGCCCGGCAGTGGAGACATCGCCCGACAGTGTGCCCGCGGCATCGAGACCGGCGACGAACGGGTTGGCGACGGCAAGGGGGAAGGCATTGAGCGACAGGTCGAGCTGCACCTCGTCCGAGATCGCGCCGGTCAGCTCTAGTCCGCCCTGGCCGACGGCCAGAAGGATGCGGCCGAGGTTGACGCCATTCTGCCCGATGGTGACGCGGGTCGGTTCGCGCAGCGCCACGGCGGCGCCGTCGATGTCGGCGGTCAGGCGGCGCAGATCGATCGCGGTCTCGCCCTGTATCGAGGAAACGCTGCCGTTCAATGCGGTGGCGACGTTGTTGATGGTGGTGCTGCCATCGATCACCGTCGCATCGTTGAGGCGCGACAGGTCGATATCGAGGGCTGCGACCGTCAAGGAGGGCAGGGCAAGCGAGGCGGCCTCGACCGTTCCTTCGGCCTGCGGCCTGTTGATGTAATCGAACAGGGTGACGTCCACCGTGGCGTTGGCCAGCTCGGTTTCGCCGAAGGAGATCGAGCCGGACCGGATGTCGACGACGGCCTGCGGCGCGCCATCCGGAACGGTCAGGGCAACCGTGCCCTCGACGTCGCCGCTGGCCTCGAGGCCGACAAGGCCCGCCAGCGTCGACAGGTCGGGCGCCGCAATGTCGAGATTGCCGGTCGGCACGTTGTCGGCGCCCAGCGCCACCGCCCCGGTCACGCGGTTGTCGCCCTGCACGATGGCAAGGTTGCGCAGGTTCCGGACGTCCCCTGCGGTATCGAAGTCGGCGGTTACTTCCAGCGGCTGATCGTTGAACCGCCCGTTGACCGCGACCGTGCCGTTGGGTGCCTCCGGTGCGAAGGTGCCGTTTATGCGCGCGGTGACTTCCTGCAGCGTGCGCCCCGCAATATCGAGGTTCGCGCCGTTCACCGTCAGGTCGACCTGCGGTGCACCGAGCGTGCCGGCGGCATCAAGGGTGAAGTCGGCGGTGCCGGTCAGGCCGGCGTCCGGTATCTGTGCCTGGTCGAGCGTGCCCGACGCATTGGCCGAAATGGTTTCGCCGGACAGGCTGCCGGATGCCTCGACCGACAGTCCCGTGCCTTCGATGGACAGATCGCGTCCCTCATAGCCCTCGGCCGTGCGCGCAACCGAACCGCTGAGGGCGATGCGCTCGCCGGCATATTGCGTCAGTTGCTGCGCCAAAGCGGCGCTCTCCACGTCGGAGCGCAGGGCGAAGTCGAAGGTGGAAAAATCGCGCGCCGCCCTTCCGGTAACGGCAGCGCTGGCCGCGCCCGTGGTCAGGCTGTTGGAGTCTATGACGATCTCGCCCTCGGTGAGCTGTCCTTCGACAGCCAGGGCGATGGGACCGGTCAGGACGTTTGCCGCGATGCCCTCGGGCGCGCTGGCGCTGGCGGCGTCCAGCGCAAGCTGGAACGGGCCCGAAATCGCATTCAGGTTGAAGCCCGGGCTCGTCGCGCGCAGGGTGACGTCGCGTGCAAGGTAATCCTCGTAGCCGGCGGTGCGCGCGGCCGCTTCAACGGTCAGTGCGGCCGATTCCAAAGCGCCGGACAGGGTGGCGTCCAGCGAGGACACTTCCAGGAAACTGCGGGCGCCGAGCTGGCCGAAGGACAGCGGCACGGGGTTGCCTTCCTCCGTCGCCAGCATGACGCGCAGATCGTTGGTGGAGCCGTTCGGGTCGTAGGTGCCGGACGCATCGAGCTGCAATGCACCCGATACGAGCTGGCCACGGTTGATGGTGACGATGCCGCCTTCGTTGCGCAGCAGGATATCCGCGGCGACCGTGGCCGTTTCGCCGACCATATCGGCGTATTGCGCCGGCACGAAGGGGCCGGTGATGGTGGAGATATTGGCGGTCAGGCGGCGGCCGTCGGCGCCATCCTGCACGGCGGCCTCGATGGTGATGGCGCGCTCGGACGCGATGTCGAGCGCGCCATTGGCCGTGAAATCGCTGAGCGGACCGTTGCCCGTGACGTTGACGGTGACAGGCGGCGCGCCGGGCAGCTTCAGGAGGCCGGCGATGATGCCGCCCTCCGGCTCGTTCGCGTCGACATTGAGGACAAGGCGGTTCTGGTCGGGGGCAAAGCCCAATGTGGCCTTGACGGTGCCCGGCCGGTCCAGCCGCTCCACCGCAAAGCGCACGTCCAGCGCGGCGGGATCGCGCGTCAGCGTCAGCCCGCCATTGGCCGACAGCTCCGCCGCGACGCCGGCCACGGCCTCGCCCAGCGTAAAGCGCCCGATGGAGATTTCGCCGACATTGGCCGTGATGTTGGGCAGAGAGAAGCCGCCACCGCCGGTGTCGTCCTCGGCGCTTGCGGCCTTGCCCTGGGGCAGCCGCGTAAAGTCGATGGAGCCGGCCGTCAGCCGCTGGATTTCCACCGTGCGACGGATCAAGGCCGTCGGCGACCAGTCGAGCGCCAGATCGCGCGCCGTCAGATAGACGCCGTCCGGGTCCGATACGGTCAGGCTTTCGATGCGGATATTGCCGGACAGCGCGCCCGACAGACCCTCGATCTCTACCTGCGCGTTCTCGGTCGAGATCAGGTTTTCGATCTGATTGGCAATGAACCCTTGCGCATGGGCCGCCGGGGCCGGCAGCAGGAAGGCGCCGCCAAGGGCGGCGAGGGCGGCGATGCGGGTGCGGACGGTGCGGAGCTGCAGCATCAGAACGACTGCCCTATGCCTGCGTAAATCTGGAAATCGCCGTCGCGCGGACCGGGATCGAGCGGAATGCCGACATCGACGCGGATCGGGCCAAAGCTTGTGAGGTAGCGGGCGCCGACGCCAGCGCCGATCTTGAACTCGCCGAAATCGGGGAAAAGATCGTCGGAAACCGTTCCGCCGTCCACAAAGGGTACGATCTGTATGGTTTCCGTGATGCCGATACGCAGCTCCAGCGAGGCCTCGAACAGCGACAGACCGCCGGTCGGCGTATCGACGAAATTGGGGTTGGTGCCGGGCAGGGCGAAGCTCGGGAAGTATGGCCCGATCGACTGGTAGACATAGCCGCGGACCGAGCCGCCGCCGCCGGCATAGAACCGCCGGTCGTTCGGCACGTCCTCGAGGTCGGCGCCGAGGATGGTGCCGTATGCCACCCGCCCGGCCGCCACGAACCTGCCGCCCTCGTCGAAGGACAGGTAGGCCGAGGCATCGCCACGGGCCTTGAAGAAGGGCACGGAGTTCAACGCATCGTAGGAGGGTTCCGCCGTCGCCTTCAGCAGGTAGCCGCCGGTGGGGTTCAACTCGTTGTCGCGCGCGTCGTAGGTATAGCTGAGCGGCACCGACCCGATCAGGAAGTCTTCCTTGCCGAGATAGTCCTCGATCTCCTCATATTCGATGAGGATGCCGGCCGTGACGGATTGTTGCTTGTCGATGCGATATTCGACGCCGCTGTAGCCCGCCACCGACGCGCGGTCATAGGCAAGCGGCTGCTCGCGCAGCGCGGTCAGCGAGCCGATATAGACCGAATCCGGGCCGAGCACGCCCGGCTTGCGGAAGACGGCGGACCCGCGATAGTCGAACCCGTCGGTCTCGCGGCCGGTATCGGAAATCTCGTTTGCGCCGATGCGCGTCACCGCGCCTTCGATGCGCAGGCTCTCGGCCCCGCCGAACAGGTTGCGGTGCTGCCAGTAGGCGTTCACGCCGGCGCCGTCGGTATTGGAGAAGGTGGCGCCCGCACCGAACAGGCGGAAGGGGCGTTCCGCCACCTCGATCATCACGGGCAGCGTCCCATCGGCCACCTGGCCGTTGTCGGGCCGCACATTGACGCTGGAAAAGACGTTCAGTTTGGACAGGCGCTCGCGCGCGTCGGCCAGCTCCTGGCGCGAGTAGACCGTGCCGGGGCGAATGCCGGCCATGTAGGCGACGAAACCGGGGCGTACGGCCTCCGTTCCCTTGACGCTCGTTACGCCGAAGGGCACGCGCTGCCCGGGAGAGAGCGACAGTTCGTAGTCCAGTTCGCCGCGCGCCGAATCGGCGATGACGTCGCGGTGGGTGACGGCCGCGAAGGGGCGTCCCGTATCCTCGATATCGCGGTAGATGCGGTTCTGCGTCGAAAGGATCCGTGTCGAATCCGCCGCAGAGCCACGGGTCAGCTCGTACTCCGCCGGGTCCACCACGGGAGGGCCGTCCGTGGTGATCGCCACGCGGCCGACCTTGTAAAGCTGCCCCGGTTCCACGGTGATGGTTACGGGCACCGTGCCTGCCGTATTGAAGGCCGTGTCCGGCGGCAGGGTGGCGATATCCTGCCCCTCGATGCGGATGGTGACGATGCCGTCATAGCGGGAATTTTCGTACAAGGCGGCAACCAGCCGCTTGCGGTCGTTGCGCGCCTTGGCCAGCAGGCCGAGCGAGCCGGACACCGGCTCGTCTTCGTCGGAGATCAGCGTGGAGGCGGCTTCCAACGCATCTTCAAGCCCGTCGACAGGCTGTGTCAGCGTTAGTGTGACAGAGTAGTTGACCGGATCGAGGATCGGATCGGAATCATCCTCGCCTTCGAAGAACTTGAATCCGAACAGCTCGAAGGCGTGCGCCGATGGCGTTCCGGCCAGAAGGGCGGAACACATGGTCGAAGCCATCAAGGTCAGGACGATGCCCGTTCTACGCAAAGGCACGTTCGCAATCACTTTCCGCCGTTTGGAATGCTGGAGACATTCCCCCTTCATACGTCACGCTCCCCCGAGCGCATCCGGTAAAATGCCGGGCATGCGGTAAATGACAACCTACGATGCGCACCCCCGGGGGCATTCCATGAAGCTTTTGTGGGACTTGCGCCACACTGCGCGCATCTGTCCACCAGCGGCGAAAGCCGTGCCCACAGGGCCTCCGCGCCCCATTTACCAAGCATTAACCGCAATGGCGGGTGTTGCGCGACAATGAGTCACTGGATAGAACAAAGAGCGAACGGTATATGCTCTGTCCATGGCCCGAACGACACTTCTCGACAAACTCGCAATTTTGAGCGACGCCGCGAAATACGATGCTTCCTGCGCGTCGAGCGGGACGGTCAAACGCAATTCGCTGAAAAGCGGAGGCATCGGCTCTACCGAGGGGTCCGGCATCTGCCACGCCTATGCGCCGGATGGACGATGCATTTCGTTGCTGAAGATCCTGCTGACGAATTTCTGCATCTACGATTGCGTCTACTGCGTAAACCGCCATTCGTCGAATGTGGCCCGGGCGCGGTTTTCCGTGGAAGAGGTCGTCGATCTGACGCTCAACTTCTATCGTCGCAATTACATCGAAGGCCTGTTCCTGTCGTCCGGCATCATCCGCAATTCCGATTATACGATGGAAGAGATGGTGCGCGTGGCGAAGTCCCTGCGGCTCGACCATAATTTCGCAGGCTATATCCACCTGAAAGCCATTCCGGAAGCGTCACCGCAACTGATGGAAGAGGCGGGGCTTTATGCCGATCGCCTGTCCGTCAACATCGAGTTGCCGACCGATATCGCCCTGTCGCAGTTCGCTCCTGAAAAGAACCCGCGCGATATCCGCCGGTCCATGGGCCATCTGCGATTGAAGATCGAAGAGGGTGAGCCGGAAAAGAAAGCGAAGGCGAAGCCGCGGCGCTTTGCACCGGCGGGGCAGTCGACGCAGATGATCGTCGGCGCCGACGGGGCGGACGACGACGCCATATTGGCGCGGTCGGAAAATCTCTACGGCTCGTTCCGGTTGAAGCGCGTGTATTACTCGGCGTTTTCGCCCATTCCGGATGCGTCCAGCCGGCTGCCGCTGGCCCGCCCGCCTTTGATGCGCGAGCATAGGCTATACCAGGCAGACTGGCTGTTGCGCTTCTATGGCTTCGAACGGTCGGAAATCGTCGCCGGCGGAACGGATGGCATGCTGGATCTTGCCATCGACCCGAAGCTGGCCTGGGCACTGAAGAACAGGGAGCGTTTCCCCGTCGACGTCAACCGGGCCGACCGGGAGATGCTGTTGCGGGTTCCAGGCTTTGGCACGAAGTCCGTCAATCGCATCCTGTCCACGCGCCGCCATCGTACCCTGCGGCTGGACGATATCGGCCGGCTTTGCCAATCCGTTTCGAAGGTGCGCCCCTTCATATCCGCGCTCGACTGGACACCCGGCGGACTGACGGACAGCGCGCATCTACGCGATGCGCTGGTGCCGCCGGCGCAGCAATTGAGCCTGTTCTGAGATGTTCGCCGCCACCCTGTCCCATCCGGCCGATTTCGATGGCTGGCGCGAAGCGGCCCGGATTGCGCTGTCGCATGAGCTGACGCCGGAGGCGATGAGCTTCGTGGTGGAGGGCGAGGGCGCCCTGTTCGGCGAGCCGCTGCCGCAGAAGCCGGGTGGCGCGCCGCCGCCCAAGGTGCCGCGCGGTTTCATCGACCTTGCCCGAAACGCCGCCTGCAACCGCGATCCGCAACGGTTTCTGCTGCTGTATAGCCTGCTCTGGCGGTTGCAGACGGATCGCCGCCTGCTGGAGGTTGCGTCCGACCCGGAAGTGCGGCGTGCGCAGGACATGCAGAAATCGGTTCTGCGGGACAGCCACAAGATGAAGGCCTTCGTGCGCTTCCGCGAGGTGCCGGGCGACAATGGCGCGGCGCATTACATAGCCTGGTTCGAGCCGTTCCATCACACGGTGGAACTGACCGCGCCGTTTTTTACGCGGCGCTTTACCGGCATGGAGTGGACGCTTCTGACGCCGCTTCGCTCTGCCCACTGGAATGGAACTGAACTGCAGTTCGGCCCGCCGGCGCTGGCCAGCGACAAGCCGGACGAGGATGCCGTCGAGGCATTGTGGCTGACCTATTATGTCTCGATCTTCAATCCGGCCCGGTTGAAGGTGAAGGCGATGCAATCGGAGATGCCGCGCAAGTACTGGCATAATCTGCCCGAGGCACAGTTGATACGCCCGCTGGTGCAGGGCGCGGAAGAGGCGGCGCGCCGCATGCTGGAAACCGCACCCACGATGCCGGGTCTGCGCCATGAGCGCCATGCGGAGAAGGCAGCCATGACGAAAGCCGCGCAGCCTGTGGAAGAAGCCTTCGCAGGCTTCAACCGGCGTCCGGAGGATATCGAGGAAGCACGCGAGCAGGCATCGCGGTGCCGCGCCTGCCCGCTGTGGGAGCCTGCGACGCAGACCGTGTTCGGCAGCGGGCCGGCCGACGCGCCCGTCCTTTTCGTCGGCGAGCAACCCGGCGACCAGGAGGATCTTGCCGGCGAGCCCTTCGTCGGCCCGGCCGGCAAGGTGTTCGACAGGGCGCTGGCGGAAGCGGGGCTGGACCGGTCGCAGGTCTACGTCACCAATGCGGTCAAGCATTTCAAGTTTACGCCGCGCGGCAAGCGGCGCATCCACCAGAAGCCAAATGCGGGCGAAGTGAAGATGTGCCGGTGGTGGCTGGATATCGAGCGCGAGCTGATCCGTCCGAAACTGATCGTGGCGCTGGGCGCGACGGCGGCAACGGCGGTGCTGGGGAAGGCTGTGACCATCCGCGATACGCGCTCGCGGCTGATCGACCTGGATGCCGATACGCGGCTTCTGGTGACGGTGCACCCCGCCTACATCCTGCGGCTGCCCGACCGGGCTGCCCAGGAAGCCGAGCAACGGGCCTTCCACGCCGATATGGCGCTGGTGCGCGACACGGTACCCTCCATCGCCGCCTGACCGTCGATCCGCGTTGCGCCAAAGGCACGCGGATGGCCTTCGGCTACAGGATCATGGCCCTGATGCCGTAGGCGACGATGCTGAGGGCCACGATGCTGGCCGTCCACAGCCCGATGAACCAGAGGATCTGCGACAGGCGGCGGTTCATTGTCGGTCAGTGCCCATGCTGATGATAGCCTTCGCCTTCCCGCACCTTGCCCCTGAAGGTCCAGTAGGAATATGCGGTATAGGCCAGGATCATCGGCACCAGCACCGCCGCGCCGACCAGCACGAAGGCCAGGCTTTCGTCCGGGGCGGCGGCCTGCCAGATCGTCAGTTCGGGCGGCAGCATGTTGGGATAGAAGCTGATGCCGATGCCGATATAGGACAGGACGAAGAGGCCGAGCGCCGACAGGAATGGGCGGTAGGCGGAGATCGGGTCGCGCAGGCTTTTGAACAGGTTTAGCGCGCAGACCAGCAGCAGGACGGGGATTGGCGCGACGAACAGGAGCTGCGGAAAACTGAACCAGCGCGAATAGAAAGCCTGCTGCAGAAACGGCATCCAAAGGCTGACCGCGCCGATCAGCGCCAGGGTGCCGATGCCCGTCAACTCGGCATAGCGGGCTGCAAGGCGGTTCAGCGGGCCTTCCGTCTTCATGACCAGCCATGTCGAGCCGAGAAGCGCATAGCCGACCACGACGGCCACGCCCGTCATGATGGAAAAGGGTGTCAGCCAGTCGTACCAGCCGCCGGCATAGGCGCGGTTTTCGATTTCGATGCCTTGCACGATGGTGCCCAGCGCAACGCCCTGCGAGAAGGCGGCGATGAGGGAGCCCAGAAAGAAGGCCATGTCCCAGACGCCGCGCCACCGCACCGTCTTGAAGCGAAACTCGAAGGAGACCCCACGGAAGATCAGCGCCAGCAGCATGACGATGATCGGCGCATAGAGCGCCGGCATGACGATGGCGTAGGCCAGCGGGAAGACCGCGAACAGGCCGCCGCCGCCCATGACCAGCCACGTCTCGTTGCCATCCCAGAAGGGCGCGACGGTGTTGATCGCCGTATCGCGGTTCTCATGCCGTTTCAGAAACGGGAACAGGATGCCGATGCCGAGGTCGAACCCGTCGAGCACGACATAGGCCAGCACGGCGAAGGCGATGATGAAGGCCCAGATGAGGGGAAGGTCCATGGCTCTGTCTCCTCAACGCGATGGCGCGGTCGTGCCGCCGCTTTCCTGCATCTGCTGGCCGGGCGTGATGCCGGCCGTGCGGATCGGCTCCCTGGGGTCGGGCCCCTCTTCGAAGACGGACGGTGCCTTGGCCATCGACCGCAGGATGTAGAACGTGCCCGTGCCGAACACGATGAAGTAGACGACGATGAAGGCGATGAGGCTGGCGCCGACGGCTGCGGCGGCGATGGGCGAATGGCTTTCCGCCGTCCGCAGCAGCCCGTAGACCGTATAGGGCTGGCGGCCGACCTCCGTCGTGATCCAGCCGGCCAATACGGCGACGAAGCCCATCGGCCCCATCACGACGCTTGCCCGCTGCAGCCATGTATCGGTGGTGATGGAGCCCCTGAAGCGCCTGTAGAGCGCCCACAGCCCAAGGCCCAGTATGGCGAAGCCGATGGCCACCATGATGCGGAACGAGAAGAAGACGATGGGCACATAGGGCCAGTCTTCCCTCGGGAAGGCGTCGAGGCCTTGCACTTCGCCGTCAAGCGAATGCGTCAGGATGACCGAGCCGAGATTGGGAATCTCCACCGCATAGCGCGTCTCGCCGGCTTCCATGTCGGGAAGTCCAAAGAGGGTGAGGGGCATGCCGCCGTCCCGGTTGGTGGTGAAATGGCCCTCCATCGCGGCAACCTTGGCGGGCTGATGCTCCAGCGTGTTCAAGCCGTGCTGATCCCCGGCGAAGATCTGGATCGGCGCAACGATGGTCGCCATCCAGAGCGCCATGGAAAACATGGTGCGCGCCGCTGCGTTGCCCCTGTCGCGCAGAAGGTGGAAGGCGCCGACGGCGCCGACGACCAGCGCCGTGGTCAGATAGGCGGCCAGCACCATATGGGCGAGGCGGTAGGGGAAGGATGGGTTGAAGACGATGGCCCACCAGTCCACCGGTACGAACTGGCCGTTTTCGGCGATGGCGAATCCGGCCGGCGTCTGCATCCAGGAATTGACCGACAGGATCCAGAAGGCCGATCCGAGCGTGCCGATGGCCACCATCAGCGTGGCAAAGAAGTGCAGGCCCTTGCCGACGCGGTTGAGGCCGAACAGCATCACCCCCAGGAAGCCGGCCTCCAGAAAGAATGCGGACAGCACTTCGTAGGCCATCATCGGCCCCAGGATGGGCCCGGTCCTGTCGGAGAAGACGGACCAGTTGGTGCCGAACTGGTACGACAGGACGATGCCGGAGACGACGCCCATGGCGAAGGAGACGGCGAAGATCTTCAGCCAGTACTGGAAGATCGTCAGGTACACCTGCTTGCCCGTGCCCAGCCAAAGCCCGTTCAGCACCGCCAGGTAGGATGCCAGCCCGATGGTGAAGGAGGGGAAGATGATGTGGAACGCAACGGTGAAGGCAAACTGGAACCGCGCCAGCAAAACAGGGTCGAACGTATCGAACATGCCGTATCCCCCAACCGACATCCGGTGCGCGCCGGCATCGCTTTTCTAAAATCCATCTAGACGCGATGGATGATCGAGAAAGACGATAGGGCGAAAAATCCAAACCGGAGATTGGACAGATTGTCTGTGGATCAAGCGTGCCACGGGGTTCAAAGCCGTGGGCCCGGTGGTTAAGAAGGCTCTCTGTCCTCGAAAAAGGTGCACGCGTTTCCGCCATGGCCGGATGTCCTCAACCATGAAGGTTGCCGTCGATCTCGGCTCTACCGCCACGGGTGACCCGGCGGAGATGGACCTGGAAGAGCTCCTGTCCACGCGATTGCTGGTGCAGGGCAATTCGGGGTCGGGCAAGTCGCATCTGTTCCGCCGCATCCTGGAGCAGAGCGCAAACGTGGTGCAGCAGGCGATCATCGACCCGGAAGGCGACTTCGTCTCATTCTCGGAGCGGTTCGGCCACATCGTCGTGGATGCCAACCGCACGCCCAGCGAACTGGCCCGCATCGCGAATCGCATTCGCCAGCATCGGGCATCCGTTGTGCTGAACCTCGAAGGGCTGGATGCCGAGGTGCAGATGAGCTGTGCCAGCGCCTTCCTGAACGGGCTTTTCGACGCCGACCGCCACTATTGGTATCCGATGCTCATCGCGGTCGACGAAGCGCAGATCTTTGCGCCGGCCGTCGCCGGCGAGGTGGGCGACGAGGCCCGCCGCGTTTCCCTGGGCGCGATGACCAATCTCATGTGCCGTGGCCGCAAGCGCGGCCTGGCCGGCATGATCGCCACGCAACGGCTGGCCAAGCTGGCCAAGAACGTCGCCGCCGAGGCATCCAATTTTCTGATGGGGCGCACCTTCCTCGATATCGACATGGCGCGCGCGGCCGACCTTCTGGGCATGGACAGGCGGCAGGCGGAACGCTTCCGCGACCTGGAGCCCGGCCAGTTCGTCGCGCTGGGGCCGGCTCTGTCGCGACGCCCCATCCCGGTGCGCATCGGGCCCGTGGAGACGGCGGGCCGGTCGGGCCGCCCGACTTTGATGGCCCTTCCCGAAACCCCGCGCGAGGCGATGGCCGACCTGATCTTCACCGCCGGCGCCGACGAACCGGACGACCTTCCGGAGCCGATCCCGCGCGAACCGCAGGTGGCGACGCGCGAGCTGCTGGAGCGGGTCAGCACCGCACGCCCGACCATTTCCGCGCCGCTGCCGGAAGAGGAGCCGACGCCCGAAGAGCTGGCCGACAGGCAGGAAACGCTGGACGCCATCTTCGCGGCCCTGCTGGACGATCCGGACGCGGCCTTCCGGCCGGCGGCGGTTCTGTATCAGGATTTCCTGATGCATTGCCGCCTCAAGCGCATCGGCGGCGCGGACACCGACATGTCCAGCTTCCGCAGGCGGCTGGCTCTGGCGCGCGCCGGCGTCAACGAAGAGACCGAGGACGACGAGTGGCGGCAGGTCATCGACCGTTCAGAGCAGCTCCCCGAAGACATGCAGGGCGTCTACATGATGCTGGCGCGCGCCGCGCGCGAGAACGAGCCGTGCCCCAGCGACGAAGCGCTTGCCCGCGCCTATGGCAGCCATTCGCCCTCGCGCGGGCGCTTTCTGCTGACCTACATGGCCGACCGCTCCTTCATCCGCTGCGAAACGGACTTCCGCGGCCAGCGCGTGGTGACGATCGCCGGCAGCGGCTGGCGTACGTCGGCGGGCGTTGCAAAGCCGGGTGCGCCGGCCGCGCCACGCCGCGCTCGCCGCGCCTGACGCCTTTTTTCAGGCATGGCCCTTTAAAGCGGTTCCAGGGGGAGCAACTATCCGGCCATCATGCACCGTTGATGGCCTCCATGCGTTTCGCTCTTGTCTGCCCACCCTATGCCAGCCACATCGCCGCCTTCGAGGCGATCGGCGAGGCATTGCTGGCGCGCGGCCACGATGTGGCGATCATGGCGCATGGCGGGGTGGAGCCGGATCTGACGCTGGAAGGCGCCAGCCTCCTGGCGCTGCCCGGCCACCGCGCCGACCTTGAAACCCTGTGGAACGATGCGGGTGGCCGGAACGGCGCGGTCCGGCTGTGGAAGATATTGCAAAGCGGTGCGCGCGCGACTGCGGATATCGCCCGCCATGCGCCCGCATTGCTGCGCCGCGAGGGCATCGAGGCGCTGCTGGTCGACGAGATGGAGCCGGGTGGTGGCCTCGTGGCCCGCAGCCTGGGCCTGCCGTTCCTGTCCGTTGCCTGCTCCCTGCCTGTCGAAGGCGATCCGGCCCTGCCGCCGCCCTATATCGGCTGGCCATACGACCCCTCCCGACAGGGCTTGAAGCGCAATCGCGGCGGCAGGCGCGTCGCCGACTTCGTCCTTGCGCCGCAACGGCTGGCGATCAGGCGGGCCGCCGCGCAGTTGGGGGTCCAGGGCGCCGAGCGGCTCGAAGATTGCCTGTCGCCGCTGGCAACCCTGTCGCAGACCAGCGCCGAGTTCGATTTCCCACGTGCGGACGATACGCGCGTCCGGCCGCTGGGCCCGTTCCGCCGTGTCCGGCCGGTGTCGCTTTTCGCGCCCAGGGAACGGCGCCCCCTGGTCTATGCGTCCTTCGGTACGATGCAGGGGCATAGGCTGGATCTGTTCAGGCCCGTTGCCGCAGCCTGTAAAACGCTGGGATTGCGCCTTGTGGTGGCGCATTGCGGCGGGCTCGACGCGGCACAGGCCGCCAGCATCGACGCCGAGATCGTGACCGATTACGTCGATCAGCGCGCAATGCTGCGGCAGGCGACGATCTGCGTAACCCATGGCGGGCTGAACACGGCGCTCGATGCCGTCGAGGCCGGCGTGCCGATGCTGGTTCTGCCCATGGCCTTCGACCAGCCCGGTGTCGCCGCCCGTGTCGTGCATCACGGCATCGGCCTTGCTTTGCCGCCGCGCAAGGTCAACCGCCAGCGCGTCGAGGCTGCCCTGTTGCAGCTCATGGCAGATCCCGGATTTGCGCGCAGTGCGGCGCGTGTCGGTCGCGGCATAGAGACATCCGGCGGCGCAGCGGAGGCTGCCCGCCTTGCGGAAGTGCTGTGCGGTGGTCAACCCTTGCGGATGGACCGCGCCGGGTGAGGGCGGTCCGATGCATCATCGTGGGGGGTGGACTGGCCGGTGGCCTTGCCGCCTACCGCCTGGCTACCCTGCGGCCCGAGATCGAGGTGTTGCTGCTCGAAAGCGGGCAGGCTGCGGGCGGCAATCATACATGGTCGTTTCATGCGGGCGACCTGTCCCCTGCACAGCATCGCTGGCTCAGCCCGTTCGTGGACCATCGCTGGCCGCGTTACGAGGTCAGGTTTCCCCGCCGGGCCCGCGTGATCGAGACGGGCTATGCGTCCATTTCCTCGCTGCGCTTCAGCGCGGTGCTGCGTGAGGCGCTGGGCGACCGGCTGGTCTGCGGCGTGCCCGTCCGCGCCCTGCGCGCCGATGGGGTGGACCTTGCGGACGGGCGCTCCATCGCCGCGAGCGCGGTGGTGGACGCACGCGGATATCGGCCGGACGCGGCGCTGGATGTCCGCTTCCAGAAATTCGTCGGGCTGGAACTGTCCATCGGTGCGCCGGGGCCGAAGATGCCGATCGTGATGGACGCGACGGTGCCGCAGAAAGACGGCTACCGCTTCGTCTACACGCTGCCCTTCGCAGAAGACCGCATCCTGGTGGAGGATACCTATTATTCGGATGGGCCCGAAACGCCGGAACAGGCACTGGCGGACGGCATCCGCGCCTATGCACAGTCCAAAGGCTGGAGCCCGGCCGAGATCTTGCGGCGCGAGGCCGGCGTGCTGCCGATCGCGCTGGGCGGTGACCTGAAGGCCTATCTTGCACAAGCGGGCGGCGTCGTGCCGCTGGGCCTGCGGGCCGGGCTGTTCCATCCGACGACGGGATACAGCCTGCCCGACGCGGTCCGGACGGCAGACCTTATCGCGACGCAGCCGGACATCGCGACGGCGCCGCTGGCCGCTGCGGTCACGCGACATTCATTGGCCGAATGGCGGGCGCGTCGGATATTCCGGCTGCTCAATCGCCTGTTGTTCCTGGGGGCAGGAGATAGCGAGCGCCGCGACATACTGGAGCATTTTCACCGTTTGCCGGATACGACGATCGCGCGGTTCTACGCGGCGCGGCTGTCTTCCGCGGACATCATACGCATTTTCGCCGGCAAGCCGCCGATGCCGGTGCGACGTGCCTTGTCCATCCTGATGGATGGGCGGGCGGCAAGGGAGGCCTCATGAATTCGCACCAGGCGCGACGCGCCATCGTGATCGGCTCCGGCTTCGGCGGCCTCGCGGCGGCCATCCGGCTCCAGGCAGGCGGGATCGAAACGACCGTTGTGGAGCGCCGCGACGCGCCGGGCGGCCGGGCCTATGTCTACCGCGACAGCGGCTTTACCTTCGATGGCGGGCCGACCGTCATAACCGACCCGACCGCCCTGGAAGAGGTGTTCGAGGCGGCCGGAGCGAAACTATCGGACTACGTCACCATGCTGCCGGTGTCGCCGTTCTACCGGCTGATGTGGGAAGATGGCTCGGTCTTCGACTACGCCAACGACCAATGCCAGATCGACCGCCAGATACAGGCGATGAACCCTGCCGATGTCGCCGGATACCGGCGCTTCCTGGACTATTCGCGCGCCGTCTTTGCCGAAGGGTATCAGAAGCTCGGCGCAGTGCCGTTCCTGCATTTCCGCGACATGGTGCGCGCCGGGCCGCAACTGGCCCGCCTGCAGGCGTGGCGGAGCGTCTATGCCAAGGTTGCGAGCTTTATCGAGGACGAGCGCCTGCGCCAGGCATTTTCCTTCCATTCGCTGCTCGTCGGCGGCAACCCCTTCGCCACCTCGTCGATCTATGCGCTGATCCATGCGCTGGAGCGGGAATGGGGCGTCTGGTTTCCCAAGGGCGGCACCGGCGCGCTGATCGACGGCATGGTGCGCCTGTTCACCGATATCGGCGGCCGTCTGGAGCTGAACGCCGATGTCGCCGAGATCACCATGGCAGACGGACGTGCAACCGGCGTCAGGCTGGCCGACGGGCACACGCTGCCGGCCGACATCGTGGTTTCCAATGCCGATGTCGTGCATACTTACGGCGGGCTCCTCGGCGGTACGGACAGGGGGCGCCGTGCCGGCCGGAAGCTGGCGGCGCGGCGCCACTCCATGTCGCTGTTCGTCATCTATTTCGGGCTGGACAAGCTGCACGACCAGCTTGCGCATCACACGGTGCTGTTCGGGCCGCGCTATCGGGCGCTAATCCAGGAGATATTCAAGGGGCCGGAGGTGGCGGACGATTTCTCGCTATACCTGCACAGCCCGTGCATCACCGATCCTTCTTTGGCGCCGCCGGGCATGGGCAGCTACTACGTGCTGTCCCCCGTGCCGCATCTCGGCAATGCCGATATCGACTGGCAGGTGGCCGGGCCCGCCTACCGCGACCGCATCCTCGATTATCTCGAGGCACGGCACATGCCGGGCCTTCGGCAGCAGCTCGTCACCTGCCGGATGTTCACCCCGGACGATTTCCGCGACACGCTCAACGCCCATCTGGGAAGCGCCTTCTCGCTGGAGCCGATCCTGACGCAGTCGGCCTTCTTCCGGGTTCACAACCGGGACAGCGAGATACAGAACCTCTACTTCGTGGGAGCCGGCACCCACCCCGGAGCCGGCGTTCCGGGCGTCGTCGCATCGGCCAAGGCAACGGCCGGCCTCGTTCTGGAGGACGCCGCGCGATGAGCCCCGAGGAGATCGAAGCCCATGCGCAGGCAGCGATCGACAAGGGTTCGGCCAGCTTTGCCGCCGCCGCGCGCATGTTCGACAGGCAGACCCGGTTGAGCGTCGTCTTGTTGTATGCCTGGTGTCGGCACTGCGATGATGTCATCGACGGGCAAAGCCTCGGCAGCCGGACATTGCAGACCGACGGCGAGGGGCTCGAGCGGCTGGCCGGGCTGATGCGCGAGACTGCGGCGGCACTGGACGGCGCGCCCGATGGGCCGGCCTTTGCCGGGCTGGCGCTGGTTGCGAGTCGGCACGAGCTTGCCCGGGAAGACCTCTACGAGCATCTGGAGGGCTTCGGGATGGACGTGCGGGGAGAGCGCTACGAGACGCTCGCCCAGCTTCTCGTCTATTGCCACCGCGTGGCCGGCGTCGTCGGCCTGATGATGGCGCGTATCATGGGTATCACCGATACGCCGACACTGGCGCGGGCGGCGGATCTGGGGCTGGCGTTCCAGTTGACCAACATTGCGCGCGACATCGTCGACGATGCGAAGGCCGGACGGGTCTATGTGCCGCTGGACTGGATCGTGGAGGAAGGGCTATCGCCCGACGATCTCGGCGATCCCGCCCATGCCGAAGCGGTGGCCCGGTTGCGCCGGCGCCTGGTGCTTGCGGCAGAGCCCTACTACGCGTCGGCGCGCGCCGGCATAGACAGGCTGCCGCGCCGCTCGGCCCTGGCCATCGCCGCGGCGCATGGCATCTACCGCCGCATCGGGCTGAAACTCGTGGCAGACGCTGCGATGCCCTACAACCACCGCGTTTCCACCACGCGGGGGGAAAAGCTGGTCGAGTTTGGCCGGGCCGCTACGATCGCGGCCTCGCCCCGCCTGCGGCGCGGCGAGCCGCCTGTTCCGCCTTCACCGTTCCGGCAGCGCGCAGCTCTTCGCTGAGCTTGTCGACGGGCGGGGCGTAGAGGAAGCCGAAGGAAACGCAGCCTTCGCGCCCTTCCACGGCATGGTGCATGCGGTGCGCCTGCACAAGGCGCTTCACATAGCCCTTGTGCGGAATATGCCGGAACGGCCAGCGCTGATGGACGAGCCCGTCATGCACGACGAAATAGAAGAAGCCATAGAGCGTCATGCCGGCGGCGACAGCCCCGGCGATGGGGTAGCCGGCATTGCCGAGGATGAACAGCCCGATGGCGAGGATCGAAAACACGACGGCATAAAGGTCGTTCTTCTCGAAGAGGCCCTCATGCGGCTCGTGATGGCTTTTGTGCCAGCCCCAGCCAAAGCCGTGCATGATGTATTTGTGTGCCGCCCAGGCAACCAGCTCCATCGTCGCAAAGACCAGGAGGGCAATGACGACGAGACCCGTCCAGCTTGTCATGACAGGGACACTCCTTCCGTGCGGCGCGCCCGGACGATCAGGGCAGCCTGGCCCTGGAATACGCCGTCGAGTGCGCTCGACATGCGGCAATCCCGGCCGAAGACGCTTTCCAGCGTGGCGTGCGCCGCATCGAGGTGCTGGTTCAGGCGAACCTGCGCTCCCGCTGCCCCCTCCTGCCGCAGGAGCGTGGCCTTGGCGCCGTCCTTGCCGATATCCTTGCCGATGACGAGGGGGTCTCCCGAGGTATCGAGCAGGTCGTCGTAAAGCTGGAAAGCATGGCCGAGATGCTCGGCAAAATCGGCAAGCGCGCGCTTGCGCATCGTGTCGGCCCGGGCGATGGCCGCCCCCATGGCCACGGAGGCGCCGATAAGCGCGCCCGTCTTCAAGGCGTTCACGGCTTCCGGGTCGGCGCCCTTGGCGCCGGCCGCGCTGCGCAGATCGCGGAACTGGCCGGCGACGAGACCGCGGGTGCCCACGGCCCCGGACAGGATCTTCGTCAATTCGTTGCGGGTTACGGCATCCGTGCCGCGCAAGGTGGAAACTGTGGAAAAGGCACCCGACAGCAGCGCGATCGCGGCCAGTATGGCGGCATCCTCGCCGTAGGCGCGATGCGTCGTCGGTTGGCCGCGCCGCATCTGCGCATCGTCCATGCAGGGGAGATCGTCGAGAATCAGCGATGCCGTGTGCACCATCTCGGCGGCGCATCCCGCGTCGATCGCCGGCGCCAGCGGCCCGCCGAGATCTTCGCAGACCAGCGCTGTCAGCAAGGGGCGCAGGCGCTTGCCGCCAGCCGTCAGCGACGACGATATGGCCTCGCTCAGGCCCGCGTCATGACCGGCAACCTGTACTGCAAGCTCGGAAAGCCGATTGTTCACCCTGTGGCGAAGCTCTTCGAGGTGGTCGGCATGCGAAGGCGTTGGCAAGGCTTCTAAGCTCCCGGACCATGGGGCGGTTGCGCCCGCATCCCAGCAGTCTATCTAGTGCGTAAGGCAGAATTGTAAGCACCTTCCGGCAGGATCGGAAGTGGCGGCGCGAAGGGCAAGGAAACGATGGCGTGATGGATATGCACCGGGGCGACATCGGTGACCGCAAGAACGATCATATAGACCTTGTCCTGTCGGGGGCGGGCACGGTGGCGGAGCGCGCCGGCGGCTTGTCGTCCATCAGGTTCGAGCATGTGGCCCTGCCGGAGATCGACATGGAATCGATCGATCTCACAACGCGTTTCCTGGGCCGGGATCTGGCGGCCCCGCTGCTGATCAGCTCCATGACGGGAGGGCCCGAGCGGGCCGGGCTCATCAATGATCGGTTGGCCGAGGCGGCTCAACATCTGAAAATCGCCCTGGCGGTCGGCTCGCAGCGCATTGCCCTGGAGGGCCGCGCCAGCGACGGCCTGACGGCGGACCTCAGGCGCCGTGCCCCGGATATTCCGCTGCTTGCCAATATCGGCGCGGTGCAGTTGGTTGCGGGCCTTGGCGCGGACGGTGCGCGCCGCGCCGTCGACATGCTGGAAGCCGACGCGCTGATTCTGCATCTCAACCCGTTGCAGGAGGCGATCCAGCCGGGCGGCAACCATGATTTTCGCGGCATCCTCGCGGCCATAGAGGCTTTGACGCCGGTTCTGGGCGTGCCTGTCATCGCCAAGGAAGTGGGCGCGGGATTGTCCGCCCCCGTGGCGCGGCGGCTGGTGGATGTGGGTGTTGCCGCAATCGATGTCGCGGGCACGGGCGGCACGTCCTTTGCCGCCATCGAGGCGCAGCGCCAGGCCGATCCGACGATGCGGGCGGCAGCGGCGGCCTTTGCAGACTGGGGTGTGCCGACGGCCCAGGCCATCGCCGACGTGCGGGCGGCCTGCCCCGGAACGACGCTGATCGGCTCGGGCGGGGTGCGCACGGGTGTCGACGTTGCCCGCGTCCTGCGCCTTGGCGCAGACATGGCCGGGCAGGCGGCTGCCGGCCTCGGCCCGGCCGACCATTCGACCGACGCGGTGATTTCACATTTCTCGGCCATCATCTGGCAGTTGCGGGTGGCCTGCTTCTGCACGGGGTCGGTGGATATCGCCGCTCTTGCGCAGGCGCGGCTGCTGCCGCCACTGTAAAATGCCTTCCATCCGGGGCCTTTCGGCTCTACGAGACTTCCAGTCACGAATCTGAATTGCGCAAGGACGCGACATGGCGAGAACGCTGACCACCTATCTGGAAACCGGCAGCAGGGATGTCGCGGCGCTGGTCCGGCAACTGGCCGACGCGTCTCTCGAGCTTGCAGGGCTGATCGCCAACGGCGCGGTCGGCGGCGAGGCGGTGAGCGACGTGCACAATGGCGGCGGCGACGTGCAGAAGGCACTGGACGTTGCGGCCGACCGCCTGTTCGTGGCTGCGGCCCGGCGGGCCCCGGTGGCCTTCTACGGTTCGGAAGAGCAGGACGACGCCCAGCCCATGGCCGCAGACGGTACGCTGGCGCTGGCCATCGATCCGCTGGACGGATCGTCCAACATCGAGACCAACGTGTCCATCGGCACGATCTTCTCCGTCCTGCCCGTCACCGATGCGCACCGGGCCGACCCGGCCACCGTGTTCCGGCAGAGGGGCCGCGACCAGCTCGCGGCAGGCTTCTTCATCTACGGGCCGCAATTGATGCTCGTCATATCGCTCGGCCAGGGAACGCAGGTCTTCCTGCATGCGCCCGGCGCCGCCGATTTCGTCGAGGTCAATTCCGGGATGGCGATTCCGGAAAAGGCGAAGGAATTCTCCATCAACGCGTCCAACCAGCGTCATTGGGATGCCCCGATCCGGCACTATATCGATGACTGCCTGGCCGGAGCCGACGGCCCCCGGACGCGCAATTTCAACATGCGCTGGGTGGCGTCGGCCGTGGCGGATGCCTATCGCATCTTCCTGCGCGGGGGCATCTACCTCTATCCTGGCGACACGCGCGAGGGTTATGCGGACGGGCGCATCCGGCTCGTCTACGAGGCCAACCCGATCGCCTTCCTGGCGGAGCAGGCGGGTGGCGCCGGCACCGACGGCATCCGGCCCCTGCTGGACATCGTGCCCGAGAAACTGCACCAGCGTGTGCCGATCGTCTTCGGATCGCGCGACGAGGTGATGACCGTGGCGCGCTACCTCAGCGACCCGGAATCCAGCGGCCGGGTCTCGCCGGTCTTCGGAGATCGCGGCGCGATCAATCTTTGAGAGTTTGCGGCCTGGTGGTCGCCGGCAATACGGAAAGGAAAGAGTGACATGAGCGCAGAACCGACGCCCGCAGTTGCCTCGAGCGGCACCGATCACCACCCTCGCGACATGGCGAATGCAATCCGCGCGCTGGCGATGGATGCCGTGCAGAAGGCCAATTCAGGCCATCCCGGCATGCCGATGGGCATGGCCGACGTGGCGGCCGTGTTGTTCCAGAACTTCGTGCATGTGGACCCGTCCGATCCGCACTGGCCCGACCGCGACAGGTTCGTGCTGTCGAACGGCCATGGATCGATGCTGCTCTATGCGCTGCACTACCTGCTCGGCTACGAGGACATGACCCTCGACGAGCTGAAGAACTTCCGCCAGATCGGCGCGCGCACGGCGGGCCACCCGGAATACGGCCATGCGCTGGGCATCGAGACGACCACCGGTCCTCTCGGCCAGGGAATCACCAACGCGGTCGGCTTCGCACTGGCCGAACGCATGATGAATGCCCGCTTCGGCGACGATCTGGTAGATCACTATACTTATGTCATCTGCGGCGACGGCTGCCTGATGGAAGGCATCAGCCACGAGGCCATCGACCTTGCCGGGCATCTCAAGCTGAACAAGCTGATCGTCCTGTTCGACGATAACGGCATCTCCATCGACGGCAAGACCAACCTGTCCACCTCGACCGATCAGGTTGCGCGGTTCAAGGCGGCCGGCTGGGATTCCTGGCATGTCGACGGCCACGACGTGGACGCCATACGCGCCGCCATCGAGAAAGCCAAGACGTCCGACAAGCCCGTCATGATCGCCTGCAAGACGGTGATCGGCTACGGCTCGCCCAAGCTTGCCGGCTCCGAGAAGAGCCATGGCGCACCGCTTGGCGACGAAGAGATCGCCGCGACGCGCAAGGCGCTTCTGTGGGAGAGCGAGCCGTTCGTCATCCCCGATGCCGTCATGAAGGGCTGGCGCGCCATCGCCGAAAAGAACAAGGAGCGCCGCGCCGAGTGGGAAAAGCGGCATGCCGCCCACGCCCGCAAGGCCGAGTTCGATGCCACGGTCGCCTGCGAACTGCCGGCCGACTTTGCCGAGGCCATGGCCGCCTACCGCCAGAAGCTGTCGGACGAGTCGCCCAAGCTCGCCACGCGCAAGTCTTCCGAGGCGACGCTGGAGGTCATCAATGCGATGACGCCGCTGACCATCGGCGGCTCCGCGGACCTGACCCATTCGGTGTTTACCCTCACCAAGGGCATGGCTTCGGTTCAGGCCGACGATTACGGCGGCCGTTACATCCACTACGGCATCCGCGAGCATGCCATGGCCGCGGTGATGAACGGGCTGGCGCTGCATGGCGGGTTCATCCCCTATGGCGGCACCTTCCTGGTCTTCTCCGACTACATGCGCGGGGCGATGCGCCTGTCTGCCCTGATGGGGCAGCGCGTCATCTACGTGCTGACGCATGATTCCATCGGCCTTGGCGAAGATGGCCCGACCCACCAGCCGGTCGAGCATCTCGCCATGCTGCGCGTGACGCCGAACATCAATGTCTTCCGCCCGGCGGATGCCATCGAAACGGCGGAAGCCTGGGAAATCGCGTTGACGAGCACCGACCGCCCGACGGTTCTGTCGCTGTCGCGCCAGAACCTGCCTACGGTTCGTGCCGGCGACGTTGCTGAGAACCGCTCGAAGCGCGGGGCCTATGTGCTGCGCGAGGCCGAAGGCGGTGCACGGCAGGTGACGTTGATCGCGACCGGCTCGGAGATCGAGATCGCGCTGGCCGCAGCCGACAAGCTGAAGGGCGAGGGGATCGCGGCGGCCGTCGTGTCGGCTCCGTGCCTGGACCTGTTCGCCGAGCAGGATGCCGGCTACCGGGCGGAAGTTCTGGGAACTGCGCCGCGCGTGGCCGTGGAAGCGGCAATCGGCTTCGGCTGGGAGCGCTGGATCGGCGACAATGGCCGCTTCATCGGAATGCACGGCTTTGGCGCATCGGGCCCCGCGCCGAAGCTCTATGAAAAGTTCGGCATCACCGCCGACGCCGTGGCAAAGGCCGCACGCGAGCTTATCTAAGTCCATGCGTCAGGCCGGCCCGGCATCGCTGCCGGGCCGGCCGTTGCTTTGCAGAACCGGCAGATCACAACTTCGCTATATCCGTTTGAACGCCGGTGACGAACAATTCCTGACGGTGTATTTCGGCGCGTCCTGAACGGAGATTCCCTTGGAACAGACGGCGATTGACGGGCTTGCGCCCGATGTGGTGCCAACCTGGGTGTGGCTTGCCACCATTGGCGGCATCGCGGCTCTATTCATATTCGATTTCTTCACGCATGTGCGCAAGCCGCACGAACCCACATTCCGCGAAGCCGCGATCTGGTCGACCTTCTATGTCGCCCTGGCGCTGCTGTTCGGCTGGGGCGTCCTGCATTTCTGGGACCGGCAGCACGGCGTTGAGTATTTTGCCGGTTTCATCACCGAAAAGAGCCTGTCGGTCGACAATCTGTTCGTCTTCGTGATCATCATGAAGAGCTTCCGTGTTCCGGCCGCCTACCAGCAGAAGGCGCTGCTGATCGGCATCGTCATTGCGCTGATCATGCGCGGCATCTTCATCGCGCTGGGCGCAGCGGCCATCGAGCGCTATTCCTGGGTGTTCTACCTGTTCGGTGCATTCCTGCTGTGGACGGCGTACAAGCTGGCGGTGGAAAGCTTCTCGCACGGGGCCAAGAGCACCGACGAGGAATACGAGCCGAACGTCCTGGTGAAGTGGTTCCAGAAGCATCTGCGCACCACCGACGATTATCGCGGCAACGCGCTCACCGTCATCGAGAACGGCAAGCGCTACTTTACCCCGATGTTCATCGTGATCCTGGCGCTGGGCATGACGGACCTTCTCTTCGCCCTGGACTCCATCCCGGCGATCTACGGTCTGACGAACGCGCCCTATATCGTGTTCACCGCCAACGCCTTCGCGCTGCTTGGACTGCTGCAGCTATACTTCCTGCTGGGCGGACTGCTGGACCGGCTGGTCTATCTGGGCTTCGGGCTGGCGCTCATCCTCGGCTTCATCGGCGTCAAGCTGATCATCCATGCCATGGAAGCCAACACGCTGCCCTTCCTCAACGATGGTCAGCCGATCCAGGGCCTGCCGCATATCGAGACCAGCTTCTCGCTGTCGGTCATCATCGGCATCCTGATCGTCACCACCGTCGCAAGCCTCCTCAAGAGCCGCTCGACGGCACGAAAGGAGTAGCCCCGCCAAAGCGCGTCGCTGCCTGTCATTTTTGCTTGCACAAGTTTTAGGAAGACGCTTCTCTTGTGCATCGGCAGCGCCGCGTTGATCGGGTGTTCAATCGTCACCCGCCTGTCATCCGGGCCGCATATGAGGCGATGCGTCAACACCGGGTGGCAGGTAGGTGATCCTGCTTCCCACCGCTTGAGGGAAGCAGGGGATACTTATGCTCAAACGTTCAATCTCGCTCATTGCGCTGGTGGCCATGTCTACGAGCGCGGCCTTCGCGCAGGAGGCATCGTTGGATGCCCTGGTGGCCGCCGCGAAGGAAGAGGGCCAGCTCACCACGATCGCGCTGCCGCACGACTGGTGCAACTACGGTGAGGTCATCGCCGGCTTCAAGGCGAAGTACGGCCTGACCGTCAACGAACTCAACCCGGATGCCGGCTCTGCCGACGAGATCGAGGCCGTCAAGGCCAACAAGGGCAATACCGGCCCGCAGGCGCCCGATGTGCTGGATGTCGGCCTTTCCTTCGGGCCGGCGGCGCAGGCCGAAGGGCTGGTGCAGCCCTACAAGGTCGCAACCTGGGACGAGATCCCGGACGATGCCAAGGATGCCGATGGCCACTGGTACGGCGATTACTACGGCGTGCTTTCCTTCGAGATCAACAAGGACATCGTCGAAACCGCTCCGACCGACTGGGAAGACCTTCTGAAGCCGGACTACGCGAACTCCGTCGCGCTGGCCGGCGATCCCCGTGCGTCCTCCCAGGCGATCCAGGCCGTCTATGCGGCGGGCCTGTCGCGCAAGCCGGACGGCTCGCCCACCGAGATCGCCGAGGCCGGGCTGCAGTTCTTCAAGGAATTGAACGCCGCGGGCAATTTCGTTCCGGTGATCGGCAAGCCGGCCTCGCTGGCGCAGGGCACCACGCCCATCATGATCCGCTGGGATTATAACGCCCTGTCGGGCCGCGACACGCTGGCCGGCAACCCCGAAGTCGAGGTCGTGGTGCCGAAGACGGGCGTGCTCGCCGGCGTCTACGTGCAGGCGATCAGCGCTTACGCGCCGCACCCCAACGCCGCGAAGCTGTGGATGGAGTATCTCTATTCCGACGAGGGCCAGCTTGCGTGGCTGAAGGGCTACTGCCACCCGATCCGCTTCAACGCCATGGCCGAGGCCGGCAAGATCCCGCAGGATCTGCTGGACCGCCTGCCGCCCGTCGAGGCCTATAACGCGGCCAAGTTCCCCAGCGTCGCCGAGCAGGACGAAGCCAAGGCCGTCATCACCGCCAAGTGGGACGAGGTCGTGGGCGCCAACGTCCAGTAAGGCCTTCGGGGGCGCGCGGGCTGACGCGCGCCCTTTCCCATCCTTCCGGCAATTTCCGACAAGCGGGGTTTCATGGCCACAGTGGCACAGGCCGGCATGCCGGCAGGGACGTCCGCCGGGCCTCCGGCGGCGCGCAAACTGTCCCTTTCCTGGCTTGGGGTCGTCCCCTTCTTCCTGTTCGCCATCCTGTTCCTGGTGGCGCCGACACTGTACCTCGTCATCGGGGCCTTCCAGGACCCGGCCGGCAATTTCACCTTCGCCAACATGATCGGCCTGTTTCAGCCGCAGATCATGGCCGCCTACTGGATATCCATCCGCGTCAGCCTGGCCTCCGCCGCCCTGGGCGCGCTGATCGGCTTTTTCCTGGCCTACGCCATCGTGCACGGCAACCTGCCGCGCTGGGTGCGGCCCGCCGTCTCCACCTTTTCGGGCGTCGCCTCCAACTTCGCCGGAATTCCGCTCGCCTTCGCCTTTCTGGCGACGCTCGGCCGGCTGGGGCTGGTGACGGTGTTTCTGAACGAGGCGTTCGGCGTCAACATCTATCGCCTGGGCTTCAACCTGCTGTCGTTCTGGGGCCTGACGATCACCTATCTGTACTTCCAGATCCCGCTGATGGTGCTGATCATCGCGCCGGCGCTCGACGGCCTGAAGAAGGAGTGGCGCGAGGCCGCTTCCATCCTCGGCGCATCGCGCTGGCAGTACTGGCGCATGGTGGCCCTGCCTGTGCTGTTTCCCAGCCTTCTGGGCTGCTTCCTGCTGCTCTTCGCCAATGCTTTCGGGGCGGTCGCGACGGCCTATGCGCTGACGGGCTCGTCGCTGAACATCGTGCCCATCCTGCTCTATGCGCAGATCCGCGGCGACGTGCTCTACAACCCGCATCTCGGCTATGCCCTGGCCGTCGGCATGATCCTGATCACCGGCTGTTCCAACGTGCTCTACATCTGGCTGCGCAGCCGCGCCGAACGGTGGCTCAAATGAACGCCCGCCGTATCGGCCCCTGGATCGCGGTCTTCATCGGGGCGCTCTACTTCCTGCTGCCGCTGGTGGCGACGTTCCAGTTCTCGCTGTCGATGCTGCGCGGGCAGTGGAGCTTCGAGGCCTATCGCGTCGTCTTCGCCGATCCCCGTTTCCACCAGACGTTCCTGTTCTCGGTGGTGGCGGCGCTGACGACCATCGCCATCGGCGCCCTTCTGGTGGTGCCCACGGCCTACTGGGTCCGCCTGCGGCTGCCGCGTTTGCGGCCCTGGGTGGAGTTCGTCACGCTGCTGCCGCTGGTGATCCCGCCCATCGTGATCGTGTTCGGATATCTGCGCCTGTACAATTCGTCGTCCTGGCTGCCGTTCACGGGCACGGTCGCCGGCACCAACGTGCTCATGGTGTTCGGCTACGTCGTCCTTTCGCTGCCCTACATGTACCGTGCGGTGGATACGGGGCTGACGGCCATCGACATCCGGACGCTGACGGAGGCCGCCGAAAGCCTCGGCGCAAAGCGGCGTACCGTGCTGTGGCGCGTCATCCTGCCGAATGTGCGGGCGGCCGTCCTGTCGGGCGCCTTCCTGACCTTCGCCATCGTGATCGGCGAATTCGTCATCGCCAGTCTTCTCAATCGTCCGGCCTTCGGACCGTACCTGCAACTGATCGGCGCCAACCGCGCCTATGAGCCGGCCGCGCTGGCCATGATTGCCTTCGCGGTGACATGGGGCTGCATGGTCATGCTGCAATTCGTGGGCGGCGCATCGCCGGGGCAGGCCAAGGCGCCGCCGCGCCGCTGGTTCCGCCGCCGCCAGGAAGGGTAAGACATGGGGTTTCTGGAACTTTCCGGATTGCGCAAGACCTACCAGCACCACGCCGTGGTGGAGAACTTCAATCTGTCGGTGCAGCGCGGCGAGTTCATCTCGTTTCTGGGGCCTTCCGGCTGCGGCAAGACGACGACGCTGCGCATGGTCGCCGGGTTCGAAACGCCGACCGCCGGCACGATCCATATCGATGGCCAGGATGTCGGCCCCCTGTCGCCCAACCAGCGGCGGATCGGCATGGTGTTCCAGTCCTATGCGCTGTTTCCGAACCTCTCCATCGCCGACAATGTGGCCTTCGGCCTCAAGGTGGCCGGCCGCCCGCGCGCCGAGATCGATGCGCGCGTGAAGGAAATGCTGGAGATGATCAAGCTGCCGCATGTCGCGGGGCGCTATCCATACCAGTTGTCCGGCGGCCAGCAGCAGCGCGTGGCGCTGGCGCGGGCCATCGCGGTGCGGCCGCGCGTGCTGCTGCTGGACGAGCCGCTTTCGGCGCTCGATGCCAAGATCCGGGTATCCCTGCGCGAGGAGATCCGCGCCCTGCAGCAGGAGTTGGGCATCACTACGATCTACGTGACGCATGACCAGGAAGAGGCCCTGTCCATGTCCGACCGGATCGTCGTGATGAGCGAGGGGCGGATCGAGCAGGTCGGGACACCCTTCGAGATCTATAACCGGCCGGCCAGCCGCTTCGTGGCGTCCTTCGTCGGCAATCTCAGCCTTCTGGAAGGGCGATCCGCGCCCGGCGGGCGGATATTGCTGGGCGAGGAGGCCGTCGCCATCGACGGCGAACAGGGTAGGGATGGCGAAGCCGTCACCCTGGCATTGCGGCCGGAAGCCCTGTCGCTGGACGCCACCGAGCGGCGCAGCAACGGCATATCCGGCACGGTGCAGCAGGTTGCCTTTCTTGGCTCTGTCGTCCGTCTGCGCGTGGCCACCGCAGGCGGCTCGGCCCTCGTCGATACGTTCAACGACCCGACGCGTCCGCCGCCCGGACAGGGCCAGCCGGTGCGCATATTCTTCGCGCCGGAGGATGGACAGGTAATCCGCTGACGCCCTTGATATTTGCGCACCGCAACCGACATGCCCGTCACCGAAACATAAGATGAAGGTAGTCGGATGATCGTTGCCGGGCCCGTCCTCTATGCCAGAGGCGCCGACAGGACCGCCGCGCATGTCACCGTGCTTGTCGTGACGCGGGAGGGCGATACCGCCCCCCGTGTTGCGGCCGCCGGGCAGGAAGACGCGATGGCCGTGGCAGCGCGGCTGGAAGGGCACGTCGTGTGGATGCGCGACATCGCGCTTCCGGTCGGCGACGCGGCGGACTACGCCGTCGACGGGACATCCTATCGCGTTCGAACCGATCTCGGCGGTGGGCTCCGTATCGGCTTCGTGTCCTGCAACGGGCAGGAAAACGGCGACGAGGACCGAGAGCACGAGCATCGCGACGTGATGTGGCGGCGGCTTCTGACCGAGCACCAGGAGCGGCCGTTCGCCCTTCTTCTGCACGGCGGGGACCAGCTCTACGCCGACGAAGCGGTGGAAAGCCACCCCGCCATTTCGGCATGGGCGAAGGACGAGCCAGCCCGCCGGGCACAGGAACCCTTCACGCCCGACATGGAAGCTGCGCTGCGGGGCTATTTCTTCCGCCGGTACCTCGACACGCTGACACAGGCCGCCGCCGCGCCGCTTTACGCAACCGTGCCATCCCTGATGATCTGGGACGATCACGATATCTTCGACGGGTGGGGCAGCCACCCGGATGCCCTGCAACAGAGCCCCATTGCCCAAGGCATCTTCAAGGTGGCGCGGGAGATGTTCATCCTGTTCCAGGTCGGCGCGGTGGAAGGCGGCCTGCCGCGCACCTGCCTCGACCCGTCCGGCGCCACGATGACGCAATCGGCGCATTTTCCCGGCTTCTCCGTATGCCTGCCCGACCTGCGCAGCGAGCGAACCCCCGATCGGGTGATGGGGCCGGCCGGATGGGCCGCCTTCGAGCGCGCGCTGGCGGATTGTCCGGACGGCGATGCGATCCTGCTGGTGTCGAGCGTGCCGGCGCTCGGCCCTCGTCTCAGCCTGGTGGAGTCCGTACTGGACCGCATGCCGCGCGCGCAGAAATACGAAGACGACCTGCGCGACCAGTGGCAAAGCCGCAGCCACCGCACGGAATGGCGCCGCCTGCTGACGCTGCTGGAAGCCAAGGCCGTTAAGGGCAATCGTCCGCTGACGGTGATCTCCGGCGAAATCCACTTGGCGACGCGGGCCGAGATGCGGTTGGAAGATGGCTCGACCATGCACCAGCTCGTGGCGTCGGGCATTACGCATCCCAAGCCCCCGGTGGCCTTTCCGCTGGCGCTCAGCCTGCTGTCGCGGCTGGGCGAATCGCCGCTCCGTGGACGACCCATCAAGGTTTTTCCGCTGCCGGGCCGGCGCATGCCCTACATCGCGGATCGCAACTATCTGGTCATTACGCGGCGCGACGGCCGGTGGAGTGCCGAATGGGAGCTCGAAGAAACCGGCC
Source organism: Aureimonas altamirensis (assembly GCF_001463885.1). GTDB lineage: Bacteria > Pseudomonadota > Alphaproteobacteria > Rhizobiales > Rhizobiaceae > Aureimonas > Aureimonas altamirensis. The sequence continues at coordinate 278,014 of NZ_BBWQ01000010.1, read as the reverse complement.
GCACCCCCGCGCTGGCCTTGTAGCGATGCTTCCCGCGCCCTGATTTTTGGTCTCGTTTTTCAACGGGGCGGCTTGCGGGTGAAAGGGCGTTCCATGCGCTCGCCTTCAACCGACGCGAATATTGCATTCTACTTGTGCAAGATTGACAGGCGGGCAGAAGCGCGGGAGCTTGAACTACAAGATTGATAGACAATTCCACGGAGATTTCATGATCCGCCTTCTGCCACGATTGCTCGCTCTCGGACTTGTCCTGTCGGTTGCTGCCCCCGCCATGGCGCAGACGGTCCTGCTGAATGTCTCCTACGATCCGACACGGGAATTGTACCGCGACTTCAACGACGCGTTCCTCAAGCACTGGACGGGGGAAGGGAACGCACCCGTTGCGATCCGGCAATCGCATGGCGGGTCCGGGGCGCAGGCCCGCACGGTGATCGACGGTCTCGATGCGGACGTGGTCACGCTGGCGCTGGAAGCCGATATCGACGCCATCGTGTCGGCGACGCAGAAGATTCCGGCCGATTGGCGCGGACGGCTGCCGCACAACTCGGCTCCCTATACGTCGACGATCGTCTTCCTGGTCCGCAAGGGCAACCCGAAGGGCATCACCGATTGGGGCGACCTCGTGAAAGAAGGCGTGCAGGTGATCACGCCCAACCCGAAGACGTCGGGCGGCGCGCGCTGGAATTATCTGGCGGCCTGGGCCTATGCCAACAAGGAGTTCGGCAACGATCCGGAAAAGACGAAGGAGTTCGTCGGCGAGGTCTATCGCCACGTGCCGGTACTGGACACTGGAGCGCGCGGTTCCACCACGACATTCGTGCAGCGTGGCATCGGTGATGTGTTGCTGGCCTGGGAAAACGAAGCCTTCCTGGCCATCGAGGAACTGGGGCCCGACCAGTTCGACATCGTGGTGCCCTCCATTTCCATCCTGGCAGAACCGCCGGTGACGCTGGTGGACGCCAATGTCGATGCCAAGGGAACGCGCGAGGTTGCGACCGCCTATCTCGACTATCTCTACTCGGCCGAGGGGCAGACCATCGCGGCGCGCCACTTCTACCGGCCGGCAGAACCGGAAAAGGTCACCGACAAGGCCGAGCTGGAGCGCTTCCCCGATGTGGAACTGGTGTCCATCGACGACGCCCAGTTCGGCGGGTGGGTCAAGGCGCAGCCCGAACATTTCGGCGATGGCGGCATCTTCGACCAGATCTACCGGCCCGGCAACTGAACGGTTTCACGGCTGATGCATGCTCGCGGGGTGGTGCTTTCGCACCGCCCCCTTTTCCATCGCCAGAAGTTGGGCCACACTTTTGACAGCACTTAATTCGCAATCCGGCCGGCCCAAGCACGAGGCGGCCGGTGGCCGCACCGGAACAAGGTCGTTCATGGCAAGGCGCTTTACCGTCAAGCAACCCAGTGTCATCCCCGGCTTCGGGATCGCCATGGGGTTCACGCTCGCCTATCTGGGCCTGATCGTCATCGTTCCACTGGCCGCGCTGGTATTTCGCAGCGCCAGTATCGGCTGGGCAGAGTTCTGGGCGCTGGCGCTGGACCCGCGCGTCATGGGGGCGATGCGCCTGTCGTTCGGGGCCTCGCTGGCCGCAGCCGGCATCAACGCCGTCTTCGGCCTGCTCGTGGCCTGGGTGCTGGTGCGCTATCGCTTTCCCGGGCGGCGCTTCGTGGACGCGATCATCGACCTGCCCTTCGCCCTGCCGACGGCGGTCGCCGGCATCGCGCTGACGTCCCTTTATGCCCCCAACGGATGGGTCGGGCAGTTCTTCGCGCCCGGCTCTGTCCTTGGCTCGCTGTTCGGTGACGGCGGGCTGCGGATCGCCTACACGCCCCTTGGCATCGTGGTGGCGCTGACCTTCGTTTCGCTGCCCTTCGTCGTGCGCACCGTGCAGCCCGTGCTGGAAGAGTTCGACGCCGAGCTGGAGCAGGCCGCCGCTACGCTGGGGGCGGGCCGCTGGCAGATCGTGCGCCGCATCATCCTGCCGTCGATCCTGCCGGCTCTCTTGACCGGATTTGCGCTGGCGCTCGCCCGGTCCATCGGCGAATACGGCTCCGTCATCTTCATTGCGGGCAACATCCCTTACGTCTCGGAAATCGCTCCGCTGTTGATCGTCATCCGCCTGGAAGAGTTCAACTATGGCGGCGCCACCGTTGTGGCGGCTCTGATGCTGATGGTGTCCTTCGCCATGCTTCTTCTCATCAATCTCATCCAGGCCTGGAGCCGCCGGAGGTACGGTCATGCCGTCTGAGCTCGTCCATCAGCGCGGCGTCACCACCGAAAGCCGGCCCGTAAAGTGGCTTCTGATCGGTATCGCGCTCGCCTTTCTCGGCTTCTTCCTGTTCCTGCCGCTGGTCGCCGTCTTCGTGGAGGCGCTGCGCAACGGCCTTGCCATGTACTGGTCGGCGATCACGGAGCCGGATGCCGTCGCGGCCATGAAGCTGACCTTGATGGTGGCGGCCATCGCCGTGCCGCTCAACCTCGTGTTCGGCGTGGCCGCGGCCTGGGCGATCGCCAAGTTCGAGTTTCGCGGCAAGAGCCTGCTCATCACCTTCATCGACCTGCCGTTTTCGGTGTCACCGGTGATCGCCGGCTTCGTCTTCATCCTGCTGTTCGGCGCGCAAGGCTATTTCCTGCCGGTGACGCAGTCGCTCGGATTGCAGATCGTCTTCGCGCTGCCGGGCATCGTGCTGGCCACGATCTTCGTGACGCTACCCTTCGTGGCGCGGGAACTGATCCCGCTGATGCAGGAGCAGGGAACGGGCGACGAAGAAGCGGCGATCTCGCTTGGCGCCGGCGGCTGGAAAACCTTCCTGCTGGTCACGCTGCCCAATGTGCGCTGGGCGCTCCTGTACGGCGTGCTCTTGTGCAACGCGCGCGCCATGGGCGAATTCGGCGCCGTTTCCGTCATATCCGGACGCATCCGGGGCTACACCAACACGATGCCGCTGCATGTCGAGATCCTGTACAACGAATATGCCTTCTCGGCCGCCTTCGCGGTGGCGACGCTTCTTGCGCTGCTGGCTCTCGTCACGCTCGGCGTGAAAACCCTCCTGGAATGGCGCTATGCGGGCGATCTCGCCGCCGCCTCACGCAACGGTCATTGAGGATCGCGCAACATGGACATCCATCTGAAGAACATCGCCAAGGAATTCGACGGCTTTCGCGCGCTGCACGATGTGTCGCTGGATATCCGCTCCGGCGAACTGATCGCGCTGCTCGGCCCCTCGGGAAGCGGCAAGACGACGCTTCTGCGGTTGATCGCCGGTCTTGAAATGCCGTCGTCCGGCAGGGTGCTTTTCGGCAGCGAGGACGCCTCGCACAAGAGCGTCCAGGAGCGCAATGTCGGCTTCGTCTTCCAGCATTACGCCCTGTTCCGCCACATGACGGTTGCCGACAATATCGGCTTCGGCCTGCGCGTGCGGAAAGGTTCGGCGCGGCCGTCCGCCGCCGATATCCGCCGCCGTGCGCTGGAGCTTCTGGACCTCGTGCAGCTTTCGGGCCTGGAAAACAGGTATCCGCAACAGCTTTCCGGTGGGCAGCGCCAGCGCGTGGCGCTGGCCCGGGCTTTGGCGATCGAGCCGCGCATGCTGCTTCTGGACGAGCCGTTCGGCGCGCTGGATGCCCGCGTGCGCAAGGATCTCCGCCGCTGGCTGCGCGAGCTGCACGACAAGATCGGCCATACCACGGTGTTCGTCACGCATGACCAGGAAGAGGCCGTGGAACTGGCCGACCGCGTGGTGGTGATGAGCCAAGGCCGCATCGAGCAGGTGGGGTCGGGCGACGACATCTACGACCGCCCGGCAACGCCGTTCGTCTACTCTTTCATCGGCCAGTCCAACATGCTGCCGGTCGAGGTCGAGAACGGCGTCATCTCGTGGCAGGGGCGCAGCCTGGGCCAGACGCCGCAGGAAAACGGCCGATGGCAGATGTTCATGCGGCCGCACGATCTGCAGGTGGTGAACGATGAGACGGCGTTGTCCGGCCGCGTCGCCGTATCGCGCCGCGCGGGCCGCTCGCGCTTTGCGGAGTTCGACATAGAGGCCACCGGCCAGCGCATCGAAGTGGAGCTTTCGCCGGAGCTGGAGGCACGTCCCGGAGACGTCATCCATGTGCAGCCGAAGCGTTGGGTGCTGTATCCGGCAGCCTGATTTTTGCGCCGATAGCTATTGGCGTTTGCATAAATAAATACTTGGCGAAACCGAGGGTTCATTGCGCAAGGTCTGAAAGCCGATACCGTAACTGGATAGTTTTAAGTCTAGTTCGGGCTTTTACCCTCATGTCCCCCGACGTCGCCATTTCGTCCAATGGCGCGCTGGAATGCCTCGTCATTCTTGCTGCGCTTCACAGCATCCCGGTTTCGGCCGAAAACCTGGCGCATCGCTTTCGCGCCTCCGATGGCGCTTTCGGTGAAACGGAACTGCTTCTGGCCGCGCGCGCAGCCGGCCTGCGGGCGCGCGGCACGATGTCGGCGCCCGATCGGCTGGCGCAATTGCCGCTGCCGGCCATCGCAATCGATACGGACGGCCGGTTCTTCGTGCTGGCCCGTGTGGACACGGCCCGCGGCCGCGCCCTGATCCAGGATCCGGCCGTCGGCCACCCGGCCTGGGTGCCGGTCGACGCACTTTTCGCCCGCTGGTCCGGCCGCGTGGTGCTGGCGCAGGCGATGCTGGGCCGCGGCGGCGAGATGACGCGGTTCGACTTCACCTGGTTCATCCCGGCCATGGTGAAGTATCGCCGCCTTCTGGGCGAAGTGTTCGCAGCGTCCTTTGCGATGCAGATCGTTGCGCTGCTGACGCCCATCTTCTTCCAGGTCGTCATGGACAAGGTTGTCATCCACGGCAGCCTGACCACGCTGGATACGCTGGCGATCGGGCTGCTGTGCATCGGCATCTTCGAAACGTTCCTCAGCTTCATCCGTGGCTACGTCTTCACCCATACGACGTCGCGCATCGACGTCGAGCTCAGCGCACGGCTGTTCCGGCATCTGATCGCGCTGCCCATGGCCTATTTCCAAAGCCGGCGCGTGGGAGATTCGGTCGCCCGCGTCCGCGAACTGGAAAACATCCGCGCCTTCCTGACGGGTAATGTCATCACCGTCATGCTGGATTGCCTGTTCTCGGTCGTGTTCGTGGTCGTGATGCTGTTTTACAGCAAGGTCCTGACGCTGATCGTCGTTCTGTCGCTTCCGGTCTATGCGTTGATATCGTTCGTCGTCACGCCGCCGCTCAAGGCGCGGCTGGACGAAACCTTCCGGCGCGGCGCCGAGAACCAATCCTTCCTGGTCGAGTCGGTAACCGGCATCGAAACGGTGAAGGCGATGGCGGTGGAGCCGCATGTCGCCCGCCGCTGGGAAGAGCAGACGGCCGGCTACGTCCACGCCAACTTCCGCACGCAGCAATTGTCCATCGCGGCCAATGAATCCGTCGGCCTCGTCGGCAAGGTGGTCAATGTCCTGACCCTGTGGTTCGGCGCCCGCTATGTCATTTCCGGCGAGCTTTCGGTCGGGCAGTTGATCGCCTTCAACATGCTGGCGGGGCGCGTCGCGCAGCCGATCCTGCGGCTCGCCCAACTATGGATCAACTTCCAGCAGACGGGCATCTCCATGCAGCGGCTGGCCGACGTGTTGAACGCACCGGCCGAAACGGCCGGTGTCTCGCGGTCCGTCATGCCGCGCCTGCGGGGCGACATCCTTTTCGAGCGGGTGTCGTTTCGATATCGCCTCGATGGGCCCGAGGTGCTGCGGGATATCAACCTGTCGATCCGGGCGGGGCAGGTGGTGGGCATCGCGGGACGGTCGGGCTCTGGCAAAAGCACGACGGCACATCTGATCCAGCGCATGCATGTTCCCGAACGCGGACGAATCCTGGTCGATGGCCACGACATCGCTCTGGCAGAAGCCGCGTCGCTGCGACGGCAGATCGGCGTCGTGCAGCAGGAAAACCTTCTGTTCCATCGCTCGCTGCGCGACAACATCGCCTTGACCGAGCCCGGCGCGTCGATGGAGCAGGTCATCGCGGCCGCACGCGCGGCGGGCGCACATGATTTCATCCTGGAACTGCCGGAAGGCTACGACACCATCGTCGGCGAGCGCGGCGCTTCCCTGTCCGGGGGGCAGCGGCAACGGGTGGCCATCGCCCGGGCGCTCATCGGCGATCCGCGCATTCTTATCCTCGACGAAGCGACAAGCGCTCTCGACTACGAATCCGAGCATATTATCCGGCAGAACATGGCGGCGATCTGCCGGGGGCGGACCGTGGTCATCATCGCGCATCGCCTGTCGGCGGTACGCCACGCCGACACGATCATCGTGATGGACCGGGGCGAGGTCCGCGAGACGGGCAGCCACGACGAACTCGTGGCGCGGCCCGACGGCATCTATGCCCATTTGTGCGCCCTGCAGGCAACGGGAAGGGACTGACGCGATGATCGTTCATGCGCTGCGCTCTCTTCTGACGCGTTACCGCGAGGCATTTTCCGAGGCATGGTCGGCGCGCCGCGGCATGGACGCCGAGCGCCGCACCGCAGAGGAGCTCGAGTTTCTGCCGGCGGCCTTGTCGCTGCGCGATACGCCGGTGCATCCCCTGCCCAGGCGGCTGTTGTGGGGCCTTCTGATCATGCTGGTGCTGGCGCTCGGCTGGTCCATCATCGGCCGCATCGACGTTGTCGCCATCGGTCGCGGCAAGGTCGTTCCGGGCAGCGGCAGCAAAACCATCCAGGCCGCCGAACTGGCGGTCGTCAAGACGATCCACGTGAAGGATGGGCAGGCGGTGAGCAGAGGCGATCCGCTGATCGATTTCGACAGCAGCCTGACGGAAGCCGATGTGGCGCGGATCTCCGGCGATATCGAGGCCCGGCGTATCGACGAGGCCATCGCCGCCGCGATGCTGGACTGCATGCAGCGCAACATCCGGCCCGAACCTCTGGACGCCACGCTGGCGGACCTTCCGGCGGAAACCATCGAGGCGGCCAATGTCCGCCTGATGGGCAGCTACCGGTCCATGCGCAGCGAGATCGACGAGAAGAACAGCGAGATGAGCCAGCTCGATACGCAGTTGGCCGCCGCGAAGGCGTCGGTGCGGGCGCTGGAGCGCATGGTGCCGCTGTCGCGGGAAATTTCGGCAAACCTGCGCTCCCTGTCGTCCAAGGAATTCGTGGCGCGCAGCCAGTATCTCGACAAGGAGCAGTTTCGTCTGTCGCAGGAGCGGGAGCTGGTCGCCCAGCAGTTCGATGCGCGCAAGGCCTCTGCCTCGCGGGAGTTGCTGTTGCGGCAGAAGGGCACTGTCCTGGCCCGCTGGCGCCTGACGACGCTCGATACGCTACATCGCGCCCGGGAAGAGCGGCGCTCTCTAGAAAAGGATCTCGAAAAGGCGGTGAGGCGCAATCAGATGATGCATCTTGCGGCACCGGTGGACGGCACCGTCCAGCAGGTCGTCGTCAAGACGGAAGGCGGCGTTGTGCAAGAGGCGCAGAGCCTGATGATCGTCGTTCCGAAATCCGACCCGATCGAGGTGGAGGCGATGCTTCCCAACAAGGATGTCGGCTTCGTTCGGCCCGGCATGGAAGTCGAGATCAAGGTCGATGCGTTCGAGTTCACGCGATACGGCCTCGTCAAGGGAACGATCCGTACCCTGTCGACGGACTCCATCGATACGGAAAACAGCGGGCCCGTCTATGCCATGCGCATCGTCGTCGACGAGACGCCGCCCTCGATTACCCTGTCGCCGGGCATGAGCGTTTCGGCCGAGGTCAAGATCGGCAGCCGGCGCATCATCGAATACTTCCTGTCTCCCTTGAACGTCTATCTCCATGACAGCCTGAGGGAGCGCTGACAGGAGCGGTGGGGAACTAAATTAGAAGTTGAAAAACAATAATATTTTCAATCTTAGAAAGCATTGAAAAGAAGACTGAGCGGGAATAGCGTATCGATATTGGTTGAAGTTTTTATTTATCAAAGAGTGTAGAAATGTCGTTTCTTCAAATACGAACGGCGTTATGCCGTCTTGCATTGCCGGGTATTTCCAGCGCGTCGCAGCCTTCACTCTATGGGCACTGCGCCCCGTTGTTCGGGAGGGGCGATTATGAGCCCGTCCGCCGGTGAGGGTCAGTGCAGGGTCCGTGCTCCGGGTAAGGATATGTCCGAAGCGGAGGCCGCTTCGATATTCGGATATGTCACCTGGCTCTGGCTGCGGTGCCCGCTCCACTGCAAATGGCCGGTCTGGCTGCTGAACGAGCATGTGCTGCCGGGGATCAGGGCCGGTTCCTTTGCCCTGTTCGAAGACGAGCACCGGCCTCTCGGCTTCCTGTCCTGGGCAAGTCTGAGCCCGGAGGCCGAGCGCCGCTACCTGAAGAACCCCAATTCCCTGTCGCAGGAGGATTGGAGTTCCGGGGACAGGGTCTGGATCGTCGATTGCGTCGCGCCATTCGGCCATTTCCCGTCGATGTACCGGTACATCAGGAGCCATTTCAGGCAGACGCATATCGTGGTGCGGGCGCTACGCCTTCATGCCGGGGAGGAGACGGCGAAGGTGGTGGAATACTTCAATCCCGATAGTCCTGAAGTTCTTCGCCGACATAACAGAAAGGATTTCCTGCAGAATTACGAGGCCGCTTTCGGCCCGCGGGATCACCTCGTTGAATCAGGAATGCTGCGTTTCTCATAAGATATTTTTAAATTGGGAGTAGAGCTATGCCAGCAAAAGCCAGCGTGCAGGCGTCGACCGTCCAGAAGACCGCCTACGACGTTCTTGAAAAACAACTTGGCTTGCAGTCTGATTTGCAGCGGATCGCTGCCGGCAGGAGCTATCTCGCACGCGTGTCGTCCGCCATCGACGGGCTGGCAACGGAGCTGGGGCTTGGCAGCGGCACTGGTTCGACGTCATCGCAATCGCAGACGCAGGGGGTGGGAGATCTCCTGGAGGCTGCGGCCAGTGAAGCCGCCCGGATGGCGGCGCTGGAGAAGCTTTGGCAGACCCAGCAATTCGAGACCACGGGAAAGTTCGGCGACTTCAAGGCGTTCTGGAGCGGCCTGACACCCGAACAGCGCGCGTATCCGGACGATTACCTGGATAGCTGGAACCTGACCGTCTGGCAGACCGGGCGTATGCTGCGGCTTGCCGGTATCGCCGATCAGGCACTCGATTATCTCTCTCTTCAACAGGCGCTCAATAGCGGCTCCGATGCCGCGATTGCAAGAATTTCGGATTCATCGAAATATTTCACGTACGCGTTCACCGCCAAGGGCAAGGTCATCACGCCGGTCGCCGTGAAACCAACGGCGTTCGAATCCCGGCAGGCCCTTATACTGCAGGCCGCTACCGTTCCCGTGGCGCTGGTGGGTGCAATCGGCACCACCCTCGATCTGGACTTGAACGACCCTGAAAAGGGCGGCAGCAACATTGCGACGCTGATCGTGATGTGGACGCAGCTTGCCGCGGAACTGGGTTTCGCGGTGATGCTGGGAATGAACGCTTCCGCCGCCAACGCCCCCACAAGCGGCGGCCAGACGGGCGAAAGTTCCGGTATCACGGCCGCCGGATGGGTCGGCCTTGCCGGCCATGTTACGCTTGCCGCCCTCTACGTTGCGGCTATCGTGGCGCGTGCGCTGGACAACACCGAGAAGACGGGTCTTGAGAAAGACATCAACGCCCTAAAATATGCCGCCAGCGCCATAAATTTGTCGCGCCCGGCTTTCGGCGCGGCGGGCATCATCGATCCGGTGATGGGGGCCACCCCTCTGTTCAAGGGGTCGGCGACGTTCCTTGCCGGCGCCGCGCAGGTACTCAACACCACCGCGTCGATCATGACGTTGACCAATATGAAGTTCAACGACGCGGACAACCGGCTGATCGCCGCCGCAAGCGTGGACATCGCATTCCAGACGGGCATGACCGTCGCGATCATGGCCATGGCGGCGTCCGGCGTCGGCGTGCTGCCGGCAGCGTTGCTGGCCACCGCCAACTTCTCGTCGTTCGCGGTTGCCGACATGTACTACGACATGGCCGACGCAGCCGATGCCCGCTACAAGAAGACGGGCTGGCTCGGCGATCGGGCGATTACGACATATTACAGGCAGCGGGGAAACGAGGCGGTCTTCAACGGCCTGCCGGTCATCAACATCGTTACCAGCCTGATGACCATGGCCGGCAAGGGGCTGACGGACATGTCCTTCATGCAGGGCGAGATCCTGGCCTCCTACGGCACGAAGCTGGATACCGACCCGGCCTACCGCAACAACCCGCGCTATGCGTACAGCAATGCTGACGAAAAGAAGGTGGCAGCGGTGCTGGCGTTCTGGGATGACGGCTTCGAAAGCCGCTTCTCCGAATCCGAGCGCAAGGCCTACCGGGCGCAGGCCGCCCAGTTGAAGGACGAGGCCAAGGTCGACCGGGTAACCGTCTACGTCACGCGGCAACTGGATGCCGACGCGGAAATGATGGGATGGGAGATCGGCGGCGACGTCCGCAACGGTATGCGGAGCGGGCGGAGCTACCAGTTCTCGAATAGCGACCAGGCCAGCGAGGGCTGGGATCCGTTTGCCGTCGGCACCAAGGATTACAATGTCGGCAAAGCCGGCGACACCGTCGATGTGACGCAATATGTAACCTTTGCCACCCCGTTTACCGGCGTCGAGCAGGAAGTGCGCGAGAATGTCGGCAGCGGCAAGAAGAGCTCGAACCGCCCGGTCCTGCCGACGGTACTGAAGTTCAGCGACGGAGCGGCCAGCACGACCTTCGACGCCAGAATGCTTACGCCGGCTGTGGCAATGGTTACCCGCAGCAAGACCGAGTGGGTCGACAAGAAGCTCGTCACCTCGACTTATGGGATCGAAAACGTCGACGACGTCGTCGGCGAAGAAGGCGGCATCGTGCTGTCCATGGGCGCCGGAAGCGACCGCGTGATCGCCGCTGCACGGGCGATGAGCGTGGATGGCGGCCAGGATGCCGGCGCCGCCGCCAGCAAGAAAACCGGATATGTCGAGCAGGATATCGTCGACTACTCGGGCTACTACAAGTCGAACGGCCGCATCAGCGTCACGCCCGGGAAAAGAGGCGGCTTCGAAGTCTTCAAGAAGGGTGTCGTCGAGATCGGCTATCGCTACGTCAAGGAAGAAGCGCAGGGCAAGAACAAGCCGATCAAGTATACGGCCGTCACCGAATTGCGGACCTACGACCTGAAGGGCAACACGGATATTCTGAAGAATGTCGAGGGCATCGTCGGAACGCAGAATGCCGATGACTTCCGTGGTGGCATCGGCAGCATTCTCGTGGGCCTCGGCGGGGCGGACCAATTCGCCTGGATCTTCAACGATACGGTGCTCGCCGGAGACGGTAACGACTCTGTCTCCGGGGGCATGACGTCCAGCATCGGCGCCGCGCTCGCAAAGGGCAGCTACGTCGACGGGGGCGACGGCAACGACCGCATCGACATGCGGACCGGAAACGATTCGATCATAGGCGGGCTGGGCCTCGACACGATCCTCGGCGGCGACGGCGACGACATCATCATCGGCGACCTTGCCGACGAAAAGCTCATCCCGGCTGGCTATATCGCCTCGCAATATGCCGACAGCCTCTCCGGCGAGGCCGGTGCCGACACCATCATGGGCGGGGTCGGCGCGGACACGCTATCCGGCGGTGGCGGCGGCGACCTTCTTTTCGGGGGCCTCGACGACGACCTGATCTACGGCGATGCCGGCGACGACCGCATATCCGGCGATGCCGGCAACGACCGTCTCTATGGCGGTGAGGGTGCCGATACGGTCTGGGGTGGTGAGGGGAACGACCTGATCGACCTTGGCGCCGGCGCCGATTATGCCTATGCGGGCGCCGGAAACGACACCGTGCTGGGTGGCGCAGGCCCCGGCAAGCTCTATGGCGAGGAGGGCAACGACTCTCTTGTCGGCGGTGCCGACAACGATGTCATCAATGGCGGCGATGGCGACGATCTCATCTATGGCGGCGGCGGAAACGATACGCTGATCGGCAGTTCCGGCAATGATGCCCTTTACGGCGAAGACGGCGATGACTGCCTGTTCGACGATACGGGCAAGTCGCTGCTCTACGGCGGCGCCGGCGACGACGTGATCGTTCTGGGGGCCGGCTCTCTGGCGTCCAGCACCATCTCCCGCGGCAGCGTGGTGGATGGCGGCGCCGGCGGAGACATCGTCAGCGCCCGGCTGGCCTCCACCGTCGGTGCCAACCAGATGCTGCTGGGCGTGGTCGCTTCCTTGAGCGCCGGCACGGATCTGTTCGGCAACGCGTTCACGACATCCAGCATGCGGTTTGCCCAAAGTGGCGCGCCGACCGCCGTCGACGCGGCACGGGGCGTCAGCCTGATCGGTATCGAGAACCTCGAAGGCTCGGCAGGCGACGACGCACTGACGGGCGATGGCGGCTCCAACGTACTCATCGGCCGCGAGGGGAGCGACTCGATCGCGGGGCTCGGCGGCGACGACATCCTTTACGGTGGCCGTGGAATGGATGTGATGTTCGGCGGCGAAGGCCACGACATCCTGTTCGGCGACGGCGGCGACGATGTGCTGATCGGCGGAGCAGGAGGCGACACATTCGTATTCGAGGGTGCTTTCGACAACGACAATCTGGACATCGGTACGGGCGGCAGGCAGTCCGACCAGAACGGCGACATCCTGTTGTTCATGGATGTCGATTATCGCGATCTTCTGCTACGGCCGATGACGGGCAATGCGCTGGAGATCAAGCGCGTCATGACGCTGTCCGACGGGTCCTACGGCCAGGAGTTCTTTACCGGCACGCGTGATGACTCCGTGCTTGTCTCGGCCTTCGGAAACGAGGTCGACGGCTATGCCGACATCTCGCTTGTCGCACGGGCCGGCAGCGGGTGGGCAGTGCTGACGGGTGCGGCGCTGCAGGTGCTGATCGGCGAGATGAACACCTTCCTCGGCGCGGAGGGCAACCTCGCCCTCGACTGGAACAACAGCATCGACCCGGCCTGGCGGCAGAAGGTGCTGCCCGCGCAGGAAGCCCTCTGGTCCGTGCAGTCGGCAGCATAAGGTTCGGGGCAGCGCCTGCGCGCTGCCCCGCCGCATCGTTCAGGCGGCGGCCGTCACGATGATCTCGACCTTGTATTCCGGCGCGGCAAGGCGGGCTTCTCCCGTGGCGCGGGCCGGCGGGTTGGCCGGGTCCACCCATGCGTCCCACACGGCGTTCATCGCAGCGAAGTCGCCCATGTCGGCCAGCCAGATCTGCACGTAGAGCAGCTTCGACTTGTCGGTGCCGGCCTCGGCCAGAAGCCGATCGATTTCCGCCAGGATGGTCCGTGTCTGGGCGCTGACATCCTCACCCGGCTCGCCGACCTGGCCGGCAAGGTACACGGTGCCGCCATGCACGACGCCCATGCTCATGCGCTTGCCGGGCTCGATCCTGCGAATGCTCATCTTTCAGACTCCTTGTGCCTGTCGGCGCGCGGGGAACTGGGCGCCGTACGGGACCGTCTGATACGGGAATGGGCCGCCGATGGGAATGGCTTCGCGCCTCGGATCACCGGCGCGCCCGGCCAGAGAGGCCGCAAGCACATGCGCTTCGGGCCAGTGTCCATGGCCGCTGTCGATATTGATGTGCCCTGCCTTGCCGGCGTCTACCAGCGCCGCCCCCCAACTGGCCGCGAAGGATCTGGATGCCGCAAAGCTCATGTAAGGATCGTCGCGCGACGCCACCAGGATGGAGGGGAAGGGCAGGCGGGCCGTCGGCATGTCGGCGAAGCTGGCAAAGGCCGCATCGGCCCGCGCCATGCGCGCGCCATCGGCCGGCGCCACCATCAGCGCGCCGACGACATGCGCTGCGGCCGGCCGGTCGGCCAGATGCGCGATCAGCAGCGCCCCCAGGCTATGCCCCACAAGCACGTTGTGCGGATGCTCCATAAGGGCCGCTTCCAGCCGGTGCAGCCAGTCGGCCAGGACCGGACGGTCCCAGTCGTCTTGCTCCACCAGCAGCGCGCCGGCCTCCGCGCGCAGGAAATGGTCTTGCCAGTGGCCCGGGCCGGAGCCGCGGTAGCCAGGTATGACGAGCGTTCTGACCATGTGATCCATCTCCGGTCATCCTTTCCGTTGCATTGGAAAGTAAAGACCGGGCCGGCGCGACGGAAAGCCAAATATACTAATTAGGTGGATGATTGCGAAAGCGTTGCCCCCTCTTCGCCGATGCGGGAACAAATCCGCGCCTCATCGCTTACTGGCCCGTCCTCCTCGAACAGAAGCGAGCGCGTCCGTGAACGTTCAGACCCCGCCCAAGATTGCATTGCAGCAGAAGCCGGCCAAGCCGGCCGTCAGCCGTACCCGGATACAATCCGGGCGGCCTTACCCCCTGGGCGCCACATGGGATGGCCTTGGCGTCAACTTCGCCATCTTCTCGTCCGCCGCCACCAAGGTGGAATTGTGCATCTTCGATGCGCAGGGCGAACGGGAGATCGAGCGCATCGAGCTGCCCGAATACACCAACGAAATCTATCATGGTTACCTGCCCGATGCGCGGCCGGGCTGGATCTACGGCTTCCGCGTCCACGGGCCGTACGAGCCGGATGCCGGACACCGCTTCAACCCGAACAAGCTGTTGCTCGATCCTTACGCCAAGGCGCATGTCGGCGACCTGATCTGGGACCATTCGATCTTCGGTTATACGATCGGGTCCGACGATGCCGACCTGTCCTACGACGAGCGGGACAGCGCCGCCTTCGTGCCCAAGGCCCGTGTGGTGGACCCGGCCTTCACCTGGGGTGACGAGCGGCGACCGAACATTCCGTGGGAATCCACGATCTTCTACGAGGCCCACGTCAAGGGCTTCACGCAGCGGCACCCATCCGTCAGCGACCATGACCGTGGCAAGTTCGCCGCCATGATGAATGCCGACGTCATCCGGTACATCCGCAGCCTGGGCGTCACCTCGGTGGAATTGATGCCGATCCACGCCTTCGTCGACGACAGCTATCTCGTCGACAAGGGGCTGCATAACTATTGGGGCTACAACACGCTCGGCTTCTTCGCGCCGGCGCCGCGCTATCTGACCAGCCCCTTCATCAACGAGTTCAAGGAATTCGTCTCCACCTTCCACCATGCCGGCCTCGAGGTGATCCTCGACGTGGTCTACAACCACACGGCAGAGGGCAACGAACTTGGACCCACGCTCTCCTTCAAGGGGATCGACAACGCCAGCTACTACCGGCTCATGCCGGACGAGAAGCGCTATTACATCAACGACACCGGCACCGGTAACACGGTGAACACAAGCCATCCGCGCGTCATGCAGATGGTGATGGACAGCCTGCGCTACTGGGCAGGGGAGATGCGCGTCGATGGGTTCCGCTTCGATCTTGCGACGATCCTCGCGCGCGAACCGACCGGCTTTTCGGAAGAGTCGTCCTTCCTTCATGCCTGCCAGCAGGATCCGCTTCTCAGCCAGGTCAAGCTGATCGCAGAGCCGTGGGATTGCGGTCCCGGCGGTTATCAGGTGGGGCGCTTCCCCCCAGGCTGGGCCGAGTGGAACGACGGCTACCGCGATACGATCCGCGCCTACTGGAAGGGCGACGAAGGCATGGTGCCGAAGGTTGCCAACAAGATCAGCGCTTCCGCCGATCTGTTCGACAACCGGGGCCGCAAGCCATGGGCGTCGGTGAACTTCGTGACGGCGCATGACGGTTTCACGCTGCATGATCTTGTCTGCTATAACGACAAGCACAATGACGCGAATGGCGAAGACAATCGCGACGGTCACTCGCACAATCTCTCGTACAATTATGGGCATGAGGGGCCAAGCGACGACAAGGAGCTGACGGACCTGCGCTTCCGCCAGTTGCGCAACTTCTTCGCGACGCTGCTGTTCTCACGCGGAACGCCGATGATCCTTGCCGGCGACGAGTTCGCCCGCACGCAGGGCGGCAACAACAACGCCTATGCGCAGGATAACGAGATCGGCTGGATCGACTGGGACGTGACGGACGAGGGGCGCGACCTTGCCCAATTCGTTCAGAAGCTCATTCGCGTGCGCCAGGCCTTGCCCATGCTGCGGCGCGGCCGGTTCCTGCACGGCGAGTATGACGAGGAGCTGGGTGTCAAGGACGTTACGTGGCTGACACCGGCCGGCGTGGAGTTCGAAGACGAAAACTGGGCCGACGACAGCACGCGCTGCTTCGGTGTCCTGGTGGACGGCCGGGCGCAATCCGAAGGCATCCGCCGTATCGGAACCGACGCCACCATGCTCATCGTCATGAACTCCTATGAGGATGTGGTGAACTTCAAGCTGCCGGAAGCGGCCGGCGGGGTGTGCTGGCATG
Source organism: Aureimonas altamirensis (assembly GCF_001463885.1). Classification (GTDB taxonomy): domain Bacteria; phylum Pseudomonadota; class Alphaproteobacteria; order Rhizobiales; family Rhizobiaceae; genus Aureimonas; species Aureimonas altamirensis. The sequence continues at coordinate 261,702 of NZ_BBWQ01000010.1, read as the reverse complement.
CCGTCATCGACACCAACCAGCCCGAAATGGACGATCTTCCCGCCTTCGATTTCGGGTCGGAATACATGGTCACGGGCCGATCCTTCATGGTGTTCCTGCTGGAGCCGGAAGAAGGTGGAGAGACGACACGGGATTGGGAACGCTCGTTTACCTACGTGTCCGAAGCCTTCATCAGGGCTGCGGCCGACAGGGTTCGCTTCACGCGGGTGGACGAGCGCCAGCAGCAGTAGAGCAAAATCAGGCAGCCATGCAGATCGTGCATGGCTGCCTCTTGTTCATGCCTCTTCTTGTTGCACATCGCAGGGTCCATATTCCGTCTCAAGAGATGAAGGAGATGGATCATGACCGAACGTAGCTTCACCAGCCGCCTGCGCAGCCTGACTGATTTTGTTGGTGGCGTCGCCGCTTGCGCCGCTGCCGCCGAAGCCGGCCGTCGTCCCAGCCGTGCCGCCCTCAAGGCCGCCGGCATCGACGCTGACCAGTATTACGGCATCAGCCGCTAAGCCGATACGGCATAGCTTGGATCGTTTCGAGAGGCCGCGCCCGGCAACGGGCGGCGGCCTTTTGCGTGTCCGCAATCATGGGTCGATTGTTTGCGCTGTGACGCCGACGTAAGGTTCGCCGATTCTTCGACAGGACGGCCGGCATGACCAGCGACGACGACTATATCTACGACGAGGAAACCGGTGAGTGGCTCCCGGCTTCCGACATCGCGGCACGCAAGGCCGACGCCGCGACGGTGCGTGATTCTGCCGGCAATGTGCTGGCGGACGGCGACCAGGTCGTGCTCATCAAGGATCTCGACGTAAAGGGCGCGGGCCAGACGCTGAAGCGCGGCACGCTGATCCGCTCCATCCGGCTGACGGGCGACGCTCAGGAGATCGACTGCAAGTTCGATGGCATCAAGGGCCTCGTCCTGCGCGCCGAATTCGTGCGCAAGAGGTAGGTGATGCTGAGCGTCGCGCAGCTTCTGCCCTTCTGCATCGCGCTTGCCATTGCCGCCGCCGTGCCCGGTCCCGGCGTCGTCGCGCTGATTGCACGCGCGCTCGGCTCCGGCTTCGGCCATGGCCTGGCCTTTGCCGGCGGCCTGATCCTCGGCGACCTTACCTATCTTGCGGCCGCCTGCTTTGGCCTGGCGATCATCGCCGAGGCTTTCGGCGAGTTCTTCGTGGTGGTGCGGATTGCGGCGTCCCTCTATCTCGCATGGCTGGCCTACAAGCTCTGGCGTAGCGCCGCACAGCCCCGCACCGTCGAGGGTGCGGCCGGCGGCAGCCTGCGGGGAAGCTTCGCGGCCGGGTATCTGATCACGCTCGGCAATCCCAAGACGATCGTCTTCTATCTCGCCTTGCTTCCCACGCTGATGGACCTGTCGCATGTATCGCTGCCCAGCTTCCTCATGCTGGCCGGTGCGACCGTGCTGGTGCTGACGCTCGTCATGACGCCTTATGCCGCATTGGCCGCCAGGGCCCGCGGCTTCATGGCCCGGCCCGGCCGCCTCGAAAGGCTGAACCGCAGCGCCGCCGCCATTCTGGCCGCGACGGCCGTCTGGACGCTCGTGCGTCGCGTTTGAGCACGTGACTTTGCCGTCGTGATGCGGCATTGATCGCGCCATGAGGTGGGTTCGGCAAATCATCGGAGATCGGCTGTCCGGCGGCGTGCTTGCCGCCCTGACGGGCTATCTGCTGGTTTTGCAGGTGCTGATGACGGGCTTTGCCTGCGGCAGCACGGTCACGCTGCAGCCCGAGGCGGGCGTCCGCTTCGTCATCTGCCACCCGTCCGATGTGGTCGGAGCCTCTTCCGACGATGGAACAACGCAGGACAGCCAGGGTCATCGATGCCCTTGCGCAGTCTGCCATATGGCAGACCCGACGCTTCTGGCGGCACTTCCACAGGGGAGCGACCTTGGACCTGCATTCGCGCGTGCCGAGATGGCCGTGCCGTTGCCGCACCGCGTGGCGGACCCGCTGCCGACACCGCATCTGTTGGGTCTGGCGCGCGATACGCGCGGACCACCGCAAGCCTCCGCCTGATTGTCGGCCGTCCGCGAATGTGCGGCGCGGCCTTATCGATTTCGGTTTCGGAGAGACATCCCATGCTTAGACACGCCTTCGCCGCGCTGACGCTCGCGGCTTCGATCCTGGCGATCGCCCCCGCATCGGCCCATGATTACACCGCCGGTTCCCTGCATATCGACCATCCCTGGTCGCGTGCCACCCCGCCGACCGCCAATGTCGGCGCGGGCTACATGACCATCCAGAACAAGGGTCCAGAGGCAGACCGTCTGGTGGGCGCGTCCACGCCGGCCGCGCAGACGGTCGAAATCCATTTCATGGAAATGGCCAACGGCGTCATGAAGATGCGCGCCGTACCCGAGGGGCTGGAGATCCCTGCGGGCGGGGAGGCGGCGCTGGCGCCCGGCGGCTACCACTTCATGCTGGTCGGCCTGGAAAAGCCGCTGACCGAAGGCGAGAAGGTGCCGCTGGAGCTGCAGTTCGAGAAGGCCGGGACGGTGTCGGTGGAACTGGCCGTCGGCCCCATCGGCGGCGGCAGCGGCCCATCCGGCCATAGCGGCCACTGACGCCCTGAACGCAGGATAAGCGATCATGTCGTCTTCACCCCGACCGGGGGTGGGCGGAGCCGTGCGCGGCCGTCCGTCCGCCGACCTGTACCGCGCCGTCTGGCGCTGGCATTTCTTTGCCGGACTGTTCGTCCTGCCGTTCCTGATCACCTTGTCGATCACGGGCGCGCTGTACCTGTTCCGGAACGAGCTGGATGCCCTGATCCATTCGGATCTGAAGCGCGTAGAAATCCAGGAGGGCGCCGCTGCGGCGGCGCCGTCCGCCATGATCTGGTCGGCGCTGTCGGTACAGCCCGGCACCGCGATCAAGTTTACCCAGCCGCCCGCCGCCGACGCCTCGGCGGAGGTGACGGTCGTCACGCCGCTCGGAGATCGTGTCGCGGTCTATGTGAACCCGTATGACGGCACGGTGCTCGGCACTCTCGCCGACCGCGGGACCGTCATGTGGACGGTGCGCTATCTGCACAGCCTGCGCTATTTCGGGCCGGTGGCCCGCGGCGTCATCGAGATCGCCGGTGGATTGTCGATCCTTCTCGTGCTGACGGGGATCTACCTCTGGTGGCCGCGCGGGCAGGCCGGCGGCGTCGTAACCGTGCGTGGAGCGCCCGCAAAGCGCGTCTTCTGGCGCGATACGCATGCCGTTCTGGGCGTCGTCCTCGGCGGCTTCATCGTGTTCCTGGCCATTACCGGCATGCCATGGTCCGGCGTGTGGGGCGCGCAGGTGAATGCGTGGGCCAACGGCACGAATTTCGGCTATCCGTCGGGCGTGCGGGTCGACATACCCATGTCGCAGGTGAAACTGTCCGAAGAGGGGACGACGACCTGGTCTCTGGATCAGGCCCGGGTGCCGCTGTCCGCGCCACCCGCGACCGCCGCACCGGTGCCCATCGGCATCGACGATGCGGTCGCCGAATTCGACAGGCTGGGCCTGCACGCCGGCTATGCCGTCAACATTCCGTCCGGCCCCACCGGGGTCTACACCGGCTCGGTCTATCCGAACGATCTTGCGCAGCAGCGCGTCGTGCATCTGGACCAGTATACAGGCGCACCGCTGCTGGACATGTCCTATGCGGATTACGGGCCGCTGGGGCGCTGGCTGGAGTTCGGCATCAATGTCCACATGGGCCAGCAGTTCGGCCTTTTGAACCAGTTGCTGCTTCTGGCGGTCTGTATCGGCAATGTGGTCCTTGCGGTGTCGGCCGCCATCATGTGGTGGAAACGCCGGCCGGCGGGCTCCATGGGGGTGCCGCCCTTGCCGGGGCAACGCGGTGCCTTTGCCGGCATCCTCGTGATTCTGGCCATCGGCGGCATCGTCTTTCCGCTGGTCGGCGCAGCCCTCGTGACCATGCTGGCAATGGATATCCTCGTCGTGCGTCTTACACGCGCGATGCGCCGAAGACGGACCAGTCCGTCAGCGACGTAAGGGTTTCGAGCCCGAGCGTGCCCAGCCAACTATTGCCCATCGGGTCCAGCGCGGGAGAGTACACCGCGATCGAGGCCCGGTGGGGCGCAATGGCGAGGATGCCGCCGCCGACGCCGGATTTGGCCGGCAGGCCGACGCGATAGGCGAAGTCGCCGGAGCCGTCATACTAGCCGCACAGCATCATGATGGACAGGATGCGCCGCGCCCGCCGTGCGGCGGCGCGGGTGCGCTCGTCCTTGGCATGCGGGTCGTCCTGCATCAGAAAGCGGCCGGCGCGCGCCAACCCACGGCAGCTCATGGAGATGGCGCATTGGCGCACATAGGCATCCATGACCTTTTCCACCGGGTGGGTCAGATTGCCGAAATGGCTGGCCATGAACATCAGGGAGCGGTTCAGGTCGCCGCCCGTGCGGTCGCTTTCGGCCACGGCCTCGTCGATCTCGACCGTCTCGTCGCCGACCAGGTGTCGGACGAAGCTCTCCACGTGCCGGTTGGGGCCGGCACGGCCCGGCAGGCCCACCAGCATGTCGCAGACCACCAGCGCACCGGCATTGATGAACGGGTTGCGCGGAATACCCTTGTCGCGCTCCAGATCGATGATGGAATTGAAAGGATCGCCGGACGGTTCGCGGCCCAGCCGCTTCCAGACATCGTTGTTCAATGCCTCCAGCGCAACCTCCAGGGCGAAGACCTTGGAGATCGACTGGATGGGAAAGGAAATGCCCGCATTGCCGGCGGCGATGGTTTCGCCCTCGCGCGTGAAGACGGCGATGCCGAAGGCGTCGAAATCGCCCTTGCGCGGCTTCGGCTTGCCCTTCGCCTGCGCTGCCGCGATGGCTTCCTCGTAAAGCGATGGCGTGGCCTTGCGCACGCGATCCGCAACCTCGTCGACAATGGAGCGAAGCTTCGTTTCGTTACCTGCGATGTCCAAGAGGGTCTTTCCTTTCAAGCGCTGCAATGCTGGAAAGGGTCATAGGGCGCCAAGGCGCGCCTTCCATGTCAGCCGCCGCAATCGAAGGTCAGCCCATGCCGCATATCGCATCCATCGCCGTATTCTGCGGCTCCAACTTCGGCGGCGACGATGCCTATGCGCAAGGGGCGCGGCAATTGGGGCGCAGCCTTGCGGCCAACGGCATCCGCCTTGTCTATGGCGGCACGACCAAGGGTTTGATGGGCCAGGTGGCCGACGCGGCGCTGAAGGGCGGGGGCCAGGTGCATGGCGTCATCACCCGCCGCCTGCACGAAAAGGGACACAGCCATTCGGGGCTCAGCGAAGCCGAGATCATGCCCACCCTGCGGGCCCGCAAGGAGCGGATGGCCGAGTTGGCGGACGCCTTCATCGCCTTGCCGGGCGGCATCGGCACCCTGGAAGAGTTCATGGAAGTCTGGACGATGAACCAGTTGGCCGAGATCGACAAGCCGGCCGGCCTTCTGGACACCAAGGCTTTCTTTGCGCCGTTCCTGAGCTTCATCGACCACATGGTGACCGAGCGGTTTCTGCCGGCGGCGCACCGCCATTCCATTGCCGTGGACGCCGATGCCGACGCACTGGTGCGCAAGCTGAAGGAGTTTCAGCGGGTGGATGTGCCAAAATGGCTGTAAGGCGCTATGTGATCGTCGGCTGATCAATCGACAGGAGGCTTCCCATGATGAAGCGTCGACTGGGTATCCGTGGGCCCGAGGTTTCGGCTCTCGGTTATGGGTGCATGGGGCTGAACTCCGGCTATTCCGGAACCATCGGCCGGCAGGACGGCGTGACGCTGATCCGCCAGGCCTTCGATAGAGGCGTGACCTTCTTCGATACGGCCGAAGTGTATGGCCCCTTCACCAACGAGGAGCTGGTCGGCGAGGCGCTGCGCCCCATCCGCGACCAGGTGGTCATCGCCACCAAGTTCGGCTTCAGCATCGGCGACGGCAAGCGCGGCGGGTTCAACAGCCGGCCGGAGCATATCAGGGAGGTGGCGGATGCGTCGCTGACGCGGCTCGGCACCGACCGGATCGACCTGTTCTACCAACACCGGGTAGACCCGGACGTGCCGATAGAGGATGTCGCCGGTGCGGTGGCGGAGTTGATCGCAGCCGGAAAGGTCAAGCATTTCGGCCTGTCCGAGCCCGGCGCCCAGACGGTTCGCCGCGCCCATGCGGTGCAGCCGGTGACGGCCGTCCAGAACGAATATTCGCTGTGGACACGCGGTGTAGAAAGCAACGGAATTCTGGAGACCTGCGAAGAGCTCGGCATCGGCCTCGTGCCGTTCAGCCCGCTCGGACGCGGCTTCCTGACGGGGGCGCTGACGCCGGAAACGACCTTCGGCGAGGGCGACCTGCGCAACTCGCTTCCGCGCTTTTCGCCAGAGGCGATGCAACGTAACCGGGCCATGGTGGATCTGCTGCAGCGCATTGCCGCCGCCAGGAATGCGACGGCCGCGCAGATCGCACTGGCGTGGCTGCTGGCGAAAAAGCCCTGGATCGTGCCAATACCGGGTACGACGAAGCTGCACCGGCTCGAGGAGAACTTAGGGGCGGTGGATATCGTGCTGACCGAAGACGATCTGGCCGAAATCGAGAAGGCCGCCGCTGCGATCGAGATCGCGGGGGAGCGCTATCCCGACCATCTGCTGCAGGCAACCGGCCGCTGACGCGGCCGGCTGCGCAATCGCATCAATCTTCGTCGGCAGCCATCTGCGACAGGACGGCGCCACGGCCGCGTGCACGCATGATCATCGGCACCACCAGGGCCAGCAGGGCCAGGGTGAGCAGGATGATCGTCAATGGCGAGTGGATAAGCACCATCGGGTCGCCCTGGCTGATCGCCAGCGCGCGGCGCAGTTGCTGCTCTGCCATCGGGCCGAGGATCAGGCCCACGACGACCGGCGCGATCGGATAGCCGAAGCGGCGCAGCATGTAGCCACCGAGGCCGAACAGCAGCAGCATGCCGAGCTCGGTGGACGAGTTGTTGGCGCCGATGCAGCCGAGCGTCGCGAACACAAGGATGCCGGCATACAGCCACGGCCGCGGGATGGTCAGAAGCTTCACCCAGAGGCCGACGAGCGGCAGGTTCAGCACCACCAGCATCAGGTTGGCGATGAGCAGGCTTGCGATGAGGCCCCAGACCAACTGCGGCGACGTCATGAACAGGAGCGGGCCGGGCTGCAGGCCGAACTGCTGGAACGCCGCCAGCATGATCGCCGCCGTCGCCGATGTCGGCAGGCCGAGCGTCAGAAGGGGCACCAGCGTACCGGCCGCAGAGGCGTTGTTGGCAGCCTCCGGCCCGGCGACGCCTTCGATGGCGCCATGGCCGAACTCTTCCTTGTGCTTGGAAAGGCTCTTTTCCGTCGTGTAGGACAGGAAGGTGCCGATCTCGGCTCCGCCCGCCGGCATGGCGCCGATGGGAAAGCCGATGACGGTGCCGCGCAGCCACGGCTTCCAGGACCGTTTCCAGTCTTCGCGGTTCATCCAGACCGAGCCCTTGACCGCCACGACCTGCCCATCGTCGCGCGAGGAGCCACCCGCCACCACCAGCGCCTCGCCGATGGCGAAAAGCGCCACGGCAAGCGTCGTGACTTCGATACCGTCGAGAAGCTCCGGTACGCCGAAGGCAAGCCGCGCCTGGCCGGTCTGCAGGTCGATGCCGACGAGGCCCAGCGTCAGTCCGAGCACCAGAGCGGTCAGACCGCGCAGGGCGGAATCACCGAAGGCGGCAGAGACGGTCACGAAGGCCAGGATCATCAGCGCGAAGTACTCGGCCGGCCCGAAGGACAGGGCGAAACGCACGATGTAGGGGGCGATGAAGGCAAGGCCCAGCGTGGCGATGAGGCCGGCCACGAACGAGCCGATGGCGGCCGTGGCGAGCGCCGGCCCGCCGCGCCCCTTGCGGGCCATCTTGTTGCCCTCGAGCGCGGTGATGATCGAGGCGCTTTCACCCGGCGTGTTGAGCAGGATCGAGGTTGTCGAGCCGCCATACATGCCGCCGTAATAGATGCCGGCGAACATGATGAGCGAGCCGGTGGCGTCGAGCTGATAGGTCACCGGCAGAAGCAGGGCGACGGTGAGCGCCGGCCCGATGCCCGGCAGCACGCCGACCGCTGTGCCGAGGGTAACGCCGATCAGCGCATAGAGAAGGTAGATCGGTTGGGCGGCGGTAAGGAGGCCCTGACCGAGAAGTGCGAGCGTGTCCATGATTTACGAGCCCGACATGGTCAGATGAAAAGGGATTCGAGCGGGCCTGCCGGAAGGCGAAGCCGCAACAGGCCGAAGAAGACGCCCCAGACGGCCAGCGACAACAGGATGCCGAAGGGTATGGTCTTCCAGAGCTGGCGCTTGCCGAAGGCACGGGCCGTCGCCGCGAAGAGAAGTCCGGTGGCGATGGAGAAGCCGGCCGGATGCAGCAGCAGCGCCTGCGCGGCGAGGCCGCCGACGATCCAGGCGATGGGGCCGATCCTGTCCTGCTCACGCGCGGGAAACTGGCCGCGCCAGGCTTCCACGAAGGTCCAGCCCGACAGGACGATCAACGCCGCTGCGATGGCGTAGGGAAAGGCCGTCGGGCCGATCTGTGCATAGGAGCCGCCGGTGAGGCGGCTGGCGTCGTATCCGACGAGAAGGCCGAGAAAGCCGAGCGCCGCGCCGATGGCGAGCGCCGCCCGGTCGGGGCGGCGCTGCCCGGCAACATCGTGCCGAAGGTCGGTCATTTACTTGACCAGACCGATCTTGGTGAGGATCTCACGGGTGTTCTCGGTATCCACCGCCAATTGCTGCTTGAAGGCATCGCCGGCCAGGAACGTGTCCTGCCAGTTGTTGCGCTCCAGCGTTTCCTTCCACTCCGGGCTCTGCACCATCTTTTCGATGTTGGCGGTGATTTCGGCGGCCTGTTCCGGCGTGATGCCGGGCGCAGCCGAAACCATGCGCCAGTTTTCCAGCGCCACGTCGTAGCCGGCTTCCTTCAGCGTCGGGGCATCGACGCCCTCGATGCGCTCTTCGGTGGAGACGGCCAGAAGACGCAGCGTGCCGGCCTGGATCTGCGATTCGAATTCGCCGTAGCCGGAGATACCGGCGGCAACCTGCGCGCCGAGGATGGCGGCCAGCGCTTCGCCGCCGCCCGAGAAGGCGATGTAGTTGATCTTGGTCGGATCGACTCCGGCCGCTTCGGCAAACAGGCCGGCGGCGATGTGGTCGGTACCGCCGGCAGAGCCGCCCGCAATGGCGACGGCGCCCGGGTTTTCCTTCAAGGCGGCGGCCAGGTCGTCGATCGTCTGGAACGGCGAGGATGCCGGCACCACGACGACTTCCGCCTCGCCGGTCAGGCGGGCGATGGGGGTGACCTGATCGAGCGTTACGGGCGAATTGTTGGTCAGGATGGCGCCCACCATGACATAGCCGCCGACGATCAGGGCGCTCGGATCGCCTTCCTTGCCGCGAACGAACTGCGCCAGGCCGATCGTTCCGCCGGCACCCGGCACGTTGACCACCTGCACGTCGCTGGCGATGCCGCTGTCCTGCAGAACGGTCTGCATGGCGCGGGCGGTCTGGTCCCAGCCGCCGCCGGGCGAGGCGGGCGCCAAGATTTCGTAGGATGCACCCTGTGCCAGCGCGCTCGTGGAAAGGCCTGCCGCCAGAATGGCGGCGGCGAAGAATCGCTTCATGATTTCCTCCCGGATGCGCCAATTCAAGGCGCATGAAACACGTGAACCACGCATGCGGCGCTCCCCGCGCCAAACATGGAACGCTTCAAGGTTATGCGCGCCGACCTGTCGTAATCCTGTCATGCGTCACGGACCGACGATTTCGAGCCATGTTTCCAGGAAGCGGGCGCGCCTTTGGCGGTCCAGTGCGACGAGCAGGCCGGGGCCGAGTGCGATCGGCTGCACGGCGCCGCGGCCAAGCGCCGCAATGCGCTCGGCGCTGAACGCGCCGGACGATCCGGGGATGACGGCGCCCAGTGCGGTCGGGCCCGCAAGGATGGACTGCCCGTCGGGCGACAGGGCAAAGTCGATGAAGGCTCTTGCAAGATCGGCGCGGGGCGCGCCTTCGGGGATCAGCAATGTGCGCGTCAGCACCAGGACGTAATCGTCCGGCACCACCACGCCGATCCGGTGTCCGGCCGCCTGGCGCGCCAGCGCGTAGGAGCCGAGCACATTGTAGCCGAGCGCAAGCTCGCCTGCCTCCACCCTGTCGAGTATGTCCGGGCTGCTTCCCGAAAGCTGCGCATCGGCGTGCCCGAAGGCGCTGGCAAGGCGCCAGAAATAGGACGAGATCGTTTGGTCCTGCGCGGCAAGAAGATAGCCGACGCCGCTTTTCGCGATGTCGTAGGTGGCGACCTTTCCGGAGAAGCGTTCGGGAAACCGCTCCAGCAACTCGGCCAGCGCGATGCGGGTGCGGGGCACCTCGCCCTCGGTGACGAGATCGGGGTTGTAGACGATCACGGCCGGCTCGAAGGTGAAGCCGAAGACTTCGCGCCGCCATTGCGCCCAGCGGGGCAGGGCGGCAAGGTTGGGCGGCTCGTGCGACTGGGCAAAGCCGTCATTGGCCAGCTTTACCTGCAGATCCGTCGCCGAGCTCATCACGAGGTCGGGTTTCGGGTCGGCGCGCGCCTCGGCGACCTCCAGATAGATCGGCAGCGTCTCGCCTTCCTCGTAGGCCACGGTCACGTCGGGCCACAGGCGCTGGAAGCCCTCGACCAGCGGTCGGAACAGGGGCGTATCCGTGGTGCCGAGGATCGTCAGCACCTCGCTCGTCTGGCCGGATGGTGCGGGATAGGTTTCCAGCGCCAGAGCGGGCCCGGGCGCCGCCGCCATCAAGCCAAGCGCCAGAAACAAGGCGACGAGCGCCGCCGCGGCGCGGCGCGCCGGCAGGCGCACGCGCGCGGTCAGCCCGCCGCCGGGTGTGTCGTCCAGAAGGAAGCGGCCTCCGGCGGCTGCCGCCACGCGGGCGACGATGGCAAGGCCGAGGCCCGAGCCGCTGGTGCCCTCGGAGGCGCTGCCGCGCCGGAAGCGCTCCGTGACGGCTTCCCGTTCCTCGGGCGCGATGCCGGGACCATGGTCGATCACCGACAGGATCGCCGCGCCATCGTCGGCTTCTGCTTCCACCAGGACCGGGCCGGGGGCATAGATGAGCGCGTTGTCGATCAGATTGCGCAGCATTTCGCGCAGCACCACGCGGTCCATGTCGATCACCAGCTCCCGCGCGGCGCGCGGCACATCGACATCCAGCCGCTCTGCGAGGTCCGGCGACAGGCGGCCGACCACCTCGCCCACGATATCGCCAAGCTGCACCGGGTCGATGCGGCGCGCTTCCAGCCGGTGAGCCACCGTTGCGTCCATAAGGAGCTGGTTCACCAGATGGCTGGCCTGCACCGCGCCCTGGTGGATGCGCTGGACGCGCCCGCGCAGCATGGCCGGGTCATCTTCCGACAAGGCCACTTCCGCCTGCGCACGCAACGAGGCGAGGGGGGTGCGCACCTCGTGCGCCGCTTCCGCCACGAGGGCGCCCAGCCGCTCTGTGGTCTGACGCAGACGCGCGATGAAATCGTTGAGGGCGTCGACGAGGCGGCGCACCTCCACCGGAACGACTTCGGCCACGGGGGACAGATCGTCCGGCGTGCGGCGGTTGAGGTTGCGCTCCAGAAGGGTGAGCGGACGGAAGGCGCGGCCGATGGCAAACCACACGAGGGCAATCGCCAGAAGCGTCATGGCGACGATGGGCAGCAGCGCATTGCCGAGGATCTCGCGCGCCAGCACCGCGCGCTCGCCCTTGGTTTCGGCGACGCGGATGGTGACCCAGCCGGTGCCCGATGCGGTGGACACGAGCCGTCCGACCGTTGCCACCCGCACGAGTTCGCCGCGAAAATCGATATCGGCGTAACCGGGTTCGGAGTCCGTCGCCGGCGGGAGATTGTCACCGAGTTCGGGATAGCCGGTCACGAAGCCGCCGTCCGGCCCGGCGACCGAATAGAAGACGCGGTCGTCGTCGGAGAACATGGCGAAGGAGGCGAGCGGCAGTTCCACCGTCACCCGCCCGGCTTCCGCCTGCACCGCGCCGGCAATGGTGAAGGCCGATGCAGACAGCAGCCTGTCATAGGCGGTGTCGGACGAGCGCTGGGCATAATCCAGCACGAAGACCACAAGCGCCAGCGCCGCGGCCACAAGCAGCGCGATGGCCAGCCATAGAATGCGCCGGCGGATGGAGAAGCCGTCAGCCGCCATCGGTGATCCGTGCCACATAGCCGACGCCGCGGACGGTGGCGATCTCCAGTGCCGCGCCTTCCAGCTTGCGGCGCAGGCGCGAGACGTAGAGCTCCAGCGCGTTGACGGATACCGCTTCGTCGAAGCTGAAGAGCTGCGACATCAGGCGCTCCTTGGGCACGACGGCGCCGATGCGCGCCAGAAGGATTTCCAGAAGACGGAACTCGCGGCGCGACAGTTCCACCGCCTGCCCGGACACGCTGACGCTGTGGCCGGCAAGGTCCACGACCGTATCGCCGAATTCCATCAGGCTGGTGGTGCGGCCGGCCGGGCGCCGCAGCACGGCACGCAGCCGCGCATCCAGCTCGCGCAGGTCGAACGGCTTGACGAGGTAGTCGTCGGCCCCACGGTCGAGAAGGCTGACCTTGTCGTCGATCTCTGCCCGGGCGGTCACCACCAGGATGGGAATCGCATTCCGTGCGCGCCGCAGCTCCTCGATGATGGACAGGCCGTCGCGTCCGGGCAGCGTCAGGTCGAGGATAAGGGCGTCATAGGGCTCGGCGGCGACGGAATCCAGCGCGGCCTCGCCCCGCCGCACCCATTCCACCGAATGGCCGGCATTGCGCAGATGGCGGAAGACGGCGTCTCCCAGATCTTCGTTGTCTTCAGCTAGCAGCAGCCGCATGGCCCGTCCGTGATCCCTTGTCGGGGAGAGCATAGACCGCTGACGTCCGTGTCGTCTCGGCCGATATCCGTCAATGCCGGGCCGTTTCATAATAACCGCAATTCATGCACTTGCAAATCATTTGCAAAAACGTAGATTGTTGCAATGCAAAGGCAACATTGGCGTCGAGGTCGCATGAGGCAGGGTTTGAGAGTTTGGTTCGGCAGGCGCCTGGCGCCCGCCCTTGGCCTTGTCGCGCTGCTGGTCGCTGCCGGCGGCCCGGCGCGTGCCGCCGAGCCGCTGCACATCGTTGCCACGACGGGCATGATCGCCGATGCCGTAACGCAGGTGGGGGGCGACAGGGTCGAGGTGGTCGCCTTGATGGGCCCGGGCGTCGACCCGCATCTCTATCGGCCGACCGCGTCGGACATCGCGCGCATGGCGCGTGCCGATGCCGTCTTCTACCACGGCCTCAATCTGGAAGCGCAGCTACGCGAATTTTTGGAGCGGCTGGGGGCGCGGGTGCCGGTCGTGGCCCTTGCCGACGGCCTGCCCCATGACCGGCTCCACGAGAATCCCGATTATGCCAACCAGTTCGATCCGCATGTCTGGATGGACCCCCGGCTGTGGCGCGGCGTGGTCATCGAAGCTGCCGATGCGCTGAGCCGGATGGATCCTGCCGGCGCGGAAATCTATGCCGCCAATGCTAATGCCTATCTGGCAGAGGTGGATGCGCTGGCCGATTACGGCGACAGGGTTCTGTCCAGCGTGCCCGAGGGGGCCCGCGTGCTGGTGACGGCGCATGACGCGTTCGGCTATTTCGGGGCCGCGCATGGTTTCGAGGTTCTGGGCATCCAGGGCATCTCCACCAACAGCGAGGCGGGCGTGCGGCAGATCGAAAGCCTCGTCGATACGCTGGTCAGCCGCGATATCGGGGCGATCTTCATCGAAAGCTCCGTGTCCGACCGCAATGTCCGGGCCCTTATCGAGGGGGCGGCCGCGCGTGGCCATACGGTGAAGATCGGCGGCGAGCTCTATTCCGATGCGATGGGCACGCCGGGCACCTATGAAGGCACCTATATCGGCATGATCGACCATAATGTCACGATCATCACGGACGCGCTCGGCGGCGAAGCGCCCGACGGCGGCATGAACGGCCGTCTCGCCGTTGCGGGGCTGTGAGGGCTGGACGATGGATACGATGACTGTGACACAGACCAACCCGCCGCTGGCCGTGCAGGGGCTTTCCGTCGCCTATAATGGCAAGGTCGTCCTGTCCGACGTGGATACGATCGTGCCGGAGGGTGCGATGCTAGCCATCGTCGGGCCGAACGGTGCCGGCAAGTCGACCTTCCTGAAGGCGACGCTGGGCCTGGTGCCGACCCTGTCCGGGCGCATCCGGTTCTTCGGGAAAAGCTTCGGCGATGTGCGACGCCGCATCGCCTATGTGCCGCAGCGCGCCAGCGTGGACTGGGATTTTCCGACATCGGCATTCGGCGTGGTCATGATGGGCTTTTACGGACGCCTCGGCCTGCTGAGGCCGGCCGGCCGGCGCGAGAAGGCGCGGGCCCTGGAATGCCTGGAACGTGTCGGCCTCGGCGACTTCGCCGCGCGGCAGATCGGCCAGCTTTCGGGCGGGCAGCAGCAACGCGTCTTCCTGGCGCGGGCGCTGGCGCAGGACGCCGAGCTGATCATCATGGACGAGCCCTTCGCCGGGGTCGACGCCGCAACGGAAAGCGCCATCGTCGAGGTACTCAAGGGGCTGCGCGCAGGCGGCCGTACCGTCGTCTGCGTCCATCACGATCTGTCGACGGTGCCCGCCTATTTCACCCATGTCCTGTTGCTGAACGGCTCCAAGATCGCCGACGGACCGGTGGATCAGGCCTTCACCTCCGAAAACCTCAATATCGCCTATGGCGGCCGGCTTGCCGCGCCGGCCGGGGTGCGCTGACGTCATGGACTTTTCGGTCTTCCTTTCGGCGCTCGTCTTCGATGCCGGCTACAACACGGCGCTGGTCGGGGCGGGCTCGGCACTGCTTGGCGCATCCGCCGGTGGCATCGGAGCCTATGTGATGCTGCGCAAGCGCAGCCTGATGAGCGATGCGATCAGCCACGCCACGCTTCCGGGCCTCGTCATGGCCTTCATCCTGATGGCCGCAACCACCGGCAACGGCCGCTTTCTGCCCGGTCTGATGATCGGCGCGGCGGCCAGCGCCTTTGCCGGATTGTGGATCGTGGAATGGCTGGGCCGGCGCACCCGCCTGCCGGAAGACTCGGCCATCGGTGCGGTCCTGTCGGTCTTTTTCGGCTTCGGAATCGTCCTCCTGACGGTGGTGCAGACCATGCAGACCGGCGGGCAGGCGGGTTTGGAAGGCTTTCTGCTCGGCTCGACGGCCTCGATGCTGCGCAGCGAGGCGGAGACGATCGCAATCGCAGCCGCCGTCACCGGTCTCGCGGCCTTCTGCCTGCGACGCTCCTTCACGCTGGTCGCCTTCGACCCGGTCTATGCGGCGACCACGGGCGTATCGGTGCGCCGGGTGGACCTTGCATTGCTGCTGCTGCTGCTGACCGTAACGGTTATCGGCCTGCGCGTTGCCGGCCTTGTGCTGATCGTCGCGTTGACCATCATTCCTGCGGCGACGGCGCGGTTCTGGACCGATAATGCCGGCCGCCTTGCGGCGCTCGCAGCCCTGTTCGGCGCGGTCAGCGCCCATGTCGGGGCAGCGCTTTCGGCCTCCGGCCCTTCGCTGCCGACCGGCGCCGTCATCGTGTTGACGGCTTTCGCCCTGTTCGTCGCCTCGCTCGTTCTGTCACCGCGCAGGGGGCTTGTCGCAGGCATCATCTCAGGCCTGCGGGCCCGCCGGAGCCTTGCATAATGGCCGATTTCTTCTTTCTGACCTTCGTGCCGCTGCTCGTCGCGGTTCTGTCGGCTTCATGCTGCGCGCTGGTCGGCAATTTCCTCGTGCTGCGGCGACAGGCTCTGGTGGGCGATGCGATCAGCCATGTCGTGCTGCCGGGCATCGTTGTCGGGTTTCTGGTGTCGGGCACCATGAACGCCTGGCCGATGCTGCTGGGCGCGGCGGCGGCGGCGCTGCTGTCGGTCATGCTGATCGAGTTCGTGCGTCGCGCCGGCGGGGTAGAGCCGGGTGCGGCCATGGGCACGGTTTTTACAGCCATGTTCGCGGCCGGGGTCCTGTTGATCGAACAATCGGACACCAGCGGCGTGCATCTGGATGTCGAGCATGCACTCTATGGAAGCCTGGAAAGCCTGATCTGGTTTTCCGGCACCGGGCCGGGCGCGCTTCTGGACCCTGCGGCACTGGCGGATATGCCGCAGCAATTGCCGCGTCTCGTGGCGATGCTGGCCGTGACGGTGCTGTTCATTACCGTCTTCTGGCGCAGTCTCGTCGTTTCCACTTTCGATCCCGCCTATGCGACGGTTGTCGGCGCGTGGCCACGGCTGACGGCCGTGCTGCTTGTGGCGGTCACGTCGGCCGTCGCCGTGACGGTCTTCGACGCCGTCGGCTCCATCATCGTGATCGCCATGTTCATCTGCCCGCCGGCGGCCGCGCGGCTGATTACGGATACGATGGCCGGCCAGATGATGTGGAGCATCGTGTTTGCCGTGCTGGCGGCGGTTTTCGGTTACCTTCTTGCCGCCGAAGCGCCCCTTGCACTCGGCTGGGGCGCCAGCGTTTCCGCTGCCGGCATGATCGCGACTGTCGCAGGCCTGTTCCTGATGGCCGCGGCCCTTTGGGGGCCGCGGCGCAAAGGAGCCCAATTGCCGGGGTGACGTTCACAGAACCGCGATTGTTATGCCTTGCTGAACGAAGACGTCGACAAGGTCCGTTCGAACGATCGAGTATGTCTGGAAATTGTAGTTGATGGTTCCGCCGAGCATGTAACCGGGCCGGCCTTCCAGGAATTGCACATCAAGCGTGTCGCCTTCGTCTCCCTTGACGAGCAATTGTGCGCGTCCATCGTCCATGAATACGTTCGCCCGCGACATCGCGATGACGCTGTCCTCGCTCACCCACAGCATGCTGGCGCTGCCTCCGGCCAGAAGATCGACGATTTCGATATTCTCGATGGGGCTGTCGCCGGTTACCGCGGCACTGCCTGCCGTCAGGTCTCGCAGATCGATCGTGGTGCCGTTGTAGTATTCTGCGATCTTCATCGTATCGATGCCGGACCCTCCGTCGATGCGACTGGAGCGAGGCGCGCCAGGGTCGGGATTGGCGAGCGAACCGAGGAAGCTCGGATGCACGATGAACGTGTCGTCGCCAGCTCCGCCATATCCGACCGAATCCGGGCCGGTCATATAAATCTGGTCGTTTCCGCCACGTCCCATCATCGTGGTGCCAACGCCATCGCTGTTGAACGCGTCGCTGTCGCTGGTGCCGTCATACTCCACCATCGTGGCTGGGGCGAAGGCGCCTCCGGACGATCCGAACAGGATATAGGCGCCGGCCTGGCCGCCTGCGCCGGGCGAGCCGATGATAAGATCGTCATAGCCGTCTCCATTGGTGTCGCCCGCCTGGATCGTGTACCGGAACACGAGCGTATCGCCGCCATCCACGCGCTGGAATACGGCATGGCGTATGGTGTTGCCCACCATGATGGCCAGCGCCGGCGGGGTGCCGCTGGACGCAAGCTGGACGTTTTCGCTGAACGAGACCCCGAACTCGACATAGTCGCCCACGGAAGAGGCGGAATTGGAACTGTTGCTCTTGCCGAGGAAGCTGATGTCGAGGACGGTGGGCGCAAGCGTATCGACGGCGATCTCCTGGCTTTGCGCCGGCATGCCGCTGTTTCCGGCCATATCGTGGTAGGCGCCGGTGGCGACAGTGATGACGGCGTTGCCGGAGCCGGCAGAAGCACTTGCCGAGAACGTAGCGGTATAGACGGTCCGGTCGCTTTGGGATTGAACGAGGTTGCTGATCAGGCCGTATGTGGCTTCGATGCCTGCAATGTCGAAATCGACCGGTTCGGTGCTGAAGGTGAACGTGACCGTGGCCGTATCGCCGGCCTTCAGAGCCTGCCGGTCGATTGCGATCTCAACGGTGGGAGAGCTTGTGAGGACCTGCGCGGCAAGCGTGGCGCCGGCGCTTGAATTTCCGGCCGCATCCTTTTGCCGGGCAATCACCATGCCGGCCGGATAGGTGCCCGCGACAAGGTTGAACCGATGGATATCGCCGCCGGTTGTCCACGTTGCGCCGGCATTGGTGGAATATTCCCAGGCTGCGCCGTCCGCGATGCCGCCGACATCGACGATGCCGTTGGCCGTTATCCCATCGACGGAGCTTGCGCCCGTATCCTGATTGAACGCCAGAGTTGGCGTGGGCGGCGGCATGAAGTCGACCGCGAAGCTTGTCGAGACCGTCGAGCCGTTCGGTCCGGCATTGCCCACCCGGGCCTGGATCGTGACGGTTTCGTTCTGCTCCGAAGACATGCTCGACACGGGAATCGCAATCTGGACCTGTCCGGATACGATGTTGTCGAAGGTCAGCACATGGGCGGCCTGCGACACTCCGTTGACGTTGATGTAAAGCGTGTTGCCCGCTACCGCGCTCGATGGCAGGTCGACCCTGGCGACGATCGTTTCGCCGAGCTGCGCCAGCCCGGCACGGTTCATTTTCGCGTCGCCTTCCGGCAGGGGCACCGCCGATCCGGTTACTGTCAGCAATGCCAGGCCGATCGGCCTGTCGGATGCACCCAGATTCACATCGCGGACGATAAGGGTTGCATCGTCCCGGTTGGCGCTCGATTCGTAGAGGACCGCGCCGCGATCCAGCATGGCGAGTCCATCGGCCGAGAATGCGCCCTCGGCACCGGCTGCCGTGTAATGGGGCAGCAACTGGTCGAGCGTCTGGCCGATGCCGCCGCTGACCCGATCGAGGCCTGAAAGCTTGGCCAGCGCCTGACCATAGGCTTCGGCGGCGCTGATGCCGTCCGCTTCGTCGTATGCCGAATCGAGGACAGTGACGACGCCCTGCGACAGATCGATGCCGAAGGCGGCCGCGACGGCCGCATTGACTTTCCCGACCGCTGCCGCATCGGCAGGTACGGTTGCATCCGTGATACCGGAAGCGCGCACGGCAAATTCCGTGATGGGCGAGACGATGAAAGTGGGGTTGCCGTCCGATACGACGAAGAGACCACGCAGACTGTCGCCGAGTGAAACCGTGTTGCCCGTTGCCTCGTCGACATAGTCGCTGACGTCGCCGTTGACGCTGCTGACCCGGATCATGATCGGACCGCTGAACCGACCAGCGATGACGGCGTGCGCCGCGCCGCTTGCGTCGGTCATGCCCGAGGCAAGCACGACGCCGCCCGGACCGATGATCTGGTAGCCCAACTGCGCGTTCATCGGCCCGGCAACCGCCCGAAGCGAGATCGTGGTTTGTGTGGTTTGTGTGTCGGGCGTGACGGGTTGCTCGGGCGTTGCAGGGTCTTGAACGTGGGTATGGCTGCCGCCTCCCGCCGCCAGCGCGACGAACCCGCCCGCAGCGGCAAGCGCGCCAAGTGCGATGACCGGTTTGGCAACCGGAGCGCCCGCGTGGTGGGTCGGCTCGTGATCGGTGGCGAGAACGTCATAATAGCGGGCGAAACTGTCGGTGAGGCCCGAAAGGGTTGCCTGGTCACCTGTGATGTGGAGCAGCAGCGACCCGTCGCCGCCGGTTGCGATTGCGTGGGATGTGCCGTCGATGATTACGACGCCGCCCTTGCCGTCCGGCAGCTCGATATCGCAGCTACCCTTGCGGCACAGCTTCATGAAATCGTCCAGCACGACGCGCGTATGCCCGTCGAGAAGCAGCACGAGGTCGCCGCCGTCCTTGGGCGACGCAATGGCCACCACGTCTTCCACGGGAGTGGCCTTTCCGCCCTTGCCCACCCGCGCAATCTTCAGGCGCCCTGCCGCGGGCTTGATGCGAATCGTCTCGCCCGGGGCAACGGGAAGCCGCCCATTGGCGTCGACAATGACGAAACCCGACTTCATGCGAGCAGCAGTAACCATCGAAACAAGCTCCAGATAAACGTTATACTATGCAGATTATTTGTTTCCGGCTTGTTGTAAACAGCGATTATCGCTGTTCGACGACGGCGTCTTCAAATCATATAAGGATCGGTTTATATGATGCTCCAAACGACGAGGAGCCGGACATGAGCGCCACGACCGACACGATCTTTGGCGGGGGTAAAACCCGCAGCCGGGCCGAACGCATCGCCGCGCTGTACGAGGCGGCAAAGCAGCGGATCCTTATCCTCGACGGAGCGATGGGCACGCAGATCCAGGGCCTGGGTCTTGGCGAGGAGCATTTCCGTGGAAACCGGTTCGTCGGGTGCGAATGCCATCTGGCGGGCAACAACGATCTTTTGATCCTGACGCAGCCGAAGGCCATCGAGGACATTCATTTCGCCTACGCGATGGCGGGGGCGGACATCCTCGAAACCAATACCTTCTCGGCCACCACCATCGCCCAGGCCGATTACGGCATGGAGCAGGTTGCCTATGAGTTGAATGTCGAAGGCGCAGCCGTTGCGCGACGGGCCGCCGACAGGGCCGAGGCAGCCGACGGGCGGCCGCGCTTCGTGGCCGGCGCCGTCGGGCCCACCAACCGCACGGCCTCGATTTCGCCGGACGTGAACAATCCGGGCTTCCGGGCGATCTCCTTCGATGGGTTGCGCACAGCCTATTCGGAGCAGATCCGCGGGCTCGTCGACGGCGGCGCGGACATCATCCTGATCGAGACGATCTTCGATACGCTCAACGCCAAGGCCGCCATCTTTGCCGCCGAGGAAGTGTTCGCCGAAACGGGCGAGCGCCTGCCCGTGATGATCTCCGGCACGATCACCGACCTGTCCGGGCGTACGCTGTCCGGCCAGACGCCCACCGCCTTCTGGTACTCGGTGCGCCATGCGCAGCCCTTTACCATCGGGCTCAATTGTGCGCTCGGGGCGGATGCCATGCGCCCGCATCTGGCGGAGCTGTCCGGCGTTGCCGACACCTTCGTCTGCGCCTATCCCAATGCAGGCCTGCCGAACGAGTTCGGCCAGTACGACGAGACGCCCGAGATGATGGCGGCGCAGGTGCGCGGCTTTGCCGAGGAAGGGCTGGTCAATGTGGTGGGCGGCTGCTGCGGCTCGACGCCGGAGCATATCCGCGCCATTGCCGATGCCGTCGCCGGCCTTGCGCCGCGCGGCTTCGAGCCGGCGGAACCGCTGTTGCGGCTGTCGGGGCTGGAGCCATTCACGCTGACGAGCGACATCCCCTTCGTGAATATCGGCGAGCGGACCAACGTCACGGGCTCGGCGCGCTTCCGCAAGCTTATCACCGCCGGCGACTTCGCGGCGGCGCTGGACGTCGCGCGCGACCAGGTGGCCAACGGCGCGCAGGTCATCGACATCAACATGGACGAAGGCCTGATCGACTCCGAGCGGGCGATGGTGGAATACCTCAACCTCATCGCGTCGGAGCCCGATATCGCCCGCGTGCCGGTGATGATCGACTCGTCCAAGTTCTCGATCATCGAGGCCGGGCTGAAGTGCGTGCAGGGCAAGCCGCTGGTCAACTCCATCTCCATGAAGGAGGGGGAGGCGGCCTTCCTGGAGCAGGCCCGCAAGGTGCGTGCCTACGGTGCCGCCGTGGTGGTGATGGCCTTCGACGAACAAGGCCAGGCCGATACCTATGAGCGCAAGGTCGAGATATGTTCCCGCGCCTACAAGCTGCTGACCGAAGAGGCGGGCTTCCCGCCCGAAGACATCGTCTTCGACCCCAACGTGTTTGCGGTCGCCACCGGCATCGAGGAACATGACGGCTACGGCGTCGCCTTCATCGAGGCGACGCGCTCGATCCGCCAGCAACTGCCGCACGCCCACATATCGGGCGGGGTCTCCAACCTGTCATTCTCGTTCCGTGGCAACGAGCCGGTCCGAGAGGCGATGCACGCCGTATTCCTGTACCACGCCATCGCGGCGGGCATGGACATGGGCATCGTCAATGCCGGGCAACTGGCCGTCTACGAAAGCATCGACGCCGAACTGCGCGAGGCCTGCGAAGACGTGATCATGAACCGCCGCGCGGACTCGACCGAGCGGTTGCTGGAGATCGCCGAGCGGTTCAAGGGCGGGCCCGGGCGAGAGGCGAAGGCGCGCGACCTGTCCTGGCGGGAGCAGCCGGTGGAAGCGCGGCTGTCGCATGCGCTGGTGAACGGCATCACCGAGTTCATCGAGGCCGATACCGAGGAGGCGCGGCTGAAGGCCGAGCGTCCGCTGCACGTGATCGAAGGGCCGCTGATGGCCGGCATGAACGTGGTGGGCGACCTGTTCGGCGCCGGCAAGATGTTCCTGCCGCAGGTGGTGAAATCGGCCCGCGTCATGAAGCAGGCCGTGGCCTATCTGCTGCCCTTCATGGAAGAGGAGAAGGCCGGCGAGGGCGGTGGACGGCAGTCGGCCGGGCGCATTTTGATGGCAACGGTGAAGGGCGATGTCCACGACATCGGCAAGAACATCGTCGGCGTGGTCCTGGCCTGCAACAATTACGAGGTTATCGACCTCGGCGTCATGGTGCCCAGCAACAAGATCCTGGAAACCGCCCGCGCCGAGAAGGTGGATATCATCGGGCTGTCGGGGCTGATCACGCCCTCGCTGGACGAGATGGTCCATGTTGCGGCGGAGATGGAGCGCGAAGGCTTCGACATTCCGCTGCTGATCGGCGGCGCGACGACGAGCCGCGTGCACACGGCGGTGAAGATCGACCCGCGCTATGCGCGCGGCCAGACGGTCTACGTCACCGATGCCAGCCGCGCCGTGGGCGTGGTGTCCAACCTTCTGTCGCCCTCGGCGCGCACGCAATACATGGATACCGTGCGGGCAGAGTATCGCAAGGTCGCCGAGGCGCATGCCCGCTCGGAAGCCGAGAAGCGCCGCCTGCCGCTGGCGTCGGCACGGGCCAACGCGCACAAGGCCGACTGGTCAGCCTGGCGTCCCGTGGCGCCGTCCTTTCTGGGTACACGCGCCATCGACGATTGGGACCTTGCCGATCTGGCCGCCGCGATCGACTGGACGCCCTTCTTCCAGACCTGGGAGTTGAAGGGCCGTTTCCCCAAGCTTTTGGACGATCCGAAGCAGGGCGAGGTCGCACGCTCGCTCTATGCCGATGCGCAAGCCATGCTGGAGCGGATCGTCGCTGAAAAATGGTTCCGGCCGCGCGCCGTGGTGGGTTTCTGGCCGGCCAATGCGGTTGGGGACGACATCCGGCTTTTCAGCGATGAAGCGCGCACCGACCAGCTCGCAACCTTCTTCACCCTGCGCCAGCAATTGTCCAAGCGGGACGGGAGGCCCAATGTCGCCTTGGCCGATTTCGTCGCGCCGCTGGATACGGGCGTCGCGGATTATGTCGGCGGCTTCGTGGTCACGGCCGGCGCCGAAGAGGAAGAGATTTCCGCCCGCTTCGCCGCCAACCACGACGACTACCAGTCGATCATGGTCAAGGCGCTGGCGGACCGGTTCGCGGAGGCCTTCGCCGAGCGGCTGCACCAGCATGTGCGGCGCGAGCTTTGGGGATACGCCCCGGACGAGACTTTCAGCAACGATCAGCTGATCGACGAGGCCTATGCTGGCATCCGGCCGGCTCCCGGCTATCCCGCCCAGCCCGACCACACCGAAAAGGAAACGCTGTTTCGCCTTCTGGATGCGGAAGCGGCAACCGGCGTGCGCCTGACGGAGAGCTTCGCGATGTGGCCGGGTTCGTCCGTGTCGGGCCTGTATATCGGGCATCCCGAAAGCTACTATTTCGGGGTCGCCAAGGTGGAGCGCGATCAGGTGGAGGACTACGCCCGGCGCAAGGGAATGCCTTTGCCGGAGGTCGAGCGCTGGCTGGCGCCGATCCTGAACTATGTTCCCGTCCGGGAGGAGGCCGCCTGACCGACGCTCTGGTCAGGCCAAAGCCGCTGGTCTAGAAGCGTTGCCAACAAGGCATGCGGAGGCAAGATGTCGCAGAAGGTTGAGACCGTCCTTTCCATCGGCGAATGCATGATCGAGCTGTCGCCGACGGGGCAGGGCACATACCGGCAGGGCTTTGCCGGCGATACGTTCAACACCGCGTGGTATCTGCGCCGGCTTCTGCCGCAGGAGCGCGAAGTCGCCTATTTCACCAATGTCGGCGACGATCCGCTCAGCCATGCCATGATGGCCTTCATCGAAGGGTCGGGCGTGTCGACGCGCCATATCAAGGCGATGCCGGGCCGCGTCGCGGGCCTGTACCTGATCACCCTGGACGGGCATGAGCGGAGCTTCTCCTACTGGCGCGACACGGCCGCCGCCAAGGCCCTCGCCGATGACGAGGCGCGGCTGACGGCAGCGGTGGACGAGGCGGCGCTGGTCTACTTTTCCGGCATCACGCTGGCGATCCTGCCACCCGAGCGGCGCGCCGCCTTCCTGTCCATCCTGAAGTCGGCCCGCAACGGCGGCAAGCGCATCGCCTTCGATCCCAATATCCGCGACCGCCTGTGGGCCGGCCGCGCCGCCTGCGCGGAAGGCATCGAGGCGGGGGCCGAGGTGGCGACGATCTGCCTGCCCAGCTTCGACGACGAAGCCCGCATCTTCGGCGACGCCGATGCCGCGGCCACGGCCGCGCGATACCGCGAGATCGGCTGCGAGGAAGTGGTGGTGAAGGATGGCGGCGGCGACGCGCTGCTGCTTGTCGCCGGCATGCAAGAGCCCCTGGTCGTTCCGTCCAACCCGGTGGAAAAGCCGGTAGACACCACCGGCGCGGGCGATTCCTTCGGTGCGGGATACCTGGCCGCGCGTCTTCAAGGCCAGTCGCCGAAGGATGCCGCGCTCAGCGCGCATGCCACCGCCGCGCGAGTGATCCAGGGCTATGGCGGGCTCGTCGAACTTTGACGATTGCAGAATTGGCCTGACCAATATATCGCATAGTGCCATGAGGTGAGGGGCGGTGCGGGCGCAATGCCTGCCGCCGCATGGACATGCGCTAGGAGGTCAGGCCAATGTCGCTGAAAATCACAGGTTACCGCACATTCGACATCCGCTTCCCGACATCGCAGGGGTTGGACGGGTCGGACGCCATGAACCCCGATCCGGACTACTCCGCCGCCTATGTCGTGCTGGAAACCGACCGCGCCGGCGTCGAGGGCCATGGGCTCACCTTCACCATCGGGCGCGGCAACGACATCGTGAAACAGGCCGTGGAAGCGGTCGCCCGCCGGCTGGTGGGCAAGACGCTGGACGAGATGACCGCCGACATGGGCGCCTTCTGGCGCTATGTCACCGGCGACAGCCAGTTGCGCTGGCTGGGGCCGGACAAGGGCGTCATGCACCTTGCCACGGGCGCCGTCGTCAATGCGGTGTGGGATCTGTGGGGCAAGGTCGAGGGCAAGCCCGTCTGGCAGCTCGTGGCAGACATGAGCGTCGAGCAGGTCCTGTCGCTTATGGATTTCCGCTACCTCACCAACGCCCTAACGCGCGAAGAGGCCGGAAACATCCTGGAGGCCGCGCGGGCCGGCGCGGCCGACCGGCGCGAAACGCTGGTCGCGAAGGGCTACCCCACCTACACCACCTCGGCCGGCTGGCTCGGCTACAGCGACGAGAAGATGCGTCGCCTGTGCCAGGAGGGGATGCAGGTCGGCTGGACGCATTTCAAGCTGAAGGTCGGGCGCGACCTGCAGGACGATATCCGCCGTTGCCGCATCGTGCGCGAGGAGATCGGCCCCGATCGCACGCTGATGATCGATGCCAATCAGGTCTGGGAGGTCGGCCAGGCGATCGAGTGGGTCAATGCGCTGGCCGAGTTCAAGCCATGGTTCATCGAAGAGCCGACGTCGCCCGACGACATCCTCGGCCATGGCCAGATCCGCGCGGGGGTTGCCCCGATCAAGGTGGCGACCGGCGAGATGTGCCAGAACCGCATCCTGTTCAAGCAGTTCCTGCAGGCCGATGCGATCGACGTGGTGCAGATCGACGCGGCGCGGGTCGGCGGGCTGAACGAGAACATCGCGATCATGCTGATGGCGGCCAAGTTCGGCAAGCCGGTGTGCCCGCATGCCGGCGGCGTCGGCCTGTGCGAATATGTGCAGCATCTGTCGATGATCGACTACCTGGTCATTTCCGGCACGATGGAAGGGCGCGTCGCCGAGTATGTCGACCATCTGCACGAGCATTTCGTGTATCCGTGCGACGTGCGGGACGGCCGTTACATGCCGCCGCGCGCACCGGGCTTTTCCATCGAGATGAAGGCGGCGTCGATCGAGGCGCATCTCTACCATGGATAGGCGATGCGGCCTTTCGCTCGCGGTCTTGCTGTTCTAAGCAGGAGCACGATTCACGCGAAGGGGGACTTCATGGAGGACGCGGTGAACCTTGCCCGGCTCCTGTCCGAACGCCTCGGCGCCGGGGCGGTCCTGACCGACCCGGCCGACATGGTGCGCTACTGCCGCGACTGGCATGGCGACGTGACCACGGGGGCCGTCGCCGTGCTGCGGCCGGCCTCGACCGAGGCGGTGTCCGCCGCCGTGCGTCTTTGCGCGGAGCTCGGCTTGTCCATCGTGCCCCAGGGCGGCAATACGGGGCTGGCGCTGGGCGGCATCCCGGACAGGCCGCAGTCAGAGGTCGTCCTGTCTCTCGAGCGGATGAACCGGATCCGCTCCATCGCTCCGGACGATTTTTCCGCAATCGTCGACGCCGGCTGCGTGCTGGAGGCGATCAAGGCGGCGGTGGACGCCGAAGGTTGCTATTTCCCGCTGGCGCTCGGTGCGCAGGGGTCGTGCCAGATCGGCGGCAACGTCTCTACCAATGCCGGCGGCATCAATGTCTTGCGCTACGGCATGACGCGCGAGCTGATCCTCGGGCTGGAAGTGGTGCTGGCCGACGGCACGGTGTGGGATGGCCTGTCGACCTTGCGCAAGGACAATCGCGGCATCGACCTGAAGCAGCTTTTCATCGGGGCGGAAGGCACGCTGGGTATCGTCACCGGGGTGGCGATCAAGCTTCTGCCCAAGCCCGAGCACGTGGAAACCGCACTTCTGGCGCTGCCCAGCGTGGAGGCGGCGATGGCCCTGTATCGCCGGGCGCGCCGCGATTGCTGCGACCTGATCAGCGCCTTCGAGCTGATGCGGCCGGAAGCCTTCAGCTTTGCGCGCGATGCGCATCCCGACCTGCCGCAATCCCTGCCCACCGATTATCCGGCCTATGTGCTGACGGAACTGACGGCCACCGGCCCGATCGATCTGCGCGCGATGCTGGAGGCCTTCCTTGAGAAGGAGATGGAGGCGGGCGAGATTCTCGACGGCGTCATTGCGGCGTCGCGCCAGCAGGCGCTGAACCTGTGGAAGGTGCGCGAAGGCATGAACGAGGGGCAGGCCATGCGTGGTCCGCATCTGCGCACCGACCTGTCGGTGCCGCTGTCGCGCGTTGCCGACTATATCGCAGAGGTCAGCGCCGCCATCGCGCAGAGCATGCCGCAATGCGACGTCGCGGCCTATGGCCATGTCGGCGACGGCAACATCCACTTCAACGTCATTCCGCCGCGTGGCGCCTCACGCGCCGAGGCGGAGGCCGTCATCAAGACGGCCAAGACGATCCTCTACGACATACTGGACAGGTATGATGGCAGCCTGAGTGCCGAGCACGGCATCGGCCGGCTCAAGAAGGCGGATTTCGTGCAGCGCATGCCCGAGGCGCAGGAGCGCCTGCTGCGGGCCCTGAAATCCGCGCTGGACCCGGAATGGCAGATGAACCCGGGCTGCCAGATCGACCCACGCCCAAGAGAACCGAAGAAAGAAATATGATGGCCGACGTAGTGCTGACACCTGCCGAGCTTCTGGAAACGCGCGTTTATGCGGCGCTGGTGGAAGCGGGGGCCGACGAGCCTTCGGCCGCGGCCGCGACGCGCGCGATGATGCATGCCTCCAAGCTTGGCGTGGACAGCCATGGCGTGCGGCTGACGCCGCATTACAGCCGCGTCTTGAAGGGCGGCCGGGTCAATGGCCGTCCCGACATGACGGTGAAGGAGAATTCACCGGTTTCCTTTGCGCTGGACGCCGACCACGGGCTCGGCCATCCCGCCATGTACAAGGCGGTGGACGTTGCCACCGATGCCGCCGCGCGCATGGGCATCGCGGCGGTAGGCGTTCATCGCTCGTCGCATTTCGGGGCGGCCGGCGCCTATGCCATGGCGGGGCAGGAGCGGGGCTGCATCACCATCTGCGTCGCCAACAGCGATTCCATCGTGGCGCTGTTCAACGGCGCGGAGCGGTTCCACGGAACCAATCCGCTGGCCATCGGCATCCCCGTGCCGGGCGAAAAGCCCTGGCTCCTGGACATGGCCACCTCGTCGGTACCGATGAACCGCGTTCTTCTGTACCGGGTGCTGGGCATACAGTTGCCGGAAGGCGTGGCCGCCGACCTTGCCGGCACACCGACGCGCGATGCCAAGGAAGCTGAAATGCTGATGCCGCTGGGCGGCGCCGATTTCGGCTTCAAGGGCGCGGCGCTGGCCGGCTTCATCTCGATCATGTCGTCCGTTGTCGCCGGCGCGACGCCCGATCCGTTCGTCATCGACATGGTGGGCGAGGATGTCTCCACGCCGCGCAATATAGGCCACTTCCTGATCGCCATCCATCCGTCGTTCTTCGGCGGCGGCTCCAATTACGGCGAGCAGATTAAGGCCTATCTCGGCGCGCTGCGCGGCAGCCGCGCGCGGGAGGGCGGCGTGATGGCGCCGGGCGAGCGTGAATGGAAGGTCGAGATCGAGCGCGCCGCCAACGGCATCCCGGTCGATCCCGAGACGGCCGCATTCCTGGGCCTTGCCTGATGCACTGAAGCCGGAGGTCGCATGCCCGCTCTGATCTTCGATGTCGATGGAACGCTTGCCGAAACAGAGGAGCTGCATCGGCAGGCGTTCAACCGGGCCTTCGCCGATCATGCCATCGGCTGGCAGTGGGATGAGACGCTCTACCGCGACCTCCTGAAGGTCACCGGCGGCAAGGAACGCATTCTTGCCTACGCAGAGGGGCGGGGCGGGATGGCCGTGCCCGATGCGGCCCGGCTGCATGCCGCAAAGACGCGCCATTACGTAGAGGCGGTGGATGGTGGCCGGCTTACCCTGCGGCCCGGCATTGCCGCGCTGATCGCCGAGGCGCGGCGGTGCGGCGTCGCGCTGGCCATCGCCACCACCACCAGCCGCGACAATGTCGACAGCCTGCTCGCCCATACGCTTGGGGTGGATCATGGCTTCGATGTCATCGCATGCGGTGACATGGTGCCGGCCAAGAAGCCCGCGCCGGATATCTACGAGCTTGCGATGCAAATGCTGGGCATGCCGCCCGGCGAATGCCTTGCCATCGAGGATTCCGCCAACGGACTTCGGGCCGCCAGGGCGGCCGGCCTGCGCTGCGTGGTGACGCCGGCGCTTTATACGGCGGCGGACGATTTCACCGGCGCGGACATCATTATGGACGGTCCGCTCGATCCGCGCCGGGTCATGGCGATGCTGGGCCTGTAAGGCGGTTCAGGCCGCCTTGCGGGCGGCCTCCACGCTGTCCCGGATCGCCTGCATGTTGCGGGCATAATGCTCGGGCGTGCCGCCCTTGAAGATGGCCGAGCCGGCAACCAGCACGTTTGCCCCGGCTTCCACGACGAGGGGCGCGGTATCCGGCGCGACGCCGCCATCGATCTCGATGTGGATGGGCCTGTCGCCGATCATCTGCTTGACGCGGCGCACCTTGTCCACCACGGCCGGAATGAAGGCCTGGCCGCCGAAGCCGGGATTGACGGTCATCAGCAGGATCAGGTCCACCCTGTCCAGCACGTATTCGATCGCCTGTTCCGGGGTGCCCGGGTTCAGCGATACGCCGGCCTTCTTGCCGAGATCGCGGATAGCCTGAAGAGAGCGGTCCAGATGTTTGGTCGCCTCCGCGTGGATGGTGATGTAGTCCGCGCCGGCCTTGGCGAAGGCTTCGAGATAGGGGTCGCAGGGCTCGATCATCAGGTGGCAGTCGAAGATCTTGTCCGTCGTATGCCGCACCGCCTTCACCACCGGCGGCCCGAAGGTGATGTTGGGTACGAAGTGCCCGTCCATGACGTCGAGGTGGATCCAGTCGGCGCCGGCCTTGTCCACGGCGACGATCTCTTCGCCGAGACGCGAGAAGTCCGCGGAAAGGATCGAGGGTGCGATGATGAGCGTCATTCCGTATCCTTCTCGGTTTGCGGCGCTGCGCCGGCCAGTACGCGGCTGACGGCGATGTCGCAAGCTTCGATCCGCGATAGATCGTCCGCTGTCAACGCCCCGTTGCCGCTTTCGAACAGGCGGTTGGCCTGCCGCAGCCGCGCCCTGTCCAGCGCGTTGCGGATGGAGCGCGCATTGGCGAAATGCGGCTGGCGCCGGCGCATGTCGATATAGCGCGCCATCACCGCCTGCGCCTCGGGCGCGAAGCGATAGCCCTGCCGTTCCAGCATGCCCTGCGCGATGGCCAGCAGTTCCTCGCCCGCATAATCGGGAAAGTCGATGTGATGCGCGATCCGGGAACGAAAGCCCGGATTGCTTTCGAAGAAGCGTTCCATGCGGTCTCCATAGCCCGCCAGGATCACGACGAGGTCGTCGCGCTGGTTCTCCATCACCTGCAACAGGATCTCGATGGCCTCCTGCCCGTAGTCGCGCTCGTTTTCAGGCCGGTACAGGTAGTAGGCCTCGTCGATGAAGAGGACGCCGCCCATCGCCTTCTTCAGGATCTCCTTGGTCTTGGGCGCCGTGTGGCCGATATACTGGCCCACGAGATCGTCCCTGGTGACGGAGACCAGATGGCCCTTGCGCACATATCCGAGGCGGTGGAGCAGGTCCGCCATGCGCAGGGCGACGGTAGTCTTGCCGGTGCCGGGATTGCCGGTGAAGCTCATGTGCAGGGTCGGCGTCTCGAAGGCCAGGCCGAGGCGCCGGCGGGCCCGCTCCACCAGAAGCAGGGCCGCCGTCTCCCGGATACGCTGCTTGACCGGAGCCAGCCCGATGAGCGAGCGGTCGAGAGCGTCCAGCACCTCCGCGACGCCGGATTCGACGAAGTCGCGCCGCAAATCCACGGCCTCGGCCGCTGCCGGCTCCCGTTCCATGGCGGCGGCCGTCATGCGTAACGCTCGCCTTCCGGCCGGTCGCCAGAATAGGTCTCGGTCGTGTAGCGGATATTGCGGCCCTCCGCCTCCTGCCGCCGCAGGCGGAAGCCCGGCTCGGCGGTGGGACGGTCGACGATGAAGGACAGCTTCACCGACTCCCAGCCATGGCCGGAATCGAATGCCGACAGGCGGATGTAGAGATGGCCGTTCACCTTGCGGCAGGCGTTCAGCTCCATCATCACGCCGGCGGCGTCGGCAATGTCGAACATCGGATGCCCCCACATGTCCCAATAGGTGTTGCGGGGATGCGGGTCGTCGGTGAACTCGATGTTCACCGCCCAGCCATTGTCGAGGCAGTATTGCACCTGCGCGGCGATCTGCGTGTCCGTCAGGTCGGGCAGGAACGAGAATGTCCCCTGGGTCACCCTCATGATCGTATCTCCTTATGCTCGGGTTGGGATGGTCCGTGGCCGTCAGGCGGCTACGGAAACGCTGGTCTGGTAATCGGGGGCATCGGTGGACGCGTAGTTGAACGTGACGTTCTTCCACGTATCGAGAGCCTGCTTCAGCGGCGTGCAGTCGCGCGCGGCCGCCTCCAGAATGTCCGGCCCTTCGTTGACGATGTCGCGGCCCTCGTTGCGCGCCAGGATCATCGCCTCCAGCGCCACGCGATTGGCTGTCGCCCCTGCGGCGATGCCCATCGGATGGCCGATCGTGCCGCCGCCGAACTGCAGCACGACATCCTCGCCCAGAAGGTCCAGAAGCTGGTGCATCTGGCCGGCGTGGATGCCGCCCGAGGCAACGGGCATCATCTTGTTCAGCGATGCCCAGGGCTGGTCGAAGAACACGCCATTGGCAAGGTTCTGCGGCGTGAACTCGTCCCGGCAGATGTCGTAGTATCCGCGCGTCGTGGCCGGATCGCCCTCCAGCTTGCCGACCACCGTGCCGGCATGGATATGGTCCACCCCGGCCAGCCGCGACCATTTGGCAATGACGCGGAAGGACACGCCATGCGTCTTCTGCCGCGTGTAGGTGGAATGCCCCGCGCGGTGCAGATGCAGGATCATGTTGTTGCGGCGGGCCCATTTGGCCATCGACTGGATGGCCGTCCAGCCGATGACAAGGTCGATCATGATGATGGCCGAGCCGAGGTCGCGTGCGAATTCGGCCCGCTCGTACATGTCTTCCATCGTGGCGGCCGTGACGTTGAGATAGGTGCCCTTGATCTCGCCGGTCGCGGCCTGCGCCTTGTTGACCGCCTCCATGCAGTAGAGGAAGCGTTCCCGCCAGTGCATGAAGGGCTGGGAGTTGATGTTCTCGTCATCCTTGGTGAAGTCGAGACCGCCCTTCAGCGCCTCGTAGACGACGCGCCCGTAATTGCGCCCCGAAAGGCCCAGCTTTGGCTTGACGGTGGCCCCCAGCAGCGGCCGGCCGAACTTGTCCAGCCGCTCGCGCTCCACCACGATGCCCGTGGCGGGCCCCTGGAAGGTCTTCACGTAGGCGGTCGGCAGGCGCATGTCCTCCAGCCGCAGCGCCTTCAGCGGTTTGAAGCCGAAGACATTGCCGATGATCGACGCCGTCAGGTTGGCGATGGACCCCGGCTCGAACAGATCGAGATCGTAGGCGATGTAGGCGAAGTAGCTGCCTTCCGCATTCGGCACCGGATCGATCCTGTAGGCCTTGGCGCGGTATTTTTCCGCCGCCGTCAGCCGGTCCGTCCAGACGACAGTCCATGTCGCGGTGGAGGATTCGCCCGCCACGGCGGCCGCCGCCTCGATCGGATCGACGCCGTCCTGCGGCGTGATGCGGAAGCAGGCGATAAGGTCCGTGTCCTTCGGCTCGTAATGCGGCTCCCAGTAGCCCATGCGCTTGTATTCCATGACGCCGGACTTGTAGCGCTCCTTGCCGGTGACGGTCTGCGATTGCTCTGACATGACTTTCTCTCCCTCGTTGGAACCTTGCATGCGGGGGTCAGGCCGCATCCCTGTATCGGTTGGCCTGCCGCAACTCGCCGCCGGCATATCGGCGCGCCATCTCGGCCATCGATCTGGGGCGTATGCGCGCGGCGTTGCCGGCGGTGCCGAAGGCCTCGAACCGCTCGCGGCAAAGCTGCCGCAACTGATCCATCGCCGGCTGCAGGAATTTGCGCGGATCGAATTCGTCCGGCTTCTGGCTGGCGATGCGGCGGAACTCGGCCGTCATCGCCAGCCGGCAATCGGTGTCGATGTTCACCTTGCGCACGCCGTGTCGGATGCCGCGGACGATCTCGTCCACCGGCACGCCCCATGTCGGGCGCATCTGGCCGCCGAAGCGGTTGAACATCTCCTGCAGCGGCTCCGGTACGGAGGAAGAGCCATGCATGACGAGGTGCACTCCGGGCAGGCGGCTGTGGATCTCCTCGATCACGTGCATGGCCAGGATGTCGCCGTCCGGCCGGCGGCTGAACTTGTACGCCCCGTGCGACGTGCCCATGGCGATGGCCAGGGCATCGACATCGGTCCGCGCGACGAACTCCTGCGCCTGTGCGGGGTCGGTCAGAAGCTGGTCCGTCGCCAACTGCCCCTCGAAGCCATGGCCGTCCTCGGCTGCGCCTTCGCCGCTTTCCAGCGAGCCGAGGACGCCGAGCTCGCCCTCTACCGACGCGCCCACAGCATGGGCCGCTTCGGCGACCTTGGCAGTGATGGCGACATTGTAGTCGAAGCTGGCCGGCGTCCTGGCGTCGGCTTCCAGCGAGCCGTCCATCATGACGGAGGTGAAGCCGTGCTGCAGCGCGGTCAGGCAGGTGGCTTCGTTGTTGCCGTGGTCCTGGTGCAGGCAGATGGGGATGGCCGGGAACATCTCCACCAGCGCATCCACCATGTGCGCCAGCATGATGTCTCCGGCATAGGACCGCGCCCCGCGCGACACCTGAAGGATCACCGGCGCGTCCGCCCCGGCGGCGGCCTCGAGAATGGCGAGGCCCTGTTCCATGTTGTTGATGTTGAAGGCGGGGACGCCGTATCCGTGTTCCGCGGCGTCGTCCAGAAGCTGCCTCAGCGTGATCTTGGCCATCTTGGCTTTCCTTTCGTTGCGTCAGAGCACCCGCCGCCGGCGCTCGATGAGCTGCAGGATCAGCGGCGTGAGAATGAGTTGCATGGCGAGATCCAGCTTGTTGCCCGGCACGACGATGGAGTTGGGCCGCGACATGAAGCTGTCGTGGATCATCGACAGGAGGTACGGAAAGTCGATGCCGCGCGGGTTGGCGAAGCGGATGACGAGCATCGATTCATCCGGCGTCGGTATCCACCGCGCGATGAAGGGGTTGGACGTATCGACGATCGGCACCCGCTGGAAGTTGATGTTGGTCAGCGTGAATTGCGGGCAGATGGTGCGCACATAATCCGGCATGCGCCGCAGGATCACGTCCATCACGGCCTCGGTGGAGTAACCGCGCGAGGCCTTGTCCCGATGGATCTTCTGGATCCATTCGAGGTTGATGACGGGCACGACGCCGATCTTCAGGTCGACATGCGAGGCGAGGTCCAGCGTATCGGTGCGCACGCAGCCGTGCAGCCCCTCGTAGAACAGAAGGTCGCTGTCGCCCGCAAAATCCTGCCAGGCGCTGAATGTGCCTTGCGGCGCGCCGTAGATTGCCGCCTCGGCGTCGTCGTGCACGTAATGCCGCGTGCGGCCCGTTCCCTTTCGCCCGTACTCGGCGAAGATGTCCTGCAGCGTTTCCAGGATGTTCGCATCCGGGCTGAAATGCGAGAACTCGTGATTGCCGGCGGCTTCCTCCTCGGCCATCCTGGCCTTCATCGCCGCACGGTCGTAGCGGTGAAAGGCATCGCCCTCGATGAAGTCGGCCTTCACCTCCTCGCGGCGGAAAATCTGCTCGAAGATGCGCTTGACCGATGTGGTGCCGGCGCCGGAAGAGCCTGTTATGGCGATTATGGGGTGTCTGGCGGTCACTGGTTCGGTTTCCCTTACGCGCGGAACAGGCTGCGGCGGCCGAAGAGCGGCGAGCGCTCCCCGATGGCCGACGGATCGGTGAGATATCGGGCAACGCGCTGCACCTCGTGCGCCGAGCCGAAGACGAAGGGCGTGCGCTGGTGCAGGGTCGCCGGGGCCGTATCCAGAAGAGGCCGGATGCCGTCGGTTGCCGCGCCGCCGGCCTGCTCGACGATGAATGCGACGGGGTTCGCCTCATAGAGCTGGCGCAGGCGGCCCTCGCGGTAGGGGCGGCGGGCGTCGGCCGGATACAGAAAGACGCCGCCGCGCGTGAGGATGCGCGACAACTCGGCCACCAGCGAAGCCGTCCAGCGCATGTTGAACTCCCTGCCACGCGGGCCGTCGGCGCCGGCCAGGCAGTCGTCGACATAGAGCCGCACCTCTTCGTCCCAGTGCCGATAGTTGGATGCGTTGATGGCGAATTCGGACGTCTTCTCCGGTATCGGAGCAGCGTGCTGCTCTTCCACGAAACCGCCGAACGAGGGCGAGTAGGTGAAGACGAGCGTGCCCCGCCCGAGCGTCAGGATCATCTGGCAGCGCGGCCCGTAGACGATGGTTCCCGCAGCGAGCTGGTTGCGGCCCGGCTGGGCGAAGGGCGCTTGCCCCGCTGCCGGCAGCAGCGAGAAGATCGAGCCGATGGACGCGTTCGTCTCGATGTTCGACGAGCCGTCGAGCGGGTCTATCGCCAGAGCCAGCGTTCCGCCCGGATGCATGGGCAGGGGTTCGGCGCGTTCTTCCGACGCCATGATGGCGATGTTGGCCTGCCACGCCGCGGCGGTGAAGATGCGGTCGGCCTCGATGTCCAGCCAGGTCTGGATGTCGCCTGCGGCGTTGGTGGCGGACGGTGTCGGGGCGGGTGGCCCGGCAGGCTCTTCCATGATGACGCCGCGCAGCTTGATGGCCGCGACGCCGAGCTGGCGTACCGCCTCGGCGATGTCGTTGCGGAGCGGATCTTCCCCCGCGAAGGCACGCAGATGAGCTTCGAGCGACGAACGCATGATCAACACCCTCCCGATGTCAGGCAGGACTATCGATCAGGCAGTGGACTAAGTAAAATTTATTTGCTTAAGTCGCATAGTCAGAAAAAATTATGCACGGGGAGGGGCCGGTGTCCTTGCAGGCGATAACCTTGCGGCAGCTTCGCTCCGTACAGGCGGTCAACCGTCTTGGAACGATCGCGGCGGCGGCGCGCACCCTGGGGCTGACGGCGCCGGCCATCACGCTTCAGATCAAGCAGATGGAAGAAGCGTTCGGCCTGCCGCTCTTCGACCGCACCAGCGATGGAATGCGCATCAAGGAGGCCGGTGCCTGCGTTCTGTCCGCCGCCAATGCCATCGAACACGCGCTGCGCGACATGCGCGACGAGATCGACGCGCTGAAGGGCTTGAAGCGCGGGCGGGTGCGGCTCGGGGTCGTTTCCACCGCCAAATATTTCGCGCCGTCCATCCTTGCCGCCTTCGGGGCGGAGCACCCCGGCATCGACATAGAGCTGGAGGTCGGCAACAAGAGCCGCATTGCGGAGGATCTGCGCACCATGGCCCTGGACATCGCATTGATGGGCACGCCCCCGCGCGACCTGCCCATCCGGGCGCGCGTGTTCGGCGACCATCCACTGGTGGTGGTGGCCGCGCCCGGGCATGCCCTGGCCGCGCGCCGCAGCCTGGAGCTGCAGGATCTGGCCGGCCACCGCATGCTGGTGCGCGAACGCGGATCGGGCACGCGCCGCTCGCTGGAGCTGTTCGTGCGCGACATGCCGGAGCTTCTCGACGACCGGTTGCTGGAGCTGGATTCCAACGAAACGATCAAGCAGTCCGTCATGGCGGGCCTGGGCATCGCCTTCCTGTCGGCCCATACGGTTGCACTGGAGGTCGAGCTTGGCCGCCTGGTGATCCTGAATGTCGCGGGAACCCCGATCCGGCGCCAATGGTTTGCCGTGACACGGGCCGACAGGGTGCCGACGCCGGCCGAGTCCGCCTTCTGGGATTTTCTGATGCGCCGGGCGGCGCGGTTTCTGCCGGTCCTGCCCAATCTCTACGATGAGGCGAATGTATGATGTGGGGAGGTGTTGGCCGCGCTTGTGAAAGCGCAACGGGCTGTTACACTTAAGGCAACGAAAGATTCTGATTGGTCCAGGAGCGCTTCCGCGTGAGGCCTGCTCCGGAGTTGGTATTTGTGGTTCAGGATACAGAGCGGGAGCGGCGTGCCGCCTCCCACCACCAGATGACGGAGACGGCCCAGCCGGCCGATAAGGCCGGCAGGCTGTCCAAGCGCCAGCGCCGACGGCGTCGCAAGCCAGCGACGGCGGCGGCAAAAGGCGTTGTCGATGGCGATCTTCCGCCGTCGCTCGGCGAAAAGCTTGCCAAGGCCGAAAGCGCCGTCGCGCGCCAGAACCCGGACCCCCGCAAAAAGAGCCGGCGTCGGCGCCGGCGTCGCGGGGCCGCCGCCACGGAGGCGCCGGACGCGTCCTGCAAGGTGCAGCGTCCGCCGCAGCGCGCCGTGGACAAGGGGCGTCCGCCGCTTTACGCCGCGCTGGATCTCGGCACCAATAATTGCCGGTTGCTGATCGCCGTGCCGGGGCGCCCCGGCCAGTTCCGCGTCATCGACGCCTTCAGCCGCATCGTCCGCCTGGGAGAAGGTCTGGGCCGCACGGGCAGCCTCGCCGCCGGCGCGATGGACCGGGCGCTGGCGGCGCTGGAAATCTGCAGCCAGAAGCTGGCGGCGCGCGATATCCGCGCCTTGCGGCTGATCGCTACCGAGGCATGCCGCTCGGCCGCCAACGGGCCCGAGTTTTTGGAGCGTGTCAAGCGAGAGACGACCCTGGATCTGGAGATCGTCAGCCGCGAAACCGAAGCCCGCCTGGCGGTGTCGGGCTGCGGGTCGCTGGTGGATCGTTCGGCGCGCGGGGCGGTTCTGTTCGATATCGGCGGCGGCAGTTCGGAGATCGCGCTTCTGGACCTCGGGCAGGGGCCAAGCCGCCGGCTGTCCAATCACATCGTGGCCTGGACCTCCCTGCCGGTGGGTGTCGTCACCCTGGCCGAGCGTTATGGCGGCCGCACGGTGACGCCCGAACTGTTCCAGCAGATGGTGGACGAGGTTTCCGGTCATATCGAGCGCTTCAAGGGGCGCAACCGCCTTGCGCCCTATGTCGGCAGGGCAGGTTTTCACCTTTTGGGCACCTCCGGCACGGTCACGACGCTGGCCGGGGTGCATCTGGGGCTGGAGCGCTACGACCGGCGGCAGGTGGACGGGCTGTGGCTGCGCGATGCCGAGGTTTCGGAACTGGTTGCGCGTATCGCCGGCTGGAGCTTCGAGGAGCGCATGGCCAATCCCTGCATCGGCAGCGAGCGCGCCGACCTTGTGCTGGCCGGCTGCGCCATTCTGGAAGCCATACGCAAGGTCTGGCCGGCGCCGTCGCTGCGGGTTGCCGACAGGGGCCTTCGGGAAGGATTGTTGATCGAGATGATGGTGGCGGACGGCGTCTGGCGGCGCGACACGCAGGGCAACCGAGCGAGGCAGGGCGCGTGACGGGCGGCAAGAGAGGCGATCGCGGGCTTTCGGTGCGCGTCAAGAAAAAAGGCGGCATCAAGGCATCGTCGCGCCGGTGGCTGGAGCGGCAGTTGAACGACCCCTATGTCCGCCGTTCCAAGGCGGAAGGCTACCGTTCGCGTGCGGCCTACAAGTTGATCGAGATCGACGATCGCTACAAGCTGCTGAAGCCGGGAATGCGGGTGGTGGATCTTGGCTGCGCACCGGGCGGCTGGTGCCAGGTGGCGGTGCAGCGCACGGCGGATACGCCGGACAAGGCGCAGGTCGTCGGTATCGACTATCTGCCGGTGGACCCGATCCCCGGTGCGACCATCTTCGAGATGGATTTCCTGGACGACGCCGCACCCGGCCGCCTGCTGGAGGCGCTGGGCGAGGCGCCGGACATCGTCCTGTCGGACATGGCCGCGCCAACCACGGGCCACCGCCGGACCGACCATCTGCGCACCATGCATCTGGTGGAGGTGGCGGCGGATTTCGCCATACGGACGCTGCGGCCGGGCGGCCACTTCCTGACCAAGACCTTCCAGGGCGGCACCGAGGCCGACCTTCTGACCATGCTGAAGAAGAACTTCACCAGCGTGCACCACGTCAAGCCGCCCGCCTCGCGCGATGGCTCGGTGGAGCTGTTCCTGCTGGCCAAGGGCTTTCGCGGACACTTACGCCGTGACGACGCCGAGGCGGCCGCAGACGAAGGCTGACCGCCGCTATCGGCGGCCGGATATCTCCGATCCGGCCGAGGCCGGCAGCGACCGGAAGCAGAACAGCGCGGCAACGGTGACGCACCCCGCCGCGATGAAGGCGACGGTAAAATCGGCCGGAACGGGCAGGACACCGCCGCGCAAGACGACCCCGGCCTCCAGTATGCCGCCGGCCATGGCAACGCCGGTGGCTATGGAAACCTGCTGGAAAGCGGCCAGCATGGCGGTTGCATCGCCGGCGCGCGGCGGCGGCACGTCGGCAAAGGCCAGGGCGTTTGTGCTGGTGAAGAACAGCGAGCGGAAGAAGCCGCCGACGAGCAACAGCACCAGCAACAGGATCAACGGCATATCCGGCCGATAGAAGCCGATGACGGCCACCGATGCCCCACCCAGCACGGCGGTCGACATCAGCGCCGTGCGGAAGCCGAAGCGCCGCAACAGCGGGCGCGCCATAAGCTTCATCGCCATCGCACCGCCCACCGTGGCCGCGCTGACGAGGCCGGATTCGAAGGGCGTGTAGCCGAAGCCGAGTTGCAGCATCAGCGGCAGCAGGAACGGCAGGGCGCCCGTGCCGATGCGGAACAGCCCGCCCCCGGTGATGGACGCGCGCAGCGTATCGACCTTCAGGAGAGAC
This sequence comes from Aureimonas altamirensis, assembly GCF_001463885.1. Classification (GTDB taxonomy): domain Bacteria; phylum Pseudomonadota; class Alphaproteobacteria; order Rhizobiales; family Rhizobiaceae; genus Aureimonas; species Aureimonas altamirensis. The sequence continues at coordinate 221,878 of NZ_BBWQ01000010.1, read as the reverse complement.
AGATGCAGGAGCGGGTCGGGGCTGCGCCGCGCGTGGCGGATGTAGAGCAGCGCGAATAACACGCCGACGGCGGCCAGCGTGAAGCCGATGATGGGGGGCAGGGCCGGCAGCGAGATGACCGACAAGCCGAAGACGAGGCCCGAGCAGGCAAGGCCCGAGATGACGAAGCCCGGCCAGTCGAAGCGGATGGTGGCGATCGGCTCCACATAGGGCAGCACCTTCTGCGACATCACGATGCCGATCAGGCCGATGGGCAGGTTGATCAGGAAGATCCAGCGCCAGTCGGCGTAGGTGGAGATGGCGCCGCCGATCGGTGGGCCGATCAGCGGCCCCACCATCGCCGGAATGGAAAACCATGCCATGGCAGTGACGAGATCGGACTTGTTGGCGGCCCGCACCAGCAGCAGGCGGCCGACCGGCGTCATCATCGCGCCGCCCATCCCTTGCAGAAAACGCGCCGCCACGAAGGCCTCGATGGAACTGGACAGGGCGCAGGCCAGAGAGCCCAGCATGAAGACGACGATGGCGCACTGGAATATGAAACGCGCGCCGAACCGGTCGGCCACACGGCCTGAAATCGGAATGAACGTGGCCAGCGACACGTAGTAGCTCGTCAGCGCAAGCTTCAGTGCGATGGGGTTGGTGCCGATATCCTCGGCGATGGTTGCCAGCGATGTCGCGATGACGGTCGAGTCCATGTTTTCCATGAACAGAGCGACGGCGAGGACGACGGGAACGATGCGCTTCACGGCGGGATTGCTTTCCGGAAAAAACGGTAAGGTTCTCTTATCTCCGCCCGACCGTTCGCACAAATTTGTCGTGAAGGCTCACGACCTGCCCAAACTTGCCCATATTGCAGCCTATCGAGGTTGGGCAAGACAACATGCGTGAAACTGCTAGGAGCAGGCTTATGAATCGTCAGAAGATGGGTCTCGATCGTCGCGGGGCGTTGAAGCTTGCTCTCGGCACCGCCGCGGCCAGCGCGATGGTAACGGCCGCGCGGGCCCAGCAGCCTGCCGCCGAGCCGGCTGCACCTGCCGCCGCACCCGCACCGCAGGCGGGCGGCGAGGGCGCGATGGCGCCGGGCTGGCAGCGCTTCAAGCTTGGCGATGCCCGCATCACGGTTATCCTGGATGGCGTCCGCCCTGGCGACGGGCCGCACCCCACCTTCGGCGAAGACCAGACCGCCGAGGCGGTCGCCGAGCTGATGGAGGCGAACCTTTTGCCGGCCGGCCGCTTCGTCACCTTCTTCAACCCCGTGGTCATCGAGACGGGCGGGGAAACGGTCCTCATCGATACCGGGTTCGGCTCCGGCGGGCGCGACGGCGGCCTTGGACAGCTACGCCAGCGCATGGAAGCCGCCGGCATTCCGGCCGACAGGGTGACCATGGTGGTGATGACGCATCTGCATGGCGATCACATCGGCGGCCTGATGGAGGGAGATGCACCGGCCTTCCCGAGGGCGCACCTGATCGTCGGCCGGCAGGAATACGAGTTCTGGACATCCGATGCGGCCAAGAGCGGCGGCACCGCCGGCAATGCGGAAGCGGTGGCCGCGAAGGTTGCGCCGCTGGAAAGCACCATGACCCTTGCCGAGGATGGTGACGAAGTTGCCCCCGGCCTGTTCGCGCGGGCCGCCTATGGCCACACGCCCGGCCATTTCGTCTTTGAGCTCACCTCCGGCGGCAAGCGGCTGTTTCTGATGGGCGATACGTTCAGCCAGTCTGTCGTGTCGCTGCAGAAGCCGGAATGGCATGTCCGCTTCGACATGGACAAGGCGGCGGCCGCGGCCACGCGCCAGCGCTTTGCCGCCATGCTGGCCGACGAGAAGCTGCCCTTCACCGGCTATCACCTGCCGTTCCCGGCCGTCGGCTATGTGCAGCGCGATGGCGAAGCCTTCCGCTATGTGCCCGAGACCTACGCGCTGATGATCGAGGACGCGGCCCCGGCAAGCAACGGCTGAGGGGCCGGCCATCGACGGCGATTTCGCAATCGCGAAGACATGGGGCAGAACGGGGCTTCCCTAAAGCCTCGCCCCATGCTAGCAGCCCTTGCCATCCCTCATTCGGGCGCGGCCCTTGTCTGGCCCCCGATCCGCTACCGGAAGGACTGGCATGGCCCAGATTATCGAGACATCAACCGGCGCCCTCGCGCTGACGTTCGACGACGTCCTGTTGCAGCCGGCGCACTCTCAGGTCATGCCCGGGCAGGTGGATGTGCGCACGCGCATCACGCGCACCCTGCGCCTCAACCTGCCCATCCTGTCGGCCGCCATGGACACGGTGACGGAAGCCCGGCTGGCCATCGCCATGGCCCAGGCAGGCGGCATCGGCGTCATCCACCGCAACCTGACCCCGGCCGAGCAGGCCGAGGAGGTGCGGCAGGTCAAGAAATTCGAGAGCGGCATGGTGGTCAACCCGGTCATCATCGGGCCCGACGCCACGCTGGGCGATGCCCGCGCGCTGATGGCTGCCCATCGCATCTCCGGCATTCCGGTTGTCGAGAACGGCGGGCGCGGCGGCCAGACGCGCGGCAAGCTGGTGGGCATCCTCACCAACCGCGACGTGCGCTTTGCCTCCGACGACCGCCAGAAGATCCACGAGCTCATGACGAAGGACAACCTCGTCACCGTCCGCGATACCGTCGACCAGCAGGAGGCCAAGCGTCTTCTGCACGCACACCGGATCGAGAAGCTGCTCGTGGTGGACGGCGAGGGCCACTGCGTCGGCCTGATCACCGTCAAGGATATCGAGAAATCTCAGCTCAACCCCAACGCAGCCAAGGACGGGCAGGGCCGTCTTCTGGCGGCGGCAGCGACCAGCGTTGGCGACGACGGTTTCGAGCGTGCCGAGCGCCTGATCGACGCGGGCATCGACCTGATCGTCGTGGATACGGCCCATGGCCATTCCCAGCGGGTGCTGGATGCCGTGGCGCGGGTGAAGCGCATGTCGAACGAGGTGCAGGTGATCGCCGGCAATGTCGCGACGCCGAGCGGCACGCAGGCGCTGATCGACGCGGGCGCCGACGGCATCAAGGTGGGCATCGGCCCGGGCTCGATCTGCACCACGCGCATCGTGGCGGGTGTCGGCGTACCGCAGCTTTCCGCCATCATGGATGCCGTCGCCGTGGCCGACAAGGCCGGCGTGCCGGTGATCGCCGATGGCGGTATCAAGTTTTCGGGCGATCTTGCCAAGGCGCTTGCCGCAGGTGCCTCGGCGGCCATGGTGGGCTCGCTTCTGGCGGGCACCGACGAAAGCCCGGGCGAGATCTACCTGCACCAGGGCCGCTCCTTCAAGGCCTATCGCGGCATGGGCTCGGTCGGCGCGATGGCCAGGGGCTCGGCAGACCGCTACTTCCAGGCCGAGGTGCGCGACACGCTGAAGCTGGTGCCGGAAGGCATCGAGGGCCAGGTGGCCTACAAGGGGCCGGTCAGCGCCGTGCTGCACCAGCTTGCCGGCGGCCTGCGCGCGGCGATGGGCTACACCGGTGCCGCGACGCTGGACGATTTCCGCACCAACGCGACCTTCGTGCGGATTTCCCCCGCCGGCCTGCGCGAGAGCCACGCGCATGACGTGACCATCACGCGTGAAAGCCCGAACTACCCCGGCGGTCTCTGACCGCGCGGGGTCAGGCGACCTCGCCCGGCAACACCGTCTTGATGATGGACCGGTCGAGCGCCTCGTACTCGGCAAGGCCGATCGTGTCGTAAAGCTCGGCCCGCGTCTGCATGGCGCTCAACACCGCCGCGGGGGTGCCGTCGCGGCGGATCGTTTCGTACAGCGCAGCCTGCGCCTTGGCGGCGACGCGCAAAGATGAAACGGGCCAGATCACCATGGCGTAGCCGAGCGCCTGGAACTCGTCGGCGGTCAGCGCCGGCGTGCGCCCGAACTCGGTCATGTTGGCCAGAAGGGGCACGCCGGGCAGCGCCTCGGCAACGGCACGGAACATCTCCACCGATGTCAGCGCCTCGGGGAAGATGGCGTCGGCCCCGGCCTCCAGATACAGCTTTGCACGTGATACCGCCCCCTCGATGCCTTCGCTGGCGGCGGCATCGGTGCGGGCAATGATGACGAGATCGCGCCGCGCGCGCCGCGCCGCCGAAACCTTGGCCGCCATGTCGTGCGCGCCGGCAAGGCGCTTGTCGTTGAGGTGGCCGCACTTCTTGGGCAGGAGCTGGTCTTCTATCTGCACCGCGCCGGCCCCGGCATCCTCGAAGGTGCGGACCATGTTCATCACGTTCAGCGCCTCGCCGAAGCCGGTATCGCCGTCGACCAGGACGGGAAGCGCCGACGCGCGCGACAATTGCCGCAGATGAAAGGTGACGTCCTCCAGCGTCAGGATGCCGAGATCCGGCAGGCCCATGGAGGCGCTGACCGCGCCGCCCGAAAGATAGAGGGCCTCGAAGCCGGCATCGCGGGCCTGTATGGCCGACAGGCCGTTATGGGCGCCGGGGATGCGCATGATGGCCGGCGCGTCCATCAATGCCCGGAAACGCTGGCCGGCCGGAACGCGCGGGCGGTCTTCATCGACGAGATAGGTCACTTCGATTTTCCTTTGACGTATGGCGAGGGCGGCGGGTTCAGCCGCCTTCGCTTTCGGAGGCTTCCCGCACGCGGGAGCGCAGCCGTGGAGCCAGCAGCGGCACAAGGACGATCAGCGCCGTGACAGCCCAGAACAGGATGGCGGTGACCGAGTTGAACAGGATCGTCGGATCGCCGTCCGACAAGGACAAAGCACGGCGGAGATTGTCTTCGAACAGACGTGCCAGGACGAAGGCGATCAGCAGCGGAATCAGCGGAATGCCGACCTTGCGCATGACATAGGCGACGATGCCGATCAGCGTGGTCAGCACCAGCTCGAACGCCGAGTTGGTGGCCGCGTAGACGCCGGCAAAGGACAACCCGAGAACCCCCGGAAACAGAATCCAGTACGGCACCATCAACAGGCGGGCGAACAGGCCGACGAGTGGCAGGTTCAACGCCAGAAGCATCAGGTTGCCGACATACATCGAGGCGATGAGCCCCCAGGCGATCTCCGGGCGCTGCGTGAACAGGAGCGGGCCGGGCGTCACCGAATACATCAGCAATGCTCCCAGCAGCACGGCCGTCGTGCCCGAGCCGGGTATGCCGAGAACCAGCATCGGCACCATCGAGGCGGTCTGCGCGGCGTTGTCGGCGGTTTCGGGCGCGGCAAGGCCGCGCATGTCGCCCTTGCCGAAGGTGCCCTTGTCGGAGACCTTCTTTTCGGCCGTGTAGGCAAGAACCGAGGAGACTGCGGCTCCGGTACCCGGCAGGATGCCGAGGAAGAAGCCGATGCCGGTAGAGCGCAGCATGGCGGGCAGGCAGCTGAGCGTCTCGCGGACCGTCAGCCGCTTGCCCCCGCCGAGTTCGGTGATGACGCCGGAGCGCAGCCCTTCGGCCACCACAAGGATTTCGCTGACGGCGAAAAGGCCGATCGTCAGCACGGTGAAGTCGATGCCGCCGAGGAACTCAAGCGAACCGAAGGTGAAACGCTCCACCCCGGAGCCCCCGTCGATGCCGACGCAGGCAAGCAGGAAGCCGAGCGCGATGGCTGCCCATGTCTTGGCTGTGCGGGCCATGCCCATGGCCGTCAGAAGCGCGAAGGCCAGCGCCATCAGGGCTACGTAATCCGCCGGACCGAAGGACACGGCAAGCCGTGCCAGCGGCACCGCAAGGAAGGTCAAAAGGACAACCGTGACCGTTCCGCCGACGAAGCTGGCGATACCGCTGAGCGCCAGCGCCGCCGCGCCGCGTCCCTGCTGCGCCAACGGATAGCCGTCCAGCGTGGTCATCACCAGCCCAGGGTCGCCGGGGATGTTGAGGAGGATGGACGATATGCGGCCGCCGTAGCCGCTGCCATAGTAGATGCCGGCAAGCAGGATGAGCGCGCTTTCCGGCGGCAGTTGCAGCGAGAAGCACAGCGGCAGCAGCAGGACGATTGCGTTGATGGGCCCGATGCCCGGCAATGCCCCGATGGCCGTGCCGAGGGCGGCGCCGATGAAGGCCAGCGACAGGTTGAACGGGGTCAGCGCGACACTGAACCCATAGGCAAGCGATGAGAGCGCTTCCATGTCAGATCCCCAGCGGGCCGCGCGGCATCGGCAGTCCGAGTCCGGTATCGATGATCAGCAGGAAGGCGGCCGCCAACAGGATCGATGCGATGATGGAGCCCACCCATTTCCCGCCAAAAGCGCGCGCGGTGACGAGGCCGAGCAAGGCGGTCGCCGGAACGAAGCCCAGCGGCAACAGCAGGAACGGGTAGACGAGCGAGGCGATTGCGACGCTGGCCACCCGCATCCTGTGCCCGGCCTCCACTTCGATCGCCTCTGGGCGAAGCATGATGCTGGCGCCCGCCACGGCCAGTACGGCCCCGGCGATGGTTGGAAAGGCCTTCGGCCCGACGGGGTCGGCGGCGAAGGGCACGGAAAGCGACTGGGCATGCCAGATCGCCCCGATGCCGAGCAGGAGCAGCAATGCGCCGCTGGCCCGGTCCACTGTCTTGGCGGCAAGCGGCGTCATCGCCTCTGCCTCAGTTGCCGGATGTCGGCAGGCCGACTTCGGAAGCGAGGGTACGGAAAGCGGCCGTGCGCTCCTTGGCGAAGGCGTCGAAATCTGCGCCCACGAGATCGTATTCGAACAGACCCTGCTCGCCCCGCACCTTCTGCCATTCCGGGTTTGCGTTGAGTTTCGTCAGCGCGTCCACCCAATAGGCATACTCCTCGTCGGAGATGCGGGGCGGTGCATAGAAGCCGCGCACGATCGGCCACTCGACATCGTAGCCCGTTTCCTTGGCGGTCGGCACGTCGGCGAAGGCGCCGGGAAGCCGCTCTGCCGAAAACGTTGCCAGCACCCGCACTTCGCCGGCCTCGAGCTGGCCCATGATCTCGGATGCGTCGCCGGGCAGAACCTCGATCGTTCCGCCCAGAAGGGCTGCCAGCGCCTCACCGCCGCCTTCATAGGACAGATAGCGCATCTTGCGCGGGTCCACCCCGGCTGCCCGCGCGACGAGGGCCGGCTTCATCCAGTCCTGGCTGCCGACCGTTCCGCCCGCGCCGATGGGCACCGAGCCTGCGTCTTCCTTCAGCGCCGCGACGAAATCCTCCAGCGTCTGGAAGCGGCTGTCCTTGCGGACGGCCAGCACGCCGTAGTCGGCGCCGACGGCGCCAAGCCAGCGGACGTCGTTTTCGGAAAAGCGGCCGAACTTGCCCTGCGCGAGGTTGACCCAGGACCCCGTGGAAACGGCGATGATCACGTTCGGGTCCTGCGCGCGATTCGCCTGGATGGTGTTGTAGGCCACGGCGCCGATACCGCCGGGCATGTTGGTCGTGCGGATGCTGGGCTTGACGATGCCGAGCTGGTTCAACTGCTGGCTGGTGATGCGGCAGGTTAGGTCGAAGCCGCCGCCCGGCGCCGCCGGCGCGATGCATTCGGGGTTGCGCGGCTCGAAGGCCGATGCGGGGATGGCGGGGGCAAGGGCCAGCAGGGTTGCAGCCAGAAGCGTGCTTCGGATCATCGTCGGTTTCCTCCCAGAACCATAAAGTGTCGACAGTCTATGCAATAAACTCCCTGTGACAAGGCCATATCTTGGAATTGCGTGATCCGATGATATTATGTGTCGACATTTTCTGGAGTTTCCGATGAGCCGACCTGTGTCCTCGCGAACGGTCTACGACACCTTGAACGCCGCGATCCTGAAGGGGGAGTTGAAGGCCGGCGACAAGCTCAGCGAGCCGGCCATCGCCGCCGAACTCGGCGTCAGCCGCGCCCCCGTGCGCGAGGCCATCCGCCGCCTTCAGGAGCGCGGGCTGGTGACCCATGTTGCAAACCAGGGCGTGCGGGTGATCGCGCCGACGCTGCCGCAGTTTTTGCATCTTCTGGACGTGCGCGAGGCGCTCGAGGGCATGGCCGCGCGGTTGGCGGCAAGCGAGATGACCGAGCGCGAACTGGCCGAGTTGACCGACCTCGTCGACGAGCATGGGGTGGCGCTGCGCGCCGAGCCGCAGGGGCCGTACAATCAGCACGACCGGGACGACGACTTTCATGTCCGTATTGCGCGGGCCAGCCGCAACCCGGTGCTTGCCGACCTGTTGTGCGACCAGTTCTACCCGCGCCTTTTCCTATGCCGCCAGAAACACGGGGCAGTCAAAGGGCGCGGGCTGGAAGCCTGGAAGGAGCATCTGCGCATTCTCAACGCGCTGCAGGAGCGCGACGGTGAGGTGGCCGAGCTGCAGATGCGGCGTCATGTGCGGTCGGCACGGGCGGCGCTGATTGCCGCCAATGCCGGCTAGCCGCCTATGCGGCCCGGCGCTCCGCGCCAAGGCGCCGGCCCGTGCCCCGGATGACACCGTCCGCACCCGCCAAGGCGCCGGGTGCCAGTTCCAGCGCCAGCAGGCGATGCCGCTCATACGGGCCGGGCATCGACAGCGCGCCCGTTGCCCGCGCGCTGAAGCCGAAACGTTCGTAATAGGGGGCGTCGCCCACGAGCAGGATGGCCGCGTGGCCGCGAAAGCTTGCCTCGGCGATCGCCCGCCGCATCAGCATGGAGCCGATTCCCATGCCGTCCAGCCCCGGCAGGACAGCCAGCGGGCCAAGCAGCAGGGCGCGGCGGCCACCGGCGTCGACATGCCAAAGCCGGACCGTGCCGACGACGCGGCCAGCCTCGTCTTCCGCGATCAGCGAAAGCCCATCCGCCGGCAACCGGCCACGGCGGATCGCTTCCGAAGCCTTGCGCTTGCGCGCCTTGCCCATCGCGGCGTCCAGAAGCGCTTCACGTGCGGGCACGTCCGCGCCGTGCTCGGTGCGCAAGCGGATGTCGGGCCGGATTTCCGGCATCAGGAAAGAAGGCGCTGGCAGCATGGCGCGGCACTCCCTCGATAAGGGCGGATGAGTTCTGGCGGCGATGACGGGCGGCACTGGCCGCCCGGCGGATTGTCGCGTCAGATGACGTAGGCGCGCAGCGGCTCGAAACCGTTGAAGGCCACCGAGGCATAGGTGGTGGTGTAGGCGCCCGTGCCCTCGATCAGCACCTCATCGCCCACCGTCAGCGTGATCGGCAGCGGATAGGGTACCTTTTCGTACATGACGTCGGCGCTGTCGCAGGTCGGCCCGGCCAGAACGCAAGGCTCCTTGCGGTCCGCGTCACGCGCGGTGACGATGGGGTAGCGGATCGCCTCGTCCATCGTTTCGGCGAGCCCGCCGAACTTGCCGATGTCCAGATAGACCCAGCGGTTCTCGTCGGTCGCGGACTTGCGCGACACCAGAACCACTTCCGCCTTGATGACGCCGGCGTCGCCCACCATGCCGCGGCCCGGCTCGATGATCGTCTCGGGCAGGCGGTTGCCGAAATGCCGGCTCAGCGCGGCAAAGATCGACTGGCCATAGGCCTCGGCGGTCGGCACGTCCTTCAGATACCGGGTCGGGAAGCCGCCGCCCATGTTGACCAGCGTCAGCACGATGCCGCGCTCGGCCAGCGTGTTGAAGACGTTGGCGGCATCGGCAAGAGCGCTGTCCCAGGCCTCGGTGTCGGTCTGCTGCGAGCCGACGTGGAACGAGACGCCGGTCGCCTGAAGGCCCAGGCGATGCGCGGTTTCCAGAACGTCGATGGCCATGGCCGGAACGCAGCCGAACTTGCGCGACAGCGGCCATTCGGCCCCGGCGCCGTCCGTCAGGACACGGCAGAAGACGCGTGCCGCAGGTGCCGCGCGGGCCACCTTCTCGACCTCTTCGACGCAATCGACCGCGAACAGCGAAACGCCGAGCGCATGGGCGCTTGCGATATCGCGCTCTTTCTTGATCGTGTTGCCGTAGGAGATACGGTCCGGGGTTGCGCCGGCATTCATTGCCATCTCGATTTCGGCCACGGAGGCGCAATCGAAGCTGGAGCCGAGAGACGCCAGCAGACGCAGGATCTCCGGCGCCGGATTGGCCTTGACGGCATAATAGATAGCGGAGCCGGGCAAAGCGCGGCGGAAGCCGATGAAGTTTTCGCGCACGACCTCTAGGTCGACGACGAGGCAAGGACCGCTCGGACGTCGGGTGGCCAGGAAATCGGTGATACGTTGCGTTGCCATGGTTGAGCTCTCCCACGAACCGGAAGGTTGAATAGGAGCGCACGCACGACGGCGAAGAACAGCCTGTGGAGACCCTGTTCTACCGCTGTCCGCGCGAGACGCGACATGCGCCGACGCGATTTCGCCCGCCATGAAAACATGGTTGAGGACGATCTACGCCGAATTGTCTGCCATGGCTTGGAGGGGAAGAACCCGCCGCACTTCAGGCAATGATGGTGTGCCTCTTCAGTAATCCCGGTGGTGGAGACCGGGAGAGACCAGAAAGGCCCGGACCGTCGTTGCTTCAAGGCGTCCATGATTTCGCGAGCAGCAAAACCAACTGGAGGATCACTCCAGGTACCGTCCCGGCAACCCTCGCATATGAGGACCGGGGGACGCCCACAGGCACGTGCGACATGGGGCAAGGCGGATATATGAAAGGGGTGCGTCATACACAACAGGAAATTTACGCTGGACGCGGTTTTTTCTTGCGCCAAGCTTGCGGGTACGATTCTTGAGTGCCGACTATGCGCGGGACGGCGGGCGAAGAGGGGAGATGGCATTGGACACACTCACGCGCATGCGCGCCTTCATCGCCGTGGTCGAGAATGGCGGATTCTCCGCCGCGGCCCGCAAGACGGGGCGCTCCAAGGCGCTGCTGTCGAAATATGTCCGCGAGCTGGAAGACGAGCTCGGCGTATTGCTGATCAACCGGACGACCCGGCAGGTGGCGCTGACGGCGGCCGGCGAAGTGTATCTGGCCCGGGCAAGCGGGCTTCTGGCCGACCTCGATTCCCTCAACGAGGAAGCACGCGCCGCCACCGGCGAGGCACGGGGCACATTGCGCATCAGTGCGGCCCGCACCTTCGGCGATGCCGAGTTCGGCCTTTCGCTGATCGAGTTCGCCAAGGCGCATCCGGAAATCCGCCTGGATGTCCATCTTGACGACAATTTCATCAACCTCGTCGAGGAAGGATTCGACGTGGCGATCCGCATGACGCGGCTGGATGATTCGTCGTTGATCGCCCGTCGGCTGACCTCCCTCGACTTCGTGATCTGCGCGACGCCGGAACTGGTGCGCCGCCACGGCCTTCCGGCCCATCCGCAGGATCTGGCCGACTGGCCCGTCGTGATCGATTCCAACGCGCGCACGCTCTACAACTGGACCTTCCGCGATCCGGACAGCGGCGCGGCCATTCCGGTCAATATATCCGGGCAGTTCACCGCCAATTCGCCCGTCACGGTGCGCGCCGCCGTCCTTGCCGGGCTTGGTGCGGCGCTGGAGCCGGAGTTCATCGTGCGGGAGGATATCGCGGCAGGGCGGCTGGTGCGCCTGCTCGACGCCTACATGCCAAGCGAGGCCGGGATCTACGCCGTCTTTCCGCACCGACGGCATCTTCCGGCGCGGACACGCCTTTTCGTTGACTTTCTGGCAACCTGGTTCCGTCAGAATTGCGCCGAAAAGCTGGGAGCGGCCGCCTGACATCGGCCGCGCCCGCTGAACTCGTCACGGGCTGCCTTCAATGAAACGCCTTGCCTTATCCCTTACCCTCTACGCCTGCCTTCTGGCCGCACCGGCCACGGCCACGGCCGCGACAGAGCCGGCGCCGCGCCATCCGGTGGTGTTCGACTCGGCCGGATACGAAGCCGGAACGATCGTCGTGCTGACGGCCCAGCGCAAGCTGTACCTGGTGACCGGGCCGACGGAGGCTCTCGTCTACGACATCGCCGTCGGCAAGCCGAGCGAGCAGTGGTTCGGCAAGAGCTGGGTTTCGCGCAAACGCCTCAACCCGACCTGGATTCCGACGCCGGACATGCGCTCCAAGAATCCCGCGCTGCCGCAATCTGTCGGCCCGGGGCCCAAAAATCCGCTGGGCGTGCGCGCCATCAATCTCGGATGGGGCTACTACCGCATCCACGGCACGAATGCGCCGAACTCCATCGGCGGCGCGGCCTCGGCCGGATGCTTCCGCATGCGCAACGCCGATGTGGCCGATCTGTTCGAGCGGGTGCATGTCGGGGCCGAGGTCGTGGTGCTGAAATAGCCGCATGAGCGGGCATGCCACCGCAAAATCGCCATGCTATGCAGCGATGAGCGACAGGCTACCGGCATGGGGAACGACATGGCCATCCGAAGATCCGCAAGGTTTGCGGCTGCCCTTCTGGCTTGCGGCGCGGCAACGCCGGCGCTGGCCCACCCCCATGTCTTCGTCGACGGCCGCATGGAAATCGTCGGCGGCACCGGCACGAACCTCAAGGCGATCCGCAACATATGGCGGATGGACGAATTGTTTTCCTCAAGCGTCCTGTTCGATTTCGACAAGAACGCCAACGGGACGCTCGACCCGGACGAGTTGACGGCCATCGGCGAGACGGTGCGCCAATCCATTGCCGAATGGGATTTCTACACGCTCATTACCATCGCCGGACGGCCGGTGCGCATGACGCCGCCGGAGCGGATCCGGGCGCTGTACGAACACGACCAGCTTCTTCTTTTCTTCGAGATGACTCCGGCGGAGCCCATCGACCTCGCCACGCAGGCGGTGACGTTTTCCAACTTCGACGACAGCTTCTTCGTGGCTTTCGATTTTGCCGGCACGGAGGCGTTCCAGCTTCTCGACCTGCCGTCCACCTGCACCAAGGCGTTCACCGTGCCCGATCCGGACGAGGCGGCGGCAAGCTGGATGGCGCAGATATCGATGCTGCGGCCGGACCAGAAAGTGCCGGACGACGGCATCGACTATTCCAAGGCGCTCGCAACCCATGTGGACGTCACATGCCCCGGATAAGCGTTTTCCTTGCCGGGGTGGCGGCGATTTTCTGTCTGATGATGGCGCCGGCGCTGGCCCAATCGTCGCTCGGCATCGGCAATGCCGAAGTGGCCATGCAGCCGGGCACCGGCCCGCTTGCAGGGCTCTTCCTGTGGATCGGCAGCATCCAGCGCGAGTTCTTCACCGGCCTGCGGCAGGGGCTGGTGGCGCTGCGCGCGGGCGATGGCGGCATCGTGCCCCTGGTGGGGCTGTCGTTCGTCTACGGCATCTTCCATGCCGCCGGGCCGGGCCACGGCAAGGCCGTCATCTCGTCCTACATGCTGGCCAACGAAGTGCAGTTGCGCCGGGGTATCGCGCTGTCGTTCCTGTCGGCGGGGTTTCAGGCGCTGTCCGCGCTGATCCTGGTGTGGGTCGGATGGTATGTGCTGCGCGGAACCGGCCTTTCCATGACGTCGGTCGGCTGGGGCATGGAAGTCGCCTCCTATGCGATGATCGCGGTCTTCGGTGTCTGGCTGCTGGCGCGCAAGCTGAGCCGCATGTGGGCAAGCCGTAGGGTGGCGTCCACAGCATCCGGCGGACTGGCCTTCGCCGACGCCGGAAGCCATTCGTCCGGCAAGAGCGCATCAGGGTTCGCGGCAACCGGATACGATGCGGATGTCTGCCAGGCGCAGGCGGCCGATTGCGATTGCGGCCGCGCCCATATGCTGGACCCGACACGCCTGGCAACCGGCCGCTTCACCATCGGGTCGGGCGTCTCTGCTGCGTTCGCCGTCGGCCTTCGGCCTTGCGCCGGGGCTATCGTCGTTCTCACCTTCGCACTGGTCAACGGCCTGTGGGTCGGCGGCGTCCTGTCCGTGCTGGCCATGGCCATCGGAACGGCGATCACCGTTTCCGCGCTGGCGGCGCTGGCCGTCTATGCCAAGGGCGCGGCGCTGCGCTTCGGCAGCCGGTCGACGGCCTGGCGCGATGGTCTGGAGATCGCCGGTGCGCTGCTTCTGGTGTTGTTCGGTGTTCTGCTACTCGGCGGCGCTCTGCAAATGTGACGCGCGCCGCGCGGAAAAGCGCCGGCAGGCCGCCCCGAAACCTTCGAGGATGCTGCGCGAGGGCGCATCCGTCTCGGCCCAGTATTCCGGGTGCCACTGGAAACCGAAGGCATAGTCCGGCGCGGACGCCACCGACACGGCCTCCACCGTTCCGTCCGGGGCTGTCGCCTCCACTACGAGGCCGTCGGCCAGCCGGTCCACGGCCTGCCGGTGCAGCGAGTTCACCTCGATCGTGTCCGCGCCGATCAGCGCGCGCAGGCGTCCGGCCGGTTCGAGGGTCACCGGGTGGCGCGGGGCAAAGCGCACGGCCTGCTCGGGGTCGGTCGGTGCGCGATGATCCATTCGGCCCGGCAAATCCTGGATTTCCGTTGCCAGGCTGCCGCCAAGAGCGACGTTAAGCTCCTGGTGGCCGCGGCAGATGGCAAGAAGCGGCATGGCGCGGGCCAGCGCGCCCTGGATCATGGCACAGGACAGGGTATCGCGGCTGGTATCGAAGGGCTCGTAAGAGGCCGTGGCCCCAACGCCGTATCGCCCGGGATGAACGTTGGTGGCCGAGCCCGTGGTCATCACGCCGTCGACACGGTCGAGGATGTCGGCAACGTCGAAACCGTCGGAAAGCGCCGGCACGATCAGCGGTACGACACCGGCGACATGCAGCGCCGCCTTGAGATACGTATCGGGGGTCGCGTGCCAGGTATAATTCTCGAAGCTGCGTATATCGGCCGGCACGGCGATTATCGGGCGGGGCATCGTCATCGCTTTCCTGGTCCGCGTATCTCGTGGATAGAAGGGGTACTGCATCCGCCTATGGGCATGAAGCACCCTCAGGTATTATATCGCGGCATGAATGGCGACACTCAACCTCCGGCGGACGCGGCGTCCGATATCGAGCGCTGGCTGATGCGCGCGGCGCTTTCCTACATCAACCGCTACCCGACCTCGCAGGCCAATCTTTCGCGCGTGCTTGCGCGCAAGCTGCAGCGCCGGCTGGACGATCCGGACGAGGCCGCTGCCCTGGTGGCGCGTGTCGTGGACCGGCTCGTCGAGGCGCGCCTTGTCGACGATGCCCTGTTTGCCGGGGCGCGCGTGGCGGCGCTGAAACGGCGGGGCATTTCTGCCGCGGCGACGCGGGCGAAGCTGCGGCAAAAGGGCGTGGACGAGGCAACGACATCGACCGCCCTTCTGGAAGAGGGGCATGACGAGCGCGAAGCGGCCCGCGCCTATGCGCGCCGCCGGGGGCTGGGGCCCTTTCGCATCCGGGACCGGGCAGAGCGCCGCGACCGGGATGTCGCGGCCATGGCGCGGGCCGGATTTCCCGTCGATATCGCGATCGAAATCGTCGACGGCGACGGCAGCAACGACGCTCTGGAGTTATAGCGGCTGCGTCAACCTGTCCGGAACGCGGGCGGCGGAACGCGCATTGTCCATGCATATCCGAACAACAGGAGCATGACAGATGCCCAACATCAGGCAGGCCCGTATCGCGATTCTGGCGACCGATGGTTTCGAACAGTCCGAGCTCGTACAGCCGCTGACCAAGCTGCGCGAAGCCGGCGCGACGGTGGACGTCGTGTCGCTGGAGCCGGGCGAGATCAAGGGATGGGACGAGACCGACTGGGGCGACAGCGTACCCGTCGACAAGACGCTGTCGCAGGTGTCCGTGGATGATTACGACGCGCTGGTGCTACCCGGTGGCCAGATCAACCCGGATGTCCTGCGCACCAAGCCCGAAGCGGTGAAGTTCGTGCACGATTTCTACAACACCAAGAAGACGTTGGCAGCCATCTGCCATGCGCCATGGCTGCTTGTGGAGGCCGGCGTCATCCGCGATCGCGACGTCACCTCGTATCAGTCCATCAAGACCGACATCGTCAACGCCGGCGGGCGCTGGCACGACGAGGCGGTCGTAACGGATCAGGCGCTGATCACCTCGCGCAACCCCGGCGATCTGCCGGCTTTCATCGCCAAGATCGTCGAAGAGGTCGAGGAAGGCCGGCACGAGAAGCGCGAAGCCGCCTGACAAGGGCGCGTCGCATCGGAAAGGGCCGCCCGCCGGGTGGCCCTTTTTTCGTGTCCGCCGGCTGCCCCGAAAAAGCCGCGTTCGCGATTGCCCCGCGCGCCGGCATGCGTATAAGTGAGCCACTGAATGATTGCCGAACGAGGACTTGCCGATGGCGGACCATGATCACACCGGGCCTATCACATCCGCACCGATGGACTATCCGGAGCATGAGCGCACCTACGAGGGCTTCCTGTGGCTGGTGAAGTACGGCAGCATCGCGGTCGTCGCCATCCTGCTCGGCATGATGGTCAGCCTGGTCGGTAGCTGGGGCGTCATCGGCGGCCTCTTCATGTTCGTCCTTTCGGGCGCCGTCCTGACCTACATCCTGCGCTGACCGCTCGGGGTCGGTTCCAGCGCCCGCCTTTCCCGCACAGTTGCATGGCGCGCCGGCAGATGGCCCGCGCGATGGAGGAGCATCCATGAAACTCTTCGTTCCCAAAGAGCGGGAAGCGGGAGAGCCGCGCGTAGCGGCCTCGCCCGACAGCATCAAGAAACTGAAGGCGCTGGGCTTCGACGTGGTCGTCGAAAGCGGCGCCGGTAACCTGTCGCGCATTCCGGACGACGCGTTCACCGCTGCGGGCGCGTCCATCGGCAGCGCGTCCGATGCCGCTGACGCGGACCTGATCCTCAAGGTGCGCAGGCCCGGCGCAGACGAGCTTGCCGGTTATCGCAAAGGCGCGGTCGTCGTGGCGGTGATGGACCCCTATGGCAACGAAGGCGCGCTGTCGGCCATGGCCGATGCGGGCGTGACGGCCTTCGCCATGGAGCTGATGCCGCGCATCACCCGGGCGCAGGTGATGGATGTCCTGTCCAGCCAGGCCAACCTTGCCGGCTACCAGGCCGTCATCGACGCCGCCGCCGTCTACGACCGGGCTTTCCCCATGATGATGACGGCGGCCGGCACGGTGCCGGCAGCGCGCGTGTTCGTGATGGGGGCCGGTGTCGCCGGCCTGCAGGCCATCGCCACGGCGCGCCGCCTTGGAGCCGTCGTCACCGCGACGGACGTGCGCCCGGCCGCCAAGGAACAGGTCGAATCGCTCGGCGCCAAGTTCATCGCCGTCGAGGACGACGAGTTCAAGGCAGCGGAGACGGCGGGCGGCTATGCCAAGCAGATGTCGGCCGATTATCAAAAGAAGCAGGCCGAGCTGACGGCAAGCCATATTGCCAAGCAGGACATCGTCATCACCACCGCGCTGATACCGGGCCGGCCCGCGCCGCGCCTTGTCAGCCGGGCCATGATCGACACGATGAAGCCCGGCTCCGTGCTGGTGGACCTTGCGGTGGAGCGTGGCGGCAACGTGGAGGGCGCGGTTGCCGACACGGTGGCCGATATCGGACCGGCCAGGGTGATCGGCTACCTCAACGTGCCCGGCCGCATCGCGGCTACGGCGTCGCTGCTGTACGCGCGCAATCTTTCGGCCTTCGTGGAGACGATGGTCGACAAGGAAACCAAGGCGCTGCGCATCGACCTCGGCGACGAGTTGCAGAAGGCGACGGCACTGACGCACGCGGGGGCCGTGGTGCACCCGCAGTTCAAACCGGCGGAAGCCGCAGTTTCGGGGGAGGTTGCCTGAGATGGCAAGCGAAACGCTGAACACCACCCATCAGGCGCTCGATGCCGCGCAGGGCGCCATCGAAGCGGCCCGTGCGGGCGTCGACAGGCTTGCGAGCGAGCCGGGCATCGCCGGCGCGGTGCAGGCCGCGACCGGAGTGGACCCGTTCCTGTTCCATCTGGCGATCTTCGTTCTGGCGATCTTCGTCGGCTACTACGTGGTCTGGTCGGTGACGCCGGCGCTCCACACGCCGCTGATGAGCGTCACCAACGCGATCTCGTCCGTCATCATCGTCGGTGCGCTTCTGGCGGTCGGCATTTCGGCCTCGGGCCTTGCGACGACGTTCGGGTTCATTGCCCTCGTCCTCGCCTCGGTCAACATCTTCGGTGGCTTTCTCGTCACCCAGAGGATGCTGGCGATGTACAAGAAGAAGGACAAGTAAGCCGCCATGTCCGAAAATTTCGCGGCCTTCCTGTACCTGGTCTCCGGGGTTCTCTTCATCCTGGCTCTACGCGGCCTGTCGCATCCGACGACCTCGCGCCAGGGCAACATGTTCGGCATGGTGGGCATGGGCCTTGCCATCGTCACCACGCTGCTTCTGGCGCGGCCCAGCTTCGGCGGCCTGCTGATCATCGTGATCGGCATGGCCATCGGCGGCGGGGCGGGCGCCTACATCGCGCGCAAGATCGCCATGACGGCCATGCCGCAGCTCGTCGCGGCCTTCCATAGCCTTGTCGGCCTGGCGGCGGTGGCCGTTGCGGCTGCCGCGCTCTATGCGCCCGAATCCATCGGCATCGGCACGGTAGGACATATCCACGCGCAGGCACTGGTGGAAATGTCCATCGGTGTCGCCATCGGCGCCATCACCTTCACCGGTTCGATCATCGCCTTCCTCAAGCTCGATGGGCGCATGAGCGGCAAGCCGATCCTGCTTCCCTCGCGGCATATCATCAACATAGCACTGGGCGTGGCGCTGCTGCTGCTGGTCATCGGCTTCGCCACGACGCAGAGCCATTTGATGTTCTGGCTTATCGTGGTCGTTGCGCTGGCGCTGGGCGTGCTCCTGATCGTCCCGATCGGCGGTGCGGACATGCCCGTCGTCGTTTCGATGCTAAACTCCTATTCGGGCTGGGCGGCCGCGGGCATCGGCTTCACGCTGCAGAACCTTGCGCTCATCATCACCGGCGCGCTTGTCGGATCGTCGGGCGCGATCCTGTCCTACATCATGTGCAAGGGCATGAACCGCTCGTTCATATCGGTCATCCTTGGCGGCTTCGGCGGCGATGCCGGGCCGGCCGGTGGGGCCGACCTTGGAGAGCGCACGGTCAAGCAGGGCTCGGCGGATGACGCCGCCTATCTGATGAAGAACGCGGCTCGCGTCATCATCGTGCCGGGCTATGGCATGGCCGTTGCGCAGGCGCAGCATGCCCTGCGCGAGATGGCAGACGTGCTCAAGAAGGAGGGCGTCGAGGTCAAATACGCGATCCATCCTGTGGCCGGGCGCATGCCGGGCCACATGAATGTGCTGCTGGCCGAGGCGAACGTGCCGTATGACGAGGTGTTCGAGCTCGAGGACATCAACTCCGAGTTCGCGCAGACGGACGTTGCCTTCGTGATCGGCGCCAACGACGTGACCAATCCGGCCGCGCGCGACGATCCGTCCTCGCCCATCTTCGGCATGCCCATCCTGAACGTGGATCAGGCACGCACCTGCCTGTTCATCAAACGCTCGCTTGGCTCCGGCTATGCCGGCATCGACAACACCTTGTTCTACAAGGATAACACGATGATGCTGTTCGGTGACGCCAAGAAGATGGTGGACGACATCGTCAAGGCGATGGCCCACTAGAGGCCCTTGCCGGGCGGAGGCGCCAGCCTCCGCCTTGTATCGAATATCAGGCTAAACGGCGAGCCGAAGCAGCCCTTGCCGCTGGCGCGATATCCCGTCGACCAGCGGGTACAGCGTCGCCTGCAGCGAGTGATACAGATCCGGCTTCCCCTTGAAGGTGCCATCGGTCGGCTTGCCTTCATCGTCCAGTTCCGGATACCAGCCGCCATAGGCATGGTCGATCAGCGTCTCCTCCGAAAAGGACCAGAGGCGGCGATACCACATCTCGTCCGACTCGGTTGGCGTCAGCTTGATCAGGCTGGCCAGGGCGCCGATACCCTCCGTCACCGGCCACCAGAGGCGTTTGCCGATGGCCACCTGGCCTTGCGCGTCCATCGTATAGGCAAGGCCGCCCAGCTTTTCGTTCCAGCCATCCGACAGCGCGCGGTCGACGAGGCTGCGCGCGGCGGCCGGCAGGCGCTCGTCTTCGCGTCCCGACAGGTCCCAGTACTGCAGGAGCAGCCGCGCGAATTCCAGCGAATGGCCGGGCGTGGTGCCGGGTGGCCGGAACATCGGATCGCCGGAATAGTCGGGGTCGGGCGTCCAGTCCGCGTGATAGTGCTCGGGGATACGCCAGTTGTTGGCAGGCGCCATGCTGAGGGTGAAGAAGCCGAGGATGCTGCCGGCCATGTGCAGGAAGCGCCGATCCTCGGTGGCTTCGAAGGCCGCCATCAGCGCTTCCGAAAGATGCATGTTGGCGTTCATGCCGCGATAGGTGGAAAAGGGTGAGAAGTCCCGGTTCAACTCGTCGCGCGCGCGCTCCAGCCCCGGCTCCCAGAAGTGCTTTTCGATGATCGACAGAACGTCGGCCATCAGCCCGGCGGCATCCGGATGCCCGGCTTGCATGGCACTGGCCGAGGCGAGCAGAACGAAGGCATGGCCATAGGCCAGCTTCTCGGACCGCACGGGACCATCGTCGTCGACGCTCCAAAAATAGCCGCCATCGACAGAGTCGCGGTGCGCCGTCAGGATGAAGTCCATCCCGTGGTCCACCATCTCTTCGGCACCCTTGAAGCCGATGGCCATGCCGAGGCTGTAGGCATGCACAAGGCGCGTCGCCGTATGCAGTTCCTGTTCGGTGTCGGGCAGGGGGGCGCCATCGCGGCCGAGGGCGAAGAAGCCGCCCTGCGGCCTCAGGCTGCCGGCGAAGAAGCGAAGCTGCCTGTCCGCATCGCGCAGCAGCGCCTCTCGATGCGCTGTCGAAAAGAGCAAGGGTTGTCCAAGGGGCGCGGCGTCATCCGTGCCGATGATGGAAAGCGTCATGAAATCCTCCCGGCCGCGGAAGGATCGCGGCGCACCAAGCGGTTGTGTCCCGGTTGGCGCGCCGAAGCAAGGTGATAGAGGCGTGTCAGGCCTGCGTGTTGCCTGCGGCACCGCTTTGCGTGCGCGACATGCCGTCGCGCGCGGGCTGGTACTTCGGGTCCAACTGCGCCCCGCGCGAGAAGGCGCGATAGGCTTTGCCGGACTCGCCGGCCGCTTCCAGAACCAGGCCCTGCGTTACCCAGAACTCTGCACGGTTGCCGTCCAGTTGCAGGGCGCGGTTGATGTCGTCGCGCGCGTCGTCGACATTCTGCAGGGCAAGATAGGAGATGGCGCGCGCCGAATAGGGCTCCGGCGAGTTCGCCTCCATCGAGATGGCGGTGGAGAAGTCCTCGATGGCCAAACGGTGCTGCCCGTCGATCTGATAGAGCAGGCCGCGATTGTGGTAGGCGCGGGGGTCCGTCGTGCTGAGGTCGATGGCGCGCTGGAAATCGGCCAGCGCCTCGCGGTTGCGGCCGGCCACCCGGTAGATATTGCCACGCCCGATATAGGCGCTGTCATAGCTGGGGTTGATCTGCACGGCGCGGCCGTAATCCTGCACCGCCTCCGTCAGCTTGCCCTGCTGGCGATAGACGAGCGCGCGGTTGGCGTAGGCCTGATAGTAGTTCGGGTCGATCTGGATGGCCTGGGTGAAATCGCCGATCGCGCGGCCATACTCGCCCGCCTGCCCATAGGCCGTACCCCGGACATTGTAGGTTTCCGGGTTCTGCGGGTTGGAGTTGATCGCCGCCGTCAGCGAAGAGATGTTCTCCGACGAGCCCTGCGCCTGGTTAAGGTTGATCGCCTGGATCGGATTGGCGCTCTGGCAGGCCGACAGGAGCAGGGCTGCGGTGATGGCCGCGAGTATGCGATAGGACTGGCGCGTCGTAAGGACCATGAATCTTCCCCCGGTCGTGATGGCCGTAATTCGTTGCATCGACGCCCGGAGCCTCCAGGCTGCCGCCTCCACGGCCCGCCCACTCAATTTACGCGAGGGGATTGCACTGGAAAGGATGTGACGAGGCGAAAATACGGCGAAGCCATACAAAAAGGGCGGCAAGGTCAAAAACCTCGCCGCCCGTTGCAAACATGTACTGGCCAGTCGACAGCCGGATCAGCGAGCCGCCGTCGTGCGGCCGCCGGCAACCAGGCCCTCGCGCTGTGCGCGCTTGCGCGCCAGCTTGCGGGCGCGACGGACGGCCTCGGCCTTTTCACGCGCACGCTTTTCCGACGGCTTCTCGTAGAAGTTGCGCATCTTCATTTCACGGAAGATGCCTTCACGCTGCATCTTCTTCTTGAGAGCGCGGAGAGCCTGATCGACATTGTTATCGCGAACGAGTACCTGCACGAGTGTTCCGTTTCATTGTTCGTTGAGCGGAGAGGGCCTCATGCAAACGCAGAAACCCTCGCGGAAGAGAACCTCTTCCACAGAATTGCGCTTCAGATATCAGATGGGCCCCGCCTTGTCGAGATGGGCGAGCCCGCTTTATTTGGCCTCTCCGGAGGCCGCGACGGCCGGAAGGTTGCGCACGATGTCGTCGGCTGCAAAGCCCGCAGCACGCCGGAAAGCCTCGTCATTATCGCCCCGGAACGACAGTTTGCGCGCCAGCGCAAGTTGCCCGCTGCTGACATCGATCACGTTGACCCAGCCTGTGGAAATCAGCGTGCTCATCTTCTGGACGGCGCCGAGCACGATGAAATCCGCCGATACGCTGCGTGCCGAGTCGAGCAGGTCGAGCGGGCGTGAGTTCGCCGGCGTGCAGCCGCTTTGGGTGCACGGCAGTTCCACCGCATCGACCTTGCCTTCGGCGCCGAGCGCGCCCTGCAGCGTTTCGCGGAACAGGCCCATGCGCCTTTCATGGTCGGCGCTCTGGTCGGTGGGCTCGCCGGACGTATCGACATAATCGAACGGCATCACGGCCAGACGCGGTTCGGCGGTTGCCTCGGTGGCGCCGAGGGCAACCAGCAGAAGGGGGAGGGCGACAGAGCGGAGTGACATGGGCGCACCTTCGACGGCGTCCGATTACGGACGGTGGAGACGGCGCCCTTGCCGCAGCATTAGCCACCAGGACGCCGACGGACGTCAAGTGCGGGCGCGCGCCTGCCTTTCCGGGTCGGCCTGCGCCAGGACATGGGCGATCGACCGCAGGGCCATCTCCACGCTTTCGCTGGAGCCGCCTGCATCTGCGTCTTGCGCATCCGGCATCTCGGCCACTTCGCTGCGCCCGAAGAAGTTGCGACCATGCTGCGCCAGGGCCGCGATCTGGGTGCGCATGGCCAAAAGGCGCTCTCGTTCACCCTCTGTCGGAGGCGTCGCGGCAAAACGGCGCACCAGCACGTGGGCGGCGTGCACGATGGCGTTCAGCCGCATCAGGGCGCGCCGCAGGCCGACCTGCCCGGCGCCGAACGTCCACGCGCTCTGCAGCGGTCCGACGGCGTTGCGGATATCGGCATGGGCCCTGTCCAACTGGCGGGCACGCACCAGCAACCGTGCATCGTTGTCGCCCGGCTCCAGGGCGGCGGCCGTCTCCAGCAGTTGGTCCAGCGCCTGCATGAACCGGTCTACCGCCTGTCGCGTCTGGCTGGAGGTGCTGCGCGGCAGCACGAAGAAAGACACGAAGATGCCGGCCGTGGCGCCGATGACCGTCTCTTCCAGCCGCAGGACCAGAAGCTCGGGCGTGAAGGTGCCGATCAGCCCGTAGACGAGCGAGATGGCCACGGTCATGAAGAACGTCATCGCGCTGTAGGACAGCGTCAGCAGGTAGAACGCCAGGAAGACGCTGATCGCCACGACGAGGATGGTGGGCCACAGCGCGCCGGATACCAGCACCGCCATCCCCATTCCCACCACGATGCCAAGGGCCGTGCCGGCGGCGCGCTCCAACCCGCGGATCGCGGTTTCGCCCCGGGACTGGGTATTGGTGAAGACCAGAAACGCCGTCAGCACCGCCCAGAACCAGCGATCCGGAGACAGGAAGATGCCGCCGGTCATGGCGATGGCCGATGCAAGCGTGACCTGCAGTGCCTGCCGGAAGAACGGGTCCTCAAGAAGCCGTTTCCGGCCCGGGCCGCTCTTGGCCACGCGGTTCGGGGCCGCCGTGCCGCCGCCGCCGGAGACGAAGGCCGTCGCCGGAGTTGCCGCGGCGCTGCGGCGTACCTCGCGCCGGGCCTTGGCCAGGACATCGAGCCGCCCGGCGACCCCCTCGGGCAGCTTGCCGGAACCCTGTGCGGGCATGGCGAGGGCGCTTCCGAGGGCGCTTTCCAGTGCGAGGTGAAGATCGAACAGATCGTTGGCAAGGGCGGCCGCCCGCCCGCCCGACAGGTCGCCGGCCTCGGCCTCTATCGGCAGGTAGCCCTCGCAGATCAGGATGGCGTCCTTGGCGCGGCGCTCCATCTCCAGCGCCTCCTGCCGGCTCGCCGGCGACCACCCGTTGCGGGCAGCCCGCCGTATGCGCCCGGCCAGCCGCCCGACGATCTCGTCCACCGCCTCCAGCCCCCGCTGGAAATCTTCCGCCGGCCGGTCGGGCAGCAGGAAGTTGCGGGTCAGATGCGCGACGACCGACGACAACACCAGCGACACCGCGATTCCCGGGAGGTCGTCCGGTTGCGGATGCAGATAGGCGGCGATGACGAAGCACATGAAGGTGAACATGCCGACGGCCTGCCAGCGCAGGCCGAAGCGCCGTGCGTAGACCGAGACGAAGATGACGACGAGAAACAGCGTGCTGACGGCGACGGTCTGGCCGTTCAACAGTACGATGGCCAGAACGGTCGCATAGGCCGCCGCCACCGCATAGGCCCGCGTGACGGCCCTGGCCAGCGGCGTCGTATCCTTGATGGCAACGGCGCCCTGTATGGCGGTCACCATCGCCATGCCGTAGGCCGACGGCGGAAAGGCGATCCACGGATGGGCAAGGGCAAGGATGCCGGCCACCAGAGCGACGGTCAGAAGCACACGGCTGCCCAGCCGCAGCCGGACGAGGCCCGGATCGGATGCCAGGAACCGCTGCCGCAGGCCGGCCGTGTCGCGTTCTTTCGAAAAGGTGCTCTTTATGCTCATGGGCCGTGTGTGTAGACCGGTCGGGTCATTATGTGTGAGCGGCAGTGCGGGCGGCAACCGGGATGAACGAACTCGACAGAACGGACAGGCGCATCCTGCGTGCCCTGCAGGCCGATGGCCGCATCACCAATGCAGAGCTTGCCAGCCGTATCGGCCTTGCGCCGTCATCCCTGGGAGAAAGGCTCAAGCGGCTTCAGAAGGAAGGTTACATCACGGGGTTCTCGGCCCGGCTCGACCCGCAGAAGCTGGGCTTCGGCCTGCTGGTCTTCGTGGAGGTCATCCTGGATACGACGACGCCGGACGTCTTCGACCGCTTCGCCAAGGCGGCGCGGCGCACGCCGGAAATCCTCGAATGCTACATGGTGGCCGGCGGCTTCGACTATCTCATCAAGACGCGCCTGTCGGACATGGCGGCATACAGACGGTTCCTTGGAGAAATCGTCCTGGCGCTTCCCGGTGTCCGGGAAACACGCACCTATGCGGTCATGGAAGAAGTCAAGAATGACGGCCCACTCCCACTTTGAGAGGGCAAGACGATTTTCAAACGATTTTAATTTGGATTGGCCTCACGGGCGTCTTTACGCCGGCTATTTTGCGCCGCAGAAGATCATCCCGAATGTAAGCAGCAACCATACAGTCGGGTTGCGCAGATCCCGGAGGCACCATGCTGAGAACCGACACCGTTCGCAAGATCCTGTCCTGGTATGAAGGAGAGACACCCGGTCTCAAGAGCAATCTGTCGCGTCTTCTGATGCATGGCCGGCTGGCCGGCACCGGACGCGTCGTCATCCTTCCGGTGGACCAGGGGTTCGAGCACGGTCCGGCCCGCAGCTTCGCGCCCAATCCGGCCGCCTACGACCCGCATTATCTGTATGAACTGGCGATCGAGTCCGGGGTTTCGGGCTATGCCGCGCCGCTCGGCCTTCTCGAGCAGGGCGCCGATACCTTCGCCGGCGAAGTGCCGTTGATCCTGAAGCTCAACAGCGGCAACTCGCTCGTCAACGCGCAGGACCAGGCCCTGACCGGTACCGTCGAAGACGCGCTGCGCCTCGGTTGCGTGGGCGTCGGCTTCACCATCTATCCGGGTGCGGACGCATCCTACGACATGATGGAAGAGCTGCGCGAGATCACCTTGAAGGCCAAGTCGCGCGGCCTCATGACGGTCGTCTGGTCCTATCCGCGCGGCGGCAAGGTATCCAAGGAAGGCGAGACAGCCCTCGATATCATCGCCTATGCCGCCCACATGGCGGCGTTGATGGGGGCCACCATCATCAAGGTCAAGCTGCCGACCGATTTCGTCGACCTCAAGGATGCGAAGCCGACCTACGAGAAGAACGAGATTCCGCGCGCAACGGGCGCCGACCGCGTCCGCCATATCATGCAGTCTTCCTTCGCGGGCAAGCGCATCGTCGTCTTCTCCGGTGGCGCGGCCAAGAACGAAGACGAGCTTCTGGGCGAGGTGCAGTCCATTCGCGACGGCGGCGGCAATGGCTCCATCATCGGGCGCAATTCCTTCCAGCGCCCGAAGGCAGAAGCCCTGGCGCTGCTGAACAAGGTCATGGACCTTTACGCCTGACATTGCGCTGTGGCGCAGGGGTGACTAGGTATTGGGGGCCGGCCGAAAGGCCGGCCTTTCGTCTTCCCTCCTTCATGAAGCAGATCGACAGGGCATGTCCAAAGCCGCAAAGTTGACCCGCAACGAAAAGCTGGTGCTCGATGCACTGCGGGGCGACCACGCGCCGATGACCGCCTATCAGCTTCTCGACAGGCTGCGTCCGGAAGGGCTGAAGGCGCCGCTGCAGATCTATCGCGCCCTGCGGGCGCTGGGCGACCGGCATCTCGTGCACAAGCTGGACAGCCAGAATGCCTTTATGGCCTGTACCCATCATGGCCACGGAAGCCACGATCATGCGGTCGTTTTCCTTGTCTGCACCGAGTGCCAGAAGGTGATCGAGGCGGCGGACGAGGCGATCGACACGGCGGCCTCGCGCATCGCCCGGACCCACGCCTTCGTTGCTGAGGGTGTATCGGTGGAAATTCGGGGCCGATGCGCGGACTGCGCCGCGAAGGCGTCCTGACCCTTGCCAAAGGCGCGGCGCGCCCTACTTAAATTGTTGAAATCTCGCAGCTTGTCGCCATCGGGCGGCGGGCGCCTCCAAAGGCCGGGCTTTGCCCGGCCTTTTTGTTTTTCGATTGGAAGGATACGGACGATGGCCGATGTGATCACAGAACAGGATGCCTTCAAGCCGAAGCTTTCCAAATCGGAATCCAAGCACGACCTGACCACCAGTGCAGCGCGCGCGATCATCGACTCCGAATCCAAGCGCAGGCTTGAGAAGACCGCTCGCCTTCGTGCAGCGCGCATGGCGGTCGAAGCCAAGACGGTCGCCGTCGCGCCGGTAAAGAAGCGCCGGGCCCCCGCGAAGACCGCGAAGTCTGCCTGAACGGCAAGCCGGCCTTGCGGCCTTCCGCCCCGCGCAAGGGGCGGGATAAGCCTATGCGGTCAGGCGGCCATCCGGTGCATGACCTCGACCACCTTTTCCGCGACATAGGGCTTGGGGAAAAACACGCTGCGCGCCGGCAGGCTGTCGGCGTCGGGCGTGGCGTAGCCTGACGTCAGGATGATTTCGATCGGCGGCCAGCGATCCCTGATGGCGGCTGCCAGCCGCATGCCGTCCATTCCCTGCGGCATGTCGATATCGGTGAACACGATACGGATGTCGAGCCGACTTTGCAGGATATCGATCGCCTGGTTGGCGTCCGCGGCCTCCAGTGCTTCGAAACCCGCATCCTCGACCATATCCACCGCCATCATGCGCAGGACCGGCTCGTCTTCGACGACGAGAACGACCGGTCGTCTCTCCATGTCGGTGCGGGTCACGGGTTCGGTCCTTATGCTTCCACGACTTGGGAAACCGGTGCGCGAAACGTCGCCGAGAATCCTTCGGCGGGGTAACGAAGTTCACTTCCACCCGTTCCAGCTAGGCCCATGGCAATAAGTCGCGACCCGAAACCCCTTGCCTGCGGCGCGCGGGGGGCAGGACCGCCGCTTTCGCGCCATTCCAGAACAAGGTCGCTTCCGCCGTCGACCGGCTCCATACGCCATTCGATCGCAGTGCGGCCCAATGGCGACGACAGCGATCCGTATTTCAGGGCGTTGGTTGCAAGTTCATGCAGAAGCAGCGACAGCGACAACGTCGCCCGTGCGCCAAGGTCGACCGGCGGGCCCGATACGTCGAACCGATCCTCCATGTCGAAGGTGCCGATCATCGCCTCGACCACTGACTGCAAGGATGCGCCGGACCAGCTCCGCTGCAACAGGACCTGATGGGCGGAAGCGATGGCGTGGAGCCGCTTGTGGAACGCCTCGACGGCCGCCCTTTCGGTAACGCCGCGCAATGTCTGGCTGGCGATGGCCTGCACCGTCGCCATCGTGTTCTTCATACGGTGCGCCAGCTCTTCGTTCAGGAAGCGCCGGCGCTCTTCGGCGGCGTCGCGCTCCTGGATCGCCCTGCGCAACGCGAACTGCGTCATCACCTGCCGCGCCAACCGCTCAAGGCCGGCCGCCTGGCGCTCGGTCAGGCCACCGGGGCGGGGCTTGTCGTCCAGGACGCAGAGCGTGCCTATGCCGATCCCCTCCGGCGTTTCCAGCCGCGCGCCTGCATAGAACCGCACATGCGGCGCGCCGGTGACGAGCGTGTTGTCCTTCGTCCTCGGATCGACCGTCAGGTCGGGGATGACGAGCAGGCCCGGCGACTGCAGCGCATGAACGCAGATCGATTGGCCAATGGGGGTCTGGCAGGCATCGAAGCCGACGCGCGCCTTGAACCATTGCCGTTGCTCGACGACCAGGCTCACAAGCGCCGTGGCCGATTCGCAGATATCGGCGGCCAGAAAGGCGATGTCGTCGAACTCGACTTCGGCCGGAGTATCCAGGATCGCGTAAAGATCGAGGGCATCCAGCCGAGCCTGCGTATCGCTTTCCGCCGTCGGCGCAGAATCGGAAACTGAGCGGGAAGCCATGGGTGTCGCGGGTGGCCTGACTGATGACGAAGACGATTCGATACCGCGGGAACGGCGCAAGCTTCAACCTTAAGATGAAGGCTTTTCCAAGTCTCCTCTCATGTCGCCCGATACGACCCGTGCTGAGCGGCGAGGCGGCGAAGATTCGTGCTGCAAAATTAAATCAGTGATTGTGGGCGATGCACTTGTCGTGGTCGGCAAGCACCTCGATGACGCGGCATTCGCCGATGCTTCCGTGATCGCAGGCCACCATGCGGGCGATCTCGGACCGGAGCGCAGTCAGCCTGGCGATCTTGCTGTCGATTTCGGACAGATGCGACAGCGCGATCCTGTCGGCACTCTCGCAGGGGCGGTCGGGCTCCTGCGCCAGGTTCAGCAATTCGCGGATCGGCTCGATCTCGAATCCCAGTTCCCGGGCGTGCCTGATGAATCGCAGCCGGCGCAGATCGGCCCCGTCATAGAGGCGGCGGTTGCCTTCGGTGCGCGGCGGGGAGGGCAGGAGCCCGATGGACTCGTAGTAGCGGATCGTCGGCACCTTGATGCCGCTGTCCCGCGATGCCTGCCCGATGCTCACTCCACCGATATGCATGATGCCCAACCTCCAGTGACTGAAGATTTGAATTTGACCCTCGGCAGCGATGCAATCAAGGGCCACGGCCGGAATGAACCGGCCGTTGCCGAACACGGGTCAGTTGGCCTCTGCCGCCTTCAGCGCCTCCGCCGGATCGCGAGGCGCGCCGCTTTCGTCGAAGCCGGCCAGATAGGCCGTGATGTCCTTCAACTCCTGCTCCTTCTTGATGCCGGGGAAGATCATCTTCGTCTTCGGTACGACGGCCTTGGGGTTTTGCAGCCACTGAGCCATCAGCTCGGCGTTCCAGACCTTGCCCTCGCCCCAGGTGACGAGGTCGGGCGAAAACCGGAAACCCTCCACGTCGCCGGGCTTCTCGCCGATGATGCCGTTGAGCTCGGGTCCTACCTTGTTGGCGGCGCCTGCCCCGACGGCATGACAGGCCATGCAACGCTTGAAGACCTTCTCGCCGGCGACGGGATCGCCGATCTCCTGTGCCGCCAGGGGCGCAGAGAGCGCAAGAACAAGCCAGGCCCCCGCGACGAATGTCGCTTTCCGCATGCTTCCTCCCAAAGAACTGCGGCGCCCACCTGCGTTTAGAATAAGGACAAGGATCGCGGCTTGGCAATCGCAGAGTGACGACAATGCGGTTAACCATGCTTCTTAGCGGGCGGTTAGGGTTTATTCCTATAAAGGAACGATGTCGCGCCACGTAAGCCTTTCGGTGGTGCGCGACGGGTTTCTGGAGCATCCACACACATGAAGCGCATCGCCCTTCTTCTCGCCGTTTCGGCGCTTGCCACCCCGGCTCTTGCCGCGGACATCATCTACAACGATCCGATCGCTGCGCCGATGGCCTACGATACCGGCTACACCTGGACCGGCTTCTATGTCGGCGGCCAGGCCGGCGTGGCGCTCAGCCGCGATTCGGGCCTGTTCTCGTCCGCCGGCTCGTCCTTCGCGGGCGGCAGCAAGGACGGCGAAGCAGGCGTGGTGCTGGGCCTGCATGCCGGCTACGACCACCAGATCGACAATTTCATCGTCGGCGCCATTGCCGACATCAATTATGTCGACGCCAATTCCTACGCCAACTTCACCCAGTTCGGGCAGGAGTTCGGCTCCAAGCAGGACATCGACTTCCTGGGTACGCTGCGCGCCAAGGCGGGCCTGACGTCGGATCGCTTCGCCGTCTTCGCCACGGGCGGTCTGGCCTTCGCCAAGGTGTCCAACGACCTGATCGGCAACAGCAGCGTCACGTCCGGCGGCACGACCTACAATGTCTCGCTGGAAGAGGACACCAAGGATTTCGGCTACGCGCTGGGCGCCGGCCTCGATTACCTGGTCGCGCAGAACGTGTCCGTCGGCGTCGAATATCTCTACACCGACCTCGGCAAGTCCGACACCAAGGTGAAGTACACGCCGGCCGGGTCGAGCATCGCGACAGAGTCGCTGACGGCGACGTCCGGCAACAGCCTGGACTTCCACACCGTATGGGCCAAGGCTTCCTACCGCTTCAACTGAGCGGACAGGCTATCCTTGAATGCGCCGCCGGCCCTTTTCGGGCCGGCGGCGTTTTCGTTGTCAGGCCAGAGGCTGAAGCCCCAGGTCGGCCCGGCGCGGAAGATCGGCTCCGCGCCGCCCGCAGGTGATCGCGGCGGCACGGATGGCAAAGCCGACGAGCTCTTCCAGCTCTGCCGGCGACATGGCCGTCACGCCTTCGCGGCTGAGGCGCCCGCGCTCGCTCAAAAAGGCCAGCGCCGCCGCCTGGAACGTATCGCCCGCACCCACCGTATCCACCACCGTCACGGCGACCCCCGGTAGCTGCACTTCGTGTCCGCCGGCCGTGGCCGCGATGGCGCCGTTTTCACCGCGCGTCACCAGCGCAATGGCCGGTCCGGCCGACATCCAGTCCGACAGGACGGAATCCAGCGAGCGCCCGGGATGGATCTGCTGCAGATCCTCTTCGCTGGCCTTCACCAGCGTGGCCTTGGGCAGGATGCGCGCCATGCGCTCGCGCCACAGGTCGAGATCCGGCTCGATCGTGGCGCGGATGTTGGGATCGTAGGAAATGAAGCGCCGGCCCGATTCCTGCCCGATCAGATGCAGAAGCGCCGAGGCCGTCGGCTCCGTCACCGTCGAGTAGGAGGCGATGTGGATGGCCGAAAGATCGTCCGGGAAATGCTCCGGCACGTCGGCCACCTCGATCGAGCGGTCGGCGGTGCCCTCGATGTGGAAATCGTAATGCGGGGTGCCTTCCGGCGTCAGCGATACGACGGCCAGCGTGGTGCCGCGCGTGGTGGGCACCAGGAACCGCTGGTCGATGCCTTCATCCTGCATGAAGGCCCGGATACGGCGACCGAAGAGGTCGCCCGATACTTTCGTGAAGAAGGCGCTGGGATGGCCGAGCCGGGCAAGACCGAGGGCGACATTGAGCGGCGATCCGCCGACGCGGCCTTCCAGCGCCACCGATGCCGGCCCACGGCCATCCTGTACCTCGAACAGGTCGAACAGTGCGTCGCCGCAACTCAGGAACATGCAACCCCTCCCATCTGATCGTCGCTTGCGATAGCAAAAAACAATGCGGTCGAATACCGCCCGTTACTGGCGCGGGCTCGGCGTGGCTGTTACAGCGACCGCACATCCGGCAGGCGGGGTAAGGTGAGATGGCCGATCCGATGATCATCGAGGTCACGCGTGGAGCGCTGGTGGAAAGCCGCCACCGCGTGCATGTCAGCGTCGTGGACGGGGCAGGGCGCACGGTGTCGGCGCTGGGCGACGTGGACCGGGCCGTCTTTCCGCGCTCGGCGGTGAAGGTGCTGCAGGCGCTTCCGCTGATCGAGACCGGGGCCGCCGATGCCTCCGGCTTTTCCGACCAGGATCTGGCGATGGCCTGCGCCTCCCATTCGGGCGAAGACGCCCATGTGATGGCGGCGCGCGAGATGCTGGCCAAGGGCGGCGTGGACCCGGCGCAACTCGAATGCGGCTGCCACTGGCCTTTCGATCTGCCGGTCGCGCTGGAGCTTGCCCGCAGCGGCGGCACCCCGACCGCCCTGCATAACAACTGTTCCGGAAAGCATGCCGGTTTCCTGTGTACCGCCGTCCACATGGGCGAGGAGACGGCAGGCTATGTCATGGCCTCCCATCCGGTGCAGCGCCGTGCGCGCGCGGCCATCGCCGAGACGACCGGCGCGCCGCTCAGCGACGACGCCTGCGGCACCGACGGCTGTTCCATCCCCACCTATGCCGCGCCGCTGTCCGGGTTTGCCTTGGCCTTCGCGCGGATCGTGGCCGGGCAGGGCATCGATGCGGGCAGGGCAAAGGCCGGACAAAGGCTGATCCGGGCCTGCATCGCCCATCCCTTCGAAATGTCGGGCACGGGCCGCAAGTGCAAGGCGCTGATCGAGGCGGGGCAGGGTCGCGTCTTCGTGAAGACGGGGGCGGAGGGCGTTTTCTGCGGCGCCGTGCCCGAGCTGGGTCTCGGTATCGCAATCAAGGCCGAAGATGGCACGACCCGCGCCGCCGAAAGCGCCGTTGCCGCCGTCCTGGCCGGCCTTTTGCGTAAAGTGGACCGCGATCTTGCCGAAACCTTCGACGGGCAGGCACGCACGACCCTGCGTAACTGGGAAAAGCAGAGCGTCGGCGAGGTCCGGCCGGACCGGCCCTGGAACTTTTGACCGCGTCAGGGAAGATTTCTCGCCTTTACGTGATCGCACAGGTCTTTAATATTGCCATTCAGTGGGCACCTATTACGAGACGTAACGCGGGCATTCTGCGCGCGTCCGAGAATGGGAGAACTATGATGGCCTGGAACAAACCCGCTATCGTGGAAGTATGTGTGGCTATGGAAATCAACGGCTACATGCCGATTGAATTCTAATTGCCTAGGCAAACAGTCGATCGCGGGCGGTCGGAAGGCCGCCTGCGATTGACCGTGCTGGGTTCCGCTGCCGGGGGCGGCTACCCGCAGTGGAACTGCAATTGCGACGTCTGCGCCCTTGCCTGGCGCGGCGACCCGAGAGTGCAGGCGCGGACCCAATCATCCATAGCTGCGACAGCCGATGGCAAGCGATGGCTTCTCGTCAACGCGTCTCCGGATTTGCGGCAGCAGATCCTGTCCACGCCGTCGATGGCTGCCAGTGCGGCCGCTGACCACGGCCAGCGACGCGCCTCGGCCATTGCGGCGGCATTGGTGACGAATGGCGATGTCGACCACGTGGCAGGGCTTCTGACCCTGCGCGAACGCCAGCCATTGTCGCTTTACGGAACCGCCGGAGTGATGGACGTGATCGCCGCCAACCCGATCTTCGAAGTCTTGTCCGCCGAGTGCGTCGAGCGCATCCGCGTGCCGCTGGACGCGCCCTTCGAGCCGGTACCCGGTTTGAGCGTCGAGATGTTCGCCGTGCCGGGCAAGGTGCCGCTTTACCTGGAAAAAGGCGACGTATCCGTCGGCGAAGTCGGTGAGATGACGGTGGGCCTTCGCCTTTCGGCGGGCGGCCAGTCGATTTTCTACATACCGGGATGCGCCGAGGTGACGGATGATGTGCGCCAGCGCGTATCCGGTGCGCATGCGGTCCTGTTCGACGGCACCGTCTTTACCGACGGCGAGATGGAGGCGGCCGGTGTCGGCGCCAAGACGGGCCGGCGCATGGGCCATGTCCCCATTTCCGGGCCGGGCGGAAGCCTTGAGGCCTTCGACGGGCTCGGCATCGGCGAGAAGATCTATATCCACATCAACAATACGAACCCGATCCTCGTCGAGGGATCGGAAGAACGCGACCGGGTAGAGGCGTGCGGCTGGCGCGTCGCCTATGACGGGATGGAGCTTGTTGCATGAAGCCGCTTCTGAACGCGCATGAATTCGAGGCGGCGCTGCGGCAGATCGGCGCCGAGCGGTATCATAACCTGCATCCGTTCCATCGCCTGTTGCACACCGGCAAGCTGTCGAAAAGCCAGGTGCAG
Organism: Aureimonas altamirensis; assembly: GCF_001463885.1. GTDB lineage: Bacteria > Pseudomonadota > Alphaproteobacteria > Rhizobiales > Rhizobiaceae > Aureimonas > Aureimonas altamirensis. The sequence continues at coordinate 187,583 of NZ_BBWQ01000010.1, read as the reverse complement.
GCCTGGGCGCTCAACCGCTATTACTACCAGTCGATGATCCCGGTGAAGGACTCCATCATCCTCAGCCGCCTGACGACGCCCGAGCTGCGCCGCGAATGGCGCCGCCGCATCATCGACCATGACGGCGACGGCAGCGAGCCCGGCGGTATCGAGAAGTGGATCGCACTCGGGCGCGGCGTCGGGCTGGACGAAGCCTATGTCGTGGCCGGCAAGGGTATCCTGCCGGCAACCCGGTTTGCCGTGGACGCCTATGTGCACTTCGTGCGGGACAGGACGCTGCTGGAGGCGGTGGCCTCGTCGCTGACGGAGCTTTTCTCGCCGACGGTCATCAGCGAGCGCGTGCGCGGCATGCTGGAGCATTATCCGTTCATCACGCGGGACACCCTTGCCTATTTCGACAAGCGGCCCGTGCAGGCGAAACAGGATTCCGACTTCGCCCTGCATTACTGCATCGACAACGCCCGCCGGCCGGAAGAGCAGGAAGCCGTGCTGAACGCCCTTCGCTTCAAATGCGACGTGCTGTGGGCGCAGCTCGACGCGCTTTATTTTTCCTATGTCGAACCCGGCATGGTCCCGCCCGGGGCATGGCAGCCCGGCAGCGGCCTTGCCTCCGGGGAGGCCGGGCGATGAGCGGCCTTGCCGACGATCTCGTGCCGCGCTTTCCGCACGGCGTGCGGTTTCGCGAGGACAAGACGCGCGGGCGGTACATACTGGTGGGCCCCGAGCGCATCTTCGAGGCGGACGGCGTGGCCACGGAAATTTTGAAACGCGTGGACGGCAGGCGTACACTGGACGACATCGTCGCCGATCTTGCCGCCAACTTCGCCGCCGAAATCTCCGTGATCCGGCCGGATGTGGAAGGGTTTCTGTCCGACCTGGAAGAAAAGCAACTGGTGGTCCTATGAACGAGATGCCGAATCCACGGGCCATGCCCGAGCCGCACCCGGCACCGCCCGCGCCGATCGGCGTTCTGGCGGAGTTGACGCATCGCTGCCCCCTGCGCTGCACCTATTGCTCCAACCCGCTGGAGCTGGAAACGCGCTCGGCGGAGCTGTCGACCGACGACTGGAAACGCGTCTTCGACCAGGCGGCCGAGATGGGCGTGATCCACGTTCATCTGTCCGGGGGTGAGCCGACCGCCCGCAAGGACATCGTCGAGCTGACCGCCCATGCGGCGGCTGCCGGCCTGTATACCAACCTCATCACGTCCGGCATCGCGGTGGGCGATGACATGCTGGACAGGCTCCTGGAAGCCGGGCTCGACCATATCCAGCTATCGATGCAGGGCGCCGATCCGGAGATCACCGAACGCGTCGGCGGCATGAAAGGGGCATTCGAGCGCAAGGAAGCCTTTGCCCATGCCGTCGTTCAGCGCGGGTTTCCGCTGACGTTGAACGCCGTCATCCACCGCCAGAACATTCATCAGGTGCCCTTGATGATCGACAAGGCGCTGGCGCTGGGCGCCAAGCGGCTGGAGGTGGCGCATACGCAGTATTATGGCTGGGCGCTGAAGAACCGGGCGCAGCTCATGCCGAGCCGCGAGGATGTGGACAGGACCATCGAGGAGATAACCGCCGCACGCGAGGCGTTGAAGGGCCGGTTGGCCATCGATGCCGTCTTCCCCGATTACTACGCGCGCTATCCGAAGCTGTGCAACGGCGGCTGGGGCCTGCGAACCTTTAGCGTCACCCCGTCCGGCATGGTGCTGCCGTGCCATGCGGCGCAGACGATCAAGCATCTGGAGTTCTGGTCGGTGCGCGACCATTCGCTGCAGGATATATGGGCGGCGTCCCCGGCCTTCGACGCCTATCGCGGCACGAGCTGGATGAAGGAGCCCTGCGCCAGTTGCGAACGCAAGATGATCGATCTGGGCGGATGCCGCTGCCAGGCTCTCGCACTGACGGGCGATGCCGCCAATGCCGACCCGGCCTGCATCAAATCGACATTCCATGAGCGGGTGAAGGACATGGCCGTGACCGAGGCCGCATCCCGCGACCCGGGCCCCGCCTCTTACCGCCAGTTCGGGCGGGCTTTATAGCCAGCGCTTGTAGCGGAAATAGGCGAGCGGCAGGATCGCCGAGACGAACATGCCGGCGATGGCCAGGGGATAGCCGAAATGCCACGACAGCTCCGGCATGTCCTGGAAGTTCATTCCGTAGATCGAAGCGATCAGCGTCGGCGGCATGAAGCCGACGGCCGCCACCGAGAAGATCTTGATGATCGCGTTCTGCTCGATCGAGATCATGCCGACGGCCGTATCCAGCAGGAAATTGGTCTTGTTGTTGATGAAGGCCGCGAAATCGTTGAGCGACTGGATATCGCGCGACATCGCCTTGATGCGTGACTTGAGCTCCTTCGGCGCCTTGCGCCGGTCGAAGGCGAGCTGTGCGAAAGGCAGCATCCTGTCGAAGGTGACAAGCGCCTCGCGCGTGCGGGAGGCAAGGTCGGCGCAGCGGCCGATCTGCCGTAGCATCTCCTTGTAGCGGGCATTGGCGATCGGCGCGCGCTGCTCCGACGACTGGAAGATGTCCTTGGCCGTGTGGTCGAGGTCGATTGCGGTGCCTTCCAGAAGGTCGGCGACCCGATCCACCACCGCTTCCAGAAGCCCCAGCAGGATGACCTCCGGGCGCGGGGGGCGTGCCGGCTTTCGCGCGGGCTTTGCGGCTGCCGGCTGCGGCGCCGCGCCGTCTTCGTCGGGGCCGGCGGCCTCGACGTCTTCGGGCGTGGGCGGCAATGTCAGGTCGAACGATACGGGCTCGCGGCACAGCTTGGCCGCATACAACTCGAAGCTGCGCGGTTCGCTGTAGCGCAGCGTGACGAGCGAGGAACCCACAAGGATGAAGGTGACGGGCGCGAATTGCGCCACGCCGGTTGCCTGGCGGCCATGCGGCAGCACCAGCGTCATGAAGTCGGCGTTGTCCTCGGTGTAGAGGCGGCTCGACACTTCGATCTCGCGCATCTCCTCGGGCGTCGGAACGTCGATGGCAAGATGCTTTTCGATTGCGGCGACTTCTTCCGGCGTTGGATCGAAGAGATCGAGCCAGATGGCGTCGGAGGCAAAGTCCGCGCCCGCCGAAGCGACGGGGCGCATGCGCCCATCGGAGAATACGTAGGCGAGGATCATCGCAGAATTCGCTTAGATGAACTGGGCGAGCGCGGGCACCGAGGCGATGGCCTTGTCCACCGTTTCGTCGCCGGCATGCTTGCGCGCGGCGGCGACGAAGCTTTCCGCCACATCGCGGATCTGCTCCATGTCGAGGCCCATCCCCATCAGGCGGGCGCCGAGACCCATGATGCCGCCGCTGCCGTCGTAACCATTGGCGGTTGCCAGTGCCTCCGCCGCCCCGGGGGTGGCCGAAACCATGCCGGGCAGCGAATCGTCTTCGCTTTCAGCGTGCATGTAGGCGAGGATGTATCCAACCGCCTGACGTGCGTCGCTTTCCGAAATCTCGGCCGCAGCAGATATACGGGAGAAGAGATCGTCCATTTCTGGTAGTCCTGACTTTGGCGATCGTCCGGCTACCGGCCGGGCACGGCGGGACCATGGCAAAGGCTGGCGCGAACGGCAAGCGGAGGGTGAACATGCAGGAAGACGGTAAGCTGTTTCTTGGGGCGAGTGTGTCCGAAGGCAACCCGGTGCCCGAAGAACTGTTACTGAAATACGCAAACCGCCACGGCCTTGTCACGGGCGCCACCGGCACCGGCAAGACGGTGACGCTGCAGGTGCTGGCAGAAGGGTTTTCCGCTGCGGGCGTGCCCGTCTTCTGTGCCGACGTGAAGGGCGACCTGTCGGGCCTTGCGGTGCGCGGCGAGCCGAAGGACTTCCTCGTCAAGCGGGCCGGCGAGGTGGGCCTCAACCCCTATGTCAACGACTATTCTCCGGCGATCTTCTGGGATCTCTTCGGCGAGAAGGGGCATCCGGTCCGCACGACCGTATCGGAAATGGGCCCGCTTCTGTTGTCGCGGCTGATGGATTTGACCGACGCGCAGGAGGGTGTGCTCAACATCGCCTTCCGCATCGCCGACGAGCAGGGCTTGCTGCTGCTGGACCTGAAGGACCTTCAGGCGATGCTGACCCATGTCGCCGAGCAGGCGGACGAAATCTCGCGGCGGTACGGCAACGTAGCCAAGGCCAGCGTCGGCGCGATCCAGCGTCAGTTGCTGGTTCTCGAAAACCAGGGGGCCCGCAACTTCTTCGGCGAGCCGGCCATGGCGATCGACGATCTCATGCGCGTCGACCGTGACGGGCGTGGCTATGTGAGCGTGCTGGCGGCCGACAAGCTGATGTCGAGCCCGCGCCTCTATGCGACGTTCCTTCTGTGGCTCCTGTCGGAACTGTTCGAGGAGATGCCCGAAGTGGGCGACCCCGACAAACCCAAACTCGTCTTCTTTTTCGACGAGGCGCATTTGCTGTTCGACGATGCCCCGAAGGCGCTGGTGGACCGCATCGAGCAGGTGGTGAAGCTGATCCGCTCCAAGGGCGTCGGCGTGTATTTCGTAACGCAGAACCCGATGGACGTTCCGGAAAGCGTGCTGGCCCAGCTTGGCAACCGTGTGCAGCATGCGCTGCGCGCCTATACCCCGCGTGAAGAGAAAGCCGTGCGTACGGCAGCGTCCACCTTTCGCCCCAATCCGGATTTCGACACGTTCAAGGCCATCACCGAGCTGGGCGTCGGCGAGGCGCTGGTGTCGACGCTCGGCAAGGGCGGGGTGCCGAGCATCGTGCAGCGCTGCCTGATCCGCCCGCCGGTGGGGCGCTTGGGGCCTCTGGACGATGCCGAGCGCCGCGCCGTGATGAGCGACAGCCCGGTGCGTGGCCGGTACGATACGGCGGTGGACAGGGAGTCCGCCTACGAAATCCTCAACCAGCGGGCCGATGACAAGCTGGCCGAGGAAACGGCGGTTGAGGCGCAGCAGCGCCGCCTGCCGATACCGGATTTCAACGACGGGCCGCAGACATCCAAGCCGGCGCCGCGTCGGCGCGCCTCCGGCTATCAGCGGCAGACTGTAACGGAAGCGATCATGAAATCGGTTGGCCGCACAGTGGCAACCCAGGTCACCAATGCCGTACTGCGCGGTATCCTCGGGGGCTTCCGGCGCGGGCGATGAACCCGCGCCGATCGCCTAGACGGTGATCGCACCGCTCTGCTGGTTGACGATCACCGTGGCGCCGTCGGCGGCGCGATCGTAGAGATCGATGATGTCGTGGTTCATGAAGCGCACGCAGCCGGACGACACCGCCTTGCCGATGGTCCACCACTCGGGCGTTCCGTGCAGGCGGTACAGCGTGTCCTTGCCGTTCTGGAACAGGTACAGGGCCCGCGCACCCAGCGGGTTCATGAGGCCCGGTTCCATGCCCTGGCGGTACTGTTCCAGCTCAGGCTGACGCGCGATCATTTCCGATGGCGGCGTCCAGCGCGGCCAGCGCCGCTTGAACTGGACACGGGCGCGGCCGTCCCAGGCAAAGCCGTCACGGCCGATGCCGACGCCGTAGCGCATGGCCGTCCCACCCGGCTGGATCAGATAGGCGAAGCGCGTCGGCGTATCGATGATGATCGTTCCCGGCGCCTCGGGGCCGTTATAGGCTACCTCGCGGCGCAGGAATTGCGGGTCCATGCGCTTGAGGTCGATGGCGGGAATGGTGAAACCGCCGTCCTCGATCGGGCCATAGGCCGCCAGATACTCCGGCGGCAGGTTGCCCCGGCTGGGCGTATCGGCAATGGATGCCCGGTTTGCGGTTGTGCAACCCGCAAGCGCGAGCGCAGCGGTTGCCCCCAGCCCGGCCAGCAGATGACGCCGGGTAAGGCCGTTGAAATCGATGATGTCCGTCATGTCCCGCCTTGATCGTCGAACGCTAAAGAACTCAAATTCCCCTGAAGATAACCGCTAAAGGTTGCAAATGTTCCACCACCGCCTGCCGTGGCGTTGGCAGGCCGGCGCAAAGAGCCTATCACTCGCCGCGAAAGACACTACAAGGAGACCGCAATGGCGATCGAATTTTCGCGGACCGTCACCTTCTACGAGGGCGAATGGCTGGATGGAAATCCGGCCCTGGTGGGGCCGCGCAGCCATGTCTTCTGGCTGGGCTCTTCGGTTTTCGATGGGGCGCGCTGGTTCGACGGCCTTGCGCCGGACCTCGATCTGCATGCCGCCCGCGTCAACCGCTCGGCGCTGGCGCTGGGCCTTCAGCCCACGGTCGAGGCGGCGGAGATCGTGCGTCTTGCGCATGAGGGCCTGGCCAGGTTCGACGGCAGGACCGCCGTCTACATCCGCCCGATGTACTGGGCAGAGGATGGCGGTTACATGGGCGTTCCGGCCGATCCCGCGACGACGCGCTTCTGCCTTTGCCTCTATGAATCGCCGATGATCGCTTCGACCGGGTTTACCCTCGGCGTATCCAGCTTCCGCCGCCCGACGCCCGAGACGATGCCGACGGCCGCCAAGGCCGGCTGCCTCTATCCCAACAACGCACGCGCCATCATGGAAGCGAAGGGCAGGGGATACGACAATGCGCTGGTGCGCGATGTCGTGGGCAACGTCGCCGAAACGGGGACATCCAACATCTTCATGGCAAAGGACGGTGTCGTCTATACGCCGGTGCCAAACGGCTGCTTCCTCAACGGGATCACCCGCCAGCGCGTCATGGGCCTTTTGCGCAAGGACGGCGTCGAGGTGATCGAAAAGAGCCTTTCCGTCGAAGATTTCATGCAGGCAGACGAGATTTTCTCCACGGGCAACCACTCCAAGGTCGTCCCCGTGACCGGCATCGAAGGGCGCGCGCTGAAGGTCGGAGCCTTTGCCGAGCAGGCGCGCGAGCTCTACTTCGCCTTCGCCCGCCAGGGGAAAAATTCCACTGCGGAGCTGCAATTGGAAAAGGCAGGCGGCTGACAAACCGGGCTTCCGCCCCTAATTAGGACACTCATCGGACTTTTGTCCGGTTGAAAGATCACGATCTGAAGGGAACTGACGAAATGGCTTTCACCCTGCCTGAACTGCCCTACGCCTACGACGCGCTGGGGCCGTACATGTCCAAGGAAACGCTCGAATTCCACCACGACAAGCATCACAATGCCTATGTGGAAATGGGCAATAAGCTGGCGGCGGAAGCGGGCCTCGGCGACGCCTCCGTGGAAGAGGTGGTCAAGCAGTCTTTCGGCAAGAACCAGCCGCTCTTCAACAATGCCGCACAGCATTACAACCACATCCATTTCTGGAAGTGGATGAAGCCGAACGGTGGCGGAAAATCGCTGCCCGGCGCACTGCAGACGGCCTTCGATTCCGACCTCGGCGGCTACGACAAGTTCCGCACCGACTTCATCGAGGCGGGCAAGGGCCAGTTCGGTTCGGGCTGGGCCTGGGTGTCCGTCAAGGACGGCAAGCTCGAGATCTCCAAGACGCCGAACGGCGAGAACCCGCTGGTTCATGGCGGCACGCCCATCCTTGGCGTCGACGTCTGGGAGCACTCCTACTACATCGACTACCGCAACCTGCGGCCGAAGTATCTGGAGGCTTTCGTCGATAATCTCATCAACTGGGACTACGTGCTGGAGCGCTACGAGGCCGCTGCGCGCTAAGCGCTGCGCGGATACTTCCGTCGATTTCAAAGGGCCCTCCCGGCAGCATCGCCGGGAGGGCCCTTTGCGTTTGCGTCAGCTATCCCGGCCGGTAACGGCCAGCGCAAAGGCGTAGACGAGCGCCGTCTCCTCCAGCCGGGCGAACCGGCCCGAGGCGCCGGCGTGGCCGGCATCCATGTTGGTCTTCAGCAGCACGGGCCGCTCGCCCGTCTTGAGCTTGCGCAGCCGGGCAACCCACTTTGCGGGCTCCCAGTAGGTCACGCGCGGGTCCGTCAGGCCGGCCAGCGCAAGGATGGGTGGATAATCCCGGGCGCCGACATTGTCATAGGGGCTGTAGGCCGCGATGCGCGCGTAATCGGCCTGCGATGCGATCGGGTTGCCCCATTCCGGCCATTCCGGCGGGGTGAGGGGCAGCGTGTCGTCGAGCATCGTATTCAGCACGTCGACGAAGGGAACGGCGGCGACGATGCCGCCGAAGGCATCGGGGGCGATATTGGCGATGGCCCCCATCAGCATGCCGCCCGCCGAGCCGCCATGCGCCACGATGCGGTCATGCGCGGTATAGCCCTCGGCAACCAGATGGCGCGCTGCCGCGATGAAGTCGGTGAAGGTGTTTTCCTTGAATTCGCGCCGGCCCTGTTCGTACCAGGCGAAGCCCTTGTCCTTGCCGCCCCGGATATGCGCGATGGCCCATACGAAACCGCGATCGACGAGCGACAGTGCATTGGAGTTGAAGCTGGCCGGGATCGTGATGCCATAGGCGCCATAGCCGTACAGAAGGCACGGCGCGCTGCCGTCCAGCGGCGTATCGCGGCGATACAGCAGGGAAACGGGCACGAGTTCGCCATCCGCCGCCGGCGCCATGACGCGCCGCGTCACGTAATCGGCGGGGTTGTGGCCGGACGGAACTTCCTGCGTCTTGAGCAGCCGCCTCTGGCGGCTTTCCACATCGTATTCGAAGGTCTGTGCCGGCGTCGTCAGCGAGGAATAGCTGAAGCGAATGGTGGTCGTATCGAACTCGTAGGTGCCCGACAGGCCGAGGGCGTATGCTTCCTCGTCGAAGGCAACCGAGTGCTGCACGCCATCCGCCAGGCGGTGGACAACGATGCGGGGCAGGCCATCGCGCCGCTCCAGCCAGACAAGGTGACGCTTGAGCACGAAATGCGACAGGATCAGCCGTCCCGGCTCGTGCGGGACGAGATCAGTCCAGCCATCGCGCCCCGGCGCATCGGCGGGCGCGGTGACGATCTTGAAATCCTTGGCCCCGCCCGCATTGGTGAGGATGTAGAGAATGCCGCCGGCCTCGTCGACGCTGTACTCCACCCCCGTTTCGCGCGGGGCAACCAGGCGTGGCGCGGCTTGCGGATCGCCGGCCGGGATCAGCCACACCTCCGACGTCTCGTGATCGTGCAGGTCGATCGTCACGAAGGCGCGTGACTGGGTTTCCCCCGCATTCATGAAAAAGCCTGCATCCGTCTCCTCGAAGACGAGCCGGTCGGCTTCGGCGGGAGAGCCGAGCTGGTGATAGAACAGCTTGTCCGGTCGGTGGCTGGCATTCATCCGCGTATAGAAGAACCCGTCCGAACCGGCGCTCCACGTGGCGTCGCCGCCCGTTTCGCCGATGCGCACGACATCGTCCGAGCCGGTGGCAAGGTCGCGCACTGCAATTGTGTAGAACTCCGAGCCCTTGTCGTCGTAGCTCCAGGCCAGCCGCGCATGGTCGGGAGCGTGCGTGGCGGTGCCGAGCGAAAAGTAGCTGCGTGCACCGGCCTCATGCTGCACGTCCAGCAGGATTTCCTCCGTGCCGCCGTCGCGCGGAGTGCGGATGAAGCGCGGATATTCGGCGCCGGTCTGATAGGAAATCCCGTAGGCGAAGGGCCCGTCGGCGGCTGGCACCGAAGAATCGTCCTCCTTGATGCGTCCACGCATTTCGGCGATCAGGCGTTCGCGCAGGGCGGCGGTGGGCTGGAGCACCTGCTCCTGGTAAGCGTTCTCCGCCTCCAGATAATCGCGGATCGCCGGATCCAGCAGGGTCGTGTCGTGGAACATCTCCTGCCAGTTCCCGGCCCGCAACCAGGCGTATGGGTCGATCCGTTCGATGCCGTGGATCGTATGGCTTTCCGGGCGCTCGGGCGCCACGGGCGCGACGGCGCCGGCGGGAATTTTCAGCATGGGACTCTCGTGTGGGGGCAGGGGAAAGGGAAATCGGGCCGGACGATCCGGCCCGATGATCAGGGTTCATTCGCCTTCCGGCGTGAACTCCATGGCATAGCCGTTCATGCAATAGCGCAGGCCGGTCGGCCGGGGGCCGTCCTCGAAGACATGGCCAAGATGCGCATCGCAATCGGTACAGCGCACTTCCGTGCGCACCATCCCATGGGTGCGGTCGACCACTTCCACGACGGCCCCATCCTCGACGGGCTCGTAGAAGCTGGGCCAGCCGGTGCCGGACTCGAACTTCGTCTCGGCATCGAACAGGGGCCGGTGGCAGCAGACGCAAGCGTAGATGCCATCTGCCTTCTGGTCCCAGTTGGGGCCGGTGAAGGGCCGTTCGGTGCCGTGCCCGCGCGCGACAGCATACTGTTCGGGTGTCAGGATCGCGCGCCATTCCGCATCCGTCTTGTCGACTTTCAGCTGGCGATGCGTTGCGTTTTCCATCATCTTTCTCCGTGAAAGGCGTCGTCACCGGTCAAGTAGTCCCGCAAGGGCATCCTCACAAGCATGACGCCGTGCGACCCGGCGGCAATTGCCGCCGGAGGCGCTTGTGCGGCAGCATGAAGCCTTCGTGAAAATGACCTGAACGGGTTGAAGAATCACCGCCGAAATCTAACATGGTGCAAGAACTCGGTGGTCGAGTGGGCGCCTCGATCGGGCAGGTTCGCCGCCAAGAAATCCAGACAGGGGAATGGGTGCATGGAAGGACAGACGGGGCAGCTTTTTTACTTGGCTGTCGCTCTCCCTTTTGTTGCTGCCATCCTTGCACCGTCAGTTCATAAGCTCCTTGGGCGCTTTTCTGCTTACGCCCTGGCGCTTTTCCCTGCTGTTGCATTTGCGCTGATATTTGCCGTCTCGGAGCAGATCCAGGGACGGGAGATTTTCCTGTTTGGTTTCGATTGGGTACCGACTTTCGACGTACGCTTTTCGTTCAGGCTGGATGGCTTATCCTATGCCTTCGCGCTGTTGATCCTGGGTATCGGCGCGCTTGTCGTGCTGTATTCAGGCGGCTATCTTTCGAAAAGCGACAAGCTCGGTAGATTTTACTCCTACATATTTCTATTCATGGGCGCGATGCTGGGCCTCGTGCTTGCCGACGACCTGATGACGCTGTTCATCTTCTGGGAGTTGACGTCGATCACGTCCTTCCTGCTGATCGGCTTCCAGCACGAGCGCGAGGCGGCGCGACGCGGCGCGATCCAGGCGCTGGTGATTACCGGGGCCGGCGCGCTTGCGCTTCTGGCCGGGTTTGTCCTGATCCGCGCCACCACCGGTCTGACTTCGGTCAGCGAGTTGATCGACCAGCCACGGGCCATCTACGACAGCGGCGCCTATGGGCCGATCCTGGTTCTGTTGCTGGCCGGCGCATTCACCAAATCCGCGCAGATGCCTTTCCATGTCTGGCTGCCCAACGCGATGGAAGCGCCGACGCCGGTTTCGGCCTACCTGCATTCGGCCACCATGGTTAAGGCGGGCATCTACCTCCTGATGCGCTTCTTCCCCGTGATGGGCGAGACGGTGATGTGGGAAGTGGCGCTGGTGACGGCCGGCAGCATCACCATGGTCATCGGGGCGATCCTGGCGCTGCGGCAGGCCGACGTGAAGCTGATGCTGGCCTATACCACCGTGGCGTCGCTGGGCCTTCTGGTGCTTCTGATCGGCATCGGCTCGGAACTGGCTCTCGAGGCCGCTGTCCTCTACGTGGTTGCGCATTCGCTGGCCAAAGCCTGCCTGTTCATGGTGGCCGGCTCGGTCGACCATGGCGCCGGAACGCGCGATATCCGCGCCCTCGGCGGCCTTGCGCGCACCATGCCCTATACATTCGCCGCCGCCCTTCTGGGCGCCGCGGCCATGGGCGGCCTGCCGCCGCTGTTCGGCTTCCTGGCCAAGGAAGAGGTCTATGCCGCCGCCTTCCAGGCCGGGCCGCTGCCCTATGCCGGGGCAATGACCCTCGTCACGCTCGTCGGCAACTGCTTCATGTTCGCGACGGTTCTGGTGGTGGCGTGGAAGCCGTTCGTCGGCACGCTGCCAAGCGGCCTGCGCCGCGCCCACGAGACGTCCTTCCTGGTCTGGGCGCCGCCCCTTCTGCTCGGCGTCGTCGGCCTGCTGGCCGGCCTGTTCTCGCAGGTGACGCACCAGTTCATCTCCAACCCGATGGTCCCACCCTCGCTGGACGAGGCGGTGGCGATAACCATCGCGGTCGGCTTCCATTTCGGCGCGCCGCTGGTCCTGTCGGTGGTGACCATCGTCGTCGGCATCCTGCTCTACATGCGGTCCAAGGATGCGCGCGCGCGCATCGCCTCGGTGCTGACCACCATCGGCTGGGGGCCGGACCGCGGCTTCGACCAGTTCATCCGTGGCCTCATAGTGGCGTCTGCCGCCATCACCAACTTCCTGCAACCGGGCCGGCTCGACTACTACATGCGCATGACGTTCATCGTCATCATCGGCCTGCTCTGGGTCACCATGATCTCCACCGGCGGCCTGCCCAGCATGCCCGAATGGCCGATGCTGTATTTCTACGAGTGGATGCTGCTTGGCATCCTCGTTCTCGGCGTGGTCGTGGTGGCCGTCGCGCCCAACCGCCTGGCGGCCATGCTGTCGCTCGGCATCCAGGGCTTGGCCGTCGCACTGCTGTTCCTGCTGCTGGGCGCGCCCGACCTGTCGTTCACGCAGTTCATGGTCGAGATCCTGTCGGTTGCCATCCTCGCCCTCGTCATGACGCGGCTGCGCCTGCAGCCGGCCGACCGGCGGCCCTGGCGGGAAGTCGCGCCCGAATTGCTGCTGGCGGCGCTCGGCGGGGCAGGGCTTGCGCTGTTCCTGATCTCGGTCACCCAGACGACCATGGATACGACGCTGTCGGACTTCTACACCCGCTACTCCTATGTCATCGCGCATGGCCGCAACATCGTGAACGTCATCCTGGTGGATTTCCGCGCCGTGGATACGTTCGGCGAGATCGCCGTGGTGCTGACGACGGGCGCCGCCATCCTGGCGCTGGTGCGCATCCGCGTATCGAAGAAGGACAGGCACGGCGTCAAGAAGAAGAAGCGTCCGGCAGTGGAGGCACAGCCATGAGAACCGTCATCTTCCGGGTCATGGCGCCCTACCTCACCAGTCTCATGTTCCTGTTCTCGCTGTTCGTGCTGCTGCGCGGCCACAACGAGCCGGGCGGCGGCTTCATCGGTGGCCTCATCTCGGCCTCCGCCATCGCCGTCTACGGTATGGCGGTGGGGGTGGAGTCGGTGCGCCGCGCCCTGCATTTCCACCCCATCGCCTATGCCGGCTTCGGGCTGATCATGGCGACGCTGGCGGGCTTTGCCTCGATCTTCCTCGGCTATCCGTTCATGACCGGGCTGTGGTGGTTTCCGCAGTTCCTCGGAGAGCCGCCCATCTCGACCGCGCTGTTCTTCGATATTGGGGTCTATCTCGTCATCGTCGGATCGATCTCGTCGATCGCCCTCTCGCTCGAAGAGAGGTATGTCGACTGATGGAAACCGCGCTGGCCGTGGTGATCGGCATCATGTTCACCTTCACCATCTACCTGCTCCTGTCGCGCTACATCATCCGGATGCTGCTGGGCGTCGTGCTTCTGGGCAACAGCGTGAACCTGTCCATCTTCGTGTCGGGCCGCATCGGCCCGATCGCGCCGCCGCTGATACCGGGCGGGCTGGACATGCCGCCGATGGCCATCGCCAACGCCGTGCCGCAGGCGCTGGTGCTGACCGCCATCGTCATTTCCTTTTCATTCTTCGTCTTCCTGCTGGTGCTGACCTACCGTGCCTACCAGGACCTGGAAACCGACGACACGCAGGACATGCGCGTTGCGGAGCCTGAGGACGAGGGGCTGCCTCCGCTTGGATACTGACTGAGATGACCGCAACGCAGAGCATGGAAGAGATGATCCGCCAGGCCATGGTGCTGGACCAGTCCAGCCTGGCCGGCTGGTTGCTCATTATGCCGATCCTGATCTGCTTCCTGTTCGGGGCGGGCCTCCTGATGCTGCGCCGGCAGATGCACTGGCACCCGCCGGTTGCCGTAACCGGGCTCGTCCTGCTGCTGGTCGCCGACGTCGCGCTGTTCGTCGAGGTCTACCGCGAGGGAACCCTCGCCATGGCCATGGGCGGTTGGCGGCCGCCTTACGGCATCTCCTTCGTTGCCGACATGACCAGTGTCCTGTTCCTGACGGTTGCCGGTTTCGTTGGGCTTGCCTGCGGTATCTACGCCATCGCCTCCATCGACGAGGAAGAGCGCCGATACGGTTTCTACCCGTTCCTGTTCATGGTGATGGCGGGCGTCTCGGGCGCGTTCCTGACCGGCGACATCTTCAACCTCTATGTCTGGTTCGAGGTGATGCTGATCGGGTCCTTTGGCCTGCTTATCCTCGGCTCGGAGCGCGAGCAGCTCGACGGCGCCACCAAATACTGCTTTCTCAACCTCATCGGGGCCACCGTCTTCCTTCTGACGACCGGCTATCTCTACGGGGTGTTCGGCACGCTCAACATGGCCGAGATCGCCGTGAAGGCCGCTGCCTTCGAAGGCAACGGCACGCTGCTTACCATCGGCGCGCTCTACCTCGTCGCCTTTTCCATGAAGGCCGCTGCCTTCCCGCTCAATTTCTGGCTGCCGGCCTCCTACCATACGCCCCGCTTCGTCGTTTCGGCGCTGTTTGCCGGCCTTCTGACCAAGGTCGGCATCTATGCGCTGATGCGTGTGCAGCTTATGCTGTTTCCGCCGGAACGCGTCGGCCTCGGCATCCTGATCGCCTGGGTGGCGGGACTGACGATGATGGCCGGCGCCCTCGGCGCACTGGCGCAAAGCGATCTGCGGCGCATGCTGAACTACGTGGTGATTGCCGGCATCGGCACCATCATGGCCGGCATGGCGATCCCGCCCTTTCTGGAAAGCACGACGACGACGGTCACCACCGGCGCGGCCAGCGTGCTGCGCGACGGCAGCCTGAACGATAGCGGCGAGGTTCTGTCGACGCTCGTGACGGGCGTTTCGGGCGCGATCTACTATGCCATCCACTCGATCGTGGTGATGACGGCTCTGTATCTTGCCGCCGGCGTCGCGGCCTTCCGCAACGGCTCGTCCTCGCTGCACGAGATGGGCGGGCTATGGCGCCGCAACCCGATCTTCTCGGTCATGTTCCTCGTTCTTTTCCTGGCCGTCGCCGGGCTTCCGCCCTTTTCCGGCTTCTGGCCGAAGATGCTGCTGGTCCGTGCCACCATCGCCGCCGACATGCCATGGCTGACCGCCGCCATCCTTGTGTCGGGGCTTCTGATCACTATTGCCTGCATGCGTGCCTTCGCGCTGGCCTTCTGGCGTCCGCTTCCGGCCATGGCCGCCGCCCAGGATGTGGGCGAGGCGAAGCAGATCGCCGAAGAAACCTTCCGCGCCCCGCCGCCGGGCACTCCGCTGGCGCTGGTGCCGCTGGTGGCGCTGTGCATCTTCGTGATCGTCGCCGGTGTCTGGCCCGAATGGCTGGCGGAATTCAGCTTCCAGGCGGCTGCCGATCTTCTGGAGCCGCAGGGCTACCTGTCGTCCGTGCTGGGTGAGGTGACGCCATGACGCTTTTCGTCGTCAACATCGTTCTTGCCCTCGTCTGGGTTATCGTCACCGCCACGTTCAGCCTGGC
This sequence comes from Aureimonas altamirensis, assembly GCF_001463885.1. Lineage (GTDB taxonomy): Bacteria > Pseudomonadota > Alphaproteobacteria > Rhizobiales > Rhizobiaceae > Aureimonas > Aureimonas altamirensis. Next base: position 172,154 of record NZ_BBWQ01000010.1, on the reverse strand, counting down.
CAACCTTTTGTTCGGCTTCTTCCTGTCGGCCTTCACGCTTGGCCTCATCCGCGAGCAGATCGGCACGGGCGGCTATCTGCGCCGTGGGCAGCGGGTGGCTTCGCTGTTCCTGTATCTCGTGTCCGAGATATTCCTGTCGGCGTGGCGGGTTGCCGTATCGGCGCTGAAGCCCAAGCTCGATCTGAAGCCCGGCGTGTTCGTCTACCGCATGATGGTGGACCGCGATTACGAGATCGCCATGCTGGCCGGCCTGGTTGGGCTGACGCCGGGATCGCTGGTGCTCGACGTCTCGGAAGATCATTCGACGCTTTACGTCCACGCGCTCGACTGCACCGATCCGGATGCCGAGCGGCGCAAGATCGCGCGCGGCTTCGAACGCAAGCTTCTGGAGGCGCTGCGATGACCTTTCTCGAGTTCTCGGAAATCGTCCTCGACTGGGCCTTGTCCATGGCCCTCCTGTTCATCGGCGTGGCCTTTGCACTGACCATCTTCCGCATTTTCAAGGGCCCGACCCTTCCGGATCGCGTGCTGGGCCTGGATGTGCTGACGGCAGGCTCCATCGGCTTCATCGCCATCATCGGCATCGATACGGGCTTTACCCTGTATGTGGACGTGGCCATCGCGCTCGGCCTCGTCGGCTTCCTGGCGACCATCTCGTTCGCCCGCTTCATCATGGTGCGCGGCGACACGGAGCGCTCGCCGGTGCAGCAGGAAAAGGTGGAAGAGGAAGAAGACCCCGACCACAAGCATGTCCGGCAGCCCATCGGGCGGACGGAGGTTCTGCGATGAGCGGGCTCGGCAATATCATCGCGGCCCTGTTCGTGGTCGCGGGCGCCGGCTTCACCATGGTTGCAGCCATCGGGATCGTCCGGTTTCCGGATTTCTATACGCGCATCCATGCGGCGGCGAAGGCCGGCACCGTCGGTTCCGTGCTGATGCTGGTGGCGCTGGCCATCGTATCCAACGAAACGGCAGAAGTGCTGCGGGCCATCGCGGCCATCATCTTCTTCCTGATGACGGCACCGATCTCGGCCCACCTTCTGGGCAAGGCGGCGCAATCGGCAGGCTATCGCATGGGGCCGGAATCGATCCGCGACGAGCGGACCCAGATGCAGCCGCGCGAGCTGGACGAGACCGACACCCTGTCAGGCTGAGCGGTCACCGCCATAGGCGATGAAGGGTGGGTTGGCAAAGCCGCCGCGCCCCTTTTCCGCGTGCTTGCCATAGCGCAGCGGCGTGCCCTCCAGCGTCTCGACGCGCCCCCCTGCGCCGGTCAGCACCGCTTCTCCTGCGGCCGTATCCCATTCCATGGTCGTGCCGAGGCAGGGGTAGAGGTCTGCCGCGCCTTCCGCGATCCGGCAGAATTTCAGCGACGACCCCATGGGGACGATCTCGTCCGGCTTGCACCCGGCAAGATAGGCATCCGTCTGCGGCGTGCGATGCGAACGGCTGACAAGCGCCGTCATACCGCCCACGGGCGGCTGGCGCGTGGCTATCGCCTCGGGCGAGGGGGCGCCGGGGCCCCATTTGAGGGCTGTGCCGGGCAGGCCGCCGAAGCTTTCGCCCGTGGCGGGCACGTGGACCATGCCCACGACAGGCCGCCCATCGACGACGAAGGCGATGTTGACGGTGAACTCGTCGCGCCCGGCAACGAATTCGCGTGTGCCGTCGAGCGGGTCGATCAGAAAGAAGCCGTGATGCGTGGCGCAGCCGGAAAGGCCTTCGCTACAGGCCTCCTCTGCAATGTAGGGAATGGCGGGAAAGGAAGCCGCCAGGCTTTCGAGGATAAGGCGCTCGGCCTCGCGGTCGGCGGCGGTGACGGGCGAGGCGTCCGGCTTGGTCTCGGCGATGCAACCCCCCGCGCGGATATGCAGTATGGCCCGCCCGGCCGTTTCGGCCGCCGTCCTGAAGATCTCCATCATGTGGAGAGCGTCTGCCTGCCCGCTCATGCTGTACACCCGCGCTGTCCTTGGATACCACCTGCGGGAGTTGGTAGGACGAAGTCAATGAAACACTCTCACTCCGATGCCGCAAGCGTGACACTGCTGGTCTTTGCCGGCCTGTTCGGGGCGGCCGGCACTGCGGGCGCCGCCTATGCCGCCCATGCGACGGCATCGCCGCTTGCGGCGGTGGCAGCGGCAATCGCCTTCGTTCATGCACCGGCCTTGCTGGCGCTCGCTTTGGCGCCGCCATCCATGATCGCGGCGCGCGCCATACCCGGCGCCATGCTGATCGCCGGCGTGCTGTTGTTTTCCGGCGACCTTGCGACACGCATCGCCACGGGTGGCCGGCTGTTTGCCAATGCCGCGCCGAGCGGCGGGATGATGCTGATGGCCGGCTGGCTGGCCATCGCCGCCTGCGCCGTCATCGCATTCCTGCGTCGGCCTCGGTGAAGCGCCGGTCCGACAGCAGCGAAGCACGGCAAAGTTCGTTGCAGGGCCGGTTCGGATCGAAGCTCATGTCGAAAGAACCCCGATTTTTCGACATATCCGCCGAATATGTCGATGGCATCGACATATCGCAAAAACGTGGCGATGAAATCGCATTTTATCGACATGAGGATGCCTAGTCCTGCCCCTCATCGGGAATTTTCAGGAGATGGCCGCAGGCCTTGCAGTGGACGGCATCGGGATCGTGTCGCGACAGGCCGCATTGCGGGCAGGGAAACGTCACCTTGTGCGGCCGGAACAATGCCTGCGCCAGGCGTACGAACAGCGAAATGCCGATCAGCATCGTCACGATGGATGTCAGCTTGCCGGCGGGGCCGGGCAGGATGATGTCTCCGTATCCGGTGGTCGTGACACTGGTGACCGTGAAGTACAGCGCATCGATGTAACCCGTCAGGCCGGATCCATCGCGGAAGAAGAAGGTGTAGATGAAGCTGGTCGCGACGAAGAGAAAGGTGATCAGGTTCACCACCGCGCGCCCGGCATCCTCCCAGTCTTCCAGCCCGTGCCGATGCAGGGGGCGCCACAGGGCGCCGCTGCGCGACACCGTCCACAGCCGAAGGATGCGCAGGAAGCCGAGATTGACGAAGATATAGGGGAAGAGCAGCGTCACGAGGATGAATATGTCGACGATCACCGTCGGCTGACGCAGCCACCGGAAAACATCGGTCGAGGCCAGGGCGCGCGCCGTCAGATCGGCCAGAAGGATTGCGGCCACCGCATAGTCGAGCCACAGAAAGGCCTCCTGATCCCGCAGGACAGGTGTGGCAATAAAGAAGGCGATGATCACGAAATCGACGATGATCATCGTCGTCTGGAAGCGCTGCGCGCCGCGCGACCGCCCGTGATACAGGCGCCTCAGCCAGTCTCGAAGATTCTCAAAACCGCTTCTCCGCTCGCTGACCGACTGATTACCCACGGTCTCGCCTCCATGCCTATTCCGGCGGCACCATAGAATGGCGGATGCCTGCCGTCGAAACATTCGCATAATGCTCATAAATAGTGCAATTATTGTTGCAGTGCGATATTTTGTCATTTTTTGATCGGATGGTCAAAATCGGTGTTGACGCCATCCCGAATCTGGACCCATTCTAGGTTGGAACGGTTCAAGGGAGATCCACCCGCATGAACGAGCTTCCCCCCTATCGCCCCGATATCGCGGCCGGCCGCCTTGCGCCCGACGCGCTGGCGTCGAACTTCTCGGACATCCATCCGCCGCTGGAGCGTCATGAGGCTGCCGTCGAGTCCGACCGCTGCTATTTCTGCTACGATGCGCCCTGCATGCAGGCATGCCCCACCGGCATCGATATCCCGCTGTTCATCCGGCAGATCCAGTCCGGCAACCCGCTGGGCGCGGCCCGCACGATCCTGTCCGAGAATATTCTGGGCGGCATGTGCGCGCGTGTCTGCCCCACCGAAACCCTCTGCGAGGAGGCCTGCGTGCGCGAGGCCGCCGAGGGCAAGCCGGTGAAGATCGGTCTGCTGCAGCGCTACGCCACCGATGCGATGATGGATACCGGCCGGCAGCCCTTTCAGCGGGCAGAGCCGACCGGCCGGCGCGTGGCCGTGGTGGGAGCGGGCCCGGCCGGCCTGTCCTGTGCGCACCGCCTGGCCATGCTTGGTCATGAGGTGACCATCTACGATGCGCGGCCAAAGCCCGGAGGGCTCAACGAATACGGCATCGCCGCCTACAAGGCGACAGAGGATTTCGCCGCCATCGAGGCCGATTTCGTCCTGTCGATCGGCGGCGTCACTTTGAAAAACAACATGGCGCTGGGGCGCGACATCCACCTGGACGAGTTGCGGCGCAGCCATGATGCGGTGTTCCTGGGGCTCGGTCTTTCGGGCGTGCGCGCGCTCGAGGCCGAGGGAGCCGGCACCAGTGGCGACGCCGATGCCGTGTCCTGGATCGCAGAGCTGCGCCAGACGGCGAACCTTGGCGATATCCCGGTCGGGCGACGCGTTGTGGTTATCGGCGGCGGCATGACCGCCATCGACGTCGCCGTACAGGCGAAGGCGCTGGGTGCGGACGAGGTGACCCTGGCCTATCGCCGGGGCCGCGATGCGATGAATGCCAGCCGTTACGAGCAGGAGATCGCGGCCAATCGCGGCGTACGCATCCTGTGCGACGTGATGCCGAAGCGCCTGCTGGTGCAGGGCGAGGCGGTGTGCGGCATCGAACTGGAGCGCACCCATACCGTGGATGGCGTCTTCGGGGGCACCGGCGAAACGCTCGTCTTGCAGGCGGACCAGGTTTTCAAGGCCATCGGCCAGACCTTCGTGCTGGAAGGCGTTGCGGCGGAAACGCTGCCGCCGATGCGCGGCGGGCGCATCGCCGTGGACGAGGAAAGACGCACGGGCCTCGACGGCGTCTGGGCCGGCGGCGACTGCATCTTCGGAGGGCAGGACCTTACCGTGGCCGCCGTCGAAGACGGCAAGCTGGCCGCCATGTCCATTCATCGCGCCCTTGTCGCGCAGGCTTGAGGGGAAACCGGACCATGGCCGATCTGTCTACGGAATTTCTGGGCATCCGCTCTCCCAACCCGTTCTGGCTGGCATCCGCACCGCCCACCGACAAGGAATACAACGTCCAGCGCGCCTTCGAGGCCGGATGGGGCGGCGTCGTGTGGAAGACGCTGGGGGAGGGGCGACCCGTCGTCAATGTGAACGGGCCCCGCTACGGCGCCATCCACGGACCCGACCGCCGGTTGCTCGGCCTCAACAATATCGAACTGATCACCGATCGCGAAATCGATCTCAATCTGGAGGAGATCGCCCGGGTCAAGCGCAACTGGCCGGACCGCGCCTTGATCGTGTCGCTGATGGTGCCGTGCGAGGAAGAAAGCTGGAAGACCATCCTGGCGCGCGTTGCCGATACGGGGTGCGACGGGGTGGAGCTGAATTTCGGCTGTCCGCATGGCATGAGCGAGCGCGGCATGGGCTCGGCCGTGGGGCAGGTGCCCGAATATATCGAAATGGTCGCGCGCTGGTGCAAGCAGCACTCGAAGCTGCCCGTCATCGTGAAGCTGACCCCCAATATCACCGACATCCGCTACCCGGCGCGCGCTGCGCGGCGCGGAGGCGCCGATGCCGTCTCCCTGATCAACACCATCTCGTCCATCGTCAGCGTCGATCTGGACAATTTCGCACCGACGCCCACCATCGACGGCAAGGGCAGCCATGGCGGCTATTGCGGCCCGGCGGTAAAGCCCATCGCCCTCAACATGGTGGCCGAGATCGCCCGCGACCGCGAAACGTGGGGCATGCCGATCTCGGGTATCGGCGGCGTCACGACCTGGCGGGACGCAGCGGAGTTCATCGCGCTCGGCTGCGGTACGGTCCAGGTCTGCACGGCTGCGATGACCTACGGCTTCAAGGTCGTCCAGGAAATGGCGAGTGGCCTTTCAGAGTGGATGGACGAGAAAGGCTATCGCGGTATCGAGGATTTCCGCGGGCGCGCCGTCGGCAACGTCGTCGACTGGCAGTATCTCAACCTCAACTACGTGACGAAGGCGCATATCGACCAGGAGCTCTGCATCAAATGCGGGCGCTGCCACATCGCCTGCGAGGATACGTCCCACCAGGCCATCACATCGGTGGTGGACGGTGCACGCCATTTCGAGGTGATCGATGCGGAATGCGTCGGCTGCAATCTCTGCGTCAATGTCTGTCCGGTCGAGAATTGCATCACCATGGAGCGCGCCCACGGGGTCGACCCGCGAACGGGCAAACCTATTCCAGATGCCTATTCCAACTGGACGGTGCATCCGAACAATCCGATGGCGCGGGAGGCGATGCAGTTCGCGCCTGAGCCCGTCGTTCTGCCGGATGCCGCCGAGTGACCGGTGGTTCAGACGGCGCGGGGCCGCAGCCCGTTCATGACGAGGGCCAGCACGTTGCGCGCCGTGGCTTCGCGGAAGGCGGGGTCCTCAGTGCCTGCGCCGACGATGGCCCTCACCTGGACTGCGAAGTCGGCATAATGCTGCGTGATCGCCCAGATCATGAACACCAGATGCACCGGGTCCATCCGGGCCAGTCGCCCTTCCTCCATCCATTTCTCGATGATGGCGGCCTTCTCGCCAACCAGCCGGCGCAGCCGCCCGGAAAGGAAGTCGCCGATGACGGGCGCACCATGCAGGATTTCGTTGGCGAACAGGCGGGAAGCTTCCGGCGCATCGGCCGACATCTGCAGCTTGACGGTAATGTAGCGCGACAGCTCGGCCTCCGGATCGCCGGCGGCGTCGAGCTGCTCAAGCGGATCGAGCCAGATTTCCAGAGTGCGCTCCAGCACGGCCGAGTAGATGTCCTCCTTGCGCCGGAAATAATACAGAAGGTTGGGCTTCGACATGCCGGCCGCCGTGGCAATGGCGTCCACGGTCGCCGCCTTAAAGCCATGCGCCGAAAACACCGGCAGGGCCGCGGCCACGATCATCTCGCGGTTCGCCTGCTGGATGCGCGTTCGTTGCTGCTGTCGCACGCTTTCCATTCCCGTGGCCTTGCCTCCCAGTGCCTTAAGAATTTGCATCGCAATTTGCTGCCGCATAAGTCGGCAGTCACGCTTGACCGGCCATAGGCGACCTTTTAGCCTCGCTTTTGACCGGGCAGTCAAGAAACGCCGTCCCGTTCGGGCCGGACACGACAATGCAAGGAATTGATCCGCATGAGCCACGCATCCAACCTGCAGGTTGATGGAGATCGCCTGTGGAACGCCCTGATGGACATGGCCGAGATCGGGCCGGGCGTCGCGGGCGGCAATAACCGCCAGACCCTGACGGACGAGGATGCCAGCGGCCGCCGCCTGTTCCAGCGCTGGTGCGAAGAGGCCGGCATGCGCGTCGGGGTGGACTCGATGGGCAACATGTTCGCCGAGCGGCCGGGAGAGGATGCCGATGCGGCGCCAGTCTATCTTGGCAGCCATCTCGATACGCAACCGACGGGCGGGCGCTATGACGGGGTGCTCGGCGTCCTCGGCGCGCTGGAAGTGGTCCGCAGCCTGAACGACATGAATATCCGCACACGCCGCCCGATCGTCGTGACGAACTGGACCAACGAGGAGGGCGCGCGCTTTGCGCCGGCCATGCTGGCGTCCGGCGTGTTTGCCGGCATCCATGAGGAGGAATGGGCCAAGGACAGGGTGGACGCCAACGGAAAGCGCTTCGGCGACGAACTGCGGCGCATCGGCTTCGAGGGCGAGGAAAAGGTCGGCGCGCGTAAGATCGGCGCCTTCTTCGAACTGCATATCGAGCAGGGCCCGATCCTGGAGGACGAGGGGGTCGACATCGGCGTCGTAACGCACGGGCAGGGCCTGTACTGGCTGCAGGTCACGTTGACCGGCCGTCAGGCGCATACCGGCTCCACACCCATGGCCAAGCGGCGCAACGCAGGGCTGGGCATGGCCCGCGTAACCGAGCTGGTGCACGAGGTGGCGATGGACCACCAGCCGAATGCCGTGGGCGCGATCGGCCATGTGGAGATCTACCCAAACTCGCGCAACATCATCGTGGGCCGCGCTGTCTTCACCGTCGACATCCGCTCTCCCGACCGCGACACGCTGGAGGCGATGCGCGCCCGCATCGAGCATGGCATCCACCAGATCGCCGAGGCGATGGATATCGGCGCCGAAACCGAGATCGTCGGACATTTCGATCCCGTGACCTTCGATGCGAGCTGCGTCGCGGCGATCCGCAACGCAGCCGACAAGCTCGGCCTCAGCCATCGCGATATCGTATCGGGTGCCGGGCACGACGCCTGCTGGATCAACCGCGTGGCGCCGACCGCCATGGTCATGTGTCCTTGCGTGGATGGCCTGTCGCACAACGAGGCCGAGGAGATCACGAAGGATTGGGCGCGCAACGGCGCGAACGTACTGTTGAACGCCGTCGTCGATACGGCCGGCATCGCCGAGGCGGCGGAGGGGGAGGGCCGATGACCATCGCGATCAAGGGCGGCACCGTGGTGACCGCCGACCGCACATTCCGGGCCGATGTCCTGATCGACGGCGAGCGGATCGCCGCCGTCGGCGAAGGGCTGGAGGGCGACGAGGTGGTGGACGCCTCCGGCGCCTATGTGATGCCCGGCGGCATCGACCCGCACACGCACATGGAGATGCCCTTCATGGGCACCCATTCGAGCGATGATTTCGATACGGGCACGGCGGCGGGCCTTGCCGGCGGCACCACGATGACGGTGGATTTCTGCCTGCCCGCGCCCGGCCAGAGCCTTATCGACGCGCTGCAGCAATGGCGCCAGAAGGCGGGCAAGGCGCGTGCCGACTATTCCTTCCACATGGCCATCACATGGTGGGACCGGCAGGTTTTCGAGGAGATGCCGCGTATCGTGGAAGAGGGCATCAACTCGTTCAAGCATTTCATGGCGTACAAGGGCGCCCTGATGGTGAACGACGATGAGATGTTCGCCTCGTTCCAGCGCTGCGCGGAGCTGGGCGCGCTGCCGCTCGTCCATGCCGAGAACGGCGACGTCGTGGCCTCGCTGCAGCAGAAGCTTCTGGCCGCCGGCAACAACGGACCGGAAGCGCATGCCTATTCGCGGCCTCCGGAAGTGGAAGGCGAGGCAACCAACCGCGCCATCATGATTGCCGATCAGGCGGGCGTGCCGCTGTATGTGGTGCACGTCTCCTGCGAGGAGAGCCACGAGGCGATCCGCCGGGCCCGGCAGAAGGGCATGCGCGTCTTTGGCGAGCCGCTGATCCAGCACCTCGTGCTGGACGAGAGCGAGTACCAGAACCCCGACTGGGATTACGCGGCACGGCGTGTGATGTCGCCGCCCTTCCGCGACCGGCGCAACCAGGATTCCCTGTGGGCGGGTCTTGCCAGCGGCTCGCTGCAGGTGGTGGCGACCGACCATTGCGCCTTCACCACCGAGCAGAAGCGGTTCGGTGTGGGTGACTTCACCCGCATTCCCAATGGTACGGGCGGACTGGAAGACCGGCTGCCCGTGCTTTGGACGCGCGGCGTCAACACCGGGCGGCTGACGATGAACGAGTTCGTCGCCGCAACCTCCACCAACATAGCCAAGATCCTGAACATCTATCCCCGCAAGGGCGCGATCCTGCCCGGCGCCGATGCGGATCTGATCGTCTGGGACCCGGAGGCGACGAAGACCATCTCCGCGGACACGCAGAAATCCGCCATCGACTACAATGTCTTCGAGGGCATTGCGGTGAAGGGCCTGCCGGTGATGACATTCTCGCGCGGGGCGCTTGCCTACCGGCAGGGCGACGTTCTGGCCGGCACCGGCGACGGACGCTTCGTCAAGCGGCCCGCCAATGCGCCGGTCAACCGGGCGCTGTCCGCATGGAAAGAGCTGGTGGCGCCTCGCAAGGTCGAGCGTACCGGCATTCCGGCCGGGGTCTGATCGCCAATGGATGGGGGCTCGGGGCGTGACATGATGGACAGCGTCGTCGGGGCCCGGGGCCTCTCCCTGACATTTCAGACGAATGACGGGCCCGTCCGCGCGCTGTCCGACATAGACCTCACCATCGGCAAGGGGGAGTTCGTCTCGCTGATCGGTCCGTCGGGCTGCGGCAAGACGACCCTGCTGCGCGTCATCGCCGATCTGGAACAGCCGACGGCCGGCTCCATCACCGTCAACGGCATGTCGCCGGGCGAGGCGCGGCTGGCGCGCGCCTATGGCTACGTGTTCCAGGCCGCCGCGCTGTACCCGTGGCGCACCATCGAGCGCAATGTCGCTTTGCCGCTGGAGGTGATGGGCGTGCCGAAGGCCGAGCGCGCCGAGCGCATCCGCCACAATCTGTCGCTTGTGGGGCTGGATGGGTTTGCCCGCAAGTTCCCCTGGCAATTGTCGGGCGGCATGCAGCAGCGCGCCTCCATCGCGCGTGCGCTCTCCTTCGATCCGGCGCTTCTACTGATGGACGAGCCCTTCGGCGCGCTCGACGAGATCGTCCGCGACCGCCTGAACGAGGAGTTGCTGCGCCTGTGGGCCAAGACGCGCAAGACGGTCGTCTTCGTCACCCACTCCATTCCGGAAGCGGTGTTCCTGTCTACGCGCATCGTGGTGATGAGCCCGCGCCCGGGCCGCATACAGGATATCGTGAACTGTGATCTGGGGCCCGACAGGCCGTTGGATATCCGCGAGACGCCGCAATTCCTGGCTATTGCCCATCGCGTCCGCGAGGGCCTGCGCGCCGGCCACTCCTATGACTAGCGGCGCTTCCGCCTATCGTACCGGCGTGGCGCCGATCCTGAGCGTGCTGATCGTCTTCCTGGCGATCTGGACGCTGGCCGCCATCGCGTTGAACTGGCAGACGACCTCGGATCGGCTTGCGCGCGAAGACCCCGCCTATGGCACGGCGGCGCTGGTGGCCGCCACTTTGTCGTCCGACAGGCCCATCCTGCCGGCGCCGCACCAGATCGTGGCCGAGATGGCCAATACGATCTTCGGCGTCCGCCCGTCCTCGCCGCGCTCGCTGCTGTTTCATGCCGGTGTGACGCTATCCTCGACATTGCTGGGCTTCGCCATGGGGACGCTGCTGGGCATCGCGCTGGCCCTCGGCATCATCAACTCGCGGACGCTCGACAAGAGCCTGATGCCCTGGATCATCGCCAGCCAGACCATACCGATCCTCGCCATCGCCCCGATGATGATCGTGGTGCTGAATTCCGTGGGAGTCACCGGGCTGGTGCCGAAGGCCCTCATTTCCACCTATCTGTCCTTCTTTCCCGTCACCGTCGGCATGGTGAAGGGGCTGCGCTCGCCGGACCGCATGCATCTGGACCTCATGCGCACCTATGCGGCCAGCACGGCGCAGCTTCTGTACAAGCTGCGGCTGCCTGCCTCGCTTCCCTTTCTCTTTGCGTCGATGAAGGTGGCCGTCGCGGCCGCGCTGGTCGGCGCCATCGTCGGCGAACTGCCCACAGGGGCACGCGCAGGGCTCGGCGCGCGCCTGCTTGCCGGCTCCTATTACGGGCAGACCATCCAGATATGGTCCGCGCTGGTCATGGCGGCGTTGATGGCGGGCTGCCTGGTGGCGGCGATCTCCCTTGCAGAGCGGGCCGTGCTGGCGCGCACGGGGCAGGCGCGATGAGCGGCGTTCTGGCGCTTGCCGGCGTCATCGCCGTCGGCGCGGTCTTCCTGTTGCGCTGGCTGTCAGCCATCGCGGCCGGCGCCGGGAGCCGGTGGCTCAACCTCGCTATCCCGCTGATCTTCGGTGCGACGCTGCTGCTGCTGTGGGAGCTTCTGACGCGTGGGCTCGGCGTTCCGGCCGTGTTGCTGCCGCCGCCCAGCCAGATCGGCGCCCGCATCGTCGCTTCCTCCGGCCTGCTCTGGGCCGACTTCGTGCAGACCTTCATGAAAGCGGTGCTGATCGGCTACGCCCTAGGCTGCGGGCTGGGCTTCATGACGGCGCTGGCGGTCGATCGCTATCCCTTCCTGAAGCGCGGCCTGCTGCCGCTCGGCAATTTCGCCTCGGCCCTGCCCATCATCGGCGTCGCGCCCATCATGGTGATGTGGTTCGGTTTCGACTGGCCCTCCAAGGCCGCGGTCGTTGTCCTGATGACGTTCTTTCCCATGCTGGTGAATACGGTGGCCGGCCTTGCGGCGGCCGGCCCGATGGAGCGCGACCTGATGCGCACCTATGCCGGCGGCTACTGGCAGACGCTGTGGCGGCTGCGGCTGCCGGCGGCCATGCCGTTCATCTTCAATGCCCTGAAGATCAACTCGACGCTCGCGCTGATCGGAGCCATCGTAGCCGAGTTCTTCGGCACGCCCATCGTCGGCATGGGGTTTCGCATCTCGGCCGAGATCGGCCGGCTCAACACCGACATGGTGTGGGCAGAAATCGCCGTGGCGGCCGTGGCCGGCTCGGCATCCTATGCACTTCTGGCCCTGGCCGAACGCAGGGTCACCTTCTGGCATCCCTCGCAACGCATCTGACCTCGGTGTCGCCGGCAGGCGGCGGCCCATCCGAAAAGGAGACATGGCATGAAGGCAATAGTGTCGGGCGGTATCGCCCTTGCGGCTCTCTTCTCCGCTACGGCTGGGGCACAGGCCGCGGACTCGCTGACGCTGCAGCTCAAATGGGTGACGCAAGGCCAGTTCGCCGGCTACTACGTCGCGCACGACAAGGGCTTCTATGACGAGGCCGGCCTCGACGTCGATATCCTGCCGGGCGGACCGGATGTCGCGCCGACGCAGGTGATCGCCGGCGGCGGCGCCGATGTGATCGTGGAATGGATGCCCGCCGCGCTTGCCGCGCGCGAACGCGGGGTTCCGCTGGTCAACATCGCCCAGCCCTTCAAGGCATCGGGCATGGAACTGACCTGCCGCAAGGATACCGATATCGCGTCGCCTGCCGACTTCAAGGGCAAGACGCTGGGGGTCTGGTTCTCGGGCAACGAGTATCCGTTCCTGTCGTGGATGTCGAAGCTCGGCCTGTCCACCGAAGGCGGGGCGGAGGGCGTCACGGTGCTCCGGCAGGGCTTCAACGTCGATCCGCTGATCCAGAAGCAGGCGGACTGCATTTCCACGATGAGCTACAATGAATACTGGCAGGTTCTGGATGCCGGCATCCCGGCCGACGAGCTGACGGTCTTCAAGTATCAGGATCAGGGCGTCGCCACGCTGGAGGACGGCCTCTACGCGACCGAGGAAACGCTGGCCGATCCGGAGATGGTCGATGCGCTGGCGCGCTTCGTGAAGGCGACGATGCGCGGCTGGGCCTATGCCGCCGAAAACCCCGACGAAGCCGCGCAGATCGTGCTCGACAACGATATGACGGGCGCGCAGACCGAAGCGCACCAGAAGCGCATGGTGGGCGAGGTCATCAAGCTGGTCGGCGACAGCGATGGAACGCTGGACGTGGCCGCCGCGGACAATACGGTGGCGGTGCTGCTGGGCGGTGGCTCGGACCCGGTCATCACCAAGGCGCCCGAAGGGGCCTGGACCTCGGCCGTGACCGACAAGATGAAGACCATGCCCTGACCAGGGGGGTAGCCTCCGGCAATTCCAGCGTAGCGCAAGGCTCGCATGGGTGGCAGGAGGCCGCTCAAGCCCGTGGCAAGGTAGATGCCGCATCCTGATCGGCGATTGGTAGAGGGCGGGGTGCCTGTCACCTCGCTCTTTTCATATCTGCGGCCGTCACCGGATGGCCGCAAGACAGGGGATGCAGCCTTCGATGGGTTATCACGCCATGCCGGACCTGAGCGAGAGCAACCCGAACCATGATCGGGAACGCCTGCTGGCCGTGGCGCTTCGCCCGGTCGTCGCCGAACTGCGCCTTGTCGAGCCGGCCGATTACATCGCCTTCCTGCGCATGGACGTGCCGGGAAACATCCAGGATATCGTCGAATCCTCAAGCCAGTTGCACATGAAGGCGGGCGCCTTGAGCTTTTCCTCCTCTGGCGAGGCACGCCTGACATGGTCGACGCCGCCGGCCATCGATCTCGACCTTCTGTTCCGCGAGGCCGAGACATCGGTGCATTTCAGGCTGACGCTGAAAAGCGGTGGCTCTGTCATCCAGATCGACCATTTCCCCCTGTTGTCGGAAGACGAGACGCAGAGCGCGCAAACCGGACGGCTCAAGCGTGCGCTGGATGCGGCGCGCCTGTAGGCCTGTTGCGAAAAAGACTCAATTCCCCCGTTTGGGCCGGAAAAGTGAAGATCGAGCGAAAATTTTCGGAACCGCATTAACCGGCCGCTAACCCTTTTGCAGCAATGGTTTGGCTCACAGTATGGAATCGATGTCTGAGTCGCCTAGTGAAATTTAGGGATAGGCGAGATTCCACCTCACCGCGTATCAATAGATCAGGTTCAAGCAAGCTGATTCGGTGAGGTCACATGATCGTTGTCGTAGACAATCGTGAGTTAGTCACGAGCGGTTACAAGTCTCTCCTGAATGGAGAGGGCGTATCATCTGCCGGTTTCCATGTATCCGAATTCCAGGATTGGGTCCAAAGCGCATCGGATACTGATGTATCCGCTGTAGAAGCTTTCCTTCTGGGAGACTTTCCGGATCGCGGCGCCGTTACGCGTCTGGTCCGCGCACGGACCAACGCCCCGCTGATCGCACTGGCGGAGACGAAGGCGCTCAGCTCGACTCTGGATCTGTTCGCGGCCGGCATCGACGACGTCGTCGCCAAGCCCGTTCATATCAAGGAGATCCTTGCGCGTGTCGGAGCCATCCGCCGCCGCGACGTGATCGACCGCAACCGCCTGGAAGCGGAAGAAATCTGCGTCTTCAACGATGGCCGCGACGCCGAAGTGGCCGGCGAGCCGCTGGTGCTGCCCCGCCGCGAGCGCCGCATTCTGGAATATCTGGTCGCCAACAAGGGCCGCCGCGTTTCCAAGCAGCAGCTCTTTTCGGCGATCTACGGCATCTTCGACGAAAACGTCGAGGAGAACGTCATCGAAAGCCACATCTCGAAGCTGCGCAAGAAGCTGAAGATGCGTCTTGGCTACGACCCGGTGTCGTCCAAGCGGTACCTTGGATACGGCATCGGCGTGTAAGCCGGTGCCCCAGGCCCTCAGGGCTTGTGTTCCAGAAGGATTGTTCCTTCCTTCCTGATCTTTCCGGTAAGCTTTTCGGCAAGCGCCGCCAGAAACCCCGGAAGATCGATCTCGATATGGACGTGATCGTCCATCACGTCGAGCCGCCCGACGACGGACTGGCCCATGGCCCGGGCCCTGAAGTCCAGGCGATCTTCGGTCCAGACATCCTCGAACTTCACCATGCCGCCCGTCGCGTCGGAGCGGATGCGGTCGAAGCCGCTGGCGATCCGCTGGCGTGCCTGTTCCCGCGTCAGCTTGTGCGGGATATCCACCCGGACAGTCTCAGCCATGGTTCGGTCTCCGATCGGGTCACTCAAAGTCTACTATGGTCTATCGGTCGCGCGGTGCATTCAGGCCCGGCAAAGCCATCAAACGAAAAAGGCCGGGGCATTGCCCCGGCCGGTCGGATGGTGATCAGGCCGTGGCTGCCTGAGGGCGTCCGCGCTGGCCATTGCCGCGCCGCCGCTTGGCTCTGTTGGCGCCGTCGCGCTTGGCTTCGCCGGCCGAATTGGCCGAGCGCCGATCGCCGCCCTGCTTATGCTGGCCGCCTGCGTTGTGACGCTCGCCCGGCTGGCCGGAGCGGGCCGGACGGCCCTGCCGGTTGCCGTTGCTCTTGCCACGGCGGGGCGCTTCCTCGCTGGCCGAGGCGGCAAGCGCCTCGTCGGTGGCGAAGTCGCTTTTCTGGACGTCGAAGCGAAGGCCGGTCAGCTTCTCGACGCCGCGCAGCTTGGCGCGCTCGGACGGGTCGCACAGCGTGATCGCGATGCCGGACTTGCCGGCACGCGCCGTGCGGCCGATGCGGTGCACGTAGCTTTCCGCCTCTTCGGGCAGGTCGAAATTCACCACATGGCTGACATCGTCGACATGGATGCCGCGCGCCACGATATCGGTGGCGATCAGAACCTTGAGACGGCCGGCATGGAACTCGCCGAGCGCGCGCTGGCGTGCCGCCTGGCTTTTGTTGCCGTGGATGGCCAGCGCCTCGATACCGGCCTTCTCAAGGTCGGTCGTCAGGCGGTTGGCGCCGTGCTTGGTGCGGGTGAAGACGACCGTCTTGTCGAACTTTTCCAGGTTCTGGATCAGCCAGTTCTTCTTGGCCTTCTGCGGCACAAGGAAGACGCTCTGGTCGATCTTCTCGACGGTCACGACCTCGGGCGTCACCTCGACCCGGATGGGGTCGGACAGGATGCGTCCGGAGAGCTGTTCGACGGAGGCCGGCATGGTTGCCGAGAACAGCAGCGACTGGCGCTCCGTCGGCAGCATCTTCACGATGCGCATGACATCGCGCACGAAGCCCATGTCCAGCATGCGGTCGGCCTCGTCCAGCACGACGTGGCGTACGTCGGACAGGGTCAGCGCCTTCTGGTCGATCATGTCCAGCAGGCGACCGGGCGTCGCGATGACGATGTCGACGCCGCGGGCGGCGGTTTCGATCTGCGGGCGTATGGAGACGCCGCCGAAAATGGTCATGTGGCGGATCGGCGTGCCGGCGGAGTAAGCCTTCACGTTCTCGGCGATCTGCACCGCAAGTTCGCGCGTGGGCGCAAGAAACAGCGCCTTGCAGCTACGCGGCTGCGCGCGGCCGCCCTTGCGCAGGATGGCATCGATGACGGGAAGGGCGAATGCGGCGGTCTTGCCGGTGCCGGTCTGGGCGATGCCGAGGACATCGCGGCCCTTGAGCACGGCGGGCATGGCCTTTGCCTGAATCGGGGTAGGGGTAACAAGGCCCATCTTGGTGATGGCACTAAGCAACGCTTCGGACAAGCCGAGCGTGTCGAACTGGGATTGGGTCAAGGAGTACCTGTGACTGGTGCAGGCATACCGCCTGCGAGATGGCCGAACGTCTTCGCGCGGAAGCGACAGAACGGCACGGAACCGTGGCCAACCCCTTTTTGGTAAGCGGCTGGCGGGCGCACGATCGCCAAAGATTGGGGCGTGCGCAGCGCGATCACGGCGTGACAAGCGGCATATCGCCTTTTTTGACCCGAACGTCAAGACGCCGCGGACAGGTTCACCCTTCCAGCTCTGCCTTCAGCATCTCCAGCTCCAGCCACTGGTCTTCGGCAGAAGCAAGGGCAGCGCGCTTTTCGTCGATGATCGCGGCAAGCTTGTTGAAGCGATTGGGTGCGCGGTTGAAGAGGTTCGGATCGGCCATCTCGGCCTCCGCCGCGGCGATGGCCGCTTCCAGCGCAGCCATTTCCTTGGGCAGGCTTTCGAGAGCGTATTTCTGCTTGAACGACAGTTTGGCCGAACCGGAGCTGGCCTTTGCCTCCGGCTTGGCGTCCCGCTGCTCGCGCGCCTTGCCGGGCTTCGCAGCTTCCTTCGCTGCGCCGCGTTTCTGCGCCAGCATGTCGGTGTAGCCGCCCGCATACTCCAGCCAGCGTCCGTCCGCCTCGGGCGAGATCACGCTGGTCACTGTCCGGTCTAGGAAGTCACGGTCGTGGCTGACCAGAAGCACGGTGCCCGGATAGTTGGCGATCAGCTCCTGCAGGAGATCCAGCGTTTCCATGTCGAGATCGTTGGTCGGCTCGTCCAGCACCAGGAAATTGGCGGGCGTGGCCAGCACCTTGGCCAGGAGAAGTCTGGCCCGTTCGCCGCCGGACAGATTGCCGACGGGGGTTCGGATCTGCTCGGGCTGGAAGAGGAAGTCCTTGAGATAGCCGGCAACGTGCCGCGCCTCTCCGTTGACGACGACCTGATCGCCGCGCCCGTCTGTGAGGGCGTCCACGACGGCCACATCGTCACGCAGGCGCGTGCGCTTCTGGTCGAGAAAGGCGATGTCGAGGCGCGTACCCTGGCGCACATCGCCTGAATCGGGCTGCGTCTCGCCGATGAGCATCTTGAGAAGGGTGGTTTTTCCCGCGCCGTTCGGCCCGACGAGACCCAGCCGGTCGCCGCGCTGGATGCGGGCCG
Organism: Aureimonas altamirensis; assembly: GCF_001463885.1. GTDB lineage: Bacteria > Pseudomonadota > Alphaproteobacteria > Rhizobiales > Rhizobiaceae > Aureimonas > Aureimonas altamirensis. Next base: position 154,269 of record NZ_BBWQ01000010.1, on the reverse strand, counting down.
AAAAGTCTCGCACGAGAACCCGGTCGCCATAGGCCTTGCTGATGTTGCGTGCCTCGATGACCAGCTTGCCGCTTTCCCGCGTTTCGCCGGCACTCATTTCCACGGTGCCGACGGCACGCCGCGCATCGCGCCGGTCGGCGCGCATCTGGTGCAGGGCCGCAAGCCGGCGCTCGTTGCGGGTGCGGCGCGCGGTGACGCCGTAGCGCAGCCAATGCTCTTCCCGCTCGATCTTGCGATCCATCTTCTGCAGCTGGATCTCTTCCTCTTCCAGCGCCTTGTCGCGCCAGGCCTCGAAAGAGGCGAAGCCTTCGTTCAGGCGACGCGCCGTACCGCGATCGATCCAGACGGTGGCGTTGGTGGTGCGCTCCAGGAAACGCCGGTCGTGGCTGATGATGACGACGGCGCTGCGCAGGCCGCGCACCTCCTCTTCCAGCCATTCGATGGTGGGCAGGTCAAGATGGTTCGTCGGCTCGTCCAGCAGGATGATATCGGGTTCGGGCGCCAGCACGCGGGCTAGCGCGGCGCGGCGCGCCTCGCCCCCCGACAGGTCCTGGGGGCGGGCATCGGCCTTCAGCCCAAGGCCGTCCATCAGCCGCGTCACGCGCCACCGGTCGTCGGCAGGCCCCAGGCCGGCGGCAATGTAGGATTCGACGCTCTCGGCATCGCCGAAGTCGGGCTCCTGCGCCAGATAGCGCACCGTCGCGCCCGGCTGGCGGAAGACCTCGCCCTTGTCCGCCTCGACCAGCCCGGCAGCGATCTTCAAGAGCGTGGACTTGCCGGACCCGTTGCGCCCGACAAGGGCGATGCGGTCCTGCGGCAGAACGTTCAGCTCTACGCCGGCAAGAAGCGGCGTGCCGCCGAAAGTGAGTCGGATGCCGTCGAGGCGGAGGAGCGGAGGAGGGGCCATGGCGGCGTCATATCGCAAGGGCAGGCGGCTGTGAAGCTTGGCCGCGGCTCAGGCGATCCCCTTTGCCTCCCCCTCGTCGAGGTCGCGCTCCAGCGCTGCTTCCGTTTCCCCGGTGGGCCGCGAGAAGCGCGCCAGTGCAAGATAGGCGATGGGCGTCAGGAACAGCGTCGCCAGCGTCGACAGGCCCAGCCCGCCGACGATGACGTAGCCGAGCGACATTCTGGCTTCGGCGCCCGCGCCCGATGAGATGATCAGCGGCACGCCGCCGACGATGGTTGCGATCATCGTCATCATAACGGGCCGCAGCCGGATCAGGGCGGCCTCCTCGACGGCCTCGCGCACGCTGCGCCCCTGCTCGCGGAGCTGGTTGGCGAACTCGACGACCAGAATGCCGTTCTTGGCCATGATGCCGACCAGCAGGACAAGCCCGATCTGGCTGTAGAGGTTCAGGCTCTCGCCGAAGAGAAGCAGCGCATAGACCGCACAGGCAAGCCCGAAGGGCACGGTAACGAGGATGATGAGCGCCGAGACGAAGCTTTCGAACTGCGCGGCCAGGACCAGGAAGACGATGATGATGGCAAAGGCGAAGACGAGCGCAAGGCCGCTGGATGTCTGTTGCAGCGTCGCCGCTTCTGCCAGCGGTACGATCTGTACCCCGGCCGGCAGCAGGGGCCGGGCAAACTCGACGACATCCTGCCAGCCGTCGCCGATGGCATAGCCCGGCGTCAGGTCGGCCGACAGGCCGACGGCGCGGCTCTGGCTTTCCCGCGACAGGGTGGGCGCGATGGCTTCCTCCGTGACGGTTGCGATGGTCGACAGCGGCACGAAACGGCCATCGCCGGTACGAAGATGGACATTGCCGAGGTCGGCGGGGTCGTTCACCGGCACGGCGGACGAGATCAGGCGGATGGGAACGGAACGGTCTTCCACGAAGGTCGTGCCGATCTCCCGCCCGTCCAGCAGCGCCTGTACCGCCGTCGCCAGCCCGTCGATGTCGATGCCGAGATCCGAGGCACGCTCGCGGTCGATGGACACCGAGAGCTGCGGTTGCGTCGTATCGTAGGCAAGCTGCACGCGGCCCCAGCGCCCATCGTCGGCCATGGCGTCGCGCAGGCGCTCGGCCGTATCGGACAGGACGTCGTAGCTGATGCCGGTCAGCGCAAATTGCAGGCCGCGTCCACCGCCGCGGATGCCGAGGGAGTTGGGCTGGATCACCCGCGCCTGGACGCCCGGAATTTCGGCGAAGGCCGCGTTCAGCTCGTCGGCGATATCCTGCTGGCTGCGCTCGCGCTGGTTCCAGCCCGTCAGCGGCATCACCATGAAGGCCGAGTTGCCGGTGAAGACGCCGATCCGCGCGTAGACGCTGGTTGCCTCGCCATGCTCCACATAGGGCATCACGACGGCTTCCACCCGCCGCATCTGCGCGTCGAGATAATCGAGGCTGGCGCTTTGCGGGGCCGAGATCATCATCAGGACCGTTCCGCGATCTTCGGCCGGTGTCAGCTGCTGGGGGATGTCGCGATAGGCGATGGCGGCGATCCCCGCGAAGACGACCGAGCCGGCAACGACCACCAGCGGAAAGCGCAGCGACAGGCGAAGCAGCCGCGCGTAAAGGCCTGCAAGGCGGTTGCCGAGCGCCATCGTGCCGCGCTTGAAGCGGCCGGGGGCAACTTCCTGTTTGCGCGTCCCGATGATGCGGGATGCCAGCATCGGGCACAGGGTCAGGGCAATGAAGCTGGACAGGGTGACCGCCAGGGCCAGCACGAAGCCGAACTCCCGGAACAGTCCGCCCGCAACGCCGGGCAGGAAGGAGATGGGAACGAAGACCGCAGCCAGCGTGGCCGTCGTGGAGATGACGGCGAAGAAGACTTCGCGTGTGCCGACGACGGCCGCCGCCTGGGGTGTCAGCCCCATGTCGCGGCGACGCACGATGTTTTCCAGGACGATGATCGCGTCGTCCACCACAAGGCCGGTGGCCAGCACCAACGCCAGAAGGGTGATGATGTTGATGGAGAAGCCGGCAAGATAGATGCACGCGACGACGCCGATCAGGGCGATCGGGATCGTCACGGTGGGGATCAGGGTCGCGCGCATCGACAGGAGGAAGAGGTAGATGACGGCGACGACGATCAGCACCGCCAGCGCCAGCGTCAGCTCCACCTCGTGGATCGAGCCGTTGATGAAGACGGCCTCGTCGCTGATGACGACGACGCGGGTGCCGTCGCTGAAGCCGGCGTTCAACTCTTCGGCGGCGGCGCGGACGCCTTCGGAAATCGCGATCGTGGATGCACCGGCCTGCCGTACGATATCGAGGCCGATGCCGGTCTGGCCGTTGACCCGCAGCTTCGAGGATGCCTCGTCCGGACCGAAGCGGATGTTGGCGACATCGGACAGGCGCGTTGTCCTGTCCAGCATGACGTTGGCGAAGGATGCCGGATCGGCAAGGCTGGCGTCGGCCCGCACGACCAGCTTCTGCGTTGCCGATTCCAGCGCACCCGCCGGAACGTCCAACGACGCGTTGGCCAGCGCGTTCGACAGATCGCCGAGCGTCAGGCCGCGCGTTGCCAGCTCGTCGGGCCGTATGTCGATATAGACCTGCCGCTCGCGCTCGCCCGTCAACGTCACTTCCGCAACGCCCTCGACAGCCGCGATGCGGTTGGCGATCTGGTCGTCGACGAGGTCTGTCATGTCCTCGATGCGCATGTCGGGGGAAAGAACGGCAAGACGCATCATGGCGTCGGCATCGGCATCCGCCTTGACGATGCGCGGCTCGTCGGCATCGTCGGGCAGGCGATTGGCGATGGCGGCGACGGCGTTGGTGACGTCGCTGGCAGCGACATTCAGGTCGGTCGCGCTGGAAAACTCGATCACCACACGGCTGTTGCCGAGCCGCGAGGTGGACGAAATGGATACGATGCCGGGAACACGCGCGACGGCGCTTTCCACCTCGCTCGTCACCTGCCTGTCGACCGCCTCGGGGGAGGCGCTTTCGAACGTGGTGGACACGGTGATGACCGGCCGGTCGACATTCGGCAGTTCGCGGATTTCCACAGACTGCAGGGCTGCCAGTCCGGCAACGATGATGAGAAGGTTGAGAACCAGCGTCAGGACAGGGCGACGGATGAACAGCGAGGTGAACTTGGTGACCCCGTCGCGGACGCGGCCGCCGCTCATCGTGCTGCAGCCCGGCTGTCGGCAAGGCGGCCGGCCGGGGCAAGTCCGGCGCGGTTTCGCTCGACGCTGCCATCGCGGTCCACGGTGGGCGTCGCTTCCGGCGCATGGGGCACATCCGGGAGCGCCTCCGGATCTTCCACGCGCACGGGGGCGCCCTCGCGAAGCTGCTGCACGCCTTCGGTCACCACGGGCTGGCCCGCCCGAAGGCTTTGCGAGGCAACAAGGACGCGGTCAACGTTGCGCTCGATAATCTCGATCCGCGCCTTGCGCGCCTCTCCGCCCGCGACGGCCCAGACGAAGGGCCCGGCGCGCTCCCACTGGATCGCAAGCGCATCGACGGACAGGTAATCCTGGCCATTGAAGGCGATATCGACCGTAAAGGACATTCCCGGACGCAGGATATCGGAGCTGTTGTCGACCGTCGCTTCGGCGCGCAAGGTGCGGCTGGTCTCGTCGATACGATTATCCAGCGCGGTGACCTCGCCATCGTAGCTGCGGCCGGTCCGCGTCGTCGGCGTTGCGGTGACCGCGTGGCCGATGGCGATTTCCGGAACGAACGCTTCCGGCACCGAGATCACGACCTTCAGTTTCGAGCGGTCGTCCACTGTAGCCACAAGCGTGTCGCTGGACACGTAGCTGCCGGGCTCGATAGTGACGAGGCCGACGATCCCGCCGATCGGCGCCACGATGCGCCGGTCGTCCAGGCTGATCTCGGCGGCACGCAGGTCCAACGCGGCGGCTTCCGCGGCACGACGCACCTCGTCGAACTGCACCGATGTGATGGAGTTGGAATTGAGCAGCGCCCGATAACGCCGGACCTGATCCTGCGCGGCTTCCAGCGCGATCTTCGCCCGCTCGACGGCCACCGTCTCGGCGTCGCTTTGCAAAACGGCCAGGACCTGGCCCTGCTGGACGCGGTCTCCGGAGCGGAAGCGGATTTCGGTGATCAGGCCCGACGCATCGGGATGGATCGCAACGGTGGACAGGGCCTGGCCGGTTCCAATGACGCGCAGCCTGTCGCGTGTGCGGTCCGGCGTCGCGGCGTCGGTGACGACCAGCGTGCGCGACAGGGCATCGCCGGCGGCCACAGAGGTTGGACCGACCTTGTCTCCAGCCCGCGAAACGCTTTCCACCACATGGACGAGCGGGCCGGGCAGGGCCTCGCGATGCGACAGCAGGAAGCGACCGGGGGCCTCGAACGCCCAGAGGGCGACAAGTGCGAATACGGCCAGAACGGCGATGCTAGCCAAGGCTTGACGAAGAAGTGCCATCGGCGCCTTTCGTGCTGGAGTGTCGGGCGTCGCCGACGTTCTGGACTTACAATACCGCTGAATCTGGGTGCAAACGTTACGAATTGTTGCCGCAATGCGAAAAAGCCCGGCACTGGGCCGGGCTCTCTCGTGTTTGTGACCGTCGTTACTGCGCTGTCGCGCCGCTTTCGATCCGCATCGTATCGCGGCTGTCGGCATAGGTATCGCGGTTGTATTCCGGCGCCGCTTCCAGCTCGTCCTGCGTGAAGTCGGTCGTCAGGTACATGGAACCGCCGGAGTCCCGCATGAACTGGAGGTTGTCCATGGCAACGGCGACCGGCTTGGCGCCAATGCCGAGGAACCCGCCGACATCGACGATCACGGCATCGACCTGGCCTTCGGCCGTCAGGGCGATATCGCCGATGCTGCCGATGGAGCTGTCATCCGGACCGTAGACCGTCGTGCCGATCAAATTGTCGGCCGTCAGTTCGGCTCCGGCAACCGGCGTCAGGTCTGCCGGACGGCTGGTGCCGCCGGTCGAGGCCGTGGTGGTGGCGTCGGTCTCGGCCGGGGCGGCTGCCATGCCGGTGCCCGCCGCAGTGCCGGCGGCCATGCCGGTGCCAGCGGCCATCGTGCCACCGGTGGTTCCGGCCGGGCTCGTTTCGGTGGCGGCCGGCGCGGCTGCCATGTCCTCGGAAGCGTCGTTGTCGAAGGCCGGAGCCGCGTCGAGATCCTCACGGGTCACGACCAGGCTTGCATGCTGCTCGCCTTCTTCGTTGTTGGTCAGGGCGACGGCATCGAACGGGACGCCGACATTCTTTTCGCCGATGCCCAGGAAGCCACCGACGCCGACGATCAGGCCGGCGATGGTGCCGTCTTCGTTGATGACGAGGTTGTTGATGTTGCCGATATTGTCGGAATCGTTGGTCGGGCCGGTGTAGACGCTGTCGCCGACAAGGTCGTCAGCCAGATACTGGTCCGCTGCAAGCGTTGCCAGATACTCTCCGCCCATGCCGGTGTCGGCCGTCGTGGTGGCCGGCGTTCCCATGGTGCTATCCGGGGCCGGCGTCGCAGCCATCTCACCTGCCGGAGCCGGTGTCGCGGCCATCTCACCTGCCGGAGCCGGTGTCGCGGCCATCTCACCTGCCGGGGCCGGTGTCGTCGCCGTGCCACCGGCCGGGGCCATCGTGCCCGTCGTGGCGGCTGCCGTGTCTTCGTTGCTGGTAAAGGTCGGCGCGGCCGAGATCTCGTCGACGGTGGCGGTCAGCGTGGCCGTCGGCTCGTTGTTCTCGTTCATCGACCATGCGAACTTGTCGAACGGTACGGCAACATCGCGGGACTCGTCGCCCAGCGCATCGCCGGTGCGCAGCACGGCCGCCAGAACGGTGCCGTCGGCGCTGACCACGAGGTTCTGGATCTCACCGGCCTGCTGGTCCGTTGCGCCTTCCATCATGACATCGGCGCCAACCATGTCGTCGGACAGGTGCTGACCGGCGGACAATGCGGTGATGTAGTCGAAGGACGCTGCAGAGTGCCCGGCCGGTGCCGTTGCCGGCTCAGCGGCCATGGAGCCGGTTTCGGTAGCAGCGGGCGCAGCCTCGGTTGCTGCCGGCGTGTTGGCTTCCTGCGCGATGGCGCCGGTCGCGAGAAGCGTTGCCATGGCGGAAGTTGCAAGAAGTTTGCGTAGCATAGGTAGTCTCCCGTATCCGGTGATGCGGATGTGCGCATCCTGCGGTTTCGAGAGCAAAACCACGCTCGCGGCGGATCGGTTCCGCCATCACGGCGATGTCAGGCGAAGACGATGACGCCGAAAAGAAGCAGCAGCAGAATGCCGGCCAGAACGATGAAAATAAGGATCCTGGCCAGGCCGGCCGACGCACCCGCAACGCCGCGAAATCCTAGAAGGCTTGCGATGGCGGCGACGATGAGAAGTATGACGATCCACTCAAGCATGGCATCTCTCTTTCCTGCGGGGCCGTTCCCGTCCATGAAACGAAAGGGCTTTGCGCGCGTTCCGCCGCAGGCCGAGGGCCTGCGACTGAAAAGGGGTGCCTGACGCATGGACGTACATGTGATTCTGAACCGCACGGGCGGAACGCTGAGAACGACCAATCTGGATCTTCTTACCGCGCTCATCCGCGACGAATTCACCCTGCATGGTCACCGGGTCGAAATCGAAGTCGTGGACGGTCATGATATCGCCCACGCGATCGGCCAGGTGGCGGCCCGCACCGACATCGATGTCCTGATGGTGGGGGGCGGCGACGGCACGGTCAGCTGTGCCGCAGGCGCGGTTGCGGGCACCGACATCGCGCTCGCCATCCTGCCGGCCGGCACGATGAACCTGTATGCCCGGACGCTGCAGATCCCGCTGGAACTGGCGGCCGCCGTCAACGCATTGGCGTCGGGCATCGTCGTCGATGTCGATATCGCCATGGTGAACGACAAGCCATTCGTGCACCAGTTCGCCGTCGGCGTTCATGCGCGGATGGTGCGAATGCGGGAAAAGTTCGACTATGCCTCGCGCGTCGGCAAGATGTGGGCGTCGACCAAGGCCGTCATGATGACGCTGCAGAGCCTGCCGCTCGTGCGCCTCGACGTCGAGATCGACGGGAAACTCGAGAAGATCGAGACGCCCGCCGTCGCCGTATCGAACAACATGTACGGGGACGGCCATCTGCCCTTTGCCGACAACCCGAAGGGGGGCGCGCTCGGCGTCTATATCTGCCGCACCAAGGACAGGGCGGAAGTTGCCCGGCTGGCGTTCGATGTCTGGCGCGGACGCTGGAAGGAAAACCCGTCGCTGACGGTGCTGAAGGCACAGCAGGTAGAGTTGTATTATCCGGGCATCGCACGCGACAGGCGCGCCGTGCGTGACGGCGAGCTGGAATCGCTCGAGCCGAAGTCGGTTGTCAGCATCCGGCATGGTGGCTTGAAAGTACTGGTGCCCGACGAGGCTTCTTACCTCTGATGCCCTGAACGACAACGGGCGCCCAGGGCGCCCGTTGAATATTCCGATCAAGTCCGCCGGTCAGAGCGGCCTGTCGTCCGTATCGTCCGGCGCGCGTGCGTCCGACCTGTATTCCGGGTCGAGGCCGACGGATTCCGGGGTTCCATAGGTGTGGCCCCCGTCTGCCAGGAGGCCCAGCGCTTCGTTGATCTGTTCGATCAGCGGGTCGAACTCGCCGCCGCGATCCATTTCTTCCCTTGTGCCCAAGGTTTCGGCCATGCCGTGCAGGCGCTCTACGCGTTCCTCGATCGGCATCGTCGTATCGTTGACCAGATCCTCGATCTCCGCCTGGGTGAATGGCTGGCTGATGCCCGGCGTGTCCGCATCGTCACCAACAGCCGTGTCGACCGGCAGAATGGGGCTATCGTCGCTCGTGGTTATTCTGGACATGATGTCTGACCCTTCCTTTTACTGCGCCGGAGAGGTCGTCGTCTGGTTCGGGCTGACGACACCGCCACTGGACCCGCCGGCTGCCGGAGGCGGCGCCGAGGTTTCGACACCGCTGGATTGCGGGCCATCGATGTTCTGGTCCGGCAGGACCTTGCCGTAGATGCCGAGTCCCGCGAAGACGACAAGGCACAGGGCGAGGGCGACCAGAAGTATCGTGAGAGTGCGGTTACCCTTCACTCCCTGCTTGGCTTCGGTCGAGCGGATTTCTTCGGCCATGATTGTTTTCCTCTTCTCCGGTCGGTAAGCGACCGAACATTCCTTCGGAAACGAATTTCCCGGCTTTTCGATCCGTCACGAAACCTTCAGCAGGCAAAAAGAAAGCCGGCAGCGTTGGGCTGCCGGCTTTGAAAAGGTCGAGGATGGACCTCGCCAGTTGCTAACGCACGTTGCGTCTGGACGAGAATGCCCGAAGGCCGGCCCAGAGAGCGGCCCCGACGATCGGTATGACCAAGAGGCCTTTGCGACGCTTCACGGAATGCAGGATCAGCGGGAGGTTGCTGACGGCCGCGACGCTGGCAAAGGAGGCCACATCGCGCTGCAGACGGTCGCTGGCGCGTTCCTTGGGCGTGCGACCGATAACCAGAAGCACGACGTACAGAACGACCAGCAACATCGCCAGCCCGCCGGAGAAGTAAAGCGCTGCCGGCAGAGCGCCGACGCCCTGCGCCAACCACAGGAAGGCCGCGATCAGCAGGAAGAGCAAAAGGAAAAGCGCCACGATGGCCATCAGCACATAGATGACGGCCATCTGCTTGAGGCGGGCAAAGAAGATGCCGGCCTCACCAGTGACGACTTTGGCCAGGAACTGCCCGATCATCGATCAGTTTTTGAAGATGCGAGCGTAGAAGTAACCGATCGCGGCAGCGATCAGAACGGCCTTCAGCGGCTCGGAGCGAACGCGCTCGCTGAGCTGCTCTTCCAGCTCGCCGACCGTCTCCTGAGCCTGACGGAAATACTGCTCTCCGGTTTCCTTGATGTCGTCCTTCAGGGCGAATGCCTGTTCGCGCGCGTTGCTGGCACGGCTGCCCGCAAGGCCCTTCAGCGTTTCGGTGACATCGGCGAGATCCTCGCGCAACCGCTTCACCTGCGCTTCCAGATCGCCCTCGGTCGGGTCAGTGTTCGTGGATTCGCTGGGGTTGATGCTCGACATGAAATAAATTCCCTTCCGAATGAGCGGTCGTTATGCAGTTTGCACTTCCCCCGGATAATGCGGAGTGCCCGGTTCCGTTCCGGGGATCAGGCAGCCGGGGCGACGCCGATGATCTGCGAGGAGATCGAGTCGGGACCGTATTCTCCGTCGCCCTCGATGCCAAGCGTCTCGGCAAGGCGGGTACGGGCACGCGAAACGCGGCTCTTGATCGTGCCGACGGCGCATTTGCAGATTTCCGCCGCTTCCTCGTAGGAAAAGCCGGAGGCGCCGATCAACACGAGGGCTTCGCGCTGGTCGTCGGGCAAAAGGTCCAGTGCCTTGCGGAAATCCTGCAGGTCCAGATGACCCTGCTGCTCCGGGTGGCCGGCAAGCTGCATCGCGTGGATGCCGTCGACATCCTGCACTTCGCGGCCCTTCTTGCGCATCTGCGTATAGAATTCGTTGCGCAGGATGGTGAACAGCCACGCCTTGAGATTGGTGCCCGGCTGAAAGGTATGCTGCTTGTCCCAGGCCTTCACCAGCGTTTCCTGAACCAGGTCGTCGGCCCTGTCGAAATTTCCCGCCAGCGATGCCGCGAATGCGCGCAGGCTGGGGATTATGGAAATGAGTTCTTTTCTGAAGTCCGGGTTTTCGCTCATGGGCAATCAGTCTCCCATACCGGATTTCGGGCCGCCCTTTTCCGCGGCATCCAAGGCGTCGAGAAGCGACAGGAACCGATCCGGCACCGGCTCGCTTGCGACGTCTTCGTAATAGGCTTTGAGCCGCCGTCCGATGGCATTGCTTGCGCCTTGGGCGGTATCGTCCTTGCGCTCGCTGCCTTTGGGCGATTCCGCCGGCTTTCTCTGGTCGTCCATCAAACCTCGCATAGGCTGCTTCCTTCTCCGCTGGCCGCAGGGTTGCGTCGCGGTGCGAAGCCAAGCTGCCGATAAGATGTGCCCTTGGCCCCGATCAGCAAGACCGTCCGGGCCAGATTTGTTTCGTCATCCGCGACCGCGCGCGGGCGCCCGTTCACGATTTGAAAAAACTACTCTGGAAATCATGTAGGAACCGTTGGCATTTTTTTCGACAGCCCCATATCCGCGGCTGCAATCATGTCCTATTCCGGTCTGGTTGATCGGCACGAGGGGAGTTTCCATGTCGATGTCGTCGCGCATTGCGCCGCACATTCCTTATCTGCGCAGGTACGCCCGCGCGCTTACCGGTTCGCAGGCCAGCGGCGACGCTTATGTAGCGGCCGTGCTGGAAGCCCTGATCGCCGAGCCGAGCCTGTTCGACACGCAGGAAAGCCCGCGTATTTCGCTGTATCGCCTGTTCTCGTCACTGTGGCAGTCGCTGGAGGTGAACATCCGCGAGGACGCGCCCGTGTCCGCCTGGGAAGAGAAAGCCTCGCGCAACCTGCGTGCCATCTCGCCCCTGCCGCGCCAGGCTTTCCTTCTTGTCGCCGTGGAAGGGTTCACCACCGGCGAGGCCGCGCTGATTCTCAATACGTCCGAAACCGAGTTCTCCCGCCTGATCGACCAGGCGAGTGCGGATATCGGCCGTCAGGTGTCCACCAACATCATGATCATCGAGGACGAGCCTCTGATCGCGATGGATATCGAGCAGATGGTCGAAAGCCTGGGCCACGGCGTGACGGGCATCGCCCGCACGCACCAGGAGGCGATCAAGCTGTTCGAAGAGCAGAAGCCCGGCATGGTGCTGGCCGATATCCAGCTGGCCGATGGCAGCTCCGGCATCGACGCGGTCAACGATATCCTGTCGCGGGTGTCCGTCCCGGTGATCTTCATCACCGCCTTCCCGGAACGGCTGCTGACGGGCGAGCGCCCGGAACCGACCTTCCTTGTCACCAAGCCGTTCAACCCGGACATGGTGAAGGCGCTTATCAGCCAGGCGCTGTTTTTCGAGACCGACAAGAAGGCGGCTGCCTGACGTGGGACACTCCCGAAACTGTGCCGGCGTCGCTGTACGTTGGGCGGCCCGTCGCAGTTTCGAACGGGGCTAGGATGGTCGCTTACAAAGCCCTTCGCGCGTTGAAGAACACCGAGATGGCGCTTTTCGCGCAGGATCTCGACATGCGCTATCTGTGGCTTTTCAATGCCGACAATTCCTGGCTGGCTTCCGCCGCCAACGGGCTGCGCGATTCCGATTTCCTGCAGGAAGCCGCCGCCGAGCGCTGCGATGTCATCAAGCGCACGGTCCTGGAGAGCGGCAAGCCGGCACGGTTCGAGCTGCAGATCGCAGATGCGGAACAGCCGCGCTGGTTCGATGTACGGGTGGATGTCGACCGGGACGATACGGGGGCGGTGATCGGCCTTGTCGGAACATCGCTCGAAATCACCGAGCAGAAGCGGCGTGAAGATACGCTGAAATCCCTGCTCCGCGAGCTTTCGCACCGGTCCAAGAACCTTCTGGCGATTATCCAGAGCCTGGCCAGCCAGACGGCGCGCCACTCGATCACCGTGCCGGAATTCCTGGTGCGTTTTCGCGGGCGCATCCAGTCTCTCTCGGCCTCGCAGGATATCGTGACCGATGCCGACTGGCGCGGCGCCGGCCTGTCCATGCTGGTCGCCAGCCAGGTCGAGCGGTATGCACCGGAAGGCATGCGGCAGGTTCACCTGGCCGGCCCGGAAATCTACCTTTCCCCCACCGCCGCGCTGCATGTCGGGCTTGCCCTGCATGAGCTTGCGGTGAACGCGGCCTCCTACGGCTCCCTGTCCGTGCATGGCGGGATCGTGGACATCACCGTGGATGTCGCACAGGATCAGGATGCGCGATATCTGATCCTGCACTGGCAGGAAATGAACGGACCGCATGTGGGCGAGCGGAGCGATACGCGGTTCGGCACGTCGACGCTGGAGCGGATCGTCCCCAATTCCGTCGGCGGCGAAGCCGAATTGAGCTACCAGCCCGAGGGGCTTCGCTACAATCTGCGCATCCCCGACACGCATTTCGAAGTGGTCGAGCAGCGCAAAGCTGTGTGAACCCGCCAGAGCGCACTTTAATCCTGCCACGTATTCGTGACAGAAGTCCCCGAGGGACGAAGCTCAAGAGGCAATTCACCATGAAGACATTCGTTGTACTCGGCGTTTCCGCCGCAATGCTGGCATTGGCCGGCTGCCAGACGCCGAACCAGGATATCGTTGCTCCTGCGGCAGTGGGCGGCCTTGGCGGAGCTGCAATCGGCGCCGCCGTCGGCGGCGACGTGCAGGGCGCGCTGATCGGCGGCGCACTCGGCGCGGCGGGCGGCGCCCTTGTCGGCGCGGCCACCAGCCGCCCTGGCGAGTGCGTCTATCGCGATGGCCGTGGCCAGCGCTATGTGGCTAGCTGCCCGGCCGGCTACCGCTGATCCGCCTGCGGATTTTCCGACATCGTCATGCGGCGCCTTCGGGCGCCGCATTGCTTTTGGCCTGGCGTGCCAACTCCACGAAGGCCATGTGGTAGTCCTTGCCCGTATCGATCATCCGGTCGAATTCGATGCGGCAGACATCGTCCGCGCGGACGCAATCGAAGCCATGGCGGTCGATGGTGCCGATGAGCCAGCCCGTGCCAGCGCCGCCGGCCTGATGCACCATGCGCTCCGTCGCATCGGAATGATCCTCGTTCATGTGCGTGGAGACACGCAGTTCCGCGTCGACGATCCCGGCTTCGACTTCCTCCGTCAGGTCGCCGCGTGACATTTCGTGCGCACGGCCGAAGCCGCCATTGAGGGAGGCGCTCGTCAGAGCGATCCGCCAGAAGGAAAAATCCGGAAAATCCACATAAAGCTTCGCCTTCGGCTGCCGCGCCAGAAAGCGGCGCCGGACACGCTCGTAGTCGGCATGGTGCGCATCGATCTTCTCGGCGCGGCCGCGTGCCGACAGCCGCGCATGTGCCAGGGGATCGCCTTTCCCGGGGGTGCCGAACAGCAGGCAGGCGCGCGGGTCGGCAGCAAGCGCCGCCGCATGTGAAGCCAGCGTCGAGACCAGGATGACCGGATCGCCGGTGATGTCGGGCGCAACCAGAACCCGGCTTGCCAGTGGCCAGCCGTCGCTGGCGTCCAGGCTGGCCATCGTGGCATGACGCGCCGTCCGGACGAGGTTGCGCGCCTGCCGGCGCGTTTCGTCGGTTACCGGTTGAAGCACGCTTTGTGTCTCGGCCATCGCCATCTCCATAACTTGATCGCCACGCTCATATATCATTTTTTGGAGAAATCCCCCTGAACTTCGCACGGGCCGATCATAAGTTGGAAAACGCGCGCCAAAGTCTCTAAAGCCTTGGGTCCGCGTTTCGAGCCATAGGGGAGAGCCGCCTCGTGAATGCCGCCTTGAAAGACATGATCCTGAATACGCTCCGCCGGCTGCCGGCACCGGACGGTGGCGCCGACATCGTTTCGCGCGGGATGGTGTCCGATATCTTCGTGGCGGACGGCAAGGCGTTCTTTTCGCTGACCGTGCCGGCCAGCGAGGCCGAGCGATTCGAACCGATGCGCCAGGAGATCGAGCGCCGGGTCTCCGCGCTCGAGGGGGTTTCTTCAGCCATGGTGGCCTTGACGGCAGAGCGCAGCGCCGGCGGCGCCCAGCCCGCACCGGCGCGCCCTTCGGCGCAACCGCCAGCCCATGGCCATAGCCATAACCACGGGCAAGGCAACGCGCCCCGTGGCGGCGGTAAGCCGGGGGTTCCGGGCATCGGGCAGATCATCGCCGTCGCGTCGGGCAAGGGCGGCGTCGGCAAATCCACCACCGCGGTCAATCTGGCCCTCGGGCTGGCCGCCGCCGGCAAGCGCGTCGGCCTTCTGGACGCCGACATCTACGGCCCATCGGTGCCGCGGCTGATGGGGCTGAAGGGCAAGCCGCAGACCGTCGGTGGCCGGACGCTGGTTCCGATGGAGGCCTATGGGCTGAAGACCATGTCCATGGGCTATCTTGTGGAAGAGGACACCCCCATGATCTGGCGCGGGCCGATGGTCATGTCGGCCCTGACCCAGTTGCTGCGGGAAGTGGAGTGGGCCCCGCTGGACATCCTCGTCGTCGACATGCCGCCCGGCACTGGCGATGCGCAGTTGACGATGGCGCAGCAGGTTCCGCTGGCCGGAGCGGTGATCGTCTCGACGCCGCAGGACCTTGCCCTGATCGATGCGCGCAAGGGCCTTGCGATGTTCCGCAAGGTGGAGGTTCCGCTGCTCGGCATCGTGGAAAACATGAGCTACTTCATCGCCCCCGATACAGGCCGCCGCTACGACATCTTCGGCCATGGCGGGGCAAAGGCGGAGGCCGCAAGGCTTGGCGTGCCTTTCCTGGGCGAGGTGCCGCTGGAGATGGGCATTCGGGAAAGCTCCGACACAGGCCGTCCTGTCGTGGCGACGGAGCCGGACAGCGTGTCCGCCGCCACCTACCGCGACATCGCGGCCAAGGTGCTTGCCCAGTTGGAAGGGCATGCGGCGCCCGCCGCCCCGACCATCCTGTTCGAGTAGCCGCCGCGCTTAGAAGCGGTAGGTTACGCCAAGGGCCGGGCCTTGCAGCGTCGTATCGAAGACGTGGCCATCCGCCGCGTAGTCGACGTCCAGCACCTTGTACCCTGCCGATACGGACACATGCTCCGTGAGCTCGTAATTGAGCGTGCCGAGCGCCTGCCACGTCTTTTCGGCGCCAGCGCCGAAGCCCCCGACATCGGCCTGGATCTGCAAGGACAGCCGATCCGCCAACTGCACGAAGGCGCGGGCGCCGACGATCGGGTCTACCCAGGAAAAGCTTTCCTCATAGGAGGCTGCGCCGATGGGCGTGACAACGCGCACGGCGTTGGAGATGTCCCAGGCCCGAATGCCCGCCAGCAGCGCAAAGTTGATGTCCGGCGTGGCGTAGAGCTGATAGCCGCCCATCAATGTGCCGGAGAACTGGCGCGAGTCGACGGAGACGTCGAATGTCGGAACCTGCCCGATCACCGGCAGGCTGCCGACCTGCCGCGCGTCGGTGGTGTCGACATAGAGCAGGTCGCCGACGGCAACGAAGCGGTCGTAGCGCCCGTAGACATTCAGGAAGGCAGCGACGTTCAAATCTTCCAGCACGTCGGAAAAGGATTTTTCGATGCCGATGGTCGGTGCCCGGCGAAAGGGCGAGATATCGCCCTTCAGGCCAGCCGCCCAGACATAGGGGGTCACCTGCAGCGCCCAGTCGGTCTGCGAATCTTCGGCGTGGGCAGCGCCCGTGCCGCCGGCAGGCAGAGCCAACGCCAGCATGGGCACGATCCATCTTATCTGCCGCATTGCTTGTCTACCCCCATCGCTTGCCCCGCCGCCGGCAACCCTAGCCGAAAACCGTGCCGACGGTCAGTAGCCGGCCGAGCGGTCGACGACGCCGACGAGAGATTCACCGGCTTTGTGGCGCACAATCTGCCGGGCGATCAGCGCCGACAGCGCAACCGGGTCGGATGATGCGGCGACGTGCGGTGTCACGAACACGCGGGGGTGCGCCCACAGGGCGCTGCTGGCGGGCAGGGGCTCTTGCTCGAAGACGTCGAGCGAGGCTTCCATCAGCCGCCCGTCATTCAAGGCGCTGAGGATCGCATCGTCGCTTTGCAGGCCGCCACGCCCGGCATTGATCAACACCGGGCCGCCCAGGGGCGTGCGCTGCTTCAGCGCCGACAGGAAGCTGTCGTCGATCAGCCCGCGTGTCTCGTCGGTCAGCGGCAGCAGCACGACGACGATGTCGGACGCGGCAAGGCATGCCGTAAGGCCGTCGCGCCCGCTATAGGTTTCGATACCGTCGATGGCGCGCTGCGTACGGCTCCAGCCCAGTACCTTGAAGCCCAGCGCCTGCAGCTTGCGGGCGGCGTCGCGCCCGAGTTCGCCCAACCCAAGGATGCCCACCGATACGGCAGCGGCGGCGGGCTGCGACCGGTCGCGCCACAGCGCGGCCGTCTGCTGCTCGCGATAGAGCCGGCCCTGCCGCATATGATCGAGCACGCGCCAGACGACATACTCGCTCATGCGGTTGGTAAGATCCTCGGCCACGATCCGAACCACCGGCACATCCGGCAAAGTCGGGTCGGACAGAACGTGATCCACGCCCGCGCCCAGCGAGAAGATCGCCTTCAACCCCGGCAGGCGCGCCAGTATGCCCCGCGGCTGTTGCCAGACGACGGCGTAATCGATGCGCGACGCTTCATCCTCGTCCGGCGACAGGACGATGGTTTCGTCCGGCAGGTTCGCGGCAAGGGCGTCGCGCCACAGCTCCGGCGATTCTCCGGCGGATGAGATCAGGATGGTCATGGCATGTCCCCTCGAACTGTCGTGTCAGGCCGGTGTTTCGATGCTGTCGGACAGCATGCGAGCAACGGGCCGGCCCTTCCGGTCGAACCAGTTGAGGGCGGTGACCATGAGATTGTTGGCGATGAAGCCTTCGTCCATGGCAGCGATCAGCGCCTGCGCCGGCGCGGCGATGGGGATGATGTCCTCATGCTCGTCGGCCAGGCCGGCCACCAGCGGTAGCCCGCGCGTGTCGACGATGCACATGAAGTAGTGGGCAACCTCGTCGCACAGGCCGGGAGATGTCAGCACCGAGAAGATCGGAGCCGTCGCCAGGGCCTCGAGCCCGGTTTCCTCGCGCAGTTCCCGCACCGCCGCGACGGCGGGCTTTTCGTCACCGTCCAGAAGTCCGGCGGGCAGCTCGAGCGCGGCGGCGTTGGGCGTCTTCAGAGCCGCGCCGATGCGGAACTGACGGATGATGACGATTTCGTCGGTGTTGGGATCGTAGGGCAGAATAATCGCCGCTTCACGCGCGCGCAGCACTTCGCGGCGCACGCCCTCGAAGCGCCGCGTCCCGTCCAGGCTGGCATGCGACACGAAAAGCCGGTCCAGCGGACGGAACCCGTCCGCCAGCCTTTCCTCGGCCGTGACGGTAAAATCCAGAGGCTGGTCTGCCAGACGCCGACGGTCGGATGCACTCATTGCGATACTCCACCGGCCGATACGGCCCTGACATCGAAGGCGGCCGCCATCAGGGCCTTGGTGTAATCCGTGCGGGGCCGTTCGAACACGTCCTCGGCAGGGCCGGATTCCACCACCTTGCCGTTGCGCATGACGATGATGTGGTTGGCCAGCGCGCGCACGACCTTCAGGTCGTGGCTGATGAACAGATAGGCGAGATCGTGCTTCTTTTGCAGGTCGCGCAGAAGGTCCACCACCTGGGCCTGCACGCTCATGTCGAGCGCGGATGTCGGCTCGTCGAGCATGACGAATCGGGGGTTGAGCACCATGGCGCGCGCGATGGCGACACGCTGGCGTTGCCCGCCCGAAAATTCGTGCGGGTAGCGAAAGCGCGTTTCCGGGTCCAGCCCCACCTCGCGCAAGGCCGAGACCACACGCGCCTCCCGCGCCTCGATCGAAAGCTCCGAGGCGTGGATGGACAGGCCTTCCGCAACGATATCGGCCACCGGCATGCGTGGAGAGAGCGATCCATAGGGATCCTGGAAGACGATCTGGATGCGCTTGCGCAGGGGCCGCATTTCGGCAAAGGAGCGCTCGTCGATGCGCTCGCCCTCGAACAGGATTTCGCCTCTGGATGCGATCATCCGCGTCAAGGCAAGGCCGAGCGTCGTCTTGCCGGAGCCGGACTCGCCGACAATCCCGACCGTCTGCCCGGCGCGCACCGCCACATCGACACCGTCGACCGCCTTCACATGGTCGCTGACGCGGCGCATCAGGCCGGTGCGGACGGGAAACCACACCTTGACGTCGCGCCCCTCCATGACCAGCGAGGCGTTTTCGTTCGCGGCAGGCGGGCGGCCCTTCGGCTCTGCGGCCAGAAGATGCTTGGTGTAGGAATGACGCGGATGGGCGAAGATTTCTTCCGTCCGGCCTTCCTCGACCAGCTTGCCCTTGAACATAACGCACACCCGGTCGGCAATGCGGCGCACGATGCCGAGATCATGGGTGATGAACAGCATGGCCATGCCGCGTTCGGCCTGCAGCTTTTTCAGAAGCTCCAGAATCTGGGCCTGCACCGTCACGTCGAGCGCGGTGGTCGGCTCGTCCGCGATGAGCAGGTCCGGCTCGTTGGCAAGCGCCATCGCGATCATGACGCGCTGGCGCTGCCCGCCCGACAATTGGTGCGGATAGGCGTTCAGCCGCTTCTCCGGGTCGCGGATGTTAACCTGGTGCAGAAGCTCGAGCGTGCGTTCGCGCGCCTGACGGTCGGTCAGTCCGCGATGCACCTTCATGATCTCGCCAACCTGCTTCTCGATCGTATGCAGCGGGTTGAGCGAGCTCATCGGCTCCTGGAAGATCATCGAGATGCGGTTGCCGCGAATGCCGCGCAATTCCTTCTCGTCGGCCCGCAGCAGATCGTGCCCGCCATACAGGACGACACCGCCGGGATGGCTGGCCGATGGATAGGGCAGCAGCTTCAGCACCGACAGCGCCGAAACCGATTTGCCGGAGCCGGATTCGCCCACCAGCGCCAAGGTCTCGCCCGGCGCGATGGAAAAGGACACGTCGTCGACGGCAAGCGTGCGGCCGAAGGCCACCGAAAGGTTGCGCACGTCCAGCAGCGGCCGGTCTGCGGTCTCTGTCATGGGCTCGGCGCCTTTCATTGGAAGCTCTTTCGCGGGTCGAAGGCGTCGCGCACGGCCTCGCCCACGAAGACCAGCAGCGACAGCATCAGCGACAGGACGACGAAGCCGGAAATGCCGAGCCACGGTGCCTGCAGATTGTTGCGTCCCTGTGCCAGCAGCTCGCCCAGCGAGGGCGAGCCGGGCGGCAGGCCGAAGCCGAGGAAGTCCAGCGAAGTCAGCGTGGTGATGGAGCCGTTGAGGATGAAGGGCAGGAAGGTCAGCGTCGCCACCATGGCGTTGGGCAGAAGGTGGCGCATGATGATCGTGCCGTCCTTGACGCCCAGCGCCCGCGCCGCATTCACATACTCGAAGTTGCGGGCGCGCAGGAATTCGGCGCGCACCACGCCCACGAAGGCCACCCACGAAAACAACAGCATGATGCCGAGCAATATCCAGAAGCCCGGCGGCAGGATCGCGGCCACGATAAGCAGGAGATACAGGACAGGGATGGAGGACCAGATCTCGATGAAGCGCTGGAAGATCAGGTCAACCCAGCCGCCGAAATAGCCCTGCACGGCGCCGGCCGAAACGCCGATCACCGCAGAGGCGATCGTCAGCACCAGGCCGAACAGCACCGAGATACGGAAACCGTATATCAGCCGCGCCAGCACGTCGCGCGCCTGGTCGTCGGTGCCGAGCCAGTTCATGTTGCCGAAATTGCAGTTGATGTCGGCGACGCCCCCCGGATAGCGCTGGCAGCGCTCCTCTGCGGACAAGGTCCAGGATGGCGGGGAGGGCGCCGGTGTCGGCACCTCGTTGTTGACGGTGCGGTAGGAATAGCGGATCGGCGGCCAGACAGCCCACCCGTTCTGGGTGATCTCGTCCTGGATGAAAGGGTCGCGGTAATTGGTGACCGGCAGGAAGCCGCCGAAGACCTCCTCCGGATAGTCCACGAAGATCGGCGCGTAATATTCGCCGCGATACTGGATCAGGATCGGCTTGTCGTTGGCCACGAACTCGGCGAACAGCGTGACCACGAACAGGACGAGGAAAATCCAGAGAGACCAGGTGCCGCGCCGGTTCGCCTTGAAGTTCTGCCAGCGCCGGCGGTTGAGCGGCGACAGGCGTGGACGCCGCGCGGCGGCCGAGGGGGCAACCTGCGCGATCCCGGCCGCGTCGGCGCTGGCGCGGCTGGCCGCGGGTTCCATGGAATCCACGCTCATACGTCGCGCCTTTCGAAGTCGATCCTCGGGTCGATCCATGTGTAGCAAAGGTCGGACACCAGGGTCGCGACCAGGCCGATCAGCGAGAAGATGTAGAGCGTCGCGAAGACCACCGGATAATCGCGCCGGTAGATGCTTTCGAAGCCGAGCAGACCCAGCCCGTCCAGCGAGAAGATCGTCTCGATCAGCAGCGAGCCGGTGAAGAAGGCCGAGATGAAGGCGCCGGGAAATCCGGCGACGATGATCAGCATCGCGTTCCGGAAGACGTGGCCATACAGCACTTTGCGGTCGGTAAGCCCCTTGGCCCGCGCCGTCGTCACATATTGCTTGCGGATTTCATCCAGGAAGGAATTCTTGGTCAGCAGCGTCGTGGTGGCGAAGGCCGACAGGGACAGGGCGATCAAAGGCAGGGTCAGGTGCCAGAAATAGTCGACGATCCGCTCCGGCCAGGACAGTTGATGCCAGTTGTCGGAGACGAGGCCGCGCAGCGGGAACCAGTCCAGGAACGATCCGCCGGCAAACAGCACGATCAGAAGCACCGCGAACAGGAACCCCGGTATGGCATAGGCGACGATGACGATGGCCGATGTCCAGACGTCGAAGCTCGTTCCATCCTTCAGGGCCTTGCGGATGCCCAGCGGAATGGAAATTCCGTAGGAGATGAGGGTAATCCACAGCCCGAGCGAAATGGAAACCGGCATCTTTTCCTTGATGAGGTCGATGACGCTGACCGACCGGAAATAGCTTTCACCGAAATCGAAGCGGACAAAATTCCAGATCATCAGGCCGAAGCGTTCCAGCGGCGGCTTGTCGAAGCCGAATTGCTGCTCGAGCTTGGCGATGAAGGCAGGGTCCAGCCCCTGGGCGCCCCGATAGCCGGAACTATCCGTGCTGGGCTGGTACTGCGTTTCGCCCGCGCCGCCACCCGACAGGCGGTCGCCCGCCTGGCCTTGCAGGGTCGCGATCACCTGCTCGACCGGCCCGCCGGGCGCGAACTGGATGACGATGAAGGAAATGGCCATGATGCCGAACAGCGTCGGGATCATCAGCAACAAGCGGCGTAGGATATAGGCGCCCATATCGGCTGCTTTTCAACTCCGGTTCGGGCGGGCGGCGACGACGGCCGGGCCGGTCATGGCAGGTCAGGCCCGGCCGATGGCGCGGGCTTTGTCTTCTTCGTACCACCAGAGGGATTCCACCGGGAAGCCGTAATCGGGCTTTTCGTCCTTCATCCCGAACATATCCCAATAGGCCATGTGGTTGACGTCGGACGTGATGTTGGGAACCCAATCCAGCCGCGCCCGCAGCACGCGGTCGATGCAGCGCATGATGGTGACGAGCTCGTCCCGGCTTCTGGCCGTGCCGGTGCGCTCGATCAGCGCGTCCACCGCCGGGCTGGCCATGCCGGGGAAGTTGTAGCCGCCCTGCGCATCCTTCATGCCGCTGCCGAAGAAGATTCGCAGGCTTTCCGGCGTCGGCGTCGCGCTCAGCGAGAAAGCCGAAAGCATCATATCGAACTCGAAGCGGTTCTGCCGTGCCTGATACTGGGCGGCGTCCACCAGCCGGAAATCGGCGCGGATGCCGACGCGGCGCATGTTCTCGATCATCTTGCCGTAGACGCGGGTCTGCTCCGGATCGTTGATCATGTATTCGACCGCCAGCACGACGCCATCCGCGTTGACGAGCCTGTCGCCATCGCGCCGGAAGCCGGCATCGGCGATCAGCTTGCTGGCTTCGCGCAGCATGGTGCGGTCGAAGCCGCTGCCATCCGAGACGGGCTGCACCCAGACTTCGCCGAACACCTCCGGCGGCAGGTCGGCGCGCAGCGGCTCCAGGAACGCCAGCTCCTCGGGGCCGGGCACGCCGGTTGCCACGAATTCCGACCCCTGGAAACAGGAATTAGAGTGGGTGCGCAGCCCGAACATCAGATTGGCGTTCGTCCATTCGAAGTCGAAGCACAGATTGATGGCCCGGCGCACGCGCGGATCGGCAAACTGGGCGCGGCGCTGGTTGAAGGCCCAGCACTGGAACTTCGGTCGCTTGTCGGTGGGAAACTCGCGCTTGACGATCCGCCCGTCGGCCACGGCGGGAATGTCGTATTCCGTCGCCCAGGCCTTGGTGGTGAACTCCTGTCGGCAGGTGATATCGCCCTTCTTGAAGGCCTGCAGCGCCGCCTGCCTGTCGCGGAAGAACTCGATCCGCAGTGTCTGGAAGTTGTCCAGCCCCCTGGCGAAGGGCTGCTCCCAGCCCCAGTAATCGTCGCGCCGCTCATATTCGATGAAGCGCCCGGGCTCGAACCGGCCGACGCGGTAATTGCCGCTGCCGGGAATCTCCTGCATCCCCGTTCGGGTGAAGTCCTTGCCGTCCAGGAAGGCAGCGCTGAGAACCGGAATACCCGACATGGCGCCCAGTGCCGCCGGCACGGTCTGCCGCCCGGAAAAGCGTATCGTGACGGTTTGCGCGTCGACCGTCTCCACGCTGTCGACCTCGGACAGAAGGATCATCAGGCTGGGGTGACCCTCCCGCTTCATCAGGTCGTAGGTAAAGGCGACATCCCGGGCGGTGACCGGCTCTCCCGTCGAAAAGCGAGCTTCGGGCCGAAGCTGGAAGGTGAAGCTGTTGCTGTCGGCGGACATGGTGACCGATTGCGCCAGGGCGCAATAGATCGAGTCCGGCTCGTCCAGCGCGGAGACCATCAGCGTGTCGTACAGCTTTTCCATGCGCGGCGGCGCATTGCCCTGCAGCACGAAGGTATTGAGCGTATCGAACGTATCGGGCGCCTGGTTGAACAGCCAGGACGGCACGCTGAGCACCATGCGCCCGCCCACCGGCGCATCCGCATTGGCATAATCGAAGCTTGCGAAGCCTTCGGCATATTTCAGGTCGCCGAAGGCGGAGAGGCCGTGCAGCGGCGTGTCCACGGGGTTGTCCGCAAGCGACAGGCGCGGGAAGGCGGCGGCGCCCGCGGCACCGGCCAGGATCTGGCCGAAGCGGCGGCGACTGAGCCAGACGCCCGTCATTGCGGCTGCCCCTCGGATGCGGCCGGCTGGGGCGTGGCGGCGCCGGCGCGCACCCACCAGGAGAACGGATCCAGGCCGATATAGGCGGGCTGCTTCTCCGGCATCTGGAGCTTGTCCCAATAGGCCAGCCAGATATCGGGATTATGCCATTGCGGGACCATGTAGTAGTTCCACAGCAGCACGCGGTCGAGCGCCCGGCTGGCGGCTACCAGGCTTTCACGATCCGGCGCGAAGACGATCTTGTCGATGATCGCGTCCACCGCCTCGTTGCGGATGCCGGCCAGGTTGCGGCTGCCGCGCTGCGACGCGGCGGCGCTGCTCCAGAAGTCGCGCTGCTCGTTGCCGGGCGACAGCGATTGCTGGAACTGCCCGGTCACGACATCGAAATTGAACTCGTCGACAAGTGCCTGATATTGCGAGGCATCGACGATCCGCACCGTAGCGCGGATGCCCAGCCGGCGAAGCTGGTTGGCATACGGCTCCAGAATGCGGCTGTCATTGGGGTCGTCGCCGAGAAACTCGATGCTCAGCACGTCGCCCGTCGCGGCATTGACGAGGTCGCTTCCACGCCGCTCGTACCCCGCGTCGCGCAGAAGGTCGAAGGCTTGGCGCAGATAGGCGCGCTCCGCGTTGGGAGCGGAATAATCGGGCAGGGCGTATTCTTCGGTGAAGACTTCCGGCGGCAGCTTGTCGCGCAGGGGCTCCAGCACGGCCAGCTCGTCTTCGCCGGGCAGCCCGGTGGCGGCCAGCTCCGTATTCTGGAAGAAGCTGCCCGTCCGCTTGTACTGACCGTGGAAGAGCGTGCGGTTCATCTCCTCGAAATTGAAAGCCAGCAGAAGGGCGTGACGCACGCGCGGATCGGAAAATTTTTCGCGACGCGTGTTCAGCACATAAGCCTGCATCGGCTGCGCACCCTCTGTCGGGAGCGCGGTCTTCTTGACCTGACCGGAGTTGAAGGCCGGGAAATCATAGCCGGTTGCCCACCGCCCCGCGCTGTTCTCGGCGCGGTAATCGGCAAACCCGCCGCGCTTGAACGCCTCCCATGCCGCGTTGAGATCGCGGAAATAGGTGTAGTGGATGCGATCGTAATTGTAGCGGCCAAGGCGCGTCGGATGGTCCTTCGCCCAATAGTCCGGCACCCTTTCCCAGGTGATTGTGTTGCCGGTATCGAAGCTGCCGACGCGGTATGGGCCCGAGCCGAGCGGCGGCTCCAGCGTCGGCTCTTCGATGTTGCGCTTGTTGCCCCGGCTATCCGTGCCTTCCCAGTAGTGCTGGGGCAGGACGACGAGGTCGCCCATGATGTTGGGCAATTCGCGGTTGCCGGTCTGGTCGAAGCGGAATGTGACTTCCCGCTCGCCCGTTTCCTCGACCGACGTGACGTTGTGATAGTAGTTCGCATAAAGCGGGTACAGGCGGGTAACGGTCTGAAAACTCCAGATCACGTCGTCGACCGTGATCGGCTCGCCATCGTGCCAGCGGGCATCCGGGTCCAGCCGGAAACTGACGGATGAATAGTCGGCCGGATAGCGCATCGCCTCGGCGATCAGCCCGTGGCTGACGCCCGGCTCGTCCAGCGCCTGGTCCATCAGCGTATCGTAGGCAAGCCCACCGCCGAACGCCGCGAAGCCGGCCGCTGCAGTGCCACGCAGCACGAACGGGTTGAAGCTGTCGAAGCTGCCCGAACCGGCAAGGTTCAGCGTGCCGCCCTTGGGCGCGTCCGGGTTGACGTAATCGTAGCGGGTGAAGTCGTAGCCGTATTTGGACGGCTCGATGATGCTGGACCATTCGCGCCACTCGCCGGCGGCGGGCTCCTGCGCCTGGACAGGCGCGGCGAGGGAGAAGGCGGCGACCACCAAGGCGAGGGTCGGGGCAACGGCGCGTCCGGTCAAATCTGTCTCCGCATCTCGTTTACAGGGTCGCACCCAAGCTGCGGCCAGCTTTGTGGCGCGGTTTGGACAAACCCTCATCATGACGAAAGTTTAATCGCCGAGGCCGGACGCGCAAGAATACGCCCAATAAAAAAGGCCGGCGGTGGGCCGGCCTTTTCCGAATCATGTTCTTGCGCGCGCTTACTGCGAGCCGGTGCCGGCAGGGGCGCCCTCGGTCGGCGCGGGAGAGGCATCCTGCTCGCCCGTGGAGGGGTCGGTCGTCGCCGGGGCCTGCGGGGCGCCATCCGGTGTGGTGGTGGTGCGGGGGTCCGTCACGGCCGGCGCTGCTTCGCCTTCTGCCGGCGCGGCGGCATCGCCGCCTTCGGCCGGTGCGGCAGCGTCGCCACCCTCTGCCGGTGCGGCAGCATCGCCACCTTCAGCCGGTGCGGCAGCGTCGCCGCCTTCGGCCGGTGCGGCAGCGTCGCCACCCTCTGCCGGTGCGGCAGCGTCGCCGCCTTCTGCCGGTGCGGCTTCCACTTCAGGCAACGGGGCGGGGCTGTCCGACAGGGTGCGCAGATAGGCGATCAGGTCGGCGCGGTCTCCATCGTTGTTGATGCCCGCGAAGCTCATCGCCGTACCGCTGACATACTGGCGCGGATTGTGCAGGAAGCCGTTCAGGTGCTCGTAGTCCCAATGGACTGCATGATCCTCGCTGAAGGCGTTCATGGCTGCCGAGTAGGAGAAGCCCTCATGCACCGCGATCGGGCGGTTGACGATGTCCCACAGGTCGGGGCCGACAAGGTTCGGGCCACCCTTTTCGCCGCTATGGCAGGCTTGGCACCGCTTGAAGACGGCGGCGCCGGCCTCGGCATCGGCATCCTGCATCAGGACGGCGATGGGCACCGCGGCGGGCGCCTCGGCGGCGGCACCGGTATCCTCCGGCACCTCGATCGCGAAGCCCGGACGCTCGGGCGCCTCGGAGTGGAAGATGACTTCGGCAAGAAGGCTGCCGCCAAACAGAACGAACACAGTACCGAGCACGGCACCGAAGATCTTGTTGGCCTCAAAAGAATTCATGGACAGGGCGGCTCCCTCATCAGCCGGCGGCGGCACCGACGAACGGTTCTAAAATTCGCGCGGAAGCTATGTCTTTTGCCCTTTCAAGGCAACACCTGTAGACCGCTCCCTGGGCTTGCGAATCGCCGGTCTCAGCGCGTTTGCGCGAAACCGCCGGGCCGCAAGCTTGGAAGTCTTCTTACATTGCCCGTCGCGCCGATCAAGCAATTGCTGCGGCGATGCGGATGCAAAAACAATCGGATTGTCGTCGTCCACAGGGTCTTGAAGCGATGCGCCCAGTCATTCTGATACCCGCCCGTCTTGCCTCGACGCGCCTGCCGGGCAAACCGCTGGCCGATATCGCCGGCAAGCCGATGATCGTCCGGGTGGCCGAGCGTGCCGCCGCCGCCAATGTCGGCCCCGTCGTGATCGCGACCGATTCCGACGACATCGCGCTTGCCGTGCAGGCGGCGGGCTTCCAGGCCGTAATGACGGGGGGCGCTCATCAATCGGGCTCGGATCGCATCTTCGAGGCGCTGACCCTGCTCGACCCGAATGGCGATTTCGACACGATCGTGAACCTGCAGGGCGACCTGCCCACGATCGAGCCGGAAACGATTCGCGCCGTCCTGTCGCCGTTGCTGGAGCCGGCCTGCGACATCGCCACGGTGGCGGTGCCTTTCGAGGGCGGCGCCGATGCGCAGGATCCGAGCGTCGTCAAGCTTGTCGGCAGCGCGGTCGCGCAGGACAGGTTGCGCGCCTTGTACTTCACCCGGGCAACCGCGCCCACGGGGCAGGGGCCGTTGTTCCATCATGTCGGCATCTATGCCTATCGCCGCGCCGCGCTTGAGCGTTTCGTGGCCCTGGGGCCGTCGGCCCTGGAGCGACGCGAGAGCCTGGAGCAGCTTCGCGCGCTGGAGGCGGGGCTGAGAATCGACGCCGCCATCGTCGACGCCGTGCCCCTGGGGGTGGATACGGCGGCGCAGCTTGAGGATGCACGCGCCTTTTATCTGCCCGACGCACGCACCAACCGGATCTCTTTCCAGGGAGAGCCCGGAGCCAATTCCGACACGGCCTGCCGCAACATGTATCCCGGCATGGAGCCCTTGCCCTGCGATACGTTCGAGGAAGCCTTCGCCGCGGTAACGCGCGGCGAGGCCGACCTTGCGATGATCCCCATCGAGAACACCATCGCCGGACGCGTCGCCGACATCCATCATCTGCTTCCGGTCTCGGGCCTGAGGATCGTGGGCGAATACTTCCTGCCCATCCGCTTCCAGCTCATGGCCAAGCCGGGGACACGGGCAGAGGATATCCGCGAAGTCTACAGCCATATCCACGCCCTTGGGCAATGTCGCGGCATCCTGCGGCGCAACGGCTGGCGCGGCATCGTCGCCGCCGATACCGCCGGTGCGGCCCGCATGGTGTCGCAGATGCCGGAAACGCATGTCGCGGCGCTGGCTCCCAAGCTCGCGGCCGAACTCTACGGCCTGGAGATCCTGGCGCAGAACGTCGAGGACGCCGAGCACAACACGACGCGATTCGTGGTCCTGTCGCGCAAGGGCGACAGCGAACGCGCGTTGTGGGCGCCACGGCGCGAGCGGATCGTGACGACCTTCCTGTTCGAGGTGCGCAACCTGCCCGCCGCCCTTTACAAGGCGCTCGGCGGCTTCGCGACCAATGGCGTCAACATGACCAAGCTGGAAAGCTACCAGATCGGCGGCGCCTTCACGGCCACGCAATTTTATGCCGACATCGAAGGACACCCGGACGAGCGGGGCGTCGCCCATGCGCTCGAGGAACTCGCCTTCTTCACCAAACGGCTGACGATCCTGGGCGTCTATCCCGCTTCGGACGACCGGCCGGCCACCCTGCCGACCGTGCCGGGAGAGTGATCAGCCGGGCACGCTGCCCTCGGCGAAGGCCCGGATGAGAATGCTGGCGATGGCGAATGGCTTCGGCGCGCCGATGCCCCCTTGGTGCGTGCCGGCCAGCATGGCGCGAACCTCTGCCCGGTCGAACCAGCGGCAATCTTCCAGTTCGTCGGCGTCGTAGCGGACCTCGTCCCCAAGGGCGCGGCCGAAGCAGCCGATCATCAGCGAGCCGGGAAACGGCCATGGCTGCGAGGCATGATAGGTCACCGCGCCCACCGTCAGCCCCGATTCTTCCAGCACTTCGCGCCGGACGGCGTCTTCCAGCGTTTCACCCGGTTCCACGAAGCCGGCGAGGGCGGAGTACATGCCCGGCGCAAACTGCTTCTGGCGGCCCAGCAGGCAGCGGTCCGCGCCATCGTGCACCAGCATGATGACGACGGGGTCGGTGCGCGGAAAGAACATTTCGCCGCACGCCGTGCATCGGCGGCGCAGGCCCCCGGCTTCCGCCTCGGTCTTGCCGCCGCAGACGCCGCAATGCCGCGTCCGCCTGTTCCAGTACAGAAGATGCTGCGCCTGCCCGAGCGTGCCTTCGTCATCGCTTTTGAGGACGCCGGACATGGCAAGCCCGCGAAGGTCCATGGCGCGGACGCCGGACGTGCCTTCGGGCGGCACCGGGGCGGTGGCCACCACCACCGGAGCACCATCACCCGGGCGGTGGCCCAAAAGCACCGCCTCGGCCATGTCGGCACCCAGCGCCTGCGCACCGGCACGGTCGAAGAAGGCATCCGGCGCGTCGTCAGGGCCGGTGGTCAAAAAGGATCGCTCCGCCAGAAGGCAGACGCGCAGGCGCGGGTCGGCAAGAGCGTCGGGAAGGCTGTCCGGCCCACGCTTCTCGCTGTCGCGGAACAAAAGGTTGCCGGTAAATCCAAGCGGACGCGTCACGAGGCGAGCTCCGCCGCAGCCAGCCTTGCAATCATGGCATCGGCCTCTTCCGGCTCATAGGGCTCGCGCCCGGGATGGCCGAAGGGCGCGCCCGGCCAGGCCGGATCGCGTCCGGTGCGGGCAATGACGTGCATGTGGAACTGCTCGACGATGTTGCCGAGGCTGCCGAAATTGATCTTCTGCGGGGCGAACTCCCGCGCCAGCATCTGGGCCGTAGCGTTGGTTTCGGCCATCAGCGTTGCGCGGTCTTCGTCGGAAAGATCGAAGATCTCGACGATCCCCGGCCGTTCCGGAACCAGGAGCAGCCAAGGCCAGCGCCGGTCGTTGAGCAGCAGCATCCGGCACAGGGCAAGGCGGCGCACGAAGAAGGCATCGGCATCGAGCCGGCGGTCGAGAAGGAAGGTCGGATGGGTCAAACGTGATCCTCGGAATTCTGTCCAACGCTGTCTTTGCGGTTGCATTTACACCAATAGCGGACGATATACACGGCGGGAGGTTGGTGGTGGACGAGCCACTCGCCAACCGGGTCAGGTCCGGAAGGAAGCAGCCCCAACGAGTTCCGGCACGGGTCACCGTGCCAGCCTCCCACCTTCGGCATTGCATCCGCGTACTGGCGCGGTATCACTGCACATGAACGGACCGGTTTTCGTTCCGGCAGGAATCGCCACCCGGAGAATCGCTCTTTTGGCCAGTGCTGAAGACATGGCGGATCGTGGCGGCCAGCGGGCCTACCGCGTTCTGGCACGCAAATACCGCCCCCAGAGTTTCGACGACCTCATCGGCCAGGAGCCGATGGTGCGGACGCTGACCAACGCTTTCGAGGCGGGGCGGATCGCACAGGCCTGGATGCTGACGGGCGTGCGCGGCGTCGGCAAGACGACGACGGCGCGCATCCTGGCGCGGGCACTGAACTACGAAACGGAAACGGTGCACCGCCCATCCATCCGCATGGACCAGCCCGGCGTGCACGACCAGGCCATCATGGAAGGCCGGCATGTCGATGTGGTGGAGATGGACGCCGCCTCCCACACCGGCATCGACGATATCCGCGAGATCATCGAGCAGGTGCGATACCGCCCGGTTTCGGCCCGCTACAAGGTGTACATCATCGACGAGGTCCACATGCTGTCCACGCAGGCCTTCAACGGCCTGCTGAAGACGCTTGAGGAGCCGCCGGAACATGTGAAGTTCGTCTTCGCCACCACCGAAATCCGCAAGGTTCCGATCACCGTCCTGTCGCGGTGCCAGCGCTTCGACCTGCGGCGCGTCGATGCCGCCCGCATGATGGAGCATCTGGGCAAGGTGCTCGGCGCCGAAGGTGTCGCCGTCGACGACGAGGCGCTGCGATTGATAGCCCGGGCTTCCGAGGGCTCGGTGCGCGATGCGCTGTCCCTTGCCGACCAGGCCATAGCGCATGGGGCCGGGCATGTCGGCGCCGATGCCGTGCGCGACATGCTGGGCCTTGCCGACCGCGCACGTGTGATCGACCTGTTCGAGATGCTGATGGCGGGCGATGCCAGCGCCGCCATAACGGAGCTGCGGGCGCAATATGCGGCCGGGGCGGACCCGCTGGTCGTGCTTGGCGATCTGGCCGATTTCACCCATCTCGTCACATCGCTGCGCTTCGTCCCGGAATCCGCGGCGGACGCCTCGCTGGCGCCGGCGGAAGCCGAGCGCGGAGCCGCCCTGGCGCAAAGCCTGTCGGTGCGCACTCTGTCGCAGGTCTGGCAGATGCTGCTGAAGGCCATGGAGGAAGCGCGGCTGGCGGCCTCGCCCCGGCAGGCGGCGGAAATGGCGCTGATCCGGATTGCCTATGCGTCGACCCTACCAGGGCCGGAGGAGCTGTTGCGGCTGGTGGAATCCGGGAGCTCGGTGCCTGCTTCTGCCGCCACCCCGGCGCCGTCCGCGCCGTCGTCCCCGCATTCGCCGGGGTCGGGCGGCCCGACAGGCAGCCAGGCTGGCGGCCCCACGGGTGGCTCCACTGGCAGCTCCACGGGCAGTCAGGGCATGGCCGTCGGCACTCGTATCGCGGCGCCGATGGCCGAGCGTGGCGGCGTCAAGGCCCTGGCCGGACGCGGGGCACTCAGCCTGCATTCCTTTGCGCCCGAGCCGCAGGCGCAGCCGGTGCAGGCCGCCGAACCGGAGCCTTCGGTCTCCATAAGCTCGCTTGAGGATATCGACGCGCTGGCGCTCGAAAAGCGCGATTCGCTCGCGCGGTTGCGGATCCGCCGCTATCTGCGACCGGTGCGGATAGAGGCCGGCCGGCTTGAGGTCGGCCTTGCCGACGACGCTCCGGCGACCTTCCCCGGCGAGTTGATGCGCAAGCTGCACGACTGGACCGGCCGGCGATGGATCGTAACCGTCGCCACCGGCCCGGTCGAGGCACCGACGCTGGAAGAGATCGCTCACGAAAAGCGGGAAAAGCTCGTGCGCGAGGTGGCGCAGGATCCGGACGTGTCTGCCCTTTTGTCCGCCTTTCCCGGCGCGCGCATTGCCGATGTGCGCCTGCGGGCCGAGACACTGGCCGAGGTGGACACGGTAGCGGCGCTTGATGCCGTCGAACCGCCGGATGATGCCGCCGGGTTTGACGGAACGGCCCTGCTGGACGATATCGACCCCGAGGGCGAGTTGCCCGAAGAGGCCTTCGCGGCCGCCGACGACGAAGACGACGAGAGCGAGGATTGATTCCGTGAAAGACCTGATGGGCATGATGAAGCAGGCGAAAGCCATGCAGGAGAAGATGCAGGACCTCCAGCAGGAGCTGGCCGAGGTCGAGGCGACCGGGCAGTCCGGCGGCGGCCTCGTGTCGGTGACGCTGAAGGGCCAGGGAGAGCTGGCCGCGTTGGCCATCGACGGCTCGCTCGTCAATCCCGACGAGAAGGACATGCTGGAAGATCTGATCGTGGCTGCCCATGCGGACGCCCGGCGCAAGCTGGATCAGCAGATCCAGGAAAAGACGCAAAGCCTGACGGCCGGGCTGCAACTGCCCGCCGGGCTGAAGCTGCCTTTCTAGGACGGGCGGCTCACCAGCACCCATGTCCAGAAGCATCGCCGGGCCGGAGATAGAGCGGCTTATCCAATTGCTGGCCAAGCTGCCGGGCCTCGGCCCGCGCTCTGCCCGGCGCGCCGCGCTGCATCTGGTGAAGCGGCGCGAACAGCTTCTGTCGCCGCTTGCGGGCGCCATGGCGGAGGCGGCCGACAGGGTCGTCTCCTGCTCGTGCTGCGGCAATATCGATACGCAGGATCCCTGCACCATCTGCCGCGATACGGCGCGGGACGGCTCCATTATCGTGGTGGTGGAAGACGTCTCGGACCTATGGGCGCTGGAACGCGCCAAGGCGTTGAACGCGGCTTACCACGTCCTGGGCGGGGTGCTTTCCCCGCTGGAAGGCATCGGACCGGATGAGTTGACCATCGGCAGGCTGGTGGAGCGCGTGGGCGAGGGCGGCATCAAGGAAGTCATCATCGCCGTCAACGCGACGGTGGAGGGGCAGACGACCGCCCACTACATCATGGACCAGCTTGAAGGGATGGACGTGCGCGTGACCCGGCTTGCCCATGGTGTGCCGGTGGGCGGCGAACTCGACTATCTGGACGAGGGCACCCTCTCGGCGGCCATGCGGTCCCGCACGGCGTTCTGACCGGCGCGGTTGCCGGCCAACCGGTAGGCTTACTGGCCGAAACGGGCCGGATCCGGCTCTGCCTCGAAACCGAAGGACGCCGCGTGCTGCGGCACGGGAATGGACCCGAAGCTCTGGCTGCTTGCCGCCAGCTTGGGGGCGTCGGCCACGGGACGCGCGGCATGGCCGGGCACCGGAACCTTCATCGCCGTCTCAACAGCCATCGCCGCCGGAGTGGCCGCTGCTGCCTTTGCCGGCGCCATGGCGCTGGCGGCTGGTGTGACGGCGGCCTTGCGCACGGCAGGAACGGCCACGTTGGATGCAACCTGTACCGGTGCGGCAGCGGCCGGGGCCGATGCCACGGCCGGCTTTGCTGCGGCGGGGGCCTTGGAAGCGACCTGCGTGGGCGCCTGCTTCGGTGCGGATTTGGCGGATGGCTGCAGGCGCGCCATGTCCGATGTGCCCATGGGATGGCCGGAGATGGACGCCATATGCTGCTTGACGCTGGAGCAATAGGCGCGCGCGGACTGCGTCATCGTGGTGGCGCGGTGGCCGCCCTTGTACTTCATCGAGGTGGCGCAGACATCCCGGTCGCCCTTGTGCCAGGCGCCCGACAGATACTTCATGCCGTATTTGAGGTTGGTTTCCGGGTCCAGCAGATCCTGGGCAGAGCCGCTGAAACCGAGGCTGCGCGCCGTGGCCGGCTTGATCTGCGACAGTCCGTAAACGCCGCCGGGGCCGACGGCCTTTGGATTGTAGCGGCTTTCCACACGCACCACTGCATAGGCAAGCTCACGCGGGACATCGTTGGCATCGGCCGCCTTGGCGATCATCTCGTCCAGCTCGCGGCTGCCGGAGATCGTGCCGTTCCGGGGCGTGGCCGACGCGACCCGCTGGCCCTTGGCGCTTGCTTCGGCGGGCTTTGCCGCCTCTGCCGTTTCGGTTGCCGGCTTGTCCGCACCGATCTCGGCGACGCCCAGAAGGCCACCTTCGTTCGAGACGCAGCCACCAAGCACAAGGGGAGATATCAGTACGGTGAAAACCATGGCGTTGGCGCACATGCGAATTCGCTCGCGACGAGCTTCCCCCGGCTTAAGCCCCATCCAACCAGTCCCCGTGCTGTTTCCCTCGGAATCCGCTTTTGGGTCAGAACCCGGCCAAAAGATGGCAAGGACCCGGCATAGGGCAAAATGACGCCCGAACGGCTTTCCGTAACAGCATCCTTAACGGCTTTCGCCATGGATTGTCAGCCCCCATGACGGGGGTTAAGGAACGGCTTATGACACATTCCGCGACAAACCCCGCCGAAAACCTCGCCGCGCTGATCCGCTGCCCGTCCGTCACGCCGGAGGAGGGCGGGGCGCTGGCCCTGCTGGAGGCGCTTCTGCGGCCTCTGGACTTTACCGTCGAGCGACCGGTTTTCTCCGACGCGGGAACGCCGGATGTGGAAAACCTTCTGGCAACGCGGGGCCGGGGCGGCCGGCATCTGGTCTTTGCGGGGCATACCGATGTCGTGCCGCCGGGGCGGCTGTCCGACTGGCGGCACCCCCCCTTCGAGGCGGTCATCGAGAACGGCCAGATGTACGGGCGCGGCGCGGTGGACATGAAGGGCGGCATCGCCTGTTTCCTGGCGGCGGTCGCACGCCTTTCGGAACGGGGCGAGCTGCCGGAGGGCCAGATCTCGTTTCTGATCACCGGCGACGAGGAGGGCCCGGCGATCAACGGTACGGACAAGCTTCTGGCCCATGCAGGCAGGCGCGGCCTGCGTTTCGACGCCTGCGTCGTCGGCGAGCCGACCAATCCCGAGCGGATGGGCGACATGATCAAGATCGGGCGGCGTGGCTCGGTGTCCGGCTGGATCACCCTGACGGGCCGGCAGGGGCACGTGGCCTATCCGCATCTGGCCGAAAACCCCATGCGCGCACTGCCTTCCGTGCTGGACGCCCTGATGCGCGTGCCGCTGGATGCCGGAACCGCGAGCTTCCAGCCGAGCAACCTCGAAGTCACCGGTGTCGATACGGAAAATCCGTCCACCAATGTCATACCGTCGCGCACGCGGATCGCCTTCAATGTGCGCCACAACGACCATTGGACGCCCGAGAGCCTGCATGCGGAGGTGACGGCGCGCGTGCGCTCCGGCCTGGCGGACGCGGCGCTTCGGCAAGAGCGCGCGCAACCGGTGGCCTTCGATATCGAATGGCGGGAAAACCCGGCAGAAGTCTTCCTGACGCGCGACGAACACTTGACGCGGGCGCTTTCCGAAGCTGTCGTGGACGTCACGGGGCGCGCCCCAAGCCTGTCGACTTCGGGCGGTACTTCGGACGCCCGTTTCATAAAGAACTATTGCCCGGTGGTTGAATTCGGACTTGTCGGACAAACAATGCATATGAGCGACGAGCGTGTCGCGCTATCAGACCTCGAAACGTTGACGGCCATCTATGAAACCTTCATTTCCCGCTGGTTCTCCGCCGACACCTGATTTCGTACCGAGCCTTGCCGAGCTGCTGCGCTATTTCACGGGCATCCTCCGCCTGATGCAGGGCAAGCGCGACGGCCTGCAACGCCTGAACCTGTCGGCCGACGGCTTCTGGGCGTCGTTCGGCGCCATCATCGTTTCGCTGCCGCCGATGGCCCTGTCCTGGGTGGAATTCGAGACCGTGGAGCGCCAGTGGCCCTTTATCGGGGGCAGCGTCGGCGCCTATGCCGCACATGCGCTGGCGGATGTGACGGCCTGGATCCTGCCGCTGCTGGTGCTCACCATGGCAGCGCGGCATATCGGCCTCAGGCGCAAGATCGGGCCGATCGTCATCGCGCTCAACTGGTCGGGGGCGTTGCTGGCCTGGGCGCTGGTGCCCTTGTGGCTGCTGATGCTGCTGACGGGCGGCAGCATGGCGGTTGCCTTTCTGCTGCTTCTGGCCGGCGTTGCCACGCTGGTGCTGACGACGCGGGTGGTCGTGTTTGCCGGCGACTGCGATTACCTCGTTGCAGGGGCGATCACCGCGCTTCTGGTGGTCTGCTCCATCCTCACCTATGCGGCGGTGATGGATATGACCGGCATCAAGTTGATGTAGTCAGTAATCGACCCTGGACAGATAAAGCCCATCCGGCGGCGCCACCGGGCCGCACCGTTTACGATCCCGGGATTCCAGCGCATCCACAAGGTCGGCCTCGCTCCAGCGATGCTCGCCGACCAGCTTGAGCGAGCCGGCGAACGACCGGATCTGGTTGTGCAGGAAGGACTGCGCCGAAGCGTGGATGTGC
Organism: Aureimonas altamirensis; assembly: GCF_001463885.1. GTDB lineage: Bacteria > Pseudomonadota > Alphaproteobacteria > Rhizobiales > Rhizobiaceae > Aureimonas > Aureimonas altamirensis. The sequence goes on along the minus strand of NZ_BBWQ01000010.1, from coordinate 117,939 downwards.
ACCTCGTCGCCGGGGCCGCGTACGACGTCCAGCCGCTCCATCGTGCGGACCGGGTTCTTGGCCTGGCAGTGCGCGGAGCGGAATGTATTGAAGTCGTGCGTGCCCAGAAGCCGCTTCGCCGCCCGGTCCATCGCCCCGACATCGAGCGGCTTCCACACCCACCAGACCTGACCCTTAAGCACCGTCGGGGGCGGGCGCCGGTTCAGGATGCGATAGAGATAATGGCGTTTGCGTGCCGAAAACCGCGCATCGAACGTGTCGGGCACACGCTCCGCCACAAGGATCGCGACGCCGCCTTCTTCCCGCAGATAGGCATTCAGCGCATCCCGGACCGTATCCGGCTTCCAGTCGCGCGCCAGATCCACATGCGCTACCTGTCCGGTGGCGTGGACGCCGGCATCCGTGCGCCCGGCGCCGAACAGGGTGACATCCTCGCCGCAGAATGTGCGCAGGGCCACCTCGACGGCCTCCTGCACGGAAAACCCGTTTTTTTGGCGCTGCCAGCCGACATAGGGACGGCCGTTATACTCGATCGTCAGCCTGAAACGCGGCATCAGGAGAACCGCGCGCCGGCCGGCAGCCTTTGGCCGCGCAGAAAGTCGGCGGCCTTCATCGGCTTGCCGCCCTGCTTCTGAAGCTCCAATATCTGCACGGCGCCATCGCCGCAGGCCACGCGCAGCGCGTCGTCCAGCAGCGTCCCCGGGGCGCCATCGCCTTCGGCCACTGCGGCGCGCAACAGCTTGAAGCGTTCCGCCCCGCTGTCCAGTTGGGCCCAGGCGCCGGGAAAGGGCGAGAAGGCGTTGATCTTGCGTGCAACGTCGCGCGCCGGCAGCGCAAAGTCCAGCCGGGCTTCCGCCTTGTCGATCTTGCGCGCATAGACCGGCATGCGCCCCGTGGCGGCGGCAATCGCCTCCTGGTCCTCGAAGGTCAGCGTGCCGGCTTCCAGCCGCTCCAACGCGTCCACCATAAGGCTGGCCGATACGGCCGCCAGCCTGTCGTGCAGCTCGGCGGCGGTTTCCGTATCGCCGATGGGAAGCGATTGCGACAGGGCGACCGGACCCGTATCCAGCCCCAGCTCCATGCGCATCACCATCATGCCCGTCTCGCGGTCGCCGGCCTCGATGGCGCGCTGGATCGGCGCGGCGCCGCGCCAGCGCGGCAAAAGCGACGCATGGCCGTTCAGCGCGCCGTAACGCGGCGCATCGAGTATCGGCTGCGGCAGCAGCAGCCCATAGGCGACGACGACGGCGACATCCGCGCCAAGGCCGGCAAAGGCAGCTTGCTCGTCCGGCGCCTTCAGGCTTGTCGGGCAGCGGACGGGAAGGCCGAGGCCAAGCGCGGCCCGGTGCACGGCGGAGGGCTTCTCTTCCATGCCCCGGCCTGCCGGGCGCGGCGGCTGCGTGTAGACCGCAGCCAGGCGGTGGCCCGCCGCATGGATGGTTTGGAGTGTCGGTACGCTGAACTCGGGCGTGCCCATGAATACGATTGTCAGCGCCATGGCGTCAGGCGACGGCCCGCTTGGCAGCCTTGGTGAACTTGCGGATGACCATGTCTCGCTTCAGCTTGGAGATGTGATCGATGAAAAGAACACCGTTCAGATGGTCGATCTCGTGCTGCAGGCAGGTTGCCAAAAGTCCGTCGGCCGCAAGCTCCTGCGTCTTTCCGTTAACGTCCTGGTATCGGACCGTCAGGGACGCCGGGCGCTCCACTTCCGCATAATATTCGGGGATCGACAGGCAGCCCTCTTCGTAAAGGGATGGCTCGTCGGAGGTGGACAGGATCTGCGGGTTGATGAACACCAGCGGGTTCTTCGGCTCGTCTTCCTTGGCCAGGTCGATCACCAGCATGCGGCGCGGCACGCCGACCTGGATTGCGGCCAGGCCGATACCCGGGGCGTCGTACATGGTTTCGAGCATGTCGTCGGCAAAGGCGCGCACCGCGTCGTCTATGCGCTCGACAGGGTCCGAGACCTGGCGCAGGATCGGGTCGGGCAGGATGATGAGTGGCTTGATCGTCATGCGCCTCACCTAGTCAAGCTTGCGAATTCGGTCAATGCAGCAACAGCGGCGGCGAAGCCGTGGTTAAGAAGCGTCTTCCGCATTTGCTAAAATTGAATGGATCGAATCCGGTAACCCTGCGTTTCCCTGTCGAACAGCTTTTGTCAAGGCTAATTTTGAGAGGGGGCAGAGGGATGCGGCGCACGCTTCAAGCAGTTTTTGCCGGTCTTCTCCTATTTTCATCGCCTGTCGCATTGCAGGCCGCCCCCACTCAAGGGGATGTCAGCGCGGCCTATGAGCAGAATACCGACCAGGATTTCCGTGTCGGGATGCAGATGCGCCTGGCTTGGACGGGCGACTATGTCGGCTCGTTCGACGGACGTATCGGGCCGAAAAGCATTGCCGCGATCAAGGCTTTCCAGGCCCGTATGGGGCAGCCTGCCACCGGCGTGATGGATGCGGCGTTTCTGGATGCGCTGATTGGCCAGAGCGACGATGCCCTGCGCAGCGTCGGCTTCGGCTGGCAGGACGACAGCCAGACGGGCGTGCGTATCGGCCTGCCCTTCGAGCTGGTGCAGGAAGTGGGCCCGACGGAAGTCGGCACCATGTGGCGCTCTCCCGACGAGGCGCTGGAAATCGAGACGGTACGGTTCGTCAAGGAGGGTTACTCCCTTCAGGACGTCTTCGATATCCTGAGCACGCCGACCGACGGCAAGGTCGTCGAGGCGTCGGAGTTGAAGGCCGATCGCTTCCGCATTTCCGGGCGCGAAGGCGACAGGGATTATGTCATCAGCTTCCAGGCGCGCGACGGAGATCTGCGCGGCTTTTCGGTTGCCTATCCGGAGGCCATGCAAGCCAGCCTGAAGCCGTATTTGGCTGTGGCGGAAGGCGGGTTCGACCCGTTTGCCGGCGAGCCTGCATCGCAGGCGCCCGATACCGGGCCGATGGCCGAACTGTCGCGCGATCCGCGCTACGCATTGGCGTTCACCAACAACGGCATCATGCGCGAAAGCGCAACCGGCGGCGAGCGGAGCAGCGATGCGCCCTCCGGCCTCGGCGGCTACGATGTCGGCGGCGATCTCGATGCGTCCGGCAGCGGCTTCGTGGTGTCGGATGGCTGGGTGCTGACCAACGCGCATGTTGCCAGAACCTGCCGCAGCGTGGCCGTCGGCAGCTTCGGCACCGCGTCCAAAGTGGTCGTGGATGACGAGAACGACCTGGCCTTGCTGAAGGTCGATGCCGATCTTGGCCGTCCCCTGCCGCTGGTGACTGGCAAGCCGCGTCTTGGTGAAGACGTCCTGGCGCTTGGCTATCCCCTGCGCTCCATCCTGGCCGACAGCCTCAACGTGACGCGCGGCAACATCTCGTCGCTGCTGGGGCTGATGAACGATCCCAACTACCTGCAGATTTCCGCAGCCGTGCAGCCCGGTAACTCCGGCGGGCCGGTCATCGATCTGGCAGGGCGGGTCGTGGGTATCGTGACGGCGAAGCTCAACGCGGTCGCCGTCGCCGACATCACGGGCGATATTCCGCAATCGATCAACTTCGCCATCCGTCCGGATGTGGCCGCGCGCTTCCTTGAGGAAAACAACGTCGCCTTCGTTGCGGCGGACACCGATGCGGCGCTGGAAAGCGTTCCGGACGCGACCGAGAAGACCGCCGACAGCGTCGTTCCGGTGCTTTGCCTCGGCACCAAATAGAAAAGGGCCCCGAAACGGCGGGGCCCTCGTCTCAATGCGCGGTGAGCTTGTCCGGCGCGCCGGACTTGTCATGGAGCGCGAGCTGATCGACGATCGTCTCGCTCGCCGCATTCAGCCCCACCACATCGACCACCGCTCCCGACTGCCGGAATTTCAGCACGGCCAAATCCAGGGCCGCGACGCTGGAAATATCCCAGATATGGGCGCGTGATATGTCGATGGTGACGCGGGCAAGCTTCTCGCGGAAATCGAACGCCTTCAGAAAATCCTCGACCGAGGCGAAGAAGAGCTGCCCTTCGACCGTGTAGGTGCGATGCGTACCGTCGGCACTGGTGAAGGAGAACACCGCAAAGAGCTGCGAAATCTTCCAGGCAAAGAAGATACCGGACAGAAGAACGCCCAGAAGCACCCCAATGGCAAGGTTGTGCGTGTAGAGCACGCCGGCCACGGTCGCCAGCATGACTATGGACGAGGAGCGCGGGTGCCGGCGCAGATTGGCGATCGAGCGCCAGTTGAAGGTGCCGATGGACACCATGATCATCACGGCAACCAGCGCCGGCATCGGAATGCGGCTGACCAGATCCCCGAGGACGAGGATCATGAACAACAGAAGCACGCCCGCGGCAAAGGTGGACAGGCGACCCCGTCCGCCCGAGCGCACATTGATGACCGACTGGCCGATCATGGCGCAGCCGGCCATGCCGCCGATAAAGCCGGTGGCCGTGTTGGCGATGCCCTGGCCGATGCACTCCTGATTACGGTTGGAGGGCGTGTCCGTCATGTCGTCCACGATCTGCGCCGTCATAAGGGATTCCAGCAACCCCACGATGGCGACGGCTGCGGAGTAGGGAAGGATGATCCAGAACGTTTCCATCGTCAGCGGGATGGCGGGGATCAGGAAGACGGGCAGGGTAGACGGCAGTTCGCCCATGTCGCCGACCGTGCGCACGTCCAGCCCCAGGCTTATCGAGATGGCCGTCAGGGCCACGATGCAGACCAGCGGCGACGGGATCGCACGGGTGAGATAGGGGAACAGATAGATGATGCCCAATCCGGCCGCGACGAGCAAATAGGTGATCGGCGTCACGCCGATGAGTTCCGGAAGCTGCGCCATGAAGATCAGGATAGCCAGCGCGTTGACGAAGCCGGTGATGACCGACCGTGACACGAAGCGCATGACGTAGCCGAGTTTCATCAGGCCGCAGGCAATCTGGATCAGGCCGGCCAGCACGGTTGCCGCCAGCAGATATTGCAAGCCGTGGTCGCGCACCAGCGTAACCATGAGCACCGCCGTCGCCGCCGTTGCAGCGGAAATCATGCCCGGGCGCCCTCCGGTAAAGGCGATGAGGACGGCGATCGAGAAGGAGGCATAGAGGCCGACCTTCGGGTCCACCCCCGCGATGATGGAAAAGGCGATGGCTTCGGGAATGAGGGCCAGCGCGACGACCAGGCCGGAAAGCAGGTCGCCACGCACATTGGAGAACCATTGCGCGCGATAGGCGGACAGGAACGTCATGGAGATCTCGGATCGTTGACAGGTCAAGCCGCGGCCGGCCGCGATGGCGGGCCGCATGAAAAAACTGGCTTTTGAACTGTTGTCCGGCGGATCGGCGGCCGGAAGAGCCACCCGGAGTTTCACCGGGTCCTGATGAATGCGCTACCCTATAGGCGATCGGCTGCTGCGACGCAATATCGCCCGGGGTCTGCGGATCAGGCCGCCCAGCGGCTGTCGCCGGTAACGGTGACCGTCAGCCAGCGGTTTCTGTCAGGGCCGCCGAGCGCCGCGCTGATCTCTTCCCTGATGGCGTCCAGATCGCCGGCCGTGCCAAGCGGCATGTGGGGCGGGGCGATGAAGTGGATTTCCACCATGCGCGAACGACCGGCCCGGGCAACGTAGGTTCGGCTGTCCAGAAAGCCCTTCTGCGCGACGATGCGGTCGGTGACGGAGCGTACCTCCGTATCCAGGTCACGCGGGGCGACCAGGAAGATGTCCGACAGGGCCTTCAGGAAAACGCGCAGCGGAACGGGCAGGATGAAGATCGCCAGCACCGCAAGAACCATCGGATCGACATAGGGCGTCCAGTGTTCGTAGGCGGACCCCTGCAGGAGCCAGCCGCCGGCAAAGGCGATGAACAGGGCCGAGGTGATGAGCCCGGACATGAGCCATCCCTTGACGTCGAGCGCGATGAAATCGGAGCCGATGTCGGTGTTGGCCCGCCGCTCCCAGAGATACATGCCGAAGCAGATGGCCACGACCACCGTTGCGTAAAGGACTGCCCAGTCGAAGGCGAGCACGCGGCCGCCGGCCAGGATGACCGTGACGGCGTTGACGAAGGCATAGGCCGTCAGCACCATGATGAGCCCGGAATTCAGCGCCAGCACCATGGGTTCGATGTGCCAGAACCCCATCTGGAACCGCTCGCTGGTCTGGCGCGCGATCAGCCGCGCAACGAACAGCGCCAGAAGCGTCATCGATGCATCGACGCCTGAAAAGAGGCCATCGAAGATGATGGACTGAGAGCCCGACAGAATGCCGAAGGCGATGCCCGTCGCGCCCACGGCCAGCGTCGCCAGCATGGAAATGACGAGAATGCGCTGCTCTGCCTTGTCGCGGCTCATCGGCGATCTCAGTTCAGGTGCTTCTTCAACTCGGCCGTCGGCCAGCAATCGACGCGCAGCCCGTTCTCGGCTTCGAAGGCGCCGATGCTGCGGCGTGTCTTGAAGCCGGGCAGGCCATCGGCACCGCCGACATCGCGCCCCATCGCCTGCAGCCGTTGCTGCATGCGCGCCACGTCGCCGCGCGATACGCCATCCACCTTCACCCAGCCGCCACGGAAGGCGCCGCCGCCCTGCATCCTGTCTGCGACATGCCCGATGAACAGCGCGTAGAGATCGGAGTTGTTGTACTGCTTGATGACGTAAAAGTTCGGCGTTGCGATGAAGGCCGGCCCCATGCGCCCGGCCGGCATCAACAGGTGGCCGGTGGCGGACGTTTCATGCGGGGGGAAGGGGCGGCCGGAAACGCGCGTCACGCCGGCCGAGATGAAATCGCGGATCGGGCGTCCCTGATCCGGCCCTTCCAGCGTGCAGGAAACGGCGTCGGGCACATTCGCCTCGAAACCCCAGTCGCGGCCCGCGACCCAGCCGGATTGCTGCAGGTAATGGGCGATCGAGGCGAGGGTGTCGGGCACCGAATTCCAGATATCGCGGCGCCCGTCGCCGTCGAAATCCACCGCCAGCGCGCGGAACTTGGTGGGCATGAACTGCGGCTGTCCAAGGGCGCCGGCCCAGGACGACTTCATGTCCCTGACCGAAAGGTCGCCATCCTGCACGATCTGCAGTGCGGCGATCAGCTCGGCGCGGAACATGTCCTTGCGCCGGGCCAGATAGGCCTTCGTTGCCAGCACCTCGAAGGCATCATGCGGGATGCTGGCGGAGCCGAAGCCGGATTCGCGCCCCCAGATGGCCACCACGATGGGCCCCGGTACGCCATAGCGCTGCTCGATACGCTTCAGCGTCGCGGCATGCTGCTGCAGCAGGCTGCGGCCGCGCGCGGCGACGGATGCGACGTTGCTTTCCTTGAAGTAGGCGGCCGGGCTTTGGAACTCGGCCTGGTGCTGCTTTTCGGCAACCTCGCCCGACTGGCCCGGAAGGACGAGGTCGGGCAGCTTCAGATTGGGCTTCACGCCGCCGAGCGCCGCGTCGAACGTGCCGCGCGATACGCCCTTGGCCCGTGCCTCCGGCCAGATCTGCTGCTCCAGAAAGGTGCGGAAGCCCGCCTCCGTCGTTTGTGCGGAAGCAGGCGATGTCAGGATGGCGAACAGCGTGACGATCAGGATGGCGATGCGGGAAATCATGGTCGTCCACCTTTCGGATCAGCTTCGCAGAAGCTCGTTGATGGATGTCTTGGAGCGGGTCTTCTCGTCCACGCGCTTGACGATCACCGCGCAGTACAGGCTCGGCCCCGGCTCGTTGCCGATGGGTTTGCCCGGCATGGTGCCGGCGACGACCACGGAATAGGGCGGCACCTCTCCGTAGAAGACCTCGCCCGTGGCGCGGTCGACGATCTTGGTGGACTGTCCGATATAGACGCCCATGCCGAGGACGGCGCCTTCGCGCACGATGCAGCCCTCGACCACCTCGGACCGCGCACCGATGAAGCAGTTGTCTTCGATGATGGTGGGCCCGGCCTGCAACGGCTCCAGCACGCCGCCGATGCCGACGCCGCCCGAAAGGTGGACATGGGCGCCGATCTGCGCGCACGAGCCGACGGTGGCCCAGGTATCCACCATGGTGCCTTCGCCGACATAGGCGCCGAGATTGACGAAGGACGGCATCAGCACAACGTTTTTCGCCACGTGGGCCGATCGGCGCACGATGGCTCCGGGCACGGCGCGGAAGCCGGCGCCGCGGAACTCTTCCGCACCCCAGCCATCGAACTTGGAGGGCACCTTGTCCCACCAGTTCGCCTGTCCCGGACCGCCGGGGATGACGGACATGTCATTGAGACGGAATGACAGGAGGACGGCCTTCTTCAACCACTGGTTGACCACCCATGTGCCGTCGGCGCCGCGCTCGGCCACGCGCCGCTCGCCGCAGTCCAGAAGGGCCAACGCGGCGTCGACCGCATCGCGCACCTGCCCCTGCGTCGTGGCGTCGATACCGTCGCGTGCCTCGAAAGCGGCATCGATGGTCTTTTCCAGTGCGGCGTGATCCGTCATCGCTTTGCGGCATCCCCTGTTTGAAAGCTCATCGACCTCCTAGTAGAAGGCCCTCCTATGGTCAATCGAGTGCATGGATGTGAGGAAGGCTCAGGTATGACGGAACGGCGCAAAGAGGATGGCAAGACCTGGGACCCGTTTCCGGCCTCGGCAGCGGACGACAGCGAGGCCGTCGAGCGGACGCCCGATACGCCGCAGACCCGGTCGCCCACCTACCGGCTCGCCTATGCCGACGACGATTTCCTCACCTCCGAGCCGTTGCGCAGCGTGCGTTTGCAGCTCGAAATGCTGAAGCCGGAAATGGCGCTGCTGGAGGCCGGCATCCTCTCGACGGTGGTCCTGTTCGGCGGGGCGCGCATACCGGAGCCGGGAACGCCGGCATGGGCGGCGCGCACTCCGGCGCAGAAGGAGCGGCTGGAGGCCAATTCCCGCTATTACGAAGTCGCGCGCCGTTTCGCCGCGCTGGCGTCGACGCATTCGGCCAATTCGTCGGGCGGCAAGGAATTCGTCATCGTCACCGGCGGCGGTCCCGGCGTGATGGAAGCCGGCAACCGGGGGGCGGCCGATGTCGGCGCGGTATCGATCGCGCTCAACATCACGCTTCCGCACGAGCAGGCGCCGAACCTGTTCGTGACGCCGGAGCTGTGCTTCAACTTTCACTATTTCGCGATCCGCAAGATGCACTTCCTGTTGCGTGCGCGGGCAATGGCGATCTTTCCCGGCGGCTTCGGAACGCTCGACGAGCTGATGGAAGCGCTGACGCTGATCCAGACAGGGCGCATGGAGCGGATGCCCGTCATCCTGTTCGGAAAGGCGTTCTGGGACGGGCTGATCGATTTCGGCTTCCTGGCGCAGGAAGGCACGATCGCTCCGGAAGACGTCGACCTGATCTCCTATGCGGAGACCGCGGAAGAGGGGTGGGAGATCATCCGCGCCTTCTACGACCTGCCGTAAAGCGGGAACCTCGGGCTACAGCCCTCCGTTACACCGACAGGCGGCATGATCCATGCCGCCGCGACACACACACACGGAACAGTCACGGCTTGTCGCCGTGCGGAGCTGGAGCGATGGGCGAGTTCGATACCGACAACGACATGATGGCCGAGCAACAGGCACGCGACACGGACGGCCATTCGCGGCAACCGGGCGACGCCGCGCGGGACATCGATGCGCGTAGCGAACAGGACCGCCGGGCCGCCCATACGGCCGCCATGCGGGAGGGCCGCCCCGACGATGCCGTGCTGGAGGACAATCGTGCGCATCTTGGCTCGTCCGAGCCGGTGACGAAGCGGCGGTCCAAGATCATCCCGCCGCTGGCAGGACGCGGGCGCTCACTTCTCGGAGATTGATGCGGCGTCGATACGCTGCAGAAACAGCTTCAGGTCGTCGGTGACGAAGTCTATATGAGCGCCGTCGCGGCCCTCATGCTCCCAGATGTCGCCGAGTGTCGCCTCGAAATTGCGCGGCACCACCAATACGGTCTTCATGCCGAGCGCCTTGGGCACTTCCAGGTTGCGCGACAGATCCTCGAACATCACCGCATTGGCCGTGTCGATGCGATGCAGCCCCATGAACTTGTCGTAGGTCTCGGCAGCCGGCTTGGGTATCAGGCCGGCGGCGACGATGTCGAAGATATCCTCGAAGGCGTCGAGTATGCCGAGCTGGTGCGCAGTGCGCTCCGCATGGCCCCTGTCGCCATTGGTGAAGATGAACTTGCGCCCGGGAAGGGCGCGAATGAACGCGCCCAGCTCCGGATCGGGGTCCAGCCACGAATAGTCGATATCGTGGACGTAGTTCAGAAACGCATCCGCTTCTATTCCGTGCTCGACCATCAGCCCGCGAAGAGTTGTGCCGTGGCTGCGGTAGAAATCCTTCTGCAATACACGCGCTTCGTCGCGCGGCAGTTGCAGCAGGTCGGAGACGAAGGACGTCATCCGCTGGTCGATCTGTGAAAACAGGTCGACATGCCGGGGGTAGAGCGTGTTGTCGAGATCGAAGACCCAGTCGCGCACGCCCCTGAAATCGTCCGGGCAGGCGTCCCGCGTGCGGGAGACAGTATCGTTTCCGGACATGATCGGGCCTCGCGCCGTAAGCATTGAAGCCGCACCCTCGGTGGAGGGCGCGGCAGTCCTTTTGTCTCAGCCCGATGCGATCATGGCCTTGGGCTTGGCCGGGATGGCGAACAGCGCCAGCGCCGTCAGGAAACCGGCGATGGACAGATAGTAGCCCACCGACGCAATACCGTAGGACGTTGCCAGAGACGTTGCGATATAGGGTGCCAGCGACGCCCCGACGATGCCGCCGAGATTGAAGGTCATCGACGAGCCGGTGTAGCGCACCGCCGTGGGGAACAACTCGGCAAGCGCCGTGCCGAGCGGACCGTAGGTCATGCCCATCAACGCAAAGCCGATCACCGAGAAGGCGATGACGCCCGCCAGCGAACCGCCGCCGAACAGCGCCGGCATGAAGAAGCCGAAGACGCAGATGGCAAGCGCCGTACCCAGCAGCACGTTGCGCCGCCCGAAACGATCGGCCAGGACGGCGGAGACCGGGATGAGCAGGCCGAAGAAGACGACGCCCAGCATCTGGATGGGCAGGAATTCCCCGCGCGTATAGCCAAGGCCGATCTGCGAGGTGCCCCACGACAGCGAGAACACCGTCATGATGTAGAACAGCGTAAAGGTGGCGAGCGCCGCGATGGTGCCCAGCACCAGTTCGGTCTTGTAGCTGGAGAAGATCGACACCAGCGGAACGGACACGCGCTCCTGCTTGTCGAGCGTCTTCTGGAAGGCCGGCGTCTCGTGGATCTTCAGGCGCACCCAGAGACCGATGAACACCAGCAGCGCGCTGGCCAGGAAGGGCACGCGCCAGCCCCAGGAAAAGAACTGCTCTTCCGTCAGGAAATCGCTGAGCAGCAGGAAGCTGCCCGTTGCGCAGATGAAGCCGATGGGCGCGCCGAGCTGCGGGAACATTCCGTACCAGGCTTCCTTGCCCTTGGGCGCGTTCTCCGTTGCCAGCAGCACCGCGCCGCCCCACTCGCCGCCGAGGCCGAGGCCCTGTCCGAGGCGGCAGAGCGCCAGCAGCAGCGGCGCCACCACACCGACCTGCGCATAGGTGGGCAGGGCTCCGATGATGACGGTGGACAGGCCCATGGTCATCAGCGCCGCAACCAGGGTCGCCTTGCGTCCGATGCGGTCGCCGTAATGGCCGAAGATCGCCGCGCCGATCGGCCGCGCGAAGAAGGCGATGGCAAAGGTGGCCAGCGACTGCAGCGTGGCCGACGTCGGGTCCGCGGACGGGAAGAAAAGGTGCGGAAATACGATGACCGCGGCGGTCGCGTAGATGTAGAAATCGAAAAATTCGATGGTTGTGCCGATAAGGCTGGCGAACAGGACCCGGCCTTTGGAGTTGACCGGCTTCGCTTCGGTGGTTGCGGCTTGCACGACTTGCGCTTTCGATGATGCTGAATTTTGTGCATCGCAGTAACGCAAGTTACGCCAGGCCGCAACCCTGCCGCCGGCTATCAGCCCGGCACGATGAGCGTGCCGGCCCCGTGCTCGGTCAGAAGCTCCAGCAGCACGGCGTGCAGCACCTTGCCGTTCAGAATGACCACGCCTTCGACGCCCCTGTCGATGGCCTCGATGCAGGTTTCCACCTTCGGGATCATGCCGCCACTGATGGTGCCATCGGCAATCAACTCCCGCGCCTGCGACACGGACAGCTCCTTGATGAGGGTCTTGTCCTTGTCGAGCACGCCCGGCACATCCGTCAGGAACAACAGGCGAGAGGCGCGCACGGCGCCGGCGATCGCACCGGCGAAGGTGTCGGCATTGATGTTGTAGGTGTGGCCGTCGCGGCCTGGCGCGACCGGCGCGATGACCGGTATCATCTCCGACCGGGCCAGCAGGTCCAAGAGCGTGCGGTCCACCTCGACCGGCTCGCCGACGAAACCCAGGTCCAGCACGCGTTCGATGTTGGAATCGGGGTCACGCATGGTCTTACGCGCTTTTTCGGCGAAGACCATGTTGCCGTCCTTGCCGCACAGGCCGATCGCCCATTCGCCCTCGGCGTTGATGAGGGCGACGATCTCCTTGTTGATCGAGCCGGCCAGAACCATCTCGACAATCTCGACCGTGCGCTGGTCGGTGACGCGCAAGCCGCCCTCGAACCGGCTTTCGATGCCCATCTTGTCGAGCATCCGGCCGATCTGCGGCCCGCCGCCATGCACGACGATGGGGTTGATGCCGGACTGCTTCAGAAGCGCGATGTCGCGGGCGAAGGCGCGTCCAAGATCGGCATTGCCCATGGCGTGGCCACCATATTTCACCACGACCGTCTTGTTTTCGTAGGCCTGCATGAAGGGCAGGGCTTCCGCCAGCAGGCTGGCTTGCTTCTCGCGGTCGTCGGTCATCTGGCTCACGCGCTGTCTCCTCGAAGTCGCGCGGGGTTGTAGAGCGTTTCAATGACGGTTTGAAGCGGCAATTCCGTCATCCGTCGACGAGGATCGCGCGCAGGTCGTTGACGTTGGTCAGCGTCGGGCCCGTGACGACGAGGTCGCCGATGGCAGCGAACAGGCTGTAGCTGTCGTGGCCTGCAAGGATGGATGCGGGCTCGAAACCGGCAGCCGCCGCACGCGCCAGCGTGTCGGGCGCGATCATGGCTCCCGCCGCGTCCTCGGTGCCGTCGATACCATCGGTATCGCCCGAAACCGCGAAGATGCCGGCCTCGCCCTTCAGCGCCAGCGCCATCGCCAGGAGGCATTCCGTATTGCGGCCGCCACGTCCCGGCGCGGTGGAGCCGATCGTCACCGTCGTCTCGCCCCCCGAAAGAAGGACGGCCGGCCCTTTCACCGGGTGGCCGTGGTGGCGTGCGGACAAGGCGATCCCTGCCAGGACGCGTCCAAGCTCGCGGGATTCTCCTTCCAGTGCGTCGCCGAGGATCAAAGGCACGAAGCCCAGTGCGCGGGCCTTGTCTGCTGCCGCCTCCAGCGCCATGGCCGGCGTTGCGATCAGACGGAAATCCGGCGCGCCTTCGGGCACGGCGGGCCGCTCCGCCTTCAGCAGGCGGACGACGCGCTCGGGCAGCTTGTCTTCGAGCCGCGACACCAGGGCCGCAAGCGCCGCGTCATCGCCCACATCCGGTACGGTCGGGCCGGAGGCGATGGCGCGCGGGTCGTCGCCCGGCACGTCCGAAATGGCCAGCGTCACCAGCCGTGCCGGATGGGCGGCAGCCGCAAGCCGGCCGCCCTTGACCGCCGACAACCGCCGCCGAACCATGTTCATTTCATTGATGCCGGCGCCGCTATCCAGAAGCAGCCGGTTGACGGCCTTCTTGTCGTCGAGCGTCAGTCCCGGTGCCGGCACCGTCATCAGCGCCGAGCCGCCACCGGAAATGAGCGCAAGCACGAGGTCGTCCGCGGTCAGGCCGGAAACCGCCTGCAAAATCCTGCGGCCGGCCGCTTCGCTGGCCTCGTCGGGCACCGGATGGGACGCCTCCAGAACCTCGATCCTGTCGGTCGGCACGGCATGGCCGTAGCGGGTCACGACGACGCCGGTCAACGGCACGTCGGGCCAGGCAATCTCCACCGCCCGGGCCATCGTGGCGGCCGACTTGCCGGCGCCGACGACGACGACACGCCCGTTTGCCGGTGGGCTCGGCAGATGCGCAGCCAGAACCGTCAGCGGATCGGCGCTGGCAACGCCCGCCATGAAGATTTCCTGCAGCGCCGCGCGCGCCTGCTCCCCTCGCATGGACATCGCCTGAACCCCTCCCGGCCGAATCGATCATCCCGCATAGTCATAACCGTGGATATCCGGCGGCGCACTTTCACAAATTTTCACACAAACATGTGGCGATTTGTTAATCGGCTCTGGACGGATCGGGTCCGGGCGGCTTAACTGTTCAGCGGTAGGGGAGGACTATCCATCATGAGCGAACACAAGCCGGCCGTCTGCGTGATCGGCCTGGGCTCCATGGGCATGGGCGCCGCGCGCTCATGCATAGCGGCGGGCCTGCCGACCTTCGGAGTCGACATCAGCGACACGGCCTGCGCGGCGCTGCGCGATGCCGGCGCGGTGGATGCCGGGCCCGACGGACGGGTCTTCGCCAGCCGGCTGGACGCCGTGCTGGTGCTGGTGGTGAACGCCGCGCAGGTGGAGGCGGTTCTGTTCGGCGAAGCGGGGATAGCTTCCGCGCTCAGGCCCGGCACGGCTGTCATGATATCGGCCACCATTGCGCCGCAGGATGCCCGCCGCTTCGGCACCATGCTGGCCGAGCGCGGGCTTGTGATGCTGGATGCCCCCGTATCCGGCGGCGCGGCCAAGGCGGCGGTCGGTGCGATGACGGTGATGGCGGCGGGTTCTGCCGAGGCTTTCGCCGCCTTGCGCCCCGTCTTGTCCGCCGTTGCCGAGAAGGTCTACGAGGTCGGCCCCGAGATCGGGCAGGGGGCAACCGTCAAGGTGGTGCACCAGCTTCTGGCCGGGGTGCACATCGCCGCCGGGGCGGAGGCCATGGCCCTGGCCGCCCGCGCGGGCATACCGCTTGACCTGATGTACGATGTCGTCACCCATGCCGCCGGCAATAGCTGGATGTTCGAGGACAGGATGAAGGCCGTGGTGTCGGGTGATTACACGCCGACATCGGCTGTCGACATCTTCGTCAAGGATATGGGCATCGTCACCGAAACAGGCCGCGCGCTGAAGTTTCCGCTGCCGCTCGCCTCTACTGCTTTCGCCATGTACCAGAACGCCAGCAATGCCGGCTTCGGGGCTGAGGCGGACAGCGCCGTTATCAAGACTTTTGCAGGCATAGACCTGCCCGGAAAGGCAGGCTCCTGATGCGCCTCGGAATTATTGCTGACGATTTCACCGGCGCGACCGATATCGCCGGCTTCCTCGTCGCCAACGGCCTCGGCACGATCCAGCTCAACGGCGTGCCGGATGCGGCCGAGACGGTGACGGCCGATGCCGTCGTCATCAGCTTGAAGTCGCGTTCCGCGCCCGTCGAGCAGGCGGTGGCGGAAAGCCTGGCCGCCCTGGAATGGCTGATGGCGCGCGATTGCGAACAGGTCTTCTTCAAATATTGCTCGACGTTCGACTCGACCCCGCAGGGCAATATCGGCCCGGTTACCGACGCGCTCATGGCGGCGATGGGCGAGACGCTCACCGTGATCTGCCCGGCGCTACCGGTCAACGGACGCACGATCTATCAGGGCTACCTTTTCGTCGGCGACGTGCCGATGAACGAATCGGGCATGCGGCACCACCCGGTGAACCCGATGACCGACGCCAACCTGATGCGCCTGATGGAGGCGCAGTCGGAGGGGCGGGCCGGCAACGTGCCCTATGCCGTCGTGGAGCGCGGGCCCGATGCCGTGCGCGCGGCGCTGCAGGAGTTGAAGGCTGCCGGCGTGCGCTACGCGGTGCTGGACGCATTGAACGCCGAGCATTTGAAAACGCTTGGGGCTGCCGTATCCGGCATGCGTCTGGTGACGGGCGGAGCGGGCCTTGCCGACGGCATCTGCATGGCCGACACGGACGGTCTCGGCGATCCGTCAGATGCGGAGGCGGCCGGCCGCCCCGGCGCGGGGCGCACGATCCTCCTGTCCGGCTCGTGCTCGCAGATGACGAACCGGCAGGTGGCGGCCTATGCCGCAGCGGCGCCGGTTGTGCGCGTATCCGTGGACGAGGCCATCGCCGACACGGATGCTTACGCAACCCGGCTGCTGGACGAGGTGAAGGCAGTGGAGGGCGGTGCCTATGCGCCTCTGGTCAGCGCCACGGTCGGGCCGGAGGCGCTGGCCGAGATCCAGTCGCGGCTGGGCGCCCAGGCAGCCAGCGCGGCGGTGGAAGATTTGTTCCATGCACTCACCCGGAAGCTGGAATCCGAAGGCTTCCAGACATTCATCGTGGCCGGCGGCGAGACGTCGGGCACCGTCAGCCAGGCGCTGGAGATCGGCGGCTTCCATATCGGGCCGCGTATCGCACCGGGCGTGCCCTTCGTGCGCGCCGTCGACAAGCCGATATCGCTGGCGCTGAAAAGCGGCAATTTCGGCCAGGAGCGCTTCTTCTTCGAGGCGCAGGACCTTGCGCGCGCCGCGCCAGCCCGGGAGGGGCAGTAACCATGCCGCGTCTTGCAGCCAATCTGACCATGATGTTCACCGAAGTGCCCTTTCTCGACAGGTTCGAGGCGGCGGCGGACAACGGCTTCACAGCCGTCGAATTTCTGTTTCCCTACGAGCACAGGCCGGAGGAGATCGCCGAGCGCATCCAACGCCATGGGCTGGAAATAGCGCTCTTCAACATGCCGCCGGGAAACTGGGCCGCCGGCGAGCGGGGCATGGCCGCCATACCGGGCCGGGAGGCCGAATTTGCCCGTAATGCGGGCATCGCGCTGGCCTATGCCCGCACCCTCGGCGTCAGCCGGGTGCATGCCATGTCCGGCATCACCAGGGGCCTCGACCCAGTCGAGTGCCGCAACACCTTCATCGCCAATATGCGGGTGGCCTGCGACATGTTCGCCGCTGACGGCATCACCATTCTGGTCGAGGCGCTGAACACGCGGGACGTGCCCGGCTATTTCGTGGCCCACCAGGAGGAGGCGGCCGAGCTGTGCGCGGCCGTGGAGCGACCCAACATCGCGGTGCAGTTCGACCTGTATCACGCCCAGATCATGGATGGTGACCTGACCCGGCTTGCCGAGCAGCTGAACGGGCGTTTTGCCCATGTGCAGATCGCTTCCGTGCCCGAGCGGCACGAGCCCGACACGGGCGAGGTGGATTTCGGGCATATGCTGAAGGTTCTGGACCAGCTCGGATATCAGGGCTTCGTGGGCTGCGAATACAATCCGCGCAACGGAACCGTCGCCGGCCTCGGCTGGACGCGGCCCTGGCTTGGTGGCTGAGATGGCCCTTATTCCGGCAGAGCGGCAAAGCCGGATCGTGGACCTCGTCAGCCAGCGGCCCGCGGTCGGCATCGCCGAACTGACGCGGCTTCTGAAAGTGTCCCACATGACGGTGCGGCGCGATATCCGCAGCCTTGAAGAGGCGGGACGCGTGATCGCCATCGCCGGAGGGGTGCGCCTGGCCGACCCGACCGTCTCGCGTGAGGCGCCGCACGCGGCGAAGGCGGCGTTGAACCGTACGGCAAAGGCGGCGATCGGCGCGGCGGCGGCACGCCTTGTTCCGCCGGGGGCGTCCATCTATCTCGACGCGGGCACGACCATCCTTGCCCTTGCGGCACGGTTGGCGCGGCGCGACGACCTGACCATCGTCACCAATGATTTTGCCGTCATGGAGCTTCTGTCCAGCCAGGGCGGCTCCGTGCTGCATCACACGGGCGGGCTGGTCGACCGGGAGAACCGGTCGGCCATCGGCGACAATGCGGCGCGCGCCATACGGGCCTTCCAGTTCGACATTGCCTTCATCTCTACCTCGTCCTTCTCGAACGCCGGCCTTTCGGTGACCGATCCCGGCAAGGGCGTGGTGAAGGAGGCGGCGGTGGCCAGCGCCGCATCGTCCGTGCTTCTGGCCGACAGCTCGAAGTTCGGCCGGCGCGCGCCCTACGCATCGCTGCCGATGCAGGCTTTCGACACGCTGGTGACGGACGCCGACTTTGCGCCGGAATGCGTCGAGGCGTTGGAAGATCTGGGGCTCAGCGTCATACGCGGCGGAGGAGAAACGGCATGAACGAGGCGAAGGCACGCGACTGCCTGTGCCGCATGGGCGAGCGTCTGTACCATCGTGGCCTTGTCCACGGCACGGCCGGCAATCTCAGCATGCGCATCGACGATGGCTGGCTCATGACGCCCACCAACACCTGCCTTGGCGATCTCGACCCGGAGCGTCTGTCGAAGCTGGATGCGCAGGGCCGCCTTGTGAGTGGCGACAAGCCATCGAAGGAAGCGTTCCTGCACACCTCGGTCTATGCGGTGCGCAACGAGGCGGAAGCCATCATCCACACCCATTCCACCCATTCGGTGGCGGTATCCTGCCTGGACCATCCGGAGGGCTGCCCGGTGCTGCCGCCGCTGACCGCCTATTACGTCATGCGGGTGGGCGAGCTTGCCCTTGTGCCGTACTATCGGCCGGGAGACACAAGCCTTGCCGATGCGGTGCGCGACGCAGCCGTCAAGCACGCCTGCGTTCTTTTGGCCAATCATGGCCCCGTCATTGCCGGCAAGGGTTTGAACGAAGCCCTCTATGCGCTCGAGGAGCTGGAAGAGACGGCCAAGCTGCATCTTCTGCTGCAGGGCATGAAGACCAAACCCTTGAGCGAGGACGAGGTGCGGGAGCTGATGGGCTGAGCGGCACCGCCGCGCAATGGAGGCACCCGGCGGACCCTTTGGAACCTCAGCTTGTCAGCAGCTTGTCGTCGTCCAGCTCGCCGCCGCCGCGCACCTTGCGGAACATCTCGATCAAATCTTCCACCGTCAGGCCGTGGCGGCTGTCGCCGGCAACGTCCAGCACCACGCGGCCGCCATGCAGCATCACCGTTCGGGTGCCGAAATCCAGCGCCTGCCGCATCGAATGGGTGACCATCAGTGTCGTCAACCGGTGCTCGGAAACCAGCCTTTGGGTGAGCTCCATCACAAACTCGGCCATGCCGGGGTCCAACGCGGCGGTATGCTCGTCCAGAAGCAGGACCTCGCTGCCTGCCAGCGTCGCCATGACCAGCGACAGCGCCTGACGCTGGCCGCCGGACAGAAGATCCATGCGATCGCCCATCCGGTCTTCCAGGCCAAGGCGCAGGGCCGAGACCCGCTCGCGGAACATGTCGCGGCGGCGGGACGACAAAGCGGAGCCAAGACCGCGCCGCTTGCCGCGTGCGGCGGCCAGCGCGAGGTTTTCCTCGATCGTCAATGCGCCGCAACTTCCGGTCAGCGGGTCCTGGAACACGCGTGCGACAAGCCGTGCCCTGTCGGCCGTATCGCGCCGGGTGACGTCCTTGCCGCCGATGGTCACGCGCCCCTCGGTGGGCAGCACGTCGCCGGCCAGAACGCCGAGCATGGTGGACTTGCCCGCCCCGTTTGAGCCGATGACCGTAACGAAGGCCCCGTTGTCGATGGTGAGGTCGAGGCCGGCAAGCGCCTTCTTTTCCAGCGGCGTACCCCGCCCGAAGGTAACGCCGATCTGGCTGAGTTCGATCATGTGGATGCTCCTCCGCGGCGCAGGCGCGGCAGGATGAGGGCGATGGCCACGAGAGCGGCGGTAACGAGGTTCAGGTCCGATGCCTTGAGCCCGAGCGCGTCGGTGGACAGGGCCGTCTGGATGGCGATGCGATACAGGATGGACCCGGCCACGCAGCCGATCAGCGCGATGGCCAGAAGGCGAGACCGGAACAGGGTTTCGCCAACGATCACCGCGGCAAGGCCGACGACGATGGTTCCGACGCCCGAGGTGACGTCGGCAAAGCCGTTGGTCTGCGCAAACAGCGAGCCGCCCAATGCGACGAGCGCGTTGGAGATGGCCATGCCCAGATAGATAAGCCGGTTTGTCTTGACGCCCTGCGCCCGCGCCATGCGCGGGTTGGCGCCGGTGGCGCGCATGGCAAGGCCGATATCGCTTTCCAGGAAGCGCCAGAGTGCGATGAGTACGATGACCACGAGCACGAAGACGAACAGCGGACGAACGTAGTAATCGGGAAGGCCGTGCCCATAGAAGGGCGTCAGCATCGTATCCTGGTTGATCAGCGCGATGTTGGGGCGGCCCATGATGCGCAGATTGATGGAGAACAGCGCGATCATCGTCAGGATCGACGCCAGAAGGTTCAAAATGCGGAACTGGACGTTCAGCGCGGCGGTCACCAGGCCGGCGCAGGCGCCGGCCAGCATGGCGACGCCCGTTGCGGCCCAGGGGTTCCATCCGGCAAGGATCAGCACGGCCGCAACCGCCGCACCGAGCGGAAACGAGCCGTCGACCGTCAGGTCGGGAAAGTCGAGGATACGAAAGGCAAGGTATACGCCCATCGCCACGAAGGCGAAGACGAGGCCGAGTTCGACCGCCCCGAAGAAAGCGAATTGGCTCATTCGACGACCTGGTTGGCGCGCTCGAGAATGGCCGCCGGAAGGGTCACGCCCATCTTCTCTGCGGCGGCCTTGTTGACGACGAGGTTGGAGCCGGACGCTACCGCGACGGGAATATCGCCGGCCGTCTCGCCGTTCAGGATGCGCACCACCACGGCGCCGGTTTCCTTGCCGACCTCGTGATAGTTGAATCCGAGCGCGGCGAGGGCGCCACGGCTGACCGAGTCGGTATCGGCGGTCACCAGCGGCACATCGCTTTCCTCGGCAACGCCGACGGTGGATTCCAGGGCCGAGACGATGGTGTTGTCGGTCGGCACGTACATCACGTCGGCCCGGCCGACCAGCGCGCGCGCCGCGTTCTGGACCTCGGACGACCGGGAGGCCGTGGATTCGACCACCGAGAGCCCGGCCGCTTCAGCGGCCGTCTTCAGCGCGGCGAGCGATGAGACCGAGTTGGTTTCGCCCGGATTGTAGAGAAAGCCGATCGTCTTGGCCTGCGGCAGGATTTCCTGGATCAGGGCGACATGCTCGGCCACGGGCGACATGTCGGAAATACCCGTGACGTTGCCGCCGGGCGCCTCCATCGACTGGACGAGCTGCGCGCCGACCGGGTCGGTGACGGCGGTGAAGACCACCGGAATGTCACGCGTGGCCGATACCACGGCCTGCGCCGAGGGCGTCGAGATAGCGACGATGACGTCCGGCCCCTCACCGATGAACTGACGGGCGATCTGCGCCGCCGTACCGGGATTGCCCTGCGCGGACTCGTAGCTGAATGTCAGGTTTTCGCCGTCCTTGAAGCCGGCTTCCTCGAGCGCTTCCTTGACGCCGTCGCGCACGGCGTCGAGCGCGGGATGCTCCACGATGGCCGTCACCGCCACGCTGGCGTCGGCGGCGAAGGCCGCCGTAGCAAAGGCCGACGTGGACAGAGAAAGGGCGGTGACGAGGGCGAGGGCCGTCTTGCGCATGTCTGGAATCCGTCGAATGAGCTTCATCTTCGACGGCAAAAGCCAGCCGCGCGCCCGAATGTCAACGGCCAAAGCGCAGGCGTCCCGCCGCCGGCCCATCCGTCATGCACGCGTGGATTCGGCCGGTTCCAGCTCCAGTACCTCTGCCGGGGATTCCGACTCCCGCGTCAGCACGGTCGTGGTGATGGTGCTGGGCGCGTAGGAGACTCCGGCCTCGTCCATCCGCTTTTTCAACCTGCGGTTGAACTCGCGACCGACGCCCCACTGCATCAGCGGCTTGGTGCGGATCGCGCCCTTGATGATGATGCCGTCCGGCGCGAACTGGTCGACGCCCCACAACTCGAACGGAATGATGATGTTGCGCTGGAACTGCGGATCCACCGCGATCTCGGCGCCCACCTCGCGCATGATGGCGATGACCTGGTCGAGGTCGGAATGATAGGCGACCTTGAACTCGACGATGTAGACGCCGTAACCGCGCGACGAATTCTTGATCGCCTTGACGCTGGAGAAGGGGATCGAGTGCAGCGCGCCCTGTCCGTCGCGCAGGCGGAGCGTGCGGATGGTCAGTTGCTCCACCGTGCCGGCGCGGTCGCCGGTATCCACCCAGTCGCCGATGGAGATCGTATCCTCGAACAGGATGAACATGCCGGTGATGACGTCCTGCACAAGCTGCTGCGAGCCGAAACCGACGGCGAGGCCAATGACGCCGGCACCGGCCAGCAGGGGGGCCACGTTGACGCCGATATTGGCCAGCACCGCGATGACCGTGATGATCGACAGCGCGATGAACAGGAAGTTGCGCACCAGCGGCAGAAGGGTCTTGGTGCGGCTGGACTGGTGCTTGGCACGCCCCTTCTTGTCGGTCGGCGCAAGCGCGCCGGCAATCCACCCGTCGAGCGTTATCCAGAGCAACCAGCTGAACAGCAGCGCGAAGGCGATGGACAGGATGGGCCGCGCGATGGTCCATCCCGCGTCCGTCAGAAGCCAGCCCTTGAGATCGAGATGCCAGACATCGAGACAGGCGAAGGCTACCGCCGCCAGGATGACGACCTGGATGACGATGCGCAGAAGCTCGATGTAGCGGCTCACGATGACGTCGCGCGAGCCCGACCGGCCCGCGCGGCTGGCGGCCATCCGCGCCAGCGCATTGTCGAGCCAGGTTGCCAGCAGCAGGCCGCCCGCCACGATGAGAAGCGCGATCGAGGCGTCCATCAGGAAGCTGCCACCGCCGCCCGCCAGCCGCGCCACCACGTTGATGACGATGAAGACGATGGCGAGCAGGTGCCAGAACCGGCCGAAGGCGTTGATCGCGCCGTCCATGATGTTCGTGGCGCGGCTGTCGTCATGGGCGACGCGGCCCTTGAGGATCAGCCGTTGCACGGTGATGCGATGGCGGATGACGAAGACGAGCGCGGTGGCTGCCAGAAGGATATCGACGACAAGGCGCGCGACATCCGTCGCGTCCCAGCCGGCGACGATGCGAAGCGGCGGGTCGGCCAGGAGGGTGGAGATGCTGCCCAGCGCGGCGACGGCAGCCAGCCATTTGAGAATCCGTCGCTGGCTGTAGCTGACGAGATGCCAGCCGCGCGACAGGCCGAGCAGCATGAGCAGGCAATAGCCGATCTGCCAGACGGCGACGGCAACGAAGACGGGTATCGTCAGGCCGGCCAGGATCTGGCGCTGCCGGGCGGGCATGTCGATGAAGTTGGAGTAGAGCACCAGGACGCAGAAGCCCGCGATCAGCGGCAGCAGGCCGAGCACGAGCCGCTTGCCGGCCATCATCAGCAACTGTCGGCGCTGCGTCGGCCGGTGATCGAGCCGCCGGGCGCGGCGCAGCGGCGGCAGATAGAACAGCGCCAGGATGGTGGCGGCAACGAGCCCCCAGCCGATCAGGGCCCGCGTGCCGAAGGCGATGAGGCTGCCATCGCCAAAACCGGCAACGAGACGATCCCGGACCTGCGTACCGGCATTGGTGAGCTTTTCGTCCAGCGGACCGCCGAGGGCGGCGGTGGGCAGGTTCTGGCCGATTTCGGCCAGGCTGCCGGTCACGGCGGACAGGAGCCCGTCTTCCGAAAGGATCGGCGCGGTTGCCGGGTCCTGGGGGGCTTCCGCCTCGGCCGGCGCGGCTGTCGGCTCGGCGGGTGCACCTTCTGCCGGCGTGGTTGCGTCGGCCGCCGGTTGCGCGGGTTCACCCTCGGCCACCGTGGCGCGCAAGGCCGTCAGGTTCTGCAGCAGGGCATCGCGGCTGGCCGGGTCGTTCAGGAGGCCGATGACACGGTCCAGCGCCTGAAGGTCGGACTGTACGCCGGCTGCCGGCTGCGCGCTTGCCGCGGCGGGGGGCGCCTCTGTCTGCGCGGTGGCCGGGGCGGCGGTGGCGATGGTGATGGCTGCCAGGATACTTAAGAAAAACTTCACGATCTGGACCGGTCTCGTCGCTGAAGGTCGGGCATGGTTCGGGTGGGCGTTGAAGCCACGCAAATACGGAGATTGGAAGGCAATGCGCCAGACGGGGTCCGTGTGCAAGCCTTGGCAAGCGGCCTTTAGCGCATATCGCCCTATTGCCGATTGGACCGCCCTGTCTTCGTTTTGCCTTTTCTTGTCGTCAGAAGTCCGACGCCGCATCCCGAGCGGCGATTCAGGGGCAGGCGGACGAGCGCCAAGTATGGACGAAAGTCGTTCGCGGCATATCTGTTCACTACCGGTGCGAAAACGTTTGCCGACAACAACGCCCGGTATCATAGTCGAATTCGCCACCTCCCATCCGAAATATAGTCCGGAGCAATCTCCCGATGCATAAAGTCCGCAAGGCAGTCTTCCCCGTCGCCGGCCTTGGAACGCGTTTCCTGCCGGCCACGAAAGCGATCCCGAAGGAAATGCTCACCGTGGTGGATCGTCCCGTCATCCAGTATGTCGTGGATGAAGCGCGGCAGGCCGGCATCGAGCACCTGATCTTCGTCACCGGTCGCAACAAGGGCGTCATCGAAGATTATTTCGACATCCAGGTCGAGCTGGTGAACACCTTGACCGAGCGCGGCAAGAAGCCGGAGCTTTCGCTGCTCGACGAGCTTCAGCCCAAGCCCGGCACCGCCAGCTTCACCCGCCAGCAGGCGCCGCTTGGCCTTGGCCACGCCGTCTGGTGCGCGCGCGATCTCGTGGGGCCGGAGCCCTTTGCGCTTCTGCTGCCCGACATGATCATGCAGTCCGAGCGCGGTTGCCTGGCCAGCATGGTGGAACTGTACGAGAAGACCGGCGGCAACATCCTGTCGGTCGAGCAGTGCGACCCGCAGGAAACCAACAAATACGGCATCGTCGGGCATGGCGAGGCCATCGGCTCGGGCTTCCGCATCGACGGCATGGTCGAGAAGCCGAAGCCCGAAGAGGCGCCGTCCAACTACTTCATCACCGGACGCTACATCCTGCAGCCGGAGATTTTCGATATCCTGGCCACGCAGGAAAAGGGCGCAGGCAATGAAATCCAGCTTACGGACGGCATGCTGAAGCTGGCCGAGAAGCAGGATTTCTACGCCTATCCGTTCGCCGGCCGCACCTTCGACTGCGGCTCGAAGGAAGGGTTCATCCGCGCCAATGTGGCCTTTGCGCTGTGGCGCAACGATATTCGCCACAAGGTCTATGACGAGATCCAGGAGCTGATGGAAAAGGTGGAGCCGTCCGGCGGCCGCAAGGCGGCCGAGTAGGCACGTATCAGGCAGCGCGCTCCGCTTCGACGCGGAGCAGCGCACCATCCGCAGACAGGATAATGACGGGGGCTCCGGCAGGCATGTCGGGGCCCTCGACGCTCCACCAGCCATCGTCGAGCTGGACGCGCCCGCGCCCGTTTACGATCGCCTCGGAAAGCACGGCGCGGCGGCCGATCAGCCGGTCGGTACGGGTATTGAGTGGGGTGATATCGCTGCTGGGCCGGCTTCCGTACCAGCGGTAGCCGATCAGCATGGCGGCAGCCGAAACGACGGCAAAGCCGATCAGTTGGCTGACAACGGACAGGCCGGGAATGAACAGAAGGTTCACGCCGATGGCGACGGCCCCGATCCCCAGAAACAAGAGGTACACGCCCGGCAGGAACATCTCCGCCGCCAGAAGGGCGAAACCGGTGACGAGCCATCCCGTGGCGCCGAACAGAGCGGGCACGATCAGCCGCCCGGCCGGATGGACGCCGGCTTAGGCTTGTCGAACACTTCGCGGGCGATTTCCGATATGCCGCCGAGGGTGCCGATCAGCGACGCGCTTTCCAGCGGCATGAGGATAACGCGCTGATTGTCTGCCGACGCCAGCTTGCCGATCGCCTCGGTGTATTTCTGCGCGACGAAGTAGTTGATCGCCCGCACGTCGCCGCCGGCGATGGCCTGCGATACAAGCTCCGTCGCCTTCGCCTCGGCCTCGGCAAGGCGCTCACGGGCTTCCGCCTCGCGGAAGGCGGCTTCGCGCTTGCCTTCGGCTTCCAGGATCAACGCCTGCTTTTCGCCCTCGGCCCGCAGGATCTTGGCGTTCCTTTGCCCTTCCGCTTCCAGGATTTCAGCGCGTTTCTCGCGCTCGGCCATCATCTGACGGCCCATGGATTCGACCAGATTGGCGGGCGGCGCGATGTCCTTGAGCTCGATCCGGGTAATCTTGACGCCCCAATTATGGGCGGCCTGGTCGACGACGCGCAGGATGCGCTCGGAGATCGCATCGCGATTGGACAACAGATCGTCGAGATCCATCGACCCCATGACCGAGCGCAGATTCGTCATGACGAGGTTCAGGACCGCGTTGCGTAGCCCGGCAACCTCGTAGGCGGCCGCGGCGGCATCCAGGATCTGGAAGAAGGCGACGCCGTCGGCCGCGACCGACGCATTGTCGCGGGTGATGACTTCCTGGGTCGGAACATCGAGAACCTGCTCCATCATGTTCATCTTGTGCCCGACGCGCTCGACGAAGGGCAGGATGATGTTAAGGCCGGGCTTCAACGTCCGCGTATAGCGACCGAAGCTTTCCACCGTGTAGTGATAGCCCTGCGGCACGATCTTGATGGTCGCGAACAGCAGCAGCACGACCAGTACGACGCCGACGGCGACGATCACCAACGGTTCCATTTACATCCTCCCTGATGCGGTTGCGTCAGGCCTGCCGGGTCAGGTCGAAGCGGGTGCCCGAAGAGTTGACGCAGGACAACTGACTTGCCGATACCTGATCGCAATTGACGGCGATGCGATCGCCATTCGACAGCCGCGTATATTCGATGGCGATGCGGGTCGGCGACAGGTTGCGGTAGGTGCCGCGCGCCAGGACCGAACCGGTGTCGTTGGCGGTCGAGGTGAATGTACCGCCCTGCAGGCTGGATACGGCAACGCCCGACGTGTCGCCCCAGCGCCCGTCGAAGCCCTGGCGGGCGGGGCCCGAAGACGGGCCGCCACCGGGGCCCGTCATGCAGCCGGACAAAGCGAGGCTCAACGTGGCAAGACCGGCAAACAAAGCTTTTCGGCGCATCGCGGCGACTCCCGTGAACAAGATTACAGTCAGCCTATTATGGGATTCCGCATGCGGCAGGAAAGGGTGGGCCGGCCCTTTTGGGGCGCGACCCACATCAACCCTGGGTTTGATCGACCTTAATGGACGAGGATGTTGCGGAACTGCCAGGGGTCCTTCTCGTCGAGATCTTCGGGGAACAGGCCGGGCCTGTCCTTCAGCGGCGTCCAGTCGGTGTAGTAGCCCTTCACCGGGCCGAGATACTGGCGCTGAACGTCGAGGCAGCGCTTGTAATCCATCTCGTCGGCTTCCACGATGCCGGCTTGCGGGTTTTCCAGCGCCCAGACCATCCCCGCCAGGACCGCCGACGTGACCTGCAGGCCGGTGGCATTCTGGTAGGGGGCGATGCGGCGGGTTTCTTCCAGCGAAAGCTGGGATCCATACCAATAGGCGTTCTTTTCGTGGCCGAACAGCAGAACGCCCAGCTCGTCGATGCCGTCGACGAGTTCGTCCTCGTCCAGCACGTGGTGCACCGGCTGGATGTGGCCCGCTGCGCCGAACAGCTCATGCATCGACAGGACGGCGTCGTTGCAGGGGTGGTAGGCGTAGTGGACGGTCGGCCGGTAGCTGACCTCATCATGCTTGTCGACGACGGTGAAGTAGTCGGCGATGGAGATCGACTCGTTATGCGTGACGAGGAAGCCGTACTGCGCGCCCGGCGTCGGGCACCAGGTGCGAACGCGGGTATTGCCGCCCGGCTGCTCCAGGTAGATGGCGCATTTCGGGCCTTTCTTATGGTCCTTGGCGTTCTTCGGGCGCCACTTCTCGTGGGTGCCCCAGCCAAGTTCCGAAGGCTGCATGCCCTCGGAGATGAAGCCCTCCACCGACCACGTGTTCCAGAAGACGTTCATGGGCTTCGGATCGCGGGTGCGCTGCGTATCGCGCTCGGCGATGTGGATGCCCTTGACGCCCACCTTCTTCATGAGCTTGGCCCAGCCCTCGCGGTCGTCGGCGGCGGGCTCCTCGTATTTCAGGCCGGTATCGTTGGCGATATCCACCAGGGCCTGCTTCACGAACCAGGAGACCATGCCCGGATTGGCCCCGCAGCAGGACACTGCCGTGGTGCCGCCGGGGTTCTTGCGCTTTTCCTTGCGCACCGTCTCGCGCAGCGCATAATTGGTGCGGTCCGCATTGGTAAGGCTGTCGTCGAAGTAGAAGCCGAGCCACGGCTCCACCACCGTGTCGATATACAGGACGCCCAGCTCGCGGCACATGCGGATGAGGTCCAGCGAACCCGTGTCGACCGACAGGTTGACGCAGAATCCACGGCCTTCGCCCTCGGTGAGAAGCGGGGTCAGCAGGCTTTCGTAGTTCTTGCGCGTCACGGCTTCCTGGATGAAGCGGAAGCCGCGTTCTTCCACGATGGCGCGGTTGCCGTCGTTGGGGTCGATCACCACCACGCGCGACTTGTCGAAGTTGAAGTGCCGCTCGATCAGGGGAAGCGTTCCGCGGCCGATCGACCCGAAGCCGATCATCACGATGGGGCCGGTAATCTCACCATAAACCTGATACTGGTCGTTCGCCATTCTGGCAGGTCCTTTCGCACTGTCGCATCGCAGGATATGTCGCCTTCGGCTAACCGAGATTGCTGTCAAATAAAAGAGGGCGCACGCGACCTTCGATGGCAACCGCGAAATCAGGGAAGACGAAATGGAACTCCCCGCGTCCCTCCGTGCGGCTCTGGACACCGTGCTCGACGGCCATGCGGTCGCCGGTATCGCGGCGGCAGGCAGCCGGCTTTCGGCACGCTACCGCGCCGAAGTGCTGGACGGGCGGCTGCATCTCGATACGGACGAGGCAGCCCGCGCCTATGTCGCGACACGGTTGCCGGCAACCTACGCCGCGATCCGGCGCGCCATGGATATGCTCCAGGAAACCATGGATCCGCTGACACCCGCCCCCGAAACGCTCCTCGATGTCGGGGCCGGGCCGGGAACGGCGCTTTGGGCGGCCGCCGATACCTGGCCGGAGCTTGGCGCCGCGACCATGGTGGAGGCCAGCGATCCGATCCGCCGTGTGGGCCAGCTTCTGGCGGAAGCGAGCGGCGTCCCGCACAGGCGCTGGCTGGACGGCCGGGCAGGGGATCTCGTGGATAAGGCCGAGCTGGCCGACCTCGTTACGCTGGCTTACGTTCTTGACGAACTGCGCGAGGGCGAACGCGACCAATTGGTGGATGCCCTGTGGCGCAAGGCGCGCCACCTACTGCTGATCGTGGAGCCCGGCACGCCGGCCGGCTGGCGGCGGATTCTTGCCGCCCGGCGGCGCCTGCTTGCACAGGGGGCAAACATCGTCGCGCCGTGTCCGCATTCGCAAACCTGTCCGCTTGTGGGTCAGGATTGGTGCCATTTCGCGGTCCGCCTCCCGCGCAGCCGAATCCATCGGCTGGCCAAGGGCGCGGACGCCCCTTTCGAGGATGAAAAGTTCATCTTCCTGGCCGCGGCGCGCGCGCCCGCGCCAACCGCGGCAGCGCGGATACTGGCGCCGCCGCAGCAGGGAAGCGGCAAGGTGCGGCTAAAGCTGTGCCGGCCCGACGGGCGGGCCGACGACGTTCTTATGACCCGGCGCGACGGCGACGCCTTCAAGGCCGCGCGCCGAGCCTTCTGGGGCGACGCCCTGCAAACCTGATCAGGCTTCGAGGGCTTCCAGCTCGTCGATGAGGCCGGATATGACAGACAGCCCCCGGTGCCAGAAGCCCGGGTCCGTCGCATCGAGGCCGAAGGGCGCCAGAAGCTCCGTATGGTGCTTGGTGCCGCCCGCCTCGAGCATGGTGAGATAGCGTTCGGCAAAGCCTTCGTCGGACTGCAGATAGACGGCGTAGAGCGAATTGACCAGGCAGTCGCCGAAGGCATAGGCGTACACATAGAAGGGCGAATGGATGAAGTGCGGAATATAGGCCCAGAACGTCTCGTATCCCGGCTGCAACCGTACGGAGGGCCCGAGGCTCTCCCCTTGCGTCTCCACCCAGATCTGCCCGATGCGTTCGGAGGTCAGCTCGCCTTCGCGGCGCTCGGTGTGGAGCGCCCGTTCGAAATTATAGAAGGCGATCTGCCGGATCACCGTGTTGATCATGTCCTCGACCTTGGACGCGATCAGGAACCGGCGCTGCTGCGGATCGGGCGTCTTTTCGAGAAGCGATCGGAAGGTCAGCATTTCGCCGAAGACGGATGCGGTCTCTGCAAGCGTCAGCGGCGTCGGCGCCATCAGCGGGCCCTGCCGCGCCGCAAGCACCTGGTGGACGCCGTGCCCAAGCTCATGCGCCAGGGTCATGACGTCGCGCGGCTTGCCGAGATAATTGAGCAGCACATAGGGGTGGGCCGAGGGGACAGTCGGATGCGCGAAGGCGCCGGGCGACTTGCCCGGGCGCACCCCGGCATCGATCCAGTTGCGGTCGAAGAAATGCCCGGCGATCTCAGCCATGCGTGGAGAGAAACCGGCATAGGCCGTCATGACCGTCTCGCGGGCCTCGTCCCAGCCGATGGGCCGGCGTTCCATGCCGGGCAGGGGCGCGTTCCTGTCCCAATGGTCGAGGGCTTCCTGGCCGAGCCAGCCTGCCTTCAGCCGGTAATATCTGTGCGAGATGGAGGGATAGGCCTCGCGGACGGCTGCCGCCAGCGCGTCGACGACTTCCCGCTCCACGCGGTTGGCCAGATGCCGGCTGTCGGCAATATCGGTGAAACCCCGCCAGCGGTCGGAGATTTCCTTGTCCTTCGCCAGCGTATTGGTGATCAGGCTGAACAAGCGCAAATTGGCCGAGAAGACAGAGGCAAGCGCCTCCGCCGCCTCCTGCCGCAGGGCTTTGTCATCCTCCTGCAGGAGGTTCAGCGTTTCCTCGATGGACAGGTCATCGCCACGCACTTTGAAGCGAAGCCCGGTCATGGTCTCGTCGAACAGGCGGTTCCAGCTCGCCGGCCCGGTGACGGCCTTTTCAAGGAAAAGCTCCTCGATCCGGTCTTCAAGCTGGAACGGGCGTTCCAGCCGCAGGTCCGCAATCCACGGGCGGTAGTGGGCAAGCTGCGGATTGGCGGCCAGGGCCGCTTCCATGACGGCGTCCTCGATCCGGTTCAGTTCCAGACCGAAAAACAGGACGCGCGCCGAAATGTCGGTGACGCGCGCCTGGATGTCTCCATAGAATTTGGCATTCGCCGGGCTCGACGTATCGCCCGCGTAGACGAGGCCGGCATAGGAGATCAGCCGGCCGAGCCTGTCCTCGAGCGCCTCATAGGCCTTGATCGCTTCGATGAGGCCGCCCCCGCCGGGCAGCGCCGCTTCTTCCGCGAGCCGGCCACGCCAGCGCGTCTGGAAGGTGGTCGCTTCTGCGTCGGCTGCCTCCAGGTCGCGCTTCAGGATTGGACTGTCCAGGGCGGGGTAAAGGTCGCCGAGGTTCCATGTGGGAAGCAGGCCAAGATTAGGCTTGGCGGATGCATCGACTGCTACGGCGGACTGGTTAGTCATGGAGGGGTGTCGTTCCTTCGCGAATCTCGTTCATTGCGCCTTAACCATTTTCTTTTGTAATAAGGAAAGAAATAGGCGCATGTCATTTTCATGCCGCAGTTCGGTCAGACGTTTTTGGCACGACTGTGACTTGAGGAAGTTCGGGGTTGGTGCCGGGGACATGGTGGCACCGCCCTCGCCAGCGAGGGGAAGAGACCGAATGCCCGCAACTAACGCTAGCGCCGCGCGCCGCATGGCACGTGCCGCCACGATCATTGCGACGGGCCTTCTGCTGCTGGCCGGCACGGGACTCGCGGCCAAAGCCGAGACCCGGACGCTCAAGCTGTATCATGTCCATCTTCGCGAAAAGACCGAGGTCACCTACAAGCGAAATGGCCGCTTTCTGCCCGAGGGCCTCAAGAAAGCCAACTGGGCCCTGCGCGACTGGCGCGAGAACAAGCCCACCAACATGGACCCGGCGCTTCTGGACATCCTGTGGGAGGCGCAGCGCCAATCCGGCACGAACGGCTATATCCAGGTGCTGGGCGGCTTCCGCTCACCCAAGACCAACAATATGCTGCGCTCCAGGTCTTCGGGCGTCGCCGGCGGCAGCCTGCATATGTCGGGCAAGGCGATCGACTTCTACATGGAAGACGTACCCTTGCGCAAAGTGCGCGAGATCGGGTTGCGCATGCAGGTTGGCGGCGTCGGCTATTATCCGCGGTCCGGCTCGCCCTTCGTCCATTTCGACAGCGGCAAGGGCCGTTACTGGCCGCGCATGAGCCGCTCCGAGCTGGCGCGCATCTTCCCGCGTGGCAATACGATCTACCTGCCGGCCGACGGCAAGCCGCTGCCGGGATACGAACAGGCGGTCGCCTCCTACAATCAGCGCAAGGGTGCGTCCGGCAACATCCAGATGGCCAGCGCATCGGAATCGCGCAAAGGCGGCAAATCGCTGATCGCACGGTTGTTCGGCGGTGGCGCCGACGAGGCCGAGGACAACGCCGAGATGGAGGCCGCTCCGGCGCCGGCTCGCCGCGCGCCGCAAGCGCCGCGCCGGGCACCGGCACCGGTGGCACCGGCCGCACCGGCCGCACCGGCAGAAGAGACGCTTATCGCCTCGGTCCAGCCGACACCGGCGCCGCGCCGCGCCGCGCCTGCCGCGCCCGTGCTTTCGGCCGGGGTGGCCATGCCCGACAGGCCGCAATTCGACACCAGTTCCAACGCACCGCGGCCGGCAGCCGGCGTGCCGGGTTCGGCCCCGGCCAGCGCGCCTGCCCCGGCAAGTGCGTCTGCTCCGGTTGAGACACCAAGCCGCGCCGATCCGCCCAGCATCGCCGTTGCCAGCATTCCGATGCCGCAGGCCGCGCCGGCACGCGCCACCGCCGCTGCTGGTACAGCACCGGCCACAGCGCCGACCATTGTTGCGGCGGCCGCACGCGAGCCGGCGCCCGCCGCCGGAGAACTCGCCTACGCCGTTCCCACGCCGAGCCGCAGACCCTTCGAGGCGGTGTTGCAGGCAGCAGCCGCAACGGATGCCCAGGCGCGGGTCGCTTCGGCCGAGGCGCCGGCACGTTCGGACGCCATCGCCGACACCATCCTTAACTCCACGTCGCAAGAGGCTTCCGACAGCAATGAGCCTCTGGCCGTAGCCGTTGCCTTCCCGACGCATCGGCCGGATGCCGGGCCGGTGCTCGAGCCCGCCGCCGATGCAATCGTTGCCGAGGCGGGTGACGAGGCAACCGACTTTGCCGGAATGGACATGGCCGATGCCGAGGCCCCGGTGGGCGATGCCATCGCCGACATCCTGAACGGTGACGATCCGGAACCGTCCACCGTGATGGCTTCTCTGGAAACCGGCGTCACGCCCTCCCGCAGCTTCGAAGACATCATGGCACGGCCGGAGCCTCTGCAGGCAGAGGTCGAGACCGGCGGCAAGGGCGGTCGTGTCGGCTCCGGCGCGATGCCGACAGTCGCCGACCAGAGCGTCATCGCAGCCCGCATCGCCGACGCCGCCGAAGTGACACGGCCGCTTCAGCTTGCCGAGGCCGATGCCGACGCAGCCGCCCGGACGGAGCGTCTTTCCAACGCGTCGCTTGTCGTCAACGTGCCCCTGCATGCTGCCCCGGAACGCTTCGGCAACTGACCAGTCCCGGCAGGCGCGGCGCGCCGCTTCTACTTTAAATCACTTCCAGAAGGCCGCCCCCGGGGCGGCCTTTTCAGTTTCGGGCGCGGTCAAGGAAGCTCGATGCCTTATTTGCGTCACGCCGGCTTATGAATACGTCCGACGAAGGCGGGCCAATGCTGTGCGAATTGCAGTTTCCATGTAAAAAAATTTGTGGAAGACATGCGCCACATTGCCAAAACTTAATTCTCTGCGATGTGACTTGACAATGAATAGCTTACAATAAATACACGACCACTAATCGGGGTCGCCGCCACCGGTCATGGTTGAAATGGCCGGGTGTTCGCAGCATTGCCGACATTGTTCAATTTTCCAAGCACGCGGACGGCGTGGGTATTGAGGTATAAGATGGAACGGAGCGAAAGCGTCGAAAATAACGAGATGCTGATGGAGCTGACGGCCGAAGTGGTCGCTGCTTACGTCAGCAACAATTCTCTGCCGGTTTCCGATCTCCCTGCTTTGATTTCCGACGTTTATGGTGCGCTCGGCCGTACGACGGCCGCTCCGGCCGCGGTGCCGGCTGAAAAGCCGAAGCCGGCTGTGCCCGTAAAGAAGTCGGTGACGGACGATTACATCATCTGTCTGGAAGACGGCAAGAAGTTCAAGTCGCTGAAGCGCCATCTGATGACGCATTACAACCTGACGCCCGAAGAGTACCGCGAAAAGTGGGATCTGCCGACCGACTATCCGATGGTTGCCCCCAACTATGCCGCGGCCCGCTCGCGGCTGGCCAAGCAGATGGGCCTGGGCCACAAGCGCCGCCGCGGGCGGTGATCCAGTTGCAGGGCGCTCCAGCCTTTTCATGATGTTGAAACGCCGGCTCTCGAGTCGGCGTTTTCTTTAGGCGCATTGCCATGCAACCGCCGCAATGCACGCGCCATGCGGCACCGATCACGGCTTTGTCATTCTGGTGCGTCCGATGTCTTCTGTCTTCAAGCG
Organism: Aureimonas altamirensis; assembly: GCF_001463885.1. Lineage (GTDB taxonomy): Bacteria > Pseudomonadota > Alphaproteobacteria > Rhizobiales > Rhizobiaceae > Aureimonas > Aureimonas altamirensis. The sequence continues at coordinate 83,451 of NZ_BBWQ01000010.1, read as the reverse complement.
GCCTGCCATTCGCAACTCGATTGCGCTCATCGTTGGCCTCGGCATCACGGCGCTCGCCTTCTTTACGCTGTCGCGCCTTCTGTCAGAGACGCCGCTCGATCAGGTCGCATCCGCCATCAAGGCGATGCCGTGGTCTACGCTGGGCGCCGCCCTGGCCTTTACCGCCCTCAGCTTCATGGCCATGGCCGCCTATGACGTCATCGCCGTTGAGAACACCGCACCGGGCCGCATTTCGCCGGCCATTTCCGCTCTGGTCGGGGCTGGCGGCTACGCGATCTCCAACGCGCTCGGCTTTCCGTTCCTGACCGGGGGCGCGATCCGCTATCGCGTCTACCGCCGCTTCGGGTTCGAGCCGGTCGACGTCGCCCGCATCGTCGGTATCTCGTGGTTTGCCCTCTGGTTCGCCCTGGCGCTGATGGTCGGCGTGGCGCTGGTGGCCGATCCCGGCGACGTCCCGCTGCTGGATACGTTGCCACGGGCCGTGGATATTGCGCTGGGTGCCATCCTCATCGCCTGTGTCGCCATTCTCGTGACGTGGCTGGCCACCGGGCGCCGGCAGGTGAGAATTCGATCCTGGACGCTTCTCCTCCCCAATGGATGGGCTGCCCTGGCGCAGGTGGCCGCCGGCGTGGTGGACGTGGCGGCTGCCGCGGCGGTTCTTTACGTGCTCATGCCGGAGGATGCGGTGGGTAGCTTCACGCTGTTCGCCATCGTCTTTGCCATGGCCACGGTTGCGGGTGTCGTCTCCAATGCCCCGGCCGGGCTGGGTGCTTTCGAGGCGACGATCATCGGCACGCTCGGCCTTGGCTCCAACCCCGATGCGCTGGCTGCTGTGGTGGTCTACCGGATCATCTATACGGTTCTGCCGCTGATCGTGACGATGTTCGGCCTCGCGCTTTCGGAGATCGCCCTGCAGCGCCACGTCGTACGCGGCCAACTGGCGACGGCCGCGAAGCTGGTAGAGCCGATGGCCCCGCCGCTGACCGCCAGCCTGTCGTTTCTGGGCGGGGTGGTGCTGCTGGTATCGGGCGCGACGCCCGGGCTGGAAGGGCGCATCGGCATATTGGCGGATATCCTGCCGCTGCCCTTCATAGAGCTGTCGCATCTTGCCGCCAGCCTTGTCGGGGTCGGTCTGTTGATCATCGCGCGCGGCCTGGCGCGCCGGCTTTGGCGCGCCTACGTGCTGGCGCTGGTGTTGATGCTGGCGGGTGCGGTCCTGTCGATCGCCAAGGGACTGGACTGGGAAGAGGCGACGGCGCTTCTGTCGTTCGCCATCTTCCTGGTGGTATTCCGCCGCGCCTTCTATCGCCGCGCCGACGATGCGCCGCTGGCCTTGAACTGGCGTTGGCTGGCCACCGTGGCGGCGGCGCTGATCGGCTGCGGATGGCTCGGCATGTTCGCCTATTCGCATGTCGAGTATGCCAATGCCATGTGGTGGGATTTTGCGCTGGACGGCGATGCGCCGCGGTTTCTGCGCGCCGGTCTCGTCGTCTTCCTCGTCATGGCGGCGGCCGGGCTGGAACTGTGGATCCACCAGCGCCACAGGCCGTCCAGCGGCCAACCGATCCCGGACGCCGTGCGCACCGTCGTTGCGACATCCTCTTCCACCACGGCCAATCTGGCCTTGCTGGGCGACAAGCAATTCCTGATGGCCGACGACGGCTCCGGCTTCGTCATGTACGGGCAATCGGGCGGCAGCCTCATTGCCCTTGGAGAGCCCGTAGCCCCTGCAGCAAAGGTGGATGAGCTGGCCTGGGCGTTCCGCGACCTGGCCGATCGAAAGGCGTTGCGGCCGGTTTTCTACGAAGTCAGCGCCGACCGCCTGCCGCTCTTCCTCGATATGGGGCTTACGGCCCTGAAACTGGGAGAGGTCGCCCGCGTCGACCTGACCAGCTTTACCCTGAGCGGGCCCAAGCGCCAGGATATGCGCACGGCGATGCGCAAGGCGGAGCGCGAAGGGCTGGAATTCTCGATCCTGCCGGCAGCCGAGGTGCCCGCCGCGATAGAGGAACTGCGGTTGGTGTCCGATGCCTGGCTGGAGATGAAGTCCGGTGCGGAGAAGAGCTTTTCGCTCGGCTATTTCGACGCCGACTATCTGGCCAATTTCGATCATGCCGTCATGCGCAAGGAAGGCCATATCGTGGCCTTTGCCAATCTATGGCGCAGCGGCGACAAAAGCGAAATCTCGATCGATCTGATGCGGCATCTGCCCGATGTTTCCCGCGGCGTCATGGACGCGCTGTTCGGCCATGTGCTGATGGCAGGCAAGGACGAAGGATATCTCTGGTTCGATCTCGGTGCGGCGCCCCTGTCGGGCCTCAGCGACAGGCGCGGCGCCTCGCGCTGGAACCGCTTCGGCTCCATGGTCTATCGCCGGGGAGGGGATCTTTACAGTTTCGATGGCCTGCGCGCCTTCAAACAGAAGTTCCAGCCGATCTGGACCCCGCACTACCTGATCTGCCCGCGCGGTCTCGACACCGCCAAGGCTTTGATAGACGTCACGGCGCTGATTTCCCGCCGACCGGCCGAAAGGAATAACGCATGAAACGCTGGATTGCAGGTGTGGCCGCCGTCGGTCTGGTGGGCGCAGCCGGCGCATGGTGGACGGGTTGGCTCCCGCTTCCCGGCCTTGGGCAGGCGACGACGGTGTCCTACGAAAATATCGCCAATGTCCACATGCGTGTTCCGGATGGCGATCCTTCGGGCGTGGCCATCCTGATTTCCGATATCGGCAAGGCTCCGGATGCGTCGCTGGCCGACGCTCTTGTCCAGCGTGGATTGGTGGTGTTGCCGGTTCGCCTGGACGATTGGCTGAAGCGCCTGCAGGTCGACGCGGAAGATTGCCTTTACGCCGGATCGGATATCGAGGGCATCGCCAAGGAAGCGCAACGAACGCTGAGCCTGCAGGATTACTTCCACCCCGTCGTCATCGGCGAGGGGGCCGGGGGCCTGCTCGCCTATGCGGCCGTGGCGGATTCTCCAAGCGCCACCATGGCAGGCGGCGTCGCGATCTCGCCCGCCCCGACCCTGGCCACCACATTGCCGATTTGCGATGGCGCGAAATCGACGAAGGCGGGCGATGGCTATTCCTATGACCTCGCCGCCGAGTTGCCGGAGCCCTTCCGTGTCATTGCCGCCGACAGGCCGGCGGGCATGAGCGACGAGCATCACCGTGCGCATTTCATCCAGGCGGCCGACCAGCCGGCGCAGCTTGCGGCAGCGGCCGATGCAGGCGTCGAACTTGCCGGCAGGGACGCCACGGCGATGCCGGTGGTGGTTGCCAAGGCACAAGGTACGCCGAAGGCCGTCGCGGTCTTCTTTTCGGGCGACGGCGGTTGGCGCGATCTCGACAAATCCATCGGCGACTGGCTGGCGCAGAATGGCGTGGAGGTGCTTGGCGTCGATTCGTTGCGGTATTTCTGGTCGGAAAAGACGCCGCAACAGATGGGCGACGATATCGGCGCCATACTCGACAATGCCATGGTGCCGGACGGAATCCCCGTCGCCATGATGGGCTATTCCTTCGGGGCGGACACGCTTCCCTTCGCCTGGAACAGCATTCCGGCAAGCTGGCGCGACAGGACAAGCATCATCGCTCTGCTGGCGCCGAGCCTGGAGACGGGGTTCGAGATTTCCATAGGGGGCTGGTTCGGCATGTCGACGGGCGAAAAGGCGGTCGTACCGCAAATCGCCACGCTGCCGGCGGACAAGGTCTTGTGTGTCTTCGGAGAGGAAGAGGGGCCGGATTCGGCCTGTACCCAGCCCGAGCTTGCCAAGCTTCGCAAGATCCAGACGACGGGCGGCCATCATTTCGATGGCGATTACGATGCGCTGGCGGCGCGCCTTTTGGCAGCGATGACCGGCACAGGCACCTGACAGCAGACAAAAAAGAGAGGGGCGGGCAGAACCCGCCCCCCTCTCAATGCTGATTAGAAGCGGAAATTCACGCCGGCTTTGAAGGTGTGGAAGGCCAGGTCTTGATCCACGGACAGGGCCGTTGTGCCGGAAGCCGCCGTATAGTTCCCGGTGTAGATGTTTTCCTTGCCGAGATCGACATAGCCGTACTCCGCGTCGACGGAGACATTCTGCGTCAGGGCATATTCGGCACCGACACCGGCAGTCCAGCCCGTGTGATCGGCCTTGTCCAGCTTGGATGCGTCAATGCCGGCACTGGACGTCTTCTGCTCCGTCTGCCCAAAGGCGAAGCCGCCATGGACGTAAGGCAGCAGCTTCTCGAAGGCCACGCCCGCGCGGACGCCGGCCGTGCCCAGATAGGTCAACTTGGACGTCGTGACGGCATCGCCGTTGTCGACGTTGGTCAGGGCGACAGATGCGCGCGCGCCCAGTACGGCATTTCCGAACTGGTGATCGTAACCAAGCTGAACGCCGCCGAGGAGGCCATCAATATCCGTCTTGCTGCTGTCGAATGCGGATGCCCCAGCAGCCGACAGGGTGCCGGAAAACTCGGCTTCACCCGTCGCGCCGCCGGTGAACACGCCGACCGAGAAGCCGGTCCAGTCGTTGGCGATCGGTGCAATGGCAGCGACCGGAGCCGCCGGCTCTTCGAAGACGACGTCCGCTGCCAGCGCCGGAGCGGTCAGGGCGAAGGTGAGGGCGGCCGAAGCCAGGATACGATGGTTGAGGCGCATGGCACTCTCCTGTTGAAAGTAATGCCCTGCATTTGCACCGCAGCCGTTAAGATACAATATATATCATGTACATGATAGGTTGAAAACGACGGGGTTTGCCCGTGCTGGTAGTTATGCCCGCGCGGATAGCCAGACGCGTTGCGGCAATGCAACACGCGACCGCGGGTGGCGGTATGCAGACTTGAAGGAAAGGTATGGTGGAATGGTACGCCCAGGGGGAATCGAACCCCCGTTTGCGCCGTGAGAGGGCGCCGTCCTGACCGCTAGACGATGGGCGCCCTTCGGTGTGGGGCTGGATATAGTTGGATCGTTTGAGAATGGCAAGCCGTTTTCGGTGCCTTCCTTGTCGTCCTGCGCTTGAAAATATCGTCATCGCCGTGCAATCAGCGCGCATGAGGGTAGAGCCTATCGATGATGCGGACGATCCACGGATCGCCGCCTTCCGCGACATCCGCGAGCGCGACCTTGTGCGCTCGGGCGATTTCATTGCCGAAGGTGCGGTCGTGCTGGATCATCTGTTGACGGCGAGCCTCTTCGAGCCCCTGTCCATCCTGGTTTCCGAACATCGGATCGGTGGGCTCCTGCCTCGGCTGCAGGCGCTCGACGCAGAGCAGGTGCCCATCCTCGTGTGCCCGCAAGCCGTCATGGACCGGCTTGCCGGTTTTTCGGTGCATCGCGGTATTCTGGCCCATGGCCGGCGCCAGGCGGGAAGGGCGCCCGACGAATGGCTGGCCGAAACGGCAGGGCCTGTGCTGGCGGCGTTCGGCATATCCAATCATGACAATATGGGGTCTCTGTTCCGCAATGCCGCGGCCTTCGGCTGCGCCGGCATCGTGCTGGATGAGACGAGCTGCAACCCGCTCTATCGCAAGGCTATCCGGGTGTCAGTCGGAACCGTCCTGAAAGTGCCCTTTGCAAGGTTCGCCAGTGCCGGGGCGGCCCTGGATCGCCTGGAATCCGCGGGCTATTGTTGCGTCGCGCTGACGCCCTCGGCCACGGTCGACCTTGCCGAGTGGACCCCGCCCGACAGGGTCGCATTGATCGTGGGTGCCGAGGGAAACGGATTGCCGCCGGAGGTTATCGCGCGTTGCCGGGGGCTGCGGATCGAGATGGCGCCGGGGCTCGACAGCCTCAATGTAGCGACTTCGGCTGCCATCGCGTTGCATGCGGCCTTTACGCGGCGGATGATCCGCTGACGAGGCGGCGGGCGAGGGTGCCGGTGGTGGCGCCCGGGTCGGAGCGGGCATCATCCGCCAACCGGGACAAGTTGGAACCTTCCTCCGCGGCGGCCAGGCTGATGGTCGCGACGGTCGCCGCGATCTCGTCCAGTTTTTCGCGGATCGCCGCGCGGCGGCGCGCCGGGTCTGCCTCTTCGGCACGTGCAAGGATGTCGGCGCGAAGACCACCGCCGATGCCGTCCCGCCGCAGGAGCTCGGCATTCGAAGCCTTGTCACCGACCGGTTCTGCCCTTGGCGGGCCTTTCCGCCGCGCGGCAAGAAGATCCATCTCCAATTGCTCGATGCGCATCAGGGCCGCGGCAAGAACCATGCGGCTTTCGCCGGAGTCCTCGTCCATCTCCTGCAGGCGGGCGTTCAACGCCTCCAGCTCGCCCGGCGAAGCGGGGGGCGTCTGACGCAACGCTTCCAGCGTATCTTCCGGGCTGCGCGGAACCTGCGGTTCGGCGGCATCGGCAGCGCCGGAAAGGGCGCTCCGTGCCGTCAGCCGGCCTGCCTCGGCGCGTGCCTTGGCCGCCTCTTCCCGCGCGGCTGCCGTCTGCAGTTCGGCTTTGCGTATGGCCATGGCTGCTTCGGCGCGCACCTTGTCGGTTTCTGCCCGGATCTCGGGAAGGCTCATCGGCATCGTGGCCTCCGCCTCACGCCACGCAAGCGATTGCGCCTTGCGCCAGACCAGAGGGACCAGCAGCAAGGCGCCAAGCACGGCAACGAGAGCACCGAGCAGGAAGAATAATGCGGCAGCAAGCATGGACCTGTTTCCGTCTAGCGTATCAGAACGGGTTCCAGGTCGGTGTCGGCGTGATCTTCAGGTAGCCGACATTGACGCCGAGACGGGCGCCGACGCCGGTTTTCACCGGAACGATCACGACCTGCTCGCGCTGCAGCACCGTCATGCCAAGGCCGCCGACCAGATAGGCGCTGCCAGTCACGCCGCCGAACCGGCCGTAGATATTCTGGACCGAAGGCAGGTTGTAGACCAGCATCATCATCCGGGCGCCGTCGCCGCCGGCGTCGAAGCCGATGGATGGGCCCTGCCAGTACAAATGGTGCTCGCCGGCGTTCTTGGTGAAGAGGGTGCCCTCTCCGTAGCGTACGCCGCCAATGAAGGCGCCACCGGCCTCTTCCCCGAGGATGTAGCCGTTGGGTACGCCATATTGCTGGAAGGCGTGTTCGATGACGGAGGCGAGGCCGCCTGCCGTCGTGCCGAAGAAGTTGTGACCTTGCGAGATCACTTCCTCGAATGAATAACCGCTGCTCTGCTGCGCGGACGCGGGCGCCGCGAACGCCAACATGACAGTCGTGACAAGCATCGCGCCGAACAGGCGGACCTGCCTCGAAAACGAGACCATCGGGCGCATCCTTTCCCATCGTTCAAGCTGGGGAAATTGGAACATGATAGAGTTTTCAATTTGCTAACGGCGGATCATCCATTTGAGGTATTCAGCATGGCCGCCGCCGCTTCCGGTCCCTCGCCGCACGCTGTAGGCTCCCGTCAGGGCGATTCGCCCACCCAGGCAAACCGCATGAACACAGCCAAGGGCCTCTCCCGCCAATGACAGAACTTCCCTCCATCTCCGCCCCGGATCTCGCAGCCCTGCTCGCCAGCCGCCTGTGCCACGACGTCATTTCCCCCGTGGGCGCCATCCAGAGCGGGTTGGAACTGCTCGACGAGATGCCCGACGACGCGGAATCGATGGAACTGGTCCGCAAATCCACCCGCAGCGCGGTGGCCAAGCTGCAGTTCGCCCGGATCGCCTATGGCGCGTCGGGGTCGACCGCCGCCGAAATCGACCTGGGCGACGCCGAATCCGTGGCGAAGGGGCTTATGGAATTCGAGCGCGCCAACCTGACGTGGAACGGCGCACGGGCCTATGTGCCGAAGAACCTTGCCAAGCTGGTGCTGAACGTTCTGGTTGTCGCCAACGCGTCTGTCCCGCGCGGCCATACCGTGACGGTAGATCTCAACAGCGTTGCCCCGGACGTCGATATCGTCATCCGGGCAGAGGGGACGCCGTTGCGGGTGCCCGCGCGCTTCGTTGCGCTGATCAACGGCCAGAACGAAGAACCGATCGACGCCCATGGCGTCCAACCCTATTACGCACTGCTTCTGGCCCAGGAAACCGGCCTCGACCTGACGATGACCCAGGAGGCGGACGCCGTCACCTTTACCATCGCCGGCACGCTGCGGCCGATTTCCGCCGCCTAAGGGCGGCGGCGCGGGCCACATGGCAAAAAGAAGCGGCGGCATCGGGCTAATCCCGATGCCGCCGCTTCTGATTCCAATACCCTCGGAAAAGCCTCAGGTGCCTCAGGCGGCCTGCGTCTGGCCCTCTTCGTCGCGCAGCACGTAGCCACGGCCCCATACCGTCTCGATATAGTTCTTGCCCTCGGTGGCCGTCGCCAGCTTCTTGCGCAGCTTGCAGATGAAGACGTCGATGATCTTCAACTCAGGCTCGTCCATGCCGCCATAAAGGTGGTTGAGGAACATTTCCTTCGTCAGCGTGGTGCCCTTGCGGAGCGACAGCAGCTCCAGCATGGCATATTCCTTGCCGGTCAGATGGACGCGCTGCCCGTTGACCTCGACCGTCTTGGCATCGAGATTCACCGTCAGCTCACCCGTCACGATGACCGACTGGGCATGGCCCTTGGAGCGGCGCACGATGGCGTGGATACGGGCCACCAGCTCGTCCTTGTGGAACGGCTTGGTCATGTAGTCGTCGGCGCCGAAGCCGAGGCCGCGAACCTTGTCCTCGATGCCGGCCATGCCGGACAGGATCAGGATGGGCGTCTTCACCTTGGCCAGACGCAACGTGCGCAGCACCTCGTAGCCGGACATGTCCGGGAGGTTCAGGTCCAGAAGGATGATGTCGTAATCGTAGAGCTTGCCGAGATCGACACCCTCTTCGCCGAGATCGGTGGTGTACACGTTGAAACTCTCGGACTTCAACATCAGTTCGATGCTCTGCGCTATGGCGCTGTCATCCTCGATCAAAAGAACGCGCATCCAGTTCCCCTCTCCGTCAACTCGGCGGGAGGCCCCTGCCGAATTAATGTCTGATTCACCCACTTTTCCAAACCGTGACACCGATTGGTTAACAATCGGCTTAAATTCGCAGTCGGGACGGCGAACATGCGGTTTACCCGGCCTTAAAGACTTCAGGCCATGATTAACGGTGCGCGTAAACAGACCGTCAGAGTGTCTCATTCCTACGGGCCGAGGCTTGTCCGAGGCAGGTGGCGCAAACGGAAAATGTCATGCGGCGTCGCATTGCGCCGCCTCGGAACCGGGACGATTCGAATGGCCAAGCGTGAAAATCTTGTGCGGCTCGCACGCTTCAAGGTCGGGGAGAAGCGGCGTCAGGTCGAGCAACTCGACATGATGATGGCCGAGTTCGAGCGGATGGCCGCCGAGCTAGATGCCCAGATCGCCAGCGAAGAGCGCCGTTCCGGGCTGACCGATACCAACCATTTCGCCTACCCGACCTTTGCCAAGGCGGCGCGGGTACGACGCGACAATCTGATGAATTCCGTGCGTGACCTGAAGTCCCAGCTGGCTGCGGCGCGGCTGGCACTGGAAGAGGCCGAGGCCGAATACGTCAACGCAGAGAAGCTTGAGCTGCGCGATCACGGCCAGGAAGAGCGCCGCGCGACTGCCTGACAGGGGCTCGAACGCCTATTCGCGCGGCGGCGAGGCCATTCGCTCCGCCAGCACGGCGATCATCCGCAGGGCAGGAGAAGCCCGCGGCCAAAGCAGCCCGATTTCTCGCGGGCGGGCCGGGGACGGCAAGGGTAGCCGGGTGACGGAGATACCCTCCGGCCACGGACGGGCCCAATCCGGCACGATGGATATGCCGAGCTCGCTGCTGACCAGTACGGAAATCGCTTCGAGAGAATCGAGCTCCACCCATTCGCGTGGCTGGATGGACGTGGCCAGCAGATACTCCTCCGACAAGCGACCGCCCCAGTTGTTCCGGTCATAGCGGATGAAGGGACGCGACGAAAGAAGCGATTCCACACTCTGTTCCTGCCAGGCCGACGGCGTCAGCAGCACCAACGGTTCCGAACGCACCATATGCCATTCCAGCGTCTTCGGCAGTTCGAACGGCGGTCGAACGATCAGCGCAACGTCGATCTGATCGTCATCGAGCTTCTGGTAAAGCTCGCTGGATGTCCCCGGTAGCACGAAGAACTCGATCTCCGGCATCGCCGTTCGCAGCGCCCGCAAGGGACGCGGCAGCAGGCCGGTAAGAGCGGTGGATATCGCGCCGACGCGAAGTTCACCCGCAGCCCGGTCGCCCGTGGCGAGATTACGAAGCTGGCGAACGTCGCCGAGAATCCGTCGGCTTTGCGACAGGATTGCAAGCCCTGCAGGTGTCGGCCGCACTGTCCGCCCTACGCGCATCAGCAATGGTTGCCCGATCTCTGCTTCCAGCGCCTGGATACGCTGAGCGGCGGCGGCCGGCGTGATATTGAGCCGGCGTGAAGCCTCGGCCATCGAGCCATGGCAGGCCACGAACAGGAATGTCTCGAGAAAGCGAGTATCCATAGATTTTATGGTGTCTGAATTCAGCAAAAGCGACTTTTTGTAACGTCATTGATCGCTACTCTCTTTGCGAATGCAAGGGAGGACGTATGGATTTCGGCATTGGGGAGAAAACGGCGTTGGTGTTCGGCGCCGGAGGTGGGCTCGGAGGCGCCATAGCCGCGCGCCTTGCAGCGGAAGGCGCGCGCGTCGTCGCGGCGGATATCGATGAGGCAGCAGCACAACGGACAGTCGGATCGATCAGGGCTGCCGGCGGCCACGCCATTGCCTTGCATTGGGACATCTCGGACCTCGATGTCATCACCCCTGGACTGGCGGAGGTGGAAAAGGCTTTCGGGCCGGTTGACATCCTCGTCAACAATACCGGCGGCCCTCCGCCAACACCGGTGGCCGGCCAAGCGCCGGATCAGTGGACGCGGCATTTCGATGGAATGGTCCGCTCCGTGATTGCTGTGACGGATGCCGTTCTTCCAACAATGCGAGAGCGGGGTTGGGGCCGAATCGTGACGTCGACGTCGTCGGGCGTGGTGACGCCGATTCCCAACCTTGGTCTGTCCAACGCGCTGCGGCTCGCCCTCGTCGGTTGGTCCAAGACCCTGGCGCGGGAAGTCGGACCGGACGGAATCACGGCCAATATCGTCTTGCCCGGCCGGATCGCCACCGGACGCATCACCTTTCTGGACGAACAGAAGGCGAAGCGTGAAGGCCGCAGCACGGAGGCGGTGGCTGCCGAAAGCGTCGCTGCCATTCCGGTGGGGCGCTATGGTGACCCGGACGAATACGGCGCTGTCGTCGCCTTCCTGGCCAGCCGACAAGCATCCTACGTTACCGGTTCGATCATCCGGATCGATGGCGGCCTGATTCCCAGCATCTGAAGGAGAAGCAGACATGACACTTGACGCCACTGTGATCGAGACGCTGAAGGACGTATCCACCGCGACATTAACGACGGTCCTTCTAAAGAAGGGGCTGCGCAACGTCTGGATGCGTGGCACCAAGCCGTTGAAATCTGGGCAGCCGCGCGTTGTCGGGCCGGCCTTTACGCTGCGATTCGTTCCCGCGCGGGAAGATCTGGCAACGCCGGCAAGCTGGGCCTCCCCGATCTCCACCCGGGCCGCGATCGAGGCCATGCCGGAGGGCGTCGTGGCCGTTGCAGACGCCATGGGCGTGCTGGATGCCGGCATTTTTGGGGATATCCTCTGCTCCCGCATGAAGAAGCGCGGCGTCGCCGCGCTGGTGACGGATGGCGTCATGCGAGACGCCGAGGGCGTACTGCAATCGGGGCTCGATGTCTGGTGCGATGGCATCGCCGCGCCACCCTCCGTTGCCGGGCTGACCTTCGTCGGCTGGCAAGAGCCTATCGCCTGCGGCGGCGTTGCCGTCTTTCCGGACGATATCGTCGTGGTGGATCAGGATGGCGCGGTGCTGATACCCGCCGCCTATCTGGATCAGGTGATCGCCGAAGCGCCGGAACAGGAGCGTATGGAAGCCTGGATCATGAGCGAGGTGGACCGTGGCGTGCCACTGCCGGGCCTGTACCCGATGAACGAGGAGACCCGCCAGCGCTACGATGGCTGGAAGGCATCGAAGGGCTGACGCTCAGGCGGCGAGCCTGTCGACGATCATGCGGCCGATCGGCATGGCCGAGGTTGCGGCAGGCGAGGGTGCGTTGCAGACATGCAGCATCCGCGCGCTCTGCAAAAACAGAAAATCCTGCACCAGCGTTCCGTCGGCCAATATGGCCTGGGCGCGGATCCCGGCGCCGGGTGCGCCGAGGTCTTCCAGCGTCAGAGACGGGCAGTATTTGCGGCACTGCTCGAGATAGCGGGCGCGGGACAGCGAATTGAGAAACTCCGTGGAGCCTGAGCGCCAGTTCCGGCGCGCCATCGACCAGAATCCCCTGAAGCCGACCATCGAGGCGATGTCGGAAGGTTGGATACTGCCCTTGGCATACCCCTCCCGCGCGAATCCGAGGACGGCGTTCGGGCCGACGGTGACGCGGCCGTCGATCATCCGGGTCAGGTGAATGCCGAGAAACGGCAGGTCGGGATCCGGGATCGGGTAGATCAGGTGCGAGACGATGTCGGATTTCGATTGCGGCAGCGTGTAGTACTCGCCCCGGAACGGCACGATCCTATGGCTCGCATCCATCCCGGCCAGCCGCGCGATCCTGTCGGATTGCAGGCCGGCACAGGCGATCAGCCGGTCTGCCCGCAGCCGTGTGCCGTCATCGGTGCCGACGACGACGCCGGTGTCTTCTTCCGCGATAAACGTCGCCCTGGTCGACAGACGCAGCTCGACCCCGCTTTCGGCAAGGTCGGCGGCCATCGCAAGGCAGATACGGCGATAGTCGACGATGCCCGTCGCCTTGATCTTCAGGGCGCCGAGCCCCGCGATGCTGGGCTCGATCTCGCGCAGCCTTGCGCCGGATACCGGCTCGTAGTCGATGTCGTTGTCGTGCGCGCGCTGTTCCAGCGCCGCCATCCGCTCCATCTCGACATCGTTTGTCGCGACGAGCAGCTTGCCGCAGGTCTCGAAGGGAATCGACTTGCGGGCGCAGAAATCCTTGGTTGCTTCCGCGCCTTCGCGGCATAGACGCGCCTTCAGCGAGCCCGGCTTGTAATAGATGCCCGCATGGATGACGCCGCTGTTATGGCCGGTCTGATGCAGGCCGAATTGCGCTTCCTTTTCCAGGAGTACGATCCGCGCCGTGCCATCGCGTTGCCGGAGCGACAACGCCGTGGCAAGGCCGACGATGCCGCCTCCAATGACGCAGTAATCGTAAAGTGCTTCGGGCATCATGTCTCTTTCGTTCAGACGTCGTCGTCGTCGCTTGCGATCTTCCGACGGTTCGACAGCTTCAGGTACAGGGGTAACAGCAGCACCGCGATTGTCATCAGGAAAAGAACAAGCGAGATTGGCCGTTCGACGAATACGGTCAGGTCGCCCTGCGACTGGATCATCGTTCGACGGATATTGCGCTCCAGCATCGGTCCCAGGATCAGTCCAAGGACAAGCGGTACAGGCGGATATTCCAGCTTCAGGAGAATTAGCCCAATGATGCCCGCTGCAAGCGCCACGACAAGGCCGGTGGTCGAATAGTCGATGGCAAAGACGCCGAAGACGATGATGGTGAAGACGATCGGATAGAGGATCGCAGTAGAGATGAACAGCACTGCGGCCAGTGCCGGGGTCAGCAGGAGCGTCAGGAAGACGAGCATAAGGTTGCCGATCCAGAAGCTGCCGAAGACGGCCCAGATGAAGTCGCCATTGTTGACGAAAAGCAGAGGGCCCGGTTGCAGGCCGAGCATAAGAAGGCCACCCATCATGACGGCCGTCGTTGCCGAACCGGGGATACCGAGGGTGAACAACGGGATCATGGACGCATAGGAAGCACTGTTATTGGCGGCCTCCGGCGCCGCGACACCCTGTACTATGCCGGTTCCGAACCGTTCCGGCGTACGCGAAAACCGCTTCGCGAGCGCATAGGACATCATGGTGGCCGCGGTGGCGCCAATGCCCGGCAGTATGCCGACGAGGAAACCGGTCGTTGAGCCCTGTAGAAGTTCCCAGCGCGATTTCACAGCATCGGAAAAGCGCGGGAGAAGACTCGAAAAGCGAAATGACTGAAGTTCCTTGTCCACATTGACGTCGAGGCTGAGGAACATGGCGGTGAGGCCGAAGAGGCCGACCGCGACGACCGAAAATTCAAGTCCGTCGAACAAGTCCATGGACCCGAAGGTAAAGCGTACTGGTCCGGCGATGGGGTCGAGGCCGATCGTGCCGAGCCAGAACCCAAGTGCCAGCGCGACAAAGCCCTTGATGGCGTTGCGACCGCCTAGCACGCTGACCAGAGACAGGGAGAAGACCATGATGGCCGTCATCTCCGTCGGGCCGATGGCTAGCGCCATGCTGGCGATGGGGATCGACAGATAGACGAGGGCGATAAGGCCCATAAGGCCGCCGAAGAATGACGCGAACACGCTCATGCCAAGCGCCTGTCCGGCTTGCCCCTTCTTCGCCATCGGGTAACCGTCCATGATGGTCATGACTGATGGCGGATCGCCGGGAATTCCGAGAAGAATGGAGGTGATCGCGCCCCCGAACATCGATCCATAATAGACCCCGGCAAGACAGGCCAAGGCCGGTACGCCGCCAAGCCCGACCGCCACCGGCAGCATTATGGCTACGCCGGCCGATGGGCCAAGCCCCGGCAATGCACCGATAAGAAGTCCGATCACGACGCCGAACAGCGTTGCCAGCAGTGTCATCGGCGCGGCGGCGGCGGCGATGCCGTCTGCCATGAGCCAGAATGTTTCCATGGGTCCAGTCCTCCTGCGGTCAGATCAGAGGCCGAACGGGCCGGTTGGCAATGGGATGTTGAGCCAGTTGCCGAAGGCAACCCGGCAGAACAGCGGGACGGCAATGCTGCATGTTGCCACGCGCAGTGCATAACGTGGCTCGAGAGAGGGTTTGATGATCGCCGCGATAGCAACCATCAGGCCCATCGAGGCAAGCGTGATCCCGATATGCGGTATCGCGATGATGACGGCCGCCAATGCCGCAGCGACGCCGGCGATCTTGATGAGGTCCCGCGGTGAGATGCCCTTCGCAAGCCGTTCCGCGCCGGCCAGACTGCGTACGAGATTGACGATGCTGAGCATGGCGATAACGATGCCGAGGATCACGGGAAAGAACCCTGCTCCTGGGGCTGTTCCGTTCATGTACCCGTAGCCGAAGCCGGCCCAGGCTATGTAGGCGCCAAGCAAGATCAGGAAGATCGCAAAAAGCTGATCCGCGCGATTGGTTGTCATGGCTGTGTACTCCGTGAGGGTCGACCGATGCGCGGCACCCCGGGGTAAGTCGGGGTGCTGCCAAATCAGAGCAGGCCGAGGTCCCGCATGATCGATTCGTAGCGTGCGTTGGTCTCTTCGATCAGCGCCCCGAACTTGTCGGCCGGCAGGAATGCCGCCTCGTCATGGAATCGCTCGACGTATTGCGTCCGCCATTCGTCGCTTTCGGCAACCTTACGCAGGACGTCGTTCCAGTAGGTAACGACGGCCGGTTCGACATCGCCGGGCATCACCAGCCCCCGCAATTGCACATGCTCTATATCGTGTCCGAGCTCTTTGAAGGACGGTACCTCTGGCAAGGCGGCGATGCGGGCAGCCGATGACACGGCAACCGGTCGCATGGCGCCGGCGTCTACCTGAGCCATCACCTCGCTAGGATTCATGAAGACGAAATCCACGTGGCCGCCCAGGACAGCTGCCAGTGCCTCTCCCTCTCCGTCAAAGGGCACTGCATCGATCTGCACGTCCAGCTCGTTGGACATCATCTTGGCCAGGAGGGCGGCATCCGACACGACGCCGACGGTGCTTGTCGTCAGCCGCTCGGCAGCTGCCATGTCCTCTAGGCTCCGGTAGGGTGAATCCGCCCGAACCGCCAGCACGTAGGGCGAATAGGCGATGGCGGCCAACGGGGTGAAATCCTTGTAGGTGACGGGAGATGCGCCAAGGAGCGGCGTCGTGAAGAAGCTCACGCTGACCGTGGCGATCACGTAAGGGTTCCCCTTCTGCTGCGCTACAGTGCCATAGCCGACGGCCCCGCTACCGCCTGGACGATTCTCCGGCAAAACGGAAACGGGCAGTAGGTCGAGCTCCAACATCACGTTGGCGATAGTACGGGCCAACGTATCGCTGCCGCCGCCGACCCCGAACGGAATGATCATTTGAATATCGCGTGCGGGATATTCTTGTGCAACGGCTGGCGTTGCCGCTGCAATGCCTAGCCATGCAAATGCTCCAAGGCCGGCAAGGCGGCCCATGCGCACGATCATGCTCATCTGTTTTCCTCCCGATTGTTTTTTATAGTTAATTCAGCGCCCCGGCCTCCCAGACGGGGCGCCGAGCCGTCACGCAACGACCTGGCGCTTGCCCTCGATCGTCTCGCGCAACAGGTAGCCGTGCGCGTCGCGCCCCTCGAAACGCGACTTTGACGGATCGGTGATGCGCGCGTCTTTCAGCGCTTCGTAATTCGGCGTGAAACCGAGGCCCGGCGCGTCCGGGATTGTCATCTTGCCGTTCACCGGGTCCGGCGTGCCGTCGAAGAAGTGCTTGCCTGTCATCCACATTCCGTAGTGGAACTCGACCGGGCCGCCATTCATCACGCCGGCTAGAATGTGCATGTTGAAGATCGGCCAGCCGCCGCCATTCGCCATCGGCAGGTTGAAAGCCTGGGCCAGGTGAGCAGCCTTCAGGGCCTCCGTATAACCTCCATTGTAGAGAACGTTCGGCTGCAGGACGTCTACCGCATGGTGCATCACCAGTTCGCGGAAGCGCCAGCGATTGCCTTCCATCTGGCCAGCGGCGATGGGTACCTGAACCCGTGATCGCAAATCCGCCAAGGCACGGGCATCGTTCTGCTGAATCGGCTCCTCGAACCACTTCAGGTTCAGGTCCTCGACATTCTTTGCCAGCATGAAAGCGTCGTGCGGATTGAACCAGCAATTGGCATCGATCATCAGGTCCACGTCGGGCCCGATCGCTTCGCGTGCAGCGCGAACGCGGCGCACGTCATCCTTCCACGTACGCGTCGGCTCGCCGCCGACGACCATTTTCAGCATCGTGTGTCCGTCGGCCAGAAACTTGCGCGCATACTCGGCGATCTGTTCTTCGTCGAAGAAGGGGTAGCCAAACGTGGCGTATGTATAGGCTTCGCGGCTGTAGCCGCCTAACAGCTCGGAAATCGATCGGTTTTCGGCCTTGCCCCGAATGTCCCATAGCGCAATATCGATGGCCGACAATGCGTTGGAGATGACACCGGTATAGGCCCTGTTGTTGAGTTGCTTCCAGACTTTGGCGTGGATGGCCTCGGTGTGCACCGGATCCATGCCGCGGATCAGCGGGAAAATATGGTTCTCGATACAGGGGATGGTCGACCAGGGCAGAAACTGCCCCGTGCATCCCATACCCTTCTGGCCGTCATCGGTTTCGACTTCAACGAAGACGAACATCCGCGACTCTATGGACTCTCCAATGCCCGGAAGGTCGATCTCATGGCGATGCAGCGTCGCCTTTATGTTTGCAATCTTCACGTTTCCCACTCCCGCTGTTGTTAATCGTAGGCCGGCCGGGCGTCCGCCATGGACGCCAACCAGCGCTTTTTGCCGTTTAGGACATGCCCCTCTCCAAGGGCCTTTGCCGTATCAGAATCTCGCCGCCCGATCGCGTCGACGATGACCGCATGCTCGCTGTTGGTCAGGCCAGGGTCCGATAGGGATCGACGCAATGCGTGGGTGGCTCGGATCAGGTCATCGTATATCCGCCGAGCACTGCCATGATCGGCAATCTCACCGATGCGACGGTGGAAGGTTAGGTTGATCTCGTAGTAGAGAGGGATATCCCCGCCATCGACCGCCTGATCCATCTGAGCGACAAGCGAGGTCAGTTCGATAACTTCCGTCTCGGATCGACGGTGGGCGGCACGCTCGCACATCAGGCCGGTCAACAGGGCGCGGATGTCGTAGTTTTCCGCGATTTCCCGGTCCGACATCTCCCGTACGAAAACGCCACGCCCCGGAATGTTCGATAACAGGCCCATCTGTACCAGCGCACGCGTCGCCTCACGAACGGGAGCCCTGCTGACGGCAAGTGTTTCCGCAAGCGCATACTCGTTGAGACGTTCGCCCGGTAGGAGCTCACCCGCCAGCACCAGGCGTTCGATTTCTCGCTGAACCTGTGCCGAAAGACCTTCGGAGCGTGTGATGGGGCGAGGAGCGCCGCGCGCATCCTCCCCAAAGGGACGCCAGTCGTCTGGCGGCAGGATATTGTCGACAGTATTTTTCATAGCGTCTCGTAGCATGAGTTTGGTGTCACCTTCTACCTTAGCTTGCGTTGACGCTTGCCGATTGCGTTGCGGGAGAGAGATGCCAGGCTGCGCCGCAGCCATCGGCTATAGTCCGCAATCGCGCAAGAAGGCCCGGTCCCATCGGAATGCCGTCGGCCTCCCGAGCCGCGCGTTTGCTTCGTTCCGGGTCCCCGGCAACCAAAACAGGGGCTGATGGATCGACCGGCGGAGTCGCGCGCAGATCGTTGCAAAGGCGCGCGACGTCGGCTCGGAAATCGGCCGCCTCGCGGAACAAGCCCGGATCGAACGCCATGAAGAAATGACCTACATCCAGTCCTTTCGGCTGGCGCGAATGCATGGGATCGGTGATCAAGGTCGAGCCTGAAAGGCACGATGCCAGGATGTTCACCATAACCGCCAAGCCGTAGCCCTTGTGTCCACCGCTTTCCGCCGTCCCGCCGAGCGGAGACAGGAAACCGCCGTTCATCACAGTGGAGGGGTCGGTGGTTGGCCGTCCGGAAGAATCGAAACCCCAGCCTTCGGGCAGAGGCTGGCCTTCGACGAGCTTATTGCGAACCTTGCCGGAAGCGACAGTCGTCGTCGCCATGTCAAGTACGAATGGTTCGCCTGCCGCTCCTGGAGCGGCAAAGGACCAGGGATCGGTTCCAAAACGTGCTTTGGCTCCGCCCGTCGGCGGAACCCGGATGCCGAAGACGCTGGTGGCGGCTATTCCGATCAAGCCGGCGTCTGCTGCCATAGATGTGAAGTAACCGAGCGCGCCGAAATGGCCGGAATTACGAACGGAGACGAGGCCGACACCGGCAGCTTGCGCCTTGTGCACAGCAAGTTCCATCGCCTTGGTTGCGGTGTAGTGGCCGAGCCCGCCGTCACCGTCCATCAGGGCGCTGACCGGCGTTTCGCGGACGATGTACGGGTCGCTCTGGAAGTTGATCGGGCGGTTCGATCGGCGTTCGTTATATTCGACGATCATCGCTATGCCGTGGCTTTCGATGCCGTGAAGATCGGCCCATGTCAGGACACGCGACGTTTGATCCGCTTTTTCCGGCGGCATGCCCCAGGCCTGGAAGATGGCTGAGGCTTGCCGTCGATGCTCTTCCTGGTCATGGCGTAGCGCCATAGCTCATTCTCCTCCCCAGAGCGTCGCCGGATACCCATTGGCTATGTGACCCAAAGGTCACCATGCATCGGGGGATGAGAAAAGTTATTTTTCGTCGCTTCAGACGTCGGAAAAAGCGACGTCAGGGCGCTGTTGCGTGGAGCAGGGGTAACTGGGGCTAAGCTCAGCTCATGCCCAACGCCTGGAGATACAGGTCCAGGATGGCTTCCTGCTCCTGCCGCTCGTTGGCGTCCTGCTTGCGCAGCGAAACGATCTTGCGCAACACCTTGACGTCGTAGCCCCGGCCCTTGGCCTCGCCGTAAACATCCTTGATGTCGTCGGAGATCGTCTTCTTTTCCTCTTCGAGCCGCTCGATGCGCTCGACGAAAGAGCGCAGCTCCTCGCCGGCGACATTGGTATCTGCGGGAGAATCCATCATGAAGTCCTCATTCAGCCGTGTCGGGTTGGCGCGATCGGGCCGCGCCGAATTTCGTAAGGCCGGCGATAGCAGAAAAGCCGCGCCGGGAGAACGCCGTCGATGACGGCGAATGGTTACGAATTTCCTTAAGCCCGGACGTCAGACTTTTTTGTGCGAGGCGGCAAAGCTGTCGGCGGCCTCCGGCGTCGCCTCGGTCTGATGCCGTTTGCGCCACTCGTCATAGGCCATTCCGTAAAACTCTTCGCGAGCATCCTCTTTCGTCATCGGAACGCCCGATTCTTCCGCTGCCTGCCGATACCAGTCGGACAGGCAGTTCCGGCAGAATCCGGCAAGGTTCATGAGATCGATGTTCTGTACGTCGCTGCGCTCTCGCAAATGGTCCCGCAGCCTGCGGAAGGCGGCGGCCTCCCATTCGATCCGCGATTTCGTGCTTTCGTCCATGTCGCTCTTTCCTTTCCCGGCTCGTGCCGATATCTGCATTTTCCGACGCCGGTTCAACACGCGGCGGGGGGCTTTCGGCTCCTGTCCGTCCGGTACCGATACCGTGGGGGTTTATCCATGTCTTTCCGGGTGACAGAAGCATGGCGGCGCATGATGCGCACCGGCATGCCGCTTATCGGGGTCGCATTCCTGTCAACGATGGCTTTGCCCGGCGAGGCCAGGGCCGATTTCCGCGTCTGCAACGGTACGCAGGCGCTTCTGGGGGTGGCGATCGGCTATCGCGATGCCGATGGCTGGGTCAGCGAGGGTTGGTGGCGCATTCCGGCCACCACGTGCCGGTCCGTCGTCGAGGGCTATCTCAAATCACGCTTCTATTACCTCTACGCAGAGGACGAGCAGGGACGCAGCCGCTGGGCCGGCGACATTCAGATGTGCATCGCCGAAAACGAATTCCGGGTGGTGGGCGTGAAAGATTGTTTCGCCCGCGGGTTTCAGGAAATGGGGTTCCGGGAGTATGACACCGGGCAACAGGGCAGCTGGATGGTTCAGCTGACCGAAACCCCGAGCGGGAGCAACGAAGAGCAATGAAGCGCAACCGCCGTGTAAAGATTCTGGCGACACTGGGACCGGCCTCTTCCGAGGAGACCGTGATCCGCAAGCTTTTCGAAGCCGGGGCGGACGTCTTCCGCATCAATATGAGCCACACCAGCCACGACATGATGCGCGAGCTGGTGGTCCGGCTGCGCAACGTCGAGAAGGCGGTGGGCCGACCCATCGGCATCCTTGCGGACCTGCAGGGCCCCAAGCTGCGCGTCGGCACCTTCGTCGGCGACAAGGCAGAACTGGTCGTCGGCCAGACCTTTACCCTCGACGACGATCCGACACCTGGCGACACCAGCCGTGTCTACCTTCCGCACCCGGAAATCCTGGAAGCGGTGCAGGTGGGCCACCGGCTGCTGATCGATGACGGGCGCCTTCAGTTGCGTGCCGTCAAGACCGATGGCCGGCATATCGAATGCGTGGTCGTTGCCGGCAACCGGATCTCCAACCGCAAGGGCGTCAGCCTGCCGGACACCATCCTGGCCACCGGCGCCTTGACCGACAAGGACAGGGCCGATCTCGATGCCGTGCTGGCCGAGGGCGTGGACTGGGTAGCGCTGTCCTTCATTCAGCGCCCCGAGGACCTGGCGGAGGCACGCAAGGTGGCGCGGGGCCGCGCAAGCCTGATGTCCAAGATCGAGAAGCCGCAGGCCGTCGAGCGCCTCGACGAGATCATCGAGCTTTCCGACGCCATCATGGTGGCGCGCGGCGATCTGGGCGTCGAACTGCCGCTCGAAGCCGTGCCCGGCATCCAGAAGCGCATCACCCGCGCGGCGCGCAAGGCCGGCAAGCCGGTGGTCGTGGCGACGCAGATGCTGGAATCGATGATTTCCGCCCCGGTGCCCACCCGCGCCGAAGTGTCGGACGTGTCCATCGCCGTCTATGAGGGCGCAGACGCGGTGATGCTGTCGGCCGAATCCGCCGCCGGCGACTATCCGGTCGAGGCGGTCGAGACCATGGACCGCATCGCCGTGCAGGTGGAGCGGGACCCGCTCTATGCCAGCATCATATCGGCCCAGCGCTCGACGCCGGAGGCGACGGGCGCCGACGCTGTTTCGCTGGCGGCGCGCCAGATGGCCGAGACGCTCAGCGTCGCGGCGATCGTCACCTATACGTCGACCGGCAATACCGGCCTGCGCACCGCGCGCGAGCGTCCGCTGCTTCCGATCATCGCCCTGTCGCCCAAGGTGGCCACGGCACGCCGACTCAGCATCGCCTGGGGCCTGCATTGCGTGGTGACCGAAGATGCGACGGATCTGGAAGGCATGGTCGACAAGGCCTGCCGCGTGGCGGTGGAGCAGGAGCAGGCCCGCCCCGGCGAGCGGGTCATCGTGACGGCCGGTGTGCCTTTGGGCACGCCCGGCGCCACCAACATGCTGCGCATCGCCTATATCGGCTCGGACGGCCTCTCGGCCGTCTGACGTGCGTCAGGCGCGCTGGCCGGCCATCTGGTCGGCCAGCCGCGCTACGGCGTCCTGGGCATCCTTGAGCGTCGGATAGACGTCGAGCGCGCGCTGATAGGCCTCCATCGCCTGTTCGTTGCGCCCCGTCTCCTCCAGCATCGCACCCAGCCCCATCAGCGCCGGATAGTGCCTCGGCTCCCGCGCCAGAACCTGCGTCACATCGACGATGGCCCGCCCGAAATCGCCGCTGCGATAATTCAGCATCGCACGCCGGTTCCAGATCTCGGGGTTGTCGGGTTGCAGCTCCGCGCCCTGTTCGACGAGGTCGAAGGCGACGGGCAGCTTGTTGTCCGAGATGGCCTTCTCGGACCATGTCAGAAGCAGATCCACCGTGGCGCTGCCGCTATCGTTCCAGACGGTTTGAATCTGCCGGGCGATGCGTTCGGCGCGGGCGCGGTTGCCCTCCCGCCGCAGATCGTGGAAAAGCGCGTTCAGCCTTTCGTCGCGGCTGAGGGTCCGCTCGTCCGTCCGGCTGACGCCCGGCACGGAATCGGGTGGCGGCAGCAACGCATCCGGCGCGATCGCCTCGATCTCGGGTGAGGGGGCGATCGTCTGGGCCATGGCCGGGAAGGCCAGAAGCACGGTCGGCAGAAGGGCAAAGAAAAAGCGCATCGGCAGAGTTTAGACTGCCAATGCGCTTCGTCAATTCAAATGCTTGCCGTTTATGGCAATCCGGCGTGACCGGGCGCCAGGGGCGCCCGTGCCGGCAAGCCTTAGCCCTGGCGCGCCTTGTAGCGCGGAGCCTGCTTGTTGATGATGTAGATGCGCCCCTTGCGGCGAACCATGCGGTTGGCCCGGTGGCGGCCCTTGAGCGACTTCAAGGAATTCTTGATCTTCATGACACTCGACCGTCGGTATGTTGGACAGGCGACGATCCAAAATCATGCCGTCGCGTTAAAATGGCGCCCTATTGCTAGAGCGCCCTTCGATGGGCACGGCATAGACGCCGCGGTGATCGATGTCAATCACACGACGCGGTTAACGCGCGTAAAATGACCCATTTTCCGGCCGGGCCGGGCTTCCGCCTTGCCGTAGAGTGTCAGCAGCAGCGACGGCTCGGTCAGCAGGGCAGGCGCCTTGTCGACATCGTCGCCGATCAGGTTTTCCATGACGCAGTCCGCGTGCCGCGCCGGGTCACCGAGAGGCATGCCGCAGACGGCGCGTATGTGCTGCTCGAACTGCGAGATCAGGCAGGCGGCTTCCGTCCAGTGGCCGGAATTATGCACACGCGGCGCGATCTCGTTGACCAGCAGCGCCCCGTCGGCCGCAACGAAGAACTCCACGCCGATGACTCCGACATAGGAGAGGCGGTCCAGAATCAGCCCTGCGATGCGCATCGCCTCGTCGGCCTGCTGCGGCGAAACGCGGGCCGGCAGGGTGCTCGTCCGCAGAATGCCCGTCCTGTGGACGTTCTCGGCCGGGTCGTAGGCACGCACGGCGCCGTCGGCCCCTCGCGCCGCGATCACCGAGATTTCGCGCTCGAAAGCGACTTTCTTCTCAAGGATGGCGGGGACGCCGCCAAGATCGGCAAAGGCGTCGCCGGGGGCCGCGTCCTGCGTCAGCACGGCCTGGCCCTTGCCGTCATAGCCGAATCGCCGTGTCTTCAGGATGCAGTCGCCGCCCAGCTCGACCAGTGCATGCTCCAGCTCTTCGGCGTCGTCCACCGCCCGCCACGGCGCGGTTGCGATGGCGATGCCGTTGAGGAAGGCTTTTTCGGTGACGCGGTCCTGCGACACTTCCAGCGCCTCGACGGGCGGATACACCGGGCGGATGGCCGCCAGCCGCCGCAGCGGCGCCACGGGCACGTTCTCGAATTCATAGGTGATGACGTCGCTGACGCGGGCCAGTTCCGCCAGTGCGGCAGGGTCGTCGTAGGCGCCCCGCACCATGACGTTCGTTACCTGCGCGGCCGGGCAATCCGGGTCCGGATCCACCACCGCCGTGCGCAGCCCCAGCCGCGCGGCGGCAGAGGCGAGCATGCGGCCGAGCTGGCCGCCGCCGATGATGCCGACGGTGGAACCAGGGGGCAGGGGGCGCGGTGTGGCGGTCAACTTGCGGGCTCTCCGTCGCAGGGGTGGGTGGCCACGGCCTCCGTCTGCCGCGCCCGCCAGGCGTCCAGCCTGTCGGCGAGCGCCGCATCGGACAGGGCCAGGACGGCCGCCGCCATCAGCGCCGCGTTCACGGCGCCGGCGCGGCCGATGGCGAGCGTGCCCACCGGAATGCCGGCCGGCATCTGCACGATGGACAGAAGGCTGTCCTGCCCGGACAGGGCCTTGCTTTCGACAGGGACGCCGAACACCGGAAGGGGCGTCATGGCAGCGGCCATGCCAGGCAGGTGCGCGGCGCCGCCGGCGCCCGCGATGACCACCTTGAAGCCCTTGTCGCGGGCGCCCGAGGCAAATTCGTAAAGGCGCGCCGGCGTGCGATGCGCCGAAACGATGAGTGATTCGTGGGCGATCCCCAGGGCATCCAGCGTCACGCTGGCGTGGCGCATGGTAGCCCAGTCGGACTGGCTACCCATGATGATGGCGACGGGAACGCTCATGCGATGATGTCCGGAAGGATCTGGTCTTCAAGATCCTGGAGGCGGTCCTTGATGGACAGTTTCTTTTTCTTCATGCGCTGGATGCGCAGCCGGTCGCAGCCGGTTGCTTCCATCGCCTCGATCGCCGCGTCGAAATCGGCGTGGTCTTGCCTGAGCCTTGCGGCCTGCAGCCGCAACGCCGCTTGTTCCTGATCCGACATCTGCCCCCCGGGGTCTGACGAATGCGTACCGCATACCCGTCGGGTACGCGTTCTTCCGGCTGCAAATACCAGCCGTCACAAAATTCTCAAAGAATGATCTTGCACCCCTTCCGTAACGACCCAAGCTTATGGGAAGCTTCCCGGCAGCGCCTACGGCTTTCGTCGGAGGCGGGGCCGGAAGCTCGAGGAAACAAACAGAGGAGTCTGGAATGTCCCTTGATACGCATCTCGAGACGCTGGAACAGCGTCATAGCGCCCTGGACAGCGAGATCGCATCGCTTCGCGCCAAGCCGGCCACACCGGACGGCGAGATCGCGGAGCTGAAGCGCAAGAAGCTTCTGCTGAAGGACGAGATCGAGAGATTGAGGACGAACCGGCCGAATTGATAACGTTCCGACAAGATGTAAAAATGCGGCGCCGAAAGGCGCCGTATCCATTTCCAGATGACAGATGTGAACCCGATGACAGCTGATTTCGTGCGCCCCCGCCTGATGCTGGCGACAACCCTACTGGCCGATGGCGATGCGGGCCGCGAGGCGTTGTCGCGGGCCCTTGCCGGCGGCGATGTCGCAAGCGTGATCCTGGACCCGGCCGGGCGCAGCGACACCGCCTACCAGGCTTTTGCCGAAGTGCTGGTGCCGCTGATCCAGGAAGCCGGCGCAGCCGCCATCGTCGTCGACGACACACGCTGCGCGGGCCGCGTGCGTGCCGATGGAATTCATGTCACCGGGGGAAGTCTCGAGGTGCTGGGAGAGGCCATCGCGCGCTTTTCGCCCAAGGCCATCGTCGGGGCCTCCGGTTTCCATACACGTCACGAGGCGCTGGAAGCGGGCGAGCGCATGCCCGACTATCTCCTGTTCGGTCCGATCGGCGGCGAGGACGATGCGGCAAGCCCTGCCGATGTCGATCTGGCATCGTGGTGGGCCGCCATCGTAGAGGTGCCCGCCATCCTGTCCGGCGGCGGTGCGCTGGAGGATCTTCCGGCGGCGGCCGCCAGCGGGGCCGAGTTCATCCTTTTGTCCCGCGCGGTGTTCGGCGGCGAGGGCCGCGAAGGCGAGGCCGTGGCCGAGGCTAACGCCCTCTTCGACGCGCTCGAGCAGAGTGCCGCCGCATGAAACGCCTTGCGCTCCTGGCGTTGGCGGCGCTTCTGGCCACCGGCTCCGCCAAGGCCCAGGAAAGGCTGTTGCCCGATCCAACCACCGGTGAGGCGCCGGCGGGCGGCGACATGGCCGCCGCGTTCAGCGCCTATCAGCGCGGCTTCTATCTGACGGCGTTCCGGATCGCCGAGCCGTTGGCCCACATGGGCGACGCCGCCGCCCAATCGCTCGTGGCCGAGCTGCTTTTGCGGGGGCAGGGTGTCCAGCTCGACGTGCCGGGCGCGGTGCGCTGGTATCGCCTCAGCGCCGAGGCCGGGCGGCCGGAAGCGGAATTCCGCTATGCGCTCATGCTGCTGGAAGGCGAGGACGTGGAGCGCGACCCGGCCCGTGCTCGTGAGTTGATGCGCGCGGCGGCCGATGCCGGGCAGCCGCTGGCCGCCTTCAACTATGGCCAGATGCTGATCCAGTCTTCGCCGACCGGAGGGTTCGAGCAGGCGTTGCGCTATTTCGAGGTTGCCGGCAATGCCGGGGTATCGGATGCGCAATATGCGATGGCCCAGCTCTACGCCAACGGGCGCGGCGTTGCGGCCCGCGACGACGTGACCGCCCGCTGGTGGCTGCGGCAGGCGGCGCTTCAGGGGCACGACACGGCCCAGATCGAACTGGGGATATGGCTTATCAACGGCCGCGGCGGGCCGGCCGAGGCGCCTGAGGGCTTCCGCTGGCTGAAAGGCGCCGCAGAGCGCGGCAACCCCATTGCCGTCAACCGCGTGGCGCATCTGTACAAGGATGGCATCGGCATTGCCCGCGACACGGCAGAGGCCGCCAAATGGACGGTTCTGGCGCGCCGTGTGCGCAACGCCGATCCTGCGCTGGACAGCTTCTTCCGCGGCCTCTCGCCGGAGGAGCAGAAGGCCGCCCTGGACGCCGCCAATCGGTTCCGCGCAAGCTGAACGTCTTGTAACAGACCGGATTTTGTGGTCTTGAGCGGGAAAAAGGGGCGCATCTGCGCCGCCTTCGTTCTTTCAAATGTCGAGCGACCTTCATGAAGATCAATGGAAACGAAATCCGTCCAGGCAATGTGATCGAGCACGATGGCGGCCTGTGGGCCGCGGTCAAGACGGCCCATGTGAAGCCCGGCA
This sequence comes from Aureimonas altamirensis, assembly GCF_001463885.1. Lineage (GTDB taxonomy): Bacteria > Pseudomonadota > Alphaproteobacteria > Rhizobiales > Rhizobiaceae > Aureimonas > Aureimonas altamirensis. The sequence goes on along the minus strand of NZ_BBWQ01000010.1, from coordinate 56,132 downwards.
AGGGCGGTGCCTTCAACCAGGTCGAACTCAAGAACCTCATCGACGGCACCAAGCTGAACGAGCGTTTCCGCGCTTCCGAAACGGTCGAGCGCGTCCGGCTGGAGCAGAAGGACTATCAGTTCCTCTACGCCGAAGGCGAGATGCTGGTTTTCATGGATAACGAGACCTACGAGCAGCTCGAGCTGCAGAAGGATTTCGTCGGCGACCGCGCCGCCTTCCTGCAGGACGGCATGACCGTGACCGTCGAAAGCCACGAAGAGCGCCCCATCGGAATTTCGCTTCCCGACCAGGTCGTGCTGACCATCGTGGAAGCCGATCCGGTGGTGAAGGGCCAGACGGCTGCGTCGTCCTACAAGCCCGCCAAGATGGAAAACGGCATTCGCGTCATGGTGCCCCCCTTCATCGAGAGCGGCGAAAGGATCCTCGTCGACACCAACGAGATCACCTACATCCGCCGCGCCGACTGACGCTGTCGCCGCCCCGGACACGAAATCGCGCCGCCGGACCCGCCAGACGGGTTCCGGCGGCCTCATCATTCAAGGACTGCTAAGACATGGCCCGTTCAGCCCTGCTCAACGTGATGACCCAGGCCGCGATGAAGGCGGGGCGCTCGCTCATCCGCGATTTCGGCGAGGTGCAGAACCTGCAGGTATCCATGAAGGGGCCGGCAGATTTCGTCTCCACCGCCGATCGCAAGGCGGAGGAGATCGTGTTCCAGGAACTCTCGCGTTCCCGGCCCGACTGGGGCTTCCTGATGGAGGAGCGCGGCGAGCTGGAGGGCAAGGACAGCCAGCATCGCTGGATCGTCGACCCGCTCGACGGCACCACCAACTTCCTGCACGGCATTCCCATCTTCGCCGTATCGATTGCCCTGGAGCGCGATGGGCAGATCGTCGCGGGTGTGGTTTTCAACCCCATCCAGGACGAGCTGTATACCGCAGAGCGGGGCGGCGGCGCCTTCCTCAACGACAGGCGCATCCGCGTTGCCAACCGCCAGCGCATGCCCGAGGCGCTGTTTGCGACCGGCATTCCCTTCCTGGGCAAGGCCGGCCACGGCCGCTTCCTTTACGAAATGCGCCAGATCATGGGTGAAAGCTCGGGCGTACGCCGTCTGGGCGCCGCGTCGCTGGACCTGTGCTACGTCGCCGCAGGGCGCTTCGACGGCTTCTGGGAGCGCGGCGTTCTGCCCTGGGATATCGCGGCAGGCTCGATCGTCGTCCGCGAGGCCGGCGGCTTCGTCAGCAGTGTCGATGGCGACAAGTTCGATCATCTGCAGGGCGAAATCGCCTGCGGCAACGAGCTGATCCTGCGGGCAATGACGGCCGAGCTGAAAAAGGCGAACGACTCGTACCGCGCGGCCAGCCAGCGTTCGGCCTGATCCGCGCCTGGAACCGAAATGCGTGGATAGCGCTTCGTGACGGGGGTTGGAGCTTGCCGCCAAGGCCGGTTACAAGGAAGATAAGATAAGCCACGCGACGTGGCGCAACACCGGATGACGTGCCGATGCAGGTGATGAGTACGCCGCGTGAGGACAAGCGACCGGCCCATGTCATGCCGGAACGCCTCTCCAGCCCTATGGTCTATTTCTGGACCATGGCGGTCTTTCTGGCGCTTGCCGGTTTCGTCGCCCTGATACTGGGGCGGCAGATCGTTGCCGCTTTCCAGTCCAACCCCGGTCTCAACGGGATGATCGGCGCGGTCCTTGCCGTGGGCATCATCCTGGCGCTGGCGCAGATCCTGCGGCTGACCAGCGAGGTTCGTTGGATCAACCTTTATCGTGACGGCTCGGACGAGGCGGACGACGTGCGCGCCCCGGTGCTGCTGGCGCCCATGCAATCCCTGCTGGCCGGAAGGCGCATTGGCCAGCCGCTGCCAACGCAACTCGTACGATCCATTCTCGACTCTCTGGCTTCGCGGCTCGACGAAACGCGCGATATCTCCCGCTACCTTGTCGGCCTTCTCGTCTTCCTCGGTCTTCTCGGCACGTTCTGGGGCCTGTTGACGACGATCGGCTCGATCTCGTCCACCATCCAGTCGCTCGATCCGACGGCAACCGATGCAGCCACCGTGCTGAACTCCGTGCAGCAGGGCCTTTCCGCGCCGCTGGCCGGCATGGGGACGGCTTTCTCGTCCTCGCTCTTCGGCTTGTCCGGCTCTCTCATCCTCGGCTTTCTCGACCTGCAGATCGGCCGCGCGCAGAACCGCTTCTACACCGAGGTCGAGAACTGGCTTGCAACGGTCACCGACGCGGGCGGCGAGGCCATCGCGGTCACGGGGCCCATGCCGTTGGCCCCGGCTGCGGCTTCGTCCGGCGCGGACCTCGAGGTTCTGGCAGACAGGATTACCCGCCTCATGCAAAACCAGGGCGCCGCACCGCGTTCCGGCGCGGCGATGGCCAGCCTTGCCGAAAGCATCCAGGGGCTGGTGCAGCACATGCGGTCCGAGCAGCAGATGATGCGCGACTTCGTTGAAACGCAGGCACGCGAACAGCAGGAGTTGCGGCGCACGCTCGACCGTCTTGCCGGACATCTCGGCCCCCGCCAGGACAGGTACTGAGGCGATGGGGCTGTCGCGCAGAAGCGGATCGCGCCGGCCGGTGGATTACTGGCCCGGCTTCGTCGACGCGCTGTCGACGCTGCTTCTTGCCATCATGTTCCTTTTGTCGGTGTTCGTGATCGCGCAGTTCCTGCTCAGCCGGGAATTGTCCGGACAGGATACCGTGCTTCAACAGCTCAATTCGCAGATCGCGGAGTTGAACCAGCTTCTGGCGCTGGAGCGCTCCAGCAGCTCGGACTTCCAGGACGAGATCGCCGCCTTGCAGGCTTCCCTCCAATCGGCCGAGAACGAGCGGTCGCGCCTGCAGTCGGCTCTTGACTCCGGCGCTGGCGGCGCCGCCGCTGCCGATGCCCGCATCGGCGATCTTCAGGGACAGGTGGAAAGCGAACAACAGATATCGGAAGCGGCGCGGAACCAGGTTGCCCTTCTGAACCAGCAACTCTCCGCACTGCGCCAGCAGATCGCGGCGCTGGAGCAGGCGCTCGACGCCTCGGAGGCGCGTGATCAGGAAAGCCAGACGCAGATCGCCGATCTCGGCCGTCGTCTCAACGTTGCGCTGGCGCAAAGGGTGCAGGAGCTGAACCGCTACCGATCCGACTTCTTCGGTCGTCTGCGTGAAATCCTGTCCGACCGCGACAATATCCGCATCGTGGGCGATCGCTTCGTCTTCCAGTCGGAGGTGCTGTTTCCGTCCGGGTCGGATGTCCTTCAGTCGATCGGCGAGGAAGAGCTTGCAAAGCTGGCTCAGGCCATCGTGGAGTTGAACGGGGAAATTCCCTCGGACATCGACTGGATCATCCGCGTCGACGGTCATACCGACAATGTGCCGATTTCCGGCGGGCGGTTCAGCGACAATTGGCAGCTTTCCACAGAGCGCGCCGGGGCGGTGGTAAAGTATCTCATCACGCAGGGCGTGCCGGCCAACCGGCTGGCCGCGACGGGCTTCGGCGAGTATCAGCCCCTGGAAGAAGGTAACAGCCCGGAAGCGCGCGCCCGCAACCGGCGTATCGAATTCAAGCTCACCGAACGCTGAAGCGAACGCCGAAAGCAACGCTAACCGGCAACGGTATGTACCGTCCACAGAGCCTCCGCGCCGGTCTTACGCGTTCACTCCACAGGTCGCCGTCCAGCTTCCGGATAGAGCTACCGTGAAGTCAGTTCCGGGCCGTGGTGCCGTCTATGGCCCGTGAAAAAGCCCGCCTTGTGGGGCGGGCTGGTTCAAGCTCAAATCGAGTGCCTCAGGCGATCAGCGGATGCGCCGACGCTCCGACGCAGGCTGGAAGGCGATACGCGCATGATACTGGCAGTAAGGGCTGCCCTCGCCGGAGTGATTGCCGCAGAAGCGGAAATCCGGCGACAGCGGATCGCCGATCGGCCACTTGCACGTGCGCTCCGACAACTGCACCAAAGTCAGATTGCGCGAGATGGGCACCACCTCGGCGCTGACGCGCTGCTGCGGCATCGGCTCCAGTTCCGGCTCCATCTTCAGTGCCGTCGCGCCCATCGTGCGGGCCATGGGCTGCTGCGCGGAGGCGATGGAGGCGGTGGGCTGCAGCACGCGCGGTGCCGAAGCCGCCGCCGCCTCGCGCTGCGGAGCGGCCGCCACCGCAGCCGGTGCGCTGCGGATGGACGTCGGCGCGGGCTGGCTGGCCTGGGCGACGACCGCGGGCGCTGCCGGCACGGCAGTCGGTGCAGCAGGGGCAGGGGCAGGCGTTGCCGGCGCGGAAGGCGCCTTGATGCGGCTTTCAAGCTTAAGGCGGTGAACCTTGCCTATGACGGCATTTCGGCTGACGCCACCGAGCTCACCTGCGATCTGGCTGGCGCTGTGCCCTTCCGTCCAAAGCCGCTTGAGAGTTTCGATCCGTTCATCCGTCCAGCTCATCGCGGGTCCTTTCAATTCTGTCGGCGGCGGAATCCATAGGTGACCGGCGGCGGTACAAGCCGGGTCATACCACATCTATTGAGTTGATGGGCTGGCCGCACGAAATCTGGTGTTGTCGAGGAAACTAGCAAAACGGCCAACGCCCTGACAAGACACACAGGGTTGTGGGCGAATCGAAAGTTGAGATATCCCCAGTCTTTGCGTGCATGCACGCATGCGCGCGGAATTTCCTTGCGCGCACCTCATGTCGTTCATTCGTTGACAATGCGCAACCCCCGCATGGTATAGCGACACCGTTCTTTGCAGCGGAAAGATCAAAAAACGTCGCCAAACGGCAGCGGGCCGTTGTCTTTCAGCTCCAACCCCACCTTTTCCGGAACCTTGTCGCCATGACACCCGATACCGACACGCACTCCCCGTTGTACGCCACTTATGCGCGCGCGGACATTCGCGTGGAGCGAGGCGAGGGCGTGTGGCTTCATACGGAAGACGGGCGCAGCTTCCTGGACTTTTCCGGCGGCATCGCCGTCAACGTGCTGGGGCATGCCCATCCGCATCTGGTTTCGGCTTTGACGGAGCAGGCTCACAAGCTGTGGCATGTATCCAACCTGTTCCAGATCCCGGGCCAGGAAAAGCTTGCCCGGCGGCTGACGGAAGCCAGCTTTGCCGACCGCGCCTTCTTCACCAATTCCGGCGCCGAGGCCCTGGAGTGCGCCATCAAGACGGCCCGGCGCTATCATTATGTGAACGGGCGGCCGGAGCGGTTCCGCATCGTGACCTTCGAGGGCGCGTTCCACGGCCGCACACTGGCCACCATCGCCGCCGGTGGCCAGAAAAAGTACCTGGAGGGCTTCGGCCCCAAGGTGGAGGGGTTCGATCAGGTTCCCTTCGACGACATCGCGGCGCTGAAGGCGGCGATCACGGATGAAACTGCCGCGCTCTTGATCGAGCCGATCCAGGGCGAGGGCGGTATTCGCCGCGCCTCCGGCGAATTCCTGAGGGCCCTTCGGCAACTGGCCGATGCGCACGGCCTTCTGCTGATCTACGACGAGGTCCAGACGGGCGTCGGCCGTACCGGCGCCTTCTACGCCTACGAGCATAGCGGTGTTGCGCCCGATATCCTGGCATCCGCCAAGGGCATCGGCGGCGGGTTCCCCCTTGGCGTCTGCCTGGCCACCGAGGCGGCCTCCGCCGGCATGACGGCCGGTACCCATGGCACCACCTATGGCGGCAACCCGCTGGCCATGGCTGTCGGCAACGCCGTGCTGGACGTCGTGCTGGAAGACGGCTTCCTGACGCAGGTGCGCGACAGGGCCCTGCAGTTCAAGCAGGGGCTCGCCAGCGTCACGGACCGGTTCCCGGATCTGTTCGAGGAGGTGCGTGGGGAAGGGCTTCTGCTCGGCCTGAAGATGCGCGTGCCCAATCTGGATTTCATCGCGGCGCTGCGCGACCGGCTGATGCTGGCCGTTCCGGCCGGCGACAATGTCGTCCGCATCTTGCCGCCCCTGAACGTGACCTCGGACGAGGTCCGCGAGGGGCTGGAGCGTATCGAGGCTGCGGCGCAGGCGCTGGCCGCAACCCGTAAGGAGAGTGCAGCATGACACGCGGAACCGCCGGACGGCACTTCCTGGATATTTCGGCGATGCAGGCGAACGAGCTTCGCTCCATCCTGGACGACGCCGCACGCCGCAAGGCGGAGGGGCGTGCCTCTCCGCGCCCGCTCGAGGGGCGCATGCTGGCCATGATCTTCGAGAAGCCGTCCACCCGTACGCGCGTTTCCTTCGATGTCGCCATGCGGCAGCTTGGCGGCGAGACGCTGTTCCTGTCGGGTACGGAAATGCAGCTCGGCCGGGCCGAGACGATCGCCGACACGGCCCGCGTGTTGTCGCGCTACGTCGACGCCATCATGATCCGTACCACGGGGCACGAGCGCCTTCTCGAAATGGCGGAAGCGGCAACCGTGCCCGTCATCAACGCGCTGACCGACGATACGCATCCCTGCCAGATCATGGCCGACCTTCTGACCTTCGAGGAGAAGCGAGGCCCCGTCCGGGGCCGCACCTTCGCCTGGAGCGGCGATGGCAACAACGTGCTGAACTCCTTCATCGAGGCATCGGCCCGCTTCGGCTTTTCGTTGCGGATCGCGACGCCCGAGGGATCGGAGGCCGATGCCGGCTTCCTTCAGCGCGCACGGGCCGAAGGCGCCGATATCCTGACCACGCTCGATCCGGTCGAGGCGGTGTCGGGCGCCGACTGCGTCGTGACGGACACCTGGGTGTCGATGGGCCGCGAAGACGTGGCCCGCGGACATAACGTCTTCCTGCCCTATCAGGTCGACGAGGCCTTGATGGCCCATGCCAAGCCCGACGCGCTCTTCATGCACTGCCTGCCGGCCCATCGCGGCGAGGAAGTCAGCGACGGTGTCATCGATGGCCCGCAATCCGTTGTCTTCGACGAAGCGGAAAACCGCCTGCATGCGCAGAAGTCTGTGCTTGCGTGGTGCTTCGGGGAAGTCGACGTTCGTGGTTGAGGATCTTCGCCAGCCCGGCGAGTTCGGCTTTGCCGGCGACGATGCGGTCGTACCGTTCGAGGTTGCGGCGCTGGATGCGCGCGGCCGCGCGGTGCAGCTTGGCGACATGATCGACAGCCTGCTCGGGCGCCACGATTATCCGGAGCCCGTCTCGCGCCTGCTGGCGGAGATGATCGTGCTGACGGTCCTTCTCGGCACTTCGCTCAAGTTCGACGGCAAGTTTACGGCGCAGACGCAGACGGACGGCCCGGTGGACCTTCTGGTCGTGGACTTTTCCACCCCATCCAGCGTCCGCGCCTATGCGCGTTTTGATGCCGAACGCCTGAGCGAGGCCGCAGCCGCCGGCAAGACCAGCCCGGAAGACCTGCTTGGACGCGGCATCATGGCTCTGACGGTCGATCAGGGACCGCAGATGCAGCGCTATCAGGGCATCGTCGAGCTAGCCGGGGCCTCCCTGGAAGACGTAGCGGAAGGCTATTTCCGGCAGTCGGAGCAGATCCCCACCACGGTGCGCCTGGCCGTCGCGAAGATAGCGCGTCGGCAGGAGGGCGGCGGCTTCAAGGAAAGCTGGCGCGCCGGCGGCCTTGTGGCCCAGTTCCTTCCGAATGCGCCGGAGCGCATGCGCATGCCTGACCTGCCGGGCGGCGATGCGCCCGAGGGTGCGGAAGAGGTCGAGTTTGAGGCGGATGACGCCTGGACGGAAGTGCGGGCGCTTGTCGATACCATCGACGATGCCGAGCTTGCCGATCCCGAAGTCGGCGTCGAGCGGCTGCTGTTCCGCCTGTTCCACGAGCGCGGCGTCCGCGCGTTTCCGCCGACGGCGGTGCGGGACGATTGCTCCTGCTCGCGTGAGCGTATCCGCGAGGTTCTTGCCAACTTCACGCCCGAGGAGCTGGCGGAAAGCGTCGAGGATGACGGCAAGATCCGCGTGACCTGCGAATTCTGCGGCGAGGCCTACGAGTTCAAGGCAGAGGAAGTAACCGGGCAATAGGCCCGGTCCTTCACGACAGGTCAGTTCAACGTGCGCAGTCCGTCCGGCGCGTCGAGCGAGAAGGGTGGAATGCCTACCTGGAGCATCGAGCCGTCCACCCTTTCGAAGATATAGTGGCCGCGCATGAACCCCGACGGTGTCGGCAGCGGGCACCCGGATGTGTAGGTGAAGCTGTCGCCGGGCGATAGCAGTGGCTCTTCCCCGACGACGCCCGGTCCGCGCACTTCCTGAACGCGGCCCATGGCATCCGTTATGTGCCAGTAGCGGGAGCGCAGCCGCATGGCCTCGCCCGAACCGTTCAGGATCTCGACCCGATAGGCGAATGCCCAGCGGCCGGACTCCGGGTCCGACTGGCCTTCGATGTAGCTCGGCGTCACCGTAACGGTGATGTCATGTGTGGTGCAGGTGAACATGGCTTGCGTGCGCTTCCATCAGGCGGCGTCGAGCGCCGCCTGGAAATCCTCGATCAGGTCGTCGACATCCTCGATGCCGGCCGAAAAGCGCAGCAGGCCGGGGCCGATGCCGGCCGCTACCTGCGCTTCGGGCGACAGGCTCTTGTGCGTGGTTGTGGCCGGATGGGTGATGAGGCTCTTGGAATCGCCGAGGTTGTTGGAAATGCTCACGATGTGCAGGGCATTGCACAGCCTGAATGCCGCCTCCTTGCCGCCCTTCATGTCGAAGCCGACGAGCGTCGATCCGCCCTTCATCTGACGCTTGATGATCTCGGCGTCGGGGTGGTCGGCCCGGCCCGGATAGATCACCCGTGCGACCTTATCGCTGCCTGCCAGGAAGTCGGCGATCCGGGCGGCGTTGTCCATCTGCTGGCGAACCCGCAATGGCAGCGTTTCCAGCCCCTTCAGAAGAACCCAGGCGTTGAATGGCGAGAGTGACGGGCCGGTGTGCCGGAAGTAGTCGTGCAGGTTCTCCTTGATCCACTCCGCCGAGGACAGGATCACGCCGCCGAGGCATCGTCCCTGTCCGTCGATGTGCTTGGTGGCGGAATAGATGACGACATCGGCCCCGAGTTCCAGCGGCTTCTGCAGCAGCGGCGTCGCGAAGACGTTGTCGACCACCAGGATGGCGCCCGCCGCGTGGGCGATGTCGGCGACGGCGGCGATATCGATGACTTCCAGCGTCGGGTTGGTGGGGCTTTCCAGGAAGAAGAGCTTCGTTTCCGGCCGGACGGCAGCCTGCCATTCTTCCAAATTGCGGCCATCGACGAAGGTGGATTCGACACCCGCGCGTCCAAGCACCGTCTGGATTATATAGGTACACGAGCCGAACAGCGCGCGGGCGGCAACCACATGGTCGCCGGCCTTCAGCGAGCATTGCAGCGCGGCGGCCACGGCAGCCATGCCGGAAGCGGTCGCGCGGGCGTCGCCGGCGCCTTCCAGCTCCATCATCCGCTCTTCGAACATGCGGGTGGTGGGGTTGGCATAGCGCGAGTAGATGAAACCGGGGTCCTCGCCGTTGAAGCGCGCTTCCGCCGCTTCGGCGGACGGATAGACGAAGCCCTGCGTCAGGAAGATCGCCTCGGACGTTTCGCCGAAGCCGGAGCGGACCGTTCCGGCGTGGATCATGGCGGTTGCGGGACGGAACGGCTTTTTCGCGCTGGCGGACATCGAAACCTCGGGGCGGCCGACTTCGGGCGACGCGTCCATGACCGGTCCTTGCGAGGAGATCGGCCCTTTAGCGACTTGTTTAACGTGGCTGCAAGCCGGCCGGCAAAATCACCACGGAACGTTCCTTAAGCCCGCGCGCGGTGTGGCGTCAACTGGCCAAACGGCGCGCCTTCGTTTATGCGCGATACGCAACGTATCGCACAGGGTTGACGCAATGACTGAAGGCATCCTGCCGGACCGGGAAATCCAGGCCCTCCACGAGGCGGGGCGGATCGTTTCCAGCCGTCCGCTGGATGACGACCAGGTGCAGCCCGCCAGCCTCGACCTGCGGCTCGGGGCACGGGCGCACCGGGTGCGCGCCAGTTTCCTGCCCGGCCGCCAGCGCAGCGTGGAAGAGGCATTGAACCGCTTTTCGCTGCATGTCGTCGACCTGTCGGAGGGCGCGGTGCTGGAGACGGGCTGCGTCTACATCGTGCCGTTGATGGAGCGGCTGTCGCTGCCCCCGGAGGTGCGTGCCGCCGCCAACCCGAAATCCTCCACCGGGCGGCTCGACATCTTCACCCGCGTCATCACCGATCGCGCACAGGAATTCGACAAGGTGCCGGCCGGCTATGAGGGCCAGCTCTATTTGGAGATTTCGCCGCGCACTTTCCCGGTGCTCGTGCGGCAGGGATCGCGGCTCAGCCAGATCCGCTTCCGGCGCGGCCGCGCCACGCTGACCAGCGACGAAATCTCGACCCTGCACGAAGGGGAGGGGCTAACCAGCGCGCTGGATGCCAATATCTCCGGCGGCGGCATTGCCCTGTCGGTGGACCTGACGGGCGATGCGGACGGCATGATTGGCTATCGCGGCAAGCGGCATACCGGCGTGGTGGATGTCGACAAGCGGGACGCCCATCGCATACTCGACTTCTGGGAGCCGCTGCACCGCGGCGAGGGCGGCGTTCTGGTGCTGGACCCGAACGAGTTCTACATCCTCGTCTCGGAAGAGGCGGTGCACGTTCCGCCGGATTTCGCCGCCGAGATGACCCCCTTCGACCCCCTGGTCGGAGAGTTCCGGGTGCATTATGCCGGCTTCTTCGACCCGGGCTTCGGCCATTCGGGGGCGGGGGGCACCGGCAGCCGGGCCGTGCTGGAGGTGCGCAGCCACGAAGTGCCGTTCATTCTGGAGCATGGGCAGATCGTCGGCCGTCTCATCTACGAGCGCATGGCCGCCCGCCCGGGGCGGCTCTACGGCGCCGATCTGAAATCGAACTACCAGGCACAGCGGCTCAAGCTGTCCAAGCACTTCTCCTGACGGCGGATGGCGGCAAGTTCCCCTTGCGCGCCACCCGCCATTCCTATAGTGCATTCACCCACGGATGCGGGTGTAGTTCAGTGGTAGAACGCAAGCTTCCCAAGCTTGATGTCGTGGGTTCAATCCCCATCGCCCGCTCCAAATTCCTTCCGGTTCCTGTCAGGCGTTGAGGCCACCGGCTTCGGCACGCCGACGCCAGAAGACGATCCGCCGCTCGACGAACGAGACCAGCCAGAACAGCGTCAGGCCGACAAGGCTGAGAAACAGGATGAGCGAGAAGATGCGCGGCGTGTTCAGTTGCGCCGCCGCCACGCGGATCAACTCGCCGAAGCCCTTGCCGCCGCCCAGGAACTCGCCCGTAATGGCGCCGGCCATGACGCCCACCGAGGCGATCTTGAGCCCGGTGAAGATGTGCGGCAGCCCGAGCGGCAGTTTCATGCGCCACAATGTCTGCCAGCGGGTGGCGCCCATGGTCTTGAACAGCATGCGCGCATTCTCGTCGGACGCATGAAGCCCGGCGGCCGTCGCCACGACGATGGGAAAGGTGGCGATGAAGGCAGCCAGCGCCACCTTGGACGAGATGCCGAAGCCGAACCACGCCAGAAACAACGGCGCGAAGGCAACCTTGGGCATCGTGTCGATGGCGACCAGATAGGGCAGGACCACCCGCTCGCCAAAACTGCTTTCGCCCACGATGACGCCGAGCGTGAAACCGACCGCGATGGCGATGACGAATCCAAGCGCGACTTCCTGAAGCGTGATCCACAGCGCCGCCAGCATGTAGCCGCCCGTGGCGAGATTGGTTCCGACCAGCAGGATATCGCGGAACACCGCGGCCGGCGGCGGCAGGATGATCGGCGAGAACAGACCGATTGCATGGACGCCCTGCCACAAGGCGATGAAGGCGACGGCCAGCAGCACCATGCCGACCGGGCGCGGTATGCGGTCGATCAGCGGCACCTCTTCCTGCCACAGCGTTTCGGGGGGCGCTTCGCTTCTTTCCAGTTGAACGTGGGTCAATGCTGGCCTCCCTCGTCCAGAAGCGCGCGGATATGGCGGACATAATCGCCGAGTTCGGGCGAGGTGAGCATGTCCAGGGTGCGGGGACGATCGAGCTCTATGTGGATCGTCTCGACGAAGCGGCCCGGCCGCTTCGACATGACGTAGACGATGTCCGACAGGATGACGGCTTCGGGAATGGAATGGGTGATCAGGAAGGCCGTCGCCTGCTTTTCGAGGCAGATGCGCTGGAGTTCCATGTTCATGAAATCGCGCGACAACTCGTCCAGCGCACTGAACGGCTCGTCCAGCAGAAGGACGGACGGCTCGGTCACCAGCATCCGGCAGATCGCCGCACGCTGCGCCATGCCGCCCGAAAGCTTGTCGGGATAGACTTCCGCAAATCCATTCAGGCCAACGAGGTCCAGCAGCGCGCGCGCCGCCGGTTCCTTGGCCTTTGCGGCCGCATTCCCGTCGCGGATCGCGATGGGCAGCAGGATGTTTTCTATGGTCGTGCGCCACGGAAACAATGTCGCCTGCTGGAACATCATGCCGATATCGCGGCGCGGCCCGGTGACCGGCCGCCCCTGCAGCATGACGCTGCCCGACGAGGGCGGCGTCAGCCCTGCCATGATCTTCAAGAGCGTGGACTTGCCGCAGCCGGAGGGTCCGATGATGGAGCTGAAGGTGCCCCGCTCCAGCGTCAGGTCTATATGGTCGAGTGCACGGATGGCGCCCCGGCCGAAGGCCTTTGAGACGTTGCGCAGCGCGTAGACGGCATCACCGTCCTTGGGCCGTGCGGCCGGATGCGTGGACACCGCCTGTCGAAGCGCCATCATTGCGCATTCCAGCGTTCGACGAAGTCGTTGGTGTAGGCGGCGGACAGGTCCGGCAGCGGCGCCGAAAGCGCCTGTGTCGCCACCTGGGCATCCTGCCACAGCTTCCAGTGCTCCGGCGGCTGATAGCCGAAAGCGTTGGCGGTATCGATCGGGGTGACGCGGTCCCGCATCGTTTCCAGCATGGCGGCGGCAAGGCCCGCATCCTCGCCTTCCTGCGGGTTGGCTGCGGCGGTATGCGCCAGTACGGCTTCTGTGTTGGCAGGGTCCAGCCCGAAGCGCGTGCCCTTGACCATGGCGCGGCCGAACCCTTCGATCACGTCCGGATTGGCGTCGATATAGCTGCGGGTCGCTGCCCAGCCATTGCCGAAATAGGCCAGGAACTCGTCGGGCGTGATCTCGGTCAACGGAATGCCGCGCGCCTCGATGATGGCGGCGTCGGCCACGGCGGCGGCATAGGCGTCGATCTCGTCGCTCATGAAGGCGGCGACCGCGGTGCCGCCGTCGCCGACGGTCAGGAACTCGTAATCACGCCCTTCCTCGAGCCCATCCTTGGACAGGATCGCCCGTGTGAAGCCCACTTCCGCGCCGTCGGCCGTGCCGACACCGATGGTCTTGCCCTTCAGGTCGGACGGCGCGGCAACCTCCGAGCCCTCCTTGACGACAAGCCCGAACACCGATTTCGGCCAGTAATTGTACAGGAAGACGATGTCTTCTCCGCGTTCGCGGGCGGCTAGAAGCGGGCCGGGGCCTGGCTGCCCGATCTGCGCCTGGCCTGCCGCCAGCGTCTGCAGCACCGTGGCCGATCCGTTCACCACCTCCACCGTCACGTCCAGCCCTTCGGCCGCGAAATAGCCCTCCGCATCGGCGACGTGCAGCGGAAAGATGTTGAGCGCCGACGGGTTCGGAACGACAACCGTCAGTGGTTTGAGATCCTGAGCCTGCGCGGCGCCCGGCAGGGCCACGGCCGCAAGAAGGCATGCACCGGCCAACGGCCGGATGCCGATAAAGAACGATTTCATGATCTTGACCTCCCTGGCCCGTTGTTCCGGGCTCTGGGGAAAACGTACCACAGATAATATGCATGAAAAGCCGCATTCTCGGCCGGATCGCACATTTTTCTTGCGTGCCGGGCTGGCTGGTCTCTTACTGTGGGCGCGCAAGGGGAGGACGTCATGAAAGTTGCGATCGTATCGGGTGCATCGGCGGGGCTTGGGCTTGCTTTGGCACGGAAGCTGGCAGAGGCCGGCTACGATGTCCTGGGCATTGCCCGCTCGCCCAAGCCGGAGGGTTTGCAGGCCGGGTGGCACCAGGCCGATCTGCGCGATGTGCACGCTGCCTCGGGCTCGCTCGATTGGCTGGACGCTGTCGATGGCGCAAACGTGACCGAGGTGCTGCTGGTGCTGAACGCCGGAACGGAAGAGCCGATCGGGCCGGTGGGCAAGCTTGCGGCCGAAGACATCGCCGCGCATGTGGCTCTCAATCTGACCGCGCCGATGGCGATGACCGCGACATTCCTTTCAAAGACGGAAGGGTGGGCGGCCGAGCGGCGTATCCTTGCCGTTTCGTCCGGCGCATCGCGCCGCGCCACCGCTTACTGGAGCGCGTATACCGCCAGCAAAAGCGGCCTCGATGGCTTCGTGCGCGCGGTCAATGCCGAGTACTCCGAGGCGGCCGGCGGGCCGCGCACCGCCGCCGTGGCGTTGGCGCCGGGGGTTATCGACACCGCCATGCAGCAACGGGTTCGCGAGACCGATTTCCCGACGGTGGCTCGCTACAAGGGGCTCAAGGACAAGGGAGAGCTTGCAAGTGCCGATGAGGCGGCGACACGGGTAATGGCCTATCTGGCGCGGCCCGGTTTCGGCTCGGTGGAACTGGACGACGTGCGCAACTACGATTGAGCCCGCAACGCAGATTCACGCGGCAGACAGGGCGGGCGCCCTTCCGTTCGCCATAAAAATCGTTAGAAAGCCGGAAACGCCGCAATTCTGCGATGGTCGCCGTGCGGCCTCGCACCGCTATGGACGACGCGCCCCATGAGCAACGACACTTTCATTCGCGAAGTGAACGAGGAAATCCGCCAGGAGCGGGCCCGCGCGATCTGGAAGCGTTACGGCATCATCATCATCGCGCTCATCTCGCTGATCATCCTCGGTACGATCGGCTATGTCGTCTGGGAGCGTATCGCCGCCGGCCGCTCCGCCGTCGACGGCGACCGGCTGATCGCCGCCCAGGAGCTGGTTGCGAACGGAGATTTCGCCGGGGCCGAAACGGCGCTTGCCGCGCTGGCCGATGACGGAACCTCCCAGTATCCCGTCATCGCACGCATGCACCTTGCCGGCGCGCAGTTGCAGGCGGGCAATCCGACGGCCGCCGTCGCAACCTACGACGCCGTGGCCGCCAATGGCTCGGCGCCGCGCGCCCTGCGCGACATCGCCTCGATACGCGCGGCCTACATCCTGGTCGACCACGGAACCGCCGAAGATGTGCGCCAGCGCGCCGAAGCCCTGACCGGCGAGGGAGAGCCGCTTCGCCATCCGGCGCTGGAGGCCATCGGCCTGGCTCTCTGGAAGGCCGGCGACTATGCCGGCGCCGCGCCCTTCTTCGGCCAGTTGGTGGACGATTTCTCGACCCCGGCCGGCATGGCCGAACGGGCCCGCATGATGCAGGAGCTGATCGCAGCCCAAACCGGGTCCGCCCCCGCCGAGGAGGCGCCCGCGGCGCCCGACGCGGCCGGCGAGCCCGATCCGTCCTGACCGGCGGAAGGGGTACGCTCATGGTTTCCATCGCCATTATCGGACGGCCCAATGTCGGCAAGTCCACCTTGTTCAACCGCCTCGTCGGCAAGCGTCTGGCGCTTGTCGACGACAGGCCGGGCGTAACGCGCGACCGGCGCGAGGGTGACGCGCACCTCTTCGACATCGAGTTTCAGGTTCTGGATACCGCCGGTCTGGAAGAGGCCGGCGGCGAGACCCTGGAAGGCCGTATGCGCGCCCAGACGGAGGCGGCCATCGCAATGGCCGACCTGTCGCTCTTCGTGGTGGACGCCAAGACGGGCATGACCCCGCAGGACTCCCATTTCGGAGAGCTGCTGCGCCGCTCTGGCCGACCGGTCGTGCTGGTGGCCAACAAGGCCGAGGCGCGCGGCTCGGATGTGGGCTTCTACGATGCGTTCTCGCTTGGCCTCGGCGAGCCGGTCGCCATTTCGGCCGAGCATGGCGAGGGCATGGGCGACCTTCGCGATGCGATCGTGGCGGCGTTGGGGGAGGAGGCTTTCCTCCTCGATACGCCGGAGGCCGAGGCCGACGTGCCTGTCGAGCTCGACGAGAATGGCGAGCCGGTCGACACCTACGACGCCACCAAGCCGCTCAACATCGCCATCGTGGGGCGGCCGAACGCTGGCAAGTCCACGCTGGTGAACCGGTTTCTGGGCGAAGATCGTCTTCTGACGGGCCCGGAGGCGGGCATCACGCGCGATTCCATATCCGTGTCGTGGTCCTGGCGCGGCCGCCAGATCAAGATGTTCGACACGGCCGGCCTGCGTCGCAAGGCTAAGGTGCAGGAGAAGCTGGAAAAACTGTCCGTCGCCGACGCCATCCGCGCCATCAAGTTTGCCGAGGTGGTCGTCGTCGTGCTGGACGCCACCGTGCCCTTCGAAAGGCAGGACCTGCAGATCGCCGACCTGATCGAGCGCGAGGGCCGGGCCCCGGTCATCGCCTTCAACAAATGGGACATGATCGAGGACCGGCAGGAGGCCCTGGAAGACCTTCTGGAAAAGACCGAGAGGCTTCTGCCGCAGATGCGGGGCGTGAAGGCTATCCCGATTTCGGGCGAGACGGGCGAGGGCATGGACCGCCTCATGCGGGCGATCGTCGAAACGCACGAGACATGGAACCGGCGGATCTCCACCTCCAAGCTCAACCAGTGGCTGGAGCGCGTGGTCACGCATCATCCGCCGCCGGCCGTGGCCGGCCGCCGCATCAACGTGAAATACATGACGCAGATCAAGACGCGTCCGCCGACCTTCATCGTGTCGACCTCGCGGCCGGAGTCGCTTGGGGCGTCCTACACGCGCTACCTCGTCAACGGGCTGCGCGAGACGTTCGGCCTGCGCGGCGTGCCGATACGGCTGCATCTGCGCAAGCCCGACAACCCCTATGCGTCCCGCCGCAAGAAGTATTAGTAGCGCCGCGTTAACCAAGCGCTAAGGTTAATGAAACATGATCGACATCCATCGAAATGATTTGGATGCCGATTATGAGCGTCACCAGAAGAGCTGCTCGACAGCCCGTTCCTAGACGCTCCGGCGGTCTTGCCCGGCGTACCGGCAGCCTTGTCGCATCGCTGATCCTGGCAACGGGCGCCGTGCTTTATCAGCACTCCCCGACCGCCATCTCGGAGCGCCCCGAGCTTGAGCTGGAAATCGCCGCCGGCCTGATGCAGGGCGCGCTCGCGCTGGAGCGGGAAGAGCTCGCTTCGCTGCGGCCCGTTTCCGAACTGGCGGACCGAGGCGGCCGGGTCGTCAGCCAGTACACCCTGCTCAAGCGTTTCTCCACCGGGCGAATCGCCCGCAAGGGCCCACGTCTTGCCGCCGAGATCGCCGGCGGCGACGCCATCATGCTGACCGCCCTTTCGGGACTGCCGGCCAGCTTCGAGGCCAGCACCGAACGCCTGGCGCGCTTCGAGCGTGCAAACCCCTTCAAGGATACGGTCGAGGACACCATGGCCATCGCCGATGCGGGCGCGTCGGACAAGCCGCTGCTGCGCGAGGCGAAGGCCGATGCCGGCACGATGGAGCTCGGTTATGCCCCCGCCACGGGCCCGGCCGCATCCAGCCGGTTCGACTCGGTACTGGGCGGCGAGGGGCCATCCTTCGTGCCGCCGATCGGCGAGAAGGACCATGCCTGGGCGGCGACGCCCCTTCCGGCGGAAGCATTCGGCGAGGCCGAGCAGACATGCCTGGCGACGGGCATCTATTTCGAGGCGCGCGGGGAATCGGAGCGCGGCCAGGCGGCTGTCGCGCAGGTGATCCTGAACAGGGTGCGCAACCCGACCTACCCGGACACGATCTGCGGGGTGGTGTACCAGAACCGGACCTGGCGCAATCGCTGCCAGTTTTCCTTTGCCTGCGACGGGCGCGCCGACCGCATCACCAACAAGCGCGCCTACGAGCGGGCCCAACGCATCGCCATGGATGTGACGACCGGCCGCGAGTGGCTGGCGGATGTGGGGTCGGCCACGCATTATCATGCCACCTATGTTCGTCCGCGCTGGGCGCGCACGATGGAAAAGGTGGACAAGATCGGGCTCCATGTCTTCTATCGCACCTATAATGGCGGATGGAACTGACGGAAGGCCGAGGGCATGGCTGTGCACGATGAGGAGCCGGATGGCCCCTCGCAGGATCCCGAATTCTTGGCACGGCGCGCCCGCCTGAACGAGCGGCTCGACGCGGCGCGTGCCCGCCAGGCGCCGCCGCCCTCGGCACTGCAGCCGAAAGGCGGCCTGTCCGGAATGGCTGCCGGGCTGAAGATCGCCTCGGAGTTCATCGCGGGCATCGTCGTCGGCGCGTTGATCGGCTACGGAATCGATGTCGCTTTCGATACACGGCCTTTCGGATTGATCGTGTTTCTGCTGTTCGGCTTCGCCGCCGGCGTGACGAATGTCGTCAGATCGGTCTCGAAGGATAAAAAGTCGCCCGATTCCAGCCAACAAGACCCTCTTGATCGCCCTTAGGGAGTTGCGAAGCGGTCCTTGTGACGCTATGGCA
This sequence comes from Aureimonas altamirensis, assembly GCF_001463885.1. Lineage (GTDB taxonomy): Bacteria > Pseudomonadota > Alphaproteobacteria > Rhizobiales > Rhizobiaceae > Aureimonas > Aureimonas altamirensis. Next base: position 37,649 of record NZ_BBWQ01000010.1, on the reverse strand, counting down.
GTGTCGCCCGCACGGAGCTTCAGGCGAATGACGACGCAGACTTCCTGTCTTCGTATCGCCTGATCCGTGTTCATATCGAAGGACTGGGGTCGACCGGCAGCAATTGCCGGCAACCCATGCGACAGAGGACCAGACGCTTGGCGAACGATCCGCTTCATCAATTCGTGATCTCTCGGCTTGTGCCGATCGAGATCGGCGGCCTGGACCTTTCCTTCACCAATTCGTCGTTGTTCATGGCGGTCACGGTCGTTGCCGCTTCCGGCTTCCTGTGGGTGGCCACCAGCGGCCGGGGCCAGATCCCGACGCGTACCCAGTCCGTTGCCGAGATGGCCTACGAGTTCATCGCAAACATGTTGCGGGATTCGGCCGGCGCCAAGGGCATGGTCTTCTTCCCGCTGGTGTTCTCGCTCTTCATGTTCGTGCTGGTGGCCAACCTGCTCGGCATGTTCCCCTACTTCTTCACGGTCACCAGCCATCTCATCGTCACCTTCGGGCTGGCGATGCTGGTCATCGGCACGGTGGTTGCCTACGGCATAGCCAAGCACGGCCTGTCCTGGTTCAAGGTCTTCGTTCCGTCGGGCGTGCCCGCGGCGGTCGTGCCCTTCGTGGTGGTGATCGAGGTCATCTCCTTCCTGTCCCGGCCGATCTCGCTGTCGATTCGTCTTTTCGCGAACCTGCTGTCGGGGCACATCGCGCTCAAGGTCTTCGCCGGCTTCGTCGTCTCTCTCGGCTCGCTCGGCGCCATCGGCATTGCCGGCGCCATCCTGCCGCTGCTGATGACGATGGGCCTGACGGCCTTCGAATTCCTGGTCGCCTTCCTGCAGGCCTATGTGTTCGCGGTGCTGACCTGCATGTATCTCAACGATGCGGTGCATCCGCATCACTGAGGTTGATCGTCTTCACATGATCGCGATGATCAGGTTGAGGAAACTTTGAGAATAAGGATCATCCGGCTGTTCACCTAGAGCCTCGGATGGTCTAGAACGCCTTCGACTTTCGCGGCCTTGGTCGCGGATTCTTCCCGCACGATCCAAAACAGGAGTTTCACATGGACGCGGAAGCCGCTCGCTACATCGGTGCTGGTCTCGCTTGCTTCGGCATGGCCGGAACGGCCCTTGCACTCGGCAACATCTTCTCGAGCTTCCTTTCGGGCGCTCTTCGCAACCCGTCGGCAGCCGACGGCCAGTTCGGCCGCCTCGTGTTCGGCTTCGCCGTGACGGAAGCGCTGGGCATCTTCTCGCTCCTCGTCGCTCTTCTCCTCCTCTTCGTCTAAGTTCAGTCTGAACGAGGATTGTGCTTCCGGCCGCCTTGGACAATCGAGGCGGCCGGCCTTGTATAGACCGGGGTGAGAGATGTTCATCAGCCAAGCCCACGCGCAGGTCCAGGACCATTCGACCGGCAGCGCTCCGCTAGTGCCCGGAGTTGTTCCGCCTACGCCGGAAGCCGAATTCCTGGAAGGCCACGAGGTGCATGAAAGCGCCGGCTTCCCACCGCTCGAGACGGAGTTCTTCGCCTCGCAGATCCTGTGGCTGGCGATCTCCTTCGGCATTCTTTATCTCATTCTGTCGCGCACCATCGTGCCGCGCCTTGCCGGCATCATCGAGGGCCGCCGCGACCGGATCGCAGCCGACCTCGAGGCCGCGGAGCGCATGCGCACCGACGCCGATGAGGCGCAGGCCGCCTACGAGCAGGAATTGGCGGAAGCGCGCGAGCGTGCCCACGCCATCGGCCATACGGCCCGTGACGAAGCGCGCCAGAGCGCCGAAACCGAACGCCGCCGCAACGAGTCGGAACTGGAAGCGAAGCTGGACGCCGCACAGGCCCGGATCGCCGATATCAAGGCCAAGGCGCTTGCCGATGTCGGCGCCATCGCCGAGGACGCCGCCGAGGCTATCCTGACCGAACTGACGGGCAAGGATGTCTCGCGCGAGGATGTCGCGAACGCCGTGCGCGAATCGCGCTGAGGAGGGCTGACCAATGGCATTCGACGCAACTTTCTTCGCACTCGTCGCCCTCATCCTGTTCTTCGTGCTGCTGTGGTACCTGAACACGCATCGCACCATCGCCAAGTCGCTGGACGATCGCGCGGCACGTATCCAGGCCGAGATCGACGAAGCGCGCGAACTCAAGGAAGAGGCCAAGCAGCAGCTTGCCGAGTATCAGCGCCGCCGCCGCGAGGCGGAAGCCGAGGCCAAGGACATCGTCGCCGCCGCCAAGCGGGAAGCCGATGCCATCGTGGCCGAAGCACGCACCAAGACGGAAGACTATGTGACGCGCCGGACAGCGGCCGCCGAACAGAAGATTTCGCAGGCCGAGGCAGACGCCATAGCCGAGGTCCGTGCATCGGCCGTCAACATCGCCGTGGCAGCGGCAGAGCGCATCATCCGGGACAAGGATCTTGGTTCCGATACGCGCCTGACCGAAAGCTCGATCGAGGAAGTGCGCCGCCGCCTCAACTGAGGGCGACCGCATCCCGGCATCGGTGGATGGGCATCATCCACAGGCGCGGACTATCAAGGGCGGGGCTTCGGCTCCGCCCTTTTTCGTGCGTGCTACAACAGGACGGGGTCGTCCTGCCGTATCGGCCGAAAACTCATGCGGTGGTAGGGGCAGGGGCCATGGTCGCGTAGGGCGCCAAGATGAGTTGGCGTCGCATAGCCCATATGACGGCTGAAACCGTATACGGGGAATGTCGCGCAAAGACGCGTCATCATCCTGTCCCGCGTGACCTTGGCGATGATGGAGGCTGCCGCGATGGACAGGCAGCGCGCATCGCCGCCCACGACAGCCGTTCCGCGCAACGCGAAACTGGGGGGCACATCGCGTCCGTCGACCAGCACATGGCATGCCGGCCGGGACAGGCCGTCAAAAGCGCGGCGCATGGCAAGCAAAGTCGCCTGGCGGATATTGATACGGTCGATCTCGGCTGCGCTGGACGATGCGACGCAGACGGTGGCAAAGCGCATGATCTCGGCAAAGAGGCGCTCGCGCTCTTCCATGTCGAGCTGCTTTGAATCGTTCAGGCCGTCAGGGATGTTGGCCGCATCCAGGATAACGGCAGCGGCAACGACCGGGCCCGCCAGGGGGCCACGGCCGGCCTCGTCCACGCCGGCAACGCAGCGCGCTCCGCGCGCCATGCGCTCTTCCTCGAGCGTGAAGTCCGGTCGTGCGGCGACGACCGTGGATGGGAGCGGAGAATCGGTCTTGCGATAGGCCATCGGGGTAGCAATCCCGCAAAAGCCGATCCTCCGCAAGCCTCCCTCGGGGGTGGGGGAGGCAGCCGTGATCAGAGAAGTGACAGTTGCACTCCGTTGCCGCGCGGCGGCACGAACAGGTCGGTGCGCAGCACGGTGCGGCTTTCGTTCAGCCCGAGGCGGCGTGCGGCAAGCTCGAAGCGGCGGCGGATCTGCATGGCATAGGGACCGGTGCCCCGCATGCGTTTTCCCCATTCGGCATCGTAGTCCTTGCCGTCGCGCATGGAGCGCATCAGCGACAGGACATGGCGATAGCGATCCGGATAATGGCGCAGCAGCCAATCCTTGAAGAGGGGCGATACCTCCAGCGGCAGCCGCAGCAATACGTAGCCGGCCTCGCGCGCGCCAGCCGCGTGCGCCGCGTCCAGCAGCCGCTCGATTTCGGAATCGGTCAGGCCCGGCACGATGGGCGCCGTCATGACCATCGTCGGAATGCCGGCCTCGCTGAGTTGCCGAACGGCTTCCAGCCGCCGTGCCGGGGTGGCGGCGCGAGGCTCCATCGTACGGGCCAGGGTCTTGTCCAGCGTGGTGACCGACAGAGCCACCTTGGCGAGGCCCTTGGCCGCCATGCGCGACAGGATATCGATATCGCGCGTCACCAGAGCCGACTTGGTGACGATGCCGACCGGATGGTTGGCCGCCTCCAGCACTTCGAGGATTTCGCGCATGATGCCCATCTTCTTCTCGATGGGCTGGTACGGGTCGGTGTTCGTGCCGATGGCGATGGAGCGCACCTCGTAGCCCGGCTTCGACAACTCGACCTCCAGCAGGGCGGCCGCGTTGGGTTTGGCGAACAGGCGTGACTCGAAATCGAGGCCGGGCGACAAGCCCATATAGGCGTGCGAGGGCCGCGCGAAGCAATAGATGCAGCCATGCTCGCAACCACGATAGGGGTTGATGGAGCGGTCGAACGAAATGTCGGGAGACGAATTGCGGGTGATGATCGTCTTCGGCTTCTCGACCTGGACTTCCGTCTTGAAGGGGGGAAGCTCTTCCAGCGAGTTCCAGCCATCGTCGAAGCTTGCCCGGGAGAAGGGCTCGAAACGACCCGAAGGATTGACCCCTGCACCCCGTCCGCGCCGACGCTCGAACCCGACCCGTAGGCCGGACTGCTGGACGAGATGCTCCGCCATGTCCACGCCGCCGGGGCCGAAAGCTGCCTTGTCTGCCGTCGAGATCTGCTGCATGGCGGTTCTCCATTGCCGTGTTCCAGAGATAGGCGGACATTGAGAACAAATCAAGAACATGAGCGATGCGATACGGCGGGCATGTAGCCGCACCCCCGGGAATTCCCTTCACCGCCGGAATGTTCTATCGGTGTGACATGTTGTCCGTGCTGATAGCGGCTCGTGAAGAGCCCGTCCTGATTGCCTCTACGCTGGCCTCTCTCGTTCCCGGTGCGGTCGAGGGGCTGGTCGGTGACGTGGTGCTGGTGGACGAGGGGATGGGCAAGGAAGCGCACCGTGTGGCCGACCATGCCGGTTGCCGTGTCCGCCAGGAGCCGCTTGCGACCTGCATCGCCGCTGCCAAGGGCGACTGGATCATGTTCCTGGAAGCCGGAGCGCGTCCGACGCCCGGTTGGGTGGATGAGGTGGCGGGTTTTCTGGGCGACGTTACCGAAGGTCGGGCCCGCGCCAAGGCGGCGCGTTTCCGCGTGGCGCGGCAGGACAGACCGCTTCTGTGGGCAGGGCTGACGTTCAGACGGTCCCTGATGGCAGGGGGTCTCATTGCCCGCAAATCCGATGCGATGGCCGCCATGACGCCGGATCGTGGAATGGTCGGGCTGGTCCGGTCTCTGCGCCCGATGGTGCTGTCCGCCGATATGCGGCCGAGGCCGCCGGATGGCGAGCCGCAACGCCGCCGGTAGTGTGTCAGGCCGAACGGCCACCCCGTCGCAGATGCTCGTCCAGCCGGGGCATGATCTCAACGAAATTGCACGGCCTGTGCCGGTAATCGAGCTGCGCCGCCAGGATACCGTCCCATGCGTCGCGGCAGGCGCCGGGAGAGCCGGGAAGCGCGAATATGAAGGTGGTTCCGGCCAGCCCCGCGACGGCGCGCGACTGGATGGTGGATACGCCGATCTTTTGCATCGAGATCTGGTGGAAGACGGTCGAGAACCCGTCCATCCGCTTGTCGAACAGCGGTTCGACTGCCTCGGGCGTGACATCGCGCCCGGTAAACCCTGTGCCACCCGTGGTGATCACCACATCGACGCCGGGATCGCCGACCGCCTCCAGGACGCGGGCGCGGATGGCCTCGATGTCGTCGGTAACGACGCCGCGCACGGCGAGGCGATGGCCGGCGGCTTCCAGCCGCTCCTGCAGCGTATCGCCCGAACGGTCGTCGGCAAGCGTCCGCGTGTCCGAGATCGTCAGCACGGCAATCGACAATGGAATGAACGGGCGATGCTGCGCTGTCATGCGGCGCTCCTGTCATGTGTGGGGCGGGCAACGGTGGCGCGCACCCACCAGCCGGGGTTGGCGGCGGCGATGGCGCCGGCGGCGCATTGCGCCTGCGATGCATCCTCGAACACGCCGTAGCACGTGGCGCCGGAGCCGGACATGGCAGACCGTGCCGCACCGGCCGCCTGCAACGCCTTGAGACAGGCGCCGATGACCGGCTCCACACTTATCGCCGGCGCTGCGAGATCGTTGCGACACAGGCGCAGATAAGAGACGACGCTGCCCACGGTGTCGAAGCCCTGCACCGGCCCCTCGGGCAGGGGGCCGTTGCAGGCCGTCGGCAACGCCTTGAAGATGGCGGGGGTAGAAATGGCCACGCCGGGATTGGCCAGCACCATCGGCAAAGCGGGAAACTGCGGCAGGGGCGACAGCATTTCGCCGATGCCGCGCGCCACAAGTGCGCGCCCATCGAGGCACATGGGCACATCGGCGCCAAGGCCGAGCGCCGCTGCCACAAGGTCATCCTGGGCGGCACGCGGCAGGCCCGGCATAAGCGCCCGCAGAACCGCCGCCGCATCGGCGGAACCGCCACCGATGCCGGAGGCGACCGGCAGGTTCTTTTCCAGCTCGATGGAGAGTGGGCCGATCGTGTGGCCACGCGCCGCTGCAACCCGGCGCGCCAGCGCCAGCGCGCGCGCGACGATATTGTCGTGCCCTTCCAGCCCGGGCCCGAAAGGCCCCGACAGATGCAGGGCATCGGCGTCGGCGGGTGTCAGGGTGAGGCGGTCGCCGACATCGGCAAAGGCGACGAGGCTGTCCAGCAGATGATAGCCGTCGGCACGTTTGCCGACGACATGAAGCGCAAGGTTTATCTTGGCATGGGCGCTCGCCCCTGTGGCCGCATCCGCCGCCATGGCTTTAGTTCGGCTTGGCGTCTTCGCTGGATGCCGGTGCCCCGGGTGCGTCGGCGGAAGCGCGGTCGCCGGGGGCGGACTTCGGCGTGTGGTTCAGTTCCGGATCGTCCGCGACGCTGGGCAGGCCATCATCGAGCTTCTTTTCGATCTTGGCCACGAGGTCCTCTTCCGGGGCCGGATTGCCGTCCAGCGCACGCTGCCACTGGAAGCGGGCCTCGCGCTCGCGGCCGACGCGCCAGTAGGCATCGCCGAGATGGTCGTTGATGGTCGGATCGGCGGGCGTGATGAGCACCGCGCGCTCCAACTGCTCGACCGCGTCGTCGAACCGCTCCAGCCGATAATAGGCCCAGCCGAGCGAATCGATGATGTAGCCATCGTTCGGTCGCAGCTCGACGGCCTTGCGGATGAGATCCAGCCCTTCGTCGAGGTTGCGGTTCATGTCGACCCAGGAGTAGCCCAGATAGTTCAGCACCTGCGGCTGGTCGGGCGAAAGCTCCAGCGCCTTGCGGAAGTTCGGCTCTGCCTTGTCCCACTCCTTGAGGCGCTCATAGGCGATGCCGCGCTGGTAGTAGATGTTCCAGTTCTGCGGCCCCTCGTCCGGAGCCAGTTCGACCGCCTTTTCCAGAACCTCGGCGGCACGGCTGTAGTTCTTGCCGGCGGTCAGCACGTCGGCAAAAGCCAGGTGCGCCTGCAGGTCGTCGGGATAGGTCCGTATTGCGGTTTCCAGAACGGTGGTTGCCTCGTCCTTGCGGTCGGCGAACCACAGGTCCAGCCCCTTCTGCAACGTGGCGGTGCGCCGATAGGGCGAATCGTCCGGGATGCGGTCGTAATAGGCGATGGCCTGGTCCACGCGCTCGCCCTGCTCGGCAACGCCGGCCAGCGCCGTGACGAGCTTGTCGGAGGTGGTTTCGCTGACGGCATCCGCAAGCTGGAAATACAGAAGCGCGACATCGCGCCCGTCACCCCGGTTGATCGCCTGTCCAAGCGTGTAAAGCACTTCGGACGCGCCCTGCTGGGGCGTCTGCACCGCAGGGGCCGCCGCTTCCCCCGCGTCGAGCTGGCGCTCCAGAAACAGGATCGGATCGTAGGTCGGGGCAACCTGAAGCCCGTAGGCCAGGGCCTCCTCGGCGGCATCCTTGTTGCCGGCCTGCATTTCCAGCCGCGCCAGCGCTTCGACTGCGGCCAGATAGGCATCGGGCGAGGTCTGCACCGAGGCCCTGTCGTCCAGCAGCACTTTCAGCACGCGGCGCGCCTCGTCGGGCTGGCCGGCCTGCATGAAGATCAGGCCCTTCTGGTACAGGTTGAAGATGGCGAACCATGGCGGCCCGGAAATCTCGTCCAGCCGCTCGATGGCGGCGCCGGCATCGCCCTTGCCTGCATCCGCCCAGGCCGAAAGCTGGCCGAGCAGCAGCGTGTCGAGCTCGCTTGAATCGGGGAGGTTCAGATTGTCTATCGCCGCGTCGAAATCGCCGGTGCGCAACGCTTCCATGCCCAGCGCGATCCGCGCCACCTTTCCGGCATCGTCATCGTCGCGTAGCTTCGCGGCCAGCTCGACGCCGCGATCGAAGCGACCGTCGGCAAGGAAGGTGAACATCGCTTCGCGCTGCAGGGGCAGCGACGATGGATCGATGGTCAGCGCCTTTTCGTAGTAGTCGCTGGCGACACCGAGCGCCCCGGCGGCCTGTGCGGACTTGGCCGCAAGATAGGCGCCCGAAAGAGACTGGACGTTGACTTCGGGCAGGCTGCGGACCAACCGCATGTCGTCCTGCGTGGAGGCGGCGAAGGCCGGCGGGAGAAACAGGGTGAAGCTCGCAAGTGCCGTGGCGAGTGCGAATTTGCGGCTACCGTATTTCTGCACGTGTCACGCCCCCTGGAGCATCGATCCGAAAGAAAGAGAATTGATCCGGCGCAATGTCCGGAACCAGCATGACGTTTTTGGGGCCGAGATCAATTGATCCTGTCGATGCAGAAATCGACCACGTCGGCCAGGGCGGCGCGCACCGGCGATGCCGGCAGGCCGGACAGGGCGTCCAGCGCCTCCGCGCCATAGCGCCGGGCCCGCTCTTTTGTTTCCTCGAGGGCGCCGTGCTTCTGCATCAATTCCATGGCCTGCGCCAACGCCGCGTCGTCGTTGCGGCCGTCTTCCATGGCGGCGCGCCAGAAGACGCGCTCGGCCTCGTCGGCGCGGGCATGGGCGAAGATGACCGGCAGGGTTATCTTGCCCTCGCGGAAATCGTCGCCGACATTCTTGCCAAGCGCATCGGCCGACCCGCCATAATCGAGCACGTCGTCGACGAGCTGGAAGGCGAGGCCGAGCGCCATGCCGTAGCGGCGCATGGCGGCGATGTCGGCCTCGGACGCTTGCGCGATGACCGGGCCAACCTCGGCCGCCGCAGCAAACAGCGCCGCCGTCTTGGCCTCGATCACGGCAAGGTAGTCGGACTCGCCGGTGGACATCTTCTTGGCGGCGGACAATTGCCAGACCTCGCCCTCGGCGATCACGGCGGAGGCGTTCGACAGGATGGCGAGGGCGCGCATCGAGCCCACCTCGACCATCATCTTGAAAGCCTGCCCAAGCAGGAAATCACCCACCAGCACGCTGGCCTGGTTGCCCCAGATCGTCCGCGCGGTGCGACGACCGCGCCGCATGTCGCTTTCATCCACGACGTCATCGTGCAGCAGCGTCGCGGTGTGAAGAAACTCGACACTGGCCGCCAGCTTGACATGCGCGTCGCCGCGATAGCCGAACGCCTGTGCCGACGCCAGCGTCAGCATCGGGCGCAGGCGCTTGCCGCCCGACGAGATCAGATGGTCGGCGATCTCGGGGATCAGCTCGACGTTGGAACCCGCCATGGAAAGGATCAGCGCGTTCACGCGGTCCATATCGGACCGGGTCAGATCCAGTATCGCCTCGATGGACGGCCGCGGCGAAAGCGCGCTGACGGAATTTGCAAGGCTCACGATGTCACTCCGTTCGACACGCCGGGAATAAACTTCGGCGCGGCCAGCGGCAAGGTGTTAGATGGCCCTCGCACGGCCAAATGAAAGCGATTTGCCCGATTGCGATGCTCCCGCCTTGCGACAGGCGCCTGATTCGTGCCGAGATGACATCATGCTGGAACTCATCCGATCCAACGACGCCGTCCTCATATCCTTCGTGGAATCCCTCCTCAAGGAGGCCGGCATCGGCCATTTCATCGCGGATTCGCACATGAGCATCCTCGACGGCTCCATCGGCGCGCTTCCGCGCCGCCTGATGGTGGATGCCGACGAGGTGGACTCCGCCCGCGCGCTGATGCGGGAGGCCGGGCTCGGCCATGAGCTGTCCTGAGCCATCCCTGTCGCAGGACGCCTTCTGGCGCGGCGCCTTTCATCTGGTGCAGCCGCGAAAGGGCGCATACCGCTCGGGCATGGATGCGCTGCTGGTGGCGTCCGGCGTAGCCGCCGACGCCTCGGGTCATGCGCTGGACATGGGGGCAGGGGCGGGCGCCATCGGCTTCGCCGTGGCTGCGCGGGCGCCGGCCCTGCGCGTCGTGCTGGCTGAAAAGACGGCCGAGATGACATCCTGTGCACGGGCCGGGCTGGCGCTCGGCGAAAATCGCGGGCTGGCCGGGCGCATCTCCATCATCGAGGCAGATCTTCTGGCGCCGCGTGCCGCGCGCGAGGCCGCGGGGTTGAGCGACGGCAGCTTCGACCATGTGCTGAGCAACCCGCCCTTCTATCCGCATGGGCATCGCGCTTCGCCGGCGCCGCTGCGCCGCGAGGCGCTGTCCATGCCGGACGATGCGTTTCTGGCGCGGTGGCTGCATGTGGCATCGGCATTGTCACGCCATGGCGCCAGCTTCCTTTGCATCGTCGCGCCCGCCTGCCTGCCGTCGCTGATGTCGGCGATGGACGGGCGTTTCGGCGCCGTCGGGCTGCTGCCGGTCCATGCGCGGGCAGGCAGGCCGGCGACGCGGCTGCTGGTTGCGGCACGCCGCGGCTCGCGCGCGCCGTTGCGGATGCTGCCGGCGCTGACCCTTGCCGATGCCGACGGCGCGGCCACGGCACAGGCGGACATGTTGTCGGACGGAACGCTTCACCTTGATTTGTAGACCCTTGGCGGATCGGGTGTCCGGTGCCTATCTGTGTGCGCGATACGAGTCAGACGAGAAGAGTGATTCCGGGTGGCCAAGGCCTTGCAGCGTTTTCTTCCCAAGCGTTTCCGCAAACAGCGCACCGTCGTGCCGGTGGTCCGGCTGACGGGCATGATCGCCGCCGAAAGCGGCGGCATCGGGCGCAAGGCCCTGTCGATGGCCACCGTCGAGCCGCTGCTGGACAAGGCATTCGAGATCAAGGATGCGCCGGTCGTAGCCATCGAGGTCAATTCGCCCGGCGGTTCGCCCGTGCAGTCGCGGCTGATCTTCCGCCGCATCCGCGAACTGGCCGAGAAGCACGATCGCAAGGTTCTGGTGTTCTGCGAGGATGTGGCCGCCTCCGGCGGTTACATGATCGCCTGCGCCGGCGACGAGATCATTGCCGATCCGTCCAGTATCGTGGGCTCGATCGGCGTCGTGTCGGGCGGCTTCGGCTTCGTCGACCTGATCCGGCGCATCGGCGTGGAGCGGCGCCTGTATACGGCCGGGCGCAACAAGGCGACGCTGGACCCGTTTTCGCCGGAAAAGCCGGAAGACGTGGAGCATCTGAAGTCGCTGCAGCTCGACGTGCACGAGACGTTCATCGAACTCGTCCGGGAGCGGCGCGCCGGCCGCCTCAAGGAAGACGAGCCGGACCTGTTCTCCGGCCAGTTCTGGTCGGCCCGGCGGGGGATGGAGCTTGGCCTTGTCGACAGGCTCGGCACCCTGCACGAGGTTCTGGCGGAACGCTTCGGCCCCGAAGTCGAGCTGGAGCGTATCCGGCCCAGGCGCGGCCTTCTGGGCGGGCGTATCGGCTTTGGTGCGGACGCTGCCGGCGCGGCGGCCGAGCGGCTTGCCGGCGTGGCAGAGGAGCGCGCCTTGTGGGCGCGTTATGGCCTTTAAAGGGTAATTCGCTGCGTTGCCTTGCTTTCGCTCCGGTTGCGCGCAAGATACCTCGCGAAAGGGCCCTTCACGGATATGGAAAGCCTTATGCCGCCGCTCATACTACTCGGTCTTCTCGGCGCAGCCGCCTATCTGGGCGTGCAGCAGATGAAGAAAGAGGCGACGCGCGTCAGCGCGCGCAATCGCCGCGCCGAGATGGAGGCGCGCAACAAGGCCCAGGGCACGCTGGTGCGCGGCGACGACGGCGTCTACCGCCTGGAGCGGGATTGACCGGGCACGCTTGCCCATGGCAACTGACGCTGCCGTGGCGGGGCCTGCCCGCCGGTCGTGTCCGAGAGCCTGTAGCACCATGTCCGAACTTGCCCCGCATATGCGCCCCGAGCGGTCCTTTCAGGGCCTGATCCTTGCGCTTCATCGCTATTGGGCCGATTACGGCTGCGTCGTGCTGCAGCCCTATGACATGGAAGTCGGCGCCGGCACCTTCCACCCGGCAACGACCCTGCGGGCGCTGGGGCCGAAAAGCTGGAACGCCGCCTATGTCCAGCCGTCGCGCCGCCCCAAGGACGGGCGCTACGGCGAAAACCCCAATCGCCTCCAGCATTATTACCAGTATCAGGTGCTGCTGAAGCCGAACCCGTCCAACCTGCAGGAGCTGTATCTCGGGTCGCTCAGGGCAATCGGCCTCGACCCGCTGACGCACGATATCCGCTTCGTGGAGGACGACTGGGAAAGCCCGACGCTGGGCGCCTGGGGCCTTGGCTGGGAATGCTGGTGCGACGGCATGGAAGTATCGCAGTTCACCTATTTCCAGCAGGTCTGCGGCATCGAATGCGCGCCGGTAGCCGGCGAGCTTACCTATGGTCTGGAGCGCCTGGCGATGTATGTGCAGAACGTGGACAATGTCTACGACCTGAACTTCAACGGCCGCGAGGGCGCGGAAAAGGTAACCTATGGCGACGTCTTCCTGCAGGCCGAGCAGGAATACTCCCGCTACAATTTCGAGTTTGCCAACACCGCGATGCTGTTGAAGCATTTCGAGGATGCCGAGGCCGAATGCGCCGCGCTGCTGGCGGCCGGCGCCCCCGATGCGCCCGGCATGCTGCACCGCTGCGTGCTGCCGGCCTACGACCAGGCGATCAAGGCCAGCCATGTCTTCAACCTTCTGGATGCGCGCGGCGTCATTTCGGTCACCGAACGGCAGAGCTACATCCTGCGCGTCCGCACGCTGGCCAAGGCTTGCGGCGAAGCCTTCCTTCTGACCGATGCCGGCGGTGCGGTCAGGGCCGCCTGACAAGCCGAATAAACAACTGGTGATTATTCGGTGATCTGCCCTATCCTTCCGTGCATGTAGCAGTGGAGGGTTCCCATGCAGTGGAAGGGTCGCAGGCAAAGCACCAATGTGTCGGACCAGCGCGGGTCGGGCGGCGGCTTCGGCGGCGGCGGCATGCGCATTCCGGTACGTGCCGGCGGCGGTGGCGGAATTGGCCTCCTTATCATCATGGCTATCCTGTGGTTGGGCTTCGGCATCAACCCGCTTGCGCTGCTGGGCATGGACCAGGGCGGCGGAGGCGGCCAGAGCCAGGTGGCGCGCGGCCCCGGACCGCAGGGCACCGCAGACGAGACGGATGATTTCGTCGCCACGGTGCTGGCCGATACGGAAGACGTCTGGAACCGTCGCTTCTCCGATGCGGGTGAAACCTATCCGGAACCGACGCTTGTCATGTTTTCCGGCAGCGTATCCTCGGCCTGCGGCCAGGCCGGGGCGGCGACGGGGCCCTTCTACTGCCCGGCCGACCAGAAGGTGTACATCGACCTGTCCTTCTTCCGGCAGCTTGCCGGGCAGCTCAACTCTCCGGGCGATTTTGCGCAGGCCTACGTGATCGCACACGAAGTCGGCCATCACGTGCAGAACGTGACCGGCATCCTGCCGCGCACCACGCAGATGCGCCGGCAGATGTCGCAAGCCGACGCCAATGCGGTTTCGGTGCTGGTTGAGCTGCAGGCCGATTGCTACGCCGGCATCTGGGCGCACGATACCTATCAGGCGGGCTTCCTGGAGCCGGGAGACATCGACGAGGCGCTCAACGCCGCCTCGCAGATCGGCGACGATACGCTGCAGCGCCGCAGCCAGGGCACTGTCGTGCCGGACAGCTTCACCCACGGCACGTCGGCACAGCGGCAGCAATGGTTCAAGCGTGGCTACGAAAGTGGCGACATGGCCGCGTGCGATACCTTCGAGGGACGGCTGTAGCGGCCTTGACAGGCCGGGCATGGTGTCGGAAGGAGCCGGGGGAAGTCCCAACGCCGGAACGTGACCATGCCAGACCTGCTTCTAGAACTCCGTTCGGAGGAGATCCCCGCCCGCATGCAGCGCAAGGCGGCGGGCGATTTGAAGAAGCTCGTCACGGATGCACTCGTGGCCGCCGGGCTGACCTATGAGGGCGCGCGCGAATACTGGACCCCGCGCCGCCTGACGCTGGACATCAGGGGGGTCGACGCCCGCTCGCGCGATGTGCGCGAAGAGCGCAAGGGGCCGCGCACCGACGCGCCGGAAAAGGCGATCGAGGGCTTCCTGCGCGGGGCGGGCCTGTCGTCCATCGACGAGGCCGAGGTGCGCTCCGATGGCCGCAAGGGCGAATTCTACGTCGCCGTGATCCAGAAGCCGGGCCGCCCCGCCGAGGACATCGTGGCCGAAATGATGCCCGGCATCATCCGCGATTTTCCCTGGCCGAAATCCATGCGCTGGGGCCCGGCCTCGCGGGAGGCAGGCAGCCTGCGCTGGGTGCGGCCGCTGCAATCCATCATCTGCCTGTTCGGACCCGAGCAGGGCGAGACGGTGGTGGTGCCCTTCGAGGTATCGGGCATCCGCTCCGGCAACCAGACGGTGGGCCATCGCTTCCATGCGCCGGAGCCCTTCACCGTGCGTCGTTTTGAAGATTATGCCCACAAGCTCGAGAAGGCGCATGTGGTGCTGGATGCCGAACGGCGGAAGGACATCATCCGGACCGACGCCGAGACACTCGCCTTCGCGCAAGGGCTCGAGGTCGTGGCGGACGACGGGCTGCTGGAAGAAGTCAGCGGCCTGGTGGAATGGCCCGTCGTGCTGATGGGCGAATTCGAGGAAGCCTTCCTCGCCATTCCGGCCGAGATGATCCAGCTCACCATCCGGACCAACCAGAAATGCTTCGTCACCCGCCGCCGCGGGCAGGATGGGCTGGCGAACCGCTTTCTGCTGGTGGCCAATATAGAGGCCGCCGACGGTGGGCGCGAGATCATGCGCGGCAACGGCAAGGTGGTGCGCGCGCGTCTGTCCGACGCCCTCTACTTCTGGCGGACCGACCAGGGCGACCTGCCCGACGTTGCGGCCTATGGCGATATCGCCGCCGCTTTCGGGCTGGATATAACCCGTCCGCTGGACCAGCGCATGGCCAAGCTGGAGGCGCTCGGCGTTACCTTTCATGCAAAGCTCGGCACCCAGGGCCAGCGCGTACGCCGCATTGCCGATCTGGCACAAGTGCTGGCGCCGATCGTCGGCGCCGACCCGGCAGAGGCGCGCCGCGCCGCCATCCTGGCCAAGGCCGACCTGACGACGGAAGCCGTCGGCGAGTTTCCCGAATTGCAGGGCCTGATGGGCCGCAAATATGCCGGCCTGCAGGGCGAGAGCGCCGCGGTACAGGCCGCGCTGGAAGATCATTACAAGCCGCTTGGCCCGACCGACCGGGTTCCGGTGGATGCGGTGGCCATAGCCGTCGCGCTGGCCGACAAGCTGGATACGCTGGCCGGCTTCTGGTCCATCGACGAAAAGCCGACCGGATCGAAAGACCCGTATGCGCTGCGCCGGGCGGCGCTGGGCGTGATCCGCATCCTGATTGACAATGCGATCCGCTTGCCGCTTGGCCAGTTCGTGCCGGCGGGCGACCTGATCTCCTTTTTCCACGACAGGCTCAAGGTGCAGTTGCGCGACAGCGGAGCGCGGCACGACCTCGTCGACGCCGTGCTGTCGGGCGGGGGCGAAGGCGCGCGCACCGACGATGTCGTGGATATCGCCGCGCGTGTCGCGGCGCTTGGACAGCTTCTGGAGACGGAAGACGGCCGCAACCTTTTGGCGGCCTATCGCCGCGCCGCCAATATCCTCGCGGCTGAGGAAAAGAAGGGAACTGCGGTTGCCGATGCGGTCGACCCCGCCCGTTTCGAGCAGGCAGAGGAACAGGCGCTGCTGACGGCCATCGTCGATGCGGAGCGGGCGTTCTCCGACGCGCTCGGCGCCGAGGATTATGGCGCGGCGGCGGCGGCATTGGCCACGCTTCGTGCCCCGGCCGACGCCTTCTTCGAAACGGTGCTGGTGAATGCCGATGACGCCGCCATACGCGCCAATCGCCTGGCGCTTCTGGCACGCATTCGGCAGGCCACTACCCGCGTTGCCGACTTTTCGCGCATTGCCGGATGACGCATCCGTTACAATGCAGCCGTCCTTCGCAATGATTCATTAAGGAAAAAAATACGTTTGTGCCCGTATCCTGCCGCCAACTTGCCTGATTGCACTGGCACAAGGGCTTGAAATAGCGGCAGAAAGCGCCGCGAAAAGCAAAGTGCGGATATCGATGCGGTCGCCTGGCTGCGCGCCATCGCGACGATTGAGGGGGCATACCGAATGCGAAAGCCGGCTGCGGCGCTCAAGGCCGCAATGCACTGGACTGCCGCCATTGCGGCGAGCCTTGTGGTCATTGCCACGACGCCGGCTTCCGCCGCATGGAACCAGCCCTGGAAGAACGAGGATCGCGCCCTCGTCATCGACGCCTATGAATTCAATCCTATCGACTGGGTCGAGCTGACCTCCGACGAGCGCATCGCCGGTTTCATCAACAAGGCGTCGGACGGGCTGCCTCCGTCATGGTCGTGCCGGGGCCTGTCGGGCGACGACGAAAAGCTGTGCAAGAACCGCTGGTGGAAGTACTCCGTCACGCGTGAGCTGTACCAGACCCGCCGTGCCATGGCCAAGCAACTGGGCCTGAAATGGGGCGCCTACCATCTGGCCCGGCCGGGCAATCCGCGTGAGCAGGCCGACCATTTCCTCGATTTCGCCGAGCCGACAGAGGACGATCTGATCGCCCTCGATATCGAGGATATCTCGCCTGAATGGATGTCGCTGGCCGACGCGGAAATCTTCGCCGACCAGATCAAGCTGCGCACCGGCCGCTACCCCGTCCTGTATACGAACGGCAATACCGCGGCCTATATCGACAAGAACCAGAAAGCCTATCCGCTGCTGTCGCGGCTGCCGCTCTGGTATGCGCGCTACCGCGACGACATCACCGGCCTGTTCCCCGAAAATACCTGGCCGGATTATGCGCTGTGGCAGTTTTCCTCCATGCATAACTGCTCCGAACGCTCCTGCCCCTACCGCGTGCAGGGCGCGCAGACGGATATCGACGTCAACGTTTCGCCGCTGTCGGTTGCCGAACTCAAGAAGGCCTGGCCTTTCCCCGAACTCGTCCGCGATCTGCCGGCCGACGAGGGAACGTTGATGGCGCAGGCGGCAAGCCCGTCGCCGGTGGTCAACGCCTTCGGCCCGTCGGACGACATCGCGCGGCCCGATCCGCTGGCACTGCTGACGGCGGTTGCCCGCCGCGAACATGCCGGGCAGGAGCGCCAGCCGATCCTGTCATCGCTGACCGGTTCGCCCCGGACCGACCCGGATATGCCGGGCGACAGGCATGGCGGCCCGGTCGACGCGATGGCCGAGACGTTCCAGAAGCTCGGCACCAAGATGCAACGGGTGTGGGCCGTGCTGGCCGACGACGATACGGCTGACGTGCCGATGCGCGGGCAGTACCGCCATCCCGTCGCGTCGTCTGCCGGGGACGCTGCTCCGCGCATTCCCGCCGAGGCCCGCTCCTTCATCATCGAGCAGATGCGCAAGGTGCAGGATGCGCCCGAAAAGAAGGCCGGCATCGCCGACGACGCCTCCGCCGTCGCGGCACTCGTCGACAGCGATACGGAGCGCGGCGGCCGGCTGACCGGCGCCGCGGTGGCGGTTCAGGCCCTTGCCGCAAGCGGCGGCCGGGTGGCGCAAGCCTTCGACCTGACGCGCTGAACACGCGCTGCATCTTTCCTTTGCCTGCCGCTTCGCGATAGATGCACGCGGTAAAACGGGCAGGGGCATATGGCAGGCCGCATCCTCGACACTTCGGAAGACAGCATGGCGCAGGCGGTTGCCTGCCTTGCGGATGGCGGGCTCGTGGGCCTTCCCACCGAAACCGTCTATGGCCTTGCAGCCGACGCGACCTCGGGCCGCGCCGTTGCCCGCATCTACGAGGCCAAGGGCCGCCCGTCCTTCAACCCGCTGATCGCGCATGTGTCGAGCATGGACATGGCGCAGCGCCTGGCGCGTTTCGAGCCGCTTGCGCTTGCGCTTGCCGAACGCTTCTGGCCTGGCCCGCTGACTCTCGTGCTGCCGCTGGCCGACGGATCGCCCGTGCATCCGCTGGTGACCGCCGGGCTGCCGACGCTGGCCTTGCGCATGCCGCGCGGCCCCATGGCCGAGATCGTGGACAGGCTGGGACGCCCGCTTGCGGCGCCCAGCGCCAACCGCTCGGGCAAGGTTTCGCCCACCAGCGCGGCGCATGTCGCGCGCAGCCTCGGCAACCGCGTCGACCTGATCCTCGATGCCGGTCCGGCCAAGGTGGGGCTGGAATCGACGATCCTCAAACCCGAAGGCGGCACGCTGTATCTGCTTCGGCCGGGCGGTTTGACGGTCGAGGCGGTCAGTGAGGCCATCGGCCTGCCGGTCGTATCGGGGCAGGGCACGAGCATCGAGGCGCCGGGCCAGATGCAATCGCATTATGCGCCCGAAGGTTCGGTGCGCCTCAACGCCACGCATGTCGAGCCCGGAGAGCATCTGATCGCCTTCGGCAGCGCCCGCATGGCCGGGGCGGCGGAGGCCGCAAGCGTGTTCGATCTCAGCCCGACCGGCGATCTTGCCGAGGCCGCGGGCAATCTTTTTGCCGCGCTGACGGCGCTCGACCGTGCGGACATCACGCGGATCGCCGTGGCTCCGATACCGGAGCGCGGACTTGGCATCGCCATCAACGACAGGCTTCGCCGCGCGGCCGCCCCGCGATAAGGAGGAACAGACATGGATACGCCCATCACCGCCAAGGCTCTGCCGGATGCGCTGATCGAACGCTTCTCCGCCATCGTCGGCGCGGCCAATGCGCTGACGGAAGCCGACCGGATCGCACCCTATATCCGGGAAGAGCGCGATCTCTTTGCCGGCAGCACGCGGCTGGTGCTGCGCCCCGGCACGGTGGATGAGGTTTCCGCCATCATGGCGCTGGCGCAGGAAACCGGAACGCCCATCGTGCCCCAGGGCGGCAATACCGGTCTGGTCGGTGCGCAATCGCCGCGTTCCGAGGCGGAGGTTGTCTTGTCGCTCTCGCGGCTGGACCGCATCCGCGACGTGGACCCGGCCGGGCGCACCATGGTGGTGGAAGCCGGCGTGGTGCTGCAGAGGGCGCAGGAAGCGGCAGCCGAGGCGGGGCTGCTCTTTCCGCTGTCGCTGGGGTCGGAGGGCTCTTGCGAGATCGGCGGCAATCTCGCCTCGAATGCCGGCGGCACCAATGTGCTCGCCTATGGCAATGCGCGGGAATTGTGCCTCGGGATCGAGGCGGTGCTGCCGGGCGGCGAGATCTTCCACGGTTTGCGCCGCCTGAAAAAGGATAATCGGGGCTACGACCTGAAGGATCTTCTGATCGGCTCGGAGGGTACGCTTGCCATCATCACCGCGGCGGTGCTGAAGTTGTTCCCCCGGCCGGCGGGACGTGAGGTGGCCTATGTCGGCCTGCCGTCGCCCGAAGCGGCGCTGGGCCTTCTGAAGCTGGCGGAAGGCCGCGCAGGCGGGCAGTTGACCGCGTTCGAGCTGATGCCGCGCATCGGCATGGAATTCACCATCCGCCATACGCAAGGGGCGCGCGATCCGCTGGCCGGGCCGCACGCCTGGTACGTGCTGATGGAGATATCGTCTGGCCGTTCCGCCGAGGATGCCCGCGAGACGATGGAGCACATCCTGGAAGCGGCTTTCGAGGACGGCACCGTGGAAGACGCGGCCATCGCGCAATCCCTGTCGGATGCCGCCGACTTCTGGCGCATGCGCGAGGAGATGAGCTGGGCGCAGAAGCCGGAAGGCGGCTCCATCAAGCACGACGTTTCCGTGCCGGTGGCCCTGGTGCCGCAGTTTCTGGCCGAGGCGGGGGCGGCGGTCGAGGCGGCGATGCCGGGTGCGCGGATCGTCTCGTTCGGCCATATGGGCGACGGCAATATCCACTACAACATCTCGCAGCCCGTCGGCGCGGACCGGGAGGCCTTCCTGGCCCGCTGGGGCGAGATGAACACCATCGTCCATGGCATCGTCGCAGACCTCGGCGGCAGCTTCTCGGCCGAGCATGGTATCGGCCAGCTCAAGCGCGCCGAACTCGCCCGCACCAAAGCGGGGCTGGAGATGGGCCTGATGCACGGGATCAAACAGGTGTTCGACCCCAAGGGCATCATGAACCCCGGAAAGCTGCTTTAGATTTCAGGTCGCAGGCGTCACCTGCCTGTCACCGCGCTTCGATAACAGGGCCCACAATCGAGAATCAGCCAAGGGCAGGCAGCAATGGTAACGAGGCGCGACCTGATGGTGGGCGGCGGCACGCTTCTGGCAGCGGGGCCGGCGCTGGCCGTATCGGACGGCTCTACCAGACGGCATCTGTCCGGGGCAGAGCCCCTGCGTTTCGGTATCGTCGCCGATCCGCAATATGCGCCGATCGAGCCGAATCTGCGGTCCGGCCGCTACTATGCCAACTCGCTGCGCAAGCTTCGACAGGCGGTCGAGTCGTTCAACACGCAGGACCTGTCGTTCGTGGCGACGCTCGGCGATGTCATCGACCGGCACTGGGACAGCTTCGGCGCCATCATGCCGCTCTATGACGCGCTGCGGCATGAGACGCGCTTCGTCCTTGGCAATCACGATTTCGCTGTTGCGGAAGACGATCTCGGCTCTGTCGTCCCGGCGGCGCGCATGGACGCCCCCTGGTACGATTTTGCGAAGGGCAGTACGCGCTTCATCGTGTTGGACGGCAACGACATCAGCCTGTTCTCGACACCGGCTGGCAGCGAACGCCGGGCACTGGCGTCAGAAAGGCTGGCGCGGTTGCGGCAAAGCGGCGCACCGAACGCGCAAGCCTGGAACGGCTCGGTGGGGGAGGAGCAGACACGCTGGCTGGACGAGCGTCTGGGCGCGGCCGATGCCGCAGGCGAGCGCGCCATCGTCCTTTGCCATTACCCCGTCTATCCGCCAAACGACCATAATCTCTGGAACGCCGAAGAGCTCGTCGACCTCGCCTTGTCGCATCGCAGCTTTGCCGTCTGGATGAACGGCCATAACCATGCCGGCAATTACGGCGAACTGGACGGACGGCACTTCGTTACGTTTCGCGGCATGGTGGATACGCCGGACACGAGCGCCTACGCCATCGTCACGCTGCACGCCGACCGGATGGAGATTGCCGGTTTCGGCCGCGAGGAAAAGCGGACATTGCGGCTGACCGCTGTTACATGACTGTCATTGATCTGTGGTTGTTGCCAGCCACGCGAAACCGCACTGGAAGTTCGACATGACCCGCATTCTCGCCGCCTTGGCGCTCTGCCTCCTGAGTGGGGCGGCCTCCGCCGCCGACCTCGTTCTCTATACGAGCCAGCCCAATGAAGACGCGCAGGCGACCGCCGATGGTTTCAAGGAAGCCACCGGGCTGGAGGTCGAGTGGGTGCGCGACGGCACGCCGAAGCTGATGGCGCGCCTGATGGCCGAGATCGAAGCCGGAAACCCGGCGCCGGACGTGCTGCTGATCGCCGACAGCGTGACGCTGGAGCGGATGAAGCAAGCGGGCCAGCTTCTTGCCTATCCTTCGCCGCAGGCCGAGGGCTACGCGGAAGGCCTGCACGACCCGGATGGCGCCTACCACTCCACCAAGCTGATCACGACCGGCATCGTCTACAACACGGCCGCCGGAATGACGCCGCAAAGCTGGGCTGATCTGGCCAAGCCGGAGGCCAAGGGGCTGGTGGCGATGCCGAGCCCGGCCACGTCCGGCGCGGCGCTGATCCACGCGCAGACGCTGACCGGCGTTCCAGAGCTGGGCTGGGATTATTATCGCAGCCTGAAGGACAACGGCGCGGTGGCGGCCGGCGGCAACGGCGCGGTGCTGAAATCCGTTGCCTCCGGTGAGAAGGCCTACGGAATGGTGGTCGACTATCTGCCGATCCGCGAAGCCGCCAAGGGGGCGCCCGTCGCTTTCGTCTTCCCGCAGGAGGGCGTCTCCGCCGTGACCGAGCCGGTTGCGATCCTGTCCACCGCGCGCAATGTGGACGCGGCCAAGAAGTTCGTCGATTATCTCCTCTCGGAGGAGGGGCAGGCGCTGCAGGCCAAACTGGGATACATCCCGGCGCGCGACGGCATTGCGTTGCCGGAGGGTTTCCCGGCGCGTGAGGAGATCAAGCTCCTGCCGTTCGATCCGGCGGCCGCACTGGCTGCATCCGACCAGGATCTGAAGGAATTCAACGCCATATTCGGCGCAACCCAGTAAGGCGCTCATGCCCGCATTGCCTGCCAACCGGCTGGAGCCGCGTTGGCTGACAGGCTTCGTCACCGGGGCCATCCTGTTCCTGTGCGCCCTGCCGCTGCTGCGGCTGGGCGTAACTGGCATGCGCTCTGCCGGTAGTGGCGGCCTGGCGTCGCTGGCGGCGGACCCGGCGCTTTGGCCCGCCTTCCGCAATACGCTGACGACATCCGCCGGCGGAATGGCGATCTCGGTGCTTCTGGGCGGGCTCTTTGCCCTGGCGCTGACATTGTGCGACCTGCGCTTCAAGCGCACCCTCGGCATTCTCTTCATGCTGCCGATGATGATTCCGCCGCAAGTGACGGCCCTGGCCTGGATCGGCATGAGCGGACCATCCAGCGCGCTGCTGAAGGCCATCGGCATGGCGCCGCCGCTGGGCAGCCCGCAGCCGCTCTACTCGGTCGGCGGGATCGCGCTGCTATACGGGGTGCAGCATGCGCCCCTGGTCTATCTTACCTTGCGTGCCAGCCTGCTGGCCTTGCCGCGCGATGCCATCGAGGCGGCGCGTCTGTCCGGGGCCTCGAAAGGCCGCGTCCTGCGGGATATCGTCCTGCCGCTGGCAACGCCCGGCCTGGTGGCCGGTGCGGCCATCGCCTTCGTTTCGGGCATCGGCAATTTCGGCATCCCGGCCATTCTGGGGCTGCCCGCCGGGATCGCGACCTTGCCGACCCTTATCTACAGCCGGCTGACGGCTTTCGGCGCCGGCACCTTCGGCGATATCGCCATGATCGCCGCCCTGATCGCGGTGATCGCCTTTGCCGGGCTGTGGGTGCAGGAACGGGCGCTTGCGGGACGCGACTACCGCACCATCGGGCATTCCGGCGCCAGCGCCGTATTCAGGCTCGGCCGCTGGGGATTTGCGCTGCAGATACTCCTGTGGCTTCTGGTAGCCCTGATGCTGTTTGCGCCCTTCGCCTCGCTCGTGGCCGGATCGCTGGCGCCGGCCTACGGGGTCAGGCTGACGCCGGACACGGCGACGCTCGATGCCTATCGCGAAGTGCTCTTTCGCCAGTCGGCAACCCGGCGGGCCTTTGCCAACTCGTTCCTTCTGGCGGCGGGCGCGGCGGTGGCGCTCGGCGTCGTCGCGCTGTTGACCGCCTATCTTCTGACACGCCGGCGCGGACCGCTGGCGCGCATTCTGGCCATGCTGACCGAGGTTCCCTATGCGTTGCCCGGCATCGTCATATCCGTCGCCTTCGTGCTGCTGTTCGCGGCGCCCGTGCCATTTCTGGGCGTGTCTCTCTACGGCACCTTGTGGATCATACTCCTCGCCTATCTGTCGTCATTCCTGGCCGTGGCGCTGAAACCCGTGGACAGCGCCTTCCGCCAGATGGACCCGGTCTTGGAGGAAGCCGCCCGCATTTCGGGCGCCGGCTTCGGCCGCCGGATGCGCGATATCCTCCTGCCGCTCGTCGCGCCTTCGGCGGCGGCGGGCGCGGTGCTGGTGTTCCTGTTCGCCTGCAACGAGCTGACCGTTTCGGCCCTGCTCTGGTCGGCGGGCACGCAGACCATCGGCGTCGTCATCTACAATCTCGACGACAGCGGCAGTTTCAACCTCGCCGCGGCGCTGTCTGTCCTCGTCGTCCTCGTCGTGACCGCGCTGATGCTGCTGCTCGACCTTTGCGGCCGCTGGCTGCCACGCGGAACCGTTCCATGGCAAAACTGATCCTCAACGGCGTCACCAAGCGGTTTTCACCGGAAGCGCCCCCGGCCGTCGATTGCGTGTCGCTGGAGCTCAAGCCCGGCGCGTTCCTGGCGCTGCTGGGGCCATCCGGATGCGGCAAGACGACCGTGTTGCGCATGATCGCCGGCTTCGAGCAGCCGACCGGCGGGGAGATCCTCCTGGGAGAGCGCCGGCTAGCCGATGCGGGCGGCATGGTGCCGCCGGAGCGGCGCGGCATGGCGATGGTGTTCCAGTCCTATGCGCTGTGGCCGCATATGAGTGTCGCCGACAATGCCGGATACCCGCTGAAGGTGCGCGGCATCGGGCGCGCCGAATACGACCGGAAGGTGGGCGAGGCGCTGGCGGCGGTGCGGCTGGACAAGTTGGCGGACCGGCGCCCGGCAGACCTTTCGGGCGGCCAGCGCCAGCGTGTCGCACTGGCACGCTGCCTGGTAACCGAACCGGCGGTGGTGCTGCTGGACGAGCCGCTGGCCAATCTGGACAGGCATCTGCGCCACGAGATGGAAGAAAATTTCCGCGTTTTCCACGAGCGGTCCGGAGCCGCCATGATCTATGTGACGCATGATCAGGCGGAAGCGATGGCGCTGGCCACCGACGTGGCCGTGATGTCGGAGGGGCGGCTTCTGCAGGTGGCGGCTCCCGACGCGCTCTATGCGCGGCCCGAAGGGCGCATCGTCGGCAATCTGGTGGGCCGGGGGGCCATACTGGATCTGTCGGCACCGGCGGGCGGGGTGCGCCAGCCGGGCTGGCCGCAACTGGCCGCGATGCTGTCGAGCGCAGACACGGGGCCGAAGGCGGCCTTCCTGGTGCGGCCGGAACATGTCCATGAAGACGCAAACGGCATCGCCGCCCGCGTCGAAACGGCGGTGTTCCAGGGTGAGCGCTATTGCGTGACGCTGCGTCTGCCGGACGGACAGGAACTGCTGGTCTACAGCGCAACGCGCCGCGAGGCCGGCCAGGCAATGGCCGTGTCCATTTCCAGCGCCTGGCGTCTGTAGACGAGACGATCTCCGGCGTCGTGCCGGGCGTCTGGGCCGGCCCGCCGATAACCGAAACCTGACCGCCGAACCGCTAAAATGCAGGGCTTTGGCCACCATTCGATAACCCTGATTTCGGCTACCAACGCTTAACCCCGTTTCTTCAGAGGCTCGCAACGAGGCGCCCCTAAAAGTTGACGCAACAAGGGGCCGGATCGAAGCCGGCCTGAGTGACGACTGAAGAAGGTGACATCAGGATGAGCATCGTTTCCGGCAAGGTTCCCGTGCATCCCGCCTGGACGCGGACGCCGATCCGCCTCGATCCCGCCGTGGCCGACCGCCGGGTCAGCTTCGACGTGAAGGATGGCGAAGAGACCGTCTCCTACCGCGTCGATCGCCGGGGCGCCGTCGTACGCCGCTGCTACGAGGGCAGCATGGTGCCCGTTTCCATTCCGCTGGCACCCGCCGCCTTCCGGGGCGTCGCAGCCCGGGCCATGGAAGAGCAGGGCGGTCGCGTTACCGTGACGCTGGAGCTGATGCACGACGATCCGCGCCTCAGCGTGCCGCTGCTGGTGGCTTCCGACCTGTTCGATGTGGCGGCGGACTGGCGTAGCTGGTCCAACATGTTCGGCATCCCCATGCTGATGGTCGAGGCGGATGGCACCGTCACCGCGCTGGAAGAAACGCTGGGCAAGCTCAAGGCAGCCTCGCCGGCCGACCGTCGCCGCAACTACCACAAGGGCCGCCGCCCGCGCTTTCTGGTGCGCCGCAAGCCCGGCGGCATCGGGATGCGGATGGTCATTTCCGGCAGCGAGATCATCGCGCGCCGATAAGTAGGCTTGCCCATCCCACGGCAGCGACCCATGATTGCGGACGTCGAATCCGGTTGGGAGCGTGGACCATGGCAGGCAGGATGAAGGCGGCGATCTTTGTCGAAAACGGACGGATCGTCCTGGACGAAAAGCCGATACCGGATGTCGGGCCGCTGGATGCGCTGATGCGCATAACCACCACCACAATCTGCGGCACGGACGTCCATATTTTGAAGGGCGAGTATCCAGTCGCCAAGGGCCTGACCGTCGGGCACGAACCCGTCGGCATCATCGAAAAGCTCGGCAGCGAGGTGAAGGGCTATCGGGAAGGCCAGCGGGTCATTGCCGGCGCCATCACGCCCTCGGGCCATTCCTATGCGTGCCTTTGCGGCTGCGGTTCGCAGGACGGCCCGGCAGAGCGGCACGGCTTCAAGGTGGCCGGCGGCTGGAAGTTCGGCAATACGATCGACGGCTGCCAGGCCGAATATGTGCTGGTGAAGGACGCGCTCGCCAATCTGAGCCCGATTCCCGACCATCTCTCCGACGACGAAGTGCTGATGTGCCCCGATATCATGTCGACGGGCTTCTCCGGCGCGGAGCGCGGCAATGTCCGCATCGGCGACACGGTGGCCGTGTTTGCGCTGGGCCCCATCGGCCTGTGCGCCGTGGCCGGTGCCAAGCTGATGGGCGCCACCACGATCATCGGCGTGGACACGGTGCCGGCGCGTATGGATGTCGCACGCCGTCTGGGCGCCGACCATGTGGTGGATTTCAAGGCCGGCGACCCGGCGGAGCAGATCTTGGCGCTGACCGACGGGCGCGGCGTCGATGTCGCCATCGAGGCGCTGGGCACACAATCCACCTTCGGGTCGGCGCTGAAGGTTCTGCGCCCCGGTGGCACGCTGTCCAGCCTCGGCGTCTATTCGGGCGACCTGTCCATTCCGCTGTCGGCCTTCGGCGCCGGCCTTGGCGATTACTCCATCGTATCCACCCTTTGCCCCGGCGGAAAAGAGCGGATGCGCCGCCTGATGGAGGTGTGCGGGTCTGGCCGCATCGACCTGAAGCCCCTGGTGACGCACCGTTACAAGCTGGACGATATCGAGGCGGCCTACGACCTGTTCGCCAACCAGCGGGACGGCGTGCTGAAGGTGGCGATCACGCCGTGACCGTCAGTCGCCGAATGGGAAGGACAACGTCCAGAGCGCGGACGCCAGAAGGCCGAGGAAAAGGATCCAGCCGAAGACGTTGTTGGAGCGGAAAAGCCGCAGGCATTCGTCTGCATCGTCGATGTCGAGCCGCAGGATCTGCCACAGCATCTGCGCCGCGCCGATGGCCAAAGCCGCATAGGCCGGCCAGCTAGGCCCGGTGGTGGCGGTGCCCGTCATGGTGAAGGCGGCAAGAAACAGCGCCATCGCGCCGCCATACAGGACGATCAGCGCGGGGCGCGTTCTGGTGCCGAAAAGCCGCGCGGTGGACCGTACGCCAACCAGCGCGTCATCTTCCCTGTCCTGGTGCGCGTAGATCGTGTCGTAGCCGATCGTCCACAGCACCGAGCCGGCATAAAGCAGCACGGGCGCCAGCGTGAGCGAGCCCCAATAGCCGGCCCAGCCCATCAGCGCGCCCCATGAGAAGGCCAGGCCGAGGCCAAGCTGCGGCCAATCCGTGACACGCTTCAGGAAGGGGTAGATCGCCACGATTGCAAGCGAGGCGATGCCGAGAAGGATGGAGAAGCTGTTGAACTGGATGAGCACCAGGAAGCCGGCCAGAAGCTGCGCCGCCAGAAACAGCTTGGCCTGACGGCGGGACACCCGCCCCGACGGCAGCGGACGCGAGCGCGTGCGCGCCACCTGATTGTCGATCTCGTGGTCGACGAGGTCGTTGTAGGTGCAGCCCGCACCCCGCATCGCGACGGCGCCGACCAGAAACAGCAGCAGATGAAGGAAGCTCGGCAGGCCGGTATGCACCGCCGACGGCGCCGCCCATTGCGGGGCCAGCGTCGCGCTCCACAGGCAGGGCCACAGCAGAAGCTGCCACCCGATGGGGCGGTCCCAGCGGGCAAGCTGTGCATAGGGCCAAAGCGCGGCCGGCAGCATCCGGTAGACGAAGTTCTCCGACGGGGCGTCGGCGACGCGGCCCTGAACCATCCCCGTATCTTTCCTGTCGTTCTGCATCGGCCGGAGGAAGGCCCCGAATACGTGCCGCGTCAAGCGCTTTTGGGTTAATATGAACCGTTTCGGCCTTGACCCTTTCCATCCGGCCACCCTAGACGATGGCGCATCGCCCGGATTCTTGCGGAAGACCTGTCCCCAATGAGCATCGACATTCTCCTGATCGGTTCCGGTGGCCGCGAACATGCGCTGGCCGCCAAGATCGCGACATCGCCGCGTGTCGGGCGGCTTTACGCCGCGCCCGGCAACCCAGGCATCGCCACGGTGGCCCAATGCGTGGATCTGGACCCGGCCGACCATGCGGCCATTGTCGCCTTCGTGCAGGAAAAGGCCATCGGGCTTGTCGTCGTCGGGCCCGAGGTGCCGTTGGTCGACGGTATCGCCGACGCGCTTGAGGCACATGGGATCGCCGTTTTCGGCCCCAGCCGCGCCGCCGCGCAGCTTGAAGGGTCGAAGGGTTTCACCAAGGAACTGTGCGCGCGGATGGACATCCCGACGGCGCGCTTCCGGCGGTTCGATGCCGCCGGGCCGGCACGCGCCTATATCGAGGCTTCGGGCGCGCCGATCGTCGTCAAGGCCGACGGGCTGGCGGCCGGCAAGGGCGTGACGGTTGCCGCAACCGTAGCCGAGGCGCTCGACGCCGTGGATGCCTGTTTTTCGACGCCGGGCGCAAGCGTGGTCATAGAGGAATGCATGACCGGGCCCGAGGCCAGTTTTTTCTGCCTGTGCGACGGCACAAAAGCGGTGCCCTTCGGAACCGCGGAAGACCACAAGCGCGCCTACGACGGAGACAAGGGTCCGAATACGGGCGGCATGGGCGCCTATTCGCCGTCGCTTCTGATGACGCCGGAGCTCCTCGGCCGCACCATGCGCGACATTGTGGAGCCGACCTTGAAGGGGATGGCCGATGCCGGAATGCCGTTCAAGGGCGTGCTCTATGCCGGGTTGATGCTGACGGACGAGGGGCCGAAGCTGATCGAGTACAATGTCCGCTTCGGCGACCCCGAGGCGCAGGTGCTGATGATGCGGCTGGAAAGCGATATCGTTCCGCTGCTGGAAGCGGCCGCGCATGGCGACCTTTCCGCCGCCGAGCCGCAATGGAGCGCCGACGCCGCCGTGACCGTCGTCATGGCCAGCAATGGTTACCCCGGCGCCTACGACAAGGGAACGCCGATCCTTCATCTGCCGCAGACGGAGCGGGGAGAGGCGATCTTCCATGCCGGTACGGCAGAGCAGGATGGCGAGCTGACGGCCACGGGCGGACGGGTGCTGAACGTAACGGCAACCGGCGCGGATGTCGGCGAAGCGGCCGACCGGGCTTATCGTCTGGTGGCCGAAATCGATTGGCCCAACGGCTTCTACCGCACCGATATCGCCCACCGGGCGCGCGGCTGACGGGGAATTTACAGAAAATATCGTTCTTGCCGGGTGGCAGGACTTCTGCCGCATCTTACGTTAGCGTAAAAGCATTCCTTGCTTGAGCTCTGCTAACGGGAGGCTGCGACATGGCAAAAGGTTCATTTCGGCGCGAGAAGCTGACACGCCCGATCTTCCGCTGGGCACAGAAGGCGATGCCCTCGATCTCCGAAACGGAAGCCAAGGCCATCGACGCCGGCACCGTCTGGTGGGACGGCGAACTGTTCGGCGGCTCTCCCGACTGGGAAAAGCTCGTCGCCATGCCGCCGGCAGAGCTGTCCGCCGAGGAGCGGGCGTTCATGGACGGGCCGGTCGAGCAGCTTTGCGCCATGGTCGACGATTGGAAGATCACCTCCGTCGATCACGACCTGCCGCCCGAGGTATGGGACTTCCTGCGCCGCGAAAAGTTTTTCGGGATGATCATTCCGAAGCAATATGGCGGCCTCGGTTTCTCCAACACCGCCCATTCCGAGGTGGTGCGCAAGGTATCGTCGGTCAGCGTCGTCGCCGGTGTGACGGTGATGGTGCCCAATTCGCTCGGGCCCGGCGAACTGATGCTGCATTTCGGCACCGAGGAGCAGAAGAACCATTGGCTGCCGCGCCTTGCCGACGGGCGCGAAATTCCGTGCTTCGGCCTGACCTCGCCGGATGCGGGCTCCGACGCCGCCTCCATGCGCGATACGGGCATCGTGGAATATGGCGAGCACGAGGGGCGCGAGGTACTCGGCATCCGGCTGAACTTCGACAAGCGCTATATAACGCTGGGGCCGGTGGCCACCGTCATGGGCCTTGCCTTCAAGATGCAGGACCCGCAGAACCATCTTGGGCGCGGTGAGAACCTCGGCATCACGGTGGCGCTGCTGCCGACCGCAACCAAGGGCGTCACCTATGGCGAGCGGCATGTGCCGCTGGCCACGCATTTCCAGAACGGCCCGCTGCACGGCCGCGACGTCTTCATTCCCATGGACTGGATTCTCGGCGGGCAGGCGCAGATCGGCGAAGGCTGGACCATGCTGATGACGGCGCTGGCCGCCGGGCGCAGCATCTCTTTGCCATCGCAGTCCGCCGCCGCCTGCGCCATGTCGGCGCGTGCGTCCGGCGCATACGCGCGGGTGCGGCACCAGTTCGGCCTGCCCATCGGCAAGTTCGAGGGCATCCAGGAGCCGTTGGCCGAAATCGCCGCCAATGCCTATCAGGTGGATGCGGCGCGCCGGCTGACGCTGGCCGCGCTGGACCAGGGCCATCGCCCTTCGGTGATCTCGGCCATCATGAAGGCCAATGCGACCGAAAGGATGCGCCAGTCCGTCAACCTTGCCATGGATATCCATGGCGGCAAGGGCATCGTGGAGGGCCCGCGCAACTACATGGCCCCGCAATACCGGTCGATCCCCATCGGCATCACGGTGGAGGGCGCCAACATCCTGACGCGCAGCCTGATGATCTTCGGGCAGGGCGCGATCCGCGCACACCCCTACATGCTGAAAGAGATGAAGGCCCTGTCCGATCCGGACAAGGAAGCCGGGCTGGATGCCTTCGACAAGCATTTCTGGGGGCATGTTGGCCACGCCTTCCGCAATGCCGGGCGCGCCTTCCTGCGCGGCTGGACGGGCGGCATCGCCGCGCCCGCGCCCGATAACGCGGAGTTGACCGGCCATTGGCGGCAATTGTCCCGCCTGTCCGCCGCGTTCGCGCTGACGGCGGACATGGCGCTTCTCAGCCTCGGCGGCGCGCTGAAGCGCAAGGAGATGCTGTCGGGCCGGCTGGGCGACATTCTGAGCGAGTTGTACCTGTTGGCCGCGTGCCTGAAGCGCTTCGAGACGGAGGGCCGGCCCGAGGCCGACAAACCCCTTATCGAGTATGTCATGCGCCGTGGCATCAACCGCATCGGCGAAGCCTTCGACGGTATCATCGCCAATCTTCCGTCACGTTCGGCGGCCTTTGTGATCCGCGCCATCGCCTTTCCGGCGGGGGCGCCCCGCGTGGCTGTGCGCGACGATCTGGTAAGCGAGGTGGCCGAATTGCTGATGCGCCCCACATCCCAGCGGGACAGGCTGACGGCCGACCTCTACCTTGGCGCCGGGCGGGAATCCTACGCCATCGCCGAGCTGGAGGAAGCGCTCGACCTCGTCACCAGGGCCGAGCCGGCCCTGCGCAAGATGAAGGAGGCAAGGGTGAAGGATGCCGACAAGGCGCTGGAGCAGGCGCTGATCACCACCGACGAGCATGCGCTGCTGATGCAGGCGCGCGCGGCAACCGAACGGGTCGTCGCCGTGGATGCCTTTCCGGCCGAAGACGTATCGCACCTGGCCCGGCGGAGCGCCGATGCAGCCCGTGCCGAGGCGGCAGAATGAGCCGTCCCGTCTATCTGGTGGATGGGGCGCGCACGCCCTTCCTGAAGGCACGCGGCAGGCCCGGCCCGTTCACGCCCGTCGATCTTGCCGTTCAGTGCGGGCGGCCGCTGCTGCTGCGGCAGGATTTCGACAAGGCGCTGATCGACCTTGTCATCCTTGGCTGCGTCAACGTCATCGCCGACGAGATGAACCCCGCGCGTGTCGCTGGGCTGCGGCTTGGCCTGCCGGAATCCACACCCGCCTTTACCGTGCAGATCAATTGCGGTTCCGGGATGCAATCCATGGATACCGCCTTCCGCACCATCGAGGGCGGCCATGCCGATATCGTGCTGGCCGGCGGGGCGGAATCGCTCAGCCATTCGCCCCTGGTGCTGCGGCGCGAGGCGGTGGACTGGTTCGCCCGGCTCAACGGCGCGCGCGGCACCGCCGACAGGCTCAAGGTGCTGGCCGGCCTGAAGCCCGGGTTCCTCAAGCCTGAGATCGGCCTGGAGCGCGGCCTGACCGACCCCATCACCGACCTCGGCATGGGGCAGACGGCGGAAAAGATCGGCCACATATTCGGCGTCACGCGCCGCGACGCCGATGCCTATGCCGCCGAAAGCCACCGCAGGCTGGCCGCGGCGCAGGCCGAGGGGCGGTTTGCCGGCGAATTGCTGCCCGCAATCTCCCGCGAGGGGCAGGTATTCGACCATGATGATGGCGTGCGGCCCGACAGCTCGGTGAAAAGCCTGTCGACGCTGAAGCCGGTTTTCGAGAAGCCCTATGGCAATGTCACGGCCGGCAACTCGTCGCAGATCACGGATGGGGCAGCCTGGACGATCCTGGCCAGCGAAGATGCCGTGCAAAAGCACGGGTTGAAGCCGCTGGCGCGGATCGTCGACTCTCACTGGGGGGCGCTCGATCCGTCCATCATGGGGCTCGGGCCCGTCATGGCGACCGCGCCCATCCTGCGGCGGCGCAATCTTTCGATCGGCGATATCGACCTTTGGGAATTGAACGAGGCCTTTGCCGCCCAGGTGCTGGCGTGCCTTGCGGCGTTCGAGGACGCGCAGGTCTGCCGTGATGTGCTGGGCTTCGACGGCGCGGCCGGCACGATCGACCGCGAGCGGCTGAACGTCGATGGCGGGGCGATCTCGCTTGGACACCCGGTAGGCACCAGCGGCACGCGCATCGCACTGCACCTGGCCAATGCCATGCGCCAGCGTGGCCTGAAGCAGGGCATCGCAACGGAATGCATCGGCGGCGGACAGGGCGGCGCCATGCTGCTGGAAGCGGCATGACGGGAGGTAAGACGGCTTACATGGACAAGATGCTCGAAACGTTGGCGCCCCGGATCATCGAGCTGGGTGCGGCGCGCGATGCCCAGCCGCACGGCAACTGGCGTTATGCGATGGACGCGGACCGTGTCTTCTGGCTGCTGCTGGACAGGCCGGGCAAGTCGGTCAACGTCGTGGATCGCGAGGTGCTGGAAGAGCTCAACTCCGTCATCGACCGGATCGAGCAGGAGCGGCCGACCGCCGTCGTCCTGCGTTCGGCCAAGCCGGCCGGCTTTGCGGCGGGCGCGGATATCAACCAGTTCGTCGGCGCATCCACGCAGGACATCCGCTCCATGCTGGGGCAGGGCCACATCGTGCTGGACCGCCTGGCCGCCCTTTCAATGCCCACCATCGCCGTCATCCATGGCCATTGCCTGGGCGCGGGGCTCGAGATCGCGCTTGCCTGCCGCTACCGCCTTGCGGTCCACGGAGCGTCGCTCGGCTTCCCGGAGGTCATGCTTGGGCTGCATCCCGGGCTTGGGGGCACCTTCCGCTCTCTGGAGGTGGCCGACCCGGTCGAGGCGATGACGATGATGCTGACCGGCAAGCCGGTCGACGCCCGCCGCGCCCGCAGCATCGGGCTTGCCGATGCCGCACTTGAGGAGCGCCATGTCGCCAATGCGGTGGCGGCCATCCGCTCGGGCGAGATGCGCAAAGGCGATGCCGGTTTGCGGCGCCGGGCATTTTCCTTGCGTCCGGCGCGAAGCCTGCTTGCCAAGCAGATGCGCCGGAAGGCGGCGGAAACCGCGCCGAAGGCGCATTACCCGGCGCCCTATAAGCTCATCGACATATGGGAAGCCAATGGCGGCAGCGCCGATGCCATGCGCAAGGCGGAGCTGGACAGCTTCGCCGAACTGATCGAGACGCCGACGGCGCAGAACCTTGTCCGCGTCTTCTTCCTGCGAGAGAAGATGCGCGGCCTGAGGTCCGGCAAGTCGGCCATCGCACATGTGCATGTGATCGGCGCCGGCGCGATGGGCGGCGACATCGCCGCATGGGCGGCGCGGCAGGGCTTTACCGTAACCCTGCAGGACATCGACCTGAAGCCCATCGGACGCGCCATCAAGGCCGGCGCCGGCATGATGGCCGCGACACTGAAGAACGATCT
The DNA here is from genome assembly GCF_001463885.1 of Aureimonas altamirensis. Taxonomy (GTDB): domain Bacteria; phylum Pseudomonadota; class Alphaproteobacteria; order Rhizobiales; family Rhizobiaceae; genus Aureimonas; species Aureimonas altamirensis. The sequence goes on along the minus strand of NZ_BBWQ01000010.1, from coordinate 3,574 downwards.
GAAGACCCGCGATGCGTTGGACAGGCTGATCCCCGATCCGGACGGCATCGGCGTTGCCCATGCCGACCTCGTCATCGAGGCGGCGCCCGAACGCATCGAGGTCAAGCGCGCCATCTACCAGACCGTGGAGCCGCGTTTGAAGGACGGGGCCCTTCTGGCTACCAACACCTCGGCCCTGCCGCTGGAGCAGCTTTCCGACGGCCTTGCCGACCCGAGCCGGTTCGTCGGCCTGCATTTCTTCAACCCGGTTTCCCGGATGCAGCTCGTGGAGATCGTCTCGCATCCGGACGCCGGAGACGAGACGCTGCGCCGTGCCACCGCCTTTGCGGTGGAACTGTCGCGCCTTCCGGCGCCTGTGCGCTCCGCGCCGGGCTTCCTCGTCAACCGCGCATTGACGCCATACATGGCCGAGGCGCTGTTGATGGTAGGCGAGGGCGTGCCCAAGGAACGCATAGACGCACGTGCCGAAGCGTTCGGCATGCCGATGGGGCCGGTGGAACTGGCGGACCGGGTCGGGCTGGATATCGCACTCGAGGTTTCGGCCTCGCTTCGCGAGGGGCTCGATGGCGACTTCCCGGAAACGCCGGCCTGGCTGGTGCAGATGGTCCGGGAAGGGCGTCTCGGCGCCAAGACGAATGGCGGCCTTTACGAATACGAGGGCGGCAAGCCGAAGAAGATCCATGTCGACGCGATACCGGATGGCGCGAAAGACGATGCGGACCTGGAGGATCGCTTGATCCTGCCGATGCTCAATGCCGTGGTTGCGGCCCTGCGCGAGGGCGTGGTGTCCGACCCGGACCTGGCGGATGGGGCCATGGTGTTCGGCACCGGTTTTGCGCCTTTCCGGGGCGGCCCGATGCACTATGCGCGGGACCGCGGCGTCGATGCGATCGTGCGTCGCATGGAAGAGCTTGCCGAAAAGCATGGGCCCCGGTTTCGGCCGGATGCGGGGTGGCAGGCGCTGACGTGACGATGCAGCGATTCTGCAACTAACAATTTATAGTTGCGAGTGATAATTTTAGGTTGCCAAATTCTTTTCATCCGTGTTCTCAGTCATAGCAATTGGCACAGAGAAACGCGGATGAAACAGGTTACGAGTATCCTTTTTGCCAGCACCTGCCTGCTGCCCTTTGCCACACCCCACGCGCAGGCCGCGTGTGTCGCCACAGGAAGCGTCATCGACTGCACGGGTGATACCAGCGCACGGATCGGAAGCGGTCCGGGTGATTCCAATCTCACTGTCAACCTGCCGAGCGGCGTCTTCGACGTTCCGGGAACGGCACTCAGCTTTGGCGACAACATCGCAATTGCGATAGGCGGCGCTTTCAGTGCCGGTGGGCCGACCGCGACGGTCTCCACCGTGAATGGCAATCGTGGTCCGGGGCCCGGCAGTCTGTTCGGCACCGGCCCCAATGTCATCGAGCTCAACGGCGGCTCGACGATCACGATCGGTTCGGACGCTTTGTTGCAGTCCTTCGGCTCAATATCGAGCGGGGAGGCGATCAACGTCCATGGCTACGGCAACGTCATCACGAATTACGGCATTGTGCGCTCCTACAATGGCGCCGCGGCGATCTGGTTTCAGGATCAAGGAGCTTTCACCGGAACCCGAAACATCGTCAACAATTTCGGCCTCATCGAGCGTGTCGGGGGCGGCAACGTGATGGGCACGCAAGGCGCGGTCGGCGGCGGCATCGACTTCATCAACCAAACCGGCGGTGTCGTGAACGGCGATCTGGTCTTCGCCGGCGGCGATGACAGTCTTACGTTTTTCCCGGGCTCCGTCGTCAGCGGCTCGATCAATGGCGGGGGCGGCGTCAACGATCTGACCCTCAATGGGGTCACCGGGTCCTACGATACGCTGCCGGGGGCCCTGACGAATTTCAGCACCCTCTTGAAGGATGGGCTCGGCAGGTGGGATGTCACCGGTTCGCTCACCGGCTTCACGACCGTTACCGTTCGCGACGGAACGTTGGGCCTGACAGGCGACAACGCCAATTACACCGGCTCCGTCATCGTCGAACCGGCAGGAACAGTCGAAGCACGGGCGCAGAGCCTACCCACCCGTGCCCCGGGTTCAAATACGGGCAATGTCAGCAATGACGGCCTGGTGCGCTTTTCCCAACCGGATACCGGAACCTATATCGGGCAGATCGTCGGGACCGGCGCGGTCGAAAAGGTCGGCGTCGGAACAACGGTGCTCGATCCCGAAAACGACAACAGCTATTCGGGCGGAACGACGATCCGTCAGGGGACACTGGCCATTACGCGCGACGCTGCCATCGGCGCGGCCGGCGGGGAAATCACCTTCGACAATACAGGTTTCGGCGGCATACCGACCTTGCGCCTCGACAATGCCATCACGCTAGATGGGACGCGGCCGATCACGATCAACGGTACAGCCGGCGGCATCGATACCAACGGATTTTCGTCCATTGTATCGCAGGGCATCACCGGGCCTGGCGGGTTGGCCAAGCTGGGCGCCGGCACGCTTTCCCTGACCGGCGCGAATAGCTATGCAGGCAACACGCTGGTCGACAGCGGGGTCCTGTCGCTCGGGGCGGGCGGTGCGTCCGGCTCCATCGTCGGCGATGTACAGGTGAACCAGGATGCCACCCTGGCATTCAACCGCAGCGACGTCGTCGTCTTCGACGGTCTTGTTTCCGGCGCGGGCGGCGTCAACCAGACTGGCAGCGGCACGACCATCCTGGTCCGCGACAATGTCTATACGGGCCTGACCGATGTTTCGGCCGGCACGCTGCAGATCGGCAATGGCGGCACGGAAGGCTCCATCGCGGGCGACGCTTTCATCTCCGGCGGTGCAACCCTGGCCTTCAACCATTCCGACGACATGCTCTGGGGTGGTGCCATCTCCGGCACCGGCAACCTCGTGCAGATCGGGCCGGGACGGCTGGACCTTGCCGGGGGCGCGGGCAATGGCTTTACCGGCGATCTCTATGTGCAGGGCGGCATCTTCGGCATGGTCGCGGGCGCAACGCTTGCTCCTGCCAACACCTATGTCGGCCAGGCGCCTTCCGGCGCTGCTGGCGCAGGCACGCTGCTTCTGGCCACCGGCGCGGTGCTGACGACGCCCGGCGACTTCATCGTCGGCCCGGTGGCCGGCTCCACCGGCACGGTGGTGATCGGCGGGCTGGAAGGTACGGCCCCGGTTGCGCCGGGCGCCATCAATACGCCGACGCTCCAGTTCGGCCCTGGCGACGGGCGGCTGGTGTTCAACCATTCCAGCAGCGGCTACCAGTTCGACCTGCAGGCCCCGCAGACGGGCGTCGGCACCATTGCGGGCGATGGCGAGATCGACGTGCTGGCCGGGCGCACTATCCTCAACGCCGCCCATGCCGGCTTTGGCGGCATCAGCACGATATCGGGCGGCGCCCTGCAGGTGAACGGTATCCTCGGCGGCACAGTCGACGTCCTGGCCGGCGGCCGGCTGGAGGGCAACGGCTTCGTCGGCCCGACCACCAATGCCGGCACCGTCGCGCCGGGCACCTCCATCGGAACACTCACCATCCTCGGCGACTATGTCGGCGCCGGCGGCATCCTGGAGACGGAGGTC